>JBNKWP010000017.1:0-72479 GCA_050299835.1 Silicimonas sp.
TAGAGGAACAGCCCGCGCCCATCACCGTGCCGTCCTGGTCCTGCCGTCTTCACCTTCTGAGCGCTCAACGTCATGCCGTTCCCACATTTGTTCCCACACCTTTCCATGATTTAGGATGGACGAGCGCGAACGTCAATGAGCATTTATGAATTTATATCACTGTAAATTATTGATTATTCTGAACGATGGCGAATTTTGGCGGGCTAAGAAAAACAGGGGTTATACGGACACCCATTCCGCCAGTAAAAAACAACCGCTTGGCGATAGGCTGCTCCTCCTGCCGCCGTCTGGCTGTCGCACCTTCCCCGACTGTCGACCACCATCCGCACGCCCCTTGCACATGTCCCAGGTGAATGGCGGTTCGCTCTGTTGTCCTTTTCCAGGGCTCCAATCCTTCCTCGATCCGGAGCCTCCGGAAAATTCGAAGCGGGTCTGACCTACCCGAACTGCGTGTCGATCAGCGCATCATCGGAGAAAAAGTCCGGGTGATCCCGGCGCAGGCTTTCGATCCGGCTGATTGTACCGGACAGATGATCGCGCATTGCCGCCATCGCGTTTTCGGGGTCTTTGCTGCGAATGCCATCGATGATCTCGCGATGCGCCTGAACGATGGCCTGCATCTTGCCGGAGCGTGGAAGCTCCAGCCTCTGGCAGCGGTACAGATGTCCGAGCCGGTCGATCAGCATGGAATGCAAGGATGCCATTCCGACACCTTCGAAGAGTGCGCGGTGAAACCGCCGGTCGAGCTCGGTAAACATGTCCATTTCCTCGCCGGTTTCAGCCAGCGCGCTTTGCATCTGCAAAAGGGCCTCTGCCTTGCGGAGGGTTCCCTCGCGACGCCCGAGGGTAAGTCGGCGCACGACCTCGGTCTCGGTCGCGACGCGCAGGAATTGCGTTTCCGACAACTGTCGAACGTCGATGCGACTGACAAGCGTCTTGGATTGAGGGAAGATCTGGACCAACCCGTCCTGCGCCAGCCGCAGCAAGGCATCGCGAACCGGGGTCTGGCTTACGCCGTAGCTGTCTGAAAGCGACTTTCTGTCCAATATCGTGCCCGGAGGCAGTTCAAAACTCAGGATGCGATCTCTGAGGCCCGAATAGACCCTTTCCGGTGCGCCAAGGCTGCCCTGGCGCAGAGTCGACAGTTGAGACAGCTCGGTCGTTGTCTGGTCCATGACTGGCGGTGTTCCCGGCGTATTTCCTGCAGCGGACATGCAATTGCTTCCTGTGCTCAATCTAGGCGGTTGATCTGATTAGTCAATTAATATATTAGTTTTTGAGTCGCTGGGAGGCGACCAATTCGTTCTTGAATGAACTGGGAGGAAATTATGAAAATCAGTGCTTTGACTGCGGCAATCGCATTGGCGACAGCAATGGGAATCGCCGGAGCTGCCAGTGCCGCCGATCGTGTCTTGAAGATTCAGACTTCATCAAATGCGAGCCACGCATCTCTGGCATACCTGAACGAGGAATGGGTGCCGAAGCTGGAGGCCATGACCGGTGGCGCGATCACCGTGGAACTGCTGCCGGTGGATGCGGTGGTTCCCCGTCGTGAGACAGCCGAGGCGATTGCCGTGGGAATCCTTGATGGCGATCTGACCTCGATCAACTACTTCGCCGGGATTGACCCGGCATTCGCGCTGATGGGCGACCTGATCGCAGGCTACGACAGTGCTGATCAGATCCAGGCCTTCTGCGCACAGGGTGGCGGCAAGGAGATCCTGCAAAAGCTGTACGACACCCATTTCCCGGGCGTTCACGTGATCGGCTGCGGCGCCTATGCCCGCGAAGCCTTCGTCTCAAAAGTGCCGATCCGCGGCGTTGCCGACTTCAAGGGCATCAAGGTGCGCTCGCCCGAGGGTCTTGCCGCTGACGTGTTCAAGCGGGCAGGGGCCGCTCCGGTGTCGATGTCTGGTTCGGAAACCTACGGTGCGCTGGAAAAAGGCGTGATCGACGCCGCCGACAACTCGGCCTATGCCAACAACGACGCAAACGGCATGCACAAGATCGCGAAATTCCCGATCTTCCCTGGCATCCACTCGACCCCGATCCTCCAACTCACGCTGAACCAGCAGGTCTGGGACGAGCTCGGCACGGCGAACCAGGTCGCGTTGGAAACATGGTATCTTGCCGCCTATAACGGGCTTCGCCAGCACTTCGACCGTCTCGACCGTCAATTGGTTGCGCGGGACAAGGCCGCCGGCGAGATCGAGGTCATCGACTGGCCGCAGGAAGAGCGCGACAAGCTTCGCGTGATCGCGCAGGAAGCCTGGAACGACTTTGCCGCGGGTTCGGACCTCGCCAAGGAAGTCTTCGACGCGCATGTCGCCTTCATGAAAGACGCTGGCCTGCTCTAAGGTTAGCTTGCTGAGAAACTGGCGCTCCGGGCCTTCCCCGGAGCGCCATATCTCGCTGTGCCCGGATGGGGCCGGGAAGGGAGGGGACCCAGATGAGCGATGGCTACGACAAGGCGCTCGGCCAGACGGAGATCGAGATCGCCGCTCAGGACCCGGGTCACGATCAGCCCGACCTGTCCCGGGAACTATATGGCCCGGTCGAGCATCTCAGCCATGTCACTGGCATCACCGTTTCGACCTTCTACCTGATCGCGGCCATTGCGACGCTTTACGAGGTCTTTTCGCGATATGTCCTGACCCAGCCGACCTATTGGGCGTTCGAGACCGTCATGGTCACTGTCGCTGCCGCCTGGATGCTGTCGGCGGGTTACGTGACGCTGAAGAAACGCCACATCGCGATCACCGTCATCCACAATGTCGCGGGCCCCGGCCAACGTTGGTGGCTGGATCTTTTTGCCATGATCGTGGGCGTCCTCGCCCTTTACATGCTGCTGACCGATGCTTCGATCCGTGCATATGACAGCGTGGCGCGCATCGAGAAATCGGGCTCCGCCTTCAACTCGCCGCTGCCGATGATGATGAAGTCGCTGATGGTGATCGGTGCCTTCATGTATCTGGCGCAGCTCATGATGAATTTGCACCGCCACCTGTCGGCAGGCTGGGCCAAGTGGGTCGTCAGGATCGTTGGCGTTTACTTCGTCGTCTATTTCGTCTCCGCCTTCCTCAGCCATGCGCTTGGAATCGAGGCGTTCGCGGCCATCTCGGACTTCATCTCCGGGATCGGCAAGGCGATGGACCCGTCGAAGGCCCTGAACCTGCGCAGCATGGATCTGGGCACGATTTCCCTCATCATGGTTCTGCTGCTTGTGGGCCTGATGATGACGGGCATGCCGCTTGGGATCGTGACGCTTTTCGTCTCCGTCATCATGGCGGTCGGGTTCTTCGGGCCGCGCGGATTGTTCCTTGTCAGTTCCAACGCGGCGGGCCTGCTGGAACATTACTCGTTGGTGGCCGTGCCGTTCTTCGTCCTCATGGCCTCGATCCTCGAACGGGCAGGGATCGCGGAGGACCTGTTCGACGCCATGTCGATTTTCGCGGGCAACCTGAGGGGCGGCGTCGCGGTGCAGACCACCCTGGTCGCGGTGATCCTTGCCGCCATGTCAGGGGTGATGGGCGGCGAGATCGTGATGCTCGGCCTCGTGGCGCTGCCGCAGATGTTCCGCCTTGGCTACGACCGCAAGCTCTCCATCGGCCTGATCTGCGCCTCCGGCGCGCTCGCCACACTCATCCCGCCCTCGATCATCACAATCGTCTACGGCGTCTCAGCGGAGGTCGGCATTGGCGACCTGTTCATGGCGGGCGCGATCCCCGGCATCATGCTTGCGACCTTCTACGCGGGCTATGTCCTGATCCGGGTGAACCTGAACCCCACAATGGCACCGACCGCAGCCGAAGTTGCCGAGATGACGGGCACCCAACAGAAACTCAGCCGCGAACGCATGACCGCCGTGATCCTCTGCATCATCCTGATCGGCATGGTGATGGGCTCGATCTATGGCGGCATCGCTTCGGTCACCGAAAGTGCCGCCGTGGGCTGCATCGGCGCGCTTTTCATCGCCGCCGTGCGCAACCGTTTCAACTGGGAGGTCATCTCGGCTTCGATGCTGGGAACCATGACCACCGTCGGCACGATCATCTGGCTGATCCTTGGCGCAGTCAGCTTCGTCGGCATCTTCAACCTTGTCGGTGGCGGCGACTTCATCCGCTCGCTGTTCCTCGACCTTGGCCTGAGCGCGATGGGCACCGTGATCGTGATGATGCTGATCCTGATGGTGCTGGGCACCTTCATGGAGTGGATCGCGATTGTGCTGATCACCGTCCCGGTCTTCGCGCCTGTCGTGATGACACTGGCCCCGGAACTTGGACTGACCGAGGATCAGGCGAAAATCTGGTTCGGCATCCTCTTCGTGATGAACATACAGATCTATTTCCTGTCACCGCCCTTCGGCCCGGCCTGTTTCTGGCTGAAATCGGTTGCGCCCAAGGACGTGACGTTGCAGGAAATCTTCATCTCGGTCCTGCCCTTTATCGCGCTTCAGATCATCGGCCTCATCCTGGTGATGATGTTCCCGCAGATCGCGCTGTTCCTGCCCGAGCTTTTGAATTGAGGAGATAGCCCATGATCGGACGCGATTCAGATGACGACATCAACGGCTACGGCAAATGGCCCTGGGTCCTTGGCCTCGTTCTGGCCGGGCTTATCATCTTCCTGATGTTCACCTTCGCCCAACCGATTTCGTGAGGCTGCCATGACCAAGAAACCCGAAGACCTCCGCTCCGCCCGCTGGTTCGCGCCCGACGACCTGCGATCCATGGGCCACCGCAGCCGGGTGATGCAGATGGGGTGGAACGCCGATGACTGGGAAGGCAAGCCGGTCATCGCGATCATCAATACCTGGAACGACATGTCGCCCTGTCACCATCACCTGCGCGACCGGGCCGAGTTCGTGAAGAAGGGCGTCTTCAAGGCGGGGGGCACTCCGATTGAGATGCCGGTGCACGGGTTCTCTGAACAGTTCCTGAAGCCGACCTCCATGCTTTATCGCAACATGGGCGCGTTCGAGGTGGAGGAGACGCTGCGCTCCCATCCCATCGACGGCGCGGTGCTTCTGGGCGGCTGCGACAAGTCCACGCCCGCGCTGGTGATGGGGGCGCTGTCGATGGGTATTCCCTTCATCTTCCTGCCCGCGGGCGCGATGCTGCGCGGCCATTACGCAGGCGCGACGCTGGGCTCCGGCACCGATGTCTGGAAATACTGGGACGAACGCCGCGCGGGCACCATCGGCAAGGAGGAATGGGACGGCGTGCAGGGCGGCATCGCCCGAAGCTACGGCACTTGCATGACGATGGGCACGGCCTCGACCATGATGTCGATTGCGGAAGGCTTCGGCTTGACGCTGCCCGGCGCGTCCTCCATCCCGGCCCCCGATGCGGGCCACAAGCGGATGGCGGATGCCTGCGGCCAGCGGATCGTCGAGATGGTGTGGGAAGACCTGACCCCCGACAAGATCGTGACAGAGGCCGCGACCCGCAACGCCGCCACCGTCGCCATGGCGACCGGCTGTTCGACCAACGCCATCATCCACATGATCGCCATGGCCCGCCGCGCGGGCGTTGATCTGACACTGGATACGCTGGACGAGATCGGCCACACCACGCCGGTCCTCGCCAATATCCGACCCTCCGGCAAGGAATACCTGATGGAGGATTTCTTCTACGCAGGCGGGTTGCCCGCTCTGATGAAGGAGCTGGGCGACAAGCTCGACCTGTCCGTCACCACGGTCAACGGCAAGACGCTGGGCGAGAACATTGCGAGTGCGCAGAACTACAACGACGACGTGATCCGACCGCTCTCGAACCCGCTTTATCACGAGGGCTCTCTGGCCGTCCTGCGCGGCAACCTTGCGCCTGACGGCGCGGTCATCAAACCTGCGGCGATGGATCCGAAATTCCAGAAGCATTCCGGCCCGGCCATCGTGGCCGACAGCTATGCTGAGCTGAAAAAGATCATCAACGACGAAGACTATCCGATGACCCCGGACCATGTGCTGGTGCTGCGGAACGCAGGTCCGAAGGGAGGGCCGGGGATGCCGGAATGGGGCATGATCCCGATGCCGAAGGCACTGCTGAAACAGGGGCATCGCGACATGCTTCGTCTCTCTGATGCCCGCATGTCCGGCACCTCCTACGGCGCCTGCATCCTGCATGTCGCACCGGAAGCTTTCGTCGGCGGGCCGCTGGCACTGATCCGGACGGGTGACGTGATCGCGGTCGACATCCCGAACCGCGTGCTTCAGGTCAATGTCTCGGACGAGGAGATGGCCGAACGCCGCAAATCGTGGACGCCGCCCGAGCCGCGTTACGAGCGCGGCTATGGCTGGGTCTTCTCGCAGCATATCGAACAGGCCGACAAAGGCTGCGATTTTGACTTCCTGCGCAAGGATTTCGGGGGACCCGTGCCGGAGCCGGAGATCAACTGATGGGCAGGCCCGACGCCGCCCCGGACCTGATCCGGGGCCTCTGTCTCAAGCAACGCCATTGGCGAAAGGCCCCGGATCAGGTCCGGGGCAGCCGGGAAACGGTATGACTCTCGCTACCGCTCTCACCGGCATTTCCGGCATCCTTGTCACGCCGTTTGACGCGGCGGGCGAGATTGCGCCCGAGCTACAGAAACCCATCGTCGACCGGGCCGTGGCGGCGGGTGTTCACATCCTGACGGCCAACGGCAACACCGGGGAATTCTATGGCCTGACCACGGATGAGGCGGTCGCGATGGTCGAAGCCTCCGCCGCGCATATCGCGGGCCGTGTCCCGATGGTGGCAGGTGTCGGCCGGGGCATCCGCGATGCCACACGTCTTGCCGAAGCCTCCGCCAGCGCCGGAGCGTCCGCCCTGATGATCCACCAGCCGCCAGATCCCTTCGTCGCGCCGCAGGGTGTGGCAGACTATGTCCGCGCCGTTCGCGATGCGGGGCAGGGCCTGCCGCTGATCCTCTACCTCCGCAACGACTTGATCGGCACCGACGCGATCGCCGCGCTCTGCGCCATCGACGGCGTGATCGGCGTCAAATGGGCCACACCGAATCCAATGAAGCTGAAGGCGGCCATGGCGGCCTCGCCGGACCATATCACCTGGGTCGGCGGTCTGGCCGAAGTCTGGGCGCCCGGTTTCTATGCCGTTGGCGCGCGCGGCTTCACCTCCGGCCTCATCAACGTCTGGCCCGAACGCTCGGTCGCCATTTCGACCGCGCTGGAGGCGGGCGACTATGCGCAGGCGCGGACCCTGATCGACGGCATGCAGGTCTTCGAAGACATCCGCGCCGAAGATCAGGGCGGCGCGAACGTCCCCGGCGTCAAGGCAGCGCTGGCGATGATGGGCGAGGATGTGGGTGTCGCGCGCCCACCCGCCGTCTGGCCTCTGTCGGACAGCCAGCTTGCCCGGCTTCGCAGTTTCCTGTCTGAAAACAACCTGATCCAAGAGGCAACATGACCGACCCCGTCACCGTTTCCGAAGAGGCACTCGAAAAACTCCGCCACGTCTCCGTCGCCACGCTGGCCACCGCGCTCTTCAAGCGCGGACTGCGCAAGCAGGTCATTCAGAATGTCCGCCCCGTGAAGGCAAGCGGCAAGAACATGGTCGGCCCCGCTTTCACCCTGCGCTACATGCCCGCGCGAGAGGATCGCAACCAGCTCTCGGAGTTCCGCAACCCCGAACACCCGCAGCGCCATGCCATCGAAACCTGCCCGCCGGGTCACGTCCTTGTCATGGACAGCCGCAAGGAGGCGACGCAGGCCAGCGCCGGCGACATCCTTCTGACCCGCCTGATGGTGCGTGGCGGTGCCGGTTGCGTGACCGATGGCGGGTTTCGCGACTCGGTGCGGATCGGCGATCTGGACATGCCCTGCTATCACAGCCGCCCGGCCAGCCCGACCAACCTGACGAATAACGAGGCCATCGACATCAACGTCCCGATCGGCTGCGGCGACGCGCCGGTCTTCCCCGGAGACATCATCGTAGGCGACGATGACAGCGTGATCGTCCTGCCCTCGCACCTTGCCGAAGAACTGGCAGACGAGGCGACCGAGATGACGGCTTACGAGGATTTCGTGGTCGAACGCGTGAAGGCAGGGGAGACCATCATCGGGCTCTATCCTGCAACGAAAGAAGAGAACCTCGAACTCTTCGCCGAGTGGCGCAAGGCCAACAACCGCTGAGGTTTCCTTGATGCCCGGCCCCGTCATCCGTCTTGATCCCGCCGACAATGTCGTCGTGGCCCGCACGGATATCGCGGCGGGCACGGTCATCGACGGCGAGGGGGTGAGCGCGCTGCAGGATGTGCCGAGGGGTCACAAGCTCGCGATCCGTGCCATCCGGAAAGGCGAGCCGGTCCTGAAATACAACACGGTCATCGGATTCGCCGCTGGTGACGCCGTGCCGGGGACATGGATGCACGCCCATAATATCCTGATGGACGAGGTGCAGAAGGATTACCGCTTCGGGGCCGACTACCGACCGGCGGAACGTCTCCCCGAGGACCGGCAGGCTCAGTTCATGGGTTTTCACCGCGCCGATGGCAGGGTGGGGACACGGAACTATCTGGGCGTCTTTATCACCGTCAACTGCGCCGCGACCGTTGCCCGCAAGGTTGCCGCCTATTTCGACGAGGAACGGCTGGAAGCGTTCCCCAATGTCGATGGCGTCATTCCCTTCATCCACGCGCAGGGCTGCGGGATGGAGCAGACAGGCGAACCCATCGACCTGTTGCGCCGCACACTCAGGGGTTACATCCAGCACCCCAACATCGCTGGTGCACTGATCGTCGGCCTCGGCTGCGAGCGCAACAACCTGGAGCGGTTCTTCGAGGCGACCGCTTTGGAAACCGGCAAGCTCCTGAAAGCAGTCCGAATGCAAAGCGTGGGCGGCACGGCGGCAGCCATCGACGAAGGCAAGGCCGCGATCCGCGAGATGCTGGCGGACGCCAACCGGCACACCCGCCAACCCGCGCCCGCAAGACACATCAAGATCGGTCTTCAATGTGGCGGCTCCGATGGCTTTTCCGGGCTGTCCGCCAATCCCGCGCTGGGACGGGCCGTGGACCTGCTGGCGCAGCACGGCGGCACCGCGATCCTGTCTGAGACCCCGGAACTCTACGGCATCGAACACATGCTCACCGCACGCGCCAAGGACGAGGCAACCGGACGGGCGCTTCTGCAACGCATCGACTGGTGGCTGAATTACACGGAAGGCCGCGACGTCCAGATGCAGGGCACGGTCGGCCCCGGCAATCAAGCGGGCGGGCTGGCCAATATCATCGAGAAATCGCTCGGCGGTTCGCAGAAGGGCGGCTCTACCGGCATCGAAGCGGTCTATCGCTATGCGGAGCCGGTGACCGAAAGCGGCCTCGTCATCATGGATACTCCGGGATATGATCCCGTCGCGGCCACGGGCCAGATTGCGGGCGGAGCCACGTTGATCGCCTTCACGACCGGTCGCGGTTCCTGCTTTGGGTCCTATCCGTCGCCGACGCTCAAACTTGCATCCAACACGCCGATGTTCGAACAGATGGCAGGCGACATGGATATCAATTGCGGGACCATTATCGACGGAACCGCCAGCCTCGACGAGGTAGGGCGGGAAGTTTTCGACGAGATCATCGCGGTGGCCTCCGGGCGACCGACCAAAAGCGAGGCGCTGGGTGTCGGGGCCGAAGAATTCGTACCCTGGCCCATCGGGGTCACGGGCTGAAGTAGAGATACAGGAGAGAAAAATGTTGGACGAAAAGAAATTCACGCCACATGGAAAGCACCTGATCGCAGGTGAATGGGTCGCAGGCGAGGCTCGGTTCGAGACCTCCCCGGCGCACGGTCAAAGCCACAGTTTCTCTATCGGCACTCCGGACCATGTCGACGCGGCGGTGAAGGCGGCGGAGGAAGCCTTCTGGACCTACGGCTATTCCAGCCGCAAGGAACGGGCCGCCTTCCTGAACGCCATCGCGGACGAGATCGAAGCACGCGGCGACGCGATCACCCAGATCGGAACGTCGGAGACCGGCCTGCCGGAAGCCCGTCTGCAGGGCGAGCGCGGGCGCACGACCGGGCAACTTCGGCTTTTCGCGGATCACATCCTGAAAGGCGACTATCTTGATCGCCGCCATGACGAGGCGCTGCCCGACCGCGCGCCCCTGCCGCGTCCTGATCTGAAGATGGTGCAGCGCCCCATCGGCCCGGTTGCCGTCTTCGGTGCCTCGAACTTCCCGCTCGCGTTTTCGACGGCGGGCGGTGACACGGCAAGCGCATTGGCCGCCGGTTGCCCTGTCGTGGTCAAGGGCCACTCCGCCCATCCCGGAACCTCCGAGATCGTGGCCGAAGCCATCCATGCCGCGATTGCAAGAACTGGCGTCCATCCCGGTGTCTTCAGCCTGATCCAGGGCGGCAAGCGCGATGTGGGCACGGGGCTTGTCACCCATCCGCTGATCAACGCGGTGGGCTTCACCGGCTCGCTTGGCGGCGGACGGGCGCTGTTCGACCTGTGTGCGCAGCGCGACAATCCGATCCCGTTCTTCGGCGAACTGGGTTCGGTCAACCCGATGTTCCTGCTGCCTGAGGCCGTTGCCGCGCGGGGCGCGGAGGTTGGCGCGGGCTGGGCCGGATCGCTGACCATGGGCGCGGGCCAGTTCTGCACCAATCCGGGTATTGCGGTCATTCTCGACGGACCCGATGCCGATGCCTTCACCGAAGCAGCCAAGGCGGCGCTTGCAGAAACCGGTGCCCAGACCATGCTGACCGACGGCATTGCGGACGCCTATCGTGGCGGGCGTGACCGGGTCGCGGGCAGCGCGGGCGTTCAGGAAATCCTGACCTCGACCTGCAATCTGCGGAACGCCACGCCTTACCTCTATTCCACCACCGGGGCGGAGTGGCTGAAGAACGAGGAACTCGGCGAAGAGGTCTTCGGACCGCTGGGTCTGATCGTACGGTGCTCGGACACGGACGAGATGCTGCAAATCGCCCGCAGCCTGCAAGGCCAGTTGACCTGCACGCTGCACCTGGATGCGGGTGATACGGCTCTGGCGCAGAAACTTATGCCGGTGCTTGAACGCAAGGCGGGCCGGGTGCTCGCCAACGGCTTCCCGACCGGCGTCGAGGTTTGCGACGCGATGGTGCATGGCGGCCCTTACCCGGCCTCGACCAATTTCGGCGCTACTTCGGTCGGCACATTGGCCATCCGCCGGTTTCTGCGCCCCGTCTGTTACCAGAACATGGCGGACGAGTTGTTGCCGGGAGACTGGGCGGAATGAAAAAGCGAAAACTGGGTCGGGACGGGCCTGACGTCTCCGTCCTTGGTATCGGCGCGATGTCCTTCGCGGGCGTCTACGGGGATGCGACGGTTGAAGAAAGCCACGCAATCCTCGATGCCGCCATCGACGCGGGTGTGACCCATATCGACACGTCCAACGTCTATGGCATGGGGCGGTCGGAGGAGATCATCGGCAGCTTCCTCGCCGGTCGTAAGGGCGAGACCCCATTCCTTCTGGCAACGAAGGCGGGGATCTCGCGCGATCCTGAGACGGGACGCAATTTCGACAACAGCGCGGAGCATATTCAATCGGAACTGGACAAGAGCCTCAGCCGTCTCGGAGTTGAAAGGGTCGATCTTTTCTATCTTCACCGGCTCGACCCTGAAGTGCCGGTGGAAGACGTTGTGGGCACCTATGCCCGGCTGGTCGAAGCAGGAAAGATCGGTCAGATCGGACTTTCCGAGATCGCGCCGACAACTCTTGCCCGAGCCTCGGCGGTCCATCCGATTGCCGCAGTGCAATCAGAATACTCGCTCCAGACCCGTGCCCCGGAACTTGGGCTGGTCCAGGCCTGCGAACGGCTGGGGACTTCTCTGGTGGCGTTCAGTCCGGTCGGGCGCGGCTTGTTGACCGACACGCCTCCGACATCCGACAGGGTTGCGGCCTCGCAATTCCTGTCGACCAATCCGCGCTTCTCCGGCGGGAACCTTGAGCGCAACCTTGCCGCCAGCCAGCCCTTGCGGGATCTCGCGGCAGAGGCAGGACACAGCACGGCGGCACTGGCGATTGCCTGGGTGCTGGCGAAAAGCCCCACGGTCCTTGCCATTCCAGGCACGCGCAACCCCGATCACTTCGCGGAACTGGTGGAGGGCGCCAATCTTGAGCTTTCGGCGGAGCTCGAAGCCGAGATCGAGCGGCGTTTGCCGGTCGGGTGGTGTCATGGTGACAGGTATAACCCGCAACAGTGGAACGGACCGGAACGGTACAGTTGATGTCCACCGATTGATGGCTTCGCGAACCGTGGACATCAAAACGGAATCGTAACCTTAATGGCCGAGTTTGCCTGCATTCTGTTCTCTGAATGCGGTGCCAATCCCGATGTCCGATGTCCTGCGCCGAAAACTCGGTGCCAACCGTGCGCCCAAGAAAACCAGCGGTGTGTCCGTGGAAAGCATCCTGCGCAAGACGATGCCGCGCAATGCCGATGCCGTCCTGTCGATGGATTTGCGTCTTCTCGCGGTTTCGACCTCCTCCGTCGAAAAGGAGGAACTTCTGGAGGCGGTCGTTCCCAGCGACTTGCTTTTTCTGGTTGAAAACTCCGATGGCGCGCGCGGGATCGCCATTCTCGATCCGCAACTGATGACCGCGATTATCGAGGCGCAGGTCTCGGGAAAGGTGACCGACAAGCCGCCACCCGATCGCGCGCCCACCAATACGGACGCCATCGTTGCAAGCGAAATCCTCGATACATGGCTGGCCACGGCTGAGGCCGCTGTGATTGAAGCCGGTCTGGACAGCGCCTGGCCCATGATCGGGTTTGAACGCAGTCCGGGCAAACTCACTGTCCGCGAGGCTGACCTGCTGCTGGACCCCGTGGAGTTCCGGGTTACGGATGTTGAGCTTTCGCTCGGCGGCGGGTTACGTACCGGCAGATTGCGTTTTGCAGCGCCCAGGCTCTTGCCATTGCTAGAGGGTCAGATTTCGACGCGGGCCGCGAAGGTTCGCAGGCATCTTCCGGATCTTCCGGTGGAAATGCGCGCGGTGCTTGCAAGACTGCCATTGGGGGTGTCGCGCATCGGCGATCTGAAACCCGATGAGGTCCTGCCGCTCCCGGCCGGTTGCCTTCAGCATGTCCGTCTTGAGACCCGGGCCGAAGACCTCATTCGCGAAGTGCGCCTTGGCCAGTTGGGCGGGAAGAAGGCGGTCAGGCTGACTGGATTGAGTGCGGTCGGGGAGGAGATGCCCGGTATTGCATCCGCGCCTGCGGCTCTTGCTCCGGCGATGGAAGCTGATCTGCCGGTGCTGGGCGAGGCTGCCGTGCCGGGCGATCCGGTTGGTGACTTGCCCGATTTGCCGGAGATCAACGAGCCGGCGTTTGAGCCATCTGGCGACCTGCCGGATCTCCCTGAGTTGCCCGACCTGCCGGATTTGCCCGACCTGCCCGAATTGCCGTGATGGCCGCTTGTCTTGACCGGATTGTGACCAGGCGTGACTGATCGGGAAGTGGTCGGATGCAACCCCATGATATCAGCGACTTGGTAGAGCTTTCGGCTTTGTGTTCCGCTTGCACAACGCTGATTCTTGCCGAGAGGGTGACGGATTTGAGCACCCGCCTTGAACATGCGGCGTGCGATCGCCATGTCGGTTTCAGCTTCTGTGTCCCCCCCTTCACATCAGAAGCTACCGGCTATTCGGGCTGGAGGAAGCGGTCGGCAATTTGTTGTCGGCCGCTTTTCCGTTCAGTCAGCCGATGGTGCGCTGCGCGAGAGAGCGGCAACTCCGGTTCGCGCCAGTTCCGACAGGCCAAGGGGGCGCATCAGATCGGCGAATGCGTTGATCTTCGCCGGTGCTCCGGTGATTTCGAAGACGAAGGCGTCGAGCGTGCTGTCCAAAACATTGGCCCGGAAGATATCTGCCAGTCGCAGCGCCTCCACCCGTTTCTCGCCCTTGCCCTCGACCCGGAAGAGCGCCAGTTCGCGTTCCACGCTTGGCCCCTCGACGGTCAGGTCGTGAACCTCGTGCACCGGCACGATCCGGCCTAGCTGGGCCTTGATCTGTTCGATCACGCTCGGCGTCCCGGCGGTCACGATGGTGATGCGGCTGCGATGCCCCTGCATGTCGATCTCCGCGACCGTCAGGCTTTCGATATTGTAGCCGCGCCCGGAGAACAAGCCGATGACACGGGCCAGTACGCCCGCTTCGTTATCGACGATCACCGCCAGCGTATGCCGTTCGATAGCCGTCTCGTGATAATCCCGCAGGTCATAGGCGGAATGGCGGGACGTGCCCTTTTTGATCTTTAGCGGGGACATGAGCTTTCTGTAACCTTCCGAAAGTTTGAGTTCTTGTTTCCCTGATCTTAAACGAGGCGGATAACCGCACCTCCCAACTTCCTGCCTTCAGCTTTGCCTCCATGGCTTCTGAAGGCACGTTGAAGGTCAAGAACAGTCGAAGAGTTTTTGCGGATCATAACGCTGTCGATTTTGGCTCGATTAAAAGACTTAAGTACTTCGGTGAGAGCGGAATTCCAATCGTCGAACCTACCAAGCTCTTTGTAGACATTGCCAGATAGTCGAATAAGCACCGCCTCAACCGAGCCATCAACTAACGCAACTATTCCGAAGAGTTGATCGGTGTAAACGACCGAAAAATCCTCTGAGTTTTGCAGTTTGGCGTTCTGATGGCCCCATGCGGCCAATGTAATGACCGCAAAGAGCGCAAGTACAATGAGTCCTTCTACACTTTCGTTCATCGCGAGCTACACCAACACCGCGCCGCCTTCCTTGATGGCGCTTTGTGTGTCCGCGTTTTCGCCCAAGAGCATCTTGTTATGCGGCTCGCCCGAGGGGATCATCGGGAAGCAGTTTTCGTGCTTCTCAACGAGGCAGTCGAAGACGACCGGACCGTCATGGTTGATCATCTCCATGATCGCATCGTCCAGATCCGCCGGATCGCTGACCGACAAGCCCTTGCAGCCGAAGGCGTCCGCCAGCTTCACGAAATCGGGCAGGGATTTGCTCCAGGAATGCGAATAGCGCTCGCCATGCAGCAGTTCCTGCCACTGGCGCACCATGCCGAGCCGTTCATTGTTCATGATGAACTGCTTCACCGGCAGCCGGAACTGTGCCGCCGTGCCGAGTTCCTGCATGTTCATCAGCCAGGACGCTTCGCCGGCGACGTTGATGACCAGCGCGTCGGGATGGGCCATCTGCACGCCGATGGAAGCCGGGAAGCCATACCCCATCGTGCCCAGGCCGCCCGAGGTCATCCACCGGTTCGGATCCTCGAAGCCCAGATATTGCGCCGCCCACATCTGATGCTGACCCACCTCCGTGCAGATGTAACGGTCGGGGTGGTCCTTGGTCAGCGCCTCCAGCCGCGACAGCGCGTATTGCGGTTTGATCGTCGCGCCGGACTGCTTGAATTTCAGGCAGTCAACCTTCCGCCATTCATCAATCTGCCGCCACCAGGCGGTCAGCCCCTCGCGATTGGTCTTCGCGCCGCGTTTCTTCCAGGCGGCGAGCAGTTGCTCCAGCACCGTCGCGACATCGCCGATGATCGGCATGTCCACATGGATAACCTTGTTGATCGAGGACGGGTCGATATCGATATGCGCCTTCTCCGAGCGCGGGGAGAAATCCTGGATGCGTCCGGTGATCCGGTCGTCGAACCGCGCGCCGATATTGATCATCAGGTCGCAATCATGCATCGCCAGATTGGCCTCGTAGAGACCGTGCATCCCCAGCATGCCCAGCCAGTTCTTGCCCGATGCGGGGTAGGCGCCCAGTCCCATCAGGGTCGAGGTGATGGGGAAATTCGTCAGTTCGACCAACTCCCGCAGCAGTTTCGACGCCTTGGGCCCGGAATTGATCACACCGCCGCCGGTATAGAAGATCGGGCGCTTCGCCGTCTCCATCGCCTCCGCCAGAGCCTCGATCATCTCCGCGTCGCCCTTGGTCTGCGGGTTGTAATGGCCGGTCGGCGCCTCCTTCGGTCCGACATAGGTGCCGGTCGCAAACTGCACGTCCTTCGGGATGTCCACCAGAACCGGCCCCGGACGGCCCGTCGTGGCGACATGGAACGCCTCGTGGATGACGCCCGACAGCCGGTCGGTTTCCTGCACCAGCCAGTTATGCTTGGTGCAGGGGCGGGTGATGCCAACCGTGTCGGCTTCCTGGAACCCGTCCGTGCCGATCATGAAAGTCGGCACCTGGCCGGTCAGAACGACGATCGGGATCGAATCCATCAGCGCATCAGTCAGCCCGGTCACCGCGTTCGTCGCACCTGGACCGGAGGTCACCAACACGACGCCCGGCTTGCCGGTGGAACGGGCATAGCCTTCGGCCATATGCACCGCGCCCTGTTCATGCCGGACAAGGATGTGGCGAATCTCGTTCTGCTGGAAGATCTCGTCATAGATCGGAAGGACAGCGCCGCCGGGATATCCGAATACGACTTCGACGCCCTGATCCTTCAGAGCCTTCACGACCATTGCCGCTCCCGAGATTTGCTTCGCCTTTGCCATCGCGCCTGTCCTTCAGTTCTTTCATTCGCGCAAAAAAAAGCCCCCGATTTTCGGGGGCGCATGGGGTTACCTTCAGGTGTCCGTTACCGGCCCATGCGCCATTTTCCTACAAGTACGACAATGTCCAGTACCACGAGGGGCCTCCGTTCAAGTGGCGGGGAGAGTAGCAGCGTTCGAAAAAGCGTCAACAGGGAAATTTGCATTTCTTGCGTGAAACTGCCGCGCTGCGAAATTTCCTACGGGAGGATGGCCGTTACAATTCTTTTGCAAAACCGACACATTCCTGTGTCGGCCCCACGACATGAACGCCCCGAGTCTGACAAAGAATGGGGTACTCCATGACACTGAAACCATTGGGCCTTGGCCTGCTGCTATCCACGGCACTGGCCGGATCGGCATTCGCCGAGATGAATTTCAACCGCATCGCCAGCTTCCCGGTCGTCAGGAACATGGCGGAGGGCGAAGATCAGGGCCGCGAAACCTCGCCCGAGATCATCGCCGCGACCGATGATGGCATGACGCTGGTCTATACCGACAGCCCGCTGGGCGTGGTCGGCCTGGTGGATATCACTGATCCGGCCAATCCCGCGCCGCTTGGAAATATCGTCGTGCACGGCGAGCCGACTTCCGTTGTTGTGTCGAAAGGTTTCGCCCTTGCCGGAGTGAATACCTCCGAAAGTTACGCGCAGCCTTCGGGCCATCTCGCGACGATCAGCATCGCCGACAAGTCGGTGACCGCGACCTGCGACCTTGGCGGTCAGCCCGACAGTTTGGCCATCGCCCCCGATGGCAGCTTTGTCTCGGTGGCCATCGAAAACGAACGCGACGAAGATGCAGGCGACGGGCGTACCGGTCAGTTGCCAGCCGGTTTTCTTGTTCAGATCGACCTGAACACCGATGGCACAGCCGATTGCGGTACGCTGCGGACCATCGACCTGACCGGCCTCGCCGAAGTCAGTCCCGAAGACCCCGAACCTGAGTTCGTCGATATTAACGGCAACGGCGAAACCATTGTCACGCTTCAGGAAAACAACCACCTGGTCGTGGTGAGCCGGGCAGGGGAGATCATGAACCATTTCTCGGCAGGCGCGGTCGATCTGGTGAATGTCGATACCGCCGAAGAACGGGCGCTGACCTTCGACGACACGCTGACCGGCGTGGTCCGTGAACCCGACGCGGTGAAATGGATCGACGCCGACCACTTCGCCACCGCGAATGAAGGCGACATGGATGGCGGCTCGCGCGGCTGGACGATCTTCAACAAGGACGGCACGGTTGTCTATGACTCCGGCCTCTCCTTCGAATACGCGGTCGCCGAGATCGGCCATTACCCGGAACGCCGCTCCGGCAACAAAGGGGTGGAACCGGAATCGGTGACCTTCGACACCTTCGGCGGCACGCCGATGATCTTCGTCGGTTCCGAGCGCGGTTCGGTTGTCGGGGTCTATGACGCGACCGACCCGACTGCTCCGGTCCTGACCCAGCTTCTGCCCTCGGGTATCGGGCCGGAAAGCTATGTCACCATTCCCGAGCGCAACCTGCTGGTCAGCGCGAATGAAACCGACCTGATCGAAGACGGCGGCGCCCGTGCGCATGTCATGATCTACGAGTACGCCGAAGGCCCCGCCGCTTATCCGCAGCTGACCTCCAAAGGCATCACGCAACCGAACGGTGCGCCGGTAGGTTGGGGCGCGATCTCCGGCATGGTTGCCGACGGCGATTTCATCTGGGCTGTCAATGACAGTTTCTATGGCCAGCAGCCGACGATCTTCAAAATCGACGTCAGCGAAAGCCCGGCCCGAATCGTGGATTACATCCGGGTCACGCGAGCCGGTTTCCCGGCCCAGAAGCTCGACATGGAGGGCATCACGCTTGACGGCGAGGGCGGCTTCTGGGTCGCCTCCGAAGGCAGGACCGACCGGCTGACACCCCACGCGCTTTTCCATATCGGCGCCGATGGCGAGATCGAGGATGAGATCGGCCTGCCGAAAGACCTGATGCGCGTCGAACGCCGTTTCGGTTTTGAAGGCATCACCAGGGTGGGCGACACGCTCTGGATGGCCGTCCAGCGCGAATGGGATGACGACCCGTCGAACCTGGTCAAACTGGTGGCCTACAACCTCGAATCCGAGGAATGGGGCGCGGTCCACTACCAGAAGGCCAAACCGGAGACCGGCTGGGTCGGCCTGTCGGAGATCGTGGCTCACGGCGATTACGTCTATGTCATCGAGCGCGACAACCAGCATGACCATCGCGCGGTGACCAAGAAGATCTACCGTGTTCCGGCCTCGAAGATGGTGCCCGCGTCGCTGGAGAACGAAGCACTGCCCATCGTCACCAAGGACCTGGTCCACGACCTGCTTCCCGATCTGACCTCGACCGGCGGCTATGTGCTCGACAAGGTCGAAGGGCTTGCCATCATGGAAGACGGTACCGCCTGGATATCGACCGACAATGACGGCGTGGACGACCATTCGGGCGAGACCATGTTCTTCCCGATCGGACCGGTGAACTGACACTGACCGGAAATCGGATAGATTGGGGCGTCTTCGGACGCCCCTTTCGTTGCACTTGCTTCGTTTCTGTCTATGTCGGACAGCATGGGCTATCTGTTTCGCCTCACCTGGGCCGTCATCCGAAGGATCGGCCCCAGCCAGATCAGCGTCATCGCGGCGGGCGTGGCATTCTATGCGCTGCTTGCCGTGTTTCCGGCGATAACGGCGATCCTGGCGCTGGCCGGTCTTTTTACAGAGCCAGACGCCGTGGTCTCGCAGTTCGAGACCATTTCCCGTTTCATACCTGAGGATGCCGCGCGCATTCTGACCGACGAAGCCGCCGCCGTGACAGGAGCCGGGGATGACGGGCTTTCGCTTGCCCTCGCTTTGGGTGTCGGATTCGCCATCTATCTGTCGACACGGGCCACGACCGCGCTGATCCACGGATTGAATGTGGCCCATCAACGTTCTGAAAACAGGGGGTTCTTCCGGTTCTGGATCACCGTCATCCTGCTGACGGCAACGATGGTCTTCGGGATGGTGATCCTATTCCTGTTGCTCGTCGGCTTACCAACCGTGCTTAACTACCTGCCGGAGGAAATTCTGCTCGGCAGGACCAATCAGACTTTGCGTGCAAGCCGGTGGATCGTCGTCGGTGTCCTCCTGATCTTCGGCCTTTCGCTGCTCTACCGTTTCGGTCCGGCGGACCGGGCCGGAAGGACGGGCGTCAAACGCCCCTGGCGCTGGTTCACCGCCGGTTCAGTCCTTGCGGCGATGCTCTGGTTCGCGGGCAGTTTCGGTTTTTCCCTCTATGTCACCCATATCGCGAATTACAACGCCAGCTTCGGCAGCCTGGGCGGCGTGATCATACTGCTGACCTGGCTCTGGCTTTCGGCCTTTGTCGTGCTGCTCGGCGCATTGCTTGACGCCGAAATCAGAAGGCCCAGGCTTTCTGAAGAAGTACGTCAGAACGGCGACTAGAGCCGTCCTGTCCCCTGAAGTACCCCATTTTCCATTGCGTAACGCGTAAGCCCGGCGGTTGAGTTGATCCCAAGCTTGCGCTTGATGTTCTTGCGATGCGTCTCGACCGTATGCACCGAGATCTCCAGCATCTCTGCCACGTCCCGGTTGGATTTTCCCTGCGCCAGTTCCAGCAGAACCGTCTGTTCGCGCGATGTCAGAGGTTCGCGACCGTCGGTGATGCGCGGTTGAAGCGATGCCTTGGCGCCCGTGCAAAGATACTGCTCGCCCGCCATCACCCTGTCGATGGCCGTCTTGATCTCTCCCGTCGGCACGTCCTTCAGTATATACCCTTTCGCCCCGTGGCTCAGGGCTGTGGAGATATATTCGGAACTGTCATGCATCGAAAGAATGATGATCCGCATTTCCGGTTGTCGTTCGAGGATCATCTCGGTTGCCGTCAGCCCCGTCACACCTGGCATGTTGAGGTCCAGCAGGATCACATCCGGCACCAGCCTGTCCGCACTCTCGACGGCCTGTTTCCCGCAGGAGAGCGTGGCGATCACTTCGATGTCGTCGTAGGTTTCGAGGATAGCTTCGATGCCTTCGGCGACAAGGGCGTGATCGTCGACGATCATCACGCGAACCGGTACGTCAATCATGCGCTTTCCTTTGCCATGCTGTCGGGGCTGAGAAGGTGGGACAAGGGCACCTCCGCTTCGATTGTGGTGCCAGACTGGTCGGACAGGATGCGCAGCGTGCCGCCAAGCTGTTCGACCCTTTCCTGCATGTTCCGCAGACCCAGGCCGCCTTCTGCGCTTTCCCGCCGGAAGCCGCCCCCGTTATCCTGCACCCGCAGCGTCGCGCCGCGCCGGTGCCCGTAGATGCGGATAAGGACCTGCGTCGCATGCGCATGGCGTTCGATATTGGTGAGCGCCTCCTGCGCAATCCGGTAAAGTGCGATCTTGGCTTCATCGTCCAGCCGGTTCCGGAACACGACCGTCTCCAGCGCGGCATCGATGCCGGTCCGGCTGCTGAACTCGTCTGTCAGCGTCTTGAGTGCCGGACCCAGTCCCAGATCGTCCAGTGCTCCGGGGCGCAGATCACGGCTGATCCGCCGTACTTCCTGAATCGCCTTGGTCAGGCTAGCGATGCCCTTGCGCAGGCTGTCGCCCGCGCGGGTGTCGCCCGTGGAGAGGCGCCTGTCCGCCAGTTCCAGAGCATAACGCACGCTGACCAGGATCTGGCTGATCCCGTCATGCAACTCCCGCGCCACACGTCCGCGTTCCTCTTCCTGCGTGTCGACGATCCGCTGGGTCAGCTTCTTCAACGCGGCGTCCGCCAGAGAGCGTTCGCGGATTGTGACGAAAAGCCCTGAGAGGAAGACCAAAACCAGCGCACCAAGCGCGATCAGACCGATATAGAGGAACGTCGCCTGAACCCGCGCTTCCACTTCGGCACGCGCGGCGGCGACGCTGGCATGCACGTCGTCGATGAAGATCCCGGTCCCGAGCGCCCAGCGCCAGTCCTGAAGCCCGATGACAAAAGTGACCATCTCCGCCTGTTCGCCGGTCGAAGGCTTGCGCCACACATGCGTATGATACCCACCGCCAGAGCGGGCGATCTCGATGAAACGGCGCGTGATCGGTGTGCCGTTCACGTCCTCAAGCTCAAGCCAGTTCCGGTTGATCAACCGGGTCTGGCGGGGCGCGACCAGGTTCTTGCCTTCATAGTCGAAGACGAAGAAATAGCCGTCCTGACCATAGATCATCGCGGCGAGGTTCTGCATGACCCTGGCCTTTGCAATCTCGTCATCCGGTGGAGCATTGCCGTAAATCGGACCGATGGCGGTACGCGCAATCGAGATGTAGTTCTTCAGTTCTTCCTTCTTGGCATCGAGCAATTGCTCTTCCAGAGCCGCGATCTCGCGCTCGGCGAGGGTTCGGGCCTGATGCGCGACAAGACCGGCAATGGCAGAGATTGCCAGGATCAAGGGCAGGGCGGCGACGAACAGAAACCGGCGCCGGTAGCGCGAGTTCTGGCGATCGCCCAGGGTGTTGATGTTCGGCTTCATGTCACGTCCTGTGGCCATGGTTAGCTTGGTTTTCGGCAAACCGTACAGGGCCTGCACGGAAGTTTGCGCTAACATTCCCTGCGGAAAGCCAAATTTGCGCCCGGGCTACTCAGTACCGGGTATTGCGCTTGATTGGCGAGCTTCTATGGTCACGTCACTTAATACGATCCGCCCGCCAGCTTTGTGCGGGCAGCACTGTTATGGGAGGATATAAATGGATCGTCGTTCATTCCTAAAGAATACGGCACTTGGCGGCTCGGCCGCGGCAGCCACGTCGCTTGCCGCACCGGCCTATGCGCAAGGCAACCGCACCTTGACGCTTGTCACAACCTGGGGCCGCGGCCTTGCCGGTGTGCATGACAGCGCGCAGCGTTGCGCCGACTCGATCACCGCGATGACGGATGGTCAGTTGACTGTCGATCTGAAAGCGGCCGGCGAACTCGTCGGCGCGTTCGAAGTCTTCGACGCCGTGACCTCCGGTCAGGCTGACATGTACCACGGCGCCGACTACTACTTCGTCGGTCAACATCCCGGCTATGCCTTCTTCACCGCCGTGCCCTTCGGCATGACGGCGCAGGAACTGGTCAACTGGTACTACCAGGACGGCGGCCACGAACTGCATGACGAACTCGGCCAGATCTTCGGTCTGAAGTCCTTCCTGGGCGGCAACACCGGCGCTCAGGCGGGCGGTTGGTTCTCGAAAGAGATCAACTCGCCGGAAGACTTCCAGGGGCTCAAGTTCCGGATGCCCGGCCTCGGCGGCCAGGCGCTCGGCAAGCTCGGCGCTTCCGTGCAGAACCTGCCCGGTGCCGAAGTGTATCAGGCGCTGGCTTCGGGTGCCATCGACGGCACCGAGTGGATCGGCCCCTGGGCCGACGAAAAGGCCGGTTTCCAGGAGATCACCAAGATCTACTACACCGCCGGTTTCCACGAGCCGGGCGCGGGCCTGTCGCTGGCCTTCAACCGCGAAGTGTTTGAAAGCCTTACCCCGGCGCAGCAGAAGATCTGCGAAATCGCCGCAGGTGAATCGCACCAGCACAACCTGTCGCAATTCCTGTCCGAAAATGGCTCGGCGCTTCAGCGTCTGCAGTCGGGCGGCGTGACGGTTCGCGAATTCCCGGATTCGGTCTGGGATGCCTTTGGTGCCGCAAGCCAGGAAGTCCTGAACGAAAACATGGGCGACGAGCTGTTCAAGCGGATCTACGACAGCGCGATGGCCTCGATGAAATCGTCCTCGGGCTGGCTGACCAAATCGGAAGGTGCCTATCGCACGCAGCGCGACCGCGTTCTGGGCTAATCCTGAGACCACGATTGGAAGCTCCCCCTTGTCGGGGGGGCTTTCGAACTGTTTGAATACATGAAAATTCGACCGGGGAGGGGCGAGTGATCGAGGGCATTCTCTGGGTTATCCAGAACACCGCACTGGCGTTCGTGAATATCTTCACCGCCGTCACTAATCCTGGTCTCTGGCTGGACTGGTCCAATCCCGAAGCGGTCATGCGCTTCATCTATTACGGCGGATCGGTCGAGTTCTTTTTCGTTGTCTTCACGGCATTTCTCGTTCTGACCGCGGTTGGACTGTGGAAGAACCAGGTGATGTGGGGCGCGGTTCGCTTTTTCGAAGGCATCGGCAACACGGTCGGTCGCTTTGCGGCCTGGGCGGGTATCCTGATGGTGCTGCAGCAGATCGTCATCGTCTTCGTCCAGCGCGTCTTCGCCACCGCACAGCTCACTTTCGGTGGGGGCGTTGCCTTTACCAAGGACATCTCATGGTGGGCCGAGGAACTGAAACTCTACAACGCCATAGTCGTCGCCCTCTGCGTCTCCTACACCTTCATTCAGGGCGGCCACGTCCGGGTCGATCTGGTGTATTCGGCGGTGTCCTATTCGAAGAAGAAGATCATCGACATGTTCGGTGCGATCTTTTTCATGATGCCCGCCGCCGTACTGACATGGATGTATGGCTGGTACTTCCTCTGGCGGCATCTTGTCGTCCCGAAGCCGTCCGCCAGCCAGACGCTGGAGCAGAGCCTGATGAAGGCGCGCGCCTTCCGCTGGAACGTGGAAACCATCGGCTTCAGCCCGAACGGCTTCAACGCCTACTTCCTCTTCAAGATCCTGCTGGTCATGTTCACTGCCTTGGTCTTCATCCAGGCCATGGCCTTCTTCTACCGTTCCTTCCTGGAATGGAAGGAAGGGCCGGAGAGCGAAGGGAAATATCTCGACCGCGACGTGCTGGGCGACGAGGAAGCCGAGCTTGTCCATGCAATCGAAGAACACCACTAAGGGGCAGGGGTCATGTTGTTTGGACTTGATGGCGTAGAGATCGGTCTTCTGATCGTCTTCCTGTTCCTCTTCGGAGGCATTCTCTCCGGCTTTCCGGTGGCCTTCGCCATTGGCGGCGCGGCGGTCATATCCTTCGGTGTGATCGCGGGGCTCGACAGCGCCGGATTGCTGATCCACCAGGCGCTTGACCCCAGTTCGGCCGAGTTCGCCGCCGTGGTGGCAGAGGGGCTCCGACCGGATTCCATATCCATTTTCACCCATCCTGACTTGCCAAGGGTGGGCACGCCCGTCTTCCCACAGGGCTGGGAAGTCGCGATGGACCGCAACGTTTCCTTCATCGTGAACCGCATGAACGAGCGGGTGCTGGCCGGGCAATCCATCGAGACGCTGCTCGCCGTTCTGATGTTCGTGCTCATGGGCATCACGCTGGAACGATCCAAGATCGCCAATGACCTGCTTCTGACCATGGCGCGCGTCTTCGGGCCGCTGCCGGGCGGTCTTGCCGTTTCCATCGTCGTCGTGGGTGCGTTCCTTGCCGCCTCGACCGGCATTGTCGGCGCGACTGTGGTGACGATGGGGCTTCTCGCTCTGCCGACCATGCTGCGCAACAACTACTCGCCTGAGCTTGCCACGGGCGTCATCGCGGCCTCCGGCACACTGGGCCAGATTATCCCGCCCTCCATCGTGATCGTGCTCCTGGGTACACTTGCGGGAGACCTTTATTCCGCAGCGCAGGAAGAACGGGCGAGCTCGGTCGGATGCTCCGATGCGCTAACCTATCTGGGCGAACCCGCGGTGGTATCCGTGGGGACGCTGTTCCAGGCTGCGCTGATCCCCGGCATCATGTTGGCCGGGCTCTATGCCGCCTATGCTTTCGGCTACGCGCTTCTGAACCCGTCCAAGGCCCCGGCGGTCGAACTCGGCGCATCGAATTCGGAAGTCATCACCCGGAACGAGGCGCTGACCTGGTTCCTTTTCGCTCCGGTCGGTCTGATCCTTGGCCTGATCCTGCTTTCCGGCGCGAATGTCGTGGGAAGCCAGAACGTGTCCGTCGACAGCTTCTCGGCTGCTGGCGAGACGGCTTCGCTGCGCACGAATGTCTCGCCGGATTGCCAGCAGGCGATGATTGAACTCCACGGCCAGGCGGCCTGGGACGCCGCGCTTGAAGAACAGGCCGCGATCAACGCGGCGGGCGGCGTTGCGCAGGCCGAACAACTGTCAGAGGAACAACAGGCCGAACAGCTCGTGCTCAACGTCGAAAACGCGGCCCCGATCGGTACAGGCGTCGCAATCGGCTTCCTGATCCTGTCACTGGTCCTGACGACGGCCATGGGGATATCTCCGACCTCCGACCCGAAGCCGCTTTGGATTGGCCTTGGCGGGGCGGCTTTCGCGCTCTTCGTCGATGCGGCCTTCATCTCGCCGCTCACGTCTCCGGGGATGACATTCGTCAAGCTCCTGATCCCTCTCGCCATCGTCCTCTGGGCCTGCTCCCATGCGGTCGAACGGCTTGGGCGGAACGAACTGCTCCGCGTCGTGTTCCCGCCGCTCGTCCTGATCGTGGCCGTCCTCGGCTCGATCCTGGGCGGCATCACCAACCCGACCCCGGCGGCGGCGCTCGGCGCCGGTGGCGCGATCATGCTCGCCGCTTATCGCAAGCTGAAAGACGATGATCGCAGTGGAAAGCTTGTTATCATGGCAAGTTTCGCCCTGGTCATCATGCTGCTGATCGGCATGAATTTCGACCTGCGTGTTCACACCGGGGAGGTTTCCGCCGAACAATGGATCGCCTTCATCATCGCTCAGGTGTGTTATCTCTTCGCGATGTTCGGCCTGCTTTACGCCTGCGCCGTTCTCTGGGCCGGGGGCGTCTTGAAGCCCATCGTGCGCGAGACCGCCAAGGTCACAAGCATGGTCTTCACCATCCTGATCGGTTCGCAGCTTCTGAACCTTGTCGTGATCTCCTTCGGCGGCGAACACTACATCCAGGACTTCCTGAAGAGTTTCGACAACGAGTGGACCGTCTTCCTGGTCGTCATGCTGGTCTTGTTCCTTCTCGGGTTTGTCCTCGACTTCCTCGAGATCATCTACATCGTCATCCCAATCGTCGGTCCTGTCATCTATGGCGGGTCCTTCGATCCGAAATGGGTGACGATCATGATCGCGGTGAACCTTCAAACCTCGTTCCTGACGCCGCCTTTCGGCTTCGCGCTCTTCTACCTGCGCGGCGTCGCTCCGCCTGAGGTGACGACCCAGCACATCTATCGCGGCATCGTGCCCTTCGTGCTGATCCAGGTCGTGGGCCTGGGGATCCTGTGGTTCTTCCCAAGCATCGTCACCATCCTGCCGGAGCTGATCCCCAACAACTGAGGCCCGAAGCCGACCGACCTTGGCACCGCGAGCCTTCGCGGTGTCGTTCTTCAGAGATGGGTGGTCGCCCGCCCGGCTTGACTAATCGACGCCTGCGGCGCACACCTGATCTGACGGTGAAGGGAACGAGGTGCGACGCCTCGGCTGCCCCCGCAACTGTGAGTGGCGAGGTCGCCCCATTTGTCCACTGGCCTGAGGGTCGGGAAGGCGGGTGACGATCGGAGAACCACAAGCCAGGAAACCTGCCGTCGCCGATCTAACCGCCGGATGTCCGGCCTTAATTCGCCGCCGGAGGGTCGGCAGGGAGACAGAGAATGCACATAGAACCAGGCGTCGTCGATGGCGCAAAAATGGCCCTCGCTTACGGTACGGCAGCCGCCTCCGCAGGTTATGGCGTCAAGCTAATGGCGGATGACGTGAAGACCCGCAACGCCGTATCCTTCGGTCTGCGCGCCGGCCTCGCGACCGCTGCGGTCTTCTTCTTCTTCGAGGTGCTGCCGCACTTCCCCGTGGGCATTTCCGAGGTTCACTTCATCCTCGGTACGACTCTGCTTCTGTTGCTTGGAATTGCGCCCGCGGCCTTTGGTCTGATGGCTGGACTGGCCGTTCAGGGGATGTTCTTCGCGCCCTCTGACTTGCCGATGTATTTCGTGAACATCACGACGCTCCTGGTTCCGCTTTTCGCCATCCATGAAGTCGCAAAACGGATCTTGCCCGCGGATAAGGCCTATGTTGATCTCGACTATTCCGATGTCCTGAAGCTCTCTGCCGTCTATCAGGGTGGCGTGATCGCCTGGGTGGCCTTCTGGGCAACTTACGGGCAGGGCTTCGGTGCTGAAAACATGAGCGCAATCGCCAGTTTCGGCGCGGCCTATTTCCTTGTCGTCCTGATCGAACCGGTCGCCGATCTGGCGGTTCTCGCGACGGCGAAGGCCTTCCGAAACCTCGAAGGGTCCGCCCTGGTGGACAGCCGCCTTTACGCAAAGGCCTGAGCAAAACGGATAGCGGGCGCTTTCGGGCGCCCGTACTTCATGGAACAGGTTACACTGATTGGCATCGGGACCGGTAATCCCGAACATGTAACTCTGGCCGGTGTCACGGCCATGCGCGAGGTGGATTGCATTCTGCTTCCCCGCAAGGCGGGCAAGGACGATCTTGCCGAACTGCGGCGCGATCTTCTCAAGACCCATGCCCCGCAGACCCCGATTGTCGAATTCGATATGCCGGTGAGAGACACCTCCCTGGACTACCGGGAGGGGGTGGAAGACTGGCACGACAGGATCGCGAGCAGTTGGAGCGCGGCGCTGCCGCCAAATCTTCGCAGAGTTGGGTTGCTCGTGTGGGGCGATCCGTCGCTCTACGATTCCACTCTGCGAATTGCCGCGCGCATCACCCCACGGCCGGCCACACGCGTCGTGCCGGGCATTACCGCGCTTCAGGCACTGACGGCGGCGCATGCCATTCCTCTCAACGAGGTCAACGCACCGGTTCTGATCACGACAGGCAGACAGCTGCGTGACACGGGATGGCCCGCTGGCGTGGATCGGATCGCGGTCATGTTAGACGGGCAATGCAGCTTTCAGAGCCTGGCGCCGGAGGGCCTGCATATCTGGTGGGGCGCGTTTCTGGCGATGCCCAACCAACAGATCGTAGGTGGTGCCTTGGGCGAAAAAGTTGACGAGATCCTGAGCATTCGCGACCGGGCTCGTCGCGAGCACGGCTGGATCATGGACACCTATCTCCTGCAAAAACATGCAGCCGGCTGAGCGACCACTTTTGTAGACGCCGGACATTGCAAACCGAGGAAGATCGGACATGATCGCGGTATGGCTCGGATATTTGCAATTCTTTTGATCGGACTCGTGATCGGTGGCTGCGCCGGTTTTGTGATTGGTCGCTCTTCGATAACCGATGATCGCCTTGAACCCGCGATGGACCATTCGAGCCACGCCCATGCACATGGCGATGCGCTGGTGATTCAACCCGGCGACGATGCACCGGGACTGGACATTGAGCTGTCTCCCGACCCGGTCTCCGGCTGGAATCTTGAAATCAGGGCCGAGAATTTCCGGTTCGCGGGAGAGAATGCTGGCAAAGCCCATGTTCCGGGCGAAGGGCACGCGCATATCTACGTCAATGGCCAAAAGATCGCGCGGGCCTATTCCAACTGGTTCCATCTGGAGACGTTGCCGCCCGGACGGGTGGAAGTGGAAGTAACCTTGAATTCGAACGACCACCGATCCCTTACCGTGGGCGATGCTCCGTTGTCTGCGACGGTTTCTTTCTTGAACACGGTGAAGCCGGAATGAAAACGGGTCGGCGCCTCACGATGCACCGACCCTTTTCATGCTTAAAAGTATTTCGTCATGAAACTTCGAAAACGATAGTCAGTGGCGCTCCGGTGCTCTTGGCATTCGCCCGGTCGGCGGGCCGTTGACCCGGCCAAAACCGGCCTTCTCTGGCACGGTCCCACCCGGCCACTCATCGTGGCTTTCGCCACATTCCGCTCTTTCCTTGAACCATGCTTCGGTTCCCGGTGCCTCGGTATCCTTCGGACCGGTCATCCAGCCCAGCATCGCCTGGCTGACGGCGCGGGTGGCGAGCGCGGTTGAAAAGCTGGTTCCGCTCATCAGAGCGGCACCACCGCTTTTGCTGGTGGCGCCCATCAGCCCGAACGTGGCCGGGCCGGTTTCGCCGGGATAGAGACAGGTCGTTTTCGTCCTGCCATCGCCGACCTTTTCGGGGTCCGCTGCGCTGGAATAGATCGACGGTTTTCCGTCGCTCTGGCGATAGCTTCCGATCACCCGAGCCTCGCTGAGGGACGCGATGGTGTTCAGCGTCCCACGCCTGCGCATGGGCGGCGTGTTGTCGGTATCGACGGGAGGCCGCGTATAGGAGGCCACGTCGATATTACGTCCGAAGTCGTCGACGGCCCGGAAGTCGGGATGCGCGAATGTCGAAAGCAGGCCGGTATTGCTGCCATAGGTCAGGTTCTGGTCGGACTGGACATAGGCATAGCCGAACCGTTCGTGCCGGGAACTTACGGTCCAGTTCCAGGAGCCCGAGGGACAGGCGACGTCCCGGTCCGGGCGCAGTGTCGGCGCAGAGCAGACCACATATTGCATCCGGTACCAGTCCGCGTCGCCCTGGTATTTCCGGCAGTAGATGCGCGCGACTTCCTTGCCGTCCAGCATCAGCGTGTTCATCTGGCCATGCCGTCCCGGCGTAGCGTCGCTGGCCGGACCCGATGGCGGACGGAGCGACAGAGCCAGCGGGTGGACCGGGTCGCCCGAACATTCGCCCCCGATGGTGTGCGACCACAGCTCCGCATAATTCGGCGTCTGGTCTTCCGGGTCGATATGCCAGTCCAGGATCTGGGCGCGGTCTTCGGAAAAATCGAACTTCGCGCAGCCTTCGGACAGAAGGTCGTTGCCGGCCGGCAGAATGACCCGGATCGGTCGGCCCGATTTCTCGGATTCCTCGTTGATCTTGCGGATGACCCGTTCGATCAGCATGTGCCCGTCCTTGGGGCCCGCCTGCAGGCCATAGGAGAGGTTGATGACGATCGGAAAGGCACCGCCTTTCGGCAGGTCACAGGCTGCCCAGATACGGTCGGCCCGGTCGATGATATACTCGATGGCGTGGAGCGCGTAGAACTCAAGGAAATTTCCGGACGCGCCCATTGACGTATTCGGCGGCAGGCCGACCGCGATAATCGGCAGCCGCCTGCGATGTTCGTCCTCGTGGCTCTGGCGAAGGTCGTACCCAGCAGCCAGATCGGCGACCATCGTTCCATGCGTCGCGTTGTTCTCCAGCCTGCGGTCGCCGCGGGGGTCGAAGAATTGGGAGGCGTCGGCGTAGCGGTCGAAATCGGCCTCGTCCACTGCGCCCGCCGCAATGGCGCGAAACATGAGCTGGTCGATTTCTGTCCGGAACAATTCGCGCCCGAAGGGCACCGCGCTCTGATCGCGCCATGTCCCGCCCTGAAGCCAGGCCGAGAGGAACCGCGTACCACCGTCCAGCCTGCGAAACCGGGCATGGCTCAGCGCGATGCCGCTGTCGATCACGCCCACGATTGCGTTGTCCGCATCGGGCATCCAGGTGAGCCGGATCATCGGGTCTTTTTCGACGGTTCCGCTGGCCCGGGCGAATTGCGGCAGCGGGGCAGGCTGGCATTTCTTGCCGGTCAGCTTCGCGGCCATCGGTGACAGGGGCAAATCAGCGATGGACAGCCCGTCCTTTACCTCCTTCCCATCGAAGCTGACCAATTTCAGCCAGTCGATGTAGGGGGACAAGTCATCCTTGGCCGACGGATCGTCCTGCCAGCCTGTCCAGGCGAAAGTCATAGAGCGGCCTCCTGCCATTCCTCGGCGGCTTCCTTCCAGAGTTTGCCGAAAATGGTGGTCTGATCGGGGGAAGATCCGCCAGCGGCGTCGGCGGGCAGCTTGTCGCGCAACCAGCGCAGGGTAAGGTCGAAGGGCGGTTCGCTGTCCGGGACCGGGGCAAATGAAATCTCCTGCATGTCCGGCCAGTCGGTGGCACCGGTCGCCACGCGGTAAAGCGCGTCACCCAACATGCAGCCAATGATCGCGCCGGCGGCGGAATCGATCGGGAAATGGACACCGGCAACCGAACGGTTGGATGCAATCCTGTGTGCCAGCCGGAATGCCATCCCCGACATCTTGCCCTTTTCGCTGTCCACCGGGGCCGACAGCGCCTCCTTCGGTCCCATGCCGGTCATGATCCGCGAGAACACGGTTGAGGCCGCGAAGACCTCGATGGAATGGCCGGACGGAAAGCTGGAATGGTCCGGTGTCTGGATCATCGGCTGGATATGGGTTGCATAGTCAATGGGGCGGGGGCTGCGGCAGAAATGCTTGATCGGCATTTCCACATGCACGGCGACGCGTTGGCAGGCATAAAGCGCCTCCATCGTCCGCTTGTGGCGGTCCGCCGACAAGTATCCAAGCGCGCCGTAGAAAGAGAACAGGTCGCCGGTCTGCACCAGAATTTCGTTGATGCGGTCCGTCCGCAGGTCCGCGTATGCCCGCACCATGGCGAGTTGCTGCCGGAACACCGCGCGTTCGGGCCGGTTCAGTTTCACAAGGGGCACGCCTTTGACCGAAAGCGTCGCGTGGCCATCCTGTCCGTCGATGGTGAAGGAGGGGAAGAGCATCGAGTTCGTCAGTTTCGCGGTCACCCCGGTTGAGAGATAGTCGGTATCCGCATCTCCCTTGCCCATCGGTTGCGGGTTTCTGAGCGGCAAACCGTCCCAGTAGCCGACAATGCCGTCGTAGGTGGAAATGAGAGTCCAACTCAGTTGCGGCGAACCGGGCCCCCCGGCGTGATCGATGCCTTGTCCCTGACCTTGCCCTTGCCCCTGACCTTGTCCCTGACCCTGACCTTGGCCCTGACCCTGGCCTTGCCCCTGACCTTGGCCCTGTCCCTGCATCGGCATTCGTAAACTCCCTCACAATCCTCTTCTGCAGATTGCGAAGATTTCTGCGCCAGCCGCAAGCAGACGATGCACCATTCACGGAAGATTCACACATTCCGATTTCGGCTCGGTTTCTTGAAAATGTGACGCATACATGCCTAAGTTGACGCAAAGGCAACGCCGGAGGGGTCCGTATGGTGGTGCAGAAGGAAAAGTTGCGACTCGTTCTCTACGGTCGGTTTCGATTCGAGACCGCGGACAACTGTGACGTTGCGCCGAAAAGTGCCAAATCTCAGGCACTTCTCGCCCTTCTTGCGACCAGCGAAACGGGAGGGCGCGGGCGCCTTTGGCTGCAGAAGCGGCTTTGGCCCGGCAAGGAAGGCGACAAGGCTTCGACGAGCCTGCGGCAGGCGCTCAGCGAAATCCGGCGCGGGCTGGACGAAAATCGGGATGTGCTGGAAGCGGATCGGCGAAGTGTCACTCTGGATTTGTCGCGCGTCGATCTTGTGCCCCCAACACCCGGATCGGAGTTTCTGGAGGGTATCCAGTTGCTCGAAGGCGATCACGGCATTGCCGACTGGCTGGAACATCATCGGGCAGTCACCATCCCGCAGCCGACCCATCAAGTCGTCAACGATACCTATGTGCATCGCGCGATTCCGGCACGACCGGTAGTCGTATTCCAGACCCAAAGCGACAAGAATTCCGATCTTGGACTCATTGAGGATATCTTTGTCGATTGCGTGGCGCGATCCATGCGGGAAACGCTTTCAGCGGATGTCAGAGTGGAAAGTGTTACCGTCGATCCGAATGCGTTCCGGGTCGAGGTGCAGGCCTATCGCGGGGAAGGCTCCACGATCGGGATCAGAAGCCGGGTGCGCCACGGGTCTCCCGAGGCGCTGGTCTGGTCGGGAATGACCTCGACGCAGCTTCACGGTGCGCCGCCGGTGGAAGACTTGCAGATCGTCTCGCTGGGGAACCAACTCATCGACGCACTGGCCGAAGCGATGACCGGCCATATCTCGGAAACCCAGGATATCCGCGATGCGAACCTGCTGACCCGTCTCGCCATCCGGCGGATTTTCACTCTGAAGCCGGAAAACCTGCTTGAGGCCGACAATATGCTGGCCATGGCGGAGGAACTCGGGGCCGGGGCGCTTTCATCTGCGTGGCGGGCGCAATTGCGGGTGATCCAGCATGTGGAACTGCATGACGGCCGTTCGGAGAACCTGCCCGACGAAGCGCGCAAGCTGGCGGTTCTGGCGATGGAGCGGGAGCCGATGAATTCGATGGTCGTGGCCGCGGTGGCAAACACGCGGCTGGTTCTCGACAAAGATGTCAATGTTTGCATGGAACTGGCGCGGCGCAGCGTTCGGCTCAATCCGGCGAACCCGTTGGCGTGGAACAGTCTTGCCACGGCCAAGCTCTATGCCGGTGACATTGGCGAGGCGCATGCGCTTGCGGTGCGTGCGCAAAAGATCAGTTCCGGCTCGCCCTTCGGGCATTGGTGGGATTTCGGGCGCTGCCTGACTGCCGCGCTGACCGGGCGCAAGGCGGAGGCCCTGCAACTGGCGGAGGCCGCGCACGCGCTGTCGCCCGAGTTCCGACCGCCGCTTCGGTATCTGACCGCGCTTTACGCCGTTGACGAGAGGTTCGAGGACGCGCAGCGGACAGCGGAACGTCTGAAGAAACTCGAACCCGATTTCACGTTCGAGCGCATGGCGCATGACGAGACCTATCCGATTTCACCGCTCAGGTGGGGTGGGTTGCTCGACAGCGGCAAGGTCATCTCGCTCTCTGGCTGACGGGGTTGTCCCGTCGAGATCCCAGATCATCCTGCTGTCGAAACTGAGCGCGGATAGCATCGTGAAGATCACCGAAAGCGCGAAGGCCAAGGCCGCCGCGCCCGGTCGGACGCTCGCCAGCACGGAAAACTGTACGAGCGATGCAAGGATGGCGACCACGAAGACGTCGATCATCGACCAACGGCCAATGAATTCAACGGCTTCGAAAACCCGGTGCCGCCATTTTGCGGTGCTTGGCAGGCGGCGCCGAACCGTCAATGCGAGCCAGGCAATCGCTGCGAACTTGAACACGGGAATGGCAACCGAAGCGATCAGGATCACCAGCGCAGTGCCGACCGAGCCATGTGTGAGGAGTTTGAGAGCGCCTTCGACGATCGTGTCGTCGCTGGTCCGGAAGAAGAGCCGTGTCTCCAGCATCGGCCAGAGATTGGCCGGAACATAAGCCAAAAGGCCAAGTGTCCAAAAGAACCAAACCTTCGCAAGGCTGTTGCTTGTTCGGCTATGCAGCTTTGCGCCGCAGCGTTCGCAATTGGGTGTGTCCAATTCCCAAACCCGTCCACACCGATGGCATCCTACAAGTCCCTGGCTTTTTGCCGTTGCGATTTCGCTCATCGGTCAAGTGCCTGCCAGACGCTGTGGCGGCAGATCATCCGATCCTGAATCCAGATCAGAACGACGGCAGCCGCGAACATGTAGAAGGCGGGCCCGAACGTCACTTCTGCCATCGCGGCAATTTTTGCCAGGGCCACGCCGCAACCGATGACAAAGATCTCCGCCATCGACCAGGGTCGCAGAGCCTCGGACAAGCGAAAGGCGGTATGGGCTCCGGTCCAGGCAGCCTTGCCAAGTACGACAGGCATCAGCACATAGACCGTCAGGCCAAGCCGAAGAGCAGGCAAGATCAGGATCACGGCAAGGACTGTGAGAGAAAGGATCAGCAAGGGCCCCTCGAAGGTAAGCGCGGTCCCGATCAGGGTCGTGTCGCTGGTGATCCAGAACCTTTTGATTGTAATGAAAGGAAGCGTCACGGCCCCGAAAATGAGGACTGCGGAGATCAGCGTCATCAGAAGCAGGCGCAGCCCCGCACGACGTTCAGGCACGCTCAGCTTCCTGTGGCATCGCGTACAGGTCAATGTCTCGCTACCGGGGTCGGGATAGAGCGCATCGCAGGTCGGACAGGCGATCTGAAGGTTGTTCAATGAGACGGAAGGATGCATTGCCAGGGAGATTTAGTGAAACTTGTGGGGATATTGAAGGCTATTCTTGAAACATATTGTTGTCTATTTGGAAATGACGGGCCTTGAAACTCGGTGGGGTGCCCAAATTGTTACTGAATTCCAAATGTCTGATGGCCCTGCAAATCTTGGCAAATTAGCTCCGAAATTGACAACAATGGCCACAGCCATCCGAAATGTAGATGCTTGGGAGACAATATATGCCGTTTTTGCGCTCAATTAAGAACGCCAATTCCCAAGTTCAGTCATTTTTGCTAAAGATGGAGTCAAATTTCTGCCCTGCCGGTGTGAGACAACTAATCGTGGCAATCAGCCATGAGCTTACTCAAGTTCATCTGATTGTGTGTGAGTGTCTCCGGTACTGTGCCGGGTCGGTAACAGGGGGAGGCGTGCCTGAATTGGTGTGCGGCACGCCTCCCGAAAAACTGTGTGTCCCGCGAAAGCGGTGTGTGTGTATGAGGTCAATATGAGTGTACGGAGTTGGTTTGAGTACCCGGAATCTTCGGGTTTTGATCGAGCGGTTTCCAAGTTGCGTGAAGGTGCGGCCAGCCGTCTGAAGGCGGAACGGTCGCGTCACTCGCGGCAAGCGGCGAATGAGGAAGCTGTTGCGACGACGTCAAGTGCTGGTCGTCGGGAAACGCAATCCACTGGAAATGTCGGTTTTGAGGCCTGGCCATTGCCCGGGCTGGCCCCGATGACCCGTGTGAGAACGTCCTTTGGCGACGTCCATGCCGCGGCTCTGCGCAAAGGCGACGAGGTTCTGACGCGAAGTGGGAAATACATGCCCATCCTCTGGCTGACCCGAATTTGTCTCGACGAGGGCATCCTGCGGGAAAAGCCTGACTGCAATCCGGTGGTTTTGGCCGCCGGCGCGCTGGGGCCGCAACTTCCCGCAAGTGAAATCATGCTTTCGCCGCGCCAAGTCGTTTGCGCCGATGATCGCGGCGGATTGTCCGCCGATCGAGAAGCGGCGATGCTGGTGTCGTGGCCGGGAATTCGCCGTCTGCGGGAAACCGGTCTGTCCTATACGATGTTCCATGTCGGAGAGGCGGCGGAGGTGTATTGCGAAGGAACCTACCTGTTGTTCCCGATGGACGCCTGAGGGACATCAACCCGATCTTAAGAGGCGCGTGAGAATTGTTCCGGCAACTTGCTTGCACGGGACAGAACGGTGAAACACAGGGAAAAATCAGGGCGTGTGCGGGTCGTTATCATCGACGATACGCGCACGACCCGCGCCCTGATCCGTGCCATGCTGGAAGCATCGCCGCTATTGGAGGTGGTCGGGGAGGCCGGCGATCCATATCAAGCGCGCGAACTGATCCGCAGTCTGAACCCCGACATCATCACGTTGGATGTCGTGATGCCACGGATGGACGGTTTGTCCTTCCTGGACCGCCTTATGCGGCTCAGACCGATGCCGGTTGTCATGGTCTCGAACCGGACAAAGGAACATAGCGACGAGGCGATTACCGCGCTGGAGCTTGGCGCGGTCGATTGCCTCGACCTCGGCCAGCTTTGCAGGACAAAAACCGCGGATGTCCTGGTTGAAACCGTGCTCATGGCGGCAGCGAGCCGACCTGTGAGGAGAGATTTGATGACGGAGATCATGGAAAGCTCTTCATCGGAGGTAACATTCGACTGGAACGGAAATGTCGTTCTGATCGGCAGTTCCACCGGTGGCGTTGAAGCCCTTTTGCGGGTGCTGTCTTCAATGCCGGACGATGGTCCCCCCATCGTTATTGCCCAGCACATGCCGAGACTCTATCTGGGAAGCTTCGCGGAGCGTCTGCAGCGAACCAACAAACCGATCGTTTCGCTTTCCCGGCATGGTGCGCGGCTGGAACGGGGTCATGTCTATCTTTCAGCCGGGGGCGACAGCCATACCGTCATCTCGAAGCGAGACATGTACACATTGAGGCATGAGCCTGAGGATGGAACGGAAACCTTCGTTCCTTCGGTGAACCGGCTCTTCGCATCCGGCATCGTGCATGCCAAGCGCATGGTGGGCGTAATCCTGACGGGGATGGGAAGCGATGGGGCGGCTGCGTTGCTGAAACTGCGGGAGGCAGGTGCCCACACGATTGCGCAGGACGCTGCATCTTCCGTTGTGGATGGCATGCCGCGCTCCGCGCGCGAAATCGGTGCGGCAGCGGAGGTGGCCAGCCTGGCGCAGATCGGCGAGCGGATATTGGCCAGAACCTCCAAGAGTCGGAGGGTACGGGCATGAATTCGGTCTATATCTCGCAAGGACAACACGCCGTTGGGAGCGACCCTGACATGGTGGTTTCCACAATTCTCGGGTCTTGTATTTCGATCTGCCTCTGGGACCCGGTGGCCGGCGTCGGTGGCATGAACCATTTGCTGCTACCGGATGTGAAAACCGGAAGTGACAGTCTTTCGGCAGGGGCTCTGGACCTGGATCTTCTGATCAACAAGATGATGCCGCTTGGTGCCGAACGGCCACGGCTGAGGGCCAAACTGTTCGGCGGAAGTTCCATGTTGAGCGGGCGTACGGATATCGGTGCACGCAACGCCGAATTCGGACGCAGCTACCTGAAGAACGAGGGTATTCCCTGCGAGGCGGAGAGTATCGGAGGCACAAAGGCGAGGCGGCTCAAGTTCTGGCCCGCGACCGGCGTGGCCAGGATGATGCTGGTGGAAGAACAGGCGCCGGAACCGAAAGCCGTCGATCCCGTTCCCGCGCATGGGGTGGAACTGTTCTGAGATATCGGGGGCTTCGATGCCCGCGCGCAGCAGTTCAGTCAGTCTCGCGCGGCTTTCTCCTCAATGCCGGATGTACCCTCGCGCCGTTCCAGTTCGGCCAGAACGTCGTCCAGTTTCACGTTACGTGAAGCCAGCATGACAAGCAGGTGGTAAAGGACATCTCCGGCCTCGGCAATCAGCCGATCGCGATCTCCCTTGACGGCTTCGATAATGGCTTCCACGGCTTCCTCGCCAAACTTCTCGGCCGCCTTTTCTGGCCCTTTGGCGAGGAGCTTCGCCGTCCAGGAGCTGTCGGGACTCGCCGACCTTCTTGCTTCAATGGTGCGCGCCAGCCGTGCCAGTACATCTGTCATGTGAGCCTCACCGGAATGCCCGCCGCTGCCATGTGGGCTTTGGCTTCTCCAATTGTGAATTCGCCGAAATGGAAGATCGATGCCGCGAGCACGGCGCTTGCGTGGCCTTCGGTGACGCCCTCAATCAGGTGATCCAGCGTGCCGACACCACCCGATGCGATGACCGGAATGCGAACCGCGTCGGAAATCGCACGGGTCAGGGGAATGTTGAAGCCTGCCCGCGTGCCGTCCCGATCCATCGATGTCAGCAGGATTTCACCTGCGCCCTTCGCCTCGACCAGCTGCGCGAATTCCACCGCGTCGATCCCGGTCGCGCGACGGCCCCCATGTGTGAAGATTTTCCAGCGGCCCGGTGACACGGTCTTCGCGTCGATTGCAACCACGATGCATTGCGACCCGAACTTGTCGGCGGCGCGTGCAATCACATCCGGATCTGCGACGGCGGCCGAGTTGAAGCTGACCTTGTCGGCTCCGGCCAGCAACAACGCCCGAACATCGTCGACCGTGCGGACACCCCCGCCAACCGTCAGCGGCATGAAGCAATGCTCCGCCGTCCTTTGGGCGAGGTCATACATCGTGCCGCGATTTTCATGGGTGGCGTGGATGTCGAGAAAGCAAAGTTCGTCCGCTCCCGCCGCGTCATAGGCGATGGCCGCTTCGACAGGATCGCCCGCATCGACGAGATCGACGAAATTGACGCCTTTGACCACGCGGCCATCGGCGACGTCGAGGCAGGGAATGATCCGGGTTTTTAACATGAAGCGACCACCAGCCCGATCAGGTCAGAGACGCGAGAACCGATAGGTGCTCGATTGCGTGTAGCCTTCGCCGGGGTCGAGGCGGATCGAGGGGAATTCGGCATGGTGCATACTGTCGGGCCAGTGCTGCGGCTCGATGGCAATTCCGTATTCGCGCCCGGTGAAGATTTGCAGCCCCGGCGCATCGGTCTCGATGTCCATGCGCACGCCAAGATCGCCTTCGAGGCGCATGGCAGGGCTGGCTCCGGCGTTCAGACAATAATTGTGGTCGATGGCGGAACTCGGAGCGCCGATGTTGCGCAGATCAAATTCGGTCCCGGCCACGGGAGCCTGTTCACCGGTCGGGATCTGGAAGCTGTCGACCGGCAGGTAGCTGTCTGCATCCACCGAAATGAGCGATCCCGCGCGTCCGTCGCGGGCGCCCCGCCAAAACGGGTGTAGCGCCAGGTTGACCCATGTCGGTGCGTCGGTCGTCGCCCGGAATTCGACGATCATTTCCCCGTTTCCAAGTGTATAGGATGCCGACACGTTTTTGTTGCCGGGGAACCCACCCAATCCGTCAGGCACATCGAGCGTCAGTTTCAGGGCGGTCTCCGACTGTTCGGCAACCGTCCATTCCTGCGCGTGAAACCCGGTCGATCCGGAATGCAACGTCGTTCGGCCACGCTCATTCTGTTCGAAGGCGCAGCTCCGTCCGTCGATCTCCGCCTTCCCGCCTTCGATGCGATTGGCGACCGGGCCAACGACCGCACCGTGGTATTCCTTCGCGCCGCGCGCTTCTTCTTCGGTCGCAGCACCATCGACCAGCGACCCAATCCCCTGGAACCAGACACCGTTCAGCCTTGCGCCCAGTGTCCACACCTCGATCTCCAGATCGCCATTGGTAAGGCGAATGACTTCGGTCATGCCAGCACCCGTGCCGCGTCGGGCGCGAAATAGGTCAGGATCGCGTCGCAGCCGGCTCGTTTGAACGCCATCAGGCTTTCCATCATTGCTTTTTCCCCTTCGATCCAGCCATTCATCGCTGCCCCTTTGATCATCGCGTATTCACCGCTCACCTGGTAGGCCGCGACCGGGGCACCGAACTTGTCCGATACTCGGCGGCAAATGTCGAGATAGGGCATTCCCGGCTTCACCATGACCATGTCCGCCCCTTCGCGAAGGTCGCGTTCTACCAGGCGAAGCGCCTCGTCCGAATTGCCGGGGTCCATCTGGTAGGTCTTCTTGTCCCCTTTCAGCAGGCCGGATGCGCCCACGGCATCACGGAACGGCCCGTAGAAGGCGGAGGCGTATTTGGCCGCATAGCTCAGGATGCATGTGTTCGTGTGGCCGGCGGCCTCCAGAGCGCTGCGCATCGCGCCGATCCGCCCGTCCATCATGTCGGACGGCCCAATGATGTCGGCGCCTGCATCGGCTTGCGCGACCGTCATTTTGACCAGGGCCTCCACGCTTTCATCGTTGAGGATGATCCCATCGCGGACGATGCCGTCATGGCCATTGATATTATAGGGGTCGAGGGCGACATCGGTCATGATGGCGATGTCAGGGACGGCGGCCTTGATTGCCCGTGTGACCCGGTTCGAAAGGTTGTCGGGGTTCCACGCTTCCTCACAGGCCTCGGTCTTCAACGAGGTTTCGATGTAAGGGAAGAGGCAGATGGCCGGAATGCCCAGCTTTGCAGCCGTTTCCGCGGCCTTCACGGCACGGTCAGGCGTCAGCCGGGAGACGCCAGGCATGGAGGGAACCGGGGTTTCGTCATCCTCGCCCTCGCGGATAAAAATCGGCCAGATCAGGTCACTGACGGACAGGGAATTCTCCCGGACCAGCCGTCGCAGGGCGTCGGAGGACTTGGTGCGCCGGAAACGCGTTGCGGGAAACGAACCTGTGGTCATCGACTGAAGCCTTTGTGCATATTTTGCGGCTCAATTGCGGTAGCCCGGTCCGGCCAGGGTGGTCAAGCCTTGCGCGTTTGCATAACGTTTGCCCGCGACTGAATTGGGGCCCTGCGTGAACTGGTACGAATCTGTCTTTGAGGTGATCGACTTACGGTCGTTTTCCAACCTTTGGTATTGGATCGGCCTTGCCGTTCTGTGGTCGTCGGTCTCCCATTGGATTCTGGGTGTGCCTCACGATGCGATTCTGCGTGCACGGAGAGGTAAACCCGATACCGCGATGGAGGATTTGCACGATCTGACGCGGGTCAATGTCAATCGCATACTCTATATCGTCGATGTTTCGGGTGTCTGGCTTGCGCTGATCGGTTCGGCCGTGGTGACGGCGTTGGCGATCATCGCATTTGGCTACGGAATCGAGTTTGCGCAGGCCGTGTTCTTCCTTACCACGCCATTGCTGTTGCTCGGAGCGCTTTCGGCGCGAACCGCTCGAAAGATCAAAACGGAATCCCTGTCCGGCGATGCCCTGATTAAGAAACTGATGATCCATCGTTTCGTGACTCAGCTGATCGGCGTTGCGTCGATCTTCATCACGGCGATGTACGGGATGTGGGTCAATCTCTACACCGGACCCTTCGGCGGGTTTTGAGCCATCTTGACACCGGGGGCCAAGCGATTACCCCGCTCCGCATGTCCTCACCCCGTCACATCACTGTAAGCGGCGCGCCGGAAGGCTTCGACGCAACGCTCGTCCTCTCGGAAGTCGAAAAGTCGGGCGCCGTCTGCCACGTTGCGCGCGATGACAAGCGGATGCGGGCGATGGAGGAGGCGCTGGCCTTCTTCGCGCCGGACCTGCCGGTCATCACATTTCCCGGCTGGGACTGCCTGCCATATGACCGGGTGTCGCCGAATGCCGATATCTCGGCTACGCGGATGGCGACGCTGGCCGGTCTTGTTCACGGGATGCCGAAGCGGTTCGTCCTGCTGACAACGCTCAATGCCATGACCCAGCGCGTGCCGGCCCGCGACGTCTTGCGGGAGGCGGCGTTCAGCGCGACCGTGGGCGACCGGGTAGACGAGGCGGCGCTGCGGGCATTTCTGGTGCGAATGGGGTTCGTCCAGGCTCCGACGGTCACCGAGCCGGGCGATTACGCGATCCGCGGGGGCATCATCGACATATTTCCGCCGGGCGAAGGTGGGCCGGTGCGGCTCGACTTCTTCGGAGACGTGCTGGACGGGGCGCGGGGCTTTGACCCCGTGACCCAGCGGACGACCGAAACCCTGAAGACTGTGGAACTTGCGCCGGTTTCCGAAGTCATCCTCGACGAGGCGGCGATCACGCGCTTTCGTCAGAACTACCGGATCGAGTTCGGCGCGGCGGGCGCCGATGACCCCCTCTATGAGGCGGTCAGCGCCGGGCGCAAGCATGCGGGCGTGGAACACTGGCTCCCCTTCTTTCATGAGCGCCTTGAGACGGTGTTCGATTACTTACCGGGAGTGGCCATCACGTTGGATGATCAATCCCCGGCAATCCGCGCCGCACGTTGGGAGGCGATCGCGGACCAATACGATGCGCGGAAGGAAGCGATGACGGCCAAGGGGCGCGTGGACAGTGTCTACAAGCCCGCGCCACCCGAGACGCTTTATCTGGACGACGCCGCCTGGACCGAAGCCATGTCGGACCACAGGGTCCTGCAGCTGGCGATCCTTCCGCAACCGACCGGACCGGGTGTGACCGATGCGGGCGGGCGGGTCGGGCGCGATTTCGCGCCGGAGCGCCAGCAGGAGAATATCAGCCTTTTCGGGGCGCTGGCGGACCATGTTCGCGCAAAGTCGAAGACTGGTGCAGTTGTTATCGCTTCATATTCCGAAGGCGCACGGGAGCGTTTGCAGGGTCTTTTGGAAGACAGCGATGTCTCGGAGACGCGGTTGATCCGTGATTTCCGCGATGTGGAAGCGACGGGCATCCACCTTGGCGTCTGGGCGCTGGAGCATGGATTCGAAGCCCCGGCCTCAAGCATCAAAGCGCTGGGCCATGACGATGCCGGGCTGACCGTCATTTCCGAGCAGGACGTCCTTGGCGACCGGTTGATCCGGCATGGCAAGACGCGGCGGCGGGCGGATAACTTCCTGACCGAAACCCAGTCGCTCAGTCCCGGCGACCTGATCGTTCATGTGGATCACGGTGTCGGGCGCTATATGGGGCTGGAGGTCGTGGAGGCGCTGGGTGCGCCGCACGAATGTATCCACCTGGAATATGCGGGCGGGGATCGGCTGTTCCTGCCGGTGGAAAACATCGAACTTCTCAGCCGCTACGGGCATGAGGAAGGTCTGCTCGACCGGCTGGGCGGTGGCGCGTGGCAGGCCAAGAAGGCGCGGCTGAAGGAACGCATCCGGCAGATTGCGGATCAGCTTATCCGGGTCGCCGCCGAGCGGCAGTTGCGCAAAGCCCCCGTGATTGAGCCTGTTCACGGGGCATATGACAGTTTTGCCGCGCGGTTCCCCTATGAAGAAACCGACGATCAGCTGAAGGCGATTTCGGAAACGCTGGACGATCTTGCGGCAGGTCGGCCAATGGACCGGCTGATCTGCGGTGATGTCGGCTTCGGCAAGACAGAAGTGGCGATGCGGGCGGCCTTCGTCACCGCTCTGGCGGGCCACCAGGTCGCCGTCATCGCGCCCACGACATTATTGGCGCGACAGCACGCGGCAAGTTTCAGGGAGCGGTTCCGGGGATTCCCGGTGCAAATCCGCCAGCTTTCGCGCTTCGTCTCCGCAAAGGAGGCCGAAGAGGCGCGGCAGGGGCTGGCGCGGGGAACGGTCGATATCGTGATCGGCACCCATGCGGTGCTGGCCAAGGGCGTGCGCTTTGCCGATCTCGGGTTGCTGATCGTGGACGAGGAGCAGCATTTCGGAGTGGGTCACAAGGAACGCCTCAAGTCTCTGCGCTCAGACATCCATGTGCTGACGCTGACGGCCACGCCGATCCCCCGCACGTTGCAACTTTCGCTCACTGGCGTGCGCGACCTGTCGATCATCGGCACGCCGCCGGTCGACCGTCTGGCGATCCGCACCTATGTCAGCGAATTCGACACCGTGACCCTGCGCGAAGCGCTTCTGCGCGAGCACTATCGCGGCGGGCAGGCTTTTTTCGTGGTGCCGCGGATTTCGGACCTGCCGGAGATCGAGGACTGGCTGAAAAACCAGGTGCCGGAAGTGAGTTACGTGGTCGCGCATGGCCAGATGGCGGCGGGCGAGTTGGACAGCAAGATGAACGCCTTCTACGATGGCAAGTTCGATGTTTTGCTGGCCACGACCATCGTTGAATCGGGGCTCGATATCCCGACGGCGAATACGATGATCGTGCACAGGGCGGATATGTTCGGCCTGGCGCAGCTTTACCAGATCCGTGGCCGTGTCGGGCGTTCCAAAACAAGAGCCTACGCCTACCTCACCACCAAACCGCGCCTGAAACTGACGCCGCAGGCGGAGAAGCGGCTTCGGGTTCTGGGATCGCTCGACAGTCTTGGCGCCGGTTTCACGCTGGCGAGCCAGGATCTGGATATTCGCGGGGCAGGGAACCTCCTGGGCGAGGAACAGTCGGGCCACATCCGCGAGGTGGGCTACGAACTTTATCAGGCGATGCTGGAAGAGGCGATCGCCAAGATCAAGGCAGGCGAGATGGAGGGGCTGTCGGAGGCCGACGACCAATGGGCGCCGCAGATCAATCTTGGCGTTCCTGTCCTGATCCCGGAGGTTTACGTGCCCGATCTCGATGTGCGGCTGGGGCTGTATCGCCGCCTGTCGGGCCTGTCGACCAAGGTGGAGCTGGAGGGCTTCGCGGCGGAATTGATCGACCGGTTCGGGACATTGCCGAAGGAGGTCAACACGCTGCTGTTGGTCGTCCGGATCAAGGCGGAATGCAAGAAGGCAGGCATTGCCCGGCTGGATACCGGGCCGAAGGGGGCGACGATCCAGTTCCACAACGACAAGTTCGCCAACCCGGCTGGATTGGTGGCCTTCATGGAGGATCAGCGGGGGCTGGCCAAGGTGAAGGACAACAAGATCGTCGTGCGGCGGGACTGGGTAAAGACCAAGGACCGGGTGCAGGGCGCGTTTGCCGTGGCGCGGGATCTTGCAAGCCATGCGAAGGCCGCCCAAGGCGCGTGAGTTTCAAATGCCCGATTGATCCGAAATTCACTGTAGATGCGCATGGCATCTTGCGCACCCGACACGGCTTGGCCTAAACGGGGCACCGGTGCGCCCGAGTGGCGGAATGGTAGACGCAGGGGATTCAAAATCCCCCGTTGGCAACAACGTGCGAGTTCGAGTCTCGCCTCGGGCACCAATGACTTAGCAGCTTTCGATGCTGGCTCGCATTGCCGCGACTCCCACATGCGACTCCCACTTTCCTGTTCCGTTCCTGTTCTGGTCTCGTGCTTCATCTGTTTCGCTCCCGTGCGTTGCGCGTGAGTTTCACGCGGTCGGCCTTCCTGCGATAGTAGGCGACCATCTCGACCGATTGGTTGGTCGCAGCCTGAATCTCGGCGTCAGACCAGCCCGCTTCGGCGAGGCGAATGATGGCCAGCTTGCGAAGGCCATGAAAGCTGTAGGGCTCCGCGGCGGCGCCCAAGCCATTTCGCCAAGCGCGAAATTGCTTTTCGATCGCGTCATAACCCAGCGGCTCTGAGAGGTTCTTGGCAATGACATGGCGACCGCGCTTCGGTCGAGCTTCAAGGAACGACCTCAACTCTTTGGGGCAATCGATCTCGAAGTGCTCTTTGCCCTTTTCGTCCCAGATCATCATGGTGTCGCCCAGAAATTGGGTGTGCTCCATGGAAATCGCGGCGTTTGGACGCTGACCTGTTCCAAGGATCAACTCGGCGGCGGCCTGCACAGCGTCAGGTGCTTCAGGCAGTTTATTAATCAGCCAATCCGGCCACGGGAGATACTCTCGCTGCGCACCGAAATGCTTGATACCCGACGCAGGGTTTTCGCCGAGAGGCCAATCCAGTTCGTTCTTCGCATAGTTCCAGAGAAGGCTCACTGTTTGCAGATAGCGATCGGCTTTTCGTGGGGTTCCTGACAGACTGGCGTGCACCGCTCGAAGGGCCTGGCGTGTCGTGCTCGCAACTGGCTTGCCGGCGTTCTTTTCAAGGATTCGATCCATGGGAGGGCCATACGAACGTTTGGTCCCTTGGGCGAGCTTGCTTTGAACACGCGGATCGCCACGCCATTCCGGTATAAGGTCGCCCCATGTGTGTCGGGCTGGGCGTTGTTGGCGCTCATGCCGACCAGACTCGCAAGCCCAGAAAAGCTCATCCAGCCGTCTCGGGTCGCCCTGCCAATCCAGCTTGATGGCCCGTTCGCGCCGCTTGCCGCCCTCAGTCCATGTGACGCGGTGATACGGCTGCCATTCTTCGCGGCGTCGGTCCCACGCCCAATGGAGATGCTTTTTGGATATCCGAGGTTTTGGTGGTCTCATATCTCGAAATCCTCCTGAGGGATGGCGGCTTGGCCGCGCAGAATGCGGCTCAAACCGTCCATATCCCAGCGTTCCTCGTCACCGATCGAGATTGCCGCTGGAAGTGCCCCCTTATTGACCAACGCGCGAAACTCGACTGGCTTCATATCGAGAAGCCTGGCCGCTGTGCGCTCACTGGCAAAGAGGGGGGCAGAGTTCGTCATGCTTCGTTAGCTTCGATTTCTGCCATCAGCGCCGCGTAGTCGGGCGCGGTACCATCCAAAGACGTCTCATACTCCGCAATCAAAAGCCCCTGAATTTCGAGTGGTATTGTTTGCGCCAATCGGTGCAAATCAACAATTCTGACCCAATCGAAATCGACCTCGGAGACCTCTTGGAGGCTAGTAAGCGATTTGAAGAACCTGCCGTGTGTCGGGTTCGTTCCGTCAAAAAACATGACGACGTATCGATTTGCACTGGGACCCAACGGACAGCGGCCAGCCCTGAAGGCGTGAAAAGCACGAATGACTAATACTGCCGCCGTTCGACCGAATTGAAGCGCATCGCGGCGATCCATCCATTGCTCTCCGGCCGCGAGGCGATCGCTGATCCATATTCCTACCAGATCAAGGGTGCTGTACTTCCATCGCCCAGATTCGTCTGCGCGACCGATGCCATCCATCATACCGCGTGCGCGATAATTTCGTTGCAGGTCGGGTGTCGGTACGGTGAACTTTGCAATCGCCCGCGGAGACAGAAAGTACGCTTCAGGATCTGACATGACTTTTTCCGTGTAAGACTATTCACAGTCAATACCGAAGGGGTCCTACACGGTCAAGTGATTGGTCAATGACAGAAACGTAACAGTTTGAGTATGTGCAGTTTTTTGCCAATCTTGTGGTCAAATTACTCCGTATACACAATATGTTGCGCCTTGTGCTACGGTAACGACGTATTGTGAAAACGATTCTGAGCAGGATGAGAGATGTGGGGAACTGCCGTGGCGAATCCGGGGAAAGCACCCCGTTATCACACACCTGATAATTGGGTAGCCAGGCCATTCGAAGAAGTGGTGGCGCGCACAGGCCGTCAAATGGTCGATAAGGATCAAGGCGAACTTTGGTCATCTAAGAAGGCCGATGCGGCGTCGGTTATGCTGTTTATGGCTGGGAACTCAGAACTTTTGCTTCAGAAATGCATTGCCGTGATTGGAGCACGAAAGGTCTCGAAGGAAGGTCAATCACGCGCCAGAAAGCTTGGTCGTCAACTCGCTGAACAGGGTATCGTGGTTGTGTCTGGACTTGCGGATGGAGTCGATACAGCCGCATTGACTGGAGCGATCGAGGCGGGCGGTGACGTTGTTGCGGTAATCGGCACTCCGCTTTCGAAAGCGTATCCAGCGAAAAACAAGGCACTTCAAACTGAGATCTACGAGTCCCATTTGCTGATTTCCCAGTTTCCTGAAGGTAGCCGCGTTTTCCCTTCCAACTTCCCTGCCCGAAACAAGACTATGGCGGCACTCACCGATGCTTCTGTTGTTGTAGAGGCGTCCGATACTTCGGGCACTTTGCATCAGGCAGTTGAGTGTCAGAGAATTGGTCGATGGCTAGGCATTCTGCAAAGCGTTGTTGAAGACCCGAAGCTAACTTGGCCGCAGAAATTTTTGAAATACGAAAAGTGCGTCGTGCTAAGAACCACCGAGGAATTTTTGGCCCAAGTCTATTGAGAGAAGATGCTTCAGGTCACCGCGTTTTGCCACTACCCGTCCTATGATCCTGAGCAGGAATGGCGCGATCAGGATTGGAAAGCCTTTAAGCTCGTCAAAGCTCTGAAGGGCCAGACGATAAATGGCTATGTCCAGTTCAAATTCGGTGGTCGATGGTACACTCTCAGAGACAACAACAAGGATGATGTCCTTAGTATCTTCGGCACGTTGGTGAGCAACGAGATTCGAGCACTTGGAGTTGAACAACCCGTTTTAGTGCCTGTTCCGAGTTCGGATTGCTTGGAATTCGGAGTAGATGCAAAGGCTCATCGCCTAACAGACGCGATTCAGGCAAGATTGCCTGACATTGAGGTGTCCCATGCACTTCGGTGGCACACGCCACAAACGAAGGCTTCACAGGGCGGGCCGAGGAACCCCGACGTTCTAATTCCGAACCTCGACCTTCAGTGGCAGTTAGGAGTTAGAAACGTCATCCTTATCGACGATGTGATGACCACAGGAGGGCACATCCGATCATGCGCTCGGAAGCTTCGCCAAGTGGGCAACGTAGCCGATTATTCAGTTGTGTTCTCGTCTACTGAACACGAGCCACCTGCAAATATGCTGGAGACTACTCGGGTCGACTTGGAAGCCGTCTAAATCCTTGAATGGACCAGCCCCAACGGCAGTCAACGTCGGGGCTGGTCCTAGATCGCATTGTGGAGCGGGTTGCGATCAGACCCACGAGGCGGCGCAAAGGAGACCGCCGCCCCGATCTCGTTAATCCTCCCGAAAGCAGCGAAGGCAGAGCATCCGGCGCCGGACAGTCGGCTGGAAATTGGTGCCGCACTTGCTGCACGTCTTCGGCTTCGCGCCTTTCAGAACCGCGTCCCTGTCCCTGCCCGGAGGTCGGCCTATCAATCCGGCATTCATTCGCTCGCGCCCTGCCAGTCGACCAGCTTGAGCAGCGGCCCGATTTCCACGCCGCGCTCCTTCGCCTCTGCTGATGCCGTGACCAGCGCCGAGAGCGCCCGTGCGCGACCGCCCTGGTCCCAAGCCTGCATCGGACGGGCCACGTTGATGGTCACCGGCTGCCCCAGCTTGCGCGTGGCCTCCTCTGAGATGACGGCTGCGATCGGCTCCAGCACCCACTGGCAGAGGTGTCGCTGGCCCTCGCGGATAGCGGGGCCGGTGGTGGCCTCGCCGAACAGGGACGGCAGGACGCCAAACGCCTGGCATATGCCCGCCCGCGCCGATTTCAGGGTTTCATCGGTCATAGAGCGGGACAGGTCAGGTGAGACGCTGGAGGCGCGCCAGTCCTGTTGCGGTGCCGGTCCACCCGCCGCGGTCACGGCCACGCTCTCGCGCAGCAGGATGCGCCCGCGCTGACCCCGGAAGCCGCGCCCAAGCGTGTCCCGGTCCTCATCGGGCTGCTCAGGGACCGGGACGATGGCCGAACCGAGCGGCCCGTGCTCATAGACCTCTGCCAGCGCAGTCTCGACCGCACTGAGCATCGCAGCCGTCAGGTTGGCCCGCCTGAGTGGGGCGGTGCCGATCCAGGGCGTTGCCGGGTCCGCTCCGATGCGCACGTGCAGCACCTCAGCCGCCAGCCGGGTCTCAGACCGCCCGCCGCCGGCCTCGGGGATGGAGAGTCGATAGGCGCGGGGCTCGCCGTTGCGGGTGCTTATGTCCCAATCCACCGCCGGGATGAGCCCGGTGGCACCGACGATGAAGACGGCCTCACCGCGCAGGGCGATGGACCGGCCCAGCATTGCCATGCGGCTTCGATCGAGCATCGGGGCGCCGTCCACGTCAGCCGCCGCGAAAGCGCCCTCCCACAAGCTGATGCACGCCTGGGCGGTGGCGGTGAGTTCTGCCGCGCCGCGCGAGCCGCTGACATAGGCCCACCGCGCCGCCACCACCTCTGAAGTGTAGCCTGCGCCGCTGGATCGGGTTTCGACCGGCTCCGGGCGCCGGAAAAAGTCGAGAATGCCCATCACGGTCTCCTGTAGGGTCTGAGAAGGTCAGCCGCGCCGCTGAGTTGAAGCGCCTTGGCCTGCCATGCGGGTGCCCGGTCGAAGGATTCGCGCAGCTTCCCAAGGTCCACTTCGTACCGACCAGCGCCGTGGCGCTCGACGGCTTCCGCCAGATAGGCGTCGAGGCGTTTGACGGCCTCCTGTACCTCAGCGGGCACATCATTTGGAGAAGTATCACCAGCGGTGCCGGTGAGCCGGTAGATGCAGCCCTCCAGGACATACCCACCGGACCAGGACGCATCGAGAGAGACCGCCGACCAGGCGCTGTTGCTCCATACCTCGACACTCGCGATCGTCACCGGGGTCAGGTCAGGCGCCCAATCACCCAGCCCTTGGACGATCCACGAAACAGCACGGGGCGACCAGCGGTGTGCGATGTACGCCTCCACCCGCGCCCAGGCGAGCGAGGCATTCGTGAGGTTGGCGGGCGTGTCGGGATAGGCGTCTGGGATGGCCTCGGTTCTTTGGAGAAGATCCACCATCACCGCCACCTCGCGCTTGTGTGCTGCATCGGCTTCGGCAGGATCAGCCGCCCGGTCTCGCGTTCCTCGATCTCGGTTTCGCTGTACGCCGGACGGGTCACCACGCTCAGTTCGAACAGGACGGCAGCGCGGATTATCCTGACCAGCGCGTTGCCCTCTTGCGGGTCTTCCTCGATCGTCTCCTCGGCGTCGGGCACCGCCTCAGGCGGCGGGATGCGAAATCCCGGCGATATGCCCACGATGAGACCAGCCGAGAAACCGGCAAGGAAGTCCTGCACCCACGACGCCCGCTGAATTTCGGGGCTGAGTACCGCGTCGAAGGTCAGGGCCTCTGCGGTGTCTGTGACCGTCAGCGTCCCGTTCTTGCGACTGGCCAGCGGGTGGCCGAAGTCGTGCCCGACCAGCAGGTGCAATTCGCGTTCCGGGTCATCCACCGCGAAAGAAAACGCCCGCGGTGCAAATTCCTCTTTTCGGGGGCGGCGACCATTGCCGCCGGCCCCCAGGACCGCGCGCTTGCCATAGGGGAAGCGCCCGCGCAGTCGGCGGGTGCCATCCCCTTCACGGCGAAGCTCAAGGCCCTCGAAGATGGCACCCTTGTCCATCACTCGGCTTCCACGCCGGTCAGAACTTCAAGCTGCGCGGGGCGCGCAACCGTCACGTCTGCCGTCATCAGTGCCGTGAGCCGCAGGCCGCCCGACTGAGCGTCGGAATAGGGATCACGGATCAGATCGACCGCGCCCCACGTGGCCACGAAGAACGCGGGCACGCCATCCGGCATACAGGTCAGAAGCGCATTCGACGCTGCCGGCGAGCTTGCCGGTGCGGCCAGCCCGTTCGCCGAAACGCAGAGATTGGCCATCGATACCAGCTTCAGAAGCCGGTCCAGTTCGGTCAGACCGGAACCGCTATCGAACAGCGCGCCGTCGAGAACGTTCCAGACTTCGGGCCGCACCATCAGCTTCACCTGTTCGGGAGAGGTCACCGCGTTCGCGGCCATCATCCGGGTGATCGCGGCCCGGAAAATCGCGCAAGTGGGCGCGGCGTCGATCGCCGTTTCCGTGATGCCATAGGTGGCGTTAGCCGTGGCCACGACGCCCGCAGGCTCGCCGCTGGAGCCACCGCCCTGGAATGCAGCCGCATCCAGTTCCTGCGCCACCGCACCGGAAAGATCGCGACGGATGGCCTGTTCCAGCGCGGGGCCGGATTGCTTCAGCGAGCGGCGCGTGATCTTCGCCTGAATGCCGAGCGTCTGGTTGGGCGTCATCGCCCGGTCGGTCGTGGCGAAGACCGTGGGACCAGACACATTGCCGGTTTCGGTCGAAGCCCAGCCCGCCGTAATCGCCGAGGTCACAACAGGGTATTCGGTGATACCCGGCGGCACGTTGATGAGCTGCCCCCCCATCTTGCGGATTGCCGATTGCGGGAAGATCCGGTCGATCACCGGACGGGTGTTCTTCGGATCGAAGACGCCTGAGGCGACGGTTTCGCCGGCACGGGTCTCAAGGGCTTCGATCGGCACCGGAATACCGCGATAGCCGCCACTGGAGCGCAGTTCGGAGACGATTTCCGCCGTGGCGCCGTCCATCGTACGCCCTTCGTCCAAGGCAAGCACAACCTGCCGCATTTCGAACTGGCCGAGGGTCTCCGCCCATTCTTTGCTGTCGCGGGTTTCCAGTTCCTCGCCAGCTTCCCGGCGTTCTTCGTCTTCGGCCACGAGAGCCGCGCGATAGCGCGTCTCATTGGAGCGATACTCGGTGTCGAGTTCCTCCATCTTCCGCGTTTCGTCTTCGGTCGGTCTTTCCTTGCTGGCCAGTTCAGCGAGCGACTGCCGAATCTCGGACTGCCGGCGCTGGATCTTCACAGAATCAAGCATGGTGATGTTCCTCTTTGCTCGAAGGTTCGCGCTGCATGTCCCGCAGCAGGTTGCGCCATTGTTGACGCGGCTTACTGAGAGGGGCGTGCCCCACCTCAATCCGGGTTTTCTGCGCGTGATGGCGAGCGCAGAGAATTTGCAAATTTGACAACGTGTAGGCCAAGTCAGGCCGATCGCGGACCGGCTCGATGTGGTCGCACTCCAGCCTCATGCGGCTGCCGCACTGGACGCATTGCCAGCCGTCGCGCTCTAGCGCCTGCATCCTGAGAGCCTTCCACCGCGGCCCTCGCGTCACCGCCCTCGAATGGCGCCGGTATTCCTTCCTCAGCAGGCCCATACGACACGCCCTTTCGAGATTTCGGGCGCGCGCTTCATGCGCTGCCCCTGGGCGACGGCCACGACAGTCGCGGCCACCGGGTCCACCCGTCCGGTGGAGCGGCCCGCCGCGAGCTTGTGGTTGCCCGCCGGGTCCACCAGCGTGATCGCGTCTGCGAAGGCCGAGCGCAGCAAGAGCGACGGCACGGTGCGCACCTGACCCTCGAAGACGGCTCGTCGGGTCCGCTCAATATCCTCGGAGCCATCCTTCCAGCCGAACCCGCGCCAGATGAAGGGCACGCGCTCCAGACCCGCCTCCCGCAGGGCCTCCAGAAACTCGGCATGACGGAACCTGTCTCCAGCAATCGCCGCAGGAGGCTGGCCGTTGAGCCGGTCCACGACACTGGCGAGAAAGCGCCCGACCGGCACAACGGTGGTGCCCATCGTGACAAGCTCACCCCGATCGAACATTTCCGCGTAGCGATGCGACACGCCGTCCGCGTGACCTCGATCGGCGAGGCTGGGGGAAGTTGGAAAGGCCCCGACGCATTCGAGGCGTCCGGTTTCGAACCAGTAGAGCGCCGCCGCCGACATGGATCGGGAGCCGCCCAGGTCCACGCCCATCACCACCGGCCCGTCGCGCGGCGGCAGATCATCGGGCGAAACTTCGCAGCCCAGCCATTCATCGACGGTCAGGAGCACCGACCGATTGTCGGCCGCCACCCGCTCATTGCGGTTGAGGTTGCGGAAGGCAGAAAGAGCTGAGCCGCCACGGGCGATCGCCCGCCGCGCCTGGGCGACCAGCCATTCCGGGCTCGGGCCGATGCCCTGCACCGCGCCGGGATTGGCAACCAGGAGGCTGTCCAGATCATCGGGTGGCAGGCCGGGGTCGGGCCGGTGTTCCTGCACATACGTGCCGGGAGGAGGCTCATCGAGCCATCGGGAAAAGGTGTTCGCATCGTCGGGCGCCGAGGTGCTGATGATGAGGGCGCGGCCATCGCGCTTGCCGAGGCCCGAGAGGATCGCGTTTTCCAGCGCATCGCCTTTCTCGCGTTCCCACGCGGCCCGCTCATCGAGCACGGCCAGCGTCGGGGCGCCGCCGAGGATGCTCTTGCCATCCGCCGCGATCACCCGAGCCAAACCGCCGCCTTTGCTGTCCGTTTCCACCTCAAGCTTTGAGCCGCGCCGGATGATGAATTGCGCCCGCTGCTCCTCGGGCAGGCCGTCGATGAAGCCGAGGAGGAACCCGAACGCGGTTTTCGCCTGGTCGCGGTTCCGCGCCGCGAAGATGATCTCCCGCCGGGGCTGGGGGGCAATCTCGCCCATGAGGTGCCCAAGGCTGATGCCCGCACTCAGAGCGGTCTTGGCATTGCCGCGACCGATCGAGAGGCAGCCCGCCTCGATCCCCTTGGCGAAGGCGCCTTTCACGAAGGTTTTCTGATAGGTCGCCAGCTTTAGCCGCTTGCCCGCCAGCCGTCCCTCAGGGATGACCAGCTTCGGAAGGAAGCGCAGCGCCGCAGTCGCCTCTTTCGACGCCCTAGCCATCAACGGCCTCCCCGGAATTTTTCGGGAGAGCGAGAGGAACAGCCCGCTCCGCGAGCCCTCCCCCAGATAAAAACGCGGGCATTGGGACCAGAACCTGACCTTGTGTCATAGCTCCCGCCCTTTCTGCCGAGGAGATGGCTCCCCGCGAGCGACCAGCCCGACCTTTCGGCGCATACTCGGTTACCCTCGCCCCGTAGGGCTCGACCTCTCGACCGATCTGCCGGTGCATTTTCTCGGCTGCACCACCGTGGGTCGTCTTTTCGGGGGGTCTATTCCCGATCTGGCGATGACCACGGCTCGTCACCGTGACGGGAGTTCCGCCTGGACTCCTCGGCTCCGGGAAGGAATTGGCACACCTGAACCCGGACTCTTTTCGTTGCCCCGCATTTCCGATGGCAGGGGGCCATGCTGACCTTGAGCGCGCTTGGCACGGGAGCGCTGCTAAACCGTGGAGTTCAGTTTTCATTGCCTCTGCCCCTTGAAGGGTTTACAGTTGAGGTGCGTCGGAGGACTGAACCCTTGAACCGACTGCAGTTTCCAAAGACCCCTGCCGACACCAACGGCAGGGGTTCTTTATTTCTGGATTGCCTCCGTCTCGTGGGCGTCGTCATACAGGTCTGCGATCAGGACGTATGAACTGGCGATCTGGAGGCCCCACCCATCGTAACGCTGGATGCACCGTACAAGGCCCTTGGCTTCGAGCGTCCTGAGGTGGCGCCGGACGGTCGCGACACAGACCATGCAGTCATGTGCCAGGCTCTCCACTGTGCGATCGCATTTCCAAGTGTCAGGGTCGCATTGCTCGGCAAGTCGCCACAGGAGCACCTTGACCGCCGGTTTCAGGTCGCGCTGCTGGAGCGCCCAATCTGTCGCGAGGCGGCTCATGCTGCCACCTCGAAGACCTGCACGGGGCGCTGAGAACGCCACTCCCGCATTCCCGATTTGTTTCTGCTTTGTCTGTGGGAGTCGTTTCCGCTAACCGATTGATTTTCGGTCAGGTCGAGAAAATTCAAAATCCCCCGTTGGCAACAACGTGCGAGTTCGAGTCTCGCCTCGGGCACCAATACCGATCTTTGCGAAGCAAAAAAGCGGTGTGCGGCTGGCGTGTCGCGTCAGCGGCCTGCCGAGAGCATGACCCCGTCAATCCTCTTCGGATTTCTCGTAATCCGCCGGATCGAATTGCACGAAGAACTGGTGAAATAGATATCCCCCCGCCACCCCGAAGACGAGCGCCCAAAGCTGGTTGCCGCCAGACCATTCGAACACGGCCCAGCCGAGGACCAGCGCGGTGACAAGCGCACGCCGCCAGAAGGGGCGGAACATCGGGTGTTTGACGTCGAATGGGGATTTGCTCATCAGATCTCGCCGGGTTGTGTTGCGCCACAATCGGGCGTTTGGGGACCGGGGGCAAGGGCTGTGCTCTTTCGGGTTCGATCCGAAAGGGTTATGGACGGCCATGGCCTATGCGTTGACAGATCTTGCGGCTCTTGCCGGTGCCGGGTTCGACACGATCATCGACGTGCGCGCGCCGTCGGAATTTGCCGAGGATCATCTGCCGGGAGCCATCAGCCTGCCGGTGCTGAGCGACGAAGAACGGGCGCTGGTTGGAACGATCTATATCCAGGACAGCCCGTTCAAGGCGCGGAAACTCGGAGCGGCGCTTGTGGCGAAGAACGCGGCAAGGCACCTGGAAGGCCCATTGGCCGAATTCGATGGCGGATGGAAGCCGCTGATCTATTGCTGGCGGGGCGGTCAGCGTTCGGGCTCCTTCGCGAGCATCCTGTCACAAATCGGCTGGCGGGTGGAAACGCTGGAAGGCGGCTATCAGAGCTATCGGCGCCAGGTTGTGAAAAGTCTCTATGACACGGCATTTCCCGCCCGGGTCGTGATGTTGGACGGCAATACGGGAACCGCGAAGACGGAGGTGCTCGGGCGTGTCGCGGCCTTGGGCGTGCAGGTTCTGGACCTTGAGGGATTGGCGCATCATCGCGGTTCGGCGCTGGGCGGTCTGGGGGAACAGCCGAGCCAGAAAGCATTCGAGACAGCTTTGGCCCTGAGAATCGCGGCGCTCGATCCGGCGCGGCCAGTGCTGGTGGAGGCAGAGAGCAGTCGCATCGGGCGGCTGAACCTGCCGCCGCGCCTGTTCGAGGCGATGAAAGCCGCCCCACGGCTCGAGATCGTGGCATCGGAGGCGGAGCGGGCGCGGTATCTTTGCCGCGCCTATTCGGACCTCGTGGAAGATACAGGGCTTCTCGTGGAGCGGCTGGAACGGCTGATCAGGCTGCAGGGCCGCGAACGCGTGGAGGCGTGGATCGGTTTGGCCGGGGCCGGCGAGCATGAGGCGCTGGCGCTGGACCTGATCCGGTACCATTACGATCCGCGCTATGCCAAGGTACGTGAACGTCGCGAGGGGCGAACGGTTCGGGTCACGGCAGATGCGCTGGATGACGAAGGACTGGATCGGCTGGCCGCCGAGATTGCGCGGCGTGCGGCCGAGGTCTGAGCCGCTGTCCTAACGCGCAAAAACCGCGGTTTCGTGCCGCTCCGTCATTTCTCCGATCACTTCGGCGGTATGGCCCATGTCGCGCAGGTCGGCCCGCAACCGATAGGCTTGAGTTTGCGGCACGGCGGCGAGAAATCCTCCTGCCGTCTGAGGATCGAAAAGCAAGGCTGCCCGGTCTGTGTCCGGTCCGTCGAAGGGCACGCTGTCGCGATTGGCCTGCCAGATTGTGGAACGGATGCCCGCCTGAGCCAGCGCCTCGGCACCGGAAAGCAAAGGCACAACGTCCAGGTTGATCTCTGCGGTGAGGCCCGAAGCGTTCGCCAAACGGGCGGAATGTCCGGCAAGGCCGAAGCCGGTAACGTCCGTCATGGCGGAGGCGTGCGGAGCAAGCAGGCGGGCGGCGTTTCCTTGCATCGTTGCCATCGTGGAAAGCGCGTGTTCCACATCGTCTCCGCACGCCTTGCCTGCCATCTCAGCCGCAAGAATCGTGCCGGAGCCCAGGGGGCGGGTCAGGATCAGGCGGTCGCCCGGCTTCGCCCCATCAAGTGTCAGCAAACGGCCGTCGACCAGGCCGGTGACAGTGAAGCCGAGTGTCAATTCTGCGCCCTGCGTGCTGTGGCCGCCGACAATCTGGACGCGCTCCTCGGCGAAGACTGCCGTTGCGGCGGCCATGATCTCGGTCAGCCACCGATGTTGCAGGTCCGGCGCGAGGCGCGGCAAGGTGATCTGGGCCATGGCGGATTGCGGCGCGGCGCCCATGGCCCAGATATCTCCGAGCGCGTGGATCGCCGCGATCCGGCCGAACAGCCAGGGGTCGGCCCAGAAGGCGCGGAGGTGGTCCGTTGTAAGCACCTGGGTCGCGCCGCCGAATTGCAGCACGGCGGCATCGTCGCCGGGCCCTGTGAGGACGTCGTCGCGCATGTGACTGGGCAGCTTTCGCAAGACCCGATCAAGCACGTCCGAGCCGATCTTCGAGCCGCAACCGGCGCAGAGGAATTGGTTGGACACGGTGCCCTCGGCGCGAAGTGCGGGCGGGGCGGGGAATTGCATAGCGGGCGGATGGTTGAGGCGATCCATGAAGCGGCGGTCGATCCAGTCTTTCCACCGCCAGGCCCAGCCACCGGCGATGGCACGACCGTTCCGGTCGGCGATGGCACGCTTGTCGCCAAGCGAGATCAGCCGCAGGAAGTCTTCCTGCGGTTTGAAGGGTTTGAGCGGGCGTCCAGCGGCGGCGGCAATCAGGTTGCCTGTCAGGACCGGCGCGGCGCGAACTGCATAGACCCCTGCCTTGGGTCGCGGCGAGGCGGTCAGGTGGGCACAATCTCCGACGGCGAAAATGTTCGGATCGTTGACGGATTTCAGATCGGCTCCCACCGCGACGTAACCGTTTTCCAGCGTCAGACCGGTCTCTTTCAGCCAGTCATGGGGCCGCGCGCCCGCTGCGCCGACCGTCAAAGCGGCCTCCAGAACGTCGCCATTCGCCAGCACCACCGCGCCGCTCTCGATTCTTGTCGCTTGGGTGCTTTCGAGCAGGCTGATCCCGGCCTTGCCCATTTCCTCGCGCAGTCGGTCCGCAGCGCTCGCGCTGATACCTTGCAGGGCATTTCCTGCCTCAACGACCGTGACTTTGCCGCGCCCTCCAAGCGCATGCTGCATGGCCAGCGACAACTCCACCCCGGCGACGCCGCCACCGATGATCACGACCGGTCCGCCGTCACCTTCCAGATGGGCAAGCCAGCGATTCGCGAAAGGTCCCAGCGGTTTGGCGGCGATGGCGTGATCTGTGAAGCCGGGGAGGTCGGGCATGTTTGATGAGATGCCGATGTCGAGCGAGGCATAGTCATAGGCGACCGGCGGGCGTCCGGGAACCTCGAGCGTTTTCGCGGCCCGGTCGATCCCGGTCACATGGCCGAAGATCATGCGCGCCCCGGCAAAGCGGGCGAGGCGCACGAGGTCGATTTCGAGCGCATCGCGCGAATAGTGGCCGGCGACATGGCCGGGCAGCATTCCGGTGTAGGGTGCCGTGGCAGTGGGGTTGATGAGGGTCAGACGGGCGCCGGGGAGCGGGTCCATACCCCACGCGCGCAGGAGCAGCGCATGGGCGTGGCCGCCTCCGATAAGGACGATGTCTCGGGTAAGGGGCAGATCCGGTGTCATGGTGGCGGCAGGTTAGGGCGGTTCGTGGGCGGATTGAATTGGTTTTCGCACTGCCACACGTCAATAGCCGCTCATCTCAAGATAGCCGATGCCGGGATGACTGCCGGTGACGTCGACCGGGCCTTCCCAATAGGAGACCAACGTTCCCATCCAACTGTCCGGGTAGATCGCTTTTGCCCCGATTGAGAGACTGTATTCGGGCAGAGTGATGTCCCAGGAGGTGGGCATTTTCCGGCCCGCCACTTCCGACCATGCCGTCGCGGTCATGGAGAGCTGGCCGGGCGCGAGCGGAACGGTTTCGCGGTCCGCCGTAATCCAGGTGCCGACCGTGAAGGCGCTGCCACCCGCGTCGCGAAGCCTGTAGCCCATGAGTTTCTCGCCACTGTCGAAATGGAGCGAGACCCAGTCCCAACCGGTTTGCGTTCCGGTGAGCGGTTGCGAGGACCACTCCCGGTCGAGCCAGGCCTTGCCGGTTACTTCGACCGGGTCGCCTTCCAGCGTAATCGTCCCGGTGACGGTGTAGAAGGGCTGGGAGTAGTAATGGCTGGCCTGTCCTGTCTCGGACTTCACCGAATACCCGTCATCGCCCTGAAGGACGAACGGGCCATCCGCACCGAGTTTCAATTCGTAATGGAAATCGGTGCCCTGAGCCGTGAGGGTCAGGTCGTCCAGGGTCGGACCAGACATCCGCCATTCGTCGATACGGGCGTCGAACGGACCGACCTGAACATCCGCAAGGCCGCTGTCGCCCCGGGCGAAGCGTTCGGCAAAGAGGTGACCGTCCGGTGTGGAAACGGCGGCATGGGCCATCCAGGCTTGGTCGATGGGCTTGCCTTCTGGCTGAAGGGCGTTGCGGAAGAGAGTCCACTGGATGCCGTAGGGTGTGCCGTCCGGGCCTTCGAGATTGGCGGTCACGTACCACCATTCAATGCGGAATTCGGGGTGGGGTCCGTGATCCTTCGGGAATGTCAGCTGCGCGGACCGGTCGGGCAAGGCGAAGCCGTCGGTTGTCTGGCCGAGCCCGGCGAAGCCCTGGGCTTGGGCTGCTGCTGTGGCCAAAAACCACAGCAGAATGGCAAGGCCCCTAACGTTCATGGGAAAACACCCGGATCAGGTCGGCGGGCGGGCGTGTCGCAAGCCGCCGCGCGGGCCAGAGGCTGGCCAGTGCTGCCGCCGCGAGGGACAGCAATGCGAGCCAGAGCCAGTCCTTCGGAAAAAGCGACATCGGGATGCGCCAACCAAAGGCCTCCACGTTGATGACCGCCAGCAGCACCCAGGCGAGCCCGAGACCGACCGGCAGGGCGAGGAGAAAGGTCAGGGCGGCGAGGATCAGCGCCCGGACAAGTTCGATGCGGGCAAGTTGTGTTCGCGTGACGCCCAGCGCCCAGACCGGCGCCAGTTGCGGCAGGCGCATGGCCGAGAGCGTGAGCAGCGAGGTCAGGATGGCGAGACCGGCGACCGACAGGGTCAGGATGTTGAGCGCGCTGGTGACCGCAAAGGTGCGATCGAAGATTTGCAGCGAAAAGGCCTTGAGCGCGCGCTGATCGGTCATGTTCCCCGTGGGGATGCCGAGTTCGGTGAGCGCGGCGCGAAGGACATCCGGGTCCTCGGTGAGAAGGCCGAAATCGCTGCGATCCGCCTCGGGGAACCTGTCTGTCAGGACTGTCAGGGGCAATACGACCTGGCCGAGAGGATTGCCGTAATCGCTGTAGACGCCAAGGATCTCGGTTTGCCAACCGCCGGGCATCTGGAGCCGGTCACCGGGGCCGAGCTTCTCGCGACGGGCAAGCTGTTCATTGATCAGGGCGCCTTCGGTTTTGGCGATGCGCTCCCATGTATCAGGAGCGGCAGAGAGAAGCGGCCAGTTGGCGGCGTAGATCGGGTGATTTGCAACGCCGTAGATCTCGGTCGGGGCACCGAGAACCTCGCGCTCGGTGTGCCAGATGGGCAAGATATCCACAGCGTGCTCGGTTGCATACGCCCGCAACAGGGACGATTGCGCCTCGTTATCCACAGTCACGTAAAGATCGCTGACCAGTCTCTGGTCGAGCCAGCCGGTGAAAGTGTCCCGGAAGCTGGCAACCATGGTCCCGACGCCGACATTCGCGGCCAGTGCAAGCATCAGCGCCATCAGCGCCAGCGACAGGCCGGGAAGTTGCTGGCGGGTGTCGGCCCAGAACCAATCGGTCAATGCGCTGCGTCCGGTGCGGGCCATGAGCCCGATCAGGGCTGTGAGGATCGCCGGGAGAGCCAGCGCGGCGGCCAGAAGGAAAGCGCCGAGAAGGATGAAGCCTGCCGCAAGCCCCCCGCCGATGACGAAGGCGAAGACCGCGATAATCGTGCACGCCGCCGCCAGGAGCAGTTGCCACCGCATGGTGGCAAAGCTGACCATCGCCCATGCACGGGGTTTGGCCGGGGCAAGCGGCGACATGCGTGCGACCTGAATCAGGCCGCCCAGCGCCGCCAGTGCCGTGCCCGCGACGGAAATGGCAAGGCCGCTCAGCCACCAGACCGGCGAAAGGGTGAGGGTCCCCTCGACCGTCGCTCCGTAAAGGCCGCGAAGTGTCGCCGCGACATCGGGCAATAGCAGGCTGGCGATAAGGTATCCAAGGATGATGCCAAGGGCGCCCGCGATGATGGCGAAGATGAGGAGTTCTAGGATCAGCGTCACCACCAGCCGCCTCGATGTGACGCCAAGGGCGCGGAGCGTGCGAAAGACCGGGCGGCGCTGCTCGAAAGCCAGACCGACCGCGCCGTTCACGATGAAAAGTCCGACGGCAAAGGAAAGGAGGCCGAAGGCGGTAAGGTTCAAATGGAAGCTGTCGGTCAGGCGGCCAAGGTCCCCTGCGGTTTCCGGTTGGCTGAGCGTCAGTTCGGGCGCGATCTCCGCCAGTGTCGGTTGGAACAGGGGCTGTTCGGGCAAAACGATCAGGCGCGTATACCCGTCTTGATCAAGCAGAATGCTGGCGGCGGAGATATCCGCCAGAGCCATACCAGGGGGCAAGCTGTCTATGATTTCAATCCGGTAAGCGAGAGACTTCAGTCTGTTTGCGGTCACCGTATTGGCAAGGATTGCTGCGTTGTCGCCAAGAATTCCGACCCCGGTCTCCGGGCCCACGGCATCGCCAATCGTTGTGCCGCGCGGGGAGGTGAACGGATCGATCCCAAGAAGGCGGACGCGGCCCTGATCGGTGGCGATCCATCCGTCGATCACCGGGGACACAAGCCAGCCTGCGCGGCGGAGGGCAACATAGGTTTCGTGCGGGACGAGACCGCCGGGACGCGAGAGGTGGCTCAGGCCGCCACCTGAGAGCGTGTCGGCGGCAGTGGCATAGCTCTTGCGTGCTTCACTGTTGATGGCCTGGACGCCGGACCAGAGTGCAGTGGCAAGCGCCAGCCCGGTGATAAGCGTCACCAGTTGAAACGGGCGGCGCATCCAGTGCGACAGCAGCGTGAGGAGGACCGCACGCGTCACGGGGCAATCCGGCCGCCGCTGAGATGCAGGCGCCGGTCGGCGGCATCTGCAAGGCGGGCAGAATGCGTGACAAGCAGCAGACCCGCGCCCGCGTCGCGGGTCTGGCTTAGGAGCAGATCGAAAACGATCTGTGCCGTGGTCTCATCGAGATTGCCGGTTGGCTCGTCGGCGAGAAGCAATTTGGGTTGGGCGGCAAGGGCGCGGCCGATGGCGACACGCTGCTGCTGGCCGCCGGAGAGGTCCTCGGGGAATTTTGCAAGATGGTCCGTCAGGCCGAGCGTCTCGGCAAGTGCCTCCAGGCGGTGGCCAATGTCCCGGCCCGCAAGCCTGGCCTGAAATCCGAGATTCTGGCCAACGGTCAATGACGGGATCAGATTGAACTGCTGGAACACCAGCCCGATGCTGCCCCGCCGGAGCGCCGCGCGCCCGGCGTCGTCCAGTGCCGTCACGTCCACTCCGTCGACCAACACCTGTCCGCCATCCGAAGGTTCCAGGCCGGCGACGATGTGCAGAAGTGTCGATTTTCCCGAACCGCTTTCGCCTGTCAGCGCCACGACCTCGCCCGCGCCAACATTCAGAGTGGCTCCGTCGAGAACAGGTGTTTCCGTTCCGGGAAATCGTTTGGTCAGGTTCACCGCGCGCATGAGCATGAGGCGAACCTATGCCGAAATGGCGGGAGGTACAGTGGGCCAGCGTGCCGCATGCCTCTTTCCCGCTTTCGCTTGGCCGGACCGCTTCATAAGGTTGAGCCATGAGTCGCCCCAGCTTCGTTCACCTTCGCCTGCATACCGAATATTCCCTGCTGGAAGGAGCCGTCAGGCTCAAGTCCCTGCCGGGGCTTTGCGAGAAGGCGGGGATGCCGGCGGTGGCCGTCACTGACACCAACAATATGTTCGCGGCGCTTGAGTTCTCGGTGTCCGCGATGGATGCGGGCGTGCAGCCGATTGTAGGATGCCAGATCGATCTGTCGTTCGAGGACGCAGCATTGGGCGAGGCGCAAAAACGACCGGCCCCGATCGTGCTGCTGGCTCAGTCCCGTGCGGGCTATGAAGGGCTGATGAAGCTGAATTCGGCGCTTTATCTGCGCGAGGCGGACTGGCCCCACGTCACGCTGGCCGAACTGGCCGAGCATTCGGCGGACCTGATCTGCCTGACCGGCGGCGCGGATGGGCCGGTCGGTCGTCTGATCCGGCAGGGTGCGCATGAGAAGGCCGATCTGCTGCTCAAGGGATTGTCGGAGATTTTCGGCGACCGGCTCTATGTCGAGCTTCAGCGGCATCCGGGCGAAGGTGGGGCCTTGCCGGATGCGGAGGCGGTGACGGAACCTGCCTTCATCGAGAAGGCCTATGCGATGGGCCTGCCTCTGGTTGCCACCAACGATGTCTATTTTCCCGACGCCAAGATGTACGAAGCGCATGATGCGCTGATCTGCATTTCAGAAGGTGCTTACGTGGACCAACAGGCCCCACGGCGCAAACTGACCCAGCAGCATTACTTCAAGACACCGGCCGAGATGCAGGTCTTGTTCAAGGACCTGCCGGAAGCGATTGAAAACACAGTCGAGATCGCCAAGCGCTGTGCCTTTGCGGTGCAGCGTCACGACCCGATCCTGCCGAAATTCGCTAAAGACGAGGTCGAGGAGTTGCGGCGTCAGGCGAAAGCGGGTCTGGAAGAGCGGCTTGCCGCCATCGAACCCGCCGCGCCGCGTGAGGAGTATGACAAGCGGCTGGAATTCGAGCTGGGGATCATCGAGGGAATGGGGTTCCCCGGCTATTTCCTGATCGTTGCCGACTTCATCAAATGGGCGAAGGATCATGACATTCCGGTCGGGCCGGGGCGTGGCTCCGGCGCGGGCAGCCTCGTCGCCTATGCCCTGACGATCACCGATCTCGACCCCTTGCGGTATTCGCTGCTGTTCGAACGGTTCCTCAACCCCGAGCGGGTCTCCATGCCCGATTTCGACATCGACTTCTGCATGGACCGGCGCGAGGAGGTCATCCGATACGTGCAGGAAAAATACGGGCGTGACCGGGTTGGGCAGATCATCACCTTTGGCGCACTTCTGTCGAAGGCTGCCGTGCGTGACGTGGGCCGGGTTTTGCAGATGCCCTATGGGCAGGTGGACCGGCTGTCGAAGCTGATCCCGGTCGAGGGCGTGAAGCCCGTGAGCATCCAGAAGGCGCTGGCCGAGGAACCCCGCCTGCGGGAGGAAGCGAAGGCGGAGGAGGTTGTGGACCGGCTTCTGACCTATGGGCAGCAAGTCGAAGGGCTGTTGCGGAACGCTTCCACCCACGCGGCGGGCGTGGTGATCGGGGACCGGCCCCTGGACGAACTGGTGCCGCTCTACCGCGACCCACGATCCGAGATGCCGGCGACCCAGTTCAACATGAAATGGGTCGAACAGGCGGGGCTGGTGAAGTTCGACTTCCTTGGGCTGAAGACGCTGACGGTGATCCAGAACGCGCTGACCCTGTTGAAGGAACGTGGGGTGGAGATCGACATCGGGGCGATCCCGCTGGACGATCCGGCCTCCTACGAGCTTTACGCCAAGGCGCGGACGGTGGCGGTGTTCCAGGTGGAAAGCTCGGGCATGATGGATGCGCTCAGGCGCATGAAGCCCACCTGCATCGAGGATATCGTGGCTCTGGTGGCGCTTTATCGACCCGGCCCGATGGAGAATATCCCGCAATATTGCGACGTGAAGAACGGGCGGGCGGAGCGCGAGGAACTGCATCCGCTGATCGACCATATCCTGGACGAGACGCAGGGGATCATCGTCTATCAGGAACAGGTGATGCAGATCGCGCAGGAGATGGCGGGCTATTCGCTCGGTGGCGCGGACCTGCTGCGCCGCGCGATGGGCAAGAAGATCCAGGCGGCGATGGATGCGGAGCGGCCCAAGTTTCTCGAAGGTGCGGCCAAGAATGGCGTCGACAAGGCCAAGGCGATGGAGGTCTGGAACCTTCTCGACAAGTTCGCCAATTACGGGTTCAACAAGTCGCACGCCGCTGCCTACGCCGTCGTCAGCTACCAGACGGCCTGGCTGAAGGCGAATTACCCGGTCGAATTCATGGCCGGTGTCATGAACTGCGACCTGCACCTGACGGAGAAGCTCGACACCTATGCCAACGAGGTTCGGCGCGGTCTGGATATCGAGATCGTTCCGCCCTGCGTGAATCGGTCCCAGGCGACCTTCTGGGTAAGGGACGGCAAGCTGGTCTATGCGCTCGGCGCGCTGAAGAACGTGGGCGTGGAGGCGATGCGGCTGGTGGTCGAGGCGCGTCGCGCCGAAGGCGCGCAAAACAATGACAGCGGGAAGCCCTTCGCGACGCTTTTCGACTTTGCTCGGCGGGTCGACCTGAAACGGGTCGGAAAACGCCCGCTGGAAATGCTGGCGCGGGCCGGGGCTTTCGATGAATTGGACCCGAACCGGCGGCGTGTCTTTGCCTCCTTGGACGCGCTGACAGCCTATTCGGCGGCGATCCACGAACAGCGCAATTCCAATCAGGTCTCGCTCTTCGGGGAGGCGGGGGACGATCTGCCGGAGCCGCGCCTGTCGCCGGTCGATGACTGGCTGCCGAATGAACGTCTGGCCGAGGAAGCGACGGCCATCGGCTTTTACCTCTCGGGGCATCCCCTGGATGACTACGCCGTCGCATTGAAGCGGAAGAACATGCTGACCCTCGACGAGTTGCGGGCCAAGGCGGAGGCCGAGGGCGGCGCGGTGGCGCGTGTCGGCGTCATCGTCTCGGCTCTGCAGGAGCGGAAATCGGGGCGGGGGACTCGGTTCTTCCGGATGAACATCTCGGACCCGACGGGGCAGGTGAGCGGCATGGCGCTTTTCCCCGAGGATTTCGAAACGGTGCGCAAGGTGTTCGATCAGACGAACCAGGTGATCATGACGCTGGAGGCGCGGTTTAACGAAGGTCAGTTCGACCCCATCGCGCGGTCTGTCGCGCCCATCGACAGCGTCGTCGCCGCCGGTGTGGCCGCCGGCTTCAACGTGATGATTGACGATGCCGAGGCCGGGACGATGATCCATTCCGTGCTCGACCGGTTTCGCGACGACGGGTCGATCAAGGCCAAGGGACCGGTGCGTGTGACGGTGCTGTCGGTGCCGCTGGACGGCGTGGTGCAGGATGTGCCGCTGGAGCTGGGCGACGGCTGGCCGGTGTCGCCGCAGATCAAGGGGGCGCTGAAATCGTTGCCGGGGGTCGTGGCGGTCGAGGAACTGGCCTGAGCGATTTTCAAACGACTCTGGATAATACCTGGGCCGGTGAACCGGGGGTCACCCCGCGCTGAAAGTTCCCATTGCTCCCCCCGAGAACACCAGCGGCGCGCCCGCACGCTCCTCCGCCATCTCGACCCGACCGACCACAATCGTATGGTCGCCCGCGTCATGCGCCGCGAAGTGACGGCACTCGAAATGCGCAAGACAGCCGCGGATGATTGGGGCAAGCGCCTCCGGCTCCAGCGGCAAGCCGTCAAAGACCAGACCGTCGCGCGTGAACTGGTGGCAGACATGCTCCTGATCGGCGGCGAGCACATGGACGACGAACCGCTCTGCCTGCACGAAAGCGTCATGCCGGGACGACGCCTTGGCTGGCGACCAGAGGATCAGCGGCGGGTCAAGGGAGACGCTTGCGAAGCTGTTTGCAGTGATCCCGAGCGGGCCGCGATCGGATTGGCAGGTCACGATTGTGACCCCGGTGGCAAAGCGGCCAAGTGCGCTGCGAAACTGGTTGCCCGTCTCGGGGCCTGGTGAAAAACGCGGCATCAGGCGACTTCATGTCCAGGCGCGGCGGCGTGGAATTCAAACCGGAATTGGCGATCCATTGTCACCCTGGCTGCATTGATGGGAGCAGGCGTTGCGTTTTCGTCGCCGCCGACGTGCCGCATGCCGCAGTCGATCCGGCCAAGGTCAACGCCTGGGAAGCCTACGCGATCCATCAAACTCTTTCTCCTGCACCGAACGGCGTCGCGGGGAACGATCCGGGACGCAGCCATACTCGTTTGCCGGGGGGCAGGTCTTGGCTTGCGGCCCGACCTTCTCCCCGAAATACCTGCATTCGTCGATATGCGGATAGGCGGAGAAAATGAAGGCGCGGATTGCGATTTCCTCGTCATCATGGATTTTCGACCGCACCCGATTCAACCCTGACCGAGCCAGCTATGTCACGCGCAAAAGGTCTGAGGGGCCCGCGCCGGACAGGAGGTGAACGTCAATTGGGGTCGGAAACGGCCCTGCCACTGTCGTGAAATGACGCGATGGCGGATCGCCGCATCCCGCAGCATGAGCGCGAAGGAGGCGGTATATGCCCGGCGATCTGACCCCCGTTCTGAACCCGATCGACACGGCCCTCGGGCTGCCGAACGACCATTACACCTCGGAGGAGGTCTTCGCGGCGGAGCGCGGTCCGCTCTGGTTCTCGACCTGGGCGGGTATCTGCATCGAGGCGGAAGTGTCCGAGCCGGGGGACGCGCGACCGCTCGATTTCCTCGGTGTGCCGCTTCTGGTGATGCGCGGCCGGGACGGGCGGGTGCGGGTTTTTCAAAACGTGTGCCGCCATCGCGGCATGATCCTTGTCAGCGAACCGCGCAGGATCGAGGGCGCGATCCGCTGCCCCTATCATTCCTGGTGCTACAGCCATGACGGCAAGCTGGTTGCCACGCCGCATGTGGGTGGACCGGGGCAAAATACCCATCCCGGCATTGAACGCGATGCTCTCGGGCTGATCGAGGTGCGGAGCCACATCTGGATGGGCGTCGTTTTCGTCAATTTCTCGGGCGATGCGCCTGAGTTCGCCGATCTCCATGCAGACCTGATCAAGCGATGGGCGGAGTTCGATGCCCCGCTCTACGCCAATCTCACCGATAGCAGCATGACGCTTGACTGCCGGACGAACTGGAAACTTGCGGTGGAGAATTACTGCGAGAGCTATCACTTGCCCTGGGTGCATCCGGGGCTGAACAGCTATTCCCGGCTGGAAGATCACTATCACATTGATGAAGAGGGGAAATTCACGGGGCAGGGTACCCTGGTCTATCGCCGCATCGAAGGGGAGGACGGGGCCACCTTCCCGGATTTCCCGAACCTTTCCGCCAAATGGGAAACCGGCGGCGAATATATCACGGTTGCCCCGAACGTGTTGCTCGGGGTCCAGCGGGACCACGCCTTCGCGATCATTCTCGAGCCGAAAGGCCCGGCGCGGACCATCGAACATATCCACCTTCTCTACGCCTCACCCGAGACGGACGAGGCGCTTCGCAGAAAGAACGCGGCGCAATGGGAGGTGGTGTTCCGCGAAGACATCGGCGTGGTCGAGGGAATGCAGCGCGGGCGGAGTGCGCCCGGATTTGACGGGGGCCGGTTTTCGCCCGCGATGGACGGGCCGACGCATGGCTTTCACAAATGGGTGGCGCGGCGCATGTCCGGGGCCGCCGCCGCAGAATGAACAATGGGCTGGACCGCGACCTTGAAGCGGGGCTCGCCGCCAAAGACCCCGCGCGGATCGCTGCTGTCTATGCCCGAGCTGCCGACATGCTAGAGACGAAGGGCGAAATTGAGGGGGCCTGTTTCCTGATGACCCAGGCCTGGATTTTTGCATTGGAGGCGGGCGATCCGCTGGCCGATGATTTACGCGCGCGGCTGGTCGCGCATGGGCGGGAGAGTGAACGATGAAGGACCACTACAGGGTCGTGGTGATCGGGGGTGGGGTCGTCGGGTGCTCGGTGCTCTATCACCTGACCAAGCTGGGCTGGTCCGATGTGGTCCTGATTGAGCGGTCCGAATTGACCAGCGGATCGACCTGGCACGCGGCGGGTGGGTTTCACACTCTGAACGGCGACACCAACATGGCCGCGCTTCAGGGTTACACCATCGGGCTCTACAAGGAACTGGAAGAAATCACCGGCATGTCCTGCGGCCTTCACCATGTGGGCGGGATCACCCTTGCCGACACGCCGGAACGCTTCGACATGCTGAAGGCAGAGCGCGCCAAGCACCGCTACATGGGGCTGGATACGCAGATCCTTTCTCCGTCTGAAATCGCCGCGAAGGCCGAACTCGTGAACACCGACGGGATACTCGGGGGACTCTACGATCCGCTCGATGGACACCTGGACCCTTCGGGCACGACCCATGCCTATGCCAAGGCGGCGCGACTTGGAGGTGCGGAGATTGTCACCCACAACCGTGTGCTGGAGACCAATCCCCATGCCGAAGGCTGGGAGATCGTGACCGAGAACGGCACGATCATCGCCGAGCATGTGGTGAATGCGGGTGGCCTCTGGGCGCGGGAGGTTGCGGCACTCGCAGGCCTCTACCTGCCGCTTCTGCCGATGGCGCACCAGTATCTGGTGACCGAGGACATTCCGGAGATCGCAAATCGAGACACCGAGTTTCCGCATGTGATCGACCCAGGCGGAGAAAGCTATCTGCGCCAGGAGGGCAAGGGGCTGTGCATCGGTTTCTATGAACAGCCCTGCGAGCCGTGGTCCGTCGATGGCACGCCCTGGGATTTCGGCCACGAATTGCTGAACGACCATTTCGAGAAGATCGAGGACAGCGTGTCTTTTGCCTATCGCCGGTTCCCGGTGCTTGAACGTTCGGGCGTGAAGCGGGTGATCCACGGTCCCTTCACCTTCGCGCCGGACGGCAACCCTCTGGTCGGACCTGTTCCGGGATTGAGGAACTATTGGTCCGCCTGCGCGGTGATGGCCGGGTTCAGCCAGGGCGGTGGCGTTGGGCTGGCGCTGGCGCAATGGATGACCCTTGGCGAATGTGAACGCGATCCACGCGCGATGGATGTCGCGCGGTTCGGGCGCTGGACGACGCCGGGCTACACGGTGCCGAAGGTTATCGAAAACTATCAGAACCGCTTCTCGGTATCCTATCCGAACGAGGAACTGCCCGCCGCGCGCCCCTTCCGGACGACGCCCATGTATGACATCTGGGACAGCATGAGCGCGGTCTTTGGGCAGAGCTATGGTCTTGAAATCGTGAATTATTTCGCACTCGATGGTGAGCCCCGGTATGAAACGCCGAGCTTTCGCCGCTCGAATGCCTGGGAGGCCGTTCGCGCCGAAGTTCGTGCCGTGCGGGAGAGCGTCGGGATCAACGAGATCCACAATTTCAGCAAGTTCCGCGTCACCGGAACAGACGCGCGGGCCTGGCTCGACCGGATCATGGCCGGGCGCATCCCGGCCCCGGGAAAACTCAGCCTGACCCCGATGCTGGCGCCCTCCGGCCGATTGGTCGGGGATTTCACCGTTGCCTGCCTGTCAGAGGCCGAGTTTCGGTTGAATGCCAGTTACGGCAGCCAGGATTTCCATCTGCGTTGGTTCCAAGATCATCTTGAGGGCGATGTGCGGGTGGAAAATATGTCCGATGCGATCACCGGTTTCCAGATTGCTGGCCCGCATGCGCGGGACGTGTTGGCCAAGGTTGCACGCGCCGACGTTTCGAACGATGCGCTTGCCTTCCTCGGGGTGCGGCGGATGACCGTCGGGATGGCCGATTGCGTCGTCCAACGGGTCAGCTACACCGGCGATCTGGGGTTTGAGATCTATTGCAACCCGACGTCTCAACGTCACCTGTGGCACGTGCTTTGGGAGGCCGGACAGGAGTTCGGTATGCGTCCATTTGGAATGCGGGCGATGATGTCACTTCGGCTCGACCGCTTCTTCGGGTCCTGGCATCGTGAGGTCAGCCAGGATTACACGGCGGCAGAGACGGGATTGGACCGGTTCATCGCATTTCGAAAGACCTCCGATTTCATCGGACGTGCGGCAGCGGTGGCGGAACGGGAGAGCGGCCCGAAGCGCCGACTTTGCGTCTTCGAAATCGAAGCGGATGACGCCGACGTCGTGGCCTGGGAACCGGTCTGGATCGGCGGCGATGTCGTCGGCTACTGCACGTCGGGCGGCTATTCGCATTGGACGGATACGTCCATGGCAATGGCTCTGATTTCCGCCGAACGGGTGCAGGGCGCCGGCCGGGCTGAGATCGAAATTCTCGGTGTGCGGCATAAGGCGAAACTCATGGACACCCCCGTTTTCGATCCTCACGGCCACCGGATGCGGGGTGGATAAAGGCTGCGAACACAGGGAACATTCCCGGCTCTTTCTTCCATCCGCAGTCTCGGCCAACAGGTATTGCGCCAGTGAACAGGCATGCTTGTGCTGTCTGTCTGCGGCAAGGAATTGGAGTGGCAGCTCCCGATCTTCGAACCCCGGCTTTGGAAACGCCCCCCCCTGAATTCGAGGTTTGAATAACGGCTGCCCAGCAAGGCGGGCCGACGCCGCGAAGAACGCTCTAGAACAAGGACAGTTCTCCGGCTTCGATCACGTTATCCGGCTGTTCCACGGTGTCGATGAGCGCGTCCCGAAGGCTGCGCAGTGTCAGTCCTGACCGCAATTCCTCCCGGGTGATTTGTTCGCCGCGAAGGCTGGAGGCAAGTATCGGCAACATCCGGGCAAGGTCGCAATGTGTCTGTGTCAGCAGGTCGATGTGCTGAAGCTGGAACATGTTCGGATTGTTGCTCGTTTCACGTGTCAGGGTCGAAAGCGCGCCCTGCAGGGCAAGGTCACTTTCCCTGAACGTTGCCATCAGTCCTGCAAGGCATGTCAGGACATCGGCAACATCACCGGAGCCGATCTCGTCTGGATCTGGTGCACTCACCATCCGTCACAAGTTCCCCACAATGGCTTCAATCGCCGCCTTCAGGTCGGCTGTTTGGAAGGGTTTCGCGAGGAAATTGTTCATTCCCAGCTGTTTGCCCTTGTTTATCACCGCAGGATCGGCACGACCTGTGATCAGAAGAAAGCCTGTCTTTTGGGTCGCCGGAGCAGATCGCAAATAATGCAACAAGTGAAGCCCATCCATTTCGGGCATGTTGTAGTCGGATATCACGAGGTGAACGGGGGACTTCTGCAATGCCGCAAGTGCGGACTTGCCGTCGCTCGCGGTTGAGACATTCGCAATTCCAATGGCGTCGAGCGCCTGAGTAATCAGTCCACGGCTGGTCGACATATCATCGACAACCATTACTCGGAGTTTCTCTCTCAATGAC
>JBNKWP010000018.1:0-5329 GCA_050299835.1 Silicimonas sp.
GAGGATTTGGCGCCGTTCGTCGTCCAGCCAGCGATAGCGTATGGCCCAACCTTTGCAGAGGATCTGAAAGCGGGTCACCTGCGTCCCTTCCCTGGCCAGGAGGTGAGAACGGCCCACGAAGCGGTGCACAACCGGCAGATGCCTAATCGAGTTTCGCTCATGCTCGGACAGATGCGGCATTGCGGCGCTGAACAGGGCCAGTGTCGGATCGCCTGACCGATCACTCTGCCGGTGATTTCTTCGCATGGCTTCGCCTCCACGTATCGTGGTCCATAAACGCGTCGAGTAAGGTGAAGTTTTCGTTAACCCGGACTATTTTTCGAAAATGCCTGTCAACGCGCGGCCAACGAGGGCGGACACACGCGGTCTGCGGGCGCGCGAGAAGGAGAGCGGGCGACAGACTTCCATTGCCGCCACGCCGACTCGAGCCGTCAGAGCGCCATTGACCAGACCCTCGCCGAACCGCCGGGATATCTTGCCAAGAATCTGTCCGCCTCCGACTGATCCCAAAAGGTCATCGCCGATGGCGACGGCGCCGGTCGCGACCAAATGCGACAGCACGGCGCGCGTCAGGCGCCAGCTTCCGATCGTGCCTGACCGACCTCCATAAATCTCCGCCACCCTGCGGATCATCCTGATATTCGCTGTCATGGCGGCGATCACATCAGCAAAAGCCAACGGGACCAAAGCCGTCACCGTGGCCACCTGCCGCGCTGCGGCCTCGACCTCGCGCATGGCGCGCGCGTCGAGCGGAGCCAGAAGCTGATCCTCAACCGCCATGAAGACGGTCTCTGCATCGAAACTCTCCTGGACTACTCCGTCCAGCCGGGCGCTGCCCCAGGCCGTGTCCTGGCGGCCCCGGTAGAATCTGGTCAACGTCGTAGCAAGCGCCCGCGCACGGGCCAGATCACCCGTTGCCCGAACCTTGTCGGCCTCCGTCCGAAGCCGGTCGACGCGCTGGAGCCGGGTCAGAGCCGCAAGTTCCTTTATCAGGATTGCAAGGCAAACAATTGCGAACAGTCCGAAAAGTGCAAAGGCGGCAGCGGCAAGAACCGGGCTGCGCGCCAGCATCGAAGTCAGGTAGTCCCAGGCCGCCACGCCAGCGAGGAAGACCACCAGGGCAAAGGCAAGACGCCAGAACCACGCCGCCAGTTGCGAACGCGGTCGCGTGGCAAGTGTGGCCAGCGTCTGCATGGCTTGGCCGGAAGGCGCGGCGCCCGGATCTTCAACCAGCGGCGCATCGGCGGGTGACATTGCCGGGGACGAGTCTTCGATATCGATCAGGACGGGGCGGTCGGCCATTTCAGTTTCCTTATCTCAACCTGTCGCCGATCAGAAATTCGGCGGCGCGGTCCAGCCGGATATGAGGTGGCCCTTCTCCCGGTTTGAGCGAGATCTCCTGCGGCGCGAACCCGGCGATGTCATACTCAGCATCAAGCCAAGTTTCCGCCCCGGACCGGGCCGGGGTCAGCAGCTTCATTGGATCGTCGGGCAAGCGACCGGGATACATGGCGACCATCTTGCCCGTCGCCAGAAGTTTTCCCCTGACCACATCCAGCGTGCGTTCCCCCTGCTCGACCGTGTCCTCCGTGGTGCTGCGCAGCGATGCAAGGGCAAGCGCTTCGGTGCCGGCACCTGCGAACTCGGCCCGAGCCCGCGCATCCGCAAGCACAGCCTGCGCAATGGCAGTTAGTTGCGGATGCTGGGTGTGGTGGAGATGGTCGGCCTTGGTAGCGGCGAAAAGTATCTTCTCCACCCGTCGTCCAAGAAATATCTTGCGCAGGAAATCGTTCCGTCCCGGACGGAAGGTGGACAGGATATCAGCCAGCGACTGCCGCATATCCTCCACCGCGACGGGACCGGCATGGATCGCGCCCAGCATATCGACAAGAATGACCTGCCGGTCGATCCTGGCGAAATGGCTGCGGAAGAATGGGCGGACGACCTCGCGCTTGTAGGCCTCAAAACGGCGTTCGAACTCGCGAGCCAGCGATCCGCGCGGCGCGTTTCCAGCCGGAAGCGGCGCGAAAGTCAGAGCCGGCGAGCCTTTCAGATCGCCGGGCATCAGGAACCGCCCCGGCGTGCAGTTGGAAAACCCTGCTGCGCGGAGTTCGGACAACGCCCCGGTATAGGCATCGGCAAGAGCTGTCGCTTCCAGTTCGTCCAGCCGCGCACCGGTCTCGGTGGCGGAAAGCGCGGTCAAGAATCCAGCCATCTCCGGCCTGGACCCGAAGCGGGCAAGGACAGCGTCCGACCATTGCCGGTAGCTCTGATCGAGGAGCGAGAGATCGAGCAGCCATTCTCCGGGATAGTCCACGATGTCGAGATGCAGCGTGCTTGGACCTTGGAGACCGGCGAGCAATCCATGGGGCCGATACCGAAAAGACAGCCGCAACTCGCTGATCCCGTTTGTGCTTTCCGGCCAGACCGCATCGCGTGCCGTCATCCGGGCAAGAAATTCTTCGTAGCGAAAGCGCGGCACCGTGTTGTCCGGCTGCGGCTGAAGCCAGACCGTTTCGATCCGTCCCTCGGCTGCGGCTCTCAGCGCCGGCATCCTTCCCCGGTTCAGGAGATTGGCAACCAGCGAGGTGATGAAGACAGTTTTGCCCGCACGGCTGAGGCCGGTTACCCCAAGACGCAGAACCGGCTCGAAAAAAGCCTCGCTGACCGACTTCACGGTCGTTTCGACGCCGCGCGTCAACCCGTCTGCAATGTCACCGATGATCACGTCACGCCCTCATGCCACGGGCACAACATAGGCATGCGCGCGCGCCATCGCCAGCGGTGGCAGAAAATGCGCATTTTCTGCAACGATTTCCGCGCGGAAGTCGTTCCCCCTTCCCGCCCGCACGCCGCTGACCTATAAGCGCCGCGGTGAAGGAGAGGCTCATGCGTAGCGCGAAGATCACTCGCAAGACCGCCGAGACGGATATTTCGGTCGAGATCAATCTCGACGGGACCGGGGTTTATGACAACCAGACCGGTGTCGGTTTTTTCGATCACATGCTGGATCAACTGGCGCGCCATGCCCTGATCGACATGACGATCCGGGCCAAGGGCGATCTGCATATCGACGATCACCACACGGTCGAGGATACCGGCATCGCGCTGGGCCAGGCCCTGACACGGGCGCTGGGCGACAAGCGCGGCATCCGGCGCTATGGTGCCTGCCTACTGCCGATGGACGACGCGCTGGTGCGTTCGGCGCTCGATCTGTCCGGGCGTCCCTATCTGGTGTGGCATGTCGAGATGCCCGCGGCCAAGATCGGAACATTCGATACCGAGCTTGTCCGCGAATTCTTCCAGGCGCTGTCCACGCATGGCGGGATCACGCTGCATGTGGATGCGCTGCACGGGATCAATGCGCACCACATCGCGGAGGCCGCGTTCAAATCCGTGGCGCGGGCGTTGCGCGAGGCGGTGGAGACCGATCCGCGCAAGGCGGATGATATTCCGTCGACAAAGGGTGCGCTCTAGGAAACAGGATGCGAGGGGCGCTGCCCCTCGCGCTCCCCGGAGTATTTTTACCAGGAAGAAGACGATGCTGACCGTTCTGATCGATTATGGCGCGGGCAACCTGCATTCGGCCGAAAAGGCCTTTCAGCGCATGGCGCGGGAGGCCGATGCCGGTGAGGTGATCGTCTCCGACAGGGCCGAAGACGTCGCTCGGGCCGATCGCGTGGTGCTGCCGGGCGACGGCGCATTTCCGGCCTGCATGGAGGCGCTGCGCGGCGAAACGGCCGTCTACGAGGCTTTGATCGAGGCGGTGGAGGTTCAGGCGCGGCCCTTCCTTGGCATCTGCGTTGGCATGCAACTGATGGCGCGGGAGGGTCATGAGTACCGTCGCGTCGAAGGGCTGGGCTGGATCGACGGCGCGGTGCGCCGGATCGCGCCCTCGGACCAGACACTGAAGATCCCGCATATGGGCTGGAATGATCTGGTGATCGACCGGCCACACCCGGTACTTGAGGGAATTGCAACAGGCGATCACGCCTATTTCGTCCATTCCTATCAGATGGAGATGGGCACAGCGACCGAACGGCTTGCCCATTGCGACTATGGAGGCGACGTGACCGCGATCGTCGGACGGGACACGATGGTCGGCACCCAGTTTCACCCGGAGAAAAGCCAGGCGGCGGGATTGCGGTTGATCCGGAACTGGCTTGAGTGGCGCCCCTGAGCCGTGGCGCTTCAGGTTGCGTCGATGCCAGCCGGCACACGTGGTGTTTCGGGGGCCGTGATTAGTCCTGAAAGTCTTCGCCGACCAGACCGTCTGCGATAAGCGCACTGAGTAGCGAGAGGGTCCCGGCGGCGGAATAGGCAAGAAATGCCAGCATCAGCGAACCGGATGTCATGTATACGCTGCTGGCAGTCGCGCTTGCAACAATGATGCTGACAATCAACAGGCCCATGACTTTCCACCTCCGCGTCGGGACTGTCTTAATCCTGAAACGTTAATAAGGCGGTAATGAGGCGTGATTCGTTCAAATCGCTTCGGAAACAGGCTGTTTGCCCGGTTGTTCAGCTTTCAGCAGACCAGACCCAAGGGCGCGTGAAATTGCCAAGCGTATGGGTCACGGCCTCTTCGTCACTACCGTCCCTGCCACTGAGTTGCGCGACGAGGCCAAGGTGCTTGTCTTCGACAACGCCCGCCACACGGGCAGGCTGTCCGGCCTCTTCCAATACAGCGTTATAGATCCGAGTGATCGCACGACGCCGCAGATCGGGCTTGAACACCTTTCCGACGGCGGTTTTCGGCATTTCGTCAATGATTTCTAGGTATTTAGGAATGGCCGCTCGTTCGTGGATCTGCTCCGAAGCAAAGGCCATCAACTCCTCCACACCACAACTGGCCCCGGTGACCAGTTCGACATAAGCACACGGCAATTCACCGGAATGCGCATCTGGCTGTCCGATGGCGCCAACCATCGCGACCGACGGATGCCCGGCAAGTGCTTCCTCGATTTCTGCGGGATCGATATTGTGGCCGCCGCGTATGATCAGGTCCTTGGCCCGCCCGGTAATCCAGAGATACCCGTCTTCATCCAATCGCCCCAAATCGCCGGTTCTGAGGAACCGATTATGGTGGAACAAATCGGCATTCTTCTCATCCTGTGTATAGGTGTGCCCGGCATAGACGCCGGGATTGGCGACACAGATCTCGCCCACATCGCCGGTTTCGCATTCCCGCACACCCTCGGCGGTACTCTTCAGGATCTTCACGTCCGAATAGGGAAACGGAATGCCGACCGAACCGACCTTCTTGACCCCGCCGATGGGATTGCAGGAGACAAGGCAGGTCGCTTCGGTCAGACCATAGCCCTCGATC
>JBNKWP010000018.1:5339-67703 GCA_050299835.1 Silicimonas sp.
ATCGGAAGCGGAGCAGAGCCGCTGAAAACCTGTTTCACAGACGAGATATCGGCATCGACAGGGCGTTGCATAAGGGCGGAAAAGGCTGTGGGCACGCCGATTACAAATGTGGCCTTCCAGCGTTGGATGAGCTTCCAGAAATTGTCGAAGACGCCGTCGCCCCGATAGCCAGCGGGCGTCGGAAACACGACATGAGCGCCCGATGCGATCATCGACATCAAAACGGGATGAACGGCGAAGACATGGAAGAGCGGCAGCGGGCACAGGATGGTGCTGTCGCGTTCGAAGAGTAGAGTTGCGCCAAGCCACCCGTTATAGACCATGCCGGAATGCTTGTGCTGCGCGACCTTGGGCATGCCAGTCGTGCCGCCGGTGTGGAAATAGGCCCCCACATGATCGCCGGCGGGTTCCTCGAAGGTCAGTTCCGTCGGATGCCGGGCCAGTTCGGTGACGAAATCCTTCACGTCCGCCTTGTGGAGCACTGGGTTCTTGGGACGGATCAGGGGAACGATCCAGGATTTGGGCGGTGAGAGATACCTCAGCAGATCGACTTCCAGCACAGTCTTCACGTTCGGAGCCAGAGCCACGGCCTCAGCCGCTTTCTGGGGAACGTCGGTTTTCGGGAACGCTCGTAACGTGACCAGCACCTTGGCGTTGGTCTCCCTCAGAATCGCGGCAATTTGTTCTACGTCGAGCAAAGGATTGACCGGATTGACAATGCCCGCCGTCATGCCGCCGAGAAGCGCCACGACCGTCTCGTTGGCGTTGGGCAGAAGATAGGCGACCACGTCATTCTCGCCCACGCCCAGACTGCGGAACAGGTTGGCCGCCTGAGCGGTTTTGCCACGCAACTCGTTCCAGGTCAGGGTTTCGGCGGGGTCTTTCGGGCCGGATTGCAGTTGGAAGCTGACGGCCGGACGGTTGCCGTTGGTCTCGCAAGTGCGCTGCATGAGCTGGTATACGGTTCCGGGCAGACCGCGGTCTTCCCAGGGCATTTCCTGCTCGATGGCGTCGCGATCAGCAACCGATGCGAAATTCATGGCCCGTTTCCTCCCCGTTTAACCGAAAGTTGTGCCGGATTGCAGTAAACCGGGCAAGGAAATTGGGTTTTGGGGGACGCAGCGTTATCCGGTGCGGGCGGGACTGCAGGAAATTCCGTGACGGTATCCGCTGGGAGGCCGCCTACTCCGCCGCCAGTCCTTCCGTGAATTGGAGACGCGCAAGGCGGGCATAAAGCCCATCCTCCCCGACCAGGATGTCATGGGTGCCCTGAGCGACGATCCGGCCTTCATCGAAGACAAGGATGCGGTCGGCTTTCTTTACAGTGGCCAGCCGGTGAGCCACCACGATGGTTGTGCGGTCCTTTGACAACCCCTCCACCGCCTCCTGAACCGCGCGTTCGCTTTCCGCGTCGAGCGAACTCGTCGCTTCGTCCAGCAGCAGGATCGGCGCGTCACGCAGAATTGCGCGGGCGATGGCGATGCGTTGTTTCTGACCGCCGGAGAGCATTACGCCGCGTTCGCCCACCTCCGTCTCGTAGCCCGCCGGCAGCGCTGCAAGGAAGTCATGGGCGGCGGCGGCGCGGGCAGCCTCCTCTATCTCCGCATCGGTGGCATCCGGGCGCCCGAAGCGAATATTTTCGCGGGCGGAGGCGGCGAAGATCACCGGTTCCTGCGGCACCAGGGCGATGTGTTTGCGGAAATCGGACCGGTCAAGCGTCGTCACATCGGTGCCGTCAATGGTGACCGTTCCGCTCTTCGGGTCGTAAAAGCGGAGCAATAGCTGGATGATCGTGGTCTTTCCCGCGCCGGAGGGTCCGACCAGCGCCACAGTTTCCCCCGGCTCGACCGTCAGCGAAACATGGTCCAGAGCCGCCTGACCGGGTCGCGACGGATAGTGAAAGACAACGTCCTCGAAGGAGACCCTGCCCCTCACGGGTTCGGGGAGTTTGGCTGGAGATGCCGGGTCAGATACGCTGTCCGCAGCCGACAACAATTCGACGAGCCGTTCGGTCGCACCTGCCGCCCTCTGCAACTCGCCCCAGATCTCCGACAATGCCCCGACCGAGCCCGCCACCATCACAGCATAGATGACGAACTGCACCAGTTCGCCCACGGTCATGTCCCCTGCCCGCACGTCGCGCGCCCCGATCCAGAGGACGCCGACGATCCCGGCAAAGACGAGCGAGATGATGACGACCGTCATGATGGCGCGAAGCTGGATGCGCTGGCGGGCGGACAGGAACGCCTTTTCAGTCACGTCGCCGAAGGTCGCCCGGCTCTGAGCTTCATGCGTATAGGCCTGCACCGCCTGAACCGACAAAAGCGCCTCGGAGGCATTGCCGCTCGAATTTGCGATCCAGTCCTGATTCTCGCGCGACAGTTTGCGCAACCGGCGTCCCATGACGACGATAGGCACAATGATCAGGGGCACGAGCAGCAAAACCATGCCTGCGAGCTTGAGCGATGTGACCATCAACAGCGCCAGACCGCCGATCAGGATCAAAACGTTGCGTGCCGCGACCGAGATCGACGAGCCAATGACGCTGAGGATCACGGTGGTGTCCGTGGTGATCCTGCTCAGAACCTCGCCCGTCATCAGGCGTTCGTAAAAGGCCGGGCTCATCCCGATCATGCGGTCGAACACGGCCTTGCGGATATCGGCCACCACGCGTTCTCCCAGGCGGGTGACGAGGTAATATCGCAGCCCCGTCCCCACGGCGAGCAAGACGGCAATCACCAGCGAGGCCATGAAATAGCTGTCGAGCAGCTCAACCGCCGTGGTTTCGAACCCGTCGACCACGCGGCGCACTGCGATTGGGAAAATCAGCGAAATCATAGCGGTAGAGATCAGCGCCGCAACCGCGCCCAGAAACATCCCCCGATACCGCGCGACGAAGGGCCAAAGCGCCCGCAAGGCACGGACGTTTTTCGATTTTTCACGGTCCTGCGTTGCCGGATCTGCCATGCGTCCTCCCAAGTCGCGTCAAATAATCAAACACGGCAAGGAACGACAAGCTTTATCGGGGATTTGCTGGAGCGGGCGGCGGGAATCGAACCCGCGTCATCAGCTTGGAAGGCTGAGGTCTTACCACTACACAACGCCCGCGCAGCATCGCCGTGACTATGTGAAGGCGTGCGCTGGGTCAAGGATGTCTTGCGCCTTGGCGATCCGGCACTCCGCACATATGTCGGACGGGAACGGAGAGCCCAATGCATCATTTCTCGCTTCTCGACCTGTCTCTGGTGCCGGAGGGCAAGACCGCCGCCGATGCGCTGGCCAACACTGTCGATCTGGCCCAACATGCCGAAGGCTGGGGCTATCATCGCTACTGGCTGGCGGAGCATCACAACATGCCGGGCATTGCCAGCGCCGCGACCTCCGTGGTGATCGGCCATGTGGCGGGCGCGACGACAACCATGCGCATTGGAGCGGGCGGCATCATGCTGCCGAACCATGCGCCGCTGGTGGTGGCCGAGCAGTTCGGGACGTTGGTGACCCTGTACCCTGAGCGCATAGACCTCGGCCTCGGTCGGGCACCTGGCACCGACATGGCCACCGCGCGGGCGCTCAGGCGGCACATGGCGCAGGAGGATACCTTCCCGCAGGATGTGATGGAGCTTCTGCATTACTTCGGCAATGCCTCGGAGGAGGATCGCGTCCGCGCTATCCCAGGCACCGGCACCCATGTTCCGGTGTGGATACTGGGCTCCAGCCTCTACGGCGCCCAACTGGCCGCGCATCTGGGTCTGCCTTACGCCTTCGCCTCCCATTTCGCGCCGGCCATGCTGGAGGAGGCCGCGCATATCTATCGCGAGACGTTCAAACCCTCGGCCTATCTTGCCCGGCCCTACTTCATGATGGCGGCCGGTGTCTGTGCGGCGGAGACAGATGAGGAGGCGCAGTTCCTCCGCACGTCGCAGATGCTTGCCTTCGCGCGGCTGAGAACAGGAAAACCGGGGAAGCTGCCGCTGCCGACGCACGCTCTGGACGCCGAAATCCCGCGTGACGTGCGGGCGCAGGTCGATGCGGCGCTCTCCTGTTCGGCCACGGGATCGCGGGAGACGGTGCGCGCCCGGCTGGCCGGGTTGATCGAGCGTTATCGGCCCGACGAGATGATCGTCACCGGCATGGTCCACGATCACACGGCCCGGCTGAGATCCTTCGAGATTGCAGCCGGGGTTCTGAGTGATTTGGTGGAGCAGCGCGAACCGGCCTGACCGGTTCGCAATGCTCTTACAGCAGGGCCTCGAACAGCCTCTTCACGTTCTCACGCGTAAGTTCCACCGGGTTGCCGCCACAACTGGGGTCGCGCAGCGCCGCCTCGGTCAGGGCGTCGATATCCGGGTTCTCGACGCCGAGCGCGGTGAGAGTCTTCGGGATTGCGAAACTGTCGTTGAACTCGTCGACAAAGGCGCAAAACCCGTCGAACCCGCCGTCGATACCCAGATAAGCCGCAGCCCGGTCGAATTTCTCGCGGATCGCCGTGGCGTTGAGCTTCAGCACGGGCGGCATGCAAACCGCGTTCGTCGTGCCGTGGTGGGTGTGATGCACTGCGCCGATGGGGTGGCTCAGCGCATGGATCGCGCCCAACCCCTTTTGGAAGGCCGTCGCCCCCATGGCGGCGGCGCTCATCATGTTGGCGCGGGCCTCGATATCGGTGCCGTCAGCATAGGCGCGCGGCAGGTATTCCTTGACCAGCCGCATGCCTTCCAGAGCGATGCCCTGGCTCATCGGGTGGTAGTGCGGGCTGGAATAGGCCTCCACGCAATGGGCGAAGGCGTCGAGGCCCGTCCCTGCCGTGATGAACTTGGGCATGCCGACCGTCAGTTCGGGATCGGCGATGACGACGGCGGGGAGCATCTTCGGGTGGAAGATGATCTTCTTCTCGTGGCTCTCGGAATTGGTGATGACCGAGGCGCGTCCGACCTCCGATCCGGTGCCCGCCGTGGTCGGCACGGCGACGACCGGGGCGATCCCGTTCGGGTCAGCGCGGGTCCACCAATCGCCAATGTCTTCGAAGTCCCAGATCGGGCGCGTCTGGCCGGACATGAAAGCAATGGTCTTCGCCAGATCGAGGCCCGAGCCACCGCCGAAGGCGATCACCCCGTCGAACCGGCCATCACGGTAGACGGCAACGCCTGCCTCGGCGTTGAGATCGGTCGGGTTCGGATCGACCTCGGCAAAGATCGCACGGCCCAGCCCGGCCTCTTCCATCAGGTCGAGCGTGCGCAGCGTGATCGGGTTCTCCGCCAGCCCCCGGTCTGTCACGAGAAGCGGTTTGGCGATGCCGGCCGCCTTGCAGGCCTCGCCGATCTCGGCAATGCGCCCGGCGCCGAATCGGATCGGGTTGGGATAGCTCCAGTTCGCAGTAAGTGTCATGTCTTCAGCTTCTTCAGGTGGTAGGATTTGGGTCGTGTGACGGCATGGAACCCAAGGACCGATAGCCCTGCCCCGCGTCCGGTGTCCTTGCAGCCGGTCCAGCAGAGCGCCGGGTCCAGGTAATCGCAGCGGTTCATGAAGACCGTCCCGGTTTCCAGCCTGCGGCCTATGGCGTCCGCCGCGTCGGTGTCGTTGGTCCAGATCGCGCAGGTCAGACCGAAACGGCAGTCGTTCATCAGGGCGATGGCCTCTTCGTCATCCTTCACCGGCATGATGCCGACGGCGGGACCAAAGGTTTCGTCGCGCATGATACGCATGGAATGGTCCACGCCGGTCAGGATCTGAGGGGTGACGTAAGTCCCACCGTCATCCCCCGCCATCTTCTCGATATGCGGGGTCGCGCCTGCCGCGACGGCTTCCTCGACCTGCGCCCGGACCTCGTCGGCGAACCGCGCGTTGGCCATCGGACCCAGCGTCGTCGCCTCATCCAGCGGATTGCCAAGGACATAGCCGTTCACGAGCGCCACCGCCTTCTCAACGAAGGCATCGTAAAGGCTCTCATGGACATAGATCCGCTCGATACCGCAACAGCACTGTCCGGAGTTGAACATGGCCCCATCGATCAGCGTATCGACTGCCGCATCCAGATCGGCATCTGCGCGGACATAGCCCGGATCCTTGCCTCCGAGTTCGGTGGAGACGGCGGTGAAGGTGCCAGCCGCCGCGCGTTCCATCGCCTGCCCGCCGCCGACGGAGCCGGTGAAGTTCACCATGCCGAAATGCCCTTCCCCGATCAGGGCGGAGGTGGTGTCATGATCGAGAACGACATTGGTGAACACGCCTTCCGGCACCCCCGCCGCTTCGAAGGCATCGGCCAGATGCTCGCCCACGAGGATCGTCTGGGAGGCGTGTTTCAGCACCGCTGTATTCCCCGCAATCAGCGCGGGCGCGATGGTGTTGATCGCGGTCATATAGGGGTAGTTCCAGGGCGCGACGACAAGCACCACGCCCTGCGGTTCCCGTTCGATCTTGCGCAGGAAATCTTCGCTGTCCTCGATGACGAGCGGCGCCAGCGCGTCCTCGGCAATCGACGCCATGTAATCCGCGCGTTCCTTGAACCCGCCGAATTCCCCGCCATAGCGGACCGGGCGTCCCATCTGGTGGGCAAGCTCAGTCACCATCCGGTCGGTGGTCTCGCCGATATAGGCGACGGCCTTTTCGACATAGGCGATGCGCCGGTCGAGCGGCAGCGCCGCCCATCCAGCCTGCGCCGCCTTCGCAGCTTTCACCGCTGCACGGGCCGCCTCATCCGAGAGGCATTCCCGCTCGGCATAAACCGACCCGTCGATAGGCGAGATGCATTTGATTGTCTTGGTCATGTCCTCAGGCCTTCTCAAAGCCGCGCGCGATTTCCCAGTCGGTCACGACGCGGTCAAATTCTTCCTGCTCCCACTCGGCGGCACGGGTGTAATGGTCGATCACGTCGTCGCCCATCGCTTCCCGCAGCATCTTCGAATTGCGCAGCGCCTCTGTCGCTGCCCGCAGCGTGTTCGGGATCTCTGGCACGCTTTCGTCATCGTAAAGATCGCCCTTCGCGGGCGGCGCAAGCTCCAGCTTCTCCTCGATCCCCTTCAAACCTGCGGCCAGCAAGGCGGCCTGCGCAAGATAGGGGTTCATGTCCGAGCCGGGAATGCGGCATTCCACCCGCACGCCCTTGGTGTCTGCCCCGCAAAGACGGAACCCGGCGGTGCGGTTGTCCACCGACCACGCGATCTTGGTGGGCGCGAATGTGCCCTTGGCGAAGCGTTTGTAGGAATTGATGTAGGGGGCGAAGAACCACGTGCAATCAGAGGCATAGGCGATGATGCCGGCCATGAAGTGGCGCATCATTCCCGACATCGCGTGGTCGCCGCTATCGTCATGGAAAGCGTTCTTCCCATCCTTCCACAAGGACATGTGGACGTGGCTGGCGCTGCCGACCCGGTCCTGATGCCACTTCGGCAGGAAGCTGGCGGAATGCCCCTGTTGCCAGGCGATCTCTTTTGTCGCGTGCTTGGCGATGGTGTGGTTGTCGGCGCAGTCCAGCGCCTCGGCATAACGGATGTTCAGTTCCTGCTGCCCGACCTCAGCCTCGCCCTTGGAGTTCTCGACCGGGATGCCAGCGTCCACCAGATGGTTCCTGAGGGGCCGCATGACGTGCTCTTCCTTGGTCGTCTGGAAGATATTGTAATCCTCGTTGTACGGCCCCACCGTCGACAGATCCCGATAGCCCTCCGCCCGCATCTGATCGAGCGGCTTGAGGAATAGGAAAAACTCCAGCTCCGTCGCCATCATCGGCGTCAGCCCAAGCGCCCCTGCCCGTTCGATCTGCTTCTTGAGCATCTGACGCGGCGCATGCGGCACCGGCTCATGCGTGTGATGATCGAGAATATCACACAGCACCATCGCCGTCGCGTCGAGCCACGGCATCATGCGCAGCGTCGAAAGATCGGGCTTCATCACGTAATCGCCATAGCCATGCCGCCAGCTGGTCGAGGCATAGCCATCCGGCGTCGCCATCTCCAGGTCGGTGGCCAGCAGGTAATTGCAGCAATGGGTTTCTTCATGTGCGCTTTCGATGAAGTTCGACACATGGAACCGCTTGCCCATCAGCCGCCCCTGCATGTCGACGAAGCAGACGACAACAGTGTCGATCTCGCCGGTCTCAGCCTTGGCTTTCAGATCATCGAAGGTGAAGGTTTTGCTCATGTCTCGTCTCCTTCGAGAGGTCTGCCGGTCTTTGGGTCAATTTGTTCGGAATAAGCGATTTTAGGGGCTTCGGGCGCAGGTGGATCGAACTCTGCCACGAGTCGACCGTTCTCAACCCAGACTCTCGCCGATTTCAAGGGCCGTTCTCCGGGATGCGGATTGATGGCAAGATAGAAATTTACGTCAAATAACTGGTTGATGTATTTCTCGGGAACTTCTCCTGGCTCGTAAGCGCCAAGGCCAATATGCGGCCCTCGCGAGCTTTCAAGTCTCCCATTGCGATCATACCGCGCTGCACCGAGACTCCAGCAAAGGGAACAGATGTAACCTTCAGGAACCATCTTGGCCCAAGTTTCAATTTCATTTTTCGCCTCATCCGAAAACGTCACCATGTCGGGAGAGACAACGCCCCGCCCCCACCCTTCGTACTCGTCGTCTTCGGTTGCGTCGTTCATTGCTCAGTGTCGTATTCAAGGTAAGGCGCCCCGGCCTTAACCGGGGCGGCCATTTTGGTATAGCACCGGGCTCCTCCCGGTGCGCCGGGTTAGCCGTACCGGTAAGGCCGCCCGGCCTTGGCCATGTCGGAATTGTACTTGCGGAAGATCTTCACGATCTTGGCCTTGGTTTCCGACTCCGCCGCGATCTCGTCCCAGAACTGGACGGCCGCATCCTCCACTGTCTGCCACTCGGCGTCTGGGATCGAGGTCAGCTGCATCTTGGTGCCGTTCACGCGAAGGTCGGCCTCGCCGCCCCAGTACCACCACTGGCGGTAGTAGTGGCTCTGCTCCATGCAGACCGTCAGAAGGGTCTGAAGGTCTTCCGGCAGTTCCTCCCAGCGTTCCATATTGGCGAAGAAATGGCCGATCCAGGCACCCGAGATATTGTTGGTCAGGAAGTAGTTCGTCACATCCGCCCAACCGACAGTGTAGTCTTCAGTGATGCCCGACCATGCGATGCCGTCAAGCTCGCCGGTCTGCACCGCAACCTCGATGTCTTCCCATGGCAAGGTGACGGGCACCACGCCGAACTGCGACAGGAAGCGCCCGGCCGTCGGGAAGGTGAATACGCGCTTGCCCTTCAGGTCTTCAAGGCTGTTGATTGGGTCTTTCGTCGCGAAGTGACACGGGTCCCACGATCCGGCGGAGATGTGCTTCACGCCGACCTTGGCGTATTCTTCCTTCCAGATCTCGTCGAGACCGTACTGGTTGAACAGCACCGGCACGTCGAGCGAATAGCGCGAGCCGAAGGGGAAATAGCCACCGAAGACGGTCACTTCCGTGGGCGACGCCATGGAGTCGTCATCCGACTGCACCGCGTCGATGGTGCCGCGTTGAAGGGCCTGGAAAAGCTCGCCCGTGGGCACAAGCTGGTCGGAGTAGTAGGTCTCGATCTGCATCCGATCGCCAGCGATGGTGTTGAACATCTTGATCGCCGGGTCCAGCACATGCTCGGCCAGTGCAGCACCTGCGTAGGTCTGCAGCCGCCAGGTGATTGTCGATTGCGCGATCGCGGGCGTGGCGAGGGCTGCGGGCGCGGCGACGGCGGCGCCCTGAATGAACTTACGTCTTGTAGTCATGTCTTCTCTCCTTGCTGGTTGTCGCAGACGGGTTGATCCCCATCCTCTCAGATTTCAGAAAAATGGCTCGCTCCCGTGTCCCTTTCCAGACCAGTATCTTGCCCAGCGGGCGGCCTGATCGGCGATGTGGGCCTGCGCTTCTGGACCCGTCTCAGTCTCCCATTGGAAGTTGCGGACTCCCAGGACATGTGTGACGTTCCGTTCCTCCGCATAGCTGTCGGCGGCCGCGCGAAGTTGTTCTCCCCATTCTCGCAATCCGTCGTCAAGCATTGGCTGCCATGCCGTGTTCAGCATGTCCTCGTCGATTACGTCTCCGCAATCTTTAAGAAACTCACCGCGAAAACTTGCGCGGTCCACGCCTTCGTAAAGATAGGCATGGGTGTAGACCGGGAACCCGTCGCATTCAGGCATGATCTGAAGCACAAAGTAACCATCCATGTTCTTGTGCGCCTGTTCCAGCGACATTTCACCCGCTTCGATCTTTGCCGCCAGATGCTCCTCCAGCCAGCGATCCGCCTCCGGATCGCGCCCTACGACAGGGGCTCCGATACTTTCGAAATGCGGGATGGATATCTCCTCAAAACGCCGATGAAGTGCATCAATGTTCTCGGACTTGGAGAAAAGTCGCTTCAGAAAAGACTGGCTTGTCGTGCCGGTCGGTTGCATACGGCCTTTTGCAACCTCAATACGCCGCCAGAGGTCTTCGAACTCTGCGTCAAAACCCGGCTTGGGTTTCGGAAGGGGATTGAGATCCAGTCCCATCGCCTAGTTCCCGTACACATATTGCGGCAGCCACAGTGCGATCTGCGGGAAGACCATGATCGTGGTCAGCGCAAGCACCATGACGGCGACGAAGGGGATGATCGAACGATAGATGTCGCGCAGAGTGATCTCAGGCGGGGCCATCGCCCGCATCAGGAACAGGTTATAGCCGAAGGGCGGCGTCATGTAGGCGACCTGCGTGGTGATCGTGTAGAGCACACCGTACCAGATCAGGTCGAAGCCAAGCGCGCCGACGAGCGGGATGTAAAGCGGGGCGACGATCACCAGCATCGCGGTATCGTCCAGGAACGTGCCCATCAGGATGAAGCTGAGTTGCATCAGGATCAGGATCATCCACGGGCTGAGACCGAGCTTTTCGGTGAAAAGGCTCTCAATGGCCTTCACAGCGCCCAGCCCGTCGAAGACAGCGCCAAAGGCGAGGGCTGCGAGGATGATCCACATGAACATGCAAGTGATGCCGAGCGTGCTGCGGACCGAAGTCTCGAAAACGGTCCAGTTCATCCGGCGCTTCAGCACGGCAGCGAGGAAGGCGACGATTGCCCCGATGGCCGAGCTTTCGACGAGCGACGTCCAGCCCTTCACGAAGGGAACCATCATGGCGAAGAAGATGGCCAGCGGCAGCAGGCCGGAGAGCAGAAGCATGTATTTTTCGCGCTTCGGCATGTCCCGTTCTTCTTCCGACAGGACCGGACCAAGGCTCGGGTTCATCCGGCAGCGAATGGCGATATAGACGATGAACATCCCCGCCATCATCAGCCCCGGCAGGACACCTGCGAGCCAGAGCTGTCCCACCGGCTGCCGCGCAATCATCGCGTAAAGCACCAGCACGACCGAAGGCGGCACGAGGATGCCAAGCGAACTCCCCGCCTGGATCACCCCGGTGACCATCCGCTTGTCATAGCCGCGCCTCAGCAGTTCGGGCAGCGCGATGGTGGCCCCGATTGCCATGCCAGCGACAGACAGCCCGTTCATGGCGGAGATCAGCACCATCAACCCAATCGTCCCGATGGCCAGCCCACCGCGCAAGCCCCCCATCCAGACGTGGAACATCTTGTAAAGGTCGTCGGCAATGCGGCTTTCCGAAAGGACATAGCCCATGAAAACGAACATCGGCACGGTCAGCAGCGGGTACCAGCGCATCAGCTTGATCGACTGTGAGAACGCGATGTCGAACCCGCCCCGCTCGCCCCAGAGCGCAAGTGCCGCGATCACCGCGACGAATCCGATGGCCCCGAAGACGCGCTGGCCGGAAAACAGCAGCACCATCATCGAGGCGAACATGACGAGCGCGATGGCTTCGTAGCTCATGCCACCTCCTCGCCCTTCAGCCGTAGGATGTCCTTAGCCAGTTCCGACAGCGCCTGAAGCAGCATCAGGACGATGCCAAGGCACATGATCGCCTTGATTGGCCAGAGATAGGGCCGCCAGATCGTGCGGCTGCGTTCGAGCGTGCCGAGTTCCTTCTCGCCCGTCGCCAGATCGACGAAGAAGCCGACAGGGTTCGATCCGAAATGCCCCAGCGAATAGGCAGTGGAGCTTAAACCTCCCCAGAGCAGCACGACGAGATAGCCGATCAGACAGAACACCATGATCGCATCCGTCGCCGCTTTCCGCTTCACCGACCAGCTCTCGTAGAACAGGTCCATCCGCACATGGCTGCCCATCTGGATCGCGTAGGGCCCGCCGAGGAAGAAATATGCGATCATCGCGAACTGCGCGACTTCCAACGTCCAGAGCGAGGGCTGTGAGGAGAACTTGCTGATGGTCGACCAGAGCAGCACCGCCATCATGGCAAAGATGCCGTACATGATGATCCGGCCGACACCGTAGTTCAGCCGGTCGATCACCGCGATATAGGCGCGAAGCAGCTTCATGCCGTCGCCTCCCGAGGCTGGTCCGGTGCCAGCGCTCTCAACGCGTTGTCCAACCAGCCTTGAAGGCACTCCGTGACCTCGACGCAGCCCTCTGGCGTTTCAAGCAGGTCGTTCCGTATCTCGATCATCACGTTCAGCAACCCGCCCGGCAGAGCATGGCGACGAAGCGTGTGTGTTACCCCATCGTCTGGCCCATAGGGCTGGTTCCGTTCCACGGTGAAACGGCTCGGCTCCCTCAGCATCGCGTCAGCAAGCCGCGCATCCGTGTCATGCAATATCCCGATCTCTACCGCACGAGGCCTGCCCAGGTAGACCGGCGTAAAGCTGTGAATAGTGACGATAACCGGCGGCCCCGCTTTCGCCGCAACCGTCTTTTCGAGCAAATCCTCGAAGGGACGATAATAGGCATCGACCCGCGCCTGCCGGTCGGCCTCAGACAGCGCGGCATTGCCGGGAATGACGGTCGCCTCGCTCTTGGCGGGCATCGCGTCAGGCGCCTTGGGCGGTCGGTTGCAGTCATAGATCAGCCGAGAGGCGCTGGCGTAAACCAGACTCGCATCCAAAGCGTCCGAAAGCGCCAACGCCACCGTCAAGGCCCCCGGATCCCAGGCAATATGGCTTTCCAAAGCTTCCGTGCTCAGGCCCAGATCGCCGAACTCCGGCGGGATGGCGCGACTGGCATGTTCACAGACCAGCAGAACGGGATGTGCGCCTTCGGGGTTCACCGCCCGAGGCGCGTACCTGCCCTGATGTTCGTCGAAATTGCCCACCGGTCCCCCGTTCTTACCCTGACTATTCGTCACGCGCAGCGGCGCTGTCAATTCATTCCTGTAAAATATCTGACAGAAGGGGTTGCGATGTATAATTTTTCACCAAGGCGCGAAATTTCGTGTAGCATCGGTCGACGAAAGCGAAAGGCGCAGATGGAAACCATCGCTGAAAAGCTGCGGGAAAAGACCCCGGACCTGACCCGTGCGGAGCGTCAGTTGTGCGACGTAATCCTGCGCAACTACCCGGCCTCCGGGCTTGGCACGATCACCTCTCTGGCGGAGGAGGCGAATGTCTCCACCCCCACCGTCGCCCGTCTGATTCAGAAGCTGGGTTTCAGCGGTTTCCCCGATTTCCAGAAGGGTCTCCGGGATGAGCTGAACGAGAAGATCTCAAGCCCGCTGACCAAACGCGCCACATGGGTGGACACCGCGCCGGAGGAACACCTGCTCAACCGCTTCACCAAGGCAGTGATCGACAATATCGGCCAGTCCATGGCCAAGCTCGATCCCAAAACTTTTGAGACCGCCTGCGACCTCCTGAACGATTCCAAGCGTCAGATCTTCATCGTCGGCGGTCGGATCACCCGGACGCTGGCGGACTATTTCTTCCTGCATTTTCAAGTCATTCGCCCCGACGTCGTCCATATCACCTCTAACTCGAACGCCTGGCCGCATTACGCGCTCGACTTCCGAAAGGGCGATGTCGTGGTCATCTTCGACGTCCGGCGCTACGAGAACAGCACGCTGAAACTGGCCGAACTCGCCCGTGAACGCGAGGCCGAGATCATCCTCTTCACCGACCAGTGGCTTTCGCCGATCTCGCAGCTCGCCCGCGTGACCTTCTCCAGCCACATCGCTGCGCCATCAGCGTGGGACTCGAACATCACCACCATGCTGATGTCCGAGATCGTCATAGCCGAGGTTCAGGAACGGAACTGGGAAACCACGAAAGCCCGGATGGAAGACCTCGAAGAGATGTTCGACCGCACCCGGTTCTTCCGCAAGTTCTGAGCCTCACATCGTGTAGTTCAGCCCCAGACGTCCGCCGTCGACGTAAATCGTTTCACCCGTGATGTAACTGGCCCTCGGGCTGGCGAGGAAGGCCACCACGTCGCCAACCTCCCGCGCCGTGCCGGGCCGTCCCAGCGGGGTCCGCGACATCGCCGTCCTGAAGGCCTCGGGTTTCGCATTGACCCCCACCATCATCGCGGTGTCGATGGAACCCGGCCCGACCGCGTTCACGCGGATATTGTGCGGCGCCAGCGCCAGAGCGGCGACCTTGGTCAGCTGCATCACCCCGCCCTTGGAAGCGCAATAGGCCGGGATGGCGGGAATGGCGAGTTGTGCATTGATCGAGGACATGTTGACGATGGCCCCCTCGATCCCTTGCTCCACCATCGTCCGCGCAGCCCGCTGCGTGGCAACGAAAACCCCGCGCAGGTTGATGCTCAAAACCTTGTCGAACTCGGCCAGATCGTAGCTGAGGAAATCACCCGGATTGGCGATGCCTGCATTGTTCACCAGCGTTGCGACCGGACCATGTCTGGCCTCGATCTCGTCGAACATCGTCAGAACTGCATCGGCATCGCCCATGTCGCAGGTCATGGCAACCGTGCCCCGCCCCAGTTTCCCAGCGACCTCCGCCACACCATCTGCATTCACATCGGCCACGATCACGGTATGGCCGTCCTCGGCCAGCGCCTCCGCACAGGCAAAGCCGATCCCTTGTGCGCCGCCCGTGACAAGGGCCAGTCTGGTGTCGCTCATGGTCAAATCTCCCGCCGGTTTACGCCGTTGGACCGCAATTCACGCGCAACTGCAACCTTGCCGAGCCCCCGTTGATCCGGCAGTTTGACCGCGACAAAACGAGCAAGGCACAACTGACGTGAAACTGAAGACAACCTCGGCCGAAATGGTTGCTGCTGCCCGGGCAAGGATCGCAGAGATCGAGGTATCCGATCTCATGGCAATGCTTGACGACCCGGACGTGGTAATCGTCGATATACGCGACATTCGCGAACGCCAGCGATCCGGTTTCATCCCTGGTAGCCTCCACGCGCCCCGCGGAATGATCGAATTCTGGGTGGACCCCGACAGCCCCTATTTCAGAGAGGAGTTTGGGCGGGACAAACGCTTTGTCTTCCATTGCGCCTCCGGCTGGCGCTCGGCTCTGACGGTGGCGACATTGCAGGACATGGGTTTCGACGCGGCGCACTTGAAGGACGGATTCACCTCCTGGGTCGCGCAAGGCGGCACGGTCGAGATGCCAGAGAAAGGGTAGTCAGGCCAGGGCGCGAAGCGAGACCGCCGCATCGAGACTGCCGACCGCCTCGCGTTTGGAAAAGCGAAATAGAATCAAGGCGTTGCCAGATACCCCCGAACTTTCCAAGGCATCTGGAAGCTCCGAAAGCATAGTGGTCAGGTGCCTCTCGCCAGCTTTCGAGACATCGGCCACCACATCGACCGCCGTCTCAGGCACCGCCCCCGCCCTGAGCAGGTTTGCGCGAACCGCATCCGCGTTACGGACCCCCATGTAAAGCGCCAGTGTCGTGCCCTGCCGCACGTGATGTCCCCAGTCCGGGTGTCCGTCTCCCGGTCGGCAGGTGCCGGTGGTCAGCACCAGCGTATCGGTCTCGCCCCGTTCGGTCAGGCTCACACCCAGCGAGGCCGCAGCCGCGCTCGCCGCCGTCACGCCCGGTACGATCTCGGTCGCGATGCCATACTCCCGCGCCGCCGCCAGTTCCTCGCTCGCGCGGCCGAAAATGCCGGGATCGCCCGATTTCAGCCGCACCACGTTTCGCCCCTTGCGGGCTTCAGCCACGATGATCCGGCATATCCGCTCCTGCGGCCAGGCATGCGCCCCCACCTCCTTGCCGACGAACACCCGTTCGGCATCGCGCCGCGCCAGTTCCAGAACCTCCGGGTCAACCAGCCGGTCGTAGAAGATGACATCGGCCTCCTGCAGCCGCTCGACGGCACGAAGCGTCAACAGATCGCGGGCACCGGGACCGGCGCCTACCAGCGCGATATGCCCCTCGCCTGTCCCCTCTGGCACCGAGCGTTCCTGTATCGCGGACTTGATCAGTTCTGCCGCCTGTTCCTCCGCGCCCGATTTGTGCATCCGTGCCGGTGCACCGCCGAACACCCAGGCCCAGAATCCGCGCCGCGTCTCCACCGGCAAACGCTCCGCCACAGCGCCGCGCAGGTGACCGGCCAGTGCCGCAAGGTGACCGAGCCGGGGCGGCAGGCTCCGTTCCACCTCTGTCTTGATCCGGCGCGCCAGCACCGGAGCTGTGCCCTCCGTGCCGATAGCGACCACGACCGGGTCGCGGTCGACGATGGACGGGGTCGTCGCGTCGCACAACTCAGGCCTGTCGACCACGTTCACCAAAGCGCCCGCCCCTTTCGCGATGGCATGCAGGCAAGTGTCGGTCGCCGGACAGCCCGTCGCGATGAAGACCAGCACATTGTCCCGGAAACTGTCCGCCGTGACCGGCGCGGTATCGTGGATAACCCGACCTGCCCGCACCATGCCCGCAAGCTCATCGTCCAGAACTGGCGAAATCACCCGGATCTCTGCGTCGGTCTTCAACGCCAGCCGCGCCTTTTGTGCCGCCTGCTCGCCGCCACCGGCGATGACGATACGGCGACCGGAGGTGCGCAGGAACATCGGAAAGGATTTCATCTCAATCTCCTCGCTATTCCGCCGCCTGCAACCGCGATTGGCGCGCGATCAGATCGGCCACCTCCGACCGGCAGGATCCGCAATTCGTCCCCGCGCCGGTGGCCTTGCACACCGCGTCCAGAGAGCCGCCCGCCATTTCGATGGCGGCCAGGATCTGGTTCCGCCCGACGCCCATGCAGGCGCAAACGGTGGGACCCGGATCCATCCGTTCTCCACCAGCCCGTGCGGCAAGGATGCCTTCCGCTTCCGTTCCCAGCAGTCCAGAGATGAAGTCGCGGGCAACGCCCACCGGCTCAGGTGCGACGAAGAGCGCGGCGACAAGCTGACCGTTCTCGGTAAACGCCAGCCGCGTCACCTTCCGGGCCGGGTCGGTCAGCGCTTCCGGCTCAACTTCTATCCCGAACAGATCGCGCGCGAATCTGCTCCAATCTGCCGGTGTGTCCGTATGGGCCAGTTCGGCCCGCCAGCCATTGTCGCACTTCGTCCGCGCCCAATAGGCACAATCGGCCGCAAACGCCCGTGTGCTTACGGCGAACCCGTACCAGGCGGCCTCGAACTTCGAGACTCTCACCGCCGACCCTTTGCTCTCCGGCTGCCCCGAAATCGGATCGGTCGCCGGAGCGATAACCGGCCCGATCCGCGCGGCCGGCGCCGTCTGAGCGGTCCAGTGCATCGGCGCGAAGGGATGACCGGGCGCGACATCATCGGAGATCATCACCCGCAGAACAGCGCTTTCGCCTTGCCCCACTACCTGCGCCAGATCCGCCGCCTTCATCCCCAGCCGGTCAGCATCCGATGGGTGGATCTGAAGATAGGGCTCGCCGAGATGCCGCGACAACCTTGGCGTCCGCGCCGTCCGCGTCATCGTGTGCCACTGGTCCCGGATGCGACCCGTATTCAGCCGGTATGGCGCGTCGAACGTGACTTCGCTTGCCATCGCACGCTGGCTCACGGCGACGAACCGGGCATTGCCGTCCTCAGTGAAGAATTTACCATCCCCGAAGAATCGACCGCCGATCCGGGACCCGCTGACTGGCCATCGGGTCGGACCCAAAGCCTCGTATTCATTGGACTTCAGCGACATGAGCCCCGCGATGTCGAAATCCCGACCGAACCCTGCGGCAAGCCCCGACAGGGCGGCATGTTCGCGAAAGACCTCGGCCGCATCGCGATAGTCGAAGGCGTCACGCCACCCCATGCGACGCCCGACTTCGGCGAAAATCGCCCAGTCCGACCGCGCCTCACCGGGGATCGGCAAAGCCGCGCGTTGCCGGCTTATGGTCCGGTCGGAATTGGTGACAGTCCCGTCCTTCTCGCCCCAGCCGAGTGCGGGCAGCACCAGATCGGCCAACTGTGCGGTGTCGGTCTCCGCGGTCAGATCGCTTACGACCGTAAAGGGACAAGCCGCGATGGCCCGCGCCACACGGTCGGCTTCGGGCATTGACACGACAGGGTTGGTGCAGGCGATCCACAGCGCCTTGATCTGACCGCTCTCGACGGCGCGGAACATGTCCACCGCCTTCAACCCCGGACGGTCTGCCACATTCGGCGCATCCCAGAAATTCGCAACCGCCGAGCGATGACTTTCGTTTTCGAGATCAAGATGGGCGGCCAGCATGTTTGCAAGACCGCCCGTCTCCCGCCCGCCCATCGCGTTCGGTTGGCCGGTGACACTGAAAGGTCCCATTCCGGGCTTTCCAATCCGCCCGGTCGCGAGATGGCAATTGATGATGGCATTCACCTTGTCGGTGCCGCTGGAAGACTGGTTCACCCCCTGGCTGAACACGGTGACGGTTCGCTCCGTCGCTGCGAACATCCGGTAGAACCGCTCGATTTCAGGAACTCCCAGCCCGGTTGCATCCCGGTCGTCGGCGGTGGCACGTGTAAATGCTTCATCGAACCCGGTCGTGTGATTCAGGATGAAATTCTTATCCAGCGCACCCATTTCCCAGAGAAAGGCGAAGAGACCGTTGAAAAGCGCGACGTCTGTACCGGGGGCAATCTTCAGATGCAGGTCTGCAATGTCGCAGGTCGCGGTGCGGCGCGGGTCGATGACGACGACCTTGGTGCCGCGTTTTTTCCGTGCAGCGACAAGGCGTTGATACAGCACCGGATGGCACCAGGCGAGGTTGGAGCCGACGAGGATAACGAGATCGGCTTCCTCAAGATCTTCGTAGGTTCCCGGAACGGTGTCGGTGCCGAAGGCTCGCTTGTGGCCCGCCACGGTGGAGGCCATGCAAAGCCTTGAATTCGTGTCGATATTCGCGCTGCCGATGAAACCTTTCGTCAGCTTGTTGGCGACGTAATAGTCCTCGGTCAGCAGCTGGCCCGAGACATAGAAGGCCACGCTGTCGGGGCCATGTTCGGCAATCGTTGCAGTGAACCGGTCGGCGACGGTTTGCAGCGCCTCATCCCAAGTAATTGATTTTCCATGTAATTTCGGAGTCAGAATCCGGTCTTCCAACCCCACGGTCTCCCCCAAGGCAAGGCCCTTGGAGCAGAGCCTGCCGAAATTGGCCGGGTGGTCCGGATCGCCCTCGACCGACAGCCCACCAGCCCCGTCGGGATGGAGCAGAACGCCGCATCCGACCCCGCAATAGGGACAGGTCGAGCGGATCGGTTCGGACTTCGGATGAGTGTCTAGATCACGCATTTTGGCAGGTCGGTATCGCGTCGGTGTTGCGTCGGTAATACGTCGGTGCGCACGCACCGACGTTCCGATGCGCATCGGAGCCTTCAAAAGGCTCCGGGACGAACTCTTTTGAAGAGTTCAGGGTCATGCGGCTTTCCGCCCGAGGATGGCCGGGTCGATCAGGATACGTCCCCCTTCGACCCGCGCCGGGTAGGTCGCGATCCGCCCGTCATCGGCGCCCTGCGCTTCCCCGGTTTCCAGATCGAAGACCCAGTTGTGGAGCGGACAGGTGACCTTTTGCCCATGCACGATCCCCTCGTTCAGCGGCCCGCCCTTGTGCGGACAGGTGTTGGAGGTGGCGAAGACGGTGTTTTCGGCGGTGCGGAAGATGGCAATGCAGCCCAGCTTGGTCCTCACCTTGCGGGCGCCCCGCAGGGGGATATCGTCCAGTGCGCCAATGTCGATCCAGTTCATGGGGTCACCTTCCTGTTGTTCCCTGTCCCGGACTTGATCCGGGACCTCGTCCGGCGGCGGGTGAGAGACCCCGCGTCAAGCCCGGGGCGGTTGGGCGAGTGGGTCATTCCGCGGCCTCCAGTGTCAGGTCTGCAAGCGGCGCGAATTGCTCCGCCTCGTCTTGCTGCGCAAGTTCCGCCCAGGGGTCTTTCTGATAGATCGACTGGGACAGTTCGAAGGCAGCAACCAGACGTGCGCGTTCCGCGTCGTCGGTGAGCCGTTCCTTCACCCAGTCCAGCCCGACCTTGGCGATCCATTTGTAGGGCCGGTCGAGATACTTGGCGTTCTCGCGGTAAAGCTGGACAAAGGCGATGGTCCATTCCATCGCTTCGGCCTCGGTCGAAACCTTCACCAGCGGCTCGGTTTCCTTCAGGTCCATGCCCGCCGCGCCGCCGACGCCCACCTCAAACCCTGAGTCCACGCAGATCACGCCCACATCCTTGCAGGTCGCCTCTGCACAATTGCGCGGGCAGCCGGAGACGGCGAGCTTGACCTTATGCGGGGTCCACGACCCCCAAAGCGCCTTCTCCAGCTTGATGCCAAGGCCCGTCGAATCCTGCGTACCGAACCGGCAATGGTCGGTGCCGACGCAGGTTTTCACGGTGCGCAGGCCCTTGGAATAGGCGTGACCAGAGACGAGGCCCGCCTTGTTCAGGTCGGCCCAGATTGCGGGCAGGTCCTCGCCCCTGATCCCCAAAAGGTCGATGCGCTGGCCGCCGGTGACCTTCACTGTCTGGGCGTTGTATTTCTCCGCCGCGTCGGCAATCGCACGGAGTTCGCCCGCCGTGGTGATGCCGCCCCACATACGCGGCACAACCGAGAATGTGCCGTCTTTCTGGATGTTTGCGTGCTTTCGTTCATTTACGAAACGCGACTGCGGATCGTCCTGATATTCCACCGGCCAGTCAGCGAGCAGGTAGAAGTTCACCGCCGGGCGGCAGACATGGCAGCCGTTCGGGGTTTTCCAGCCGAGTTCCTGCCAGACCGCTGGTTGGGTCTTCAGTTCCTGGGACTTGATCAGGCGACGCACATCCTCGTGCGTCAGGTCGGTGCAGCCGCAGACCGGTTTCGCGGTCGGCAGTTCGAAATCGTCGCCGAGGGTGACGGCCAGCACCTGTTCCACCAGCCCGGTGCAGGTCCCGCAGGAGCCTGACGCCTTGGTGATGGCGCGGACCTCTTCCAGTGTCCCCGCCCCGCCTTCGATGGCCTCGACGATCTGACCTTTACATACGCCGTTGCAGCCGCAGATTTCTGCGTCAGCCGGTAAGGCTGCAACGGCCGCCATAGGGTCCAGCGCGGCCCCCCCCTGGAAGCTGGGACCGAAGATCAGCGTATCGCGCATCTCCGAGATGTCCTGGCCGTCCCTCATCAGCCCGAAGAACCAGTTGCCGTCGGCGGTGTCGCCATACATCACTGCGCCGATCAGTTTGTTGTCCTGCAGGACGAGACGCTTGTAGACGCCGCGTCCGGGGTCGCGGTAGACGATATCCTCCCGGTCGTCGCCATCGGCGAAATCGCCCGCCGAGAACAGGTCGCAGCCTGTCACCTTAAGTTTGGTGGACAACTGTTTGACTTCGAAGGCAGCGCTGTCGTTCAGAAGTGTTTTCGCCAGAACCTTGGCCTGATCGTAGAGCGGCGCGACGAGGCCGAAGACGTTGCCGTCGAATTCGACGCATTCGCCCAAAGCGAAGACGTTCTCGTCCGAAGTACAAAGCTGTGCGTCCACGTGGATGGCGCGGCCCACGGCCAGCCCGGCCTCCTTCGCCAGGTCCACCGCCGGGCGGATACCCACGGCCATGACCACGATGTCGGCGTCAAGCACCGTGCCGTCCTCCAGTTCGACGCCTGCGACCTTTTCGGTGCCAAGGATTTGCTTGGTGGAGGCCTGCGTTTTCACCACGATGCCGCGCCGCTCCAGGTCCTTGCGCAGCAGATACCCCGCCGCCTCGTCCAGCTGCCGTTCCATCAGGTGACCCATCAGATGCAGCACGGTGACCTCCATGCCGCGCAGGCGCAGCGCCGCCGCCGCTTCCAGCCCCAAAAGCCCGCCGCCGATGACCACGGCTTTCGAGCCGGGCTTGCCGGAGGCTTCGGTCATCGCGGTGGTGTCTTCGAGGTCGCGGAAAGTCACGACTCCGGGGAGATCGTGGCCGGGGCAAGGGATGATGAAGGCCTGCGACCCGGTAGCGAAGACCAGCTTGTCGTAGGGGACATGGCCCTTTTCTCCGACCACCACCTTCAGTTCCCGGTCGATGGCGACGACCTTTTCGCCGAAGCGGCAGGTCACGTTGTGGGAAGCGTACCAGTCGTCGTCATGGGTGACGATTTCCTCGTAGCTCTTCTCGCCGGAGAGCACCGGGGAGAGCATGATGCGGTTGTAGTTTCCGCGCGGTTCGGCGTTGAAGAGCGTGACCTCATAGGCTTGCGCGTCGGCTTCGAACAGGTGTTCGAGTAGCCGTCCCGAGGCCATGCCGGCGCCGATGATGACGAGTTTTTGCATGGGCGTTCTCCTCAGCAATACCAGGCGACGATGTGGGCGATCTCGCCGCCCTGATAGATCGGGAGCGCCACGACCGAGCCGTATCCGGCGGGGATGCCGGGGACGCCTGCGGCGGCGAGCGGCAGGCCGGTGCCCAGCACCTGGCCGATCAGCCCGGCCCAAGCGCGGGTGCGTTTTTCCTCTTCCTCGGACCAGAGCGGGCCTTCGTTGGCGCAGATGCCGTCGATCAGGACGGCTTCGTTGGCCGCACCCACCTTGGCGGTGCGGGCGTCCCAGATCTCGAAACGGCGAGCCAAAGGTGTGCCGCGGGCCGAGAGCAAGGTCAGGACATAGCTGCGGCCCAAGGGGACCGGGATCGGCAGGCCGAGGCCGGTGGTCAGGCCCGCCTTGCCGGCGCTGTCGGCGCGGATGAAGCGGTAGCCGGAACCCAGATCGCGCATCAGGATGGGCGTGTCGGAGGACCAGACGCCGCCCGGAAGCCCCTTCCCGCGCGGGAAATGGGTGTGCTGGGAGACCCATTCGAAATGCTTGGCGGCACCGTAATAGCCATCGTCGAGCATCAGCAGGCCGTCGGCTTCCTTCCAGACCTCGATCGCGCCGGTGCGATCGCCGTCATCGCCGCAAAGCGTCACTAACACGGCTTTCAACGTGGCTCCGTCGAAGACCGGGATCGCGACGGCACTGGTCAGACCGGCGTCTTTCGCCACCTCGGTGCGTTTGAAATAGGACCCGTCGAAGGCCTTCAGAACCACCGGGCGGGCTTCAGCCCAGGCCTTGCCCGGCAGCCCCTCGCCCCTGGCGAATTCCTCGGCGCGGGAGGCTTCCTCGAAGGCTGTCAATTCGCCGTAGCTGCCTCCCCCCAGAACCAGCCGGTCGCCTTTGGGCACCCAGACTTCGCTGACCTGAATGAAGGTCTTTTCCCGTTCCAGAACCGTGTCCATCACGCGGCTTCCTCCTGATCGGTGTCGTCGGATTGCGCGTCCGCTTCCGATTTCGGCGTTGCGCCGTGTTCGTATTCCTCAAGGAAGTTCAGAACCTGCTCGCGGTAGAGGTAATAATCGGGGTGTTCGAGTAGCGCCTTGCGGGTTCGCGGGCGCGGCAGATCGACATTGACGATCTTGCCGATGGTCGCTTTCGGGCCGTTGGTCATCATCACCACGCGGTCGGCCAGAAGGATCGCTTCGTCCACGTCGTGGGTGACGCAGATCGCGGTGACCTTGGTGCGGGACCAGACCTCCATCAGGACTTCCTGAAGCTCCCAGCGGGTGAGGCTGTCGAGCATCCCGAAAGGCTCATCGAGAAGCAGGAGCTTGGGCGAGAGAGCGAAAGCGCGGGCGATGCCGACGCGCTGTTTCATGCCGTTCGAAAGCTCGGCGGCGCCCTTGTCCATCGAGTCCGCAAGGCCGACCCGCTCAAGGTAGTATTCCACCACGTCCTGACGCTCGGCTTGGCTGGCGCGCGGATAGACCTTGTCGACGCCGATGGCGACATTCTCCTTCGCGGTGAGCCAGGGGAAAAGGTTCGGCGACTGGAACACCACCGCGCGCTCGGGATCGGCACCCTCCACATGGCGGCCGTCGAGCTTGATCGCGCCCTTGGAGATTTCGTTCAGGCCCGCCGCCATCGTCAGGACGGTGGACTTGCCGCAGCCGGAATGGCCGATCAGCGAGATGAACTCGCCCCGGTCGATCTTGAGGTCGAAATCCTCGACCACGGTGAGCGGTCCCTTCGGCGTGGGATAAATCTTGTGAAGCTGGGAGAAGTCGAGGAAGCGGTTGTCGATCAGCCCTTCCTGGGCCTGCGCAACCACCGCCGGAATCCCGTGGATCGGTGTCACGTCGGGCAACTGGCGCGTACCCTCGATCTTGGCCTCGATGCCCACATCCATCAGGTACTTGGTGACCTTGGCGCGAAGTTCCTTGAACGTGTCGTCATGGTTCATTTCCATCCGGTCGCGTGGGCGGGGGATGGTGACCTTGAACTCCTCGCCCAGCGTCCCGTCAGGGTTCAGCGCGATGATCCGGTCGGCCAAAACGATGGCTTCGTCCACATCGTTGGTGATGAGGACGCAGGTTTTCTTCTCCACCTCCCAGATATGCTCGATCTCGTCGGCAAGGTTGGCGCGTGTCAGCGCGTCAAGCGCCGAAAGGGGTTCATCGAGCAGCAGAACCTCGGGCGACATGGCGAGGGCACGGGCGACATTCACCCGCTGGCGCATACCGCCGGACAGTTCCGCCGGACGGCGGGTCTTGGCGTGGCCAAGGCCGACCATGTCGACGTAAGTGTCCACCTTGGCCTGCTTTTCCTTCGCCGGCATTCCCTTGAAGATCGTATCGACGGCCAGCCGGACATTCCCGTCCACCGTCAGCCAGGGCATCAGCGAATAGCTCTGGAAGATCACACCGCGTTCGGGACCGGGGCCGGTGATTTCCTTACCTTTGAAGGTAGCGCCGCCTTTCGTGGGCGTGTCGAGGCCTGCCAGCAGGTTGATCAGCGTCGTCTTGCCGGTGCCGGAGAAGCCGAGGAGGACGAGGAATTCGCCCTCCTCCACCTTCAGCGTGATGTCCTTCAGAACGTCGGTTTTGGCAGCGCCTTCACCGTAGCTCTTGGAGACGTTTTCGAGTGTCAGGATGCTCATGGGATCACCTGTGGTTCGTGAAGGTGAAGAGCGACTGCAGGGCGTACATGACGCGATCCAGCAGGAACCCGATGATGCCGATGGTGAGCACCGCCACCATGATCTTGGCGAGCGACTGGCTGGAGCCGTTCTGGAACTCGTCCCACACAAATTTGCCAAGGCCGGGGTTCTGGGCGAGCATTTCCGCCGCGATCAGGACCATCCAGCCGACACCGAGCGAGAGGCGCAGGCCGGTGAAGATCAGCGGCAGCGCCGAGGGCAACACCAGCTTGGTGATCTTGGTCCAGGTGCCCATCTTCAGCACCTTGGAGACATTGACGAGATCCTTGTCGATCGACGCCACGCCAAGCGCGGTGTTGATCAGCGTCGGCCAGAGCGAGCAGAGCGTCACCGTGATGGCGGAGACGAGGAAAGACTTGGCGAAGAACCCGTCATTGGTGGCGTAGACCGCCGAGACGATCATGGTGACGATCGGAAGCCAGGCCAGTGGCGAGACCGGTTTGAAGATCTGGATGATCGGGTTCAGCGCAGCGTTGGCTGTCGGTGAAAGACCTGCGGCGATGCCGAGCGGGATGGCGACAGCCGACGCGATCAGGAAGCCGAAGAACACGGTCTGGATCGAGGTCCAAATCTGGCTGTAGTAGCTCGGCGCGCCGGTATATTCGCGGGCCACCGGTTCCTTGCCCTGCTCGATGCGGCGTTCGTTCAGTTGGGCGACCTTGGCGTCGAATTCGGCCTTCGCTTCCGCTTTCTGCAGGGCGTCCTGATGCAGGTTCACCGCCTCGGTCCAGACCTGCGCCGGTCCGGGGACTGCGCCGAGCGATGTCTGAACGGTGGGGGCGAGCGTGGCCCAGAGGGCGAGGAACGCGGCGATGGCCAGAAGCGGAACGCCGAGAAGCCTCCAGATTTCCGAGAACTGGGCCTGAGGATTGTCTCCGGCGGCGGCTTTCAGAACCGGCGTCATCCAGGACAGGCCAAGCACCTGGAACCAGCGGTCGGCCTTGTTGATGCGGGTGAAGAGCCGCTCGCGACGCGCTTCCTTGTCGGCGCCTGCGGTGAAGTTCGGATCGACGGCTGTCATGGGTTGGTTTCCTTTTGGCGGGGTGCCGGGCTGAAGCCCGGCCTACGCGTTTGGGTTCGGTGTAGGCCGGGCTTCAGCCCGGCCATCTCGTTCACCCTTGCACTTCGTTGCCGACGACGGTCTGGCCGCTCTTCAACCCGATCGGCAGGCTTTCGAGATAGGCGTTGGGTTCGCGACCGTCGTAGGGAATGCCGTCGATGATGTCCTCGGCGGGCGTCACGGCCTTGTAACCGTCACTATCCCAGGGGAAATCGGCTTCATCGGCCAGGCCCTCATCGACCAGAAGGCGGGCGGCTTCGAGGTAGATCCCGGGCTTGTACACGTCCCTGGCGACCTGGTGATACCACTCGTCCGACTGGGCTTCCGGGATCTGGCCCCAGCGGCGCATCTGGGTCAGGTACCAGATGGCGTCCGAATAGAACGGATAGGTCGCGTTGTAGCGGAAGAAGACGTTGAAGTCGGGAACCTCGCGCTTGTCACCCTTTTCGTACTCGAAGGTGCCGGTCATCGAGTTGGCGATCACCTCGGCATCGGCGCCGACATATTCGGGGCGGGCGAGGATCTCGACCGCCTCAGCGCGGTTGGCGTTGTCGTTCTCATCCAGCCAGATCGCGGCGCGGATGAGCGCTTTGGTCACGGCGAGCGTGGTGTTAGGGTATTTCTCGGCGAATTCGGCGGTGATGCCGAACACCTTTTCCGGGTTGTTCTTCCACAGCTCGTAATCGGTGATGACCGGAACGCCGATGCCCTTGAACACGGCTTGCTGGTTCCAGGGTTCACCCACGCAGTAGCCGTAGATGGTGCCGGCCTCCAAGGTCGCGGGCATTTGCGGCGGCGGGGTCACGGACAGCAGAACGTCCGCGCCGATCTGGCCGGTGATGTTTTCAGGGCTGTAATAGCCCGGCTCCAGCCCGCCAGCCGCAAGCCAGTAGCGCAGCTCGTAATTGTGGGTCGAAACCGGGAAGACCATGCCCATGTTGAAGGGCTTGCCTTCGTTCTTGTACTGCTCGACCACCGGGGCCAGAGCTGAGGCGCTGATCGGGTGCTGCGGCAAACCGTCGGCATTGGTCGGGATGTTCGGTTTCATCGCCTCCCAGACCTCGTTCGACACGGTGATGCCATTGCCGTTCAGATCCATGGAAAACGGTGTGATAATATGGGCTTCCGTGCCGAAGCCGATGGTGGCGGCAAGCGGTTGACCAGCCAGCATGTGGGCCCCGTCGAGCTGACCGTCGATGACGCCATCCAGCAGGACCTTCCAGTTGGCCTGCGCTTCCAGCGTGACGAAAAGCCCCTCATCCAGGAAGTAGCCCTGTTCATAAGCGACCGCGAGCGGCGCCATATCCGTCAGCTTGATGAACCCGAAGGTGAGTTCGTCTTTTTCCAGATCGAGTAGCTCGGCGGACGCGCCTGTCGCCATGACGGCGGAAAGCGTGATGCCGGTCAGAAGTCGCTTCATATTTTCTTCCTCATGCTTGCCGCCCTCTCGTTCGGGGCGGCCGGAAAACAAAAAAAGCCGCAAGACCTCGCGCTGGCACGTGTTGCGCAGCGGGGTCGAGCGGCTTTGCTCGGGATCGCCCATCTTGGGAAATTCGGGAGAGCGCCATTGCTCTCAAGGACTTGATGGCCCGGATCGCGCGATCGATGCAAGACGACCCTCAGCATTCACGGCTTGTATCCGGCGGCATGCTGCGCTGCGGCAATGAGTTGCACAAAAAACGGTCAGCTTTTCGCATGTGGGTCGAAAATCGTGCCATCGAAAAACTCGTTGGCGGCGAGAATCAGGCGACCCTGCCCGGTCGAGACAGCGGTGTCCGCCGCGATTCCCCCTTCTATCTTCTCGGAGGCCCCCGGCATCACCGCGCCAATTTCGGTCAAGTGCTTGCGGTAGAGATCCGATCGGAACACGCCCCGCGCCCGCTCCATTGCCGACGCCCGCTCAAGGCCCAGACGCCCGGCCATCTGTCCGGCGATCCACGCCGCCTGGCTTTTCCACGGGAAGTTCGCGGCACTTTCGAAGAACCGCAGGAAATGTGGCGAGGAGCGAACCTCCCCGGACGGGCTGACCGTGAGCTTGCCGGTCAGCGCCCGGTCGATGATCTCTGTCGGAAGATCCAGATATTCGCGATGTGAAAGAAACTCCGCCGCCGTCGTATGTACGCCGCCCTGCCCCAGCCAGCGACAGGCCTTCCAGACCGCGCGCATGAGCCGACCGGTCATGCCGGGTTCCTCTGCCGCCCAGTCGGTACGGACCGCGAGCACTTTTTCCGGCGCGAAGCTCCAGATCGCGGCACCTGGCAGGATCAGTGACCCAAGGCCGCGCTCGACGGTCTGGCTGCCCCAGGGCTCGCCCACGCAGAACGCGTCGATTTCGCCGGCCTCGAGCGCGTCGGCCATCATTGGCGGCGGCACGGTGCGGATATCGACCGCCTGCGGGGCGGGCAGACCGGAGGCGGACAGCCAGTAATAGAGAAGCTCGGCCTGCATGGAAAAGGGAAACGGCACGCCGATCCGCAGAGTCCTGTCGGCTGCCGCGACAAGAGCCGCGCCTGCGGCCCTCGCATCCAGAAAATCCGGCACCGGTGCCAGACGTTCGGCCAGCGCGTTACTGACACCGATCACGGTGCCGTTGACTGACAGCACCATCAGCGCCGAGATGGCGGACGAAACGCCGCCGAGCCCGAGCGCCATCGCCACCGGGATGGGCGCAAGCATATGGGCTGCGTCCACACGCCCGAACGCCAACATGTCGCGGACCGAGGACCAGGACGAGGCGCGGACAAGATCCAGCGTGATCCCCTCTTCGCGATCGAACCCCATCTTCGAGGCAACGACCAGCGGCGCGGCGTCCACAAGCGGCACGAAGGCCACGGAAAGACGCGGGCCCGTCACGACAGCAGATCCGAGGCGGTGACAAGCGCGGCGGCGATCTCCGTGATCTTCTTGCCCTTGTCCATCGCGGTCTTGCGCAGAAGACCGTACGCCTCATCCTCGGTCAGGCCGCGCGACTTCATCAACAGGCCCTTGGCCCGGTCGAGGACCTTGCGTTCCTCCAAAGCGCGCTTGGTTTCCGCCAGTTCCTCCCGCATCCGGCGGAACATGTGAAACCGCGCCACGGCGGCCTCCACCACCGGGCGAACCCGCTCGGGGCGGATATCGTCGACGACATAGGCGGAAACACCCGCCTCGATGGCAGCCTTGGTCAGGCTTTCCTCGCTGGTATCGGCAAAGATGGCAACCGGACGCTCCAGCGGACCGGAGGCCAGCGTCAACTCCTCGATCACGTCGCGGGAGGGGTTGGTCAGGTCGATGATCACGACGTCGGGATTGTGCTGGCTCACCCGTTTCGCGATCCCCGAGACCTCGCCGATGACATGGACCTCGTGATCCCCCGCCGATTTCAGGCTGTCGACGATAGACAGCGCCCGGTCACGGTCGGGTTCGACGATAAGGATGCGGAGACTGTCACTCATGGGCGCGAATGAAGCGATTTGGGGCGGAGAGTTTAATGAAAAAGACCGTTCTTGCGGCACGCATTCCCAGTCTGCCCGGAAAACGGGCAATGCCCCGCTGCGGCGCCAGAGAATTCAGCCGGGACGCAAACCGGTAATCGGCATCTGCCTCTATGGACAGTGCTCCACCGGCTCGCATACGGTCGGCCCAGGCTAGCGAGGGAGGAATGGCATGTTGAAGGGTATCGATCCGCGTCTGAATGCCGATGTGCTCTATGTTTTGCGGGCGATGGGGCATGGCGACACCATCATCCTGTCCGACACGAATTTCCCCGCCGACAGCATTGCCCAAGAGACAATGCACGGCCAATTGCTCAGGATGGAGAACCTGACCTCGGCACAGGCGGCGGAGGCCGTGTTGTCGGTCTTTCCGCTGGATACGTTTGTCGATGACTTTGCCGCACGGATGGAGGTGGTGGGCGCTCCGCACGAGATCCAGCCCTGCCAGGCCGAAGTGCAGGAGGTCATCGACGCCGCCGAGGGCAAATCGCGCCCGATGCAGAGTGTCGAGCGCTTCGCCTTCTACGACCTCGCGCGGGACGCCTATGCGGTGATCCAGACCGGCGAACGGCGCTTCTACGGCTGCTTCATGTTCCGCAAAGGCGTGATCGGGCCGGAGGCGTGACGGTGGGCCATATCGCGATCCTTGGCGTATTCGTCGCCGACACTGCCTATCGAGCCGACCGGCAGCCGAAGATCGGGGAGACGATCCTGGGTAACAGCTTCGCCCTCGGCCCCGGTGGCAAGGGCTCGAACCAGTCGGTCGCGGCGGCGCGGGCGGGCGGCGATGTGCGGTTCATCTCGAAGCTGGGAAAGGACGTGTTCGCGGATATGGCCTTCGGCATCTGGAAAGAGGCCGGGGTCACGCCCGTGGTCGCCCAGCCCGAGGGGGCATCGACCGGGGCGGCTTACATTTTCATCGAGGAAGAAACCGGCAATAACGCCATCATCATCTATCCCGGCGCGGCGGGCACGATCTCTCCGGCGGATGTGGAGGCGGAGGCGGAGGTGATCGGTTCGGCCTCGGTCTTCATCACCCAACTGGAACAGCCCATCGACGCAGGTCTGCGGGCGCTGGAGATCGCGAAGGCCGGTGGGGCGGTGACGATCCTCAACCCGGCCCCGGCGGCGGAATTGCCGGACGCGATCTATCCCCTCTGCGATTACGTCACGCCGAATGAAAGTGAGGCGGAGGCGCTGACCGGCATCGCGGTGACCGATGTGGCTTCGGCGGAGGCAGCGGCGCGCGCCCTGATGGCGAAGGGCGTAGGTGCGGCGCTGATTACGTTGGGAGAGAACGGGGCATTGCTCTGCACACCGGAGCGCGTCGCACACGTGCACGCGATCTCTGCCGGTCCGGTGGTGGAGACGACCGGCGCGGGGGATGCCTTCAACGGCGGCTTCGCGGTGGCGCTGTCCGAGGGGAAGGACCCCGAGGTTGCCGTGCGCTTTGGCGCGGCCACGGCGGGCATTTCCGTGACCCGGCCCGGAACCGCGCCGTCCATGCCGACACGGGCGCAGATTGAGGCCTTGCTGGCGACACATCGCCTCTAACCAGGCGTCACCGCCCGATATACCGGTCCTTGCGGTGGTTCACCGCGATCATCAGGTTGACCACCACCGCCCCTAACAGCGACCACGCCACCAAAGCCAGGTTCGGCAACACGAAGAACGCCGCCGCGAACAGCACCGCGTCAAAGCCCAGTTGCACCCAGCCTGCCTGAATGCCCAGCTTCTCCTGCGCCCAAAGCGCCACAACGCCGACCCCGCCAAGCGAAGCGCCGTGCCGGAAGAGAACGATCAGGCCCATGCCAGCCGTCGCCCCCGCCAGCAGCGCCCCCAGCGTCGGGTCCAGATGGGCAAAGACCACCTCGCGCGACATCAGTTCGGTCATGGCCGACACCAGCGTCACGGCGATGAAGCTCTTGATCGTAAAACGTGGCCCCATGCGCAGCCAGGCAAAGACGTAGAACGGCAGGTTCACCACGAAGAACACCACCCCGAAGCTGAGGCCGGTGACATAGCTCAAAAGTACCCCCAGGCCCGCCGTCTGTCCGGTGATCAGCCCCAGATGAGTCAGCATGGTCACGGCGAAAGCGCAGAGCGCGGTCCCGAGGAGGAAAGCGAGGATATCCTCGCCGAGCGAGTGTTCGAGGGATTTATGCGGTTCGGCCATGGGGCGTCTCTGCCTCATGGGGAGGGGTTTGTCACGCGGCACTGGGTCGGTAGATGCGTTCGGAACTTGCTGGAAGGTCATGCGCCCGGAGCCACGCGCGGGCTCACGCTCGCGGGCATTGCGTCAAAGACACGGAGCGAGGTCCGCTCTGCGGGATGAAGCTGCCCTTTGCCATCACACCCGAATGTCCGATTTCAGTGCGCATGCGGCAGTCAGTGGCAGTGTTGAAGACACTGCTACTGGTGTTAGGCTCGTTCAGATTGCTAAACAGCGAGATTACCTAATGACGAAATCTGTCTCCGAGACACTTGTAGGGCTCGATGAACAACTTCGAGAGCGCTATGATCCACTCGGGTCGGTAGAAGGTGAAAATGGCGCATACCAAACTGGACATGTGCCCCATGTCGCTCCCTATGCATATCTTTGTTCACGCTATGCCGGGTTGGATGACGACGGATTGCGAGACGCCGAAAGTGAGGCCGAACGGTACATACCCGAGCCGTATCAAGAGCTTCTTCGACACATGAACGGAGCAAGAATTTTGGGAGTCTCTTTGCACGGCGGGATTGGTGGATCAGTCAATAGATCAGGAGTTGGGATCGGACAACCGATCAGCATTTGGTATCAGAACGCTGTTGAACGTCCCAACTACATACCGCAAGGGCATCTGGGTATTGGCGCAATCAATGGCGAGTGGTCGTCTCAAGGGCACCTTTATCTGGCTTCGACCGGCGAGGTGGAATTGTACAACGCTAGGTTCGACATGATAGGAGCGCGTTGGACTTCACTGTCGGATTTTCTGGAGGATGAAATCCCTCGACGGTTCTCGCTTTACGACGATGAAGGGCGTGAAATCGAAAAATCAAAACGCCTTCCGGGCGACACGGAAGACTGGGAACGCCTCGTCCAAGAGGCCGAGGACGAAGAGCCAAGTGACGGCCTTCTGAAGCGCACGCTCAGAAAGCTCCGCCGCAAATAAGCGGACACTCGTCGCTTTGCAGCGTCACGTAAGTAAGGACTCAAAGCCGCCTTTCGCCGCACCTGCAACTTTCGAAAATCGTGCCCCGGCGTGATGGCCTTCTCCCATGGCTTCCGTTCCAAAAATCTGCAACCGGGCAAAGCCGCTCCTATCCGGTTTTGAGCGAGCCGAAACGCCCGGAAGAACCGATTCCGATACGCCCGGAAATGCCCTACCCTCCCACCGAAAGGGAGGACCACGACATGCGGCTACAGGGAAAGACGGCGCTGGTGACCGGAGCGGCCTCGGGCTTCGGGCGCGGCATTGCCGAACGCTTCGCGGCGGAAGGCGCGCGGGTGGCGGTGCTGGATCTCAACGGCGACGGGGCGCGGGCGGTGGCCAATGCTGTGGACGGCATTGCGCTTGAGGCGGATGTGCGCGACGGCGCGGCGGTCCAGATCGCGGTGGACGAGACCATCGAAGCGTTCGGGCGGATCGACATCCTTGTCAACAACGCGGGCTGGAGCCACCGCAACCAGCCGATGACGGAGGTGGATCATGCCACCTTCCGCAAGGTGTTCGAGATCAATGTCGATTCCATCTACCACTTCACGCAGGCCATCGTGCCGCACTGGCGCGGGATCGGCGGGGGCGTGATGGTGAATATCGGCTCGACGGCGGGCATCAGCCCCCGCCCCGGCCTGACATGGTACAATGCGTCCAAGGGTGCGGTGAACACGATGACGCGGTCGCTGGCGGCCGAACTGGCCCCTGACGGTATCCGGGTGAACGCGGTCGCCCCGGTGATGGGGGAAACCGCGCTTCTGGAGACCTTCATGGGCGTGCCCGACACGCCGGAAAACCGCAAACGGTTCCTCGCGACGATCCCGATGGGGCGGCTTTCGACGCCCGAAGATATCGCTGGCGCGGCGCTCTACCTTGCTTCCGATGACGCCGCACTCGTCACCGGCGTGATCCTGGAAGTGGACGGCGGGCGCACCATCTGAGGGATGTCCGCCCGGCAAGGGTTCACGGGCGCGTCACCGGTATCCAGATCGAGACGCCGCCCGATTTGGTCATGTCGAACTCCGTCGAATAAAGCTCAAACTCCGGCCCCTCGCCCGGTGCGACGCCGGACGAAGGCATCCATGTCTCAAAGATCGCGGCCCAGGTCTGGCTGATGGTGGAGATATGGCCCTCATGCTCAAACACCGCATATTCCCCGGCGGGCAACGTGAGTTCGTCGAGATCGGGAGCGTCGTTGGGGACATCGCTGTTGATCCCCACGAGATAGGTGAACGCATCGCCTTCGAACCCGTAGCACGCGCCGTAACAGGGCACCTCCGCCATGGCCTCCCCCATTTCCTGTGCCACCTCCTGCCATTGTTGGGGGATGCGGTGCCTGGTCTCCATCGTGTGGCGGCGCGCGCGTCCTCTCAGACGGATTTCCTTCAGTGTCTCGAAGCGGGCCGTGACCTGGAGCGGGGTCGTTGCGGGCATGGATATGGCCTCCTGTAATGCGATCGGGGTTTCGGGATGGGATCTGATGTGGCTGGGCGAACAGCCGAACCGGTCACGGAAAGCCCGTGTAAAACCCTCATGGCTGTCATACCCGGCATCGAAGGCAATCTCGACGATCTTGAGGTCGGTGGATCGCAGCGCCCGCGCCGCCTCTGTCAGCCGCCTTGCGCGGACATAGGCCATCGGCGCGACGCCGAGTGTAAGAGCGAAGGCGCGGGTCAGGTGAAAGGGGCTAACCCCTTCAGTTGATGCAAGCCCGGTCAGGGTCGGCGGGTCGTTCAAATGCGCCTCGATCCGCCAGAGGGTGCGGGCAAGAAGAGTCCGGGCTTCGGTTGTCATGGGCGTCATCTTCGTCATACGAACAGGTTAGCCTGCCCGCGCGACAACCGCTTGACGGAAATTGCGCGTGGCTTCCAGGCGGATGCAATCAGAGCGGATGGCGCCTTGGCGCAAGGCCGGCTTGGAACCAGGTGACGAAACTCTCGATGGAAAAGACCGGCAGTCCGGTCGCGGCGCGGATATCGGCGGCATAGGGCACCATGTTGGTGCATTCCAGAACCAGCGCACCCAGGTCGGGATGGTCTGCCACCATGGCCTTCGCGGCGGCCACGTTGTCTGCCCGCGCGGCCTCCACATCCAGTTCCATCTCGTTGCCAAGAATCGCGCGGGTAAACTCAGAACCGCCTTCGGTGCTGCCGATGGGCGTGCCCGCCGGCACACCGGCGGCGTCCAGATGCTCCGCCGTCAGGGTGCTGGCGCTGATGGTAAGAATGCCCGCGCGTTTGCCTTCGGGCAGCAATCGATTCACCAGCTCTACCTGCATCAACGAGGACGTGGCGACCGGCACCGGAACCGCCGCCTGCAACTCGGCCTGCATCAGCGACAGGAACCCGCAATTGGTTGTAATCCCGTCAACACCGTCGGCCACGAGGTCTCGCGCGGCCTCGATGAAATGGGGCAACATGCCCCGCGCGCCCTGTCGCACCACCAGATCCGGCGAGGCTCCGCGCACAATCCGGTAATGCACCGGAAACGGCCATGTCAGCGCATTGCCCATATCGCCGGGAATGCGCGGGAACCGGGCGTCGAGCATCAGGATGCCCACGCTCGCGCCGTAGATTGCCTTGCCGCCCTGCACCTTCATGCCGCACCTCTTGCCAGTCCGCCGGATATTGACGGAGCTTGCCGGGGTTTCCAAGATGCGGAGATGAGGCATCCGGCAGGCAAAGGTGCGAAGGAACCGTTTCTTTACCGGCTTGAGGCAAGTCTCCACAGCAAGCGCGGGCCGGACCCGCAGAACGGGGCCGCAGCATGAGCCATGTCGCAATCATCGGAGCCGGGATCGTCGGCGTCTCCACCGCGATCTGGTTGCAGCGCGACGGCCACCGGGTGACGCTGATCGACCGCGCCGGTCCCGGCGAAGGCGCAAGTTTCGGCAATGGCGGGGTGCTGGCCAGTTGCGCGATGGTGCCGGTGACGGGTCCGGGTCTGCTGCGAAAAGCGCCGGGGATGCTGCTCGATCCCAATCAGCCGCTGTTCCTGAAATGGGGTTACCTGCCGAAACTCCTGCCCTGGCTCCGCCGCTACCTGTCCCATGCGAACGAGGCCGATACCCGCCGCATCGCCAACGCCATCGCGGGCGTCGTCGGCGACAGCCTGTCCGAGCATCAGGCATTGGCCGAAGGCACCGGCGCGGCCAAGTGGATCGTGCCGTCGGATTACCTCTACCTCTACCGCGACCGCGCCGCCTTTGAAGCCGATGCGCTGCCTTGGGAGATCCGCAAGTCGCATGGCATATCCTGGGAAGAAATCGAAGGCCCGGCACTCCGGGCCTATGATCGCATCTTCTCACCCGATCAGGTCTTTGCGGTGAAAATGCCCGATCACGGCCGCATCGCGGACCCCGGTCGCTACGTCAAGGCGCTGGCCGCGCATGTTGAAGACGAAGGCGGCGATGTGGTGACCGGCGATGTCGCGGGGTTTCTCCGCGATGCCGACCGGATCACCGGCGTCAGGATCGGCGACAGCACGCTGGACGCCGACGCCGTGGTGCTGGCCACCGGAGCCTGGTCCGGTCCGCTGTCGAAGGAACTGGGCCTCTCCGTCCCGCTGGAAAGCGAACGCGGCTATCACGTCGAGCTTTGGGAGCCGTCCGCCATGCCGCGCGCGCCCGTCATGATCGCGGGGGCCAAATTCGTGGCCACGCCGATGGACGGCCGCCTCCGCCTTGCGGGCATCGTCGAACTGGGCGGGCTCGACGCCCCTCCCTCCCGCGCGCCTTTCGATCTGCTTCGCCGCGCCGCCCGCGCCGCCATGCCGGGCCTGACCTGGGCGCGGGAGACGGAATGGATGGGCCACCGCCCGGCGCCTGCCGACTCGATCCCGGTGATCGGCGCTGTCCCCGGTCTTACCGGTGCCTATACTGCGTTCGGCCACCACCATATCGGCCTGACATCGGGCCCAAAAACCGGGCGTTTGCTGGCTCAACTGATTTCGGGGCGACAACCAAACCTTGACCTCGGGGTCTATTCCCCCGCACGCTTCAAGACATAAAAAACGTCAGGGAGACTGAAATGACCAAATTCGCCACGTTGATGGCCTCTGCCGCCATCGCCACAACCGCGGCCCTGCCTGCCTTCGCCGAGACTTGGGATATGCCTCTGGCCTATTCCGCGTCCAACTTTCACTCGGAAAACGCCGCGCGCTTCGGAGAATGCGTGACCGCCGGCACGGATGGTGAGATCGAGATCGTAACCCATCCGTCGGGTTCGCTCTTCGCGGGTGCCGACATCAAACGCGCCGTGCAGACCGGACAGGTCAATATCGGCGAACGGCTGCTGTCGGGCCACCAGAACGAGAACGCGCTCTTCGGCTTCGACAGCGTGCCCTTCCTCGCCACTTCCTTCGAGGCTTCGGGCAAGCTCTACGAGGCTGCCAAGCCCAAGATCGAAGCGCTGCTAGAAGAGCAGAACCTGACGCTGCTTTACGCCGTTCCCTGGCCGCCGCAGGGCCTCTACTTCCGCGATGAGGTGAAGTCGGTCGAGGATATGGCAGGCATCAAGTTTCGGTCCTACAACAACGCCACTTCGCGGCTGGCGGAACTGACGGGCATGCTGCCGGTCACCATCGAAGCCGCCGAGATCAGCCAGGCTTTCGCCACCGGCGTGGCCGACAGCATGATCTCGTCGGGCGCTACGGGTTATGACCGCAAAGTCTGGGAATCGCTCAACTATTTCTACGAGGTCGATGCCTGGCTGCCCTATAACTATGTCTTCGTGAACTCGGACGCCTGGAACGGTCTGGACGAGGCCACACAGACAGTGTTCCGCGACTGCGCCGCCACCGCCACGGCGGAAGGGCTGGAAGCCTCCATCGCCTACACCAACTTCACGCTCGACGGTCTGCGCGAAGGCGGGATGACGGTCGGCAAGGCCTCCGACGAATTGGTCGAGGGGCTGAAGGAAATCGGCGAGACCATGACCGCCGAATGGCTCGAAGCCGCGGGAGATGACGGCGCTGCCATCGTCGATAGCTTCAAGGCCATGCAGTAAGAACCAAAGGGGGCGGCATGATGGCCGCCCCCGTCCCCCCCGATCCGGAAATTTCGAATCAAATTGTCCATTATCGGCCCGTAAATATCCCGGGGGCCTTGGGGGCAGCGCCCCCAGACGGAAGAGCCCCGTATCGAAGGTCCCCAACATGCGCGCGCTCAGAAAAACACTCGACACGCTCTACACGGTCTCCGGCATCGCGGCGGCCCTCTGCCTGATTGCCATTCTCGCCCTGATCGTCCTGCAGATGCTGGCGCGCTGGACGGGCGAGGTCTTTCCCGGCGCGCCCGATTACGCGGGCTATGCCATGGCCTCGGCGAGCTTCCTCGCCTTCGCCAGTGCGCTGAACACGGGCGCACATATCCGCGTGTCGATCCTCGTCAACGCGGTCGGACCAGGGCTGAGACGGCTCGTCAACATCTGGTGTTTCAGCATCGGTGCTCTGACCGCCTGGTATATCAGCTACTACGCCTGGCGCTTCGTCAGCTTCAGCTACAAGTTCAATGATATATCACAAGGGCAGGACAAGACCGCGCTCTGGATACCCCAATCCGTCATGCTCTTCGGCACGGTCGTTTTCGCCATCGCGCTGACCGATCACCTGCTGCGCCTGATATTCCAGGGCGATCACGGCATCGAACAGAACGCGGTAGGGGAATAGGCGCATGGGCGATCTGCACATCATCATCCTTTTCGTCTTCGTCCTGTTTCTCCTCCTCGGCACCGGCGTCTGGGTCGGCCTTGCGCTGGTGGGCGTCGCCTGGGTCGGCATGGAACTCTTCACCACCCGGCCCGTGGGCGACGTGATGCTGACCACGATCTGGTCGGCCTCTTCCTCGTGGACGCTGACGGCCCTGCCACTCTTCATCTGGATGGGAGAGATCCTCTACCGAACGCGATTGTCCGAAGACATGTTCCGTGGCCTCGCGCCCTGGATGTCGGGCCTGCCCGGCGGGCTGGTCCACACCAATATCGTCGGCTGCACCGTCTTCGCCGCCGTCTCCGGCTCCTCCGCCGCCACGCTGACCACGGTCGGCAAGATGTCGATCCCCGAGCTTCGCAAGCGCAACTATCCCGAGCGCATGGTCATCGGCACATTGGCGGGCGCTGCGACACTGGGCCTGATGATCCCGCCGTCGCTGACGCTGATCGTCTATGGCGTGACGATCAACGAGAGCATCTCCAAGCTCTTCTTCGCCGGCATCCTGCCCGGCCTCGTGCTGGCATGCATGTTCATGGCCTATGTTGCGGTGATGTCGCGGATGTCGTCGAATTGGAACCCCGATGCCGAACCGCCCATGACCTTTGGTCAGCGCATCGCCAATTCCCGTTTCCTGATCCCGGTCTTCCTGCTGATCTCGGTCGTCATCGGCTCGATGTACCTGGGCTATGCCACCGCGACCGAAGCCGCGGCCTTTGGCGTGATCGGCGGGTTGGTGCTGGCGGCCTCGCAGGGCTCGCTCACCTGGAAGAGCTTCTCCCAAAGCCTGATGGGGGCGACCCGCACCTCGGCCATGATCGCGCTGATCCTGGCGGGCGCGGCCTTCCTGTCGCTCGCCATGGGCTTCACCGGCCTGCCCCGCGGACTGGCGGATCTGATTGCAAAGATGGAACTCAGCCGCTTCGAACTCCTGATGGTCCTTTTGGTCTTCTACATCATCCTCGGCATGTTCCTCGACGGAATCTCCTCGGTGGTCCTGACAATGGCCGTGGTCGAACCGATGATCCGCGATGCCGGGATCGACCTGATCTGGTTCGGTATCTTCATCGTCGTGGTGGTCGAAATGGCCCAGATCACACCACCCATTGGCTTCAATCTCTTCGTGTTGCAGGGCATGACCCATCACGAGATGGGCTTCATCGCCCGCGCCGCCTTCCCGATGTTCCTGATCATGGTGCTGATGGTCTTCGTCCTGATCGCCTTCCCCGAACTGGCGACATGGCTGCCCGACAACATCCGCAAGGGGCCGGGATGATCCACGCCCTCGGCCTCATCGGCCGGTACGGCCGGTGGAGCCTGATCGCGGGGCTGCTGGCAGGTCTCACCCTGCCCGACCTGGCCCTGACGCTGAAAGAGTGGCTGCCGCACATGATTGCGGCGCTTCTCTTTGTCAGTGCCTATCGGATCGGGCCTCGCGCCACCTTGGGAACGCGATTGGACGCCCGCCAAAGCCTGATCCGCGCCCTGATATATCAGCTCGCGGCCCCGCTGCTGGCGCTCGCGGCGCTGTATCTTCTTGGCTGGGCGACAACGCTTCCCGGTATTGCACTGGTCCTTGTCCTTGCCGCGCCGTCGATCACCGGTGCCCCGAGCTTTGCCATCCTCATGGGCCATGACCCCACGCGTGCGATGAGGCTTCTGCTTCTGGGAACGGCAGTTTTCCCCCTGACCGTGATCCCGGTCTTTCTGGCGCTTCCGGCCATTCCCACGATTGCAGCAGTCCTCGCAGGCGCTGGGCGCCTCCTTGCGGTCATTGCATTCGCGGTCGGATTGGCCTTCCTGCTGCGCCGCGACCGGGTTCTGACGAAAGAGAAAACGCAAGCGCTCGACGGAATTGCGGCGATCCTGCTCGGCGTGCTGGTGATCGGTCTGATGTCGGCCATGGGACCAGCGCTGACAGAACGTCCGGGACAGCTTGCTCTCTGGCTTTGCTTCGCGCTGGCCGTGAATTTTGGGCTGCAAATCCTGGCCTACCGCTCCGACCCTTGGCCCGATACTGGAGCCGCCATCGTCGCGGGCAATCGAAACATCGCGCTCTTTCTCGTCGCGCTGCCGCAGGGTCTGACCGACCAGCTTCTGCTGTTCATCGGCTGCTACCAGATCCCGATGTATCTCACGCCGATCGCGATGCGACAGCTCTACCGGTCAAACGCTTAGCCACTCCGGTGTCTGCAGGCGTTTGCGACGCCCGAACAGCACCGAAAATATGAATTCGACGGGTCTGATCTCAGCCATTTCACTGTCCCCACGCCACTTTGCAGGGGCTGATTAGGCGATTCCCGTCTCAGATTTGTGACGCTGGGCGCCGGGGGATTACCCCGCAACGGACCTCAGATCGCCCCGCCGCCGCAGAACGACCTCACGCGCCTCCCAGTGGTACCGCGTGTCGACGGAGACCGGCGCGAAGAACAGCACGCCACCATTCCGCCACGGGTCCAGCACCACGCCGGAGGTATAGGGATCTCCCTTGGCACTGATGATGGCCGTGGAGTGGTCAATCCGGACGCCCCGACCCTCGGAGATGGCACGGTGCATCTCCAGCGTCTCGAACCCTTCGGCGTTCAGGCGCTTCTCCATATCCTCGGCCCAATGCCAGCACAGGCCGCGCGGCTTAAGCCCCATATTGACCTTGGAGTTATGGACAATCGGATGGTCGGTGATCTGGTACTGGATCGCCAGTTCGCGCGTATGGTCAAAGGCAATCTGAGCCGCCCGCGCCGCCTCGGTCGGGTCGACATCTTCACGCATCGCCAGAAGTTCACCTTCCAACCGCCTGATTTCGCTATCGGGTGCCAGAGCCAGCTTTTCCGGGGATGATCCGCAGGCCGCCAGCGGCAAAGCTGCCGCGCCCAGCATGAACTGTCTTCTCGAAACCATGATTGCCTCACCTGCTTTGCGGTTTGATCCGCGCCTCGGCGGCAATCTAGTGCGAAAACCGCGCGAGTTTAACCATAAAACATGAAAAAAGCGCCCGTCAGCAGACGGGCGCCCAGTTTCGGAACGAGGGACAGTGTAAAAGGCCGGATGTTCCGAACCCGGCCTATGATGGAAAGGTGGGGTCGCATTGCCCCCAAGGAAAGATCCTTTCCCAAAAATGTGAACGAAACCCTAAGCTCAGGCCAGCACACCGGGCCAATTCGCATCTGCCAGCGCGACGTAGCCGGGAATGTCCTGCTGCCACAGGCTGCGCACATCGAGCGAATAGTTGAGGTACAGCCGATCCTGCCAGACCGTCCAGGCTTCAGGATCGGTTGGCGCGGTGGCCCCCTGCGACACGGCATAAGCGCAGTACCCGCCATAGCGCGGCGCGAACTTCACCGGATCGGCGTCGAACATGGCTTTGTTCCCGGCGCTGGCAAACAGCAAAGTTGCCCCCTCCCAATCGGAGGCATGGGCCGGGTCGCCCTTCACCGGCGCGCTTTCGGTGAAATAGGCGACCGGGTCGTAGCCGGTGATGGCGATCCCGTTCGTGGCATAGACGGACGGCTTGGCGGCAAGCGCGGGGCGGGTCAGCAGTCCGGCTACGGGGGCGGCAACGGCGCTGGCGATCAGGGCGCGGCGGGTGAGCATTGGCGGTCTCCATCGGTTTGGAATGAACCGAAGATGCGCCACCTGCGTGCCGCTGAACATCCCCTGTCGCGGCCATGTGATCGGGCCGTGAACTCAGTCGAAGATGTCGTCGAGCAGGTCCTCGGCCACATCCCAGACCTCCTCCATGAGCCTTTGCGACAGGCTGCGGGTCTTCTTGGTCTTCTTGCGCCGGTCGGACCGTCCGAAATCCTCGCGCAGCGGAGAGCGCCGCTCCGGTTCCCGGGTCCCGACCGCATCGGACCGCAGCATCTTCATCTCGCGCAAGGGCGCGCCACATTGGGAACAGGCAAGCTCGTGGCGTACCTTGCCGCGCAAGGACAGCACGGCGCGGGTGCCACAGTAACAGCAGGTGGCGATCTTCGCATTCATCACCGGTTGCCTCGCGACACCGCATAAAGGCCCACAGCTGCGGCATTCGAGACGTTGAGCGACCCGAACTCCCCGGCAAAGGGAATGCGCACCAGCCGGTCGCAGGTCGCCCGCGTCTTGTCGCGCAAGCCCGGCCCCTCGGCCCCCAGAACCAGCGCCACGCGGTCTCCTGCCGTGGCGAGACTGTCTTCCAGCGTCTCTTCCACCTCTCCGGCCAGCCCGATCACCTGGAAGCCCATGTCTTTCAGCACTTCCATGCTTTGCGACAGGTTTTTCACCCGCAGATAGGGCTGCCGTTCCAGCGCACCCGAGGCGGTTTTGGCCAATGCCCCGGTCTCGGGTGCGGAATGGCGGGCGGGTGCGATGACGGCGGACGCCCCGAAGACTTCCGCTGACCGCAGAATGGCCCCGACATTATGCGGATCGCTCACCCGGTCCAGCAGCAGGACCCGCGCCGGACCCTCAGCCGGAACCACCGCCTCCAGCCCGCCCCAGTCGAGCGGGCGCACTTCGAGCGCCGCGCCCTGATGGACGGAACCCGGATCGAGCGGCGCGGGAAACTTGCGGGGATCGGCAATCTCCGGCACGATGCCCGCCGCAGGAATGGCATCACCCAGCCGGTCGGCTGCATTCTTGGTCACGATCAGCCGAAGCTTCTTCCGCGCCGGGTTGGCCAGCGCATCGCGCACCGCATGCAGCCCGAAGAGCCAGACAGAGGCATTCGCCGCCTTTTCTTTATCGACCACCCAGGCCGGCTTCTTCGCCATGCCTCAGGCCGCCTCCACCGCGCGGACGACATCGCCCACGACCTGTCCCAGCAATCCCTCGTCTTCGCATTCCGCCATCACGCGGATCAGCGGTTCGGTGCCGGACTTGCGGATCAACAGCCGACCGGTGCCATTCAGTCGCGCCTCCGCCGCTGCAATCGCGTTCTTCACGGCTACCGCATCCAGCGGCGCGGTCCCTTCCGCAAAGCGAACGTTCTGCAAAAGCTGTGGGACCGGCTCGAAGACCTGCCGCAATTCGCTGGCCGGTTTCCCGCTGCGTTTCATCTCGGCCAGGAACTGCAATCCCGCCAGTAGACCGTCCCCCGTCGTGGCGAAATCCGTCATCACGATATGACCCGATTGCTCCCCGCCCAGGTTGTAGCCACCCTCGCGCATGGCCTCGACGACATAACGGTCGCCGACCGCGCTGCGTTTCAGCCCGATCCCCTGACCCTGCAAATACCGCTCCAACCCGAGATTCGACATCACCGTGGCAACCAGAGTGTTGCCCGCCAGCCGATCCTCCTGCCGGAAGCGACTCGCGAACAATCCCATGATCTGGTCGCCATCGGCCACGTTCCCCGCCTCGTCGAGAATCATCACGCGGTCCGCGTCGCCATCGAGGCAGATGCCTACATCAGCACCTTCCTCCCGTACCTTCTCGGCGGCCAGTCCGGTGGAAGTCGACCCACACCCAAGGTTGATATTCGTCCCGTTCGGGCTGACCCCGACGGAGATAACCTCGGCCCCCAGTTCCCAAAGCACCTGGGGCGCCGCGCGATAGGCCGCGCCGTTGGCACAATCCACCACGACTTTCAGACCGTCCAGCTTGATCCCGCCCACCGTGGACTTCACCCGCTCCACATAGCGAAACAGGCCATCGTCGATCCGCTTGGCCCGCCCGATATTGGCAGCAGCGGCCAACGCGATCTCCTCGCCCATGATCGCCTCGATCTCGGCCTCCGCCTCGTCCGACAGCTTGAACCCGTCGGGGCCGAAAAACTTGATGCCGTTGTCTTCATGCGGGTTGTGGCTGGCGGAAATCATCACACCGACATCCGCCCGCATGGACGTCACCAGAAGCCCGACCGCAGGCGTCGGCACCGGGCCAAGCAGCAGCACGTTCATGCCAGTGGAAGTAAAGCCCGCCGTCAGCGCGTTCTCGAACATATAGCCCGACAGCCGCGTGTCCTTTCCGATCACCACCCGATGCGCGGATGACCCATCGCGCCGGAAATACCGGCCCGCCGCCGCACCCAGCCGCATCGCGGTCTCTGCGGTCATGGGGTCGGCATTCGCCCGCCCGCGCACGCCATCGGTTCCGAATAACTGTCTCACCATGCTCTGCCTCGGTTTTTCTTTGCGCCCGTTATAGCAACGGTCCACGGCCCGATCCATCGCCCATCACGGGCGAGCGCCGGAACTGAAACATCGGTGAAATATGCCTCAGTTCGAGGCGAGACGCGACGGCTGACGATAGAAGATGTGGTGACCGATCGTGGCCGTGCGCGGGAAGCTCCGGGACCATTTCGGTTTGACCGTCTTCGTGTGGTAGTGGGTCGCGCCGCCGGTCAGCCGCCGGTCTTCGCCATCGAGCATGAGCCGCGCCACTTTGCCGACCCGCTGAAAGGCCCGCTTGTTGCCGATCGTCTCGGGACGTCCATCGCAGGTATAGGTGAACTGGCAGCGGAACTTGGCGCCCGTGCCCTGGTTCACGACACCGCAGACCGAATTGGGGTAGCGCGGGTCATCGACCCGGTTCAGGATCACCTCGGCCACCGCGAACATGCCGCGCACGGTCTCGCCGCGGGCCTCGAAGTAAAGCGCTTCGCTCAGGCAGGACCAGTTCTTGCCGCCTGTCCGGTAGGTCATCGCGTCGAGCCGCGTGCGGCTATAGAGCCCGTCCTCCGGCGCTTCGGTCAGGCGCTTCATGGCCCGCCCGTCAATCCCTTTCACGGTCTGCCGTTCCGCCTGGAACAACGAATTGAGCCGCAGTCCGATCCCGGCTTGCGGATTGGTCGAAGTTGTCACCGTAACATCGGCCAGCGCCGTCGATGCGACTGTGGCAGACAACACAAAGGCCAACAGAGACCCGATCAAAGGTCTGACCATTTTTGCCCCCTTCCCGGAGTTCGCAGGCCCGAAAATCTGTGCCCGCGCTCAAATCAGCGGCTCAGTTACCCCCGTAAAACGAAAATTGCCAGAGTCGCAAAAGTGACAAATCGTTCCAGTGAGGCAACAATCTCGGCGAAAACTCGCCGAAATCGGCCGTGATCTACCGACGGTGAGGAATTTCTACCGGGTCACGCCCCGGTCCCGGATCGCCAGATGGGCTGCGGCAAGCCGCGCCACGGGCACCCGGAAGGGCGAACAACTGACGTAATCGAACCCGCATTCGCGGCAAAACGCGATCGAATCCGGGTCGCCCCCATGCTCGCCGCAGATCGACAGCGTGACGTCCGGACGCGCTGCCCGGCCCCGTTCGGCCCCAAGCTTCAGCAATTCGCCGACCCCCTCGACATCGAGCCGATGGAACGGATCTTCGGGATAGACGCCCTGCTGAACGTAATCCGACATGAACCGTCCGGCATCGTCGCGGCTCAGACCATAGGTCATCTGCGTCAGGTCGTTCGTGCCGAAGCTGAGGAAGGACGCATGGGCAGCGATTTCGCCCGCCCGCAGCGCGGCGCGCGGCGTCTCCACCATGACACCGAGCTTGTATTCGAAAGCCACGCCGGTCTTGGCACGCACTTCCGCCGCCACCGCCTCGACCCGGCCCTGCACCAGTTCCGCCTCGCGCCGCGCGGAGACGAGCGGGATCATGATTTCCGGCGTCACCGGGTTGTTGTCCGCTGCCGCCTCAACCGTCGCCATGAAGATCGCGCGGGCCTGCGCGTCATAGATCTCCGGCATGGTCACGCCCAGCCGCACGCCCCTCAGCCCCAGCATCGGGTTGAATTCCGCCAGTGCATCGACCCGGCGCACCACTTCCGACAGCGGCAGGCCAAGCGCATCGGCCAGTTCCCGCATGCCTTCGCGGGTGTGCGGCAGGAATTCGTGCAAGGGCGGATCGAACAGGCGAATGCAGACCGGCTTGCCCGCCAACAGCTTGAACAGTTCCTTGAAGTCCGACAGTTGCATCGGCACCAGCCGCGACAGCACGGCGGCGCGATCCTCCGGCGTCTCGGCGAAGATCATCTCCCGCATGACTGTCAGGCGATCTTCCTCGAAGAACATATGTTCGGTCCGGCACAGCCCGATGCCCTGCGCCTTGAAGGTCAGCGCCACCTGCGCCTCCTCCACCGTATCGGCATTGGCCCGCACCTCGATATCGCGGGCATCATCCGCCCAGGAGAGCAGCGTCTGGAACGTCTCGTCCAGAGCCGGTTCCAGCATCTCGACCTCGCCGGCCAGAACGGAACCGGTGGTGCCGTCGATGGTGACCACATCGCCTTCCGCGAAGACCCGCCCGTCGGGCACCGTGATCGTCCGGTCGCGCCGGTTGTAATGGATGGTGGAGGCGCCCACGACGCCCGGCAGGCCAAGCCCGCGCGCAACCATCGCCGCATGGCTCGTCATGCCGCCCCGCATCGTCAGAACGCCCACCGCCGAATGCATCCCCCGGATATCCTCGGGCGAGGTTTCCCGCCGCACCAGGATCGCCGCTTCGCCACGGGACGCCGCGGATTGCGCCGCGGCGGAGTTGAACATCAGCCGGCCCGTGGCCGCGCCCGGACTGGCGGCAACGCCACGGCCCAGCACATCCCGGTTCGCCTTGGGGTCGACCTGCCGGTGCATCATCTCCATCAGCCCGCCCGGAGGAATGCGCAACACCGCCTCGTCGCGGCTGATGACACCATCCTCGGCCAGCGACACCGCGATCCGCATCGCCGCCGCCGCAGACCGCTGAACCCGCACCGCGTCGAGCACGCTCAATTCCCCGCCATCCAGCGTGAACTCGATCTGCATCTCCTCGCGCAGTTTCTGGCGGCACTTCGCCCCGAATTCGACCAGCTTGTCGAACCCCTCGGGATAAAGCTCTTCCATCGATTTCCCGCGCGGATCGACCGTCAGGTAATAGGCGCCCTCGTCGTCAAGCGCGTCGCGCCCCTGCGCCTGGCTCAGATAACGACCGGTGATCTGCGGCATGCCCGTGATCGAGGAGACGAACTGGATCACACCCGACCCGCTCTCCCGCGGTCCCAGCCCCGGTGCCATGCGCTGAACGACCAGGCCCAGCCCGGCATTGTCCGGCGCCCCCCGCGCCTGCCGCAAAAGCCGCGCCGAGGTGCCCTCCCAGGCCCGCGCCATCGAGCGCAGCACATCGCGCAACTGCCGCGCCGGGTCCTGCGGGAACGGCTCGTCCGCCTCTTCCTCATAGGCGTCCTTCATCGCCTGGACCGCGCTCGCATCCGGCAGGTCGAATTCGAAACTGTCGGGGTCGAGATGCGCGACCTCCACCGCATAGGCCTGCACGAAACGGGCATAAAGCTCGTCCGCCGCGACATGGCCCAGCAGATTGACATATTCGGCGTGCCGCGCGTCGTTCATGCCGATGTTCAGAAACGCCCCCGGCCCGCCCCAGTCGGGATCTTCCGAGCTTGGCCGGACGGAAACCAGCGGGCGGTCGCCGAAATGTTTCAGGATCGCGTCGGTATCGACCTGCATGCCGGTTGCAATCGCGCGGACGGTGGTAAAGGGCAGAGCCACGGTCAGCGGCACCGGCATATTCAGCCGGATAAGCCGTTGCAGGCATTTCGCCCGGCCACCGTGAGTGTCGGCGGCCAGCGGCGCGGTTTCGTCGATAACCACGAACTGTTCGAGATCAACGTGTTTCTGCACTGCGGCGATTCCTTCCGCGGCAGCATACGACGATAGCGTTAACGATCAAGGATGACGGCACAGGTTGGCCAGTTTCCCTGACCAGATGTGCGCAATTCGACGCGAATTACGCCGAGTTTCCGACGCGGAAACCCAAGAGTTCACACTGTAGGCCCAGGAAAATGCGTCATTTTCCGCCCCGGTCTCCGCGTCGAAGACCGATTACCCCTCGATCTTCGTCAGATCCGCCACAGACAGGCAGGCCGCCGTGATGCGGTGCAGCAAATTCAGCCGGTTCCGGCGTAGAATCGCGCTGTCGGCATTGACCTGAACCGCCTCGAAGAAGGCGTCGATGGGGCCGCGCAGCGTCGCCAGCGTCGCCATCGCCTTGCCGAAATCCTCGGTTTTCATTGCATTTGCGATCAGCGCCTCGGCGGCATCGAGCGCGTCGAAAAGCGCCTTTTCCTCCGGCGCATCCGCCAGTTTCGGGTCGGGACCGAAGGAATACTCGACCCCGTCGGCCTCTTCGGCCTGACGCAGGATGTTATGGGCGCGTTTGAAGCCCTGCGTCAGGTTCTCCCCGTCTTCGGTGGAGAGGAAGTCCTGCACCGCCCGCGCCCGCTTGACCAGCAGCGTCAGGTCGTCGGCGTTCGGCATGGCAAGTGCTGCGTCGATCACGTCATGGCGGATGCCCTGATCGCGCAGGAAGACCTTGAGGCGGTCGTGGAGGAAGGAGAGGAGGTCGTCCTTTCTTCCCCTAAACGTGAAGTCGAACTCATAGCCTAAAACTTCACGGCTTTCTTCCATGGCTTTTTCAAACGGGATGGACCGCATAGCTGCGTGAGTTTCGTCGATAATGCCTGCCTTCATGGCGCCTCCAGTAAGTTGGGTCTTCGCGAGACTGAGTTGCAGAAAGTAGTTTGAAATTACCAACCCTGACGCTTTCTCTACGACTTCTCCAATATTCCAACTAACCCCATTCTCCAGCACCAACCGAATAACCCCCAACGCCGCCCGCCGCAGCGCAAACGGGTCCTTCGACCCCGTGGGCTTCTCGTCAATCGCCCAGAACCCGGTCAGCGTGTCGATCTTGTCGGCCAGCGCCACAGCCACCGACAGGGGCGCGGTCGGCACATCGTCCGATGGCCCCAGCGGCTGGTAATGCTCCCGCGCGACAGCAGCGACATCATCTGACACGCTGTAGGCCTGTGCGTAATACTCGCCCATCACCCCCTGCAGTTCCGGGAATTCATAAACCATCTCGGATGACAGATCGGCCTTGGCGATCCGCGCCGCCGTCTCCGCCTCATCCGCATTGGCCTCGACAATCGGCGCGATCTCGCGGGCCAGTGCCGCGATCCGGTCGATCCGCTCCGCCTGAGACCCCAGCTTCCGGTGAAACGTCACATCGGCCAGCTTGTCCGTCCATTGCGTGATATCGGTCGTCGCCACGCGCAGGTCGTTCTCCCAGAAGAATTTCGCATCCGACAGCCGCGCCGAGAGCACCTTCTGATTGCCCGCAAGGATCGTCGCCCCGTCATCCGCCGTTTCCCGGTTGGCAACCGTCACGAACCGCACGATCCGGCCCGACTTGTCCTTCACCGAGAAGAACTTCTGATGCTCCTTCATCGAGGTTTGCAGCACCTCCGGCGGCAGGTCGAGGAAATCCGCCCCGATCTCCCCCATCAGCACCACCGGCCATTCGACCAGCCCGGCAACCTCGGCCAGAAGCCCGCGATCCTCGACCACCTCCAGCCCTTGCGCAAAGGCCATCTGCATCGCGTCATGCCAGATCTTCTCGGCGCGTTCCTCCGCCGACAGGATCACATGGGTGCGCTTCAGCTTCGCCTCGTAATCTTCGAAGGACGACACCGAAAACGCGTCGGGCGCCATGAAGCGATGCCCCCGCGTGGACTGCCCCGCCTTGATCCCGTCGATCTCGACGGCCACAACCTGCGCCCCCGCCTCGTCGCTCAGAATGCAGAGAATGGAATGCAACGGCCGCACCCATTTCAGGCTGCCGTCGCCCCATCGCATGGATTTCGGCCAGGGGAAGTTGCGCACCGCGCTTTCCAGAACCTCCGCCACGATCTCGGAAGCGGCACGCCCCGGCTTGTCGATCACCGCGAACCAGACCTGGCCCTTCTTGTCGTCCCGCGCCTCAAGCTGATCCTTCTCCAGCCCCGTGGACCGCAGGAACCCCGCCAGCGCCTGCTCCGGCGCATCCGTCCTCGGCCCCTTGCGCTCTTCCCGCGTGTCCGGGCTTGTCCCCAGCAGTCCCTCGACCGTCAAGGCCAGCCGCCGCGGCGTATGGAAAGCCCCGGCACTGGCATAGGTCAGACCGGCCTCGACCAGCCCGTCGGTGACCAGCCGCTTCAGATCCTCGGCGGCACGCGCCTGCATCCGCGCCGGGATTTCCTCTGAGAAGAGTTCGATCAGAAGATCAGGCATTGTCGCATTCCGTTCGTTCGGCAGGGGTATCGCACAACACCGACGCCAATTTCGTTAAGGCTCTCATTCATCCGCCTCCGGTTCGGGCGGACAGCCCTCCGGCACCGGATCGCCGTCGAAGGCGGCCTCGCCGCAGGCATTGATCTGGTGCCAGACAAAACCCCGGCCTTGCCCGTCGAGCGCCACCACCCGGTCGAATCCGTAGACGATATTGAAAACGCTCAGATAAGCCGTGGCTTCCCCCGCCTCCAGCGCAGCACCAATGGCCTTGGCGTCGAAACAGTCGAACCAGCCGGGCGCGACATTCGGCACGGGGGTTTCATAGAGCTGATAGGTCTCGGTCAGCAGCGCCTCGCTCATCTCCGTCTCAAAGCACGCGCGGTAGCGCAAGGGCGAGCTGTCGGCGTCGATCCCCCGGAAATTCTCGTAGAGGATGGCTTCCGGCTCGCCGGTGTTGATGTTGGTCAGAAGAACATCCTCCTGCGTCTCCGACACCGGCACCTCGTCGTAGAAGGCATAGACCTGCAGGTAATACATAGCGCCGCCTGCAAGGACGGCAGAGATCACAAGGAAGGATGCCAGAAACCTGCCCATCAGGCCGCACCCGCCGCTTCGGTTGTGACAAACGCATCTGCACAGGCTTTGGCCAGCGCCCGGACCCGCCCGATATAGGCCTGCCGTTCGGTGACCGAGATCACGCCGCGCGCATCCAGAAGGTTGAAAAGGTGAGACGCCTTGATGCACTGGTCGTAAGCCGGATGCGCCATCACGATCCGCTTGCCGGTCTTGGGGTCGATGTCATCAGCCGCAAGCGCCCGCTGGCACTCGGCCTCGGCATCCTCGAAATGCTTCAGCAACATGTCGGTATCCGCCACGTCGAAATTCCAGCGCGAATATTCCTGCTCCGTCTGCCGGAACACGTCGCCATAGCTCAGCGCAATCGGCGTTTGCGGATCGTTGAACGGCATGTCCATCACGTGGTCCACGCCCAACACATACATCGCCAGCCGTTCCAGCCCATAGGTCAGCTCGCCAGAGACCGGCTTGCAGTCATGCCCGCCGACCTGTTGGAAATAGGTGTACTGGCTGACTTCCATCCCGTCGCACCAGACCTCCCAGCCCAGACCCCATGCGCCCAGCGTCGGGCTTTCCCAGTCGTCTTCGACAAAGCGGATGTCGTGCAGCTCCATGTCGATCCCGATGGCCTCCAGCGAGCCGAGATAGAGCGCCTGCAAATCCGGCGGCGACGGTTTGATCAGCACCTGGAACTGGTAGTAGTGCTGCAACCGGTTCGGGTTCTCCCCATAACGCCCGTCGGTGGGTCGCCGCGACGGCTGAACATAGGCCGCCGCCCAGGGCTTCGAGCCAAGCGAGCGCAGCGTGGTCGCCGGGTGAAACGTGCCCGCACCCACTTCCATGTCATAGGGCTGCATGATCGCGCAGCCCTTGGCCGCCCAATAGGTCTGCAATCGCAGGAGAATTTCCTGAAAACTTTTCGGTTTCTCGACCGCCATCTGCCGCTCCTCGGGGAAATCGCGTTCTCATTAAGCAACAGGTCCCTTGGGGTCAATCAACTGCGCGTTAAAGGGGGTGCAACTGCCGGTGGCAGAGGCTAAAACGGCTCGAAATCGGCCCGTCCTGGGGGGCTCAGAAATAACATGGTTGACCGTATGCTGCAGAAATTTGCCGCCCTTTTCCTGTTCACAATCCTCGCCGGGATGGCCCAAGCCCAAAGCTGGGTCCAGATCGAAGCCCAACCGGGGGCAAACCGCGCGATCTCACGGGCCGAGGCCTATTCCGACGTCCTGCCGGATGTGAACGCCTTCCGCACCGGAACCACATGGCACGCCATCGCCATCGGCCCATTCGCTACCGAAGATCAGGCCCGCCGCCGCCTGCTGGAACTGCGCGCCCAGCGTCTCGTGCCGTCCGACAGCTTCGTCTCCGACGGCCGCACGTTCGGCGAACGCATCTTCGGCACCGGCGTGGCACTGGCTGCACCGGCCACGCCCGCAGCCCCAGAAACCCCGGCCCCGGTCCTTGAACCGGGCGAGGAAACTCCGGCAGAGGCCCGCAGCAGCGAGCGCGACCTCACCCGTGAAGACCGCGCTCTGATCCAGGAAGCCATGCGCTTTGAAGGCTTTTACAACTCCGTCATCGACGCCGCCTTCGGCCCCGGCACCCGCAGCGCCATGTCCGCGTGGCAGGAAGCCAACGGCTATGAGGGCACCGGCATCCTGACCACTCTCCAGCGCCGCGAACTGGTCGAGGGCTACCAGTCCACCATCGCCTCGCTCGGCCTTGCCCCGGTTGGCGATGACCAGGCGGGAATCGAAATCGACATGCCGACCGCGCTCGTCAGTTTCGACCGCTATGAGGCCCCCTTCGCCCATTACGGCTCGGCCACCGAGGACGGCGTGAAGGTCGTCCTTCTCAGCCTCACCGGCGATGCCAACACGCTCGCGGCCTATTTCGACATCCTGCAAATGCTCGAAATCGTCCCGGCCACAGGCGACCGCAATCTCGGCAGCGAAAGCTTCACCATCGAAGGCCAGAACGACCGCATCCGGTCCTACAGCTATGCCCGTCGCGCGGGCGATGCTGTGAAGGGCTTTACGCTGGTCTGGCCCAAGGGCGACGACAAGCGCTTCGCTTTGGCCGTCGATGCCATGCGCGAAAGCTTCCGCACCACTGACGCGGTTCTGCCCGACGGCATCGGCAGCGGCGTGCAGGATATCGACCTGATGTCCGGGCTGGAAATCCGCCGTCCCGAAAGATCGCGTTCGGGCTTCTTCATCGCCAGCGACGGCACTGTCCTGACTACCGCTGACGTGGTGCGCGACTGCGGGCGGATCACGCTCGACGCCGATGTCGAAGCGGATGTTGTGGCCGAGGACGCGACGCTCGGCCTCGCACTCCTCAAACCCCGCCAGAGCCTCGCGCCGCTCTCCATCGCCCGGCTTGCCGCCACCGAACCGCGCCTTCAATCGGACGTGGCCGTGGCCGGGTATTCGTTCGGCGGTATCCTGACCGCGCCGACCCTGACCTATGGCACGCTCGCCGACGTCAAGGGCCTGAACGGCGACACCCAAGTGCAGCGCCTCGATATCGCCAGCGCACCCGGTGACGCCGGCGGCCCGGTGCTCGCGGGCTCGGGAGCGGTCGTCGGCATGTTGCTCGCCCCCGGAGAGAACGGCAACCGCCAGCTTCCCGCCAACGTGGCCTTCGCCGCCGACGCGCCCGTGCTGGCGGAATTCCTCTCTGCCAACGGGGTGACCCCTGTCGCTATGGACCTCGGTGAAAACATCCCGCCTGAGGATCTGACCCTGCTCGCCACAGACCTGACCGTTCTCGTCAGCTGCTGGAACTGATCTTACTGCCCGGCGCATCCCGCCGGGCGGCTCTCACGACCGCCAGAACCGGCTGGTGAACAGCACGAAGACCGCCATCAGCTCCAGCCGCCCCGCCAGCATGGCAAAGGCCAGGATCCACTTGGCCGGATCGTTCAGCGCCCCGAAATTCCCAGCCGGTCCGATAATGTCTCCAAGACCGGGGCCGATATTGGCAATCGCCGTCGCTGCCCCGCTGACCGAGGTCACAAAGTCAAGGCCGGTTGCACCCAGCAGGATGGAGATCACCCCCAATGTCACGACGAACATGGTCAGAAACGCCGTGACAGACGAAATCACGTCTTCCGAAACCGTGCGCCCGTCATATTTCAGCTGAAACACACCGTGCGGCGAGTGGATGCGCCGGATTTGGTTCTTCACGGCACTCACCAGCAATTGATACCGGAACACCTTCACCGAACAACAGGTCGAGCCCGCGCAGCCGCCAATCAGCCCGACGAAGAAGAACAACGTCACCGGGAACGTGCCCCAAAGCTGATAATCCACACTCGCAAAGCCGGTTCCGGTGATGATCGACGTGATGTTGAATGTCGCCTCGCGCAGCGAGTGTTCGAAATGGTCGCCATTGATCACGACCCGATAGACCGTGATCACCAGGATCAGCACCAGAACGATTACCAGGAAGGTCCGGATCTGACTGTCCGCAAGGATTGGCCGGCTCGACCCGGCCAGAAGCTGCACGTAGCGCACAAATGGGAGGCTGGCGAGCACCATGAAGACCGAGGCCACGTATTCCGGCATCCCCTGATGCGCTCCGAATGAGGCATCGCCCGTGGAAAACCCGCCCGTTGAAACCGATGTCAGCGCATGGTTGATCGCATCGAAAGCCGACAGCCCACTGACCGAATAGGCCAGGATGCAGGCCAGCGTCAGCCCGACATAGACCACCGAGATCCGCGATGCGATCTCGGCCGCCCGGGGAAGAACCTTGCCATCCGTCTCGAACGCCTCGGAGCGGAAGATCTGCATCCCCCCGACCCGCAATTCCGGCAGAAACACCATCGCCACGACTATGATCCCGATGCCACCGAACCATTGCAGCATCGACCGCCACAAAAGCAGGCCCTCGGGCAGGTCGTCGAGCCCCGAAAAGACGGTGGAGCCGGTGGTGGTCAGCCCCGACATCGCCTCGAAATAGGCATCCGTCACACTGGCCTCGGTCGCTCCGTTCAGAAATGGCAGCGCCCCGAACATCGGCAAAACGGCCCAGACCCCCGTGGTCAGGATAAAGGTCTGCCGCGTCCCGATCCCGCGGTCCACCGAGTTGGCGCAGGAAATCGCCAGGAACCCGCCGGTCAGAAAGGTCAGAATGGCGCTTTCCAGGAAGACGCCCGCATGACCGTTGCCAAGCGCCAGATCAAGCGCCATCGGCACCAGCATCGCCGCACCGAGAAAGGCAATCAGCAGGCCGATGACATAGCCGACGGGTCTGAAATCTATCATGTGCGGAGCCTTGGCGCGAGCATCGGTCCAAGTCAACTCCCGGTTCTTCAAGGATCGAGACGCGACGCGACAGGTCTTCCCTGCCCGTCGAAAAAGGGAGTCCGGCGCCACCGGCCCGTCACCCAGGAACGCAACACCCGGCTGGCAAAAGACAGCAACACCGAGCGGACATTGCCAGTCGGCTCTGTGACCCGCGCCGTCGCGCCGCTCAGGTTCACATGCGCACGAATCGGGGGAAGTTCCGATTGCGGTTCGATGTCATGGACCTGAAAGCTCGCAAAGGGCACCGCGCGGAGGGACAGCGTGTTCGCCATCGGCGTGTCGCAGCAATGTGCATACCAGCGCATCGGTCCCTTTTCGGTAATCTTCATCCACCTGAGATGCTCGATCCCCTTTATCTCGACGGAATCGGGCGCGACCTGGATCAGATCGCTGCCGCCCGCATCATTCAACCGGTCGCCGCTTCCCAACCGGGTGGCGAAATCGCGGCAACTCCCGCAATAGCAGACAAGCCGGAAACCATCGGTGGGCAACCTGGCCTCGACCGAACCGCATTCGCAGCGCCATGTTGCACTTGCCATCGCCATATCTCCTTTGGCGACAAGCTATGCGAAGCCGACAGCAAGTTGAAGTGCGCCTCAGCGGGCTCTCAGCCCCGGTGAATCAACGTCCCGAACACATGCGGATCGAGGCTTTTCTGCGCGAAAGTCGCCCCCTCCGTCAAAATCGACACCGCGTCATGGCTGTGCAGGCTCTCCTGATGGCTGGCCACCACCCGGAAATCGCCGACCCGCGCATCCCCCTGTAACGCCTCGGCAAAAAGCCGCGCCGCGTCTTCCACGAAAATCGGATGAGCTGCGTTCAGTTCCGCAAAGGCCTGTTCGTCCTCGCGCTTGACCATCACCTGCGTCTCCGTCGGAACCGCGTCCCGGCAAAGCGCCACTGCATCCTCGAACCAGAGCATTGGCTGATCCGGTTTCAGCACCATCGACAACCGCGCCACGGAGCGCTGCGAATGCGGCGTGGCCAATTGCCCGCGCTCGCGGCGGGCATGCTCCGAAAGTTCCAGCGAACAGGGACAGGTCGAGGAATAGACGTAATCGAGATGCATCACACGCAGCCGTTCGCCCGCCTCCTCGATCACTTCCAGCGCGATATCGTAATACTGCCAGCCGGTCAGTCCCGAGCGCAGGCTCTCCACCTTCATCGGGAAGCAAAACCGCAGCTGTATTCGCGCATCGAAACTCTCAAGATCGGTCTTGTAATCGTCCAGTGCCGCCTCGATCACCGCAAGGCTGAAGGCGCTTTCGGCATGGGCATAGAAGGACCGCATGATCCGGCTCATATTGATGCCCTTTTTATCCGCCTCAAGGCTGACCGTCCCGGTGACCGAGGTGTCGAGCAAGCGCTCGCCGCCGTCCTTCATATGAAACCGGACCGGCAAACGGAAATTCGAGATGCCCACATGCTGGATCGCCCGGTTCGCGCCACGGATCAGCGAGGCCGGCCCGTTCTGCAGATCCGGCAGCGTCTCCTTGTACGCGGGATCGGACCTGAACTCGGATGGGTAATCATCTGAAAGGTTGGGATATTTCAGAAAGGCGCCAAGATTCGGATCAATCCCTTCCGCCTCGTTTTGTGCCGCCCAGGCCCGCAAGGTCGCCAGCGCCTCTTGGACATCCGCCCGTCCGACATCTTTGACATGGACATTCATCTTGTCTCTCCCGGTTCCGCGACACTGGATATGGGGTGTTACCGAACAATATCCAGCGATCTCTTATGTGAGTTTACGCAGTGATCGCCCTGCTGGATTTCACATAGCGATCGACAAAACGTTGCAGGATGCGTTCCGGCTGGGTCACATCCGCTGCCAGCACCGCCTCCGTCAGCATCTCGGCCTGTTCGGGCCGGAAATAGCCGTGCCCCTTGTAGATACGAATCCGGTCGGCAAAGACCTGCCCGTCGCCCTCGGGATGGAACTGCGTCGCATAGACATTGGACCCGACCCGGATCATCTGCACCGGACAGGTGACCCCCGACATCAGATGCACCGCGCCCTCGGGCAGGCGCTGCACCGCCTCCTTGTGACCGACAAACACGTCGAAACTCTCCGGCAGCCCCGCCAGCAGCGGATCGTCCTGTCCCGCCTCCGTCACCGAAGCCGTCACCGCGCCCACCGGCTCGCCATAGCGCGCCTTCGACACTTCGCCGCCCAGGAAATGCGCCAGGATCCCGATCCCCGCGCAACAGCCCAGAAACGGCAGATCGCGGTGGACGATCTCCGGCAGAAGCCGCAGGATCTCCGCCTCCGCCCGCGCCTCCACCGGATCGCGGGTCGCCGGATCGTCACTGACGCAACCCGGGCCCCCACCCACGATCACCGCGCTGTAATCCTCCAGCGCAAACCCCATCGGCAAGGGTGCCGCCTCCAGCCGATGGCGCACCACGTCCCCCTCGCCCAGCCGCCCCTTGTCGAGGAACGCCCGAAACTCCCCGTCGGAGGCATCGTCTTCCGGTCTCAGCTGAAGGATCAGGACGGGTTTCATGTCAGGCTGTCCCGTCGGTTACGACCGAGAAACACCAGGAGGAGGCCGATCGCTGGCGCGATCCAGGCATAAAAGCCCCACCAGATCGGAACCAGCACAAAACACCACCCGCTCCCTCCGCCATCCAACCTGAAAGCGCTCACAAGGCACACTGGAATGGCCGAGAGCATCAGGGGCAAGGTCATCGCCATGAAAAAACGACCGGCCAGATACAGCCGCCCGGGAGGAGATTCGGGAGACGCCTCACGCGCCGTGCGCGCCTTTTGCCGATATCGGAAAACCGCATGAAAGAACGGTGCAATCATGCAGGTGATCGCCAGAAGCAGGACAAGCAGAATGTTTTGCTGGCGGAATTGCGCCTCGTACAGCCACCACAACATGACAGCGACGGGAGCGCTCCATGTCAGCACACGGGCGATTGCCTGGGAATTCCGACGCAGAAAACTCAAACCTCTCTCCTGCCCAGGAGCTTCTCCATCCACGCGTTCTTCAGCACAACGCCGCCGATTTCAACCTCCTGCCGCCGTACCACCGTCCAGCCATGCCGGGCAAAGAACGGCTCTGCAAGCAAGCTCGCCTGGGTCGTCAGACGCGAGATACCCTTGGCGCGCGCCCGTCCCTCAAGCACTGAATAGATCCCGTCCGAGATGCCCTGGCCCATCGCCTCAGGCAGAACAAATGCCAGGTCGAGATACCCGGCTTCATCCGCGGTCATAAACCCAAGCAGCCGCCCGTCTTCCTCGGCCACCACAGTATCTGCGCCCGACAGCCGCTCCGCCCATCGCTCGCCTTTCGGGGCTTCGGGCGACCATGCCGCCACCTGCTCCTCCGCGTAACGGCTGACGGCGCCCTGACGGACAGCGGCGTGAAATACTTCGCCCAAGGGCTCGGCATCCGCCGCCCGAAAGGACCGGACCTCCATCAGGCCGCCTCCAGCGCCGTCTCGATATCCGCGATCAGGTCCCCAACATCTTCCAGCCCGACCGACAGACGTACCATGCCGGGTGTGATCCCCAGAGCCGCGCGCTGCTCATCGCTCAATCGCTGATGAGTGGTGGTCGATGGATGGGTAATGATCGACTTGGCATCGCCCAGATTGTTGGAGATGATGATGATTTCCAGAGCATTCAGAAACCGGAAAGCCTCCGCCTGCCCGCCCTTGATGTCAAACGTGACGACGGTGCCCCCCTTCTCCAGCTGCTTCGACGCAATCGCGTGATCGGGATGCGATGTCAGTCCGGGGTAGATCACCCGTTCCAACTTGCCATGCCCCTCGAACCGCCCGGCGATTGCCAGGGCACTGTCCGCTTGCGCCCGGACCCGCAGATCCAGCGTCTCCAGCCCCTTCAAAAGCACCCAGGCCGTGAACGGACTCATCGCTGCGCCCGTGTGCTTGACATAGGGCTCCAGCGTCTTGCGGATGAACTCGCGCGTCCCCAGCACGACACCGCCCAGAACACGCCCCTGCCCGTCGATATGCTTGGTCGCAGAGTACACGATCACATCCGCGCCCAGTTCCACCGCCCGGCTGAAAACCGGCGTCGAGAACACGTTATCCACGATCACCTTGGCGCCCACCGCATGGGCCAGCTCCGCCACGGCCTTCAGGTCGATTACCTCCAGCGTCGGGTTCGACATGCTTTCGAGAAACACCGCCTTGGTGTCGGGCCGCAAAGCCGCCTTCCACGCCTCCAGATCGGTCCCGTCCACGAATGTCACCTCGACCCCGAACCGCGTCAGAATCTCTTCCAGAATGTAAAGGCACGATCCGAACAAGGCCCGGGCCGACACAACGTGGTCGCCGCTCTTCAGCATCGAGGTCAGCGCCGCATTCACCGCCGCCATGCCCGAGGCCATTGCGAACGCGTCCTCCGTGCCCTCAAGCCCTGCGATCCGCTCCTCGAACATCCGCACGGTCGGGTTGCCGTAACGCGCATAGATGAACTCGTCCGGACCGGCCTCCTCGAACCGCGCCATCGCCTGTTCGGCGCTGTCGTAAACGAAGCCCTGGGTGAGGATGATCGCCTCGCTGACCTCGCCATACTGGCTCCGCCGCACGCCTTCATGCACAAGTCTTGTTCGGGTGTTCCAATTCTTCGACATGGGGACGCCTCCTTTCCAAAAATAAAGCCCCCACCGCGTGAGCGCCGGGGGCAAAACGTCCCTGACCTCTTTAGCGGAATGTTTAACGTGGCCCGCAATCCGGTGTACAAATCGCCACGATTTGGTGGCTACCCCCAAGTTCCCGACCCGTCAAGCCTCCCGATTTCCCGGCCTCACCGTTTTTTAAGCCTTTCATGGGAGGTTTCACACTCACCAAAGCAAAGGCCGCTCCGCGCCATGATGTTGTCCCAGAACTTCAACCGCCGACACAGTCCGAACCGGCGCAAGACCTGGGTTCCGGCGATGATGGAACTCGATGGCGAACGCTATGAGGTCACCATCCGCAACATCAGCTTTGAAGGCATGAAACTGGCCGTGCCGCTGGTCATCGCACCCGGCAGCCCGATCACATTGCATGTCCTCAATCACCGGATTCCGGCCATCGTGCATTGGTATCGCGGCGGGCATTGCGGCATCCACCTGCTGCAACGGCTGGAAGGGCAGACACTTCTGGCCCTGGAAAACGCGGCAGACGAACTCGCCGAGTTCAGATGATCTTCTCGACCAGATCCGTCATCGCCTCTTCAATGGTGGGGTAACGAAAACTGTACCCCGCCTCCAGCGTCCGCTTCGGTCGCACCAACTGCCCCCGCAGCAGGATCGAGGACCGCTCCGCGCCCACCAGCCTACGCACGACCCATTCCGGCACTGCCCAGACAATGGGCCGGCCAAGCGCCCGCGCAAAAGCCGTGGTGAAGGCCCGGTTATCCACGATCCCCGGCGGCACCGCGTTGTATCGGCCTTCGGTCTCCGGATGGTCGAGGGTGTGAAGGATGACGCCCACCATGTCGTCGATATGTATCCAGGGAAACAACTGCGTCCCCCGTCCGATCGTCGCGCCCAGCCCCAAACAGAACGGCAGCCGGATGATCGGCAGAAACCCCCGCGCCCGTCCGATCCGCCAGAGCCGCCCGAGATAACTCTTGCGCTCGATTTTCCCCAGCACGATCCCGATCCGCAGCTTCACATGGCGAACACGCGTCGTATCCACGCCCTCCGCCGCCTTTTCCCAAAGTCCAACCAGTTCCGCCGGGAAATCCATCCCCATCGGCTCGGATGTCTCGTCCAGCTCGGGATGCGCCTCGCCCGCCGCCAGTTCCGACGTGCCATAGAAACACTTTCCGGCGGTCGACACGAAGACCTCCGGCGGCACCTCCATCGCGTTGATGGCGGCCACCAGCGTCTCGGTCGTCTCCACCCGGCTGCGGATCACTTCTTCCCGGTAAGCCGCCGTCCAGCGCCGCCGGACATCGAGGATATGCTTGCCCGCCAGGTTCACCACCGTATCGCAGTCCGGCAGCTCGTCTCGCCGCAAATCATCCCAGGTGATCCGCTCCGGCCCGGCCTCCCGCGAAATCCAGGTCACGCGGTCGCCCCGCGCCCGAAGCGCTTCCGTCAGAGCCTGCCCAATAAAGCCGGACCCGCCGCCAATCACCACATGCCGTGCCATGAGAGACGGACTCCCAACACTTCATGGCGATTCTGAGGCGTTACGCCTCGTCCTCCTCAGGCTCGATCAGGTATCGCTGCAGCGTCATGATCTGTAGCCAGAGGAACAGGAACATCACGATCGGAAACCCGAAGGTCTCGATCTTCACCCAGGCATCGTCCGACATGGTCCGCCAGACGATCTCGTTGGCCACCGCCAGCCCCGCGAAGAACAGGGTCAGCCGCCAGGTCAGCTTCATCCAGCCCTCGTCCTCCATCGGCAGGAATTCCGACATCACCCAGGCCAGGTAGCTCCGCCCCTGCAACAACCCGACGCCAAGGATCACTGCAAACAGCCCGTAAACCAGCGTCGTCTTGATCTTGAAAAACTTCTCGTCGTTGAACCACACAGTCAGCCCGCCGAAGACCACCACCATGACAATGGTAAAGACCTGCATCCGGCTCAATTTGCCCGTCAGGAACCACAGGACTGCCATCGAAGCCAGCAGGATCGGTACGAACACGGCGGCCGCCATGATGAACCCGGAATACTCGACCCCGCCCACGGTATAGGTCTCTTCCTTCATCCGAATATAGGCCACGAAGAACAGGAGCGGCGGCCCCAGTTCCAGCACCTGCTTCAGAATCGGATTAATCCGTTTTTCACTGCCATCGCTCATTATCGGCCCTCAAATATCCCGGGGGTGTGGGGGCAGAGCCCCCACCCGGGTCGGGTCGCGCGGGCGCTCCGTCC
>JBNKWP010000019.1:0-28421 GCA_050299835.1 Silicimonas sp.
CCGTCATCGCCATGGCGCGGGCCTGCGCCGAAGGGCTGATGGATGCCGGTTGCCTCCCTGTCCTCAAACACGCCCCCGGCCATGGCCGCGCCACGCTGGACAGCCACGAAAGCCTGCCGAGGATCGACGCGCCCCTCGCCGAACTGGACACAACCGATTTCGCGCCGTTCCGCGCATTGGCCGACCTGCCGATGGCGATGACCGCCCATATCGTCTTGCCGGAGATCGACCCGGTTGCCCCGGTCACCCAATCGCCGAAGGGCATCGCCTTCCTGCGCAGCCTCGGCCTGACCAACCTTTTGATGAGCGACGATATTTCAATGGGCGCTCTTGCGGGAGACCTATCCGACCGGGTGGAAAAGGCGCTGAACGCGGGTTGCGACCTTGTCCTCCACTGCAACGGAAACCTGGCCGAGATGCGCATTGTCGCCCAGGCCGGCACAATGACGCCGGACGCGGCAAATCGCGCATATATTGCGGTTGCCGCGCGACGACCCCCAATAGATATTGACATTTCCCTTGCCGAGTCAGAGTTTCTTAACCTAATCGAAAGCGGTCTGGGACAGGTTTGAGAGGCAAAAAGCCTCGTCAGATCGCAGTTGGGGAGCAGAGCATGGACGGCGACGCCGCATTTGGTGATGTCGAGGAACGTCTTGCAGCCGAAGCGCTGATTGTCGATGTCGACGGGTTCGAAGGCCCGCTCGACCTGCTGCTCATGCTGTCCCGCACCCAGAAGGTCGATCTGCGCAAGATCTCCGTCCTCGCGCTGGCCGAGCAATACCTGTCCTTTGTGCACCGCGCCAAGACGCTCAGGATCGAACTGGCCGCCGATTACCTCGTCATGGCCGCCTGGCTGGCCTTCCTGAAGTCGCGCCTACTGCTGCCACCCGACCCGTCGGACGAAGGCCCATCGGGCGAAGAACTGGCCGCGCATCTGGCCTTCCAGCTCGAACGCCTCTCGGCGATGCGCGACTGCGCCGCCAAGCTGATGGCCCGCGACCAGAAGGGCCGGGATTTCTTCGTGCGCGGCATCCCCGAGGATGTCACCCGCGTTCGCAAGATCCGCTACACCGCGACCCTTCTGGACCTGATGCAGGGCTACGCGCGGCTGCGCACCAAGGAAGACTTCCGTCCCTATGTGATGGACCGCGATAATCTGATGACGCTGGAACAGGCGCTGGAGCGGATGCGCGGGCTGATCGGCTATGCGGGCGAGTGGACGGACCTTCTGTCCTACCTGCCCGACGGATGGGACAACGACCCCAAGCGCCGCCGCTCCGCCACCGCGTCGCATTTCGCTGCCTCGCTGGAACTGGTGAAAAGCGGTGCGATCCAGATCCGGCAGACGGACATTTTCGGCGCGATTCAGATCCGGGCCAGCCAGCGTGGTTGAAGAAGAACAGGACGAAGCGCAGCAGGAAGAAAGCCTGTTCGAAGCGCCGCCATTGGCGGAACAGGAACGCATGGTCGAAGCGATCCTCTTCGCGACCGCGGAACCCGTCACCGTGGCCGACCTGAACGCGCGTATGCCGCATGGAAGCGACGCCAGGATTGCGCTCGAAAACCTTGCCAAACGCTATGAGGGCAGGGGCGTTTCGGTTGTCCGCGTGGGCGAGGCCTGGGCGATGCGCACCGCCCCCGACCTGGGTTTCCTGATGCAAAAGGAAACGGTCGAGACCCGCAAACTCTCCCGCGCCGCGATCGAGACGTTGGCGATCATCGCCTACCACCAGCCGGTCACCCGCGCTGAGATCGAGGAGATCCGCGGCGTCAGCGTCAGCCGGGGCACCATTGACCAGCTCCTGGAACTGGAATGGATCAAGTTCGGCCGCCGCAAGATGACGCCGGGCCGCCCGGTTACCTATATGGTGACGCCGGAATTCCTCGACCATTTCGGGCTGGAAAACGCCCGCGACCTGCCGGGGCTGAAAGAACTCCGCGCCGCCGGTCTGCTTGAAAACCGGCCGCCGCCGGGTGAAGGTCTGGACGACGACGAGGACGACGAACAGCAATCGGAAATGTTCGAGCAAAGCGAAGAGGAATAGGCAATGAACGCCGACAGACTCATCCGCATGGTCGTCAGGATGTTGATGCGCCACGGCATGAAACGCCTCTCAAAGGGTAGCAAGCCGGATCCGCAGATGCGGCAGGCTCAAAAGAACCTCAAGGCCGCCAACCGCATTCGCCGCATGTAATGCGTATCCCTACACTTGATCGCTTCGGGGATATCCGCAAGCGCGATGACTTGCTCCGCGAGCATTTCAGCTTCGTCACCGACGATCCCGGCCCGCACCTGATCTTCATGGAAAAATGTCTCTAACGGTCAGACGGCGCGCTCGGGCAACCAACTTTTTGCGACTGTGCGTTCAGGGTTGAATTGGATCGCCCTGGGCGCGCCTGGACTCAATTCTAACACGAAACGCCGGAAAAAGTCATCCACTCTGTGACCGGATGGTTAAGGCATCCGGAAATGCTTGGACAGTTTCAGCCCCTGACCCTGATAATTCGACTTGATTTCCTGCCCGTAGAGCACCTGCGGCACCTCCGCCATGCGCTCATAAACCAGCCGGCCCACGACCTGTCCGTGCTCAAGCACGAAGGGCGCTTCGTGGCAGCGCACCTCCAGCACGCCGCGCGATCCCGCCCCCCCGGCCTTGGCCCAGCCGAACCCCGGATCGAAGAACCCAGCGTAATGCACCCGGAACTCGCCCACCATTGCCACGTAAGGCGCCATCTCGGCGGCATGGGTTGGCGGGATAGTCACGGCTTCCCGGCTGACAAGGATATAGAAAGCGCCCGGATCGAGGATGATCCGGCCCTCTGTGCTGTGGATCTCTTCCCAGTATTCCGCCGGGTCGTATTCACCGATCCTGTCTAGGTCGATCAAACCGGTATGCGGCTTGGCCCGATAGCCGACCAGAGTTGTGCCTTCTGGCTTGAGATCGACGGAAAATCCCAGCCCGTCAGAGATCACCGGTGCTCCGGAAACCAGCGACACCTTTTCATGCAACGTTGCAAGTTCCGCGTCGTCCAGCATCGCCCGTCCGCGGCGGAACCGGATCTGGTTCAGCCGCATGCCGGGCCGGACAAGGACGGAGAAGGAGCGGGGGCAAATCTCGGCGTAAAGCGGCCCCTGGTAGCCGCGCGGGATACGGTCAAACTCGGTGCCACCATCGGTGATGGTGCGGGTCAGCAGATCGAGCCGCCCGGTCGAGCTTTTGGCATTCGCCACCGCGCTGACATCCTCCGGCAGCGCCAATCGCTCCATCAGGGGCACCACATAGACGCATCCCTTCTCCAGAACAGCGCCGTCGGTCAGGTCGATCTTGTGCATCCGGAAAATGTCGAGCCGGTCCGTCACCGAGGCATCGCTGCCTGCGAGGAACGAGGCCCGCACCCGATAGGCAACGGTTCCCAGCCTCAGATCGAGAGAGGCCGGCTGAACCTGTCCCTCGGCCCAGGGTTGATCCGCCGTCAGCGCGCCGGCGTCGCCAAGGCCGAGAATCGCGGTATCCGCCAGTACGCCACTCATGTCAGGACACTTTCTACAGGGTCGGGCAGTTGCGTATTTTTGAAAAGGTGAAGGAGAAAATCTGAGTCAAACTGCACTTCATCTTGTCCCAAATACGCATGGCGGACCGTCGCGTCGCCGGGGCAGAGAGGTGGGGTCAGCGATGGATTGGTCGGGCTAGCAGGATTCGAACCTGCGACCTTCCGTCCCCCAGACGGACGCGCTAACCAGGCTGCGCCATAGCCCGACGGATGGGGTTCTGGCGCAATTTTCCGGGCAGGGCAAGGGCAGATGTCAACCATGATGGCCGTGTCTCAGCCGGCCCGGTCGAGGACGGCGCGAAGGCGGTCTGCCGTGGCGGCCAGGACTTCGCCGTGGGACGCCAGCCGGGCACGATCCGCAAGACGGAGCCGGGCTGCCATGCCGGGGCCGCGGGCATGCTCCGCCGCATCGTCTGCCGCATCCGTTTCGGGAACATCTGGCGTCGCCGGGATGGCGGGACGTTCAGGGGGCATCGCGGGGGCGGGTGCCGGGTCTGCCGGTTCGGGGCCGGGCTTCGGCTGCGAACTTGCCCGACGGAACATGACGGGTTCCTCTTCGGCGCTGTCGCCTGCCTCTGCCTTTTCGGTGAGCGGAACCGGATCAGGCTCTGCGTCGCGTGTCGAGCGGGCAGCGGCGGCTGGCCGCGCCGCCTGTTCCAGCGCTTCCTCGTTCAGAACCGGTGACGCGTCACCGGCCTCTTCGCCGAACAGTTCGGGGGCAAAGCCCGAGACATGCTTGATACCTTCCTCGCGGAACAGCTTCTGCACGCCCCGGATCGTCATGCCCTGGTCGTGAAGCAGCACCTTCACTCCGCCTATGACGCGCATGTCCGAGGGGCGGTAATATCTCCGCCCGCCCGCGCGTTTCACCGGCTTGATCTGGCTGAAACGGGATTCCCAGAACCGCAGGACATGGGTCGGCACGTCCAGCCAGTCTGCGACTTCCGATATGGTCCGAAACGCGTCTCGCGATTTCTCGGCCAAGTGCCTAGCCCTTGTTACCGACGGCCACGCGATCCTTCATCAGGTGTGAGGGGCGGAAGGTCAGAACGCGGCGGGGAAGGATCGGAACCTCTTCCCCTGTTTTCGGGTTGCGCCCAACGCGTGCGGCCTTGTCGCGGATCGAAAACGTCCCGAACGAGGAGATTTTGACCTGCTCGCCTTCGACGAGGGCATCGGACATGTGCTGAAGGACGCTTTCGACCAACTGTGCGGATTCGTTGCGGCTCAGTCCGACTTCCCGGAATACCGCATCACTGAGATCCATGCGCGTCAGTGTCTTCCCTGTCATCCCGTCCCCCTGAGGTTTTTATGTTCGTTTTAATGCGAGGCAGCATGGTCGTGTTGAATTTACGAGTCAATATCAAGTGCTTGGAAATAGGCATTCACTTAATGCGCCAACTGTATGTTTCGACGCAACCGGCAGATTCCCGCCAAACCCGGAACGGGTTTCGCGGTGAAGCTACCAGCGAAGGACGACCGAGCCCCAGGCCAGTCCGCCACCGATCGCTTCCATCAGGATCACCTGGCCGGGTCTGAATCGGCCCTCGGCCTTGGCTGTGGCCAGGGCCAGAGGGATCGAGGCCGCCGAAGTGTTTCCGTGATCCTGAACGGTGACGACAACCTGATCCATCTCCAGGCCAAGTTTTTTGGCGGTGCCGGTGATAATCCGGATATTGGCCTGGTGGGGCACGATCCAGTCCAGATCCTCCTGCGTCAGTCCAGCCTTCTCCAGGGCTGCCGTCGCCGTGTCCGCCAGCTTGACCACCGCGTGCTTGAACAACTCGCGCCCCTGCATCTTGACCACGCCGCTGGTGCCGGTCGAGGACACGCCGCCATCGACATAGAGCATATCCAGATAACGACCGTCCGAATTCAGATCGACCGACAGGATGCCGCGATCATCGGAAGTGCCGACACCGTCCGCGGCCTCCAGCACGATGGCTCCAGCGCCATCGCCGAAGAGAACGCAGGTGGCACGGTCTTCGAAATCGAGAATGCGGGAAAACGTCTCGGCTCCGATCACGAGAACACGGGCCGCCTGACCGGACACGATCAGCGCGTTGGCGTTGGACACGGCATAGACGAACCCGGCGCAAACTGCCTGGACGTCAAAGGCGAAGCCGCGCGTCATGCCGAGCGAGGATTGCACCATGGTCGCCACGGACGGAAAGGTCAGGTCGGGTGTCGATGTGGCGATTATGATCGCGTCGATGTCAGCGGGTTCGAGCCCGGCATCCGCCAGCGCCGCCTTGGCCGCATGAACGGCCAGATGGGATGTCTTTTCCCCCTCGGCCGCGAAATGACGGCGTTCAATTCCGCTTCGGGATCTGATCCACTCGTCGCTCGTGTCGATCTTGTCCTCGAACCAAGCGTTCGGGACGATGCGTTCGGGAAGGTAGCTCCCCACCCCTCGCACGACGGCGCGTATTGTCATCTTGCCTGCTCGCTCGCGGCCGTTTCAGCCTGATCTGTTCCGGTATCCTGAGGGCTGAGGTCCAAAGATGCAACCCGTGCCGCAAGGCGTGTGTTGAAGTCGCTCTCGGCCAGACGGAAGGCCAGCTTGATTGCCGCGCTGACGCCAGTGGCGTCCGCCGAACCGTGGCTTTTCACCACCGTGCCATTCAGGCCGAGAAAGACGCCGCCATTGACCCGGCGCGGGTCGATGCGTTTCGACAGGCGGCGGAGCGAGGTCAGCGCCAGAAGCGCCGCGATCCGCGAAAGCGGTGTCGCGCGGAAGGCTTCCTGCAGCAATTCGCGGATCAGCCGCGCGGTGCCTTCGCCTGTCTTCAGCGCGACGTTTCCGGTGAACCCGTCGGTCACGATCACGTCCACGCGATCCGACGGGATATCGCCGCCTTCGACGAAACCGGTGAACTCGAAATCCGCGCCCGGTGCGGAACGCGCGATCAGGTCATGCGCCTCCCGGATCTCGGGCCGTCCCTTGTTTTCTTCCGTTCCAACATTCAGCAGCCCGATGCGAGGGCGCTTCAGCCCCAGCCCGTTCCGGGCATAGGACGCGCCCATCATGGCATATTGCACCAGATCTTTCGCATCGGCCCGCACATCCGCGCCCACATCCAGCATCACGTTGAATCCGCCGGGGTTTTGCGACGGCCAGAGGATGCCGATGGCGGGGCGGTCCACGCCGGGCAGTTTCCGAAGCGCCAGCATCGACACCGCCATCAGGGCGCCCGTGTTCCCACAAGAGACAACCGCGTCCGCTTCGCCATTCTTGACCGCGTCGATTGCGGCCCACATGGTGGTGCCCTTGCCATGGCGCATGACCTGCGCCGGCTTGTCGTCCATCTTCACGAACTCGCGCACGTCGCGAACCTCGCAACGGCCTGCGAGCCTCCGCTTGGCAATCAGCGGGTTCAGTTCATCCTCTGGTCCAAAGACAAGGAACCGTATCTTGGAATTCTTGGACGCGGATTTGGAAATACCGGCGACAATTGCCGCCGGCCCCATATCGCCGCCCATGGCATCGACCGAGATGGTGATGCGATCTTTCTTCGCGTCGGTCCGATGCGTATCCGTCATCGCGCTTCCCGGCGCCGACGGCGCGCTTAGGCCGCGTCTTCGTCCAGGTCGATCTCGTCGGCCTGAGCAACGACTTCGCGGTCGGCGTAGTGGCCACAGGCCCCGCATACATGATGCGGACGCTTCAGCTCGCCACAGTTCGGGCATTCGCCCGGGTTCGACGCCGTCAGGGAATCATGCGCACGGCGGTTGTTCCGGCGAGACGGCGACACTTTGTTCTGAGGGACAGCCATGTCCTAATCCTCGGTTCCGTAGCGTTGGTCAGAGGGGTCTTAAGCGCTTCCCGCGCCCCTGTCCAACTCAATGTTCCAGTGAAGGGCGAAACATACTGTGATTCCTTTCAAACGCAAGCGCGGATTTGGGGGATTTTTCGGGGTGTCGGGAAGGGGAGACGGGGGGAGGGGCGAGTGAATGGCTATGCGTCTCCAAGTGGCTCGAATGGTCAGGCGGGCAGTCAATCCCGAGGTGTCCAAAGCTCCGACTCGAAGCCGAAAGCCCACTTGTCAAAGTCACCAGAAAATCGCCAGCGAACGAAGCGACTATCTGTGGTGTTCTCAGCTCGCGCTTCTAGTCGCAAATCCGTCTCCAGTTTTCACGAAAGTCTGAGAATGAAGCAAAATGGGTCGTCCACGGAAAGTCAGGTGTTGTCTCTCTCGTCCAGGTAAGATGAACAACAAACCATTCATCTTGATCGTTAAGATTCTGAAACAAAAAGTCGTCCCGCCCTTCAAGCCGGGCAACCGCCACCAGTTCCATGCCAGCAGTTGGATGGTGTTCCGATATCTCGTTCTTCAGTTCGATGGAGAACCTTGCCCGCTCTTCTTGTGATAGAGCCAGCCATCGTTTGGGAAGATCATCCTCAATTTCCATCGTATGAGTTTACTAAAGCGGAAAGCAATTTGCCAAAAGTCCGCTCCGTCTGCTCCGTCCACATGTCGGACCAACCGCGCCCAATTCTCCCTTAAGAAACCAGTCCGCCTCCCTCATTCCCCACCGCCCAACTTGTCCTTCAACGCCTTCAACCCCGCAAAGGGTTTCGCATCCTCATCCGTCATCGGCGCAACCCCCGGCTCGGTCACCGTCAGATCGACCGCGTCCACACCCTCCGCACGCGGAAAATCGGGCAGGGCGAGCGACAGGGCCTCTTCCATCACCGCACCAAGGTCGATGGAGGCGGGCAGGGGCTCGGCGCTGTCATCCTCCGGCATCTCGATCTCGTCGCCCTCGGGTTCCTCGAAATCCGCAAGATACCGGCGCGTGACCTGCGTATCGATCCGTGTGGTCACCGGCTCGCCCGTCACCACGCAGGCCTGCACCGCCGTGGCACCAAGCTTCGCCGTCAGCACCAGATCCCGGCTGCCATCCGGCGCAACCGCTCCCGCGAAGGACAGCTTCCGCAACCCCAGCAACTCCAGCCGTGCGATGATCTCCGCCCGCGCAGCCTCGTCAGGCCGCAGAGCGAAACCGACCGGTTTCAGCACTTTGGCCGTTGCCAGAACCGAACTCTCATCCATCGCGCTTCTCCTTGAACCGGAACGGGTCTCTGGCTATGCCGGGGAAACAGGTTTGATGCAAGGGTAGGTCATGCGCGGTTCTGTTCTGAGATTCGGGGTTGCCCTGGTGGCATTCACGCTGCTGTCCGCCTGCGCCACCAAGCTGACCGACAGCCACGGCTACGTGCCCGATGACGAACTCCTCAACGAACTGATGCTGGGCCTCGACACCAAGGAAACCACTGCCCGGCTGCTTGGGCGTCCCGGTTCCGAAGGCATCGTCGACGAATTCGGCTGGTACTACGTCAAGTCCGATTACGAACGCTTCCTGTGGCGGGCACCGGTGGAGACCGACCGCGAAGTGGTCGCGGTCAGCTTCGCCGCCGATGGCACGGTTCAGAATGTCGAACGGTTCGGGCTGGAAGACGGCCGTGTTGTGCGGCTGTCGCGCCGTGTCACCACATCGAACACGCGCGGCATCGGCTTCCTGCGTCAGTTGTTCTCCAACCTTGGCAACTTCAACGCGGGCAGCTTCCTGGACGAGGGTTAACCCGCGTCCTCCGGCTGGAACTCCAGCGCCACGCCGTTGATGCAGTACCGCAGCCCCGTCGGCTGCGGCCCGTCGGGGAAAACATGCCCCAGATGTCCCTCGCAGCGGGCGCAATGCACCTCCGTGCGGCGCATGAAGAAACTCCGGTCCTCGCTCTCGCCCACCATCTCGCCGTTTGCGGGCTGGTAGAAGGACGGCCAGCCGGTGCCGCTGTCGAACTTGTGCGCCTGATCGAAAAGCGGCGCACCGCAGCCCTTGCAGGTGAAGACCCCGGCCTCTTTCGGAAAATCGTCATGGGTAAAGGCCCGTTCGGTCCCGTGCTTGCGAAGCACCTTATATTCCAGCGGGTCCAGCTGTTCGCGCCACTCCGCATCGGTTCTTTCGACTTTATCCACCCCGGGGCCCTTTCTGTCTTACTGGCGTCATACGTTGCATGTCATGCTCGCCGACAACATATAGTCGTGCAAGTCTCGAACCAGGGAGTGCGGGATGTCACATTGCGGTTACCGGGCAAGGTTCGCCGAAACGCCCGCCGATATCGAAGCGGCGCAGCGCCTCCGATACCGTGCCTTCATCGTCGAGACGGGGGCCACGCCGCGTCCGGATGGCCGCGATACCGACCCGTTCGACGATCACTGTCTGCACATGCTGATCGAAGCCCGGCAGACCGGCGCTCTTGCCGCCACATTCCGCCTCCTGCCGCTGTCCTCCGGCGCAGAAATCGCCCGCAGCTACAGCGCCCAATATTACGAACTCGACGCGCTCCGCGATTTTGATAAGCCGATTCTGGAGATGGGCCGCTTTTGCGTCGCGCCGGGCGTCACCGACCCCGACGTCCTGCGTATCGCCTGGGGCGCTGTCACCGCCTTTGTCGACCGCGAAGGCGTGGAATTGCTCTTCGGCTGCTCTTCCTTCCACGGCACGGACACGAAAGCCTATGCCGACGCCTTTGCCATGCTGAAGGAACGCCACCTCGCGCCACGCCGCTGGCTGCCACGGATCAAGGCCCCCAACGTTTTCCGCTTTGCACAAAGGCTCCGCCGTAAACCCGACCGGAAACTTGCGCTCAGGACCATGCCGCCGCTCTTGCGCAGCTACCTGACGATGGGCGGCTGGGTCAGCGACCACGCGGTGGTGGACACCGACCTTAACACGCTGCACGTCTTCACCGGGCTGGAAATCCGCGCCATCCCGCCCGCCCGCGCCCGCGCGCTGAGAGCCGTGGCAGGCTGAAATCCGCGCCCCTTGTTTGGCACGCCCCGCACGCTGCGCTAGGCGTAGGTGAACCACCGGGAGCCGCCCATGCCATACCGTCTCAAGACCCCCGAAGTCGGAACCGGATTGACCGACCCTTCGACCGCACAACTGTTCCACGCGGCGCGGACCTCCCTTGGCTTCGTGCCCAATAATTACAAGCAGATGGCCCGGTTTCCGCCGCTTCTGGAAGCCTACCGCCTTGGATACGCCCGCATGCGTTCCGGCAGCTTTACCGGCGCGGAACAGGAGGTGATCTTTCTCACCGCGTCGCTTTCCAACGGCTGCGCGTATTGCGTCGCGGAACATTCGACGCTGGCGACCGAGGATTACGCGATGGCCCCGGATGAACTGGCTCGCCTGCGCAGGGGCGAAGCTCTGAAGGACCGCAAGCTCGAAGCTCTCCGTGCCTTCACCGCCGAAATGATCGAGACGCATGGTCAACCGGATGCGAAACTGGCCGAATCCTTCCTGAAGGCCGGCTACACCGAAGCGCAGATGTTCGAGATCATCCTCGCCATCGCGCTGAAGACCATGTCGAACCTCTCCGGCCGTCTGTCGCGCCCCGAACCGGACCCGCGCTTCGCGCCCAACGCGTGACGCGAACCCTTGACGCCGCCGCGCCCGAACCGTAGCTCGCGCTCATGGCACAGCCTCCCGTTCTCCAGCTTACCGATATCGGCCTCGGCTTCGGGGGCGACCCGGTGTTCACCGACCTCTCTCTGGTGATCCAGCAGGGTGACCGGCTGGCGCTGGTGGGCCGCAACGGTTCGGGAAAATCCACGCTTCTCAAGGTGATGGCGGGCCTCGTTGAACCCGACACCGGTGCGCGCAGCGTGCCCGCGGGCACCTCCGTTGGCTATATGGAACAGGAACCCGATATGGGGGATTGCGCGACGCTTGGCGACTTTGCCCTTCGCGATCTCGATGCGTCGGAACTGTGGCGCGTCGAAGCCGCCGCCGAGGGGCTGAAGCTCGACCTCTCCATCGTCTGCGAACAGGCTTCGGGCGGCGAACGCCGCCGCGCCGCACTAGCCAAGCTGCTGGCCGAGGCGCCCGACTTGATGCTGCTCGACGAGCCCACCAACCACCTCGATATCGAGGCCATCGGCTGGCTCGAAGACCGCCTCCGCGACACCCGCCAGGCCTTCGTCACGATCAGCCACGACCGCGCCTTCCTCAAGGCGCTCGCCCGCGCGACCCTCTGGATCGACCGAGGCGAAGTCCGCCGCCGCGAAGGTCCCTTCGACGGGTTCGAGGACTGGCGCGACAAGACCTGGGACGAAGAAGACCTCGCCCGCCACAAGCTGAACCGCAAGATCAAGGCGGAGGCCCGCTGGGCTGTCGAAGGCATCAGCGCAAGACGCAAGCGCAACCAGGGCCGCGTCCGCGCGCTTCAGGCATTGCGCGCCGAACGCGCAGGCCAGATTGCGCGCGAAGGCACTGCCGCGATGGCCTTCGGTGAAGGTCCCAAGTCGGGCCGGCGGGTTGTCGAAGCCAAGGGATTGTCCAAGACCTACGATGACAAGGTCATCTGCCGCGATTTCGACCTTCGCGTCATGCGCGGCGACCGGATCGCCTTTGTCGGCCGCAACGGCGTCGGCAAGACCACCTTGATCGAACTCCTCACCGGCCAGCGCGATCCGGACGCGGGCACTGTCACCCTCGGCTCCGGCGTCGAACTGGCCGTCTTCGACCAACGCCGCGCCGCGCTCGACCCGAACGCCACGCTGTGGGAGGCGCTGGTGGAAGACAAATCCGCCCGCGTCGCCGGTCGCAGCGACCAGGTCATGGTCCGGGGCACGCCCCGCCATGTCGTCGGCTATCTCAAGGATTTCCTCTTCGACGAGGTGCAGGTCCGCTCCCCCGTCCACGCGCTGTCAGGGGGCGAAAAGGCCCGGCTGCTCCTCTCTCGCATCATGGCAAAGCCGTCCAATCTGCTGGTGCTGGATGAGCCCACAAACGACCTCGACATCGAAACGCTCGACCTTCTCCAGGAAGTCCTCTCCGACTATGACGGCACGGTCCTTCTGGTCAGCCACGACCGCGATTTCATCGACCGCGTGGCCTCCACCACCGTGGCGCTGGAAGGGGCAGGGCGCATCACCGTCCACGCGGGCGGCTGGTCGGATTACGCGCCGAAACGGCAGCTTACAACACAGAAGCCGGAGGCCGCTTCGAAACCCGCACCGAAGGCCGAAGCACCCAAACCCGCGCCTGCCGCAAAAACCCTCAGCTTCACCGAAAAGCATCGGCTTGAGGCGCTGCCCTCCGAGATCGACCGCCTGACCGCGGAAATCTCCAAGCTGCAGGGCCTCTTGGCGGACCCCGAACTCTACACCCGCGAACCTGTCAAATTCGCCAGGGCGACAGAGGCGCTGAGCGAGCGGCAGACGAAGCTCGACGCGGCGGAGGAGGAATGGCTGACGCTGGCCGAGAAGGCCGAGCAGACCGGCTGATATCCCTTCTTCTGTCGGTAAGTACTCCGGGAGGGTCCGGGAGGGCGGCGCGGCGCAAAACGGGGGCCTGACGCCAAAGGAAAAGGCGCCCCGCAAGGCGCCTTTCCGTTTGGCAGTCTGTCAGTATCTCAGGCGTGTTCGTCGTCTTCCGGCTCGTTGATCATGGTCAGGCATTGGAAAAACAGCGCGACCGTTGTCAGAGCCGCCAGAAGCGGGAACACCCCGCCGAAGCCATAGACGAATGCCGCAATGGTGATGCCGGCGGCAACGAAAAGCAGGAAAATACTCGCAATCATCACAGGTTACCTTCACAAGTTTCACTAGACTCAACATGAACAGCTTACGCCTGGAATGTGGCGGTTTCCGTTTATTCTTCCGACAAATCCTCGGTTTTTCTGAATCTGTTGCCAGGAATCCGGTGATATATTTGGGGTAAATAGATACCTATTTCATAACTTGTTGTTTTCATTATAATATTTGAAAGACAAGTGTCTTGACTGTGTGCCCAATTCCCTTAGAACCGCGCCATCTTAAGACGGAACTCCCCACAAAGGGTACAGAAAATGAAGACGTTCACCGCAACACCGGCGGACATCGACAAGCAGTGGATTCTCATCGACGCCGAAGGCATCGTGCTGGGTCGCCTTGCCTCGATCGTCGCCATGCGCCTGCGCGGCAAGCACAAGGCCAGCTTCACGCCCCATATGGATATGGGCGACAATGTCATCGTCATCAACGCCGACAAGGTGCAGCTGACGGGCAACAAGCGCAACAAGCCGAACTACTGGCACACCGGCTATCCGGGTGGGATCAAGTCCCGCACCACCGGTCAGATCCTGGAAGGCGACTACCCCGAGCGTGTCGTCACCCAGGCCGTGAAGCGGATGCTGCCGGGCGGCAAGCTGTCGCGCCAGCAGATGACCAACCTGCGCGTCTATGCCGGGGCCGAGCACCCGCATGAAGCGCAAAACCCGACCGTTCTGGACGTTGCGTCCATGAACAAGAAGAACACCCGGAGCTGATCCAGATGGCAGATGAAGTGAAAACCCTCGACGACCTGAAAGAGGTCGTGGGCGAAACCGCCGCCGCTCCGGTCGAAGCCGAAGCGCCGGTCACCGAGACCGCGGTCAGCCGCGAGCCGGTCCGCGACGACCTCGGCCGCTCCTACGCCACCGGCAAGCGGAAAGACGCGGTCGCCCGCGTCTGGATCAAACCGGGCTCCGGCAAGGTCACCGTCAACGGCAAGGAAATGGACGTCTATTTCGCCCGTCCCGTGCTGCAGATGATCCTGCGCCAGCCCTTCACCGTGGCCGGCGTGGACGGCCAGTTCGACGTGCAGGCAACCGTCAAGGGCGGCGGCCTCTCGGGCCAGGCCGGTGCGGTCAAGCACGGTATCTCGAAAGCATTGCAGCTTTACGACCCGTCGCTCCGCGGCGCGCTGAAAGCCGCAGGCTTCCTCACCCGCGACAGCCGCGTGGTCGAGCGGAAGAAATACGGCAAGGCAAAAGCCCGGAAGAGCTTCCAGTTCTCCAAGCGCTGATTGCTGGCGATATTGGGAAGAGGCCTCTGCGAAAGCGGGGGCCTTTTTCGTTGGGGGCTTAGGAGCGGGAGATGTGGCTATGCAGGCCGTTGTCGGCGAAAGCCCCAGAGGCGGTTTTGTTTCGTCGCAGCGAACGGCGGCTTTGAGTCCAGAGTGACAAATGCTGCACAATGTACGAATGGGCGCTTTTAGGGTACTTCATGGGCTCAGACTGAGGAGTAGTCGGTGTACCGTCTTTTCAATTTCAGGATGATCTCAGAAATGTTGCCAACTCGCTACGTGCCTATTCTCGTGTTGATCCTCACTTCCCCGCAGTTTGCTTCGGCGCAGATAGAAGAAGTCCCATCATTCGATAGCTTTCAGGAATGCAGCATTTGCCCAGAAATGGTCGTACTCCCTTTGGGGTCTTTTGTCATGGGCGCGCCGTTGGAGCAATCAGCGGAGCTGTATCTAGACTATTTGTTCCCTCTCGCAAAATGGGCCAACCCGGATTTGGAACCGCGGGATCCGCCTGGCATGATCGAAGAGGGTCCAGAGCACGAAGTGGAGGTCGATATCCCGATCGCAATGGGCCGTTATGAAGTGACCGTTGCACAGTGGATGGCTTGCGTCGAGGCTGGAGGTTGCACCGACAACCCGAGGATGCATGTTCCCGGGCATGCCGACTATGTCGTAGCCGACAATCCCGACCATCCTGTAACGGGCGTCTCTTTCCTTGACATGCAAGACTATATTGCTTGGCTCAATCGCGGTCTGGGAACAACCACTTACCGTCTACCAACAGAGGCGGAGTGGGAATACGCAGCCCGCGCCGGTACAGGGACGACGTATTTCGAAGGTGAAACGCTGACGCGCGAACAAGCAAACATCCTGCTGTTCATTCACCCAAGCAAACAAGCACCTGGCAATCGTCGGATGCCAGTCGACGTGATGGCCATGAACACAGCGAACGCTTGGGGCCTGCATCACATGGCGGGGAACGCCGGTGAAGTCACCCTATCTTGCTTTGCCGGAAGTCACCTTGGATTTGAAACGTCTTCAGCTTATCTGGCCCATGCGAGGAACGCCGGCGAATGCGACCGCGTATGGAAAGGAGGAAGCTTTGGAGCCGATGCAGTTTACGCGCGCCCTGCATATCGGAGGGCAGTCGGCGAAGCGCGGCAACATCCTAACAACGGATTTCGACTGGTTAAGGAAATGAGAGAATAGCGGACTTCCGGTTCGAGCACACGAAGGTCAGCTTCGCCCCGCAAAGCAGACATCCATACGCACTCCCGAAACCTCCCATCCTCACCCCGCCAGCAACGCCGCATTACCCCCCGCCGCAGTCGTGTCCACGCACAAATGCCGCTCATGCAGCACGTGCGCCGCGTCCGGCACGCCTGTGATCAACGGCACGAGCGGCCCGTCACGCCGCGCCAGCGCCTCGGCCAGCGCCCGGCCCGTCTCCGCATCGCCCCACCAGAGCACGCCCGAGATCCCCTCCCGCGTCTCCAGTGTCTCGGGCGAGGGCAGGGCATCCGCCACCTCGGCAATCCCGCCTAGCGCCCGCACCAGCTTCGCCTGCCGCTGCGCCTCCGCCGCCTCCGGCCCAAGACACAGAACCGGCGGCCTTGGCCCAACCGTTAGCCGGTTCAACTCGCCTGTGGGTCCCGGCAGCAGCACCTGCGGCGCGGGCACCTCCACCGGGGTCTCCGACGGCGCATAGAAGCGCGGCAGGTAATGCGGCCCGCCCGCTTTCGGCCCGGTCCCTGACAGGCCCTCGCCTCCGAAAGGCTGGGACCCCACGACCGCGCCGATCTGGTTGCGGTTCACATAGACATTGCCGACATGCAGCGCGTCCGAGACCTCCTGCACCCGCGTGTCGATCCGCGTGTGCAGCCCGAAGGTCAGCCCGTATCCGCTGGCGTTGATGTCGCGCACGATGCGGTCGGTCTCGGACCCCTTGAACGTCGCCACATGCAAAACCGGCCCGAACACTTCGCGCTCTAGATCGCCGATCCCGCCCACCTCGATCAGGGTCGGGGGAATGAACGTGCCCGTCTCCGGCGCGCTCACCTGGTGCAGGACCTGACCGAGATGCGCCCCGATATAATCCGCAATCGACCGCCGCGCGGCCTCGTCGATCACCGGTCCCACATCCGTCGCGATGTCCAAGGGGTCGCCCACCCGCAACTCGTCCATCGCGCCCTTGATCATGTCGATCACATGGCCCGCGCTGTCCTCCTGCACATAGAGGCAGCGCAGGGCCGAACAGCGCTGCCCCGCCGACTGGACGGCCGAGGCCACGATGTCGCGCACCGCCTGTTCCGGCAGCGCGGTCGAATCCACGATCATCGCGTTGATCCCGCCGGTCTCCGCGATCAGCGGCGTTCCGGGGTCGAGATGGCGGGCGGCCGACCGCGCAATGTTCTTCGCCGTCGCCGTCGAGCCGGTGAACACGATCCCCTTCACGCGGTGATCAGACGTCAAGGCCGCCCCCACCGTGGCGCCCTGGCCGGGCAGCAACTGCAAAGCAGCCTTGGGCACACCCGCCTCATGCAACAAAGCCACCGCCCGCGCCGCGATCAGCGGCGTCTGCTCGGCCGGTTTCGCCAGCACCGCGTTCCCTGCCATCAAGGCGGCCGAGATCTGCCCGGTGAAGATCGCCAGCGGAAAGTTCCACGGGCTGATCGCTGTCACGATCCCCAGTGGCCGGCCTTCGCGCTGCTCCCCCTGAGCCGAATAATAGCGCAGGAAATCAACCGCTTCCCGAACCTCTCCCACGCAATCGAGCAGGGTCTTCCCGGCCTCCCGCGCCAGAAGCCCGAACAATTCGCCGTACTGCGCCTCGTAGAGATCGGCGGCCTTGCGCAGCACCTCCGCCCGCTCTCCGGACGTCGCATCCCAGACGCGAGCCTCGTCCAATGCCCGCGCCACCGTCGCTTCGTCGGCTTCGGTCACATGACCGGCAACCACCCCGGTCGCCGGGTTCAGAACCGCCACCGCAACCCCTGACGCCTCCGCGACCGTCACCGGCCCGGCCTCACCTGGATAGTCGTCTCGGGCGTCAAAGACCTCCCCCAGCACCCCGTCATCCGACAAATCCCAGCCCCGCGAATTCTCCCGCTCCGGCGCAAAGAGCTTGCCCGGTTTCACCAGCGCCGCTGGGGCCCGCGCCGTCTCCAGCGCCGCGAAGGGATCGGCGGCGATCTCCTCCGCCGGCACGCTTTCATCCACGATCTGATGCACGAAGGACGAGTTCGCCCCGTTCTCCAGCAAGCGCCGCACAAGGTAGGCCAGCAAATCCCGATGTGCCCCCACCGGCGCATAGATCCGGCACCGCCCGCCGGTGTCCTTCAACACGATGTCATGCAGCCGCTCGCCCATCCCATGCAGCCGCTGAAACTCGAACGCACGGCCCTCGGCCAGTTCCAGCACAGCGGCCACCGTATGCGCGTTATGCGTGGCGAACTGCGGAAACAGCCGGTCGGACAGCGCAAAGAGCTTCCGCGCCAGACAGATATAGGACACATCCGTCGCCACCTTGGAGGTAAACAGCGGAAACCCCGGCATCCCCGCCACCTGCGCCAGCTTCATCTCCGTGTCCCAATAGGCGCCTTTCACCAGCCGGATATTCATCCGCCGGTCGTACCGCTCCGCCATGCCGTAAAGCACATCCAGCGCCGGCCCCGCCCGCTTGCCATAGGCTTGCACGACCACGCCGAACCCGTCCCAACCGGAAAGGTACTCATCCGCCAGCACGGCTTCGATCACCTTCAGCGACAAGACCAGACGGTCCTGCTCCTCCGCATCGACATGCAGCGCAATCCCCGCATCCCGCGCCTGCCGCGCCAGCCGGGACACCACCGGCACCAGCTCCGCCATCACGCGGGCCTCCTGCGCCACCTCGTACCGAGGATGCAACGCCGACAGCTTGATCGAGATCCCCGGATTGTCCGCAATCGTCTCGCGCACCGCCGCCTTGCCGATGGCCGCAATCGCCTTGGCATACTCGCTCGCATAGCGCTCCGCATCCGCCCGCGTCCGCGCTGCTTCCCCCAGCATGTCGAAGGAGTACGTATACCCCTTGTCCACCTGCGCCTGACCGCGCTCCAGCGCCGCCTCGATGGTCTGTCCCAGCACGAACTGCCGCCCCATCTCCTTCATCGCCCGCTTCACCGCGGCCCGGATCACCGGCTCCCCCAGCCGCTTGATCGCACCGCGCAGGGTGCCCGCCAGACCAGGGCGCTCGTCATCCAGCACCTTGCCCGTCAGCATCAGCGCCCAGGTCGAGGCATTGACCAGCGAAGATGTCGCCGCCCCCACATGCGCATTCCACTCCGACGGCACGATCTTGTCTTCGATCAGCGCGTCCATCGTGAAGGTATCCGGCACCCGCAACATGGCTTCAGCCAGACACATCAGGGCCACGCCTTCCCGCGTCGAAAGTCCGTATTCAGCCAGGAAATGCTCCATCAGGGTGGGGTCGGACGTGTCGCGGATGCGGTGCACAAGTTTGGTCGCGCGATCCGAAATCGCTGTGCGCTCGTCGGCACTCAAACCGGCTTGGCTGACAAGCCGGTCGAGCAGGGCGGCCTCATCGGCGTATTTCGCATCAAGGCCAAGGGTCGGGAAAGGGGGAGGTGTCTGTTGCATGCCCCCAGAATAACGTGCAGAACGTGGACGATCAGACCAAGTTTTGAAAAATCATGGTCATTCAGACCAAAGAGGGAGGGAATAATAGGTGATCGACCTAACCGACAAAACCAACCGCCGGATCATCGGCGCGCTCGTCGCCAACGCCCGCATCCCCATCACCGAACTGGCGAAGAAGGTGGGCCTGTCGAAGACCCCCGTCGCGCTACGCATGAAACAGATGGAAGACGCCGGCCTCATCACCGGCTACCGCGCCATCCTGTCGCCCCTGAAACTCGGCCTGACCCATGTCACCTATGTCACCGTCGACCTGTCCGACACCCGCCAGAAGGCGCTGGAAGCCTTCAACGCCGCCGTCCGTGAGATCCCCGAGGTCGAGGAATGCTACATGATCGCCGGCGGCTTCGACTACCAGCTCAAGCTCCGCACCCGCGACATGCCGCATTTCCGCGCCGTGATGGCCGAGCGGATTTCCACCCTGCCGCATGTGAACTCGACCAGCAGCTATGTGGCGATGGAAGCGGTGGTGGAGGCTAACTGGGCGCTGCCTGGGTAAGGGCCACCGCCCTCTCCCCCAACCTCTCTCCCGCCGGGAGAGGGGAGGCGCAGACCTCGACGCAACCGCCTCTCCCTCCGGCACGGAGGGGGATCGAGGGGGAGGGACCCTCAGAAAAAAGGGCCAAGTCCGGGGCAACGCTAACCCCCCGCCGCCTCCAGCCGCTCCAGCGCCTTCATCCACAGTGCCTCGGCCCGCGCCAGCCCGTCCTCGACCTCTGCGAATTTCTTCTGCCAGCCCTCGGCCTCCGACGCCCGCGCGGCCTCATAGGTCGCCGGATCGGCGAGCCGCACCGCCAGCTTCTCCCGCATGTCCGTCAGCTTCTCGACCCGCGCCTCGGCAGTTGAAACCTCTTGCCGCAACTCTGCAATCGTCGCCCGCGACGGCTTTGCCTGTTTCGCCTTCGGCTTTTCGGTCTTTGGCGCAGGCTGATCCAAGAGCATCCGCCGATACGCCTCCAGATCCTCCTCGTAAGGCGTGACGCGCCCGTCCTTCACCAGCCACAGCCGGTCAGCGACATGAGACAGCAGGTGCATGTCATGGCTCACCAGAACCACCGCGCCGGAATAGGCCGCAAGCGCTTCGATCAGCCCCTCGCGGCTCTCCATGTCCAGGTGGTTGGTCGGCTCATCGAGGATCAACATGTGCGGCGCATCGAGCGTCGCCAGCAGAAGCGACAACCGCGCCTTCTGCCCGCCCGACAGCTTCGCCGCGACCGTCTGCGCCTGATCCGCCCCGATCCCGAAGCCCGCCAGAATGGCCCTCAGTTTCGCAGGCGTCTCGTTCGGCCGCTCGCGCCGGATATGATCCAGCGGCGTCTCATCAGCGTGCAGCTCGTCCAGCTGATGCTGCGCGAAATACCCGATCCGCAGCTTCCGCGCCCGCGTGATCCGCCCGCCCAAGGGGTCCAGCTTGCCCACCAACAGCTTGGAAAGCGTGGATTTTCCCTCGCCGTTCTGACCCAGGAGCGCGATCCTGTCGTCCTGGTCGATCCTCAGCGACAGCTTCGACAGAACGGGCGTACCGTCATAGCCGACGCTCGCGCTTTCCGTGTTGATGATCGGCGGCGAGAGTTCCTCCGGTTCCGGAAAGGAGAACTTCTTCAAGGCCGCTTCCTGCGGTGTGGTGATCGGCGTCATCCTGGCGATCATCTTCAGCCGCGACTGCGCCTGAACCGCCTTCGACGCCTTCGCCCGGAACCGATCCACGAAGGACTGCAAATGCGCCCGCCGTGCCTCCTGCTTCTTGGCTTCCGCAGCCGCCACCGCCAGCCGCGCTGCGCGGGTCTCTGCGAAGGTGTCGTAGCGCCCCTGGTAGAGCGTCAGCTTGCGATCCTCCAGATGCAGGATTGAGTTCACTGCGCGGTTCAACAGCCCCCGGTCATGGCTGATCGTGATGACCGTATGCGGGTACTTGGCCAGATAACTCTCCAGCCAAAGCGCCCCTTCAAGGTCCAGATAGTTCGTCGGCTCATCGAGCAGCAACAGGTCGGGGGCCGAGAACAGCACCCCTGCCAGCGCAACCCGCATCCGCCATCCGCCGGAGAAGGCGGAGCATGGCATCGCCTGTTCGGCTTCCCCAAAACCCAGGCCCTTCAGGATCACGGCGGCCCGCGCCTCTGCCGACCAGGCGTCGATATCGGCCAGCCGCGTCTGGATATCCGCCACGCGATTCGGATCGGTCGCGGTCTCGGCTTCCGCCATCAGTGCGGCCCGTTCACCATCGGCCTCCAGCACCGTGTCCAGCAACGAGGTCTCCGACCCCGGCACCTCCTGCGCCACGCCTCCGATCCGTGCCCCCCGGTTGACCGAGATCGCCCCGCCTTCAAGCACCAACTCTTCCCGTATCAGCTTGAAAAGTGTGGTCTTTCCGGTCCCGTTCCTGCCAACGAAACCCACCTTGTGCCCATCGGGAATCATGGCCGAAGCCCCTTCAAACAGGGGCCGACCTTCGATGGCAAACCGTATATCGTCGATACGCAACATGGGCTGCGGCCTAGCAGAGCGCGGGGCGCTGGGAAAGACGGCATTGGCGCGTGCGCGGGAACTGAGGCATATGTCCAAAGAAACAGGGAGGAACACCAATGCGCATCGACAGCCATCACCACTTCTGGGAGCCCGAGCGCCGGGAATATGCCTGGATGACCGGCGATGCGATGGCCCTGATCCGCCAGCCCTTCGCGCCCGCCGATCTCGCTCCGGAACTTGAAGCGGCGGGGATCGACGGCACAATCCTGGTCCAGACCGTTCCCAGCTTCGCGGAGACAGAGGAATTTCTGGCAACCGCTGCCGCCACCGAATTCGTGCGTGGCGTCGTGGGTTGGGTCGATCTGACCGACGCTGGCGTGGGAGATGCGCTCGACACCCTTCTGTCACGCCCTGACGGCATGTATCTCAAAGGTATCCGGCACCAGGCCCATGACGAACCTGACGACGACTGGCTGACGCGACCTGACGTGATCGCGGGCGTCACCGCCTGCACCGTACGCGGTCTCGTTCAGGACCTCCTCGCTAAGGAACCACAGCTTCCCGCCTGCATCCGCCTCGCCGACGCATTGCCGCAGACGCAATTCGTCCTCGACCATATCGCCAAACCCCGCATCGCAGCGGGCGAGATGGAGCCCTGGCGCGGCTTGATCCGCGACCTCGCCGAACGTCCAAACGTCGTTGTGAAACTCTCGGGCATGATAACCGAGGCGGATTGGGCGGCGTGGACCATCGACGATCTGAAACCCTACGCTCAGATCGTATTCGACGCCTTCGAAACCGAGCGTGTCCTTTTCGGGTCGGACTGGCCGGTCTGCCGTCTCGCTGGCAGTTACATGCAGGTGACGGAGACGGCGGAGGCGCTGACCGAAGCTCTCACGCCGGAGGAGAAAGCGCAGGTCTTCGGTGGCAATGCTGCGCGGATTTACCGGCTCGACCTCTGACCTTCAGATCGCAAGGCTTCCCTGGGATGACTTTTCCGAGACCGCCGCGCTGGCGATGATGCGCGCAAGGCTGGCCGCTTCCGGTCGAATTGCAATCGTTTCGCCGGTGACTTCAAGCGCGTCGGGAAACCGCTCTTTCAGGGAGGTCTCGATCGCCTCGATCTGGCGCACAAACAGGGGATGTCTGGTTTTGAGTTTGTCGCCCTCGAAGCCTCCCCGACACATGATGTCCTGAACGAGGTCGGACATCATCCTGTCGATGCTGTGCATGCTGTACCCGCGATGTCCGGCAAGTCCGCCGGTCTGGATGCGCTCGGCATAGGCCGCCGTGGCAACCGCGTTCTGCACGTAACCTCCGGGCAAATGGGAGATCGAGGAGGCGCCGAAGCCGATCAACGTCTCGCAGGGATCGTCGGTGTAGCCCTGGAAATTTCGGCGTAGCGCCCCTTCATTCGCGGCGCGGGTCAGACTGTCCTCGGCGGTGGCGAAATGATCGATCCCGATGGGAACAAGGCCGCTGCCCGTCAATTTCTCGCGCGCCATGCTGGCCAGCCGAAACCGCGTTCGCGCGTCGAGCAGTTCTTCCTCGGGGATCATGACCTGCCGCTTCGACATATGCGGAACATGCGCATAACCATAAAGTGCAAGCCGGTCCGGGTTCAGCGCAAGAACATGATCGAGTGTCCGGATCAGGCTGGCCTCCGTCTGTTTGGGCAAGCCGTAAACCAGATCGAAATTCAGGCTCGCGACGCCAAGCTTTCGCAGGTAATCGACGACGTGACGGGTCTGCTCATAGCCCTGGAGCCGCCCGATGACTTCCTGCACGGGCGGGGCGAAATCCTGGATGCCGATGCTGGCCCGGCCAAGTCGCCAGTCGGCCAGCGTGTCGAGCGTTGCCTCGGCGGCTTCGGTCGGGTCGATCTCAACCGAGAATTCGAAGTCTTTGGCGGGTTCGAAGCGGGAATAAACCGCCTCGCACAGCCGGTTTACCAGTTCGGTGTTCAGGATGGTCGGTGTCCCGCCACCAAAGTGGAGCCGGGCCATTTTGATGCCCTTGGGGAGGCGCTCACGCACATTCTGCAATTCGTCGATCAGCGTGGTGACATAGGCCTCGACCGGTTTCAGCGTGCTCGTCCCCTGGGTCCGGCAGGCGCAGAAATAACAGATCCGGCGGCAGAATGGGATGTGAACATAGATCGACACCGGCTTGTCGGCGCTGACCCGTTCCAGCCATTCCGCCTGGTGCCGATGCCCCGCATCCGCCTCGAAACGGTTGGCGGGCGGATAGCTGGTAAAGCGCGGCACTTTCGCGCGGAACAACCCGTATTTGTCGAGTATCGCTTCATTTTCCATTTTCGTTGTGTAACCATTCGGCTGTCCGGAAACTTTGACGCAGATCAACTGAATGAATGTCGTCCTGAAAGAGCGTGTAAAATGCAGTGATTGCCCGATACGGCATCGCGCTGTCTGTGCCCGATGTGATGATAACGAGTTGGCCTCTCTCGAGGAGATCAAGTCCTACCGGAGTTTCGAGGCGGGCGAGACGATACAGTGGCGCGGCGACGACCTGCGTTATCTCTCTTCCGTCGTCTTCGGGATCGCGACCTTATCCAAAACGCTGGACGATGGGCGCATGCAGATGGTTGGCCTTCTGTTGCCCTCTGATTTCATCGGACGCCCCGGCCGTGACACGCTTGATTTCGACGTCGTGGCGGCGACCGATGTGACCCTATGCAGTTTCGAACGCAAACCATTCGAAAAGCTGCTGATCGAGACACCCCATATCTCGCATCGCCTTGTTGAGATGGCGATGGACGAACTTGACGCTGCGCGTGACTGGATGGTGCTTCTCGGCCGCAAGACGGCGCGGGAGAAGCTGGCGAGCTTCATCCAGATGCTGGTGCAACGGAGTCATATTGCAGGGACTGACATTCCGGGTCTCACTCTTCCGCTCACGCGGGAGGAGATCGCAAGTTACCTTGGGCTGACATTGGAAACCGTCAGTCGACAATTTTCCCAGTTTCGCAAGGACGGAATCCTTCATTTCCAGGATCGTCGGCAGTTCACAGTAACGGACCGTGCCGGGTTGATCGAGGCAACCGGTGACGACGCAGACGGCGGTGTAATCGTTTGATCGGCAAGACTTGATTCAGATCAAGGCCGGATTAACCACCGCTCTCTAAACCCTGCCTCGGAAAGCTGCGCTTTGGCGCTTGGATTCGGGGAATCGGTTATGGGAAATTACGTTAAACTCATCCTGCTCGGGATGGTCACGATCGTAGCGGCGATTGCGGTCAACTGGGGCAGGGACCTTGCATATCAGGTACATGCCTTTCTGATCATGCTGATCTCGGCGGGCATGTTCGTCTGGGTGCTTCGCAACACCGATGAGCCGACGGCGATGAAGCCGGACCCGAGCGGCTACTATGATGGTGTCGTTCGGGCCGGTGTCATCGCGACCGCATTCTGGGGCGTCGCGGGATTTCTGGTCGGGGTGTTCATCGCCTTTCAACTGGCCTTCCCGGTCCTCAACTTCGAATGGGGCCAGCCCTTCACCAATTTCGGCCGGCTTCGCCCGCTGCACACCAGCGCGGTGATCTTCGCATTCGGCGGCAACGCCCTGATCGCGACCTCGTTCTACGTGGTCCAGCGGACCAGCGGGGTCAGGCTCTTTGGCGGCAGGCTCGCCTGGTTCGTATTCTGGGGCTACCAGCTCTTCATCGTTCTGGCGGCAACCGGCTATCTGCTGGGCGCGACCCAATCCAAGGAATACGCCGAGCCGGAATGGTATGTGGACCTCTGGCTGACCATTGTCTGGGTCGCCTACCTGCTGGTTTTCCTCGGCACGATCTTCACCCGGAAAGAGCGACATATCTATGTCGCCAACTGGTTCTACCTGAGCTTCATCGTCACCGTGGCGATGCTCCACGTCGTCAACAACCTGTCGATCCCGATCAGCTTCTGGGGCTCGCGCTCCGTGCAGGTCTTCTCCGGCGTGCAGGATGCCATGACGCAGTGGTGGTATGGCCATAACGCCGTGGGCTTCTTCCTGACTGCGGGCTTCCTCGGCATGATGTACTACTTCGTGCCGAAGCAGGCCGGCCGCCCGGTCTATTCCTACCGGCTTTCCATCATCCACTTCTGGGCGCTGATCTTCCTGTATATCTGGGCCGGACCGCACCACCTGCATTACACAGCGCTGCCCGACTGGGCCTCGACGCTGGGCATGGTGTTCTCAGTCGTCCTGTGGATGCCCTCCTGGGGTGGCATGATCAATGGTCTGATGACGCTGAATGGTGCCTGGGACAAACTCCGCACCGACCCGATCATCCGGATGTTCGTCATCTCGCTCGCCTTCTATGGCATGTCGACCTTCGAAGGCCCGATGATGTCGATCCGCGCGGTCAACTCCCTGTCGCACTACACCGACTGGACCATCGGCCACGTCCACTCCGGCGCACTCGGCTGGAATGGCATGATCGTCTTCGCCTGCCTCTACTTCCTGACACCTAAACTCTGGGGCAAGGACAAGATGTACTCGATGTCGGCGATCAACACCCATTTCTGGCTGGCGACCGTGGGCATCGTCCTCTACGCCGCGTCGATGTGGGTCACCGGCATCATGGAAGGCCTGATGTGGCGCGAAGTCGATGACCAGGGCTTCCTGGTGAACAGCTTCGCCGACACGGTCAGCGCCAAGTTCCCGATGTATGTCGTGCGCGGCACGGGTGGCCTGCTTTACCTCTCCGGCGCGCTCATCATGTGCTGGAACATGTTCATGACGATCCGGGGCGCGAAGCCCTACCGGCAGGACGTCGCTGAAATCACCACTGCAGTAAGGGGCTAAGTCAATGGCACTTATGGAAAAACACGCCATTCTGGAGAAGAGCCCGACACTTCTCCTCGTCTCCTCGCTTCTCGTGGTGACGGTGGGTGGCATCGTCGAGATTGCACCGCTCTTCTGGCTGGAAAACACCATCGAGGAGGTCGACGGCGTCCGTCCCTATAGCCCCCTCGAACTTGCGGGGCGGGAGATCTACGTCCGCGAAGGCTGCTATGTCTGCCACAGCCAGATGATCCGCCCGATGCGGGACGAGGTCGAACGTTATGGCCATTACAGCCTGGCCGCGGAGTCGATGTACGACCACCCGTTCCAATGGGGCTCCAAGCGCACCGGGCCGGACCTGGCGCGTGTCGGCGGGCGGTACTCCAACGAATGGCATGTGGATCACTTCACCAACCCGCAAAGCGTGGTGCCGGAAAGCGTCATGCCGAAATACGCCTTCCTCATGCGGACGCCCATCGATGGCGAATATATCGCCGACGTGATGGGCACCCACCGCTTCGTTGGCGTGCCTTACACCGATCAGCAGATCGAACTGGCGCTGACCGACTTCCGCGCGCAAGCCGATCCGGACGGCGATTACGGCGAGGTCGAAGACCGCTATCCGGGCGCTCCGGTCGGCAATTTCGACGGCCAGCCGGAACTGACCGAGATGGACGCGCTGATCGCCTATATGCAGGTCCTGGGCACGATGGTCGATTTCTCGACCTTCACGCCCGAGGCAAGCCGGTAGGAGGACGCTATGGAAACCTATTCCCTGATGCGCGAGATCGCCGACAGCTGGGTGCTTCTGGCAATGTTCGCCTTCTTTTTCGGCGCAGCCATTTTCGCCTTCTGGCCCGGGGCGGCCCGGGACAGGCAGGACGCGGCGGGCATCCCCTTCCGCAACGACACGACGACCAAGGAGCAAGGCGATGAGTGAAGAAGAAAAGCGCCTGGACGAAGAGACCGGCCAATATACCACCGGCCATTCCTATGACGGCATCGAGGAGCTCAACACGCCGCTCCCGCGCTGGTGGCTCTGGACTTTCTACGCCACCATCATCTGGGGCGTCGGCTATACGATCGCCTATCCGGCATGGCCGATGATATCGGGCGCGACAGCTGGCGTGCTGGGCTATTCGACCCGCGCCAATGTGGCCGAGGATATCCTGGAGCATGAAGCGAAGAACGCGGCACTTGTCGGTGAACTGACCTCCGTCGATATCACCGCCATCGACCCGGCCTCCGACCTGCATCGCTACGGCGTGGCACGCGGCGGCGCGGTCTTCCGCGCCCAGTGTTCCCAATGTCACGGCTCCGGCGCGGCAGGCGCAAAGGGCTATCCGAACCTCTTGGACAATGACTGGCTCTGGGGCGGAACGCTGGAGGAGATCGCCTTCACCGTAGAACATGGCATCCGCAACGAAACCGCTGATGCGCGTTACTCCGAAATGCCCGCATTTGGCGATATTCTGAGCGGCGAGGAAATCGCCGCCCTCGTTGCCCATGTTCAGGCCCTGCCGGAAGGCGCAGGCGAGGAGGGTGCCACGCTTTTCGCCGACAATTGCGCGGCATGCCACGGCGACAATGGCGAGGGCAGCCGCGAACTGGGCGCGCCCAACCTGTCGGATGCGATCTGGCTTTATGGCGGCGACGAGGCTACCATTACGGAGACCATCACCAATGCCCGCTTCGGCGTTATGCCCGCCTGGGGCCAGCGCCTGAGCGATGCCGATGTGCGCGCCGTCTCGCTCTATGTTCACGCGCTTGGGGGAGGCGAGTAGCGCGCGAACTGATGGTCCGCGCGGCGAAGTTTGATCCTGCTCAGGGTATGTCTTCGCCGCCGGACCTAAAACGCTCGAAACACTCAAGTCTCAGGTACCAATGACCGACACGTCACAACCGCTTTACTCTGCCCGCGAACCCGTCTTCCCCAGGCGGGTTTCTGGTCGTTTCAGGACCTTCAAATGGATCGTCATGATCGTGACGCTGGGCATCTACTACGTGACGCCCTGGATTCGCTGGGACCGTGGCCCGAACCTGCCGGACCAGGCGGTTCTCGTCGATCTTGCCGGTCGCCG
>JBNKWP010000019.1:28521-67113 GCA_050299835.1 Silicimonas sp.
TGCGTCAATGTCTGCCCGATGGGGATCGACATCCGCAACGGCCAGCAGATGGAATGCATTACCTGTGCGCTCTGCATCGACGCCTGTGACGAGGTGATGGAAAAGATCGGCAAACCGCGCGGGCTGATCGACTATCTGGCTCTGGCTGACGAGCCCAAGGAACGGGCAGGGGCCAAACCGCGCCCGATCTGGCAGCACGCCCTGCGCACCCGCACGATCGTCTACACCGCGCTCTGGTCGCTAATCGGGCTGGCGATGGTCTATGCGCTCTTCATCCGGCCCGAGATCGACCTGACCGTCGCCCCGGTGCGCAACCCGACCTACGTCACCCTGTCCGACGGGTCGATCCGCAATACCTATGACATCCGTCTGCGCAACAAGCATGGCGAAGACCGCCCGTTCCGGATTTCCGTCAAGGGCGACCCGGCCTTCCGTATCGAACTGGAAGGCACCGTATTCCAGACGGTCGATGTGGCGGCCAATGAAACACGGCTTCAGCGCGTCTACGTGATCACCCCACCCGGTTCGGCCCCGGCAGCGGCGGACAGCACCGATCTGCGATTCTGGGTCGAAGACCTGACGACTGGCGAGCGTGCCTACAAAGACAGCGGCTTCAACGGAACAGGAGGTTGAGCGATGACTGAAATCAAAGGGTGGCACGTTTTCACCGGCTTCTTCGTCGCCTTCAGCATCATCATCGGGGTCAACGTCACCCTCGCCGTCAAGGCGGTGAGCACATTTCCGGGTCTGGAGGTGAAGAACTCCTATGTCGCCTCACAGAGCTTCGACGCAGACCGCGCCGCACAAACCGCACTGGGTTGGGATGTCGCCGCGGTCGTGGACGGGGACAGGCTCGCCCTTGAAATCCTCCAGGATGGCCACCCGGTCGAAGCGGAAATCACCTCGGCCACTTTCGGTCGCGCCACGACGGTTGCCAATGACCAGACCCCCGAGTTCACCTTTGATGGCAGCCGCTTCACCGCGCCTATCGAAGCCGGACCGGGCAACTGGAACCTGCGCCTGACCGCGCTTGCCGCCAATGGGACCGAATTCAAGCAACGCATCATCGTCAAGGTGCTGAAGTGACCTCGGCTTGCGCCGCCTGCAATGCCGCGCCAGCCGCGCGCAAACTGGCGGAGGCGGCGGAGCCCAACATGACGCTCTCGGTGCCGGGCATGTCCTGCGCCGCTTGTATCGGCAAGATCGAGCGGGGTCTGTCGGAGATCACGGGCATTTCCGGCCCTCGTGTGAACCTTACCCTGAAGCGCGTCGCACTTCGCAGCGACCTGCCGATGGAAACGGTTGTGGATCGCCTCGCGGAGCTCGGCTACACGGCCTATCCGCTGGATGCGGGCGTCCTCGGGCAGGAAGCCGACCCGGCGGGCCGTGACCTCGCCCTCCGCCTCGGCGTGGCGGGTTTTGCGATGATGAACGTGATGCTCCTGTCCGTCGCCGTCTGGTCCGGCGCGGCGGATGCAACGCGCGATCTGTTCCACCTGATCTCGGCGGCCATCGCCGTGCCCGTCGTCGGCTTCTCCGCCCAACCATTCTTCCGCAACGCCTGGTCCGCGCTCCGCGTGCGCCAACTCAACATGGACGTGCCGATTTCTCTGGCGATCCTGCTGGCCACCGGCATGTCCGTTTACGAGAGTCTCAACGGAGGCCAGCATGCGTATTTCGACGCGGGCCTTTCGCTGACCTTCTTTCTGTTGATCGGTCGTTTTCTCGACCATCGCACCCGTGCCTCTGCGCGCTCCGCCGCCCGCGAACTGGCGGCACTCGAAACCCAGGTGGCCGAACGTCTCGACGGACAGGGCAGGGCGCACACAGTTCCGCTGACAGCGCTGTCCGTGGGGGACCTGATCCTTGTCCCCACCGGCGCACGCGTCCCGGTCGATGGTACGCTTGAGACCGCCCAGGCCCTGACCGACCGTTCCTTCCTGACCGGCGAAAGCGATCCCGTTGCCCTGACTGGCGGCGCGGCTCTGAGCGCGGGCGAGGTCAATCTCGGCCCCCCCCTGCGCCTTCGCGCCACCACGGTGGGGGAGGACACGACACTGCGCCGCATGGCCCGGCTTGTCGAAGGGGCAGAAAATGCACGCAACCGTTACACCAGCCTCGCCGACCGCGCCGCACGCATCTATGCTCCGGCGGTTCATATCCTTGCGCTCGCCGCCTTCCTCGGCTGGATCGCGGTCTCCGGTGATGTCCGGTTTGCGCTGAACGTTGCCATTGCGGTCCTCATCATCACTTGTCCCTGTGCCCTGGGCCTTGCCGTCCCGGCGGTCTCCACCGCCGCCATTGGTAAGCTCTATGAGCTTGGTTTCCTTGTGAAATCCGGCACGGCGCTTGAACGGCTGGCGGAGGTGGACGGGGTCGTCTTCGACAAGACCGGTACCATCACCCTGCCGGGGGGATCGCGTTTTTCCGAAGGTCTCGATGACCGCGACAGAGCCGTCGCACTCGCACTCGCCCAGACGTCAACGCACCCCGTTTCCCGTGCCCTGCGCGCCTCCTTCGCCGGGGTCGAACCCGCACGCGTCACCGACATTGAAGAAGTGGCGGGAGAAGGGATTCATGGCCGGTGGAACGGGCGGGAGGTGTTTCTGGGGCGCGGCCCAAAGGGGCTGGAACTGCGGATCGGGGATCATGCCACCGCGATCCGGCTTGAGGAGGTGCTTCGGCCCGGTGCGGCACAAGCTGCGGCTGACCTGCGCGGCCTGAACCTGTCCGTCAGCCTCGTGTCCGGCGATACGCCAGAACGCGTGGCCGGCATTGCGGAAGAACTCGGGATTTCTGACATCCATGCCGCCACGAAGCCCGATGAAAAACACGCGCTGATCGAAACCCGCCGTGCCGAAGGCCAACTCCAGGCAATGATTGGCGATGGTTTGAACGACACAGCGGCACTTGCCGCGGCCCACGCCTCTGTCGCGCCGTCCTCGGCCCTCGACGCTTCCCGCAACGCCGCCGACGTTGTACTGTTGCGCGAGGGGTTGCAGGACATACCCAAGCTCTTCTCGATTGCTCGTCGCGCGACGCGGCTGTCCAAACAAAACTTCGCAATTGCAACGGTTTATAACATGATCGCCGTTCCGATTGCGCTTCTGGGGTTCGCCACACCGTTGATCGCCGCACTGGCGATGTCGGCCTCCTCCATAACCGTTCTTCTGAACGCCATTCGTGTGAGAGCCGTAAGATGAATGTCTTGGCATTTCTGATCCCGGTGTCGCTCATACTCGGCGGCCTGGGCCTTGCTGCTTTCATCTGGACCATTCGCAGCGGCCAGTATGGCGATCCCGAAGGGGATGCTGCGCGTATTCTGATGGAAGATGAGGGCCCGGACGACGCCGACTGAGCGTGGCTACGGCGAAAATTATGAAGGCCCGCAAGGGGAAGCTGCGGGCCTTCTTTTGCTCCTATGCCGGTGCATTACTGCGTCGGAGCCAACTACAAGAACATGTATAGCGAATCCTCGTTTAACACAGGATGAATTTCGGCTTAAAAAACGACATTAGGCTGTTGTTTTTTCTAAAAAATTTTGAGTTTTCTGCAAGGCAATGCAAAGCCGCCCCGGTCAACTGATCGGGACGGCAAAATTTGGCTTTGGGCTGTACTCCGACCCCAGGTATCAGCCGGCGAGGCGGAAGTACTCAGCCAGGAAGAAGTGCTCGATGCCGGTGCCGCAGAACGCGAAGTTCATGTTCGATGTCGAGTCGATCCGCCCACCGGCCACGATCGAGGCGCCCTGCATCCCGTCCGCGTTGGAAGAGAACTCCACATTGCCGCCAGCGATGATCTGGCTGCCATAAAGCTCGACACCGGACGAGAAATCGACACTGCCCCGCGTCACGATCTTCGCACCGCCGCCCGGAGCGCAGTTGTCGGCAAGCCCCATCACGACGTTTGCGGGCGAATAGAACGCCCTCGCGCCATCATAGGTCGAAATCAGCACGGTATCCTGCAGGACCACGCCATTCGAAATCTCCACCGGGCAATCCGTGATCAGAACGATGCCGAGATAGGTGCCGCTCTTCAGGTCAACCTTGCTGCAGGTGACATTATAGACGTGTCCCGCTGCCAGGTTTGCAGGCTCGATGACATATTTGTTGCCTTGTTCCAGCTCGGTCATGTCGATGTGGATGTCGATGACATCGAAATCGGTCGTGAAGTCCTGCGCGTAGCGGTGGCCTTCGGTCTGAACGCCTTCCTTGATGCGATCCACACGGTTCAGGATCTTGATGAACCACTTGCCTTCCCGAAGCGCCTCGTAAAGGCCTTCGTTCTTGTCTTCGCCGTTGCCCGTGATCGCGACTTCAAGGTCGTCTGAATTGGGCATCGACACGATGGTTCCAGGCTCGAAATAGTTGTTGTTGTTGACCGTGACGTACTGGTTGGAATGGATGCAGAAGCCGTTGAAGTACGAGTTGTTCGACTGGATATCGACCACATCTTCGGCCACGAAGCCTTCCATCAGGCATGTCGGGTAGAAGGTCTCGAACAGGGCCATCGTTTCCACGTCCCAGAACCAGAAACCGACGAACTGCAACAGGAATGTGCCGACCGGGTTCTTGTTCGCAAGGGCGCGCTCGGTTCTGACCAGAACCGCGTCGCGGCTGTCTTCGTCCGGCGTGAACGTCTTGCTCGCACGGTCGTAATCGCCGAACACGATGTCGTCGGCAGTGAGCACGTTCCCGAACGAGCTCGTCGGCATATTACCCATCGCGATCTGAATGGCGCGCTCTTTGGCGACGTCGGGCTCATTCCATTCACGCTGCACCAGCGCGGCATGAGCGGTAGCGTCGGCCGTGGCCTGAAGCTGGGTCCGGGCCGAGATGGCGCTTGCCGTGTCAATGGCGATACCGGCGAACAGCGCCACGACCATGATAAGGAACAGGTTCAGGGCGGTGATGCCACCCCCCTGATCCTGTCCGAACTGCTCGATCTTGAAGTCGTGCCGCGTCATTTTCAGAACTCCTGAACCATATGCGCGACGGCGGTGACTTCGAACTGCGTCAGCGAGGAGAAGAAGCCGACCCTTGCAAGATCGCTTGTGGGCAGGCGGACAACGGTGCGGATCATGAAATCCTCCGAAGTCGTCTCCGCGGTCGCGTTGGGGCTGAGATTGTGCAGGCTGGCAAGGGCAAGCGTTTCAGCGTCATTGTAGCTGGAGATCTCGCCGACCGAGAGCGAACGATTGACGTCCTCGGCAATTTCCTGGGCACGGGCCTGCCCGTAAAATATCATGGCGACATCGAACACCATGGTTAGCACGAATACGAAGAACGGGACCCAGAGAACGGCGGCCACGGTGACGGCACCGGTCTCATCCTTCTGGAAACGGCGGGTCATTCGGGCAATGAAAGAAAATCTCGATTTCATCGTATCCTCCATGTTTCAGATCAGCTTTCGATCAGGTGCCAGGCACCGACCGTGACGTCGAAATTTGCGAATTCGGGAATTGAACCAATGACGGTCAGGTCATTCACCGGCAGCGAAGCAACGGCGGTAATCACACCCAGGTCCGAGTCGATGGTCGCCTCGATTTCCAGATTGGAGCTGATATGGCCGAGCAGGGACCTGATCCGAGCTTCGACTTCTTCTTCGCTGACATAATATCCGCTCGAAGCCAGCCGATTGATGTCCTGCAATGTCCGTTGGACCTGGGCCCTGCCATTGAACATCAGGGAGACGTTGATGATCATGATGATGAACAGCGCGTAGAACGGCAGCCAAAGAATACTCTCGATTGTAATGGAGCCGCTGGTCTCGGTCAGGAACCTGGTAAGGGTTTTTCGGATCGGTTTCATTCGCGCCTCCTGGTCATACCGGTTTGCCGGTGATGATGAGGATGGCCCCCAATACTGGCATGAATCGGGAGATAAGGCGACAAATTCCAGTATATATGGAAAATTTTAAATTCGTAAAAACAATAGCTTACAAGAATGACCTGAAACAATCGCGGCATTTTCTCGGATTGTTTCCAACGCCATATTTTCCATTCATATGGCGTTCACTTACCCGTTAATTTGCTGTTCACGCTGCCACAATTCCAACATGAAGGCTGCGCAGCTGCGTGGGATTGATTCTCTGTCACAAGGCGGCGCAAGTATCTCTAAACAACTATAGAGTGTAACGTGTGCGGGCGAAGGCGTTGGCCGAACGGATCAGCGGCGGCATCCATGGCGGTCGCGCGGGTTGCCTGACCGCAGAACGGTCAACGTCGGGAAAATGGAAGGATTTGGTAGCGGAGGAGGGACTTGAACCCCCGACACATGGATTATGATTCCACTGCTCTAACCAACTGAGCTACTCCGCCAGAAGTTTGGCTCTGTTAGTGAAGTGGCGGGGAAGCGTCAAGCCCTCCGTTCCGGCATTTTCTTCCTCCGAAAGCTATGAGACGCTGCCGCCCATGCCGGACGCCGAATTCCTGCCACTCGGACCCGATGGGTGCCTGATCCGTTTCGCCGATGCACTGAGCGAACCGGCCAATCGTGCAGCACTTGCGGCCCGTGCGGCCATCGACGCGGCAGAGATTCCGGGCGTGCTGGAAACGGCGACCTCGCTGACTTCAGTCTTTGTCCGGTTTCGCCCCGACCGAACCCATCGCGCGACACTTCAAGACGCGCTGAATGCCGTGATATCCGAAATTGACGGGGACGATGCCGAACTGCCCTCGGGCCGCACACGCTGGCACATCCCCGCGATCTTCGAAGGAGACGCCGCCCCGGATCTTGAAGCGGTGGCAGCCGAAATCGGCCGCTCGCCTGACGACGCCATTGCCGAACTCACACAAACCCCGCTTCGGGTTCTGGCTCTCGGTTTCGCGCCCGGCCAGCCCTATCTCGGCTTCATGCCCGATCATTGGAACATCCCGCGCCGGACAGAGGTGACGCCCGAGGTGCCGCGTGGTGCCGTCGTCGTCGCCGTCCGCCAGGTCATCCCCTTTGCCAATGCCGCGCCCACCGGATGGTGGCAGATCGGACGCACCGCCTTCCGCTGCTTCGACCCAGACGCCGATCCGCCACTCCCTCTCAAACCCGGCGACGAGGTGCTGTTCCATGCTGCTCCGGCAGGAGACTGGGAACGTCTGGTCACCGAACCCCGGGGCGAGGCGGAACCGGAAGCCCTGCCATGATCATCGTCGAGCAGGCAGGCCCGGCCGTCAGCGTTCAGGACGCTGGCCGCAAGGGCGGTCTCGGTCTCGGTCTGTCACGGGGCGGTGCGGCGGATCGCCTTGGATACCTCGCCGCCTGCGCACTGTCCAACGCCGATCCCGGCGCGGCGGCCATCGAGATGGCGGGTTTCGGCGGTCGCTTCCGCTTCGAGAACGCTTGCCGCTTCGCGCTCGCCGGCGCACCCATGCGGGCGACGCTCGATGGCAAACCCCTGAACTGGAACGCGGCCTATCTTACCGAAGCCGGATCGGTTCTCGACATCGGCCCGGTGGAAAGCGGAGTCTACGGCTATCTCCTTCCCGGCGGCGGCCTTCTCACACCGGAGGAACTCGGTGGCCGTGGCTACCACCGTATCGCTGGTCTCGGCAAACCGGTGGAGTCAGGGGACCGCCTGCCCATTGCAGAGGCCGCAACAGCCGACCCACCGATGCGTCTGCCCGACATGCCGCAAGACACATCCCCCCTTCGCATCATGCCCGGCCCGCAGACTGCGCTCTTCGACCCGCAAACGCGGGACCGCTTCGAAGCCACCACCTTCACCCGCAGCGCCAGGGCCAACCGTCAGGGTGTCCGCCTTGAACAGAACGGCCCGCCTTTCAGCGCAGGCTCGCAACTTCAGCAGGTGTCAGACTTTATCTGCGAAGGCGACATCCAGCTTACCGGCGACGGGACACCTTACGTCCTTCTGGCCGACTGCCAGACGATGGGTGGCTACCCGCGGATCGGAACGGTTCTGCCCGTCGATCTGCCCGGCATCGCACAGGCCATGCCCGGCGTGGCGCTCCGGTTCCGCTTCGTGACGGTGGAGGAGGCGGAGGCCGTCTGGCAATCGGAAGACGATATCCTCAGAAGCCTCCGCAAACGGCTTCAGCCCCTCATCCGTGACCCGCGCGACATACCGGACCTGCTGAGTTACGACCTGATCGGCAAGCCGCTAGGCGGAGAGGACACGGCTTAGAAACGCCCGCGTCCGCGCCTCCTTTGGCTCGGAGAAGACCTCCGAGGGTGACCCTTCCTCAAGAATGCGCCCGGCATCGAGGAAACACACCTTGTCCGCCAGTTCCCGCGCGAAACCCATCTCGTGTGTGGCAAGGATCATCGTCATGCCCTCCTCGCGCAGCCCGCGCAAAGTATCCAGCACTTCGCCCACCAGTTCGGGGTCCAGCGCCGAGGTGATCTCGTCAAAGAGCATGATCTCCGGCTTCATCGCCAAGGCCCTGACAATCGCCACCCTCTGCTGCTGCCCGCCGGAAAGCTGGTCCGGGAAATGCCCCATCCGGTCAGCCAGCCCGAACCGTTCGAACAAGGCGGTGACGGCAGGCATCAACTCGGCGCGAGACATCCCGCGCACCCGCCTTGGCGCCAGCATCACATTCTCCGCAGCCGTCATATGCGGAAACAGGTTGAAGCTCTGAAACACCATGCCGATCCGCTGCCGGATCGGTCGCGGATCGAGGCCGGGCACCGAGATATCGGTCCCATCGAGCAGGATTACCCCGTCATCCACCGGCTCCAGCAGGTTCAGACACCTCAGCAAGGTCGACTTGCCCGACCCCGAAGCCCCGATCAGGCAGACCATCTCGCCCTCCGCGACGCTCAGATCAATGCCGCTCAACACTTGCGTGCCTCCGAAGGCCTTGACGATCCCCTGCGCTTCCAACCGCGCCATCAGCTTCGCGCCCGCTGCTGCTTCGACATCAGGTAATCGGCATAGCGCGTTGCCGGAATGGTGATGGCAAGGAAGATCAGCGCCGCGCCCACATAGGGCGTGAAATTCGCCATCAGTGACTTGTAGACCCCCGCTTGCCGAAAGATTTCCACCGGCCCGATGAAGGAGAGAAGCGCCACGTCCTTCTGGAGCGCGATGAACAGGTTCATGTTCGCCGGTACGACCTTCCGGATCGCCTGCGGCAGGATGACGAACCGCAACGTGTCCCCATCCGTCAGCCCCAGCGAAGCCGCGGCCGAGCGCTGGCTTGCATGAATGCTCTCGATCCCGGTGCGGAACACCTCCGCCACATAGGCCGCATAGGTCAGGACCAGCGCCACGGTGCCCCAGATGTAAGGCGAGTTCCACGGGCGCGGCAGCCCCAGCCCCGGTATCCCGAAGCCCACGAGATAGATCACCAGGATCACCGGCACGCCCCGGAAAATGTCGGTATAGAGAATGGCGAAAAGCCGCAGCGGATAGGCGGCAGGCGCCCGGATGTCCCGCATCAGCGCCACCACCAGCCCAAGTGCGAAGATCAGCGGTGCCGACCAGGCGAAGATCGCCACGTCCAGCAGGAAGGCCTCCAGAAGCCCCGGAAAGGTTTTGGCAAACACTTCCCCGTTGAAGAAGCTTTTCTTCACCGCGGGCCAGCCCGGCGCCAGAGGAACCAGCAGCACGATGGCGAGGAGAACGGCACAGGTCGAGCCGCCCGCGATCAGCGACGCCCGCCGCCTTATCCGCGCCTCATATGCCTGCCGCCGCGTCAGCACGCCACCCAAAGCCTCGCCGCCCCGGACTTGATCCGGGGCCTCCCGCTCGCCAACCCGACGAGGCCCCGGCTCGAGGCCGGGGCAGGGTGCAACCGACCAGGGCGCAAGCGAAATTCAGCTTTCTTTCTGGTCCAAATATCCCGGGGGTGAGCTGCAAAGCAGAAAAGGTCCAGTGGACCTTTTCCGCCGCGAACGCGCGGAACGCGCTGGAAATTGCCCGCAGGGCAAGAGGGGCAGCGCCCCTCCATCCCCGACTCAACCCGCTTCACTCGATAACCGGAACGCCGGTCGTCTCTGACAGCCACTCGGTTTCGATCGCCGCCAGCGTCCCGTCTGCTTTCATCGCCTCCAACGCCGCGTCAGCACAGGCTTTCAGCGGGTTGCCTTCCTCGAAGAGAAGCCCGAACTCGTCGGGGTTCTCGCCCCGGTCCGCCGGGAACTGTCCCAGCAGCGCCCCGTCATCCAGCACAACCGCCGACAGATACAAAGCCGTCGGCAGATCAAACAGAGCCGCGTCGATCTGGTTGGCCTTCATCGCCTCCACCACATCGGCATTGTCGCCGTAAAGCAGCGGGTCCTTTTCGGGCGCGATGATCTCCGCCAGGATCGGCACGGCAGTGGTGTTGGCATCCGCGCCCCAGATCAGCCCGCGCAAGCTCTCCAGCGACGCCTCCGCGCCCCCGTCGATCACTGGCTTGCGGGTCAGAACCGCCATTGCGGCGGAATAGTAGGGGACGGAGAAATCCACGATCTCGTCCCGCTCCGGCGTGATCGAGTATTGCTGCAGGTTGAAATCGAAATTCTTGGCCCCCGGCTGGATCGCCTCGTCGAAAGACGAACGCACCCAGACCACCTGATCCTGCCCGAACCCCATCCGGTCGGCCACGGCATAAGCGACGGCCGCCTCGAAGCCCTGACCGCTTTCCGGGGCGTCATCCATGACCCACGGGTAATAGGCCGGGTTTCCGGTGGCGACGGTGAGCTTTCCGTCCTCCAGCGTCAGCCCCGCCGCACAGTCATTCTGGGCAGCCGCGGCGGTGGCGAAGGGCAGGGCGATCAGGGTGGTGAGCAAAAGGCGCATGGGGCAACTCCCGTGTTGGATTTGCGCCCGAGTGTGAGCCTTCAATCGCAAATGTCCAGAGCCTGACCTTTGTTCATTACTGGCCTGAAAATATCCTGGGGGAGAGGCCCAGAGGGCCGAGGGGGCAAAGCCCCCTCACTCCCGCGCTCTCAGGACCCGCGCCGGTCGCGCCGCCAGCGGACCCCAGGAAAACAGCAGCCCGGTCAGCAATGTCGCCAACACACCGCCCACGACGATCAGAACCGCCGAAACAGGTTCGAAATGGTAGTCGAGGTCCATCACGAAATGCATAACACCCCATCCCGCCAAGGCACCCGCAACAATCGCGACGACCCCTGCCGCCGCGCCCAGCATCGCCGAGCGCAGGGCAAAGCTCCGCAGGATTGTCCCCCGCGAAGCCCCCACTGTCTTCAGCACCGCCGCCTCATAGGTCCGCGCATGGGTCCCCGCCGCAGCCGCCCCGATCAGCACGATCCCGCCGGTCAGAAGCGTCGCCAGCGCCCCGTAGGTGATCGCGGCGGCGATCCCGGCCAGAACCTCGCTCACCCGGTCGATGGCGTCCTTGACCCGGATCGCGGTGATGTTGGGGTAGGCGTTCGACACCTCCCGCAGGATCGCCGCCTCATCTTCCGGCGCGGCATAGATGGTAGAGATGAAACTGTGGGGCGCACCGCGCAGGGCACCGGGGTTCATCGACAGGACGAAGCCGATGCCCGCCGTCGAGAAATCCACCTCCCGGAAACTCGTCACCTCCGCCGTGATGTCGCGCCCCAGAATGTTGACGGTGATCTCGTCGCCCAGCTGCATGCCCAGTTCCAACGCCTCCTCGGTCGCGAAACTGATCTGCGGCGGCCCGTCATACCCCTCCGGCCACCAGTCCCCGTGGGTGATCTTCGTCCCCTCGACCGGCCGGTCCGAATAGGTCACCCCCCGGTCGCCGCGAAGCACCCAGTGCGGCCCCGCAACCTCCGCCGCGGGACGCCCGTTGATCTGGGTGATGATCCCGCGCAGCATCGGTGCGCTTTCAACCTTCGACACGGCGGGTCGTGCCTCAAGCTCCTCTGTCAGAGGCCCGATCTGGTCCGGCTGGATATCCACCATGAAGAATGCAGGCGCCACTTCCGGCAAATCCCGCGCGATCGCCCCCCGCAGGTTCGAGTCGATCTGACCGACAGCAGCCAGAACCGTCAGCCCCAGGCCCAGCGACAGGACCACCGACAAGGCCTCGCCCCCCGGCCCGCCGACCGAGCCGAGCGCCAGCCTCAGCGCAGACCGCCCCCGCATCGCCCGCCGCGAAGCAAGCCCACGCGCCAGCCGCCGAACGCCCGCCGCTGCCAGCACCAGAAGCGCGAAGGCCCCCAGAAGCCCGCCCGCCGCCCCCAGCGTCAGGCTCCAAAGCCCCGAAAGCGCCGCCGCCGTGATGACCAGCGCCGCAAAAAGCACCGCCGTAACCGCGACCCAGAACGCCCGTGGCCAGGACCGGCTCGAGGCCACGCTGTCCCGGAAGAGCGTTGCCGCCCGAACCTGTTCCACTCGCGCCAACGGCCAGAGCGTGAAGATCAGCGCCGCCAGCCCCCCGAACAGCGCCGCCTCGGCCAAGGGGCGCGGGTAGACCGTGAAGGCTGCCGGCACCGGCAAGCGCGACTCAAGGATCGGTGCCAGAAGCACAGGCAACGCCGCGCCGAGTGCCAGCCCGATCAGCAGGCCCACCACTGTCAGGACCCCGATCTGGATGAAATACGTCAGGAAGATCACCCGCGTCTCCGCGCCGAGTGTCTTCAGCGTCGCGATCACGGCCGTCTTCCGCTCAAGGTAAGACCGGACTGCGGCCGAAATGCCGACACCGCCGACGGCCAGCCCCGCCAGCCCCACGAGCACGAGGAAGGAAGACAACCGGTCCACGAAAGTCTGAATCCCCGGCGTCCCGTTCCGCCTGTCGCGCCAGCGCGCGCCCGAGATAACCGCCTCGGCCGTCGCTTCCAGCAGGTTCAGATCGGCATCGCTTGGCAGGATCATCTTGTATTCGGTCTCGAACAGGGTTCCTGGCTGGACAAGCCCGCTTGTCGCCAGCGCCTCCGTTCGGACGATGGTTCGCGGCCCCAATCCGAATCCGCCGGTGGCACTGTCGGGTTCGCGGGTGAGCCTTGCGGTAAGGACGAACTCCGTCTCCCCCAGCCTGAACGTATCGCCGACAGCCATGCCCAGCCGGTCGGCCAGGATCGGGTCCATCACCGCCCCCGGCCGTCCATCCGAACCGCCCAGAGCCTTCTCCAGCGGTATTTCAGGTTCCAGCCCGACCGCCCCGTAAAGAGGATAGAGGTCATCGACCCCCTTCACCTGCGTCAAGGCCCGCTCGGTCGCGTCACCGGTGCCAAAAACCGCCATCGACCGGAAATCGACGATCTCAGACAGCGCGGTAGAGTTCTCCTCCATCCACGTCCGTTCATCGGGCTCCGCGAAACGATAGGTCAGCTCGATCGCGGCATCCCCGCCCAGAAGCGTGGCACCTTCGCGGATCAGCCCGACAGAGATCGCTTCGCGCACGGAACCGACGGCGGCAATCGCTGCGACGCCAAGGATCAGGCAAAGGAGGAATATCCGAAAACCCTGCAACCCGCCGCGCAACTCCCGCCGCGCGATCCTTGTGGCAACTCCAAGGCTCATTCCGCCGCCGCCTGCTGCGCCTCGTCCCCGATCCGGCCGTCTTCCAGCCGGATCACCCGGTCGCAGCGTTCGGCCAGTTCAGGCGCATGGGTCACCAGCACCAGGGTCGCCCCATGGCGTTCATTCAACCCGAACAGCAATTCCATGATCTGCGCGCCCGTCGCCCCGTCGAGATTCCCTGTCGGCTCATCGGCCAGCAATATCTCCGGCCTCGGCGCGGCAGCCCGCGCCAGCGCCACCCGCTGTTGTTCCCCGCCCGACAATTGCGCCGGGTAATGCCCCAGCCGCGCACCAAGACCCACGGCCCGCAACTCCTCTTCCGCGCGCTCGAAGGCATCCTTTTTGCCCGCCAGTTCCAGCGGAGTCGCGACATTTTCCAGCGCCGTCATCGTCGGAATCAGGTGGAAGGATTGGAAAACCACCCCCATATGATGGCGACGGACACGGGCAAGCGCATCTTCGTCCAACGCGGTCAGGTCATGGCCCAGAGCCTCGACCTTTCCTCCGGTGGCGCGCTCCAGCCCGCCCATGAGCATGAGGAGTGACGACTTGCCCGACCCCGAAGGTCCGATCAGCCCGACCGTTTCGCCCTTGGCAATGTCGAGCGTGATGCCACGCAGGATCTCCACCCGTCCCGCATTCCCGTCGAGCGTCAGTTCGGCGTCTTTCAGCGACAGGATCGTCTGGGTCATGTCCCGGTCCTTCTCTCGGCCTGCTACGGCATATGGTGTGATACGCGGAATTCGCAACGTCGGATTGGCGATAAGTCTCACTACCTTGGCAGCATTTGCGGCCGAGGCCGAGCCGGTCACCGTCGCCGCCCTTGGCGACAGTCTCACGCAGGGCTACGGCCTGCCGCCCGAGGACGGCTTGGTGCCGCAGCTTCAGCGCTGGCTCGACGGGCAGGGGGCGGAAGTCACCCTCATCAATGCCGGTGTCTCGGGTGACACCACCGCAGGCGGTCTCTCCCGCATCGGCTGGACGCTGACGCCGGAGGTGGACGCCGTTGTCGTCGCCCTCGGCGGCAATGACCTGCTGCGCGGCATCGACCCCGCCACCGCCCGCGCCAATCTCGATGGCATCCTGTCCGAGGCCACCTCTCGCGGTCTTCCCGTGCTGCTGATCGGAATGGACGCCCCATCGAACTACGGTGCCGAATACGAGGCCGAGTTCGAGGCGATCTATCCCGATCTCGCCGCCCGATACGGCGTTCTTCACCACGAGAACTTCCTCGGCGCGCTCGCAGCCCTCGGCGACCGGGACGCGGCGATCCGGCAATACATGCAGCCCGACCGCATCCACCCCAATGCCGAAGGCGTGGCTCTGATCGTCGAGGAGATCGGTCCCCGCGTCGTGGAATTGGCAGATCAGGTCACGCAAACCGATTGAGCGCCTTTCAGGCGCATACGTTGGTTTTACCGGGGCTCCGCCCCCGCGTGCTGCGCCCGCTCTCCCGGAGTATTTCTGCCAGGATGATGAGTTACTCCAGTCCCGGTTCGTCCAGAAGGTGACGCCCGGACTTGTCCTCGATCTCGATCACCCAGAGGTCGGGGTCGAAGCCCTTCTGCTTGCCGATCGAGACATCGACATCCGCCTCATCGCCTTCCGACAGCACCACCCATTGGCGTTCGCCGCTCATCAGATCGAAGCTGCGCTGGAAGCACTTGGCCTGCCCGTCGAGCGTGTTGAGCTTGATCAGAACCGCGCCTGCCGTGTGGTCGCCCTTCTTAAGAATGAAGGCCGGGATGGTGGCCAGCCGCAGGCGGGTCAGGTAGGCGGCGACCCAGATCTCGGTGGTGAGCCGGGTCATCCGCCGTCCTTGAAATCGAGCCCCATCTCCGAATAGCGCTCCGCTTCATCCAGCCAGTTCTCGCGCACCTTGACCTGCAGGAACAGATGCACGGTCCGCTCAAGAAACGCGCCGATCTCCTCCCGCGCGAGCTTGCCGACGGCCTTGATGGTCTCGCCTTTCTTGCCAAGCACGATCCCCTTGTGGCCGTCGCGGGCGACATAGACGATCTGGTCGATCCGGACCGAACCGTCTTCGCGGTCCTCCCAGTTCTCGGTCTCGACGGTGAGCTGGTAGGGGAGTTCCTGATGCAGCCTGAGCGTCAGCTTCTCGCGTGTCATCTCGGCGGCGATCATGCGCATCGGCATGTCGGCGATCTGGTCTTCGGGATAGAGCCACGGGCCTTCGGGCAGCGTGGCCGCGATCCATTCGCGCAGCCGGTCCACGCCGTGGCCCTTCTCGGCGGAGATCAAAAACGTCTCTACGAAAGGGAAACGCTTGTTCAGCTCTTCGGTCAGACCCAGCAGCACCGGCGCTTCCACCCGGTCGATCTTGTTAATGGCGAGGGCCACGGGCGACTTGCCGCCACGGTCGTTGAGCGAGGACAGAATCGCCTCGACGCCCTCCGTCACACCGCGATGCGCTTCTACCAGCAGGACCACGATATCTGCATCCGCCGCCCCGCCCCAGGCGGCGGCGACCATCGCGCGGTCCAACCGTCGGCGCGGTTTGAACAGCCCCGGCGTATCGACGAAGACGATCTGGCTTTGGCCTTCCATCGCCACACCGCGAATGCGCGCGCGCGTGGTTTGCACCTTGTGGGTGACGATGGACACTTTCGCGCCGACCATGCGGTTGAGAAGCGTGGACTTGCCGGCATTCGGCTCGCCGATCAGGGCGACGAAGCCCGCGCGTGTGGGGGTGCTGTTTTCCATCCGCGCGATGTAGGCGAAAAGCCCTGTCTCCGCCAGTGCCGGTTTGACAGCGCCAATGCGAGGCATTACGTCATGCCTGACCGTTGGGGTGCCCGTGATCTGGGCTGAGATGCAGAAAATGCGAACCCATCGAACCTGATCCGGACAATTCCGGCGTAGGGAACGGTGTCACGACAGACCCGAGATCCGCGCCCCCTGTCCGTTTGGAGTAGGAGAGGCACGTGACGACGCCCATTGCGCTAACCATCGCAGGCTCCGACAGCGGGGGCGGGGCGGGCATTCAGGCCGACCTCAAGGCGATGTCGGCTCTGGGTGTCTATGGCGCAAGCGTGATCACTGCAGTGACGGCGCAGAACACGCGTGCGGTCACGGCGGTCGAAGGGATATCGCTGCCGGTCATCTCGGCGCAGATTTCGGCGGTGCTGGACGATCTCGACGTGGGTGCGATCAAGATCGGGATGCTGGCAACTCCCGAAATCATCGCGACAGTGGCAGAGGCGCTTGAAGGTTACAGCGGGCCAATTGTCCTCGACCCGGTGATGGTGGCCAAATCGGGCGATGCGCTGTTGCAGGAGGATGCGGTCGAGACGCTGAAAGAGATCCTCATTCCGCGTGCGACGATCCTGACCCCGAACCTTCCAGAGGCGGCGCGAATATTGAGCGATGATCAGGCGCGGGATCGTAAGGCCTTGATTTCGCAGGGACGGGAGCTTGCCGCGCTGGGGCCGGAGAATGTCCTGATGAAGGGTGGGCATGGGCAGGGCAGCGTATGTCTGGACATCCTGGTGGATCGCGACACGGTCCTGGCCGAACTGACCGCGCCACGGCTCGACACCAAGAACACGCATGGGACGGGGTGCACCTTGTCCTCGGCCATCGCGGCAGGGCTGGCCAGGGGCTTGCCGATGCTGGAGGCGGTGGAGGCGGCGCATGCCTATCTTCAGGGTGCCATCCGCGCGGCGGACAAGCTTGCCGTCGGCAGCGGCCATGGGCCCGTCCATCACTTCCACGAGCTTTGGGCATGACGACGATCCGCATTCTCGGGGCCGGTGTGGCGGGGCTGACGGTTGCGACCGAACTGGTCGACCGTGGCGCTGATGTTCAGATCGTCGATCCGGCTGGCGGGCCGGGCGCGGCCAGTTGCAGTTGGTGGGCGGGAGGAATGCTGGCGCCCTTCTGCGAATACGAGAATGCCGAGGAGCCGGTTCTGCGCCTTGGTCAGCAGGCTAAACACTGGTGGGGGCGGTACACAAAGGTGACCGAAGCGGGCACGCTGGTGGTCGCCCATCGCCGCGACCTGGCCGATCTGCGCCGCTTCGCGCGCCGCACCGAAAATTTCGAAACCATCGATGCCGACAGGGTGAAAGAACTGGAGCCGGAGCTTTTCGGCTTCGACCAGGGCCTGTTCTTCGAGTCGGAAGCGCATCTCGACCCGCGCCGTGCCCTGCTGGACCTCGTCGGCCACCTTGAGAACAAGGGGGTGGAGATCGCCGCGAGTGGCTCGGGACAGGTGGAGCTTACGATTGATTGCCGGGGCTTCGCCGCGCGGGATGTGATGCCGGACCTGCGGGGGGTGAAAGGCGAAATGCTGGTCATCCGCGCGCCGGAGGTGACAATCCACCGCCCGGTGCGGCTTCTGCACCCGCGCATTCCGCTTTACATCGTGCCGCGTGGCGATGGGGTCTACATGCTGGGTGCGACGATGATCGAAAGCGCCGACCGAAGCCGGATCACTGCGCGTTCGATGCTGGAGCTTCTCAGTTCGGCCTACGCTCTGAATCCCGGTTTCGGAGAGGCCGAGGTGCTGGAAATCGGCGTCGACGTGCGTCCGGCCTATCCAGACAATTTGCCACGCATTCGAAAGAAGGGATCAACGATCTACGCCAACGGCTTGTATCGGCACGGTTTCCTGTTGTCGCCGTCGCTCGCCGCCGGTGTCGCCGACCTCGCCCTCAACGGGACAATCACGGAGCTTGTCGATGAAGATTTCGCTTAACGGAGAGCAAAGGGACGTGGCCTCCGCGACGCTTGCGGACCTGCTTGCGGAGTGTGACCTCTCGGGCCGTGTCGCAACGGCCGTGAACGAGACATTCGTGCCGGTGTCGGCGCGTGGATCGCTTGCCCTGAAGGATGGCGATCGCATCGAAGTGCTGGCCGCGATGCAGGGGGGGTAAGCGATGCGCAACTTCTACGGAACCCAACTGTCCAACCCGCTGATGCTGGGGACAGCGCAATATCCAAGCCCGGCGATCCTTGAGGCTGCGTTTCGCGAAAGCGGTGCGGCGGTTGCAACGGTTTCCCTGCGCCGCGAAGGGTCCGAACGGGCCGGGCAGGATTTCTGGTCGATGGTTCGGGATCTCGGCGTGAGAGTTCTACCGAATACGGCCGGGTGCCATACGGTGAAAGAGGCGGTGACGACCGCTCACATGGCGCGCGAGGTCTTTGATACGCCCTGGATCAAGCTGGAATTGATTGGCCATACTGACAGCCTGCAACCGGATGTCTTCCAACTGGTAGAAGCGGCGAAAATCCTTTCTGACGAGGGGTTTCAGGTCTTTCCCTACACCACCGAGGATCTGATCGTCGGCGAACGGCTGCTGGCAGCGGGCTGCGAAGTTCTGATGCCCTGGGGGGCGCCCATCGGGTCCGGACGCGGCCTTGCCAATATCTCTGCGCTCAGGGCCATGCGTGCCGAATTCAGCGACACCCCGCTGGTCGTCGATGCGGGCATTGGTCTGCCGAGCCATGCTGCGGCGGCGATGGAACTGGGTTTTGATGCCGTCTTGCTCAATACGGCAGTGGCAAAGGCGGGCGATCCCGTGGCGATGGCAAAGGCCATGATGCAGGCAGTTGCGGCGGGCGGGCTGGCCTATGGCGCCGACCCCATCGAGGCGCGGGACATGGCGGTGCCCTCCACGCCGGTTGTCGGAAAGGCGTTTCTGGCATGAAACTCGACCGGTTCTATCCGATCATGGAAAACTCCGCCTGGGTGGCCAGGATGCTGTACACGGGCGTCCGGCTTATCCAGATCCGGATCAAGGACAAGCCGCAATCTGTTGTTTTCGCAGAGGTTGAGACCTCCGTCAGGCTCTGCCGGGAGATGGGCGCGACGCTGGTCGTCAACGATCATTGGCAGGCTGCGATCGAGACGGGAGCGCCCTGGGTGCATCTGGGGCAGGAGGATCTGGACGATGCAGATGTTCCGGCAATTCGTGCGGCCGGTCTAAAGCTCGGGATTTCGACCCATGACGACGACGAACTTGAACGCGCCCTGTCGTTCGACCCCGAATACGTCGCCCTAGGCCCGGTCTATCCGACCATTCTGAAGAAGATGAAATGGGAACAGCAGGGCCTTCCGAAGTTGACGGAGTGGAAAGCCCGGATTGGCGACATTCCCCTGGTTGCGATTGGCGGGATGACGGTCGAGCGTGCCAGAGGAGCCTTCGAAGCCGGGGCCGATATCGTATCTGCGGTGACCGATATCACGCTAAACGACGCCCCCGATGAACGTGCGCGCGAATGGCTGGCGGTGACGCGATGAGCCGGTATTTGCGCCAGATGATCCTTGAGGAGGTCGGGGAGGCCGGTCAGGCGCGTTTGTCGGCGGCGCGCGTGCTGGTGATCGGCGCGGGCGGCCTTGCCGCCTCGGCGCTCCCGGCGCTTGCCGGCGCCGGCGTCGGGCGTCTGACCGTCGTCGATGGGGACCAAGTGGAACTGTCGAACCTGCACCGGCAGACCTTGTTTCGGGAAGCGGATGCCGGCCAACCGAAGGCGGAGGTTGCGGCCGCGGCATGCGCCGCACTGAATGCGCAGATTTCGGCGCAGGCGCTGATCCGTCCACTTACGCCCGACAACGCCGATGACCTGGTGCGCTCTTCTGACATCGTCGTCGACTGTGCCGACAGCTATGCGGTCAGCTACACTCTCAGCGACACCTGCCTGCGCCACGGTGTGCCGCTTGTGACCGCGTCAGTCCTGCGCTTCGGGGGCTATGTCGGTGGGTTCTGTGGCACCGCGCCCAGCCTGCGCGCCGTGTTTCCCGATGCTCCGGCAAACGCAGCGGATTGCGCGACAGCGGGCGTCATGGGGCCGGTCGTCGCCATGTTGGGGGCGGCTCAGGCGCAGATGACGCTCGCGGCGATTCTCGACCTCCAACCCAGCCCGCTTGGGCAGATGCTGCAAATCGACATGCGGAGTTACCGCCTGTCGGGCTTCCGCTTCGACGGGGCGACCGAACCGCCGGGCTTCTTCGCCTTCGTCTCTGCCGCGTCCCTTGCCGCCTCCGATCTGGTGGTCGATCTGCGGGACGAGGCCGAGGCGGCCGAGCCATTCCATCCCGCAGCGCGACGGATCGCGCCGCAGGACCTCATTGCAGAGTTGGAACCGCAGGACCGAAGGCTCGTACTCGCCTGTGCAACAGGGCTGCGCGCATGGCGGGCGGCTGAGCAAATGAAAGACACTTGGCCCGGCGAGATCGTCCTCGCTGCGGCGAAGGCAAACTGAGGATAGGACACCGAGATGCGTAATATTCTGACGATTCTGGCAATCCTGATCGCGGCCCCGGCAGCGGCTGCGGACAAGATGACGGTAATGCTCGACTGGTTCGTCAATCCCGACCACGGACCGATCATCATCGCGCAAGAGAACGGCTATTTTGCCGATGAAGGGCTGGAGGTCGAGATCGTGTCGCCCGCCGATCCGTCGCTTCCCCCGCGCCTTGTCGCGGCCGGGCAGGCGGAGCTCGCGGTCTCGTATCAGCCGCAACTGCACCTGCAGGTTCAGGAAGGTCTGCCGCTGATCCGGGTCGGGACATTGGTGGCGACGCCGCTCAATTGCCTGCTCGTTCTGAAGGATGGACCGATCAAGACACCGGCGGATTTGAAGGGCAAGAAGATCGGGTTCTCGGTCGCGGGGGTCGAGGAAGCCGTGCTGACCGCCATCCTTGCCCAGCATGGCGTTGCCTTCGACGAGGTTGAACTGGTGAACGTGAATTTCTCGCTCTCCCCCGCGCTCATGGCGGGGCAGGTCGATGCGGTGATCGGCGCTTACCGGAATTTCGAACTGAACCAGATGGATATCGAAGGCCGTCCAGGCACCTGTTTCTATATCGAGGAGGAAGGCGTGCCGCCCTATGACGAGCTGATCTACGTGGCCAATCCCGACCGCATGGACGCAAGTCTTATCGCGCGGTTTCTGGCCGCGACCGAACGGGCGACGCAGTTCATCGTCAACAATCCAGACGCGGCCTGGGAGGTGTTCTCCGCCACCGCGCCAGAGCTTCAGGACGAGTTGAACGAACGCGCCTGGGCCGACACGTTGCCGCGTTTCGCGCTGCGCCCCGCGGCGTTCGATCACGGGCGGTACGCCCGGTTCGAGGCGTTTCTGGCCAAGCAGGGGCTGGTGGAGACCGTCTCCCCGGTGTCGAAGCTCGCGGTCGATGTGACGGCAGAATGAAGGGGCTGTTGCGCCCTTGTTGCGCCATTTCGCGGCACCAGGGGGGCTTTGCCCCCCAGACCTTCCCGGATAATTTCGAGGCGATGGAAAGGCTGGGGACATGAGCGATTACGGGCGCACCTTTGGGTTGATGCGGGAGGCAGCTGGTTCAGACTGGGACGCCTATACCCGGCATGGTTTCGTCGAAGGTTTGCGGGACGGCTCGTTGCCGCGCCCCGCATTTCTTCACTATCTCAGGCAGGATTACGTCTTTTTGATCCATTTCTCACGCGCCTGGGCGCTGGCCGTGGTCAAGGCAGGAACGCTGGATGAGATGCGGGCTTGCGCCGCTTCCGTCCACGCGTTGTTGCAAGAGGAGATGGCGCTCCATGTGTCTATCTGCGCGTCGGAAGGCATAACGGAGGCAGAGTTGCTGGCGACCGAAGAGCGTCCGGAGAATGCGGCCTATACGCGCTATGTTCTCGATTGCGGGTTCTCCGGCGATTTCACCACGCTTCTTACCGCTCTGGCGCCCTGCGTGTTGGGATATGGGGAGATCGGTCAGCGGCTGATGGCGGAGAAATCATCGGACGCTTATGCGGACTGGATCGCGACCTATGGCGGAGAGGAATATCAGTCCTTGTGCCGCAATGTCGGCCACTTGCTGGACGGCGCATTGGAACGGCGGTTTGGCAGCGGCTACGACCGTCTCCCGGTCTGGACCGACCTTCTGTCCGTCTTCACCCAGGCGACGCGGCTGGAAGTGGGGTTCTGGCAAATGGGACTGACGCCCTGAACGCCGCGCCGGGCATAAGGTTCGAGGGCAGCGCCTTCCACGACGGTGCGCCGCTTTTCATCGATCTGCACCTGCATCTGGGGGCCGGGGAATGGACTTGTCTGCTGGGCGTGTCCGGCGTCGGCAAGACCACGATCCTCAGGATGATTGCCGGGCTGGAGACGGGGGCCGAGTTGGAAGGCACGGTCCGGGCGGAAGACGGTGGGCCGCTGGGGGACAGGATCGCCTATATGGCGCAGAGCGATCTGTTGCTGCCCTGGGCCACCGTGCGCGAAAACGTCTGCCTCGGTGCGCGGCTGAGAGGGGAGCCGGTCGATCATCGAAGGGCCGAACGGCTGATCGCCGATGTCGGGCTGACCGCCCATGCCGACAAGAAGCCGAACGCTCTCTCTGGGGGCCAGAAACAGCGGGTGGCGCTGGCGCGGACGCTGATGGAGGATCGCGAGGTGATCCTCCTCGACGAGCCGTTCTCTGCCCTCGACGCCCGGACGCGGTCCGAGATGCAGGAACTGGCCTATCGGCTTCTGGACGGCCGGACGGTTTTGCTGGTCACGCATGATCCGGGAGAGGCGGCGCGGCTGGCTGACACAATCGTCGTGATGACCGAGACCGGGACCGCGCAGATTGACCCGCCCGTGGCCCCGGCGCCAAGGGACTTCGACGATCCAGAGTTTCTTGCCGCGCAGGCCCGGCTCCTTCAACTTTTGAGGGCGGCCTGATGCGCTGGCTGGGCGGTATCCTCGCCGCAGCCTTCGCGCTGGCGGTCTGGCAGGCCATTGTCAGCCTGACCGATATCCCGCGTTTCATCCTGCCTCCGCCGATGCTGGTGCTTCAGACCTGGATCGCGAACCGCGGCCTGATCCTGGAGCATACGGCGGCGACAGCGACTGAAATCGGCCTGGGGCTGCTGATCGGGGCCGGTCTGGGAAGTGCGACGGCGCTGATCCTTGCCGCATCCGATTTCGCGCGGGTGACCATGCGGCCGGTTCTGGTCTTCACTCAGGCCCTGCCGGTCTTCGCGCTGGCCCCGATCCTGACGCTCTGGCTGGGCTTTGGTATGGGATCGAAGATCGCGATGGCGGTTCTGATCATCTATTTCCCGATCACCTCGGCCTTTTTCGACGGTCTCATGCGCACGCCTCCGGGGTTTCTCGATCTGGCCCGAACCATGGGGGCAAGCCCAGCCTCGACCCTATGGCGCATCCGTGTGCCCGCCGCCCTGCCGTCGCTGGGGTCTGGGCTGAGGCTGGCCGCCGTTTATGCGCCGATCGGCGCGGTGATCGGCGAATGGGTGGGGTCGAGCCAGGGGCTTGGCTACCTGATGCTTCTAGCCAACGGCCGGGCCAAGACCGATTTGATGTTCGCGGCCCTTTTCACGCTGGGACTACTGTCGATCCTGCTCTACGTCGCGGTCAACGCGGCCACGCTGGCCTTTCTCAAACGCCACTCTCCGGGTGTTTGACCCCGGTCCTTTATTGCCGCAAAATCGCGCAAATCGGGAGGACCCCCCAATGCATATGGGCTATGTGATCGCGCCGGGGCGCGGAGACACGGATCTGCTTCTGGCTGGCGTGGCGGATCGGCTGATGGCCGATGGGCTGCGGCTGTGCGGCACGGTGCAGATCAACACCGCCTGCGACGGCGACGGGCCTTGCGACATGGATGTGCGCGTTTTGCCGGACGGCCCGATTATCCGGATTTCGCAATCGCTGGGACCGGGTGCGCGGGGATGCAGGCTCGACCCCGGTGCGTTGGAGACGGCGATTGCCGCTTGCGAGGCGCAGCTCGACACGGCTGACGCGCTGATCGTCAACAAGTTCGGCAAGCAGGAGGCGCTTGGCCGCGGCTTTCGCGGTCTGATCGCCGAGGCGATGGGGCGCGGGATGCCGGTGCTGGTCGGGCTGAATGCGCTCAACCGCGATGCGTTTGATGAATTTACCGGCGGCGTGGCCGAGTCGGTCGCTCCGGATGCCGATGAGATCTCGACATGGCTGCGTCGTGCCCTCAGCGCCGCGGAAACCGTTGCCTAAGACGAACGCACCGCATTTTGCGCCGTTGCAGGCGGCGGGGGCGATGCCGTAACCTTGGCCCCCATGAAGGGTCTTCGGGTCATAACCTTTGTCGTCGCCGCGCTGGCCTTCGTCCTGACCGTCTGGTGGATGGGTCTGGGGCAGGCGCTGGACCAGTTGCACCGGCGTGGCCAGTCCGACCTGACGCTGGCCTCTGACCGCCTGATCAAACAGCTTTCGCGATACCGCGAACTGATTGTGGTTCTTGCCGGCGATCCGCAGCTTCAGCAGCCGTTTGCGTCCGACGCGGATCTTCAGGAAGTTCTGCTCCGTGCCGCCGATCTGTCCGGTGCACTCGATCTCGTGCTGATCAACGCGGATCGCCGTCTGGTTTCGAGCGCGAGCGGACAGCCTGCGGGTGCCTGGATCGAGGAAGACTTCATCGACCGCGCATTGTCCGGGGCGCTTGGCAATTTCCACGGCATCAGCCCCGAGTTCGACACGCGGGCCTTTTATTTCGCCGCGCCTGTCTTCGCACCGGACGGCCCGGTTGTGAGCGTCCTTGTTGCCATCGTGGATATGGACCCGGCAGAGGCGGAAGGGCGCGGGCAGACGCCTGCGGTCCTTTTTACCGATGCTTTGGGCGTTACATTCTCTTCCAACCGGTCGGAACTGGTGCTGATGCATCGCGGCGAACGGCTTCAGGATTCGACGGCGCGATATCGGGCGGATGTCCTGCGGCCCTTCTTTCCATACACCGAACGCCAGGTGGGTGATGTGCGGATCTGGAACACCGAGGCGGGCCCCTATGTGCCGGATCGCGCAGTTTACATTGCGCGGGACATGCCGATCTTCGATCTGACCGCCGAGGTTCTGGTCGATGCCCGCCCGGCCTATGTTGTCGCGGGCCTTCAGGCGAGCGTGACGGCGGCGCTTCTGGCCTTTTTCGGGGCAATCCTGTTCCTGACGGCGGAGCGCCGCCGGGCGCTCGCGCAGGCCAACGCGGTTCTGGAGGACCGGGTCGCTGAGAGGACCGAGGAGCTGTCCCGCATCAATGAAACGCTCAGGGGGGAAATCGCGGAACGGCGGGAGGCCGAAGCGGCACTTCAGCGGGCGCAGGACGAGCTTGTTCAAGTCGGCAAGCTGTCGGCGCTTGGGCAGATGTCGGCGGGCATCAGCCACGAGTTGAACCAGCCGCTTATGGCCATCCGGTCCTTTGCGGAGAACGGCACCAAGTTCCTTGCACGAGGCGATGCCGAGAAGGCGAATGGCAACCTTGGCAAGATTTCGGACCTTGCGGCGCGGATGGCGCGGATCATCAAGAACCTCAAGGCCTTTGCCCGGCAGGAAAGCGAGCCTGCGGTGCGCGTCGATCTGGTCTCCGTCGCGGAGGCTGCGGCGGAACTCACCGAGACCCTGATCGCCAACGCCGGGATCGAGTTGACGCTCGATCTCGCGGGCGAACCCGTGTGGGTCGAGGGCGGCGAGGTGCGCCTGCAACAGGTGGTGGTCAACCTGATCACCAACGCCGCCGACGCCATGTCGGATTCCGAGGTCAAACGCATCGACGTCTCCGTCAGGACCGATCCCGAGCCGGTCATCAGTGTTCGCGATACGGGACCCGGCATTTCCGACCCTGACAAGATTTTCGAGCCATTCTATTCCACAAAAACCGTGGGCGACGGAGAGGGCACGGGACTTGGCCTGTCGATCTCCTACGGTCTGGTGCAAAGCTTCGGCGGTAATATCTCGGGCGACAACGCAGAAGGCGGAGGCGCGATATTCACGGTCCGCCTGAAGCCCTGGAAAGAGGAACTGGCCGCATGAGCGCCCATGTGCTTCTGGTCGAGGATGACGCGCCCGTGCGCGAGGCGCTTGTCCAGACGTTGGAGCTTGCCGGTCTAGATGTGACGCCTGCTGGGTCCTATGTCGTGGCAAAGGACCATATCACGCGGGATTTCCAGGGTGTGATCGTCTCCGACATAAGGATGCCGGGCAAGGATGGGCTGGAACTTCTGGGCTATGCCCAGAAGACGGACCCCGAATTGCCGGTGATTCTTCTGACCGGCGAGGGCGACATTCCGATGGCCGTCGATGCGCTCAGCAAAGGGGCTTTCGACTTCCTGGAGAAACCTTGCCCGACCGAAATGCTCGTTTCCACCGTCGAGCGCGCGATGGAGGCCCGCCGCATCGCGCTCGACGATCGGCGGCTCAGAACGGAGATCCAGACAGGGGACGCCGCGTCCCGGCTTCTTTTCGGGCATTCCGCGCTGGCCGAGAAATTGCGCGACCAGTGCCGCCAGATCGCCAGGGTGCCGGGCTCCGTCCTGGTCGAAGGTCCGCCGGGTTCGGGCCTGTCGAAGGTGGCGGAGGTCCTGCACCTGTTGTCGCCCCGCGTGTCGGGCCCCTTCGTGAAGACCGCAGCGGGCGGATTGCAGGTCGAACACCTTCGGGACGCCATGACGGCAGCGCAGGACGGCAGCCTGTTTCTGAACGAGATTACCTCGTTGCCCTCCGACAGCCAGTACGAGTTGCTGGAAGCTCTGGAACGGTCGGGGTCGCTGCGCGTCCTGGCGGGGACGACACAGAATATTGACGACGCCATGCAGAACGGCACGTTCGATTCTGACCTTTATTACCGGCTGGAGGCCCTGCGTATCCGCATTCCGGCGCTGCGCGAAAGGCCGGAGGATATTCCCGTGCTGTTCCGCCACTATGTGGCGCTCGCCTCCGAACAATCCGGCGTGACGCCGCGCCCGATCCCGCACGGCTTGCTCGCGTCGCTGATGAGCCAGGACTGGCCGGGAAACGCCCGTGCGCTGATGAACACGGCAATGCGCTTCACGCTGGGTCTGTCGCCAGATGAGGCCCCCGAGTTGGGGCTGGTGGAGAAGATGGCGCAGATCGAGGCATCGTTGCTGATCGACGCGCTGACCCGGCACAAGGGCAATGCCACGGAAACCGCGCAAGCGTTACAGCTTCCAAGGAAGACCTTCTACGACAAGCTTACGAAATACGGCATCCGGGCGGAGGATTATCGCGTCCAGTCCTAGTTGGTGTGTCGGTGCCGAAAATGTGCGGGAATCCGCACATTCCCTGAGGGCCGGTGTTCCGATTGCCACACAATCTCGCTTAGACGTTCCGTAAACATCTAAAAATTAACGCAAAAATAAATTTCTCAAAATTCTTGTCAGGGAAAGGATGGTCGCGATGCTTGGTGGCGGAAGTTCATTCTTGGGAGGTACATCATGAAATTCCTGACAACCGCGGTCATTGCCGCGTCTCTCAGCGTTGCCGCGACTGCCGGTTTCGCGTCCTGCGAGGATGGCGAGATCGTCGTCAAGTTCAGCCACGTCACCAACACCGACAAGCACCCCAAAGGCATTGCCGCGACGCTTCTGGCAGAGCGCGTCAATGAAGAGATGAACGGCACCATGTGCATGGAGGTCTTCCCGAACTCCACGCTTTACACCGACGAGAAGGCGCTTGAAGCCCTGCTTCAGGGCGACATCCAGCTTGCCGCGCCGTCGCTGTCGCTGTTCGAGAAGTTCACCAAGCAATACCGCATCTTCGACCTGCCCTTCATGTTCAAGGACATCGCTGCCGTGGACGCGTTCCAGGCGTCCGAGGCGGGTACGGCGATGAAGAACGCCATGCAGCGCCGCGGTCTGCAGGGGCTGGAGTTCTGGCACAACGGCATGAAGCAGATGTCGGCCAACGTGCCGCTGATCAATCCGACCGATGCCAACGGCTTGAAGTTCCGCGTTCAGCCCTCTGACGTGCTGGTCGCGCAGATGGAAGCCATTGGCGGGTCGCCCCAGAAAATGGCCTTCGCCGAGGTTTACGGTGCGCTGCAGCAGGGCGTCGTGGACGGGCAGGAGAACACCTGGTCGAACATATTCGGCCGCAAGTTCTTCGAAGTGCAGGACGGCGTGACCGAAACCAACCACGGTATTATCGACTATCTCGTCGTGACCAGCGTGGACTGGCTCGACAGCCTGGACGCGGATGTGCGTGACCAGTTCCTGACCATCCTGCGCGAAGTGACCGAAACCCGGAACTCCGAGTCCACGAAAGTGAACGAGGATGCCAAGCAGGCGATTATCACGGCTGGCGGCGAAGTGCGCACTCTGACGCCCGAACAGCGCGCGGCCTGGGTCGAAGCGATGAAGCCGGTCTGGGATCAGTTCTCCGACGACGTAGGCCAGGAAAACATCGACGCGGCGCAAGCCATCAACGCATCCATGTAATCTGACTTTTCCGGGGGCCATGATCGGCCCCCGGAACTCTGCTGGGGAGGAGAGGAATCATGCGCCGTTCCTGGACGGATAAAATAGAGGAAACGCTGATCGCGGTTCTTCTGGGACTGATGACGATCATCACCTTCGCCAATGTCGTGGCGCGGTATGTCTTCACTTCAAACATTCTCTGGGCGCTGGAACTTACCGTGTTCCTCTTTGCCTGGCTTGTGCTTCTGGGCGCGTCCTACGGCGTGAAGATGAACGCCCATCTGGGCGTTGATTTGGTCGTCGAGATGGTCTCTCCGCCAATACGCAAGGTGCTGGGGCTTCTTGCCGTGGCCGTTTGTCTCGCGTTTTCCTTTCTGATGCTGAAAGGCGCCTGGGATTACTGGGCCAACTTCGCCAACCTGCCCGCGACCGAGGGGCGCTGGTTCCCGACAGGCTTCGAGGAGAACTACCGGGAAAACGGCTGGTACGAAGTGTTCAGCGTGCCGTTGCCCGAATGGCTGCGCTGGATGGAGGACGCCTTCAACGAGGGCGAGGAATACGAGAAAATCCCGCGTCTGATCCCCTATGCCGTGCTGCCGCTTTCGATGGCTTTGCTGCTTTTCCGGTTCCTGCAGGCAGGGTGGGGCGTCTACACCGGTCGTCTGGACCGGATCGTCGCGAGCCACGAGGTCGAGGAGGAACTTGAGCAGATCCGTGAAGACCAGAAAGAGGAGGCGGTCTGATGGAAGTTGTCCTTCTCTTCGCGATGGTGATCGGGCTTTTGATGCTTGGTGTGCCGATTGCCGTGTCGCTCGGCATGAGTTCGGTGCTGTTCCTCTTGTGGTTCTCCGACAGTTCCATGGCCTCGGTTGCGGGCACGCTGTTTTCGGCCTTCGAGGGCCATTTCACCCTGCTGGCCATTCCGTTCTTTATCCTGGCCTCGTCCTTCATGACAACGGGCGGCGTGGCGCGGCGGATCATCCGCTTCTCCATCGCCTGTGTCGGGCATTTCCCCGGCGGTCTGGCCATCGCGGGCGTCTTCGCCTGTATGCTCTTCGCGGCTTTGTCCGGCTCGTCTCCGGCGACTGTTGTGGCCATCGGCTCCATCGTGATCGCGGGGATGCGGCAGGTGGGCTATACCAAGGAATTCGCCGCTGGCGTGATCTGTAACGCGGGCACGCTTGGCATCCTGATCCCGCCGTCCATCGTCATGGTCGTCTATGCCGCTGCCGTGGATGTGTCCGTCGGACGGATGTTCCTGGCCGGCGTCATTCCCGGCCTTCTGGCGGGCCTGATGCTGATGGTAACGATCTTCGTGATTGCCAAGGTGAAGGGATTGCCGAAAGGCGAATGGCAGGGCTGGGGGGAGGTCTTTGCCTCCGGTCGTGAAGCCGGATGGGGCCTGTTCCTGATCGTCATCATCCTGGGCGGCATCTATGGCGGCATCTTCACGCCGACAGAGGCCGCGGCGGTTGCCGCCGTCTATGCCTTCTTCATCGCGACTTTCGTCTATCGCGACATGGGGCCACTGGCGCATGCGAAGGCGCGGAGCCTGTCGGCAGCGGCAGTGGATACCGAGATCACCGGTCAGAGATCCACGCTTTTGCAGAAGCCCTGGGCCATTGTCACCTGCTTCTTCCATCCCGACACGCGGGCGACGTTGTTCGACGCGGGCAAGCTGACGATCACGCTGCTCTTCGTGATTGCCAATGCGCTGATCCTGAAACACGTCCTGACCGACGAACAGGTGCCGCAGAAGATCGCGGGCGCCATGCTCGATGCAGGGTTCGGTCCGGTGGTGTTCCTGATCGTGGTCAACGTCATCCTGCTGATCGGCGGCCAGTTCATGGAGCCGTCGGGGCTTCTGGTCATCGTGGCGCCGCTCGTGTTCCCGATTGCCATGGAACTGGGCATCGACCCGATCCATCTTGGCATCATCATGGTGGTGAACATGGAGATCGGGATGATCACCCCGCCTGTCGGTCTGAACCTTTTCGTCACGTCCGGGGTCGCGGGCATGCCGATGATGGCCGTGGTGCGCGCGGCGCTGCCATTCCTTGCAGTGCTCTTCGTGTTCCTGATCCTCGTCACTTACGTGCCGATCATCTCCACGCTTCTACCCACCTATTTCATGGGGCCGGAGCTGATCACGAACTAAGAAATGCGCCGGCTTTGCCGTCGCGAATGGCGAGGGGGCTTTGCCCCCTCGCGCCTCTCGGTTCTTGCATGGCAAGCACCTGTCGGCAGTGCATCGCGAGGCAATGCACGAGAGACCCCAGGATATTTTGGGACCGACAAAGGCAGTTAGTCGTAGCGCGCAACTTCGACGAGGTTGCCGTCAGGGTCGTTGAAATAGATCGACGTAATCGGACCGATCGCACCGGTCTTGGCGACGGGGCCTTCCTTGATTTCCACTCCCTCCGCTTCGAGATGGGCGAGCAGAGCGTCGGTTTCCATCTCCGTGATGAGGCACAGATCGCCCGAGCCGATCCCGGCGTAATTGCGGGTTTCCTGGCCAAGGGTCTGAAGGTTGATCTTCTGATTGCCAAAGCGCAGCGCGCGGCGGGTTCCAGCAAAAGTGACGACCTCCATTTTCAGGACGCGTTCGTAAAAGGCCGCGGCCCGGTCGATGTCGCGCACGGTCAGGACGATGTGGTCGATATGGGAGATCATGCGGCCAGAGAAACCCGTTCCCATGGCCTTTGCAACTGCTGCGATCCGCGCAGTTTCAGATTTGCTTGCCGACGCGGTTGTTGGCGATGGCTGCGGTCTGTGCCGCTGCGAGGTGAAGGATCAGTGTCGTGCGCCTGACGTGGAGGAAAAGCGTCTTCGCCCCGGTCATGGAGCGCTTTACCGCCGCTGTTTTTGCCGCCTCAGGAAATGCAATGACGTTCTGCATCAGATTGGACTCCCGTTACCCACGTTTTCGTAAATCCTCTCATTGTGTCCGAGTATGGGCACAAAACGGGTATCTTTTCGGTTAATGTTGAGAAACTTTCTGGCGCTAAGGCAGAATCAAAAGCCAGAACCAGGCCGTGAAGATGGAAAGTGAGGTGGCCAGAAGTACCGAGGATGCGGCCACGCGGGGGGCCGATCCGTACAGATTGGCGAAGATATAGGCGTTGACGCCTGGCGCCATCGCCGCTGTCAGGATGAGGGAACGGAAGGCGTCCCTGTCAAGATCAAGAATGGTTCCGAAGCTCCATGCGAGGCCGGGGTGGAGCAGGAGCGAGATAGCGCAGACCATGCCGATCACCTTCAGATCGCCCTCCGGGCGGTAGCGGACCAGCACGCCGCCCAGGCCGAACAGCGCGGCCGGCAGCGCCGATCGGGCCATCAGGTCGACACCGTTCAGGAAGAAATTCGGCAGGGGCAGGCCGGTGATGTTGACCAGAAGGCCCAGCCCGATGCCGACGATCAGCGCATTGTGGAACATCGCCGAGGCAACCCTGCGCACGGTCCGGGCCGGGGACTGGCCGCTGCCGCGCACGATCTCCATCACAGTGACGCCGATCAGGTACATTGCCGGCGCGTGGAAGGCGATGATGGCGTAGTTGCCCGCCAGCGCCTCTGTCCCGAAGGCGCGTTCGGTAATGGCGAGGCCCAGAAGGACGGAGTTGGAGAAAAGGCAGGTGAAGCCGATGGCCACGCTGTCCGGCCCAGTACGACCGAAGAGCATCCGTGCGCCCGCGATGCCGGTGATGAAACAGATGATCGCTGCCACGTAGAAGCTGGTGAGAAGCGATGCGTTCAGCTCCGTGGCAAGGTCAAGCCGGGCAATAGCCCCGAAGAGCAGGCAGGGAATGGCGAAGCCCTGGGTGAACTTCATCAGGTTGTCGATGGCCTGGTCGCTGAAATAGCCGCGCCATGTCGCCACGTAACCGGCTCCCATCACGAGGAAGACCGGCAGGATGACGTCCAGAAGCGCCTGCATCGCGTCAGTCCGCGACCGTCAGGCGCAGCCCGTCATAGGCCGGGACCACATGGGCAGGGGTCTCGCCGGCCACGGTTTCGTAATCCAGGTCGATATGCATGTTGGTCAGAATCGCCCGTTTCGGGGCGGCCCGCGCGATCCAGTCCAGTGTCTGGTCCAGATGCGAATGGGTCGGGTGCGGGGTGCGGCGGAGCGCGTCAACGATCCAGATGTCGAGGCCTTCGAGGCTTTGCCACGCGTCGTCGTATATCTCGGCCACATCGGGCAGGTAGGCCACGTCCTTCACCCGGAAGCCAAGCGCGTCGATGGAGCCGTGTCCGACCCGGAACGGGTGGAGCGTGATGGCGCCGCCTGCTCCTTCGATGGTCACGTCACCCTTGAGCGTGTGCATTTCCAGGATCGGCGGATAGGGCGAGCCTTCGGGCTGGGTGAAGGCATAGCCGAAGCTGGAATAGAGACGCTCCTGTGTTGTGCCGTCGGCCCAGACATCCAGACGTTTGCCGGTGTTGAAGACGATCATGCGCAGGTCGTCGATCCCGTGGACATGGTCGGCGTGGCCGTGGGTGAAGACGACCGCGTCGAGATCGCCGATCCCGGCGTCAAGAAGCTGTTCGCGCATGTCGGGGGAGGTGTCGATCAGGACGCGTGTCGTGCCTTGTCCGTCCGTCCGCTCGACCAGCATGGAACAGCGGCGGCGGCGATTCCTGGGGTTTGCCGGGTCGCAGTCGCCCCAATGGCCGCCCAAGCGGGGAACGCCGCCGGAGGAGCCGCAGCCGAGGATGGTGAAGGTCAGCTCCGCCATGCTGCCACCTTGGTGAAAAGCCGTTCGAAATTGGCCTCCGTTTGCGCCGCGAAATCCTCGTACGCCATGCCGAAGACCTCGGCGCCCAATTTGGCGGTGTCGGCCACGAAAGACGGCTCGTTGCGCTTGCCGCGATTGGGCGGCGGGGCAAGGTAGGGCGCGTCGGTTTCGACAAGGATGCGGTCGGTGGGGGCGGCGGAGAAGATATCGCGCAACTCCTGACTTTTGGGGAAGGCTGCAATGCCGGACATCGACAGGTAGAAGCCTAGGTCGAGCGCGGCCTCCGCCAGCGCCGGGCCGGAAGAGAAGCAGTGCATGACGCAGGTATATGGCGCGGCGCGGTGTTCTTCCGTCAGGATGCGGGCCATGTCGTCGTCGGCGTCGCGGGCGTGGATGATGAGCGGCAGGGCAGTCTGGCGCGCGGCCTCGATATGCAGGCGCAGGCTTTCCTGCTGTGCGGCGGCGGTTTCGGCCGTGTAGTGGTAATCGAGGCCGGTCTCGCCGATGCCGACGAATTTGGGATGCGCGGCGAGACGGGTCAGGTCCTCCAGTGCGATCTCGGGAACCTTTCCGACCGACATCGGGTGCGTTCCGGCGGCGTAGAAGACCGGCGCGTGGGCGTCGGCAATGGCGCGGACGTTCGGTTCCTGGTCGAGGCTGGTGCAGATCGTCACCATGCGATGCACGCCACGCTCTGCTGCGCGCGACAGAAGCTCCGGCACCTCGCCTTCAAACTGCGGAAAGTCGAGGTGACAATGGCTGTCGGTGATGCGGGGCGTGCCGGTCATGAGGCACGTATCGGGAGTTTGCGGAGGAGGGTCAAGTGAAGGCGCTTGGTTGATGCGCCCTCGGCCCCGCCAGCCATCGGGCCGCGAGGGTTCAGCGTCGTTCTTATCATCGAAATCCGGAGATATGACGGGCCCGCCACGGGACCCACTCCATCGAGACACCTCCCGTCACGGAGGTGTGCGCCCTGGCAATTCTCGGAGCAGTCTGGTCGAGCGGGTTTTTTGGCCCGCAAGGAACGTTCGCGGGCAAGATCGGTCAGAAATGTTTCGATTTCCCGACACCTGCGTTCGCAGATCAGCCGCGCGCGACCTCGTTGATCTGCAGAAGCGCGTCCATGATCAGGCTGGACGCGTCCACATTCACCGCCATGCCGTGCCCGAGCCGGGCGGAGAGCGATTGCTGAAGCTCCGCCCAGCGTTGGCCGGAGGCGGCGGCGGACAGTTTTGCAAGCATCTCCCCTTCGCCGGGTGCAGCTTCCGCGATCGGAGGGTGGAGGGCCGCACTTCGTGCCGTTCGGACAAGCGCGCGGTCCAGAAGACGCAGGCTGAGTTCCATCCGCGCCTCGGCCCCGCGCGCGGCGGCGGCCTCAGCAAAGCGGCGAGCGGCCTGCCGGTCGATGTTCGGGGCCTGCGCGAGCAGCTTCACGATCTCGGCATAGACCGACAGGCCGTCGCCGGTGACAAGCCGCAGCGCGTCGCCCGCCGAGCCGCCCGCCAATTCGTTGAGCGACACCGGGTCGGGAACTTCGATCTCCGCCTGAGACAGGGCGGCGGCGAGATCGTCGGGGCCGAGCGGGGCCAGGCGCAACACGCGGCAGCGTGACCGGATGGTGGGTAGAAGCCTTGCGGGCTGGTGGCTGACAAGGATCAGAACGGCGCGGGCAGGGGGTTCCTCCAGCACTTTCAGAAGCGCGTTGGCGGCGGACGGGTTCATCTCGTCGGCGCTGTCCACGATGACGACACGCGATCCGCCATCGGTGGCGGAGAGACCAAAGAAGCTGTTGAGCTTGCGCACCTCGTCCACGGTGATCTGCGCCTTCAGGCGTTTCCGGTCTGCATCCCAGGCCCGCCGGATCAGCAACGTGCCGGGATCGGCAAGTGCCGCCATTCGCCGTGCGACGGGATGGTCTTTGACGACATCGAGGGTCGGTGCGCCTGCATCTCCGAACAATCCGGGGCCGTCAGTTTCCTCGGTTCTGAGAAAACGTGCCATCCGCCAGGCCAATGTCGCCTTGCCGATGCCGCGTGGGCCGGTCAGCAGCCAGGCGTGGTGCCGACGGCCTTGTGTCATCGCGTCCAGAAACGTGGCCTCTGCCGCTTCCTGACCGTAGAGACGCGCAGTGTGGCGCGGGTGCGGAGCGCCTTCGGCGCGGTCGGCTTCCGGCAGCTCGTCGTCGCTCATTGGCCGGTCGCGATGCGGACGATCTCCGCCGAGATCTCGTTGGGATCGCGCGCGCCGTCGATCAGGTGGCAGCGGTCCGGTTCGGTCTCCGCCAATTCGTGGAAGCCGTCGCGCAGCCGGTGCTGGAAGGCAGAGCCCATATCCTCGAACCTGTCCTCACCGCTTTTGCGGGCCAATCCGCGTCTCAGCGCTTCGTCGGGGTCCATGTCGATGATGAAGGTGAGGTCCGGCTCGATGCCAATCACCGTGTTGTGGAGCGTATCAACGACCCCCCGCAATTCGCCGCGTGCGGCCCCCTGGTAGATGCGGGTGGAGTCGGCAAACCGGTCGGAGATGACGGTCGCGCCGCGTTCCAGGGCGGGCAGGATGGTCTTTTCCAGGTGATCGCGGCGGGCTGCGGTGAAGAGCAGGATTTCGGTTTCTGGCGACCAGCGGTCGGGCGCGCCTTCGACCAGCAGCCGCCGGATTTCTTCAGCCCCCGGCGACCCGCCGGGTTCGCGTGTCAGAATTACGTCTTCATGATGCGCTTTCAGATAGGCCGCCAGCAGACGGGCCTGCGTGGATTTGCCGGATCCGTCGATGCCTTCGAAGGTAATGAAACGCCCCTGGCTCATTCCATTAGGCTTTGCACCTGCGCCATCGCCTTGTCAAACAGCACATTGGCCGATGCGCGGACGCGCGGCAGGAAGCCACCGCGCACCACGTCGCGATCGGAGACCAGCGGGATGCGCTTTTCCGGCATGTCGGGTGCTGTCACGATCAGTTCGGCCACCTGGCTGCCTGCGCTGATCGGGGCTTCCAGCGGTGTGCGGTATTCGATCCGGGTTTCAACCGAGTCCTGCCCGATGGCGGGAACGAGCAGTTCAAGGTCGTCCGCGACAGTGATGTTGATCTTCTGGTGATCGCCCAGCCAGACCGGCACCTCGGCAAGGATGTCCCCCTTGCTTGCCATCTTCTTCTCGACGAATTGCCGGAAGCCCCAGTTGATGAAAGCTTCGGCTTCGGTGCGCCGTTCGGGCTGGGTTTGCAGGCCGGAGAAGACGAAGATGATGCGTCGGTCGCCCTGACGGGCCGAGCCGACAAGGCCATAGCCCGCTTCCTGGGTGTGTCCGGTCTTCAGCCCATCCGCGCCAAGGCCGAGGCCAAGGACGGGGTTCCGGTTGAAGCGGTTGGCAGGAGAGCGGCCATCATAGTCGAACTCTTCCAAGGCGAAGTAGCCATAATATTCGGGGAATTCCGTGATGATGAGCTTGGCAACACGACCAAGGTCGCGGGCGCTCATCCGGTGGTTGGGATCGGGCCATCCGCTGGCATTGGCAAATGTGCTGTCGGTCAGCCCCACCTCGGCGGCACGGGCATTCATCTGGCGGGCGAAGGCGTCTTCTGTTCCCGCCAGCCCTTCGGCGACGACCACACAGGCATCGTTGCCGGACTGCACGATGATGCCCTTGATCAATTGATCCACGGTCGGGCGATCCGTTTCGTCCAGAAACATCGTCGATCCGCCCATCTGGCGGGCCTTGGTGGAGACGGAAAAGCTGGTATCCAGCGTGACCCGCCCGTCACGAAGCGCCTCGAACAGCATGAACAGCGTCATCAGCTTGGACATCGACGCCGGGGGTCTCGGCTCGCTGGAGGCCTTTTCATAAAGAACCGTGTCGGTTTCCACGTCGTAGAGCCAGGCCGCGGTGGCCTGGGTCTCGAAGGCGGCGCGCGCCGGCTCGGGCGTGCTGACGGCACAGGCCGAGATGGCGAAGGTGGTTATCAGGGCGACAACTGACCGGTACATCGGACTTCCTTTCGCTACTCGGATGTCAGGAATGCATCGACGAAGCCAAGCTGCTTGACCTGCGCCAGAACCTCGGCCTGATCGTTGCGCGAGGTCACCGGACCGACGATGACACGCCAATAGTGCCCATTGTCATTGGAGCCTTCCAGGACAGTCGGCACGATACCGGCGGTGCGCAGATTATCCCGGGCAGAGAATGCATTTGCCTCAACCGTGTAGAGGCCGACCTGAATGTAGGGATTCTCGACGCTTGCCTTTGGCGCGGGCGTCGTCGGCTTCGATGACGCCTGTCTGGCGGGGCGCGGCTCGGGCTTGTCGCCGGCATCCGCCCGGGCAATCGCGGCGGCGGCCCCCGCAGCGACCGGATCGAGGGTGCGCGTTTCGACCGCCGGGGCCGAGGCCGATCCAGGTGCGGTTTCTCCATCGGCTGCGGTTGCGGCCGCAGCGGCAGTTGCATTGCGGCGTTTGCCGCCGAAGATGCGCTGGAAGAAGTTGGGCTTCTTCGGTTTCGCAGTCTCTTCCGCACCGGCGGCCTCCGTCGCGGCTGCGGCCGCAGCGACATCGGCGCCTTCGCCCACCACCTCCTCGGAAATCACCGGGTCCGGCTCTTCGATCTTCACCTCTTCGGGGCGTACGGCGACGATTGTCACCTCCGTCGGTGCCCCGGCGAGGATATTGAGTGCGGCTGCCGCATCCGATGACAGTTGAATCCGGGGGCCCGGATTGGCGTGCTCGCGGCGGAACAGAGCCGCGGCAATGCGCTGGTTCGTCGTGTTGTTTGTCACGACGGCGCGTTCCGGTGTCGTGACATCCGGATGCGCGACCCAGATACCCCCAAGGGACGGACGCCCGTCCCACAAGGCTTCCTCGGTCGTATTGAAAATATCGGGCCGCTCCACGTCGCGGGTACCCGCCGCGCGCGCTGTCGGTGTGGCGGCGTCGGTTGTGGTACCGCCGCTGCTATTGCTCCCGAGATTGAACCCGTCCTCGCATGCCGCGAGTCCGAGAATTGCTGTGGAAACCAGGACCGCCCGTGCTGCCAGCCGTATCATCTTCTGCTCCTGTGGCCCCTCGGCGTTCTCGCCGGATGTGTTTTGCCATTTTTAGTAAGTGTATCCGCATTATCGGGCCAAGAAAAGACAACAGAACGTGCAAGGGCGGTCCCATGCCGAAGTGCGCTTTCAGAATCGAATTTAAGCCGTTAAACCCACGCGGACCTGAGAGGTGGCAGAGCGGTAAAATGAACCGGTCTTGAACACTATTGTGGGAAGGGTGGCAGAGT
>JBNKWP010000020.1:0-65879 GCA_050299835.1 Silicimonas sp.
TGTACAGTCATCTTCCCGCAATCCTTTGCACTAACCGAGCGACTGGCTTGCCAGTGCGAACATGCGCACGGCCCCGTCCGGCTGCGGCGGCTGCCCCTTGACCATGGCGGTGCCTTGATCGGTGCGCGGTAGGCCGAGGCTCACCAGCCAGTCGCTCAGCCCGTGTTCGGCGTGAATGTCGATGCGCACGAATTGCCCCTGGAGCCACGAAAGCTGTTCCAGGATCAGGCGTTTGGCATCTTCGGTGTCTTCCGCGGCAACCGGGCCAACCACGTAGCCGCGCCCGAACCTGCGGGCGACCGAATAGCCCGCGATGCCGCCCGCACGTTCGATCAGCGAGATCCGCCCCGCCTCGGCCAATGCGGACACCAGCGGCGCCCGGTCGAGGCCGGTGGCATTCCGGTCGAAAGCCTGAATTCCGGGGATGTCGGCGGCACGCGCCAGCCGGATGCCATCACCGCCTTCCACCGCCACGTCAAGCACCGCCTGATGCTGGATGATGGTGCCGATCTCGACAAAGCCGCGCCGTCTATAAAGCGCCAGCCCTTCCTTGGTGGAACAGAGCACCACATCGCGCCCCTGCGTCGCATCAAGCAGCGCGTCGAACAACCGCGCGCCATGGCCACGGCCTTGTTCGGTGCTGGTGACGATGATCATCCCGGCATTGGCATGGCTCTGGCCATAGGCCCACCACAGGGCGGTGCCGATCAGCTCGCCATCCCGCTCCAGCGCCACACCTTGGCCCGCCGCCGCCGCGAATTCCCAATCTTCCAGCCGATAGGGCCAGCGCATTTCCTGCGACAGCTTCAATGCGCCCGGCAGATGCCGCGCTTCAAAGGTCGTCAGGTCCGCTTGCGCATCACGTGTCTTTTGTTCAGCCTCAATCGCCATTGCCGAGCTGCCTTTCGCTTTCTCAGGATCGCGTTTCCCTTTCCCGACAGCTTGGCGCTCGCCACACCGTTTTCACTGCTGTTTTGCCCGGCCAACTCGGCAGGATCATTCGTTCTGCCCAGCCTCTCAGCATAAAAGGCGGCGCTAATCGGGGGACAAATGAGCACCCGCCAAACGGCGCCTTGGCGCGGCGTGAGGCGGGGTGCGAAACAGTGGGCGCAGGAGGAGATGACAGTGATTTATATCAGCGAAGAGGAATCGGCAGGCCTCGTCAGCCATGAGCTTGCCTATGCGGCCGCCCGCGAGGCGCTGGTGGCTGCGGCCTCGGGGAATAGCGGAGTGTTCCCGGCGGTTCTGGGTCGCTCCTGCGATCCGGGCAATACATTCTCGGTCAAATCCGGCTGGTCGGATGCCTTGACCGGCGTGAAGGTCGGCTCGTTCTGGTCCGGCAATCCGGCGCGGGGTTTGCCCCGGCACAATTCCACCATCGTGCTGCTCAATCAGGACAGCGGCCAGCTGCGCGCCGTGATCGAGGCCGGACAGGTCAATGCCTACCGCACCGCCGCGTCCGATGCGGTCGCTGCCGATCTGCTGGCCCGCAAACAGGCGCGGGTGCTGGCGGTGTTCGGCGCAGGCAATCAGGCCCTGTTCGAAGTGGCCGCGCTGGCGCGGATCCGCCCCATCGACACGGTGCTGGTGGTCGCCCGCCCCTCGTCGCGCCGCGATGCTTTCGTGGCGACCCTTACCGAGCGTGGCCTGACCGCGCGGACGGTTTCGGCTGAAGAAGCGGTGCGGAGTGCCGATATTGTCGTCACCGCGACCCCTTCGCGCGAGGCGCTGTTTCAGGCCGAATGGGTCGCGCCGGGCACCCATGTGGTCAGCATGGGCTCCGACGCGCCGGGCAAGCACGAATTGCCGGTGGCGCTGTTAGAGCGGGCGCGTCTGTTCTGTGATCTGCCGTCGCAATCGGTTCAGATCGGCGATTTCCAGCACGCGCGCGAGGCCATCGAGGCGGGCAAACTGGAGTTGACGCAGATCGGCGATGTCATCGAAGGGCGCGCGCAGGGGCGGCTCTCGGACGAAGAGATCACTGTCTATGACAGCTCCGGTATCGCGCTGCAGGATCTCTACATCGCCGAGGCGCTGATCCGGGAGCAGGCGAAAACGCGCGGGGATAGGTAATCCCCGCGCCTGTTTCTAGGCGGCTTGTCCGGCCAGTTTCGCCATCGTCCGCTCCAGCGCGGCAAGGAACAGCTCCACATGCTCGCCCTGACAGACCAGCGGCGGGCGCACCTTCAGCGTATCTTCATTGGCACCGGTGGTGCTGATCAGCACGCCATCGTCGCGCATCGTGTTGACCACATTAAGGGCCATGGCGCGCCGCGCATCGGGGGCATCGCCTTCCTTCCCGATATCGACGCCCAAAAACAGGCCCGCATTGCGGATCGCGCGAATGCCGGTCTTCTGGCTGGCGATCCGTTCCATCCCGTCACGCAGGCGCTGGCCCATGGTCAGCGCGTTGTCCAAGATCCGGTCGCGCTGCAGGATCGTCAGCACGGCATCCGCCGTGGCGATGCCGACCGTGTTGCCAGCAAAGGTGTTGGAATAGCGGGCAATGGCGCCGAACTTCTCCATCGGGCCTTTGCGGCCGACCACCGCCCCGATCGGGAAGCCGTTGCCCATCGGTTTGCCCAGCGTGGCGAGGTCGGGCACGATTCCGTGCCGCTCAAACCCCCACATATGGGCGCCGGTCCGCCCGAAGCCGGGCTGCACCTCGTCGGCAATGACAAGCCCCCCGGCCTCGCGCACCGCCTCAACAGCGCCCGCGATGAAGCCGGGCGGGTCGATCCAGACGCCATCGCTGGAAAAGATGCTGTCAAACAGCAGCGCCGCCACGCCGATGCCGCGCCGGTTCAGGTCGTGAATGGCGTCACGCACCTGCGCCTCAAAGAAATCCGCCGCCTGCGCCTCGGGCACGCCCGCAGGACCGGGCAGCGGGACCATCCGCACATCGGGGCTGAGCTTTACCGCGTCGCCCAGATTGGGCGAAACCGCCGCCACCGCAGCGCTGGTGCCATGATAGGCATAAGTAGAGACGATCACCCCCTCATTGCCGTTGGTATGGCGGGCAATCCGCAGGGCCAGATCGTTCGACTCGCTGCCCGTGCAGGTGAACACCACGCGGTCCATCTCTGCCGGGAAGGTCTCAACCAGCCGTTCGGCATAATCCACCAGACGCGGTTCGAGATAGCGCGTATTGGCGCTGATCCGTCCGGCCTGTTCGGACATGGCGGCGTTCACTTCCGGGTGGCAATGACCCAGCGATGGCACGTTGTTGTAGAAGTCGAGATAGGCCTGCCCGTCAGGGTCGTAGAGCCACATGCCCTCGCCCCGGACGAAATGCACCGGCCTGCGGTATTGCAGCCGGTAGGAAGCGCCGAGCACTTTGTCGCGGCGGGAGATCAGATCGGCCTCGCGGACGGGCAAATCGGTTTCGCCCGGCCTGAAGCGGTTCGGCATGAGATCGGTGGTCATTTGCGGCTTCCTTTCCAAAGGAATTGGCCGTCCGGCGGTTGCGTCAAGGCGAGCGCCGCCAAAACTGCGGACTCGCCCGATCGGGCATTGAGCTTTGTCAGGATCGATAGACCCCGTTCGGCTCGTCCGACGTTCTTCTTGATATACTCGGCCTCGGCGGGAAAGAGCTGCGCGCGCCAGTAATTGACCAGGATCAGCACAGCTTGGCGGGCCTTCATCAATCCGGCGAGCAGTCTTGCTTCCAGCGCCGAGAGCGGCAGGACAGAGGCATAGCCCGCGATGAGATGCTCGGTCCCGCCCAGAGGAAGGGAGGGATCGGTGACGTGATGGCTGGCGGCAATGGCCAGATCCTGAACCCGGGGGTTCCATCCGCCATCGCCGAAGTCGATGAAGCCCAAGCCCTGGTCCGTAACGATCATGTTGTGCGGACTGGGATCGTTGTGGGTGACCTGCCAGTCCAGATCGGCGATGTATGGCTCAACCGAGCTCATGTACTCCGCCATCGCGGCGCGAACATTGTCGGCAATGCTCCCAGAAGGCAGGTTTTGCGCCAGTTCCATCAGCCGAGGCCAGCAGCGGATGTTCCACAGAACCGGACGACGGGCGGAGGGCAACTCGACTTTCGCAAGTGCCCGATCCAGCCGCGCAAGTGCATTGCCTGTTTGGTAGAGCAACTCCGGCGCGGGAGATGCCTGATGCAGGGGCGAGCCTTCGATCCGGGTCTGCAAATAGCCGCAAACTCCGTCTTCTTCGAACATCAGGCCCCCGTCGCGCGTGGGAAGCACCTGGGGCACTACGACATCAGCGACGGCTTGCAGTCCCGCCATGGCGGCACTTTGAAAGCTGAAGCTTTGGGCAGCTTCCGGTCTCATGGAGGTCTTCAGGATCAACCGGCGACCGTCCGGCGGGGTGACTTCGACTGTGCGCTCGACCTCAGAGGACAGGGTCATCGTCACCCCTGCCAGCCCGTAGTGGCGCTTCAGCAAATCCGCCGATACGTCCCGTTCCGGGGAATTGGGCCGCACCGACAGGTTGGCGGAGGCGGCGCGGAAATAGGCACCGGTCGAGGCAAATGCCCCGGGTTGCCCTGTCGCAGCGGGGAGCGGGGTGTCACGACCGGCAGCCAACACGAAAGATCCCCCTCAGATGCCGAACACGCCGGGCAGACCCGAGATATCGCGGATCTCGGTATATTCGTAGAAGGGGTTGGCGGGCTCGTGGCCGCGATTGACCCAGACCTTGCTCTTGATGCCCAGATCATAGGCGGACATCAGGTCGTGGCGGAACGATGACGACACATGGGTGACGTCCTCGGGCCCGCAGCCCAGCATGTCGAACATATACTCAAACGCCTTGAAATGCGGCTTGTAGGCGCCCGCGTCCTCGGCGGTGTAGACGGCGTGGAATGGTGCACCGAGTTTGGCGATGTTCGAATGAATTTGCTCGTTCATCGAGTTGGTGATCGTCACCAGCGGGATCTCCTTGGCCAGCCTGGCGAGACCCTCGGGCACATCGGCATGGGGCCCCCAGCTCGGAATGCGCTTGTAGATCATCTCGGCGTCTTCCGCCTTGAAGGCGATGTTGTTGCGGCGGCAGGTGCGTTCCAGCGCGTTGTGAACGACATCCGCGTAAGGTTTCCAGTCCTGCATCACCTCGTCAAAGCGATAGCCCTGGAAATTGTTGATGAATTCGACCATCTGCGGCTCGTCCAGCAGGTGGCCATAGAGGTCGCGCGCGGCCCCGGCCATCTCGAAGTTGATCAGCGTCCCGTGGGTATCGAAGGTCACGTATTTCGGGCGGAAGTTGGCCATGGTGGTAGCTCCTGCAAGTCTTTTGTCCTGACCAATCCTAGCCGCGCGCATTTGGCAGAATATGCTGCAATGCTCGGCCTTCCGGCACAAGACACTCCAGTTTGCTCAACCCGAAGCACGAGTTTTCGAACGCCTGTTTCTATCGCCGGGCTCGGCCCGAAGGATGAATGTCAGAGGGCTTTGGCCTTCACGTCATAAGCGGACCCGAAGTTGAAAACCGGACCTTCGCGCGGATCGCAGTGAACGGCAGCTTGGAGCCAAAGCGTCGGGGCAATTGATCTGCACTGACCTAAGGAAACCGCAATAAGCGGCGGCGATGAGGCTTCGTCTTTCTTGATGCACGTCAATACGGCCTCCATGGACTTCCGGTACCCTTCGAGGACGCGGAGAGCGTAATGAGACCGTCGATGTCTCCTTGCGCTAGCCCGTTCGCAACAGCCCGAAACTGCCTCCTTCGGAGTGAGCTTCGGGCAAGGGAGGGGACCATGCAAACATTTGTGAAAACAGCGACTCTGGCCGCAGGCATCGCCTGTGTAGGATTCGCGCTGAACAGCGCCGCCATGGCGGAAGAAAACCGCGACTATGAACACGGTCCGGAAGCGCAAGACTTCATACATGGCGAACCCGAGTACCCGTCTGAAGCTTGGGTTCTGGCGGCTGGTGGCCGCATCTACGACAATTGGTGGAATGCCTTGGACCGCACGCCGCCCGAGACAACCAACCCTGCCTATCCAACCAGCGAAAACGCAGGTCAAACCGGCGCTGGAACCTGGCGCTGCAAAGAGTGCCACGGATGGGACTATCGCGGTGTAGAGGGCGTCTATCGCAAGGGCAGTCACTATACCGGCATCCCTGGAATTGACGGGGTGATCGGCTTGCCGATCAGTCGCATCATGGTCACCCTGCGAGACGAGAACCACCCTTATACGCAGGACATGATCAGCGACGTTGAGTTGGAGCGCGTGGCGTCCTTTGTTAGCCGAGGCCAGGTGGATATGGCGAAGTTCATTGATCTGGAGACCCGTACGATCATATCTGGCGACGTGAATCGTGGGCGGGCGATCTTCCAGACAACCTGTGCAGCCTGCCACGGTTTTGATGGCCGGTTGCTCGATTGGGGCGACGGAGACGAAAACGCCTATGTGGGCACCGAGTCCGCCGCCGCACCTGACGAAGTGTTCCACAAGATCTATTCGGCACATCCTGGCGTGCAGATGATCAATCTGCGAGCCTTTTCGCTTGAGGACGCAATCAATGTCTTGGCATACTCGGCAACCCTGCCGGCCGAAGCGCCTGAAGAGTAGGGACGCCGAGAGCGCGTCGCGCGAACATGCGCGGCGCACCTAGAACGGTCATTCCCCAGTATTGATCGAGTGTCGGGTCTGTCCCGCTTATCGGCGCTTGGCCCGCACCGCGATCAAAGTCCGGTCTTGGGGCAGAAATGCTTGACGTTCAGGTCGAGATTGCGTGACGCCGTCTCTTGGCAGGATTCAAAAAGCCCGCCCTATTGAGCCAAAGCTGTTCGACGCGCCACAATAATTCGTGCAAAGGGGCCGTCCCGCTTCGGTGCGGACGAATCCGAGACGCCTTTTTGCCACTGGTCTCAGGCGTGAAACCAGCGGGCTTACAGTGTGTTGCAGGGGGCGGTCGGACGGTGCCGTATCACCCCAAGGCCGCAAGCACGGCCTGGGTGATAACATCCGTCCGGTCCTGGCCCGGCACAGTGCCGACGCCGCGCGCAGTGACGGCCTCGATGGCCGACATGACGGCGGCCGCCGTCGCGTACTCGCCCAGATGGTCGAGCATCATTGCTCCGGCCCAGATCGTGGCGATCGGGTTTGCGATGCCGAGATGGGCGATGTCGGGGGCCGAGCCATGGACCGGCTCGAACATCGAAGGTGCGTTGCGATCGGGGTTGATATTGGCCGCGGCGGCAAAGCCCAGCCCGCCCTGGATCGCCGCCCCGAGATCGGTGAGGATGTCGCCAAAGAGGTTGGAAGCGACGACCACATCGAGGCTTTCGGGCGCCATGACCATGCGCGCCGCGATGGCGTCGATATGGTACTGTGTCACCTCGACATCCGGGTAGTCCGCCGCCACCTCGCGCGTGACCTCATCCCAGAAGACCATGGAATGCTTCTGGGCATTGGACTTGGTGACCGAGGCCAGCTTCTTTCGCCGCGCGCGCGCCTGTTCGAAGCCGAAGCGCAGGATCCGCTCGACCCCGGTGCGGGTGAAGACCGAGGTTTCCACCGCCACCTCATCGCCCGTGCCCTGATGCACCCGGCCACCGGCACCGGAATATTCGCCTTCGGTGTTCTCGCGGATGCAGAGGATATCGAACCCCTCGGCACGCAGCGGCCCCTGGACCCCCGGCAAAAGCCGGTGCGGGCGGATATTTGCATATTGCGTGAACTGCTTGCGGATCGGCAAGAGCAGCCCGTGCAGCGACACCGCATCCGGCACCTCGGCGGGCCAGCCGACGGCGCCGAGCAGGATCGCATCGAAGGCGCGCAGCGCGTCGATCCCGTCCTCGGGCATCATCGCCCCCGTCTCGCGGTAATAGGCGCAGGACCAGGGGAATTCGGTCCCCTCAAGAGCAAAGCCGCCTTGTATTGCGGCGGTTTGCAAGACCTGCCAGGCGGCCCCGGTCACGTCCTTGCCTATGCCATCTCCGGGGATGAGAGCGATTTTGTGGCTGTTCACGGCGAGCCTCCTTATGTTCGGAATGCGGGGATAGGGTCAGTCGTTCACGACGACATAAATCTTGCGCACGGTCTCGATGGTGCGCCAGATGCCGGTGAAGCCGGGCTTCATCACGAAGCTGTCGCCAGCGCGATAGGTCTTGGTCTCGCCACCGGTTTCCTCGATCTCGATCACGCCTGACAGGATGTGGCAGAACTCGAACGTCGTGCCTTTGATCGAGTGGGTCACGCCGGGGGTTGCCTCCCAGACGCCGGTCTTCACCTTGTCGTCCCTGGAGGCGTCCTGCGCCCAGGTCTTGAACGCGGGATCGCCGGAAATCAGCCGCTCGGGCAGGGGCAGCGCGTCTTTCGGAGCGAAACTGGGGGTGGTGTCGATGGTGATCAGATTGGACATGGGTTTTCCTGTCAGGTGCAAAGGTTTCGATCGGTAGGGCCGATCAGTTTTCATGGGTTCAGTTCGGGAATGTGTCGCCGTCATGCGGCGAGACGCGCGCCAAGATCGGTGATCATGCGTTGGCAGGCGACCAACTCGCCCATCTCGATGAATTCGTCGGGTCGATGCGCTCGCCCGATCTCGCCCGGACCGCAGATGATCGCCTCGACCCCGGCCTGCTGGAACAGCCCCGCCTCGGTGCCGTAGCTGACGGCGCTGAGCGGGTCCTGCCCGGTGAGGTCTGCAAGCAGCCCAGCCAGATCGCTGTCGCCCGCCGTGGCCAGCGCGGGATAGGTGCTCAGCTCCTGCCAGGACACCTCGAAACCGCTGTCGTGCAGGGCCATGAGCCGGGCCTTGACCGGCTCCAGAAGGGAGGCGGGCGAGACCCCCGGCACGGCACGCGCCTCGATATCGGCGGTGCAGTGGTCGGGAATGATGTTGACCGACTGGCCGCCAGCGATGACCCCGACCTGCAGCGAGGAATAGGGCGGCGCGAAGGTCTCGTCGAACGGGCCGCCGGTGAGGGACTGGCCATGGGCCACGGCATGGGTGATGACATCAGCCATGGCATGCACGGCATTCAGCCCCAGATCGGGGCGCGAGGAATGGCCGGAACGCCCGATCACCGCCATCCGCGCGGCCATCTTGCCCTTATGCGCCAGCACCGGCTGCATCCCGCTCGGCTCTCCGATGATCGCCCCAAGGGGTGTCTCGCAAAGCTCCGGCAGGGCGGCCAGCATATGCGGCACGCCGCGGCATCCGGCCTCTTCGTCATAGGAAAAGGCAAGGTGGATCGGGCGCGCCAAAGGCATCGTTGCCAGATCCGCCAGCACGGCCAGGGCGCAGGCGAGATATCCCTTCATATCGGTGCTGCCACGGCCATAGAGCCGGTCGCCCTCGCGGCGCAGCACGAAAGGATCCGAGCTCCATCCCGGCTCGCCGGCCGGCACGACATCCATGTGACCCGAGAGAACATAGCCCCGGTTTGTGCGCGGGCCGATGGTCGCAAAAAGGTTGGACCGATCGCCCTCGGGCCCGGCAAGGACCCTCACCTCGGCCCCGGCGGCCCGGCAATAGTCGGCAATCCATTCGACGATCGCCCCATTCGGAGTGCCCACGACAGAGGGAAAGGCGATCAGCTTGGCAAGAATCTCTTCTACAGTCATGGTAGCCCCTCTGCGCGTACGATGTGGCGGACAGGGCCACCTTATCTTCCGGCAGAGGCATTCGATGCTGAATCGCCCCGTGCTGTGGCCGAAAATTTTGGAATGGCACTGCTGGCCGGTGAAAAGTGCTGGCCGTCTGGACCCGGGGCAAACCCCGCGAGCAGGTCGTTACCGAGGTGGATCTGCTGCGCCCCGTGCAATGGGCCGCAGCGCGAAATGCTGCGAAATGCTGCGCGCGGCCGCATCAGGCACTCAACATGGGCCTACCAGTTCCGGAAACCTTGCCAGAGAAACCCAGGATCAGTGGCCCGGATACAGGGGGCTAGACGGGAAGTCGTAATTTGGTGCGTCTCGACCGCACCATTCTCTCCGGAAAGAGTCGAAATATCAGTGGATTGCGGGAGTAGCCGGCAAGGTCTGGTCTTCGACCTTCCTTGATGCTTAATTGTGCGCCGCGGGGGCAGGGCCTCATTTTCTTCCGGGAGGATATGCAACGTGACGGATGATACGGTTCTGATTGCCGGCGGTGGGATTGGTGGGCTGGCGCTGGCGCTGACACTGAACCAAATCGGGGTGCGTACACGCATATTCGAGAGTGTCGGGCAGTTGCGGCCCCTTGGCGTTGGCATCAACATCCAGCCAAATGGCGTGCGCGAGTTAATGGATCTCGGGTTCAGTTCCGATGAGCTCGATCGGGTCGGCATTCCGGCCAGCGAATGGGCTTTGGTCGGGCTGAACGGCAACGACATCTATTCGGAGCCGCGGGGGATCGACGCAGGGTACAACTGGCCGCAATACGCGGTGCATCGCGGGCAGTTTCACATGGCGCTTTACCACAAGCTGGTTGAGCGGGCCGGAGCGGAGTGCGTGCGGCTGGATGCGCGGGTTGTAGGCTACGAGAACACGGTCGAAGGCGTGAGCGTAACTATCGAGAATTCCAATGGAATTCGGTCGCAGGAGAGCGGCTCCCTGTTGATCGGGGCGGACGGAATCCACTCGGCGATACGGGCCCAGATGTATCCCGATCAGCCGCCGATTCACTGGGGTGGCGCGGTGATGTGGCGGGGGACGACGCGGGCGAAGCCGATCCGGACGGGATCGTCGTTCATCGGTCTTGGAACCCATAAACAGCGGATGGTGATCTACCCGATTTCGCATGTGGATGACGACGGATTGGCGGCGATTAACTGGATTGCCGAGGTGACGTTCGATGATCCTGCCGAGCGCGACAGCGGCTGGTTTCGGCCCGTCGAAATAGATGATTTTGTTCATTATTTCGAGAACTGGAAGTGGGACTGGCTGGACGTTCCCGAACTGCTGAAAGGCGCCGAGATCGCCTATGAAAACCCGATGATCGACCGCGACCCGATCCCGTCCTGGCGGGACGGGCGGGTTGCGCTGTTGGGGGATGCTGCTCATGCGATGTATCCGACCGGATCGAACGGGGCGACCCAGGCGATCATGGACGGGCGAGCGTTGGGAAAAATGATTTTGGAACATGGGGTTAGCGAGGCTGCGCTGGAGGCGTACGATGCGGCGTTGAGCGGGCCGATCGGGGAGCTTGTGCTGCGCAACCGGGGGGCCGGGCCGTTCGGGTTGCTGAACATCGTAAACGACCGTTGCGGGGGCGAGTTCGAGGATATCGACACGGTTATCTCCCCGAAAGAAAAGGCGGAATTCATGGCGGGCTACAAGGCCGCCGCAGGTTTCGCCATCGAGAGCCTGAATGCCGCGCCGCAGACCATCCCGGCGGGTGCGAAAGTCTGAACGGGTGTACCGTTAAGAAACAGGTAAGGCGCGGCGAACGTACATGGTGCGTGGAGATTTGTACGCGTTTCGGGAGGCCGCGAAACCGTTTTGTACGCTTTGGCGGTCGCTGTGGTTAAGGAATAGTTAATCACTTTGGGTGGTGATGGGGGCGACCGGTTGCGGGTGGCTTCGCGTAGGGCACAAATGGGCCAAATGGAACGTGCGCCGATGGTGCGGTGGAACCGCACCCTACGATTTTGAGTCTGTCGTCACTGTCCCGGACTTGATCCGGGACCTCAAATCGTCGCCGAGGCCCCGGATCAAGTCCGGGGCAGCGAGGTGCTGATCGCCAGTCCCGACCGTGTCAGATCTGCGCGACAAAGCTTGATAAGCCGCGCGAGGTTCGCGAAGGATGTGTTTACATCCCATCAAGAGGCAGGACGCATGGACAGCATCGCAGTATTGGGCCTGGGCAAGGTCGGCGCTTTGGCGGCGGAGCTGTTGCAGGAGACGGGGCTGAAGGTGACCGGGCTGGACCTCGGGCCACGTCCGGAACTGGACGGGCGGGTGACGGTCGAGGCGCTGGATGTGAGCGACAAGGCGGCGTTGGCCGAGGCGCTGGGGCGGCATGATGCGGTTCTCTCCTGCCTGCCTTACGCCTTCAATGCCAATGTCGCGACAGTGGCGCATGGGGCGGGGATTCACTATTTCGACCTGACCGAAGATGTGCCGACGACGACGGCGATCCGGGCATTGGCGGAGACTTCGCGCGGGCTGATGGCGCCGCAATGCGGGCTGGCACCGGGGTTCGTCGGCATCGTCGGCGCGGACCTGATCTCGCAGTTCGACGAGTGCCGGTCCTGCCGGTTGCGCGTCGGGGCGCTGCCGCAGCATCCGACGGGGCTGATGGGATACAGTTTCAACTGGTCGCCGGAGGGTGTGGTCAACGAGTACCTCAACGATTGCGAGGTGCTGGAGGACGGGCAGCACAAATGGGTCTCGGCGATGGAATGGCTCGAGAAAATCGTCATCGACGGGACCGAGCTTGAGGCGTTCACCACCTCTGGCGGGTTGGGGACGATGTGCGAGACCTATCTGGGGCGGGTGCCGAATCTGGACTATAAAACAATGCGCTATCCCGGCCATGTGAAGCTGATGAATTTCTTCTTTCACGAGCTTCTGATGCGGGAGCGGCGAGCGGAGGCGGGCGAGATCCTCGTTCACGCCAAGCCGCCGGTGTCGGACGATGTGGTCTACATTCATGTCTCCGCCGAAGGGACGGTTGACGGCCAGCTTGCGCGGCGTGAGTTCGTGCGGGCGCTGCGCCCGAGGGAGATCGCGGGGCGGATGCGGACGGCGATTGCCTGGACGACGGCGAGTTCCGTGGCGGCCGTGATCGAGATGGTGCGTGAGGGGGTGCTGCCGGGGCGCGGCTTTTTGCGGCAGGAGGATATTCCGCTGGCCCCCTATCTCGCCACCCGGAACGGGGCGCGGTATGGTGCGTCAGACGCCTGATCGGAGGAGAGTGCCATGAAAGACGAGATGAAAAGCGGCCACGGGCCGTCGCTGGGTGCCTTCGACTGGGAAGACCCGTTCCGGCTGGTCGATCAGCTTGAAGAAGACGAGCGGATGATCACGGACGCGGCGCGGACCTTTGCGCAAGGCAACCTGCTGCCGCGCGTGACCGAGGCTTACGCCAAGGAGAAGATCGAGCCGGAGATCTTCGCGGAGATGGGGGAGGCCGGGCTCTTGGGCACCACGATCCCCGAGGAATATGGCGGGCTGGGAGCGGGCTATGTGACCTATGGGCTTGTGGCTCGGGAAGTGGAGCGGGTGGACAGCGGCTATCGCTCGATGATGAGCGTGCAGTCCTCGCTGGTGATGTATCCGATCCATGCTTACGGCTCCGACGCGCAGAAGGAAAAGTACCTGCCGAAGCTGGCTTCCGGTGAGTGGATCGGGTGTTTCGGGCTGACCGAGCCGGATGCGGGGTCCGATCCGGGCGGCATGAAGACCAAGGCCGCGAAGGTGCAGGGCGGTTACGTGCTGAACGGCGCGAAGATGTGGATTTCGAACAGCCCGATTGCCGATGTCTTTGTCGTCTGGGCGAAGTCGGAGGCGCATGAGGGCAAGATCCGGGGTTTCGTGCTGGAGAAGGGCACGAAGGGGCTGTCCGCACCGAAGATCGAGGGGAAGCTCAGCTTGCGCGCCTCGGTCACGGGCGAGATCGTGCTGGACAATGTGGAGGTCGGCGAGGACGCGCTTTTGCCGGGGGCCGAGGGGCTGAAGGGGCCATTCGGGTGTCTGAACCGGGCGCGGTATGGCATCGCCTGGGGCACGATGGGGGCGGCTGAGGATTGCTGGTACCGGGCCAGGAGTTACGGCATGGATCGCAAGCAGTTCGGGCGGCCTTTGGCGCAGACGCAACTGTTCCAGAAGAAGCTGGCGGATATGCAGACGGAGATTGCTCTGGGTCTGCAGGCGGCGCTCCGCGTGGGTCGGTTGATGGAGGACGGGAAGGCCGCGCCGGAGATGATCTCACTCATCAAGCGGAACAATTGCGGCAAGGCGCTGGATATCGCGCGGGCGGCGCGGGACATGCATGGCGGCAACGGGATCGCGCAGGAGTTCCATGTCATGCGGCATGCGCAGAACCTTGAGACGGTGAACACCTATGAGGGGACGCATGACGTGCATGCGCTGATCCTTGGACGGGCGCAGACGGGGTTGCAGGCGTTTTTCTGACCGGCGGACCGGTTTCGTTTCACAGGAGGGGAGGTCCGCCCTTGTCGCTTCCTGCTTTGGCGGTCAGGGCTGGCTGACGATCTTGCCCGGGTTCATGATGTTTTTCGGGTCGAAGGTCCGTTTGATGTCGCGCATCAGGCCGAGTGTCGTGGGCGCTTCCTTTGGCAGCGACGCCATCTTGCCCTGGCCGATCCCGTGTTCGCCCGAGATGGTGCCGTCGAGTTCGACGGCAAGGCCGCTGAGCCAGCTTATGAATTCCTCGCAGGCCATCCGTTCGGTATCGCTGGTCATGTCGATGAGCAGCGTGCAGTGGAAATTGCCGTCGCCCACGTGACCCAGGATCGGGCAGATCAGGTTCATCTCTGCCGCTTTGGCCTTGGTGCGGGAGACGGCCTCGGCCAGGTTGGAGATCGGGACGCAGACATCGGTGGCGACGGCCTCCGCTTCGGGGCGGAGGCGTTTGAGCGCCCAGTAGCCGTCATGGCGGGCCTGCCAGATGCGGTTGCGTTCCTCCGGTGAGGTCGTCCATTCGAAGCCGGTGCCGCCGGCCTCCTCGGCGATGTCGCCGAAGGTGGCTGCCTGTTCCTTGACGCCCGCGTCGGAGCCGTGGAATTCCAGCAGGAGGAGCGGGGAGACCGGAAGATCGAGCTTGGAATAGGCATTCATCGCGGCGACCGTTTCGGCGTCGAGCAGTTCCATCCGCGCGACGGGGACGCCCATCTGGATCGTCAGGATCACGGCGTTGCAGGCGCTTTCGACGTCGGGGAAGGTGCAGCGGGCTGAGGACATGGCCTCGGGGATGCCGTAGAGCTTCAGTGTCAGTTCGGTGATGATGCCAAGCGTGCCTTCCGATCCGACGAGGAGCCGGGTGAGATCGTAGCCGGCGGAGGATTTGCGGGCGCGGCTGCCGGTGCGGATGATCTCGCCCGAGGGCAGGACCGCTTCCAGTGCCAAGACGTTGTCCTTCATCGTGCCGTAGCGGACGGCGTTGGTGCCGGAGGCGCGGGTGGCCGCCATGCCGCCGAGGGAGGCGTCGGCACCGGGGTCGATGGGGAAGAAGAGGCCGGTGTCGCGCAGGTATTCGTTCAGCGCCTTGCGGGTGACACCGGGCTGGACGACGACATCGAGGTCTTCGGCGTGGACGTCGAGCACTTTGTTCATTTGGCTCACATCGACCGAGATGCCGCCGGCGGGCGCGTTCACATGACCTTCGAGCGAGGTGCCGGTGCCGAAGGGAATGACCGGGACATTGTGTTCGGACGCGACGCGGATGATCTCCGCGACCTCTTCGGTGGATTGCACAAATGCAACCGCATCGGGCGGCTGGTTTTCGATCCAGGTTGTGGTGTGGCCGTGCTGTTCGCGGATGGACTGACCGGTTTGTAGCCGCTCGCCAAGCTGCTGTTTCAGAACAGCAATCGCCGTCTTGATGCCAGAATCATTGCGGGGGAGTTTGTGGACTGTGACCATTGGCGGAGAGTGCCTTGCCGTTATTTCGGGCGCAAGTGGGTGCGGTTCCGGTCGCAATGAGCAGTTTTCAGACAATGCGACCGAAAAATGCGGCAATTTCCTGCCGTTACCCGGCGTAAATCACCTTTCGCTGTCATTCTTTCGCCATTTTTCGCAGGAATCTTGGCATGCGCGGCGCTGCCTGGCCGTCACCATGTGGGGACATGAGAAAATGAATATTCTATCTGCACTTCCGGTATTCCTGTTGGGTGTCGTTGCGGTCTGGTTTGTCTGGCCGCTGGTGGCCGACCCGATCAATCGCCGACTTGTCGCGCGCGCGGCCAAGGCGGAGACGATGCGCGAAGATCTGTTTCGCTCGCTGGCCGAGCGGTCCGGTCCGGAGCACGACCTGGTTCACGTTCAACGCGGCTGAACCCGGTTCGCCGCCGCGAAGTCCCGCCCACCCCGCCTGAGGGGAGGCGGTTTGCACCGATCAAAACCCATTGTCTTGCGATTTCAACGCCCCCGGTGCCTTGCAGCGCCGGGGGCGCGACACTAAGACTCTGCAGACATCTCAGGTAAGACTCCCGCAACAACTTCGGCGTAGATACGCCACGCAAGCAAGGCAGGCAAAATGAAAGACCCGATCGAGACCTATATGAACCTTGTTCCCATGGTGGTCGAACAGACCAGCCGCGGCGAGCGGGCGTATGACATCTTCTCCCGACTTCTGAAGGAGCGGATCATCTTCGTGAACGGGCCGGTTCATGACGGGATGAGCCAGTTGATCGTGGCACAGCTTCTGCACCTGGAAGCGGAGAACCCGTCGAAAGAGATCTCGATTTACATCAACAGCCCCGGCGGCGTGGTGACGGCCGGTCTGTCGATTTATGACACCATGCAGTACATCCAGCCCAAGATCGCGACTTTGGTCGTGGGGCAGGCGGCGTCGATGGGCTCGCTTTTGCTGGCCGCGGGCGACAAGGGCATGCGGCTGTCGTTGCCCAATTCGTCGATCATGGTTCACCAGCCCTCGGGCGGGTTCCAGGGCCAGGCGACGGATATCATGATCCACGCGCGACACACCGAACGGCTGAAGACGCAGCTGAACGAAATCTATGTCAAGCACACTGGCCAGACCCTGGAGAAGGTCGAGGATGCGCTGGAGCGGGACAATTTCATGACGCCCGAGGAAGCCAAGGAGTGGGGCCTGATCGACGAGATCGTGGAGACGAGAGCGAAACCCGAAGGCGACGAGAGCTGAGTGCTTTAATCAAAATGTTGTTTTCCCGTTGTGCCCCCTACCGCTGGGGTTTAGGATTTTCGAAACGGGCAAATGCGAGCGCAAAACTGCGGGTTCGGAGAGGTAAAGTGTGATGGCGAACAATTCGGGCGACAGCAAGAACACACTCTACTGTTCCTTCTGCGGCAAAAGTCAGCACGAAGTCCGGAAATTGATCGCGGGCCCGACCGTCTTCATCTGTGACGAATGTGTCGAACTTTGCATGGACATCATCCGGGAGGAGACGAAGACCGCCGGTCTGAAATCTTCCGACGGCGTGCCGTCCCCGCGCGAGATCTGTGACGTTCTGGATGAGTACGTGATCGGGCAGGCCCATGCCAAGCGCGTGCTGTCGGTCGCGGTCCACAACCACTACAAGCGCCTGAACCATGCGGGCAAGACCGACATCGAGTTGGCCAAATCGAACATCCTGCTGATCGGCCCCACAGGCTGCGGCAAGACGCTGCTGGCGCAGACGCTGGCGCGGATTCTGGATGTGCCGTTTACGATGGCGGATGCCACGACGCTGACCGAAGCCGGTTACGTGGGCGAGGATGTGGAGAACATCATTCTGAAGCTGTTGCAGGCGTCGGAATACAATGTCGAACGGGCGCAGCGCGGCATCGTCTATATCGACGAGGTCGACAAGATCACGCGCAAGTCGGACAACCCTTCGATCACCCGCGACGTCTCGGGCGAGGGCGTGCAGCAGGCTTTGCTGAAGATCATGGAGGGCACCGTCGCCTCCGTGCCGCCGCAGGGCGGGCGCAAGCATCCGCAGCAGGAATTCCTGCAGGTGGACACGACGAACATCCTGTTCATCTGCGGCGGTGCGTTCGCCGGTCTGGACAAGATCATCGCGCAGCGCGGCAAGGGCTCGGCCATGGGCTTTGGCGCCGATGTGCGCGACCCGAACGAGAAATCCATCGGCGAGCATTTCAAGGAGCTTGAGCCGGAGGACCTGCTGAAGTTCGGCCTGATCCCGGAATTCGTCGGTCGTCTGCCGGTCATCGCGACGCTGGAGGATCTGGACGAAGACGCGCTGGTCACCATCCTGACGGAACCCAAGAACGCGCTGGTCAAGCAATACCAGCGGCTGTTCGAGCTGGAAGACGCGCAACTGACCTTCACGGAAGACGCGCTGACCGCGATTGCCAAGAAGGCGATCGAGCGGAAGACGGGTGCACGCGGGCTGCGGTCGATCATGGAGAATATCCTGCTCGATACGATGTTCGACCTGCCGGGTCTGGAAAGCGTCGAGGAAGTGGTGGTCAACGAGGAGGCCGTCAGTTCCGACGCCAAGCCGCTGATGATCCACTCGGACTCGGCCAAGGAAGAAGCCAGCGCGGGCTGAGCGGCACGGCTGTGCCAGAATGATCAAACGCATCTCTTCAGGATCGGCGTTCGAGCCGAAGGTCGGATACTGCCGGGCCGTGGTGGCGGGCGGGTTCGTTCATGTCTCGGGCACGACCGGGACGGATCACGCGACGATGACGGTGCCGGAAGACGTGGTCGAGCAGTGCCGGCTGGCGCTGAAGATCATCGGGGCGGCTTTGGCCGAGGCCGGGTCGGGGTTCGAGCATGTGGTGCGGGTGAACTACATCCTGCCCGACCGGCGCGATTTCGAGCCCTGCTGGCCGGTTCTGGCGGAGGTCTTCGGGGCCAACCCGCCGGCGGCCACGATGATCGAGGCGGGGCTGATCGACCCGGCGATGAAGATCGAGATCGAATTGACTGCATGGCTTCCGGCGGGAGATGGCTCTGCCGCCCGATGATGCTGGATTTCCGGTGCATCTTGCGGCATATGGGAACGAAATCAAAAGCGAGGCTCTGATGGGCGTTCTCAACAGCATTCTGCGCGCCGTGACCTGGTGGAACAGCCAGACCTGGAACACGCAGTTCTACACCTGGCGCAATGGCGAGAAGGTGGGGGAAGACGAACAGGGCAATGTCTTCTACCAGTCGAAGGACGGGCGCCGCTGGGTGATCTTCAATGGCGAGGCCGAGGCGAGCCGGGTGTCGCCGGACTGGCATGGCTGGCTGCATTACACCTGGGACGAGCCGCCGACGGACAAGCCCTTGGCACATAAGGACTGGGAAAAACCGCATCAGGAGAACCTGACGGGGACGGCTGCCGCCTATGCGCCCGCCGGTTCGATCCGCAGGACCGATCCGGCGGACCGGTCGGATTACGAGGCCTGGGTGCCGGAGTAAGAGCATGTCGGAGAATGTGACCGAAGTTCTGACCGGCGGCGCGGTTCTGGCCGTGGCGGCGGGGTTCCTGTTCTATGCGGGTCAGGTCGGCGGTGTCGGTGTCGGCACGTCGGGCTTCGACAGCTACAGCGCGTCTTTCCGGTCTGCCGAGGGCATAGGGATCGGGACGGATGTGCGTCTGGCGGGCGTGAAGGTGGGGAGCGTGACAGAGATGGCGCTCGACCCCGCGACCTTCCGGGCGGAGACGCGGTTCACCCTGAAAGATGACGTGGCGCTGCCGGACGACTCGGCGGTGGTCGTGTCTTCGGAAGGGTTGCTGGGGGGCAGTTTCCTTGAGATCCTTCCGGGCGGCTCGGCCTTCAACCTGGAGCCGGGGGACGAGATCACGGATACGCAGAGCTCGGTCTCGATCATCCAGTTGCTGCTGAAATTCGTCTCGGGCGGGGAAGAATGATCCGCAGGGTTCTGGCTTTGGTGCTGATCGCTGCCCCTGTCTGGGCGCAGGACGATGGCGCGTTTCAGGACGATGGCGAATACATCGAAGAGGAATATGTCGATCCGGGGTCGGGGGCGGTCATCACCAGCACCGATCCGGGGTCGGGTGCGATGATCATCGAGGATGTTCTGGCCGACGACGTGCGGGCGCTGACTGCCGACGGTGTGCAGTTGAAGGGGCTCGACAAGGTGTCGGGCGAGGTCACGGATCTTGAGATGGCCAGCGGCGAGACCATGCCGGTGGGCCGGATCGAGGTGACGCTGGGCGAGTGCCGGTATCCTGAGGACAATATCGCGGGCGAGGGCTACGCGTGGCTGACGATCCGCGATCCCGAGCGTGACCTGGTGCTGTTCGACGGCTGGATGGTGGCGTCGAGCCCGGCGCTGAACGCGCTGGACCACCCGCGTTACGACATCTGGGTGATCCGCTGCACCACGGCCTGAGGGTCGGTTTCCAAGGGCATGCTGAAGATATCCGCTTCGCCATCGACGGCGAGGCGAAGCTGCGCGTGATATTGGGCGCGCGGGATTTCGATGGCGCCGAGGCTGGCGAGATGGGGCGTGATGAACTGCGTGTCGAACAGGGTGAAGCCGGTGCGGCGCAGGTGATCGACGGCCCAGGCCAGCGCCATTTTCGAGCCGTCGGTGGCGTATGAGAACATGCTTTCGCCGAAGAATGCCTGCCCAAGGCTGAGGCCGTACATGCCGCCGATGAGGTCATGCCCGCGCCAGATGCCGAAAGCATGGGCGTGGCCGCGGTCGGCAAGTTGCAGGACCAGATCGCGGATGGTGGCGTTGATCCATGTATCGTCGCGGGCGGCGCAACCGTCGAGTATTTCTTCGAAGGCGGTGTTGAGCGTAGCCCGCACGTCGCCCTTGCGCATCCGGCGGGCGAGGGAGCGGGAGAGGTGAAAGCCGTTCAGCGGCAGGACGCCCCGTTCGCGGGGGTCGACCCAGTAGATGTTCGGGTCGTCGCGCGCGTCCGCCATCGGGAAGACCCCGGCGGCATAGGCTCCGAGCAGGAGTTCAGGTGTGAGGGACCGGTCGCTCATGCGGCGAGTCTAACCGATTTCCGGGCCGCGTCGTTCTAAAAAACCTACTCCGCCGCCGTGGACATCGGGTTGTTGGGGTGCGTTGTCCAGTTGGCGTAATCGTCGCTGACGGTCTTGCCGGTGCGTTCGTCGAGGGTGCCGGGGGCCAGTTCCTCCATCGTGATGCAGCCTTCGACCGGGCAGACGTCGATGCAGAGGTTGCAGGCGACGCATTCGTCGTCCTGAACCTCGAAAACGCGGCCGGGGTTGATGGCGATGGCCTGATGCGAGGTGTCTTCGCAGGCGGCATAGCAGCGGCCGCATTTGATGCAGGCGTCCTGGTCGATGCGGGCCTTGGTGACGTAGTTGAGGTTCAGGTACTGCCAGTCGGTGACGTTGGGGACGGCGCGGCCGGAGACTTCAGCGACGGACGCGTAGCCCTTTTCATCCATCCATGCAGACAGCCCGGCGGTCAGTTCCTTGATGATCCCGAAGCCATAGACCATCGCGGCGGTGCAGACCTGCACATTGCCCGCGCCGAGGGCGAGGAATTCCGCCGCGTCGCGCCATGTGGTGACGCCGCCGATGCCGCTGATCGGCATTCCGGCGGTTTCGGGATCGCGGGCGATCTCGGCCACCATGTTGAGCGCGATGGGTTTCACCGCCGGGCCGCAATAGCCGCCATGGCTGCCCTTGCCGTCGATGGAGGGCTCGGGCGACATGGTGTCGAGGTTTACGGACGTGATGGAAGACACTGTATTGATGAGAGAAACCGCGTCTGCGCCCCCGGCTTTCGCGGCGCGGGCCGGGTAGCGGATGTCGGTGATGTTGGGCGTGAGCTTGACGATCACCGGGAGGTCCGTGTGCTGTTTGCACCATTCGGCGACCATCTGGATGTATTCCGGCACCTGGCCCACGGCAGAGCCCATGCCGCGTTCGCTCATCCCGTGGGGACAGCCGAAGTTCAGTTCGATCCCGTCGCAGCCGGTGTCTTCGACGCGGGGGAGGATGGCTTTCCACGCCTGTTCCTCACACGGGACCATGATGGAGGTGACGATGGCGCGGTCGGGATAATCCTTTTTCACGCGGGCGATTTCTTCGAGGTTCACCTCCAGCGGGCGGTCGGTGATCAGTTCGATATTGTTGATGCCAAGGACCCGGCGGTCGGCACCGTGGACCACGCCATAGCGCGGGCCGTTGACGTTGACGATGGGGGGACCGGCTTCGCCGAGCGTCTTCCAGACGACACCGCCCCAACCGGCTTCGAAGGCGCGGCGGACGTTGTATTCCTTGTCGGTGGGCGGGGCGGAGGCCAGCCAGAACGGGTTGGGGGATTTGATCCCGATGAAGTCGGTCGTGAGATCTGCCATATGTCTTCTCCCGTTATCCGCTCAGTTCATCAGCGTGTTGTGAATGTCTTCGGCGGCATCCCGGCCTTCGGCCACTGCCGTGACGGTCAGGTCGTCTCGGCCGGTGGCGCAGTCGCCGCCTGCCCAGACGCCTTTCAGGCTGGTGCGGCCCGGACCGGTGACCGCGATCTTGCCGCCGTCGAGCCGGATCGCGCCCGGTGCGCCGTCGAGATGCTGGCCGATGGCCTTCAGCACCTGGTCGGCTTTCAGGGTGAAGGTCTCCCCGGTTGGCCGGAGGCCATCGGGGCCTTCCTCGGTATAGGCGAATTCGATGCCGGTGACGTATTCGCCGCCTTCCAGCCGGGTGGGCGTGGCCCCGGTGATGATGCGCACGCCCTTGGAGGTGGCGAGGTGCTGTTCGTATTGGCTGGCCGACATGCGGTCCTGCGGGCGGCGGTAGACGATGGTGACATGCTCTGCGCCAAGGAGTTTGGACTGTACGGCGGCGTCCACGGCGGTCATGCCGCCGCCGATCACCACCACGTCGCGGCCCACGGGGACGGTGCCGACATTGCTGGCCTGGCGCAGTTCGGCGATGAAATCGACGGCGTCGCGGACATGGGCGTGCTCTTCGCCTTCGGTGCGGAGCGCATTCACTCCGGCCAGGCCGAGGGCGAGGAAGACTGCGTCGTATTTCTCCGTCAGCCCGTCGAGGGAGAGGGTGCCCTTGCCGAGTCTCTCGCCGTAGATCATCTCGATCCCGCCGATCTTCAGAAGCCAGTCGACCTCCGCCTGGGCGAAACCGTCGACGGTCTTGTAGCTGGCGATGCCGTATTCATTCAGGCCGCCGGGTTTTTCGCGGGCCTCGTAAATGGTGACCTTGTGGCCCTTCATGGCGAGGCGATGGGCGCAGGACAGACCGGCGGGACCAGCGCCGACCACGGCGATGGATTTGCCGGTCTCTGAGGCGCGGGCATAAGGGTGCGTGCCCTGCGCCATCGCGCTGTCGGTGGCGAAGCGTTGCAGGCGCCCGATTTCCACTGGCTTGCCTTCGGCGGCTTCGCGCACGCAGGCTTCTTCGCAAAGCGTTTCGGTCGGGCAGACGCGGGCGCACATGCCGCCGAGGATGTTCTGGTCGAAGATGGTCTTCGCCGCGCTTTCCGGCTGACCGGCCTGGATCTGGCGGATGAAAAGCGGGATGTCGATGGAGGTGGGGCAGGCGGTGGTGCAGGGCGCGTCATAGCAGAAATAGCAGCGGTCGGCGGCGACGAGCGCCTCATGCGCGTCGAAGGGGCCGTGCAGGTCCCCGAAATTGTCGGCCAGTGCCGCATCCGTGAGACGGCCCGCGACGACTCCGGGCGTGCGTGTTGTATTCGGCATGGCTCGGACCTTCCTGGCTGCCCCGTCTTTCGATCAGCTTGCCACAGTCGAAAATTTTATCAACTGGTAAAATAACGGAGGCGGGCGCGGGGATGCGCTTTGCCCGTTTTCAACGCTTTCCCTTGCCTGACTGCCACTCTATAAGTCTTCAACGGGAAAAGAAGAGCAGACCCGAGGGGCATATATGACCAAGCGATCGCATGAAGACGACGTGGAGTTCATCAAGGCGCTGGCCGAACTTCTGAGCGAGAACGACCTGTCGGAACTGCAGGTGAAACGGGACTATGCCGACGAAGGCAGTCTGAATGTCCGGGTCAGCCGGATATCTCCCAACGCCATCGCGGCACATCAACCGGTGCATTATGCGGCTCCGGCTGCGCCTGCGGCCCCTGCTGCGCCATCCGCGCCCGCCCCGGCGGCTGCGCCTGCCGAGGCCAGCGACGATCCGGCTTCGCTGCCGGGTGCCGTGACCTCGCCCATGGTGGGCACGGCGTACCTGTCGCCCGAGCCGGGAGCCGCGGCTTTCGTCAAGGTTGGCGACAAGGTGAGCGAGGGCGATACGCTGATGATCGTCGAGGCGATGAAGACGATGAACCAGATCCCGTCGCCCACCTCCGGCACGGTCAAACGCATTCTGATCGAGGACGGTTCTCCGGTCGAGTTCGGATCGCCCTTGATGGTGATCGAGTAGGTCGGCCGGGATGTTCGACAGAATCCTGATTGCGAACCGGGGCGAGATCGCGCTTCGCGTCATTCGTGCCTGTCGGGAGATGGGTATCCAATCGGTCGCCGTGCATTCGACGGCGGATTCCGACGCGATGCATGTGCGGATGGCCGATGAGAGCGTCTGTATCGGCCCGCCTTCGGGGTCGCAGAGTTATCTGTCCATCCCGGCGATCGTCTCGGCTTGCGAGATCACCGGCGCGCAGGCGATCCATCCGGGCTATGGGTTTCTGAGCGAGAACGCGAATTTCGCGCAGATCCTCGAAGACCATCAGATCACGTTTATCGGGCCGTCGGCGGAGCATATCCGGGTGATGGGCGACAAGATCACCGCGAAGGAAACCGCCAAGCGGCTGGGGATTCCGGTGGTGCCCGGCTCCGAGGGCGGGGTGGCGAATGTTGCCGAGGCGAAAGCCATCGGCGAGGAGTTCGGCTATCCGGTCATCGTCAAGGCGACGGCAGGCGGCGGCGGGCGCGGCATGAAGCTGGCCAAGACGGCTGCCGAGATGGAAAACGCGTTTTCCACCGCGCGGTCGGAGGCCAAGGCGGCGTTCGGCAATGACGAGGTTTATATCGAGAAATACCTTGAAAAGCCGCGCCATATCGAGATCCAGGTCTTCGGCGACGGCAAGGGCAACGCGGTGCATTTGGGCGAGCGGGACTGTTCGTTGCAGCGGCGTCACCAGAAGGTGTTCGAGGAAGCTCCGGGCCCGTCGATCAGCCCGGAGGAGCGGGCGAGGATCGGGAAGATTTGCGCCGATGCGGTGGCGACGATCAACTATATCGGCGCGGGCACGGTCGAGTTTCTCTATGAGGACGGCGAGTTCTATTTCATCGAGATGAACACGCGGCTTCAGGTGGAACATCCCGTCACCGAAGCGATCTTCGGGGTCGACCTGGTGCGCGAGCAGATCCGGGTGGCCGCCGGGTTGCCGATGGAGTTCTCGCAGGACGCGCTGAAGATCAATGGCCACGCGATCGAGATTCGTCTGAATGCGGAAAAACTACCGAATTTCTCGCCTTCACCGGGTCGGATCACGCAGTATCACGCGCCGGGCGGACTGGGCGTGCGGATGGATTCGGCGCTTTATGACGGCTATTCGATCCCGCCCTATTACGATTCGCTGATCGGGAAGCTGATCGTGCATGGCCGCGACCGGCCGGAGGCGCTGGCGCGGCTTTCTCGGGCGCTGTCGGAACTGATCGTGGATGGCATCGATACCACGGTGCCGCTTTTCGATGCGTTGTTGCAGGAGAAGGCGGTTCAGACAGGGGAATACAACATCCACTGGCTGGAGAAGTGGCTCGACGCCAATCTGGAAACGGCCTGATTTCTCAGGCTGTTACTGCGTGATGTTCACAGTCGAAGGTTCACGGGGCGTCGAGATCGTGCGGGTTTCGGCAAAGCTGGCTTCGGCCTTTTCCGATGGTGTCGGCGGCGGGTCGGCGGGCGGTGCTTCGCCTGAGACGGCCAGTTCGGGAACATCTTCCGGTGCGTCAGGTTGATCTGCGGGCACGACTGCGGGTTCGGGCGCAACATCGGCCGGTGTAGGCTCCGGCGGGTCGAAGGCGACGCGGGCCTGCCGTTCCAGCGGGCTTTCCTCGAAAGTCGGTGGCGGGCCGGTCGGCGTGTCATTGGCGGGAAGAGCACGCTCCGTCCGTTCGGCGGTTTCCTGATCGCGGAGCCGCGGCGCGACTGCGGTCTGTTCCGGCGCGGTGACGGCCCTGGTCGTTTCCAGTCGGATGTTCGCCGCCGAGGATTCCCCGGCGCTGGAGCGCGCGGTTTCTGGTGCCTGCGGCTGCGATGCGCGTTCGGCAGATAATGTCGCCACCGGCTGAGCGGTTTTGACGGCGACACCTGCGGCGGATGCTGCGGGTATCATGGCCCTCTATCCCTTACAAAGTGCCCCACACATATTTTCTATGCAGGAAAGGGTTGAGGTTCGGTTAAGCGCCGCGCGGTGTGAGGGCAGTTCGGTAAAATTGTTCAAGAAATTCCGCCGCTTCGTCGAAATGCGCGATGCCGTCACTTTGCAGGATGCCGGTCACCTGAACGCTGAAATCGGCGTAATGCTGGGTGGTGGCCCAGATCGAGAAGATCAGGTGATGCGGGTCGATGTCGGCCAGGCGGTTCTCGGCGGACCAGCTTCGGAACACCTGTGCGGTGCGGTCCACCAGCTCTTTCAGCGGGCCTTCGATCTGGTCGAGGATATGCGGCGCGCCCTGCACGATTTCATTGGCAAAGAGGCGGCTTTCGCGGGGGGACTCGCGGCTCATCTGCAGCTTGCGGCGGATATAGGCGAGGATTTCCCCGACCGGATCGCCGGACGGGTCGATGGCGCGAAGCGGGTCGAGCCAGGTTTCCAGCTGGCCGGAGAGAAGGGCGGTGTAGATCGCCTCCTTCGAGGCGAAATAGTAAAGCACGTTGGGTTTTGACAGACCGGCGGCCTGCGCGATCTGGTCGAGGGTCGCGCCGCGGAAGCCGTGATCGGAGAAGACGTCGAGCGCGGCATTCAGGATCGCCTCGCGGTTCTTCTTCTGGATGCGGGTCTGCCGCTGCTGAATGGTCACGCGTTCTGCTCTATTCCCGGGCGCTTGGTCCGGCCCGGGGATGGGCGGCACGTCTGGCGCTTGACTGGTCTTTGTCCTCTGCTAGCGTCTTCCTGACCGTTTGGTCAATAATTTCCGAAACGGGGAGCGCGACGATGAGCCAGCCAGCAGCGAACATGCGGATCAACGGGGATCGCCTGTGGGACAGCCTGATGGAGATGGCCAAGATCGGCCCCGGAGTCGCAGGCGGCAACAACCGGCAGACATTGACGGACGAGGATGGCGAGGGCCGCGCGTTGTTCCAGAAATGGTGCGAGGCGGAAGGCTGCACGATGGGGCTGGACCAGATCGGCAACATGTTCGCGCGGCGCGAGGGGACGGACCCTGACGCGCTGCCGGTTTATGTGGGCTCGCACCTGGATACCCAGCCGACGGGCGGGAAATATGATGGCGTGCTGGGCGTCCTTGGCGGGCTGGAGGTGATCCGGACGCTGAACGAGCTGGGGATCAAGACCAAGCATCCCATCGTCGTGGTCAACTGGACCAACGAGGAGGGGACGCGGTTTGCGCCTGCGATGCTGGCCTCGGGCGTTTTCGCGGGCAAGCATGAGCTGGACTGGGCCTATGACCGGGTGGATGCCAAGGGCAAGCGGTTCGGCGACGAGCTGGAGCGGATCGGCTGGAAGGGCGACGAGGCGGTGGGCGACCGGAAGATGCATGCGCTGTTCGAGTTGCATATCGAGCAGGGGCCGATCCTGGAGGCCGAGGGCAAGGACATTGGCGTTGTCACCCACGGGCAGGGGCTGCGCTGGATCGAATGCACGATCACCGGCAAGGACAGCCATACTGGCTCGACGCCGATGCATATGCGCAAGAATGCCGGGCGCGGGCTGGCTCTGGTGACGGAGCTGGTCCACGAGATTGCGATGAAGAACCAGCCGAACGCGGTGGGCGCGATCGGGCATATCGACGTCTATCCGAATTCGCGGAATGTCATTCCGGGCAAGGTCGTCTGCACTATCGATTTCCGGTCGCACCTGCCGGAGAAGCTGCACGGCATGGAGGCGGAGTTCTATGAGCGCGCGCCGGCGATGCTGGAGGAGATCGGGGTCACGCTGGAGCACCAGGTGGTGGGGCAGTTCGAGCCTCCTGCCTTCGACGAGGGCTGCGTGAAGGCAGTGCGCGATGCGGCGGAGCGGCTGGGGTATTCTCACATGGATATCGTGTCTGGCGCGGGCCACGATGCCTGCTGGATCAACGATGTTGCGCCGACGGCGATGGTGATGTGTCCCTGCGTGGACGGACTGTCGCATAACGAGGCCGAGGAGATCAGTAAGGACTGGGCCACGGCGGGGGCGGATGTGCTGTTCCACGCGGTGGTGGAGACGGCGGGGGTAGTGGGGTGAGTGGTGCGGGCGGTGTTGAAATGACTTTTGGTTGGTCTGCCGAATTGGACGCGGATGTTCTCGAAAATTTCCAACGGGTCGCACAATTCGCCTCGGAGCATATCGAAATTGCACTTGCAAGCGGTGATTTGGCGGACTCCGACGTTCATTTGCGATACGTACCAATTGTAATGTCAGCGGAGGAGGCTGGCCGTTACCCGGAGCGTTCGCAACTTGTTCAAGCTGAGAATGTCTACGATTGCTCGCCGCAGTTGAGTCATCAGGTCTATCTGTCTGGCGAAAGTAGCGAGATGTTTCGTGAGTATTTTCGTGGACTTGAAAGCGCTCCGGCGGCAGTTGGAAAACTGACGAATGACAAGAAGCTCGAGGTTTGTCTCGAAGACGCTCTCTGCAAGTGCTTACAAATCTGCTTGTCGCAAACCACAGCGAGACAAGAGTTATGACCCAACACGACACCACCCTCGACGAAACCCAGATCCGGATCGACCTTGCCGCCGCGCTGAGGCTGTCCTGCCGGGCGGAGTGGCATGAGAGCATTCAGAACCATTTCTCGGCCGCTGTCTCGGCGGATGGGCGGAGGTTCCTGGTGAACCCGAAATGGGTGCATTGGTCCCGTGTGAAGGCGTCGGACCTCGTGCTCTGCGATGCCGACGATCCCGACACTTTGAGCCGGGCGGATGCGCCCGATCCGACAGCCTGGGCGATCCATTCGGCGCTGCACCGGAACTTGGCCCAGGCGCGGGTGGCGCTGCATATACACCCTCCGCACGCGACGGCGCTTTGCGGGCTCAAGGACCCGACGATCTATCCCATCGACCAGGTGACGGCGCGGTTTTTCAACCGGCTGGCCTATGACCTGTCCTTCGGCGGCATCGCCAGCGAGGGCGAGGAAGGGGAGCGGATTGCGCGGACCATCGGCAACCACACATCGGTGATGATGCAGAACCACGGGGTGACGACGCTGGGCGCGACGGTGGCGGAGGCGTGGGACGCGCTGTACCATCTCGAGCGGGCGGCGAAGACGCTGCTCTTGGCCTATTCGACGGGCAAGCCCTTGCAGGTGATGCCGGACGATCTGGCGGAGGCGACGGCGGCGGAGTGGGAAGTCTACAAGGAGGCCGAGTTCGCGCATTTCGCCGAGATGAAGCTGATCCTCGACCGCGAGGAACCGGATTACAAGGATTGAGAGCGCCGGGGGCCAGCCCCCGGACCCCCGGAGTATTTCTCGACAGAAGAAATGCGGGGGAGAACAACGAGATACGGGGAGTATTGTCCATGTCGACTGTCATCAGGAACGGAACCATCGTCACGCACGACCTGACCTATGAGGCGGATGTGCTGGTGGAAGGTGGCCGCATCGCCGAGATCGGCAAGGGGCTGAAGGGTGACGAGGAACTGGACGCGAGTGGCTGCTACGTGATGCCGGGGGGGATCGACCCGCATACGCATCTGGAGATGCCGTTCATGGGGACCTATTCCTCGGACGATTTTGAATCGGGCACCCGCGCCGCGCTGTCGGGGGGCACGACGATGGTGGTGGATTTTGCTCTGCCAAGTCCGGGCCAGGGGCTGCATGACGCGCTGGCCATGTGGCACAACAAGTCGACGCGGGCGAATTGCGATTATTCCTATCACATGGCCGTCACCTGGTGGGGCGAGCAGGTCTTCAACGAGATGAAGACCGTGATCGAGAAGGAAGGCATCACCACCTTCAAGCATTTCATGGCCTATAAGGGCGCGCTGATGGTCAACGATGACGAGATGTACGCGTCGTTCCAGCGTCTGGCCGAACTTGGCGGGATCGCTCTGGTGCATGCCGAGAATGGCGACGTGGTGGCGGAGCTTTCGGCGAAACTGCTGGCCCAGGGGAATACCGGGCCGGAGGCGCATGCCTATTCGCGCCCCTCTCAGGTGGAAGGCGAGGCGACGAACCGGGCGATCATGATCGCTGACATGGCAGGGGTGCCGCTTTACGTGGTGCATACCAGTTGCGAGGAGGCGCATGAGGCGATCCGGCGGGCGCGGCAGCAGGGCAAGCGGGTCTGGGGCGAGCCGTTGATCCAGCACCTGACGCTGGATGAACGTGAGTATTTCGTCGATGACTGGGATCACGCCGCGCGGCGTGTGATGTCGCCGCCCTTCCGCGATGCGCGGCATCAGGAATCTCTCTGGGCGGGGTTGCAGGCGGGGTCTTTGTCGGTCGTGGCGACGGACCATTGTGCGTTTACCACGGAGCAGAAACGCTATGGGGTGGGCGATTTCACCAAGATCCCGAATGGCACCGGCGGGCTGGAAGACCGGATGCCGATGCTCTGGACCCACGGGGTGAACACCGGGCGGCTGACGCCGAACGAGTTTGTCGCCGTGACCTCGACCAATATCGCCAAGATCCTGAACTGCTATCCGAAGAAGGGGGCGATCCTGGTGGGGGCCGATGCCGACATCGTGGTCTGGGACCCGGAGAAGGAGAAGATGATCACCGCATCGGCGCAGCAATCCGCCATTGATTACAACGTGTTCGAGGGGAAGACGGTGAAGGGCCTGCCGCGGTTTACGCTGACGCGGGGCTATGTGGCCGTGCATGATGGCGAGGTGCGGACGAAGGAAGGGCATGGCGAGTTCGTGCGGCGGGAGCCTAATACGCCGGTCAACAAGGCGCTGTCGTCGTGGAAGGAACTGACCGCGCCGCGTCCTGTGGAGCGGTCGGGGATCCCGGCGACGGGGGTTTAGATGGCCCAAACTGTGTCAGGATGTCTTGCAAGTGATTGCCGCCAAGGACCCAACCGGCAACGCGAGTTGCTGCCCGGCGAGTTAACACGTCTACCAGCCGCGTTTCGTGACTTCCAAAGGGTATTGGGCAAATGCACCTATTGTGGCGGCGTCTATGACGCTGTTTCACGTCACGAATACGGTCATCTGGACAGTTCGATCTATGGAGTGGGTTGGCGAGGGGCAGAAGCACCTTGACTGTGATCTCCGCCCAAGACCTTTCGCTGACCTTCCACACGAATGACGGTCCCGTCCACGCGTTGAAGGACGTCTCGCTTTCCATCGAGAAGGGCGATTTCGTCTCCTTCATCGGGCCGTCCGGCTGCGGCAAGACCACCTTCCTGCGCTGCATCGCGGCTTTGGAGACGCCGACGGGCGGGACTTTGACGGTGAACGGGATGTCACCGGACGAGGCGAGACGCGCGCGCGCCTATGGCTATGTCTTTCAGGCGGCGGGGCTGTACCCCTGGCGGACGATTGCGGGGAATATCAAGCTTCCGCTTGAAATCATGGGCTTTTCCAAAGCCGAGATGGGGGAGCGGGTGGACCGGGTTCTGGAACTGGTCGAGCTTGGCGGGTTCGGGGGCAAGTTTCCCTGGCAGTTGTCGGGGGGCATGCAGCAGCGGGCGAGCATCGCGCGGGCGCTGGCTTTTGATGCCGATATTCTGCTGATGGACGAACCCTTCGGGGCGCTGGACGAGATCGTGCGGGACCGGCTGAACGAGGAGTTGCTGGGGCTTTGGGCGCGGACGGGGAAGACCATTGGCTTCGTGACCCATTCGATCCCGGAGGCGGTCTATCTGTCGACGAAGATCGTGGTGATGAGTCCGCGACCGGGGCGGATCGCGGATGTGATCGACAGTCCGCTGCCGAAGGAACGGCCTCTGGATATTCGCGACAGCCGGGAGTTCATCGAGGTCGCGCATCGGGTCCGTGAAGGGTTGCGGGCCGGGCACGGGGAGGAGCTGTGACCGGGGGGCCGCAGATACGCCGGTCGGTGCCGGAGGATGCGGTGGCCTGTGCGGCCATTCTGAACGACTGGATCGATGACCGGGACTGGATGCCGCGCGTTCACAGCCGCGAGGAGGTGGAGGCGTTCTATCGCGATTTCGTTCTCCAACGCCGGGAGGTCTGGGTGGCGGGCGATCCGGTGGCGGGGTTTATCGGGCTGAATCGCGAGACCGACGAGGTGACGACGCTTTATGTGGCGGAGCCGGGGCGGGGTGTGGGCAAGGCGCTTCTGGATCATGCGAAGGCCGGGCGGCAGGCGCTGGAGCTTTGGACCTTCGTCGCCAATGAGGGCGCACGGCGGTTCTATGCGCGCGAGGGATTTGTCGAAATCAGGGAGACACCCGGCGACAACGAGGAAGGCTTGCCGGATGTGCTTTTGCGCTGGGACCGGGTGCCGATCCGGCGGGCGGAGGCGGCGGACGTGCCGGTGATCTCGCGGATCGTGAATGACTGGATCGACCGGACGGCATGGATGCCGCGCGTGACCGAACCGGAGGTGATCGAGGGGTTCATCGCCGAGGCGCTGCCGGAGCGGGAGATTTTCCTAATCGGCGAGCCGGTGGAAGGCTACCTGTCCCTGAACCCGGAGACCGGCCTGATCGGGGCGCTCTATCTCGACCGGCCGGGGCGCGGGCTGGGCAAGGCGCTGCTGGACCGGGCGAAGTCGGGGCGGGGTTATCTGCAGCTTTGGACCCATGAGCCGAACGTGGCGGCGCAGCGGTTTTACCGGCGCGAGGGGTTCGAAGTGGTCGAGCGGAACGGACAAGGCGATGACGGGTTGCCGGAACTTCGGATGGAGTGGCGGCAGTGACCATTCGTCAGGATTCATTTAGATTAACGCGCCCGGCTTTCCCCCTCCCTACCGCCCTTTATTCTTGGGGGAGTCGTTTAACAGGCGGTGAAGATTCTTGCGGTTTCGCGGAGGCTCTGTGGGCAGGGACGTCACGGTCGGCACACCGTGTCTTGAACGTTGTCTTTTAAATGTGGCTGCCGCGCCTCTGCCGGAACCGGTGGCTTCGGCTTGTGCGTTACTCTCCTGCCTGCAACCGCAACCCTACGGAGCCGGCTTCTGATGCGTCGGCCCGTGATAAGGCTGCTTTGGCCGGAGACGCGGGTCATTCATCCCTGCCGGTCGAGCCTGTTCTCCGCACCGATCTGCGTATTTTCACCAAGATGAAGATGCGGGGACCCTCCTGATGCGGCGCGTCCTCCCCGTTCTGACGGTCCTCGCGGCCATCCTGGCGCTCTGGTACGTGGCCGTCGCGCCGATGAATGTCCGGCAGGCGCTGGACGTGGCGGAACGGGAGGGTGTCGTGGTGGTGCCCGAAGGGTCGCGGGTGCGGAGCGAGACCTCCGTCTGGACGCTGATGGTGCAAAACCCGGGTGAGATCGGACGGGGCTATGCGCTGGACCGGCCGCGCCTTCCAACCCCCGCGCAGGTGGCGGGTGAGTTCTGGAAGACGACGGGTGAGATGGCTTTGCGGGGCCGGGCGTTTTCCAAGCGGAGCCTGATCTATCATGGCTGGATCACGCTGCAATCGACGCTGTTCGGTTTCGCGCTGGGGACCATGATCGGCATTCTGGGGGCGGTCGGGATCGTCTATTCGCGGACGATGGAAATGAGCGTGATGCCCTGGGCCATCATCTCGCAAACCGTGCCGATCGTGGCGCTGGCGCCGATGATCATTGTCCTCTCCAGCCAGTTGGGGATCGAGGAACGGGCGGTGCCGAAGGCGATCATCTCGGCCTATCTCTGTTTCTTCCCGGTGCTGGTGGGGATGGTGAAGGGCTTGCGCTCGCCGACGCGGGAGCAGCTGGACCTTCTGAAGACCTACAATGCCGGGGGGTGGTCGAGCTTCTTCAAGCTGAGGCTGCCGTCCTCGGTGCCCTACCTGTTTACCTCGCTCAAGATCGGGATCGCGGCGGCGCTGGTGGGGACGATCGTGGGAGAACTGCCGACCGGCGCGATCAGCGGCCTGGGCGCGCGCATCCTGATCGGGGATCAGTTCGGGACGCCGCTGGCGATCTGGGCGGCGCTTTTTGCCGCTGCCATTCTCGCGGGCGTGCTGGTGACGCTGATCGGCTGGCTGCAAGGGCTGGCGATGCGGCGGATGGGGGCGGGCGCATGAGCATGTGGCTTGCCGTTCTGTTCTGGCTGGGGGCGTGGGGCGCGAATGTCGCGCTGGCGCGATCGGCCTGGCATGGCAACCGGCTGGTGCGGATCGTCGTGCCGGTGTTGTTCGGGTTGAGCATTCTGGTGCTGTGGGAAGCGGCGGTTGTGGCGTTCAACGTCTCGCCGGTGATCCTGCCTGCGCCCTCGGCGATCGCGGCGCGGTTCGCGGGCGAGACCGGGGTGCTTTGGGAGGATTTCGTGCAGACGGTGCTGAAGGGCGCTTTGTCGGGCTATGTGATCGGGGCCGTTGCGGCCTTCCTGACCGCGATTGCCATCGACCGGTCGCGCTTCCTGACGGCGGGTTTGCTGCCGGTCGGCAATTTCGTGGCGGCGCTGCCGATTGTTGGCATTGCGCCGATCCTGGTGAGCTGGTTCGGCTTCGATTGGCATTCCAAGGCGGCGGTGGTCGTGGTGATGGTGTTCTTTCCCATCCTCGTGAACACGGTGCAGGGGCTGGCGGAGGCGTCGTCGATGCAGAAGGATCTGATGCGGACCTATGCCGCCGGATATCTGCAGACGCTTTTGAAGCTGCGGCTTCCCGCCGCCATGCCGTTTGTCTTCAACGGGCTGAAAATTGCGACGACGCTGGCCCTGATCGGGGCGATTGTTGCTGAATATTTCGGCTCGCCCACGCGGGGCATGGGCTTTCGTATTTCAACTGGCGTCGGCAGCTTGTCGATCGACCTTGTTTGGGCTGAAATAGCCGTGGCTGCTCTGACGGGTTCCGCAGCCTACGGTCTGGTCGCGCTTCTGGAGAAGCGTGTGACCTTCTGGCACCCGTCACAAAGAACCAAATAACTTCGGGGAGTAAAGATAATGAAAAAGCTACTCACGGGCGCAGTGGCGCTGACGATGGCCGCAGGCGCGGCGCAGGCTGCCGACGACGTCACGCTGCAGCTCAAATGGGTCACGCAGGCGCAGTTCGCCGGGTACTACGTGGCCTTGGAGAACGGGTATTACGAAGAGGAAGACCTTAACGTCACGATCAAACCGGGCGGACCGGACATCGCGCCGCCGCAGGTGGTCGCCGGTGGCGGGGCCGATGTGCTGGTGGAATGGATGCCGGCAGCGCTGGCCGCACGGGAGAAGGGTCTGCCGCTGGTCAACATCGCGCAGCCGTTCAAGTCGTCCGGCATGCAACTGACCTGCTGGAAGGACAGCGGGATCGAGGGGCCGGGTGATTTTCCGGGCAAGACGCTGGGGGTCTGGTTCTTCGGCAACGAGTTTCCCTTCATGTCCTGGATGAGCCAGTTGGGTGTGGAAACCGATGGCGCCGATGACAACGGCGTGGCGGTGCTGAAGCAGGGCTTCAACGTCGATCCTCTGCTGCAGCGGCAGGCCGATTGCATTTCGACCATGACCTATAACGAGTATTGGCAGGTGATCGACGCGGGCGTCTCGGCGGACGATCTGATTACCTTCAAATACGAGGATCAGGGCGTGGCGACGCTGGAAGACGGGCTTTACGTGCTGGAGGACCGGCTGGCCGAGGACGGGTTCGCCGACAAGATGACCCGCTTCGTCCGCGCCTCGATGAAGGGCTGGAAATGGGCCGAGGAGAATCCCGAAGAGGCCGCGATGATCGTGCTGGATTATGACGAGACCGGGGCCCAGACCGAGACCCATCAGGTTCGCATGATGGGCGAGATCGCCAAGCTGACGGCGGGCTCGAACGGGGCGCTTGATCCGGCGGATTACGAACGCACGGTTGAGTCACTGTTGTCGGGCGGATCCGATCCGGTCATCACCAAGGCGCCGGAAGGGGCCTGGACCCATGACATCACGGATGCGGCGCTGAACTGAGGTCTGGAAAGACCGGGCTGCCCCGGGGCCTGACCCGGGGCCTCTCACAACGAACAACATGAGGCCCCGGATCAGGTCCGGGGCAGGTTCGACAAGAGTGGCGCGCGGGAGACCGCGCGCCGTTTGCCGTTGGTTCGGCAATAATCCACCGAATCCTGTGACTTGCGCGTCGCATCACTAAAATCTGCGGCAAATCGGGCTTTGGGGAATAAGCAAAGCTGATTAGACGTAAGATATTGAGTGCCGGAGAAACCGGCTCCGATTGGCAGGATTGAGAGATGGCAGAATTCGTAAGGCTGGCCCTGAGGGGCGGCAAGGATCGACGTCGGGCGTGGACGCTTTGGCGTGACTGGTGGCGGCGGGCGCTTTAGGCGTGAGACGAACTTATGCTTGGTCGGGTGCGCGCCATTTAGCGGGCGCGCAAGGATGGGCACTCGCTTTGTGGACGAAGCGGTCGTTCACCGCCCGAGCGCAAAGATCCGGTTTGTATCCGCCAACTAGGTGTTGGATCGCGACGGTGACGCGATCAAGCGTCTTAGCAGGGGTCTAAGAGGCACAATAATTGCTCTGACAGTCGTGGTGGAAATCGGCCGCGAACTGCGCATCATTGAACGAGCAAATTCGTTGGCTTCCTGCTCCTGCTCCTCCACATGGCCGCCCTGGATGTGCTCCAGTACATGGTGACCGACTTCATGGTAGAACGTGAATTCGGCGCTCAGGCGTTCCCACCACAGCCTTATTCCGCTGACAGGATCAGTAGGCCAGGTCAGGACAATTCCCGAGAAAAACAAGTTGTACTTTCCAAGATAATCAAGCTGCGGGTGACGTGCGATAACGTCGATGCGGGTCACATTCTTCAGTGAAAGACCTTTTGTTCTGCTCCAGCGTTCAATGTTCCGGCAGACAATTGAACGATCCGTTACGTCAGGTGCAACAAATACAGGTATTGCTTCGCCAACCCGTGTTGCAGGTTCGTCAGAGATGCGACGCGATAGAACGTCCAGGGTCTTGGCGTGCAAAGGATGCAGATTGCTACCTCGAAGCCTGGAGACCTCACTCTCAAATGTAGACCTGTCGAGTTCGTCAAGTATGGCGAGTAGCACCCCAAAGTACTTGGCGAGAGGCCCACGGGGGTTTTCGGACCAGGCTGAGGAAGAGAGCTTTTCCTGGACCTGCGTTACTGACTCTGCCCCATCCTGCAAAATATCGCGCCAGGCATCGCGAACAGTCTCGACATGGCCAGTCGAAATTCCTCTAAGCAATCTGTCAATAGCGGCGCGCGTTTGCCTAGTCATGGAACGATACTTAAGGGTCAAACGGGGCGACAGTAAGGCTCAGGCGTAGCTGCTCCAAAAAGACGTATTACCTGAAAGCAGACAAGCCGCGACCTTGTTGCATTGGGGGCCATGGCCGCAAAGCCTCCGAACCTCAAACCCCCACATACTTCTCCAACAACCCCCGGTCCCGCCGCAGCGCCCCCACCCCCACCGTCTCCCGCGAATGGCCGTTTTCGATAAACGTCACCCGGTCGGCCAGTGACAGGACCGCGTCGATTCGCTGTTCGACGAGGATGATGGCCTTGCCTTCGGCGCGGAGGGTTTCGACGGTCTCGCGGATGAGCTGGATCATCGAAGGCTGAAGCCCCTCGGTCGGTTCGTCGAGGAGGAGGACGGAGGGTTCGAGGCAAAGGGCGCGGGCGGTGGTGAGCATCTGTTGTTCGCCGCCCGAAAGCGTCTCGGCGCGCTGGGTCAGGCGCTCGCGGAGGCGGGGGAACATGGTGAGGACGCGTTCGCGGGTTTCCGCCCCTTTGCCGCGCGTCATCAGGCCGATTTCGATGTTTTCGGCGACCGTCATTTCGGTGAAGAGGCGGCGGCCCTGCGGGACGTAGCCGATGCCGCGTTTCGGGACTTCGTGGGGGGGCAGGGTGCTGAGGGTCTCGCCGTCGAGGGTGATCGTGCCGGAGGTCAGCGGCAGAAGCCCCATGATCGCGCGCAGCGTCGTCGTCTTGCCCGCGCCGTTACGCCCCAAGAGGCAGAGGACTTCGCCGGGGCGGGCCTCCAGCGACAGGTCGTAGAGGACCTGCACGGGGCCGTAGCCGGTGGAGATGGCCTCAAGCTTCAGCATGACCGAGATAGGCCTCCTGCACGTCCGGGTTTGTTTTGATCTCCTGCGGCGTGCCTTCTGCGAGGATCGCGCCGGTTTCCAGAACGGTGATGCGATGGGCGAGTTCCATGACGACGTTCATGTTGTGCTCGATGAGCAGGATCGTGGTGTCGCCCGCCAGCGACCGGATGAGGGTGTTGAACTCGGCGATCTCGCTTTCGGCCAGACCTTGCGTGGGTTCGTCGAGGATCAGAAGGCGCGGGGACTGTGCAACGCCCATGGCGATTTCGAGGAGGCGCTGGTGACCGTAGGCGAGGTCTCCGGCCAACTGGTCGGCGCGGGAGGCGAGGCCGACGCGGTCGAGGGCGGCGAGGGCTTTTTCGCGGGAGCGGTTGCGGAGGGCGAGTTCAAGGTTCTGGGCCAGCGTGAGCCGGGCATAGATCGCGGTGATCTGGAAGGTATAGGCCATGCCGCGCCGGATGCGGGCATGGGCGGGCAGACGGGTGATGTTTTCGCCTTCGAACCAGACCTCGCCGCTGGTGGCCGGGATGCGGCCCGCGACCATGCCGACCAGCGTGCTTTTGCCCGCGCCGTTGGGGCCGATCAGCGCGTGGATGTGGCCGGGATCGACGGTGAGGCTCACCTGATCGACGGCGGTGAGACCCGCATAGGTCTTGGTGAGACCTTTGGTTTCAAGCACATGGGTCATGGCAGCCACGGGGCAAATCGCTTGCGGATCTCGCCCATCAGCCCCTGGCGGGCGAAAAGCGTGAGCAGGACGAGGACGATGCCGACGATCATCAGATAGGCGTTGGTGAAGCCGCTCGTGTAGTCGATCAGATAGAACATGAAGAGCGTGCCGATGAAGGGGCCGATGGTGGTGCCGGCGCCGCCGAGCAGGACCCAGAGGAGTGGGAGGATCGAGTATTGGACGCCGGTGAAGCTGGCGCCGACATAGCCGAAGAGCAACGCGTAGGCAGCACCCGCCGCGCCGGAGATCGTGCCGGAAATGACGAGGGCGGCGAATTTGTGGCGGGCGGTGTCGTAGCCGAGCATGGTGGTTCGGCCCTCGTTCTCGCGGATGGCGATCAGGACGTGGCCGAAGCGGAGTTGCATCATCCGGGCGGTGATTGCCAGTGCCACGGTGAAGAGGGTGAGGGCGGCGTAATAGCGGATGAGCGGTTGGGTGAGGTCGAGGCCTGCGATCTGGCGGGTGGCCTGCCCAAGGACGAAGCCTTCGTCGCCGCGCGTCCAGCGCCCGAAGTAGAGGATGGTGAGCGAGGCGGATTGCGCGAACATTAGCGTGACGATCATGAAGGCGACGCCGATGGTGCGGAGCGCGAGGAGGGCGACGACGGCAGAGAGCGCGGCGGCGGAGATCAGGCCGATAGCGAAGGCGGGGAGGGCTGGGATGCCCCCGTGCTGCATGGCCAGCCCAAGGCCGTACATGCCCGCGCCGAAGAACATCGCGTGGCCGAGGGAGAGAAGGCCGGTGTAGCCGAAGAGGACGTTGTAGCCGATGGCGTAGGTGGCCAGCACGAAGATGCGGGCGAGGTTGCCCTGGTGGTAGGCGGGCAGCGTCAGGCCCGCGACGATGAGCGCCGCGATCAGGGCGAGGTGGAGGGCGAGGGGGCGGGTCATTGCGCCACCGGAGTCACGGTGGGAAGGGGGACGCTGTCCCCCTCTTGGTCTGCGACCAATTCACCCTCTGGAGTATTTTCAACAGGATGAGGGGTCATGCCGCCTTCTTCCCGTAGAGGCCCTGCGGGCGGAAGACGAGGACGAGGGCGACAAGGAGGGTGGCGAGGATCTTGGCGAGGGTCGGCGAGAAGAAGACCGAGATGATGCCGTCGGACATGCCGATCAAAAGGGCTGCCACCAGTGTGCCCCGGATCGAGCCAAGGCCGCCGATGATGACGACGATGAAGGAGAGCAGCAGGGGGTCGCCGCCCATCAGGTAATGGGCTTGGGTAATCGGTACGATCAGGACGGCCGCCAGCGCCGCGAGGCCCGCGCCGAGGCCAAAGACCATCGCATAGACGCGTTCCACGGGGATGCCGAAGGCGGTGGCGGTGTCGCGGTCAAGCTGGGTCGCGCGCATGACAAGGCCGATCTTGGTGCGGGTGAGCAGGAGCCAGAAGGCGGTCAAAATCGCAAGGGCGGCGGCGATGACGAAGAGCTTGTAGCTGGTGATCGAGAGGCCCCATGGGTAGTACATTCCGAAACCGTCTTCGGTCCATTCGAACCAGGGCAGGGCGATGCGGTGGTTGAAAGGGGGGGCTACGGCGCGGGCCTCGGGGCCATACCACATGAGTGCCGCCTGCTGCATGATGTAGAGCAGGCCGATGGTGGCGACGATCGTGGCTTCGGGATCGTAGTCGACGCGCTTCAGCACCAGAATATCGGCAAGCGCCGCGATGACGGCGGCAATCACGGGGACGATCAGCAGCGCGGCGATAAAGCCGAGCGCGGGGTGGCCGCCGATGGTGGTGGCGACGAACCAGGCCAGCACCGCGCCCAGCATATAGAACTCGCCATGGGCCACGTTCACCACCCGCATCACCCCGAAGACGAGAGACAGGCCGAGCGCCGTCAGGGCGAGGACAGCCGCACCGACCGCGCCTTCGAGTGTTGCCAGCAGAAGGTGCGGGCCGAATTCCATCTGTGCTCCTGTCCGTCCGAACCTTAAGCAGTATCGGGTTTGGCCGGAAACTCAACAGGGCTTGAAACGAAGGGCCGGGTGTCGGATGCTGAAGGCATTGCAAGCAAGTATTTTAAGGAGGAAGTCGATATGTCCGCATATACGAAACGCGATCCCGATGCTCCGGACGAGAAAGCCAGCAAACTCCTGCAATTCCGCCCTCAGAAGGAGGCTGAGGAACTGATCGGAGACAAGGTCCACAAGTTCCGGCGCAAGGGATTCATCTGCGATACGGATACCCGCGGGTACGAAACGCCTGACAACAGGTCGGTCACCGAACTGGTGCTCGATGCTTCCGAGGGGTTCATTCCCCTCTGGGACAGCGACGTGACCCTCCGCTGGCGGTTTCAGGAACTGGCGCTGCTCCAGTTCTCCAACGTAGATGAGATCAAGGCCTATGTCCGCACGCTGCTCGCCGAAGGTGTCGAGCTTTGGGAAGACGCGGCCCCGATCCGGTTCAAGGAAGCCCATGACGCGTGGGATTTCGAGGTCGTGGTCATGGCAGAAAACAAGTGTCGCGACGGGGGCTGCACGCTGGCGAGCGCGTTTTTCCCGGACGCTGGTCGGCACGAACTGAAGGTCTACCCGATCATGTTCGAACAAAGCCGGAAGGAACAGGTGGAAACGATGGCGCATGAGGTGGGGCATGTCTTCGGCCTTCGCCACTTCTTCGCGGATGTCCGGGAAACCGCATTTCCATCGCAGGTCTTCGGCGAGCACGACGCCTTCTCGATCATGAACTATGGCCACAAGAGCGCCATGACCGACGACGACCGGAGCGATCTGAAAACACTGTATTCGCTGGCGCGTTCACATCAGCTTACCCATATCGGACAAACGCCGATCAAGCTGGTCCAGCCATTCAGTTCGCAGCGTATCCCGAATGTGGCGCTGGAGCTGATCGCGGCTCGGCAGGTGACCCAAGCGATCCTGTGACGACGACGCGAAGGTCCGGGCGGGGGAGTACAAGTTCCCCCGCGCATTCGTCCATGTGTCTTCAGAAGCTTTGGGTCGTGTAGTCCACTTCGTCCTCGTAGAGCGTGTCCTCGATGGAGGTGGTGTGGGCAAGCACCAGTTTCCCGTTCTCGACACGGGTTATGTACTGGTGCCCGAACACCTGGTGGGTCTTGCCGTTGAAGAGTTTCGCGCCTTGCGGATGCTCGGGGCCTTCGGGCAGGTCGGTGATGGCTTCGACCGCCTCGATCAGCTTGGCGCGGTCGCCCACGCCCTGATAATCGGCGGCCTCCATCGCCTGCTTGAGGATGTAGAGCGTCTCCCAGCAGCCGAACATATGGGCATAGGTCGAGACATCCGCCGGATCCGAGACCGAAGCGCCGTTGTCGTCCACGCCGACGGCCGCGCGGAAGGCCTTGTCGTACTCGGTCTGGTTTTCCTGCGCGTAGCGCGGGTTGCCCTCCCAGAAATAGGTGCCGTCGAGGAATTCGAGGCCGGGGGAGGCGAGATCGACGGCCTCCAGGCTGTCGATGAAGCCGAAGAGTTCGGGCCGTGAGGGGCCGAAGAATTCGCCCAGTTCCTTGACGAAGGTCAGGACGGCGGGGCCAACCATGACGTGGTAGAGCACTTCGGTATCGCGCGGGATTTGCGGGAAATACTTGGTGAAGCTGGTCTCGGTCGGCGGGATGGCGATATGGGCCAGAACCTCGCCGCCCTGGGCCTCAAGCGCGGCGGTGAAATAGTCGCGGTGGTCATGGCCGAAGGCGAAGTCGGGGAAGATCATCGTGACCTTCTTGCCGAGCGTGTTCGCGACATAGGGCGCCATCGCCTGGACCTGGCTTTTCACATCGGTGATGCCCGGTTGCAGCGTGTAGCGGTTGAGAGCGCCGGAGGCGACGTGGTGGCCTTCTGAGACGACGAAATAGGGGATCTTGAGCTCCCCGGCGGCTGGGGCCGAGCCGAAAACGACATGGCTGAAAAGCGTGCCGAAGGCCACGTCGCAGCCGTGTTGGTTGGCGAATTTCTCGACCACTTCCGCGCCGCGCTTGGGGTCGGTGCCGTCGTCCTCGGCGATGATCTCGATGGGGCGTCCATTGATGCCTCCGGCGTCGTTGATCAGCTTGGCGGCGGCGTCTGTCGTGCGTCCATACCAGCGGCCGTAGGCGGCGCCGATCCCGGTCTGGTGTTGCTGGAAGCCGATCTTGATCGGGGCCGAGGATTGCGCGGAGGCGAAGCGGCTGGCCAGCGGCGTGGCGGCCAGAAGGCCGCCTGCGGCGGCGGATTTGAGCAAGGTCCGGCGATTGGTAAGAAGTTTCTGTGACATCCCATGTCTCCCTGGTCTGTTGTTGTCCCGATGGTGGGACGGGAGGCAGAGGGTTGTCCAGTGTTTTCGGGGACCGGGGTGGTTCGGATCAGGTATTGCGGAGAAATCGGGCGGTTACGCGCCACGGGGTGCGGCCAGCAGCCATAGGCCCAGGAAGGTGTAGGCGACCATGAAGAGCGAGAGCGGCAGGGTGGCAAGTGCCGTTCGCCGTCCGGTTCCGTAGAGGTCGAGGGCGATGCGATGGGCCAGCAGAATGGACCAGACATGGCCGATCACCACGAGGCCCGCCTGGGTGAGCCAGATCGGGCGGACCGTGTCGAGGCGATTGAAGAAGCCGGTTGTGACGTGGAAGGAGCCGATGCCAAGCAGGTCCGCGCCGGTGTCGAGCGGGTCGGTGAGGGCCACAGCCGTGTATTGGAGGCCGACCAGAAACGAGGGCAGGTAATGGGCCATATGATAGACCAGCGCGATGGGCAGGAGGGACAGGGCCAGGCGTTCGAAATCGGTGCCGAAGGAGGTTGACGGGGAGACCAGCCGTCGACCGAGCCAGACGAACGTGGCGAATGCGATTGCCAGTAGGGCAAGGGCGGCGGCAAGCCCTGTGAGGGTTTCTGTCACCACAGCGGAGCGGCCGGGGAATTCGAGCGGGTTCACTCCGATCATCGCCAGCCACCAGAATGTTTCGTTCAGCCCGTCGAAGCTGCCAGCCCCTAGCAGGGCGAGTGCGAACCATCCGCTTGCAGGCAGAGCCGGGCGCAGCAACTGCCAGCCCGGCCCCCCTATGCCGTCCGGCGCTCGGGCGGAGAGGCGGGCATATGAGCCGCAGATCGCCTGTCCCAGTTCGACCCGATCGAACCAGGACGGTCCGGCGATGAGCAGACCGGCCATCGTCACAGCCCAATAGATCGCAACTGCCGTGGCAAGACGGCCCGGATCGTCAGGCGCGATGTCGGCGAGAAGAAACGCGGCAAAGGCGACAAGCAGGAGTGTGGCCGGTATCCGCCCCCAGTGCAGGGGAACCGGGCGTTGCGGCCATGTCGGGTTCAACAGATGATAGAGGCCGGTCCAGGGGTTCAGGCAGGTCCAGAGATTGCCGACGATGCCGGAGAGGCTGACCACGCCGACCCAGCCCACTGTCCAGAAGACAAGCGGCAGCGGGTTCGAGAGCGGGTCCGGCGGACCGGCGATGCCAAGACCCACCAAGGCGGCGAGCAGCACGAAACTGAGAAGGCTGGTCACGGTTGCAAGTTGCGGAATTGGTCGCGGCACCCGTGAGCGATGGGCGAACAGGGCGATGATCGCGCGATCGGGGATAAGCAAAAGCCCCAGGACCGTTGCCGCCACGACGCAAACACCTGCGGTGATGTAGATGTCGGTGGGCAGCAGGAGCACGAAGGCCTGATCGCTGGCATGGGCCCGGGCCATTCCGGGCACCAGGGCAAGCGTGACGAGAGCGCGTTTCATTGCGGGAACGTTGCGACAAGGTGAGGGGGAAGACAAGCCGCGCGACTGTCGCAATGAAGGCTTGGGTGCCGTTGACAGTCGCGGTCCGGAAGGCTCTCTTGCATGGGCGTTGATCGAGAGGCGGAATTGGGCGGAATTGTCGGCGTCGATGTAGGCGGTACGTTCACCGATCTGGCCATGATCGGTCCGGACGGGGCATTGAGAATTGCCAAGGTGCCGACGACTTTGGACAATCAGGCGTTCGGGGTGCTGGCCGCGCTGGACAGTGCCGGGGTCGATCTGCCGGCGCTCGATCTGATCGTGCATGGGACGACGACCACAACGAATGCCATTCTGGAACGGAGGCTTTCGAAGACTGGTCTGATCACCACGCGCGGGTTTCGCGACGTGCTGGAACTTGGGCGCAGGACGCGCCCGCAAGCCTATGGAATGAAAGGAGAGTTTCGCCCAGTCATTCCGCGCGATCTGCGGATCGAGGTGCCGGAGCGGATGGATGCCGGTGGCGAGGTGCTGGTCCCGCTGGACGAGGACGCGCTGCGGGCGGCGGTGGAGCAGCTTCTGGACGCCGGGTGCGAGGCGCTGGTGATCCATTTCCTGCATGCCTATGCCAATCCGGCGCATGAACTCCGCGCCGCGGAAATCGCCGCCGAGACCTGGCCGAACGGGTTCATCACCGTGGGGCATGGATTGCTGTCGGAAACCCGCGAGTTCGAGCGCGGCGTGACGGCGGCGGTGAACGCCAGCGTTCAGCCCTTGCTGGAACGCTACATGGCGCGGCTCCGCGACGAGCTGGCGGGGCGCGGCTATCCGGGCGACGTGCTGGTGATGAATGGCAATGGCGGCATGGTGTCCTCGCATTTCGTGGCGCGGGAGGCGGCCAAGACGGTGATGTCGGGGCCTGCCTCGGGGGTGATGGCCGCCGGTTACACCGGGCGGGCGGCAGGGTTCGCGAACCTCATCACCTATGACATGGGCGGGACGTCCACCGATGTGGCGTTGATCCGCGATGGCGTGGCGCCGGTGTCGAACGAGATCGAGATCGAATACGCGATGCCGATCCATGTGCCGATGGTCGATGTTCGGACCGTCGGCGCGGGCGGCGGGTCGATCGCGCGGGTGAACGCCGCCGGCCTCTTGGAGGTCGGGCCGGAAAGCGCGGGCGCCGATCCCGGGCCGATCTGCTACGGGCGGGGCGGGGTGCGACCGACGATTTCGGATGCGAACCTGCTGCTTGGGAGGCTCGATCCGGGCAAGCTCGCCGTGACCGGTGGCGTGACGCGGGAGGCGGTGGCCGAGGTCTTTGCGCGGGACCTGGGCGCTCCGCTTGGCGTCGATGCGGAAGGCGCGGCACTGGCGGTGGTGCGGCTGGCCAATGCGAAGATGGCGGGAGCGATCCGCATGGTCTCGCTGTCGCTGGGGGCGGATCCTCGGGATTTCGCGCTCTTTGCCTTCGGGGGCGCGGGGCCGCTTCACGCCGTCGCGCTGGCCCGCGAACTGGGCGTGCCGAGGGTGCTGGTCCCGGTCAGGCCGGGGATCACCAATGCGCTGGGCTGCATGGTCGCGGATTTGCGGCACGATTACGTCCGAACGATCAATGCGCCGCTGGACGATTTCGATCCGGGGGCCATCCATGCGATCTTCGGTCAGCAGGTGGCGGCCGGGCGCGCGGCGCTGGGCGAGGAATCGGTCGCGATCCGCGAGGTGCAGGAGCGATTCAGCGTGGACATGCAGTTCATCGGGCAAAGCCATGTTGTCCGGGTGGATTTGCCGGATGGACGACCCTCGCGCGAGGATTTGCGGGCGCGGTTCGAGGCGGCCTATTGGGAGCGGTTCCGGGTGGAACTGGCGGAGATCCGGGCGCGGATCGTCAATGTGAACTGCTCGGTCGTGGGCGTATCGGAGCCGGTGAACCTGTCGGCGCTGGTTGATGCCTCGGGGCGAAAGGCGGTGGCGGAGGCACGGGACCGCCGCGTGGTGGTTTTCGAAGACGGCGCGATGGAGACGCCGGTGTACTGGCGGGATCACCTGCCGCTGGATGCGGTGATCGAGGGCCCGGCGGTGATCGAGCAGATGGACACGACGGTGCTGATCGAACCGGGCTGGGTGGCGCGGGGCGATGCGTTGGGGAACCTTGTGGTGGAGGCGGTTCGGTGAGGCGGGCGTTGGAGATGCGTATTTTGGACAAGATGAAATGATGGCCGGGATGCCGAAAGAGGTCGCCGCGGTTTTTGCGGGGTATGACGCGGAAGTGCGGGCGTGTCTGGAAGACGTGCGGGGGTTGATCTTCGAGGTGGCCTCGGAGGCAGGCGCCGGGCCTTTGACGGAAACCCTGAAATGGGGCGAGCCGGCTTATCTGACCGAGGCGACCAAGGCGGGATCGACCGTGCGGCTGGGGTTGAACAAGGGGCGGCCTGCGGTGTTTTTCATCTGTCACACGCGCCTGGTGGACGGGTTTCGGGCGGATTTCCCGGAGGCGTTCGAGTATCTGGGGAACCGGGGGATCTTGCTGGAACCGGGGTTAGATCGGGACGCTCTGGCGCTCTGCCTGGCCCGGGCGTTGACCTATCATCGGGAGAAGGTGCGGGCATGAGTGTCGATCCGATCACGCTGTCGGTCATCCAGGCGGGGCTGGCGCAGGTTTGCGACGAGATGGACATGACGTTTTCGCGGGCGGCGTTCTCCCCGGTGATCGCTGAGGCCAATGACCGCTCGGACGGGATTTATTCTGCCGAGGACGGGGCGCTGATCGCGCAAGGGGCGGGCGGTTTGCCGGTCTTCGTGGGCACGATGCAGGACAGCACGCGGCAGTTGATCGGGCGCATCCGCTCGGGCGAGACCGCGGCGCCGGAGCCGGGCGATGTCTATATCGTCAACGACCCCTATCTGGGCGGCACGCATCTGATGGATGTGCGGTTCGCGCGGCCGTTCTATCGGAATGGTGAGATTTTCTGCTGGCTGTCGAATACAGGGCACTGGCCGGATACCGGCGGATCGGTGCCGGGCGGGTTTTCGGCCAGCGCCACGGCGGTGGAGCAGGAGGGATTGCGGCTGCCGCCGGTGAAGCTTTTCAAGAAAGGCGAGATGGACCGGGAGATATATGCGATCATCTGTTCCAACATTCGGGTGGCGGATCAGCGGATCGGGGATGTGAAGGCGCAGGCCGCCGCCTTGCAGGTGGGCGAGGACCGGCTGGGGGCTTTGCTGGACCGCTATGGTGATGATGTGGTGCGCGAGGCAATCGCGGAACTGCGCGACCGGGCGGAGGCGCAGATGCGGGCGCTGATCGAAGAGGTGCCGGATGGGGTCTATCGGTCGGTGGCCTGGGTGGATAGCGACGGGGTGGTGAACGAGCCTCTGGCAATCCGGCTGGTGGTGGAGAAGACGGAGGGGCATCTGCGGTTCGATTTCTCGGAAAGCTCGGGGCCGTGCCTTGGCCCGATGAACTCGGTTCGGGCGACGACACTGTCGTCGGTCTATCTGGCCGTGCGCCACATTTTCCCCGAAGTGCCGATCTCGGCGGGGGCGTTTGCACCTCTGGAGGTGGTGGGCATAGAGGGAACTTTCCTCGATGCGCGGTATCCAAGGCCGGTTTCAGGATGCGCGGCGGAGGTGAGCCAGCGGATCGCGGAAGCCGTGTTCGCGGCGCTGGTCGAGGCTTTGCCCGACCGGGTGACGGCGGCACCTGCAGGGACGAGCGGGAATTTCGCGCTGGGCGGGCACGATCCGGCGACGGGGCGGGACTTCGTGATGTACCAGCTCTCGGGCGGCGGCTATGGCGGGAATGCCGACCATGACGGGCTGTCGAACGGGTGCTCGACCATCGGCATCTCGAAAGCGCCACCGGTGGAGATCATGGAGCAGAATTTTCCGGTTCTGTACCATCGCTATGCCTTGCGTGAAGGCTCGGGCGGAGCGGGGAAGCACCGTGGCGGGCTGGGGCTGGATTACGAGGTCGAGTTGCGGCGCGGTCAGGCTCGGGCGAGTTTCGTCATGGATCACGGGCGGTTCGGGCCTCAGGGCGCGTTCGGGGGCGCGGATGGCGCGGTGAACGAGGTGGAGATCTGGCAGGATGGGGTGCGCCATGTGCCGGAGCATCTGTCGAAAGCGCAGGATATACCGCTGGAAGCCGGCGACCGGGTGCGTGTACGCACGCCGGGTGGTGGTGGCTATGGTGATCCGGCGGAGCGCGATCCGGAGTTGGCGCGCGAGGATGAACGGTTGGGGCGGACATGAGTGATACAAGTGGGCCGAAGGCCGGGAAGTTCCTGCATCTGAGGCGGCTGGATAAGGGGGCACCGGTGGCTCCGCCCTTGGTGCAGGCGTCGATGTATCATCTGCCGGGCGAGCCGGTTGCGTCGGCGACCTATGGGCGGGGGGAGAACCCGACCTGGGAGATGGTCGAGGAGGCGCTGGGCTATCTGGAAGACGCGCCGGTCGTGCTGTTCCCGTCTGGCATGGGCGCGATTTCGGCGGCGATGTTCGCGTCGCTTGGGGCTGGCAAGCGGGTGCTCTTGCCGTCGGACGGGTATTACACGCCAAGGATATTGGCGGAGGGATACCTGGCGCGGTTCGGCGTCGAAGTGGAGATGCGACCGACGGCCCGCTTCGAAGAAGGCGGGTTCGAGGGGTTCGACCTGGTTTTCATCGAAACGCCGTCCAATCCGGGGCTGGACCTGATCGATATTCGCGCCGTGGCCGATGCTGTGCATCGTGCTGGCGGGCTTGTGGTGGTGGACAATACGACCATGACGTCGCTTGGACAGCGGCCTTTGGAACTGGGGGCGGATGTGGTGGTGGCCTCGGACACCAAAGCGCCGGGTGGGCATTCGGACCTGCTGATGGGGCATGTGGCGTGCCGGGACGACGCATATCTGGCGCGGGTGCGCGAGTGGCGGAAACTCTCGGGTGCGATTCCGGGGCCCTGGGAGGCCTGGCTTTTGCATCGGGGGCTGGAGACGCTGGAGGTGCGGTTCGACCGGATGTGTTCCTCTGCCGGGGTGATCGCGGAGCGGCTTGCGGAGCATCCCTCGGTCCTTGCTGTGCGCTATCCGGGGCTGGAGGCCGACCCCGCGCACGGGCTGGCCAAGGTGCAGATGGCGCGGTTCGGCTTCCTCATCCAGGTGACGTTGAAGGATGCCGAGGTGGCGGAGGCGTTCATTGAGGGCTGTGCCCTGCTGCAACCGGCGACGTCTTTCGGAGGCGTCCATTCATCCGCCGAGCGGCGGTTGCGGTGGGGGGATGATGTGGCTCCGGGTGCGATCCGGATCTCCATCGGTTGCGAGCCGGTCGAGGAGCTTTGGGAAGCCATGGCGGACGCGCTGGACCGGGTCGGCGGGTAGTCGATTGACGACGGGTTTCGCCGGGGAGAGATGACGGGATGTCCATTCGCATTGGCAATGCGCCCTGTTCCTGGGGTGTCGAATTCGCGGGGGATCCGCGCAATCCGGACTGGCGGACGGTTCTGCAGGAATGCGCGGAGGCCGGGTATTCCGGGATCGAACTGGGGCCAGTGGGGTTCATGCCTGAGGACCCCGCAGAACTGGGCGAGGCTTTGGCGGAACATGAACTGGAATTGATCGGAGGGGTTGTTTTCCGGCCATTTCATGACCCGGCGGCATGGCAGGACGTGCTGGATGGCACGATCAGGACCTGCAAGGCGCTGGCGGCGCATGGGGCGAAGCATCTGGTGCTGATTGACTCGATTTCGCCAAGACGCGCGCCGACGGCGGGGCGTGTGGGCGAGGCCGAGCAGATGGAGCCGGGCGAATGGGTCGCCTTCCGCGACCGGATTGCGGATGCAGCGCGGATCGGGGTGGATCACGGGCTGACGGTGGGTATTCACGCTCACGCCGCGGGGTTCATGGATTTCGAGCCGGAGCTTGAGCGGTTGCTGGGTGAGGTGGACGAGGCGCTTTTGAAAATCTGTTTCGATACCGGGCACCACTCCTATGCCGGGTTCGATCCCGTTGCCTTCATGAAGCGGCATATCGAGCGGATTTCCTATATGCATTTCAAGGATATCGACGGACAGGTTAAGGCGGATGTGATCGCGAAGCGGACAGGGTTCTATGACGCCTGCGGGCAGGGGATTTTCTGCAATCTGGGCGAGGGTGACGTGGATTTCCCGGCGGTGCGGGACCTTCTGTTGAAGGCTGGTTTTGAGGGGTGGTGCACGGTGGAGCAGGATTGCGATCCGACGCTGGATGTGTCGCCGCTTGATGATGCGCGGGCGAACCGCGAATACCTGGAAAAGATAGGGTTTTGACGGAAGCGGAGGCCCCGGATCAAGTCCGGGGCGGCGCGGTGGAGAAACAGGGCGACATGCTCCGGGCCTGACCCGGAGCCTCGGCGACAGGAGGCCCCGGATCGGGTCCGGGGCAGCGTGGTGGAGAAACGGGATGGCACAATTGAACTGGGGCATGATCGGCGGCGGCAAGGGCAGCCAGATTGGACCGGCGCATTTACTGGGGGCTCGGGCGGACGGACATTTCGCGTTGAAGGCCGGGGCGCTCGATGTGGATGCTGAACGGGGGCGGGCCTATGGCGCGGAGCTGGGCGTGGCGTCTGACCGGGCCTATGCCGACTGGCGGGAGATGCTGGCGGGCGAGCGGGACCGGGAGGACCGGCTGGATCTGGTGACCGTGGCGACGCCGAATTCGACCCATTTCGAGATCACCAAGGCGTTTCTCGAAGCCGGGTTCAACGTGCTGTGCGAGAAGCCGATGACGATGACGGTGGAAGAGGGCGAGGAGATCGTGCGGGTGGCGAAGGCCAGCGGCAAAATCTGCGCCGTCAACTATTGCTACAGCGCCTATCCGATGGTGCGCGAGATGCGTCACATGGTGGCCTCGGGCGAGATCGGAAAGGTGCGGCTGGTGGTCGCCAACTTCTCGCACGGGCATCACGGCGATGCGGGCGACGCGGACAATCCGCGCGTGCGCTGGCGGTACGATCCGGCGATGGCGGGTGTATCCGGGCAATTTGCCGATTGCGGGATTCACGCGCTGCACATGGCGTCGTTCGTCAGCGGGGACGAGGTGCGGGAACTGAGCGCCGATTTCGCCTCCACCATTCCCAGCCGCGAGTTGGAAGACGACGCGATGGTGAACTTCCGGATGGAAGGCGGCGCGGTCGGTCGGCTCTGGACGTCATCGGTGGCGATCGGGCGGCAGCACGGGTTCGACATTCAGGTGTTTGGCGAAACCGGCGGGCTGCGCTGGGCCTCGGAACAGCCGAACCAGGTGTATTATACGCCGGTGGGCGGGCGGACGCAGATTATCGAGAAAGGCGAGGCCGGATTGTCGGACGAGGCGGGGCGGCTCTCACGCGTGGCGATTGCCCATCCCGAGGGGTTTCCGCTGGCCGTGGCCAATATCTATGTCGATCTGGCGGCCGCGATCCGGGGGGAGGTTCATGGGCGCTTTCCGGTGGCCGAGGACGGGCTGAGGTCGATGGCTGCGGTGCATCAGGCTGTGGCGTCGGCCAGGTCGGGCGGGGCCTGGGTGGACGCTCGCCCGCCTTCGTTGCGCTAAATCACCAGCTTCCCGACCCGCCGCCGCCGGACGACGAGCCTCCGCTACTGCTGCTGCCTGAACTGCCGGAGGAGGAGCTGCTGCTGGTGGAGATCATCGGGATGACATAGGTGCTGGTCTTGGAAAACCCGCAATTCGGGCAGTCCAGATCGAGTTGTCCCTCGCCTCTGCTGTAGCGTGTCGCGGAGGTCAGGGTCGTTTTTTTCCGGTTCAAAGTGAGTTCCCCGCATTGCGGGCAAGTCTTGCGGCGGCGGTAGATCCAGCGTCCGCCTGCGCCTGCAATACCGAGGCCGCCGAGGACGTAGAGCCAGAGGTGTCTGAACGGATTTTGGGGTTCCGGCGCGCGCACTTCTTCCCCGCGTGCGAACGGCCCCGCGATGCGGTCGATCACCTGCGCCGTGCCGCGTTCGATGCCTGTCAGGTAATCGCCCTCGCGGAAATAGGGCAGGAAGCTGTTGTCGATCACATTCTCGGTGATCGTGTCGTAGACCGGCGGATAGTCAGCGCCAAGTTCGACACGCATTTCCCGGTCGTCGCGGATCACAAGGATGAGAACGCCGTAGTTTTGCTCCTGCGTGCCGATGCCCCAGGCGTTGAAGAGATCGGTGGCGAAGGCTTCGATGCTGGGCGAGGTGCCGTAATCGGAGCGGGAAGGGATCGTCAGGATGGTGATGTCGCTGCCGAGATCCGCATGCGCCGCGTCGAGTTGGCGCGTCAGGTGAATTTCCTCCTCCGCCGGGATCAGGTCGGCGAGGTCGTTGACGCGAAGGTTTGTGCGGTCGGGAAAGGACTGGGCCGAGGCGGTCGTGCCCCAGGCCAATGCGGCGAGGATCAGGGTGGCTCTCAGGATCATGCGTGGAGTTTGAGGTTTGATCGACAGTTTTCAACAGTTTGTTGGCAGGGGCTCATGTTTGCCCCGGCCTGAGTGTCCCGCGTTCAACACCCCGACTGTCGTAAAGGCACGACCTGGGGCGAGTGTTGGTACGGGCGAAACCGGCTGCAAATCCGCCGTCAGTCGCCGGTCCAGGGCGGCATTTTCGTTTTTTCGATGAAGGCCCCGATCCCGGCTTCGGCATCGCGGGCCATCATATTCTCGGCCATGACGCGACCGGCATAGGCATAGGCCTTCTCCAATGGCATATCTGCCTGTTCGTAGAAGGCACGTTTGCCGATGCGGATGGCGGCGGGGGATTTGTCAGCGATCTGGCGGGCGATGCCGCGCGTTGTGGGCTCCAAAAGGTCCTTTGGCACGACCCGGTTCAGAAGGCCCAGTTCGGCGACGCGGGCGGCGGGGAGGAAGTCGCCCAGAAGCAGCATCTCCATCGCCAGTTTGCGGGAGAGGTTGCGGGTGAGCGCGACCATGGGCGTGGAGCAAAAGAGGCCGATATTGACGCCTGAGGTGGCGAAGCGGGCGTCGTCGGAGGCCACAGCGAGGTCGCAGCTTGCAACAAGCTGGCAACCGGCGGCGGTTGCGATGCCGGAGACCTCGGCGATGACCGGTTGCGGCAGTCGGACGATCTTCAGCATCATTGCGGAACAGGTGGCGAAGAGGTCCTGGAAATACTGTAACCCGCCATCGGCGTCCTGGCGTCGCTCGGTCATTTCCTTGAGGTTGTGGCCTGCGCAGAAATGGTCCCCCGCGCCGCGCAGGATCACCACCTTGACGCTGCGGTCTTCGGCAATCTCGTCGAGCGTGGCGGTCAGCGCTGCCATCATCGCCTCGCTCAACGCATTGATGCTGCGGGGCGCGTTGAGGGTAAGGGCGGAGATGCCACCCTGGTCATCGCGCATCACGAGCGTCGGGGCATGGTCTTTCATGGGCGTGTCCTATGGCTCGGCGGGCGGCAGCCGGGGCAGCGGCCTCGCCGAAAGGGTAGGGCAAACGGCCCGGTTTTTCAATTCGCGGGCAGGTTGTGAGTTCGTGACGAATCTGCTTCTCAAGACGAAGGGAGGCCCATCTTCCGGCGAAGGAGCGTGAATTGTCAGAGAATAAGGACTGGTGGCGGGGGTCTGTGACCTATCAGATTTATCCGCGATCCTTCATGGATACCAACGGTGACGGGATCGGCGATCTGAAGGGCATTACCGAGAAGCTGGATTACGTGGCCGATCTGGGCGTCGATGCGATCTGGCTGAGCCCGATCTTCACCTCGCCGATGAAGGACATGGGCTATGACGTGTCGGACTATACCGACATCGACCCGACCTTCGGGACACTGGCGGATTTCGACGCGATGGTCGAAAAGGCGCATGGTCTGGGGCTGAAGGTCATCATCGACCAGGTGATGTCGCATTCCTCGGACCAGCATCCCTATTTCGTCGAAAGCCGGTCCTCGCGCGACAACCCGAAAGCCGACTGGTATGTCTGGCACGATCCTAAACCGGATGGGACGCCGCCGAACAACTGGCTGGCGATCTTTGGCGGCGGGGCCTGGGAATGGGACACGCGGCGGAAGCAGTATTACTTCCACAACTTCCTGAAAGAGCAGCCGGACTGGAACCTGCATAATCCGGAGGTTCAGGATTACCTGTTGGGAAGCTGCAAGTTCTGGCTGGAGCGGGGCGTTGACGGTTTCCGGCTGGATACCGTGAATTTTTACTTTCATGACAAGCTCTTGCGGGACAATCCTGCCAACCCGTTGCCCTGGGCGCAGTCGGCGGCGAAGCCTTATGACATGCAATATTGCCTGTTTTCGAAGAACCAGCCGGAGAACCTGCCGTTCCTTGAACGGCTGCGGGCATTGCTGGACGAATACGATGCGCGGACGACGGTCGGCGAGGTGGGGGATACCCATCACTCGATCGAGCTGATGGGGCAATACACCTCCGGCAAGCGGCTGCATATGGCCTATTCCTTCGAGATGCTGGGGCCGAACTTTTCGCCCGAGCATTTCCGCAGCCGGATCGAGGCCTTCTTCAAGGGCGCGCCGAAGGGCTGGCCGTGCTGGGCGTTTTCCAACCATGACGTGCCGCGCCATGTCGGGCGCTGGCTGAAGCACGCGACCGATCAGGATGCGCTGGCGAAACTTTCGGCGGCGATGCTCTTGAGCTTCGAGGGGTCGGTCTGCCTCTATCAGGGCGAGGAACTGGGGCAGGTGGATACCGAACTGGTGTTCGAGGAACTGACGGATCCAGAGGGCATCAACTTCTGGCCGGAGGTGAAGGGGCGTGACGGATGCCGGACGCCGATGGCCTGGGAGGCCAAGGGATCGAATGCCGGGTTCTCGAAGGCGAACAAGACGTGGCTGCCGGTGAAGGCGCCTCAGGCGGAGCGGGCAGTGTCCTCGCAAGGGGGCGATGACAGCGTTCTGAGTTTCTACAAGGAGATGCTGGCGCTCAGGCGGAACACGCCGGAGTTGAGAGAGGGACGGATCGCGTTTCTTGACCTGCCGGAACCGGTGCTGGGCTACACGCGCGGCGATGACGTGATCTGCCTTTTCAACCTGTCGAATGCGGCGGTCACCGTGGCGCTGGACAAGGCGGTCTCAACTCTGATCGAGCAGGGGGCCAAGTGCGCCGCAAATTCTGTCGAATTGGCGGGAACCGGGTTCCTGATCGGAAAAATCCAACACCGGTAAAAAGTTGCCTGACATTCCCGAAGAATGAGTTAGGCTTCAAATCATGGGGAGAAAGACGCAATCGCCAAAATCTGAGGACAGCGCTTCGCGAATGGGGGAACTGGACCAGTTTCTTATCGGAGAAGGTCGGCACCAAAGGCTTTGGGAGGTTCTGGGCGCGCATCTGGATGATGCGGGTGCCCATTTCGCGGTCTGGGCTCCGAATGCGCGGACCGTGTCGGTTGTCGGTGATTTCAACAACTGGGACAGCGGGCGGCATCCGTTGCAGCCTTCGGGCGAAACCGGCGTTTGGGCAGGCTTTGTCGAGGGCGCGCGGGACGGGCAGAGTTACAAGTTCCGGATCACTGGCGCGGACGGAGAGATCCGTCTGAAGGCCGATCCGGTCGGGTTCGGCAGCCAGCACCCGCCGGACAATGCGTCTGTCCTGCGCGATATTCGCGGCTATGGCTGGCACGACAAGGGCTGGATGGAGGCGCAGGCGGAGCGGAACCGGCGCGATCAGCCGATATCGATCTACGAGGTTCATCTGGGCTCGTGGCGGCGGATCGGCCAGCGTTACATGAGCTACAAGGAGATGGCGGTCGATCTGGTCGAATACGCCACCTCGATGGGGTTCACGCATCTGGAGTTGCTGCCCGTCAGCGAATACCCGTTTGACGGGTCCTGGGGCTATCAGCCGGTCGGGCTATACGCGCCGACGATCCGCTACGGGCCGCCGCATGAATTCCGCGACTTGGTGGACGCGGCGCATCAGGCGGGGCTGGGGGTGATCCTGGACTGGGTGCCGGGGCATTTCCCGACCGATGCGCACGGGCTGGAGCATTTCGACGGCACGCATCTGTACGAACATGCCGACCCGCGCGAGGGATTTCATCAGGACTGGAACACGCTGATCTACAATTACGGGCGGCGCGAGGTGAAGAACTACCTCACCGCCAACGCATTGTATTGGCTGGAGGAATACCACGTCGACGGGTTGCGCGTGGATGCGGTCGCCTCGATGCTCTACCGCGATTATTCGCGGGCAGCGGATCAATGGGTGCCGAACAAGGATGGCGGGCGGGAGAATTACGAGGCCATCGCGTTCCTGCAGGAGATGAACACGCTGGCCTATGGCAACCATCCCGGCTGCATGACGATTGCCGAGGAATCGACGGCCTTTCCCGGCGTGACGCGGCCAGCCGATACCGGCGGGCTGGGCTTTGGCTACAAGTGGAACATGGGGTGGATGAACGACACGCTCCGTTACATGGAGAAGGACCCGGTTCACCGCTCGCACGACCACCACCTGATGACATTCCCCATCGACTGGTCGTTCACCGAAAACTTCATCCTGCCGATCAGCCATGACGAGGTCGTGCACGGCAAGGGCTCGATGATCCGCAAGATGCCGGGGAACGAATGGGAGAAGTTCGCCAACCTGCGCGCCTATTACGGCTTCATGTGGGGGCATCCGGGCAAGAAGCTTCTGTTCATGGGCTGCGAGTTCGGCCAGTGGGAAGAGTGGAACCATGACGTATCGCTCGACTGGGACGCGGTGCATGGGCGTAACCAGCGGGGGCTTCAGGACCTCGTGCGCGATCTGAACCGGGTCTACCGCGAGACGCCTGCGCTTCATGCGAAGGATTGCGAGGCTGACGGGTTCCGCTGGATCAACAACTACGCGGAGGAATCCGTGACCGCCTTCGCCCGGTTCGGCGGTGAGGGCGTGCCTCCCGCGATGGTGATCTGCAATTTCACGCCGGTGGAGCGCAAGTTGCGCTTTGGCGCGCCCGCTCCAGGTGTCTGGCATGAGGTCATCAACACGGATGCGAAGCAATATGGCGGCGGGGGGCGCGGGAACCTGGGTCGGGTGGAGACGGAGCCGACGCATTGGGACGGGTTTGACCAGTCGCTGGAACTTGTGCTGCCGCCGCTGGCAACGCTGATCCTGGCGCACGAAACTGACGAGGGAGGAAACGCATGAAAACAGCGACGAGACTATCTCAGAGATCAATGGCCTTCGTCCTTGCGGGTGGTCGTGGATCGCGGCTGAAGGAACTGACGGACCGGCGGGTGAAGCCTGCGGTCTATTTCGGCGGCAAGACGCGGATCGTCGATTTCGCGCTGTCGAACGCGATGAATTCCGGCATTCGGAAAATGGCGATTGCCACGCAATACAAGGCGCATTCGCTGATCCGGCACTGCCAGCGCGGCTGGAGCTTCTTCCGGGCGGAGCGGAATGAATTTCTGGACATTCTGCCAGCATCGCAACGGGTGAACGACAACTGGTATCAGGGCACGGCGGACGCCGTGACGCAGAATGTCGATATCATCGACAGCTATGGGGTCGATTACATCGTCATCCTTGCGGGCGATCACATCTATAAGATGGATTACGAGCTGATGCTGCGCCAGCATGTGGAGAGCAAGGCGGATGTGACCGTCGGTTGCCTGACAGTGCCGCGCATGGAAGCCACCGCTTTCGGTGTGATGGCGACGGATGATACCGGGCGGATCACGTCGTTTCTTGAAAAGCCCGCCGACCCGCCTGCGACGCCGGAGGACCCGGATCTCGCGCTAGCCTCGATGGGGATTTACGTCTTCGACTGGAAGTTCCTTCGAGAGCTGCTGCTGAAGGATGCCGAGGACACCAATTCCAGCCACGATTTCGGCAACGACCTGATCCCGGAGATCGTGAAGAAGGGCAAGGCGCAGGCGCACCGGTTCACCGACAGTTGCGTGCGGCCCGAAGGCGCGGAGGCCTATTGGCGGGACGTCGGGACCATCGACGCCTTCTGGGAGGCGAATATCGACCTGACGGATTTCACCCCGACACTGGATCTCTGGGATCGTGACTGGCCGATCTGGACCTATTCGGAAAGCGTGCCACCCGCGAAGTTCATCCATGACGAAAAGGACCGGCGCGGGATGGCGATTTCCTCGATGGTGTCGGGCGGGTGCATCATCTCCGGGACGGTGGTTCGCAACTCGCTGCTCTTCACGAATGTGCATACCAATTCCTACTCGGTGCTGGATCACTCGGTGGTGCTGCCGGATGTGGTGATCAGCCGGAATGCGACCTTGAGGAAATGCGTCATCGACAGGGGCGTCGTCATCCCGAGAGGCCTCGTGGTGGGTGAGGACCCGGAGGAAGATGCGAAGTTCTTCCGGGTGACCGAGAGGGGCACGACCCTGATCACGTCCGAGATGGTGGCGGCCTGGGAAGCGGCGCAATGACCAAAGTCCTGTCGGTGGCGTCGGAATGCGTGCCACTGGTGAAGACCGGCGGGCTTGCCGATGTGGTCGGCGCGCTGCCTTTGGCTCTGGTGCCGCTGGGCGTGGAGATGAAGGTGCTTTTGCCCGGCTACCCTGCGGTAACAAAGGCGGTGAAGGGCAAGAAGCTGGCCGATCTGGGGAGCGGGCAGCGGCTGCTGGCGGCGGAATATGCCGGGCTGTCGCTTTACGTACTCGACGCGCCGAAACTGTTCGACCGGGCGGGGAGTATCTATCTTGGGCCGGACGGGCATGACTGGCCGGACAATCTGGAACGTTTCGCGGCGCTGTCGCAGGCGGCGGTTGCGATTGCTGCGGGCAAGGACAAGGGCTGGGTGCCTGATGTGGTGCATTGCCATGACTGGCAGGCGGGGCTGGTGCCGTACTATCTGCGAAAGGCCGGGTCGCCCGCGAAGACGGTGATGACGGTTCACAATATCGCGTTTCAGGGGATTGCGCCTTACGACAAGCTGGGAGCGCTGGGGCTGGACGCTGCGGATTTTACGGCGGACGGGCTGGAGTATTTCGGGAATGTCTCGACGCTCAAGGCGGGGTTGGTCTATGCCGATAAAATCTCAACGGTTTCACCGACTTACGCGCTGGAGTTGATGACGTCCGAGTTCGGAATGGGGATGGACGGGCTGCTGCGCCACAGGCGCGACGATCTGATTGGTATTCTCAACGGGGTCGATACGGAGGTGTGGTCGCCCGCGACCGACGAACACATCAAGCCCTACACGACGCCTGCGGGCAAGCGGGCGAACAAGGCGGCGCTGAGGAAGCTCTTCAAGCTGAAGAAGGCGGATGGCCCGCTTTGCGTGGTGGTTTCGCGGCTGACCGAGCAGAAGGGCCTTGATCTGTTGTTGGAGGCGTTGCCTTCGCTGACGTCGCGCGGCGGGCAACTGGTGGTGCTTGGCAGCGGGGATCCGGCGCTGGAACATGCGTTTCTGAAGGCCTCGGGCAATCCGAATGTCGCCGTCAGGATCGGCTATGACGAGCCGCTTTCGCACAGGATCATCGCGGGCGGTGACGCGATCCTCGTGCCCTCGCGTTTCGAGCCATGCGGACTGACCCAGCTTTACGGGCTGGCCTATGGAACCCTGCCGGTCGTCGCGCTGACGGGTGGTCTTGCCGACACGGTGATCGACGCCAACCCGGCGGGATTGGCCAAGCCAGCAGCAACCGGCCTGGTTTTTCATCCCGTAAGCGCCGAAGCGCTTGCAAATACGCTCACACGTTTATGCGATCTTTACGCCGATGCGAAACTCTGGACAAAGCTGCAGAGAAACGCGATGAGCCACAGCGTCGATTGGACGCGATCGGCGGAGCGTTATGCGGCTTTGTACGGTGACCTGACGGTATGATTCACAAAAGGCTGAGGGCGGGACAGCCCTATCCGCTGGGCGCGACGCCCCGCGGCGACGGCGTGAACTTCGCCGTATTCTCGCAACATGCGAGCAGGGTAACGCTGTGTCTCTGCGATGCGGAGGGCAACGAGGCCGATCACATCGATCTGCTGGAGCGCAACGGCCACATCTGGCATGGCCATTTGGCCGGGCTGCAGCCGGGCCAGCTTTACGGCTACCGCGTCGATGGGCCCTATGCGCCGAAAGAGGGACATCGCTTCAATTTCAACAAGTTCCTGATCGACCCTTATGCGAGGCAACTGACCGGGCATCCGATCTGGGACGATGCGCTTTATGGCTATGAGGTCGGGCACAAGGACGGCGATCTGAGCTTCGACACCCGCGACAGCGCGCCCTTCATGCCGCGTTCGGTCGTGGTCGAGCCGATGTCGGGCGGCAAGGTGCGGATCGACCGGCCCTGGGCGGAGACGGTGATCTATGAAGCGCATGTGAAGGGGCTGACGGCGGGGCGGGAGGATATTCCGAACGGCGGGAGTTTCGCGGCGATGTCCTCCGACCCGGTTCTGGAGCACCTGACCCGGCTCGGGATCACGGCGATTGAACTTCTGCCGGTTCAGGCCTTTGTCGATGACCGGTTCCTGGTCGAGCGCGGGCTGAGCAACTATTGGGGCTACATGACCTACGGGTTTTTCGCGCCCGATCCACGCTATATGAGCGGGGCCTCGGTCGCGGAGTTCCGGGAGATGGTCCACCGCTTCCACGGAGCCGGGATCGAGGTGATCCTGGACGTGGTCTACAACCACTCCGCCGAGGGCGATCAGAACGGGCCGACCTTATGTTTTCGCGGCTTCGATAATGCGAGCTATTACCGGCTGGCGGAGAACAAGCGGCACTATGCGGACACGACGGGATGCGGGAACTCTCTGAACCTCGATCATCCCTTCGTGCTGCGGCTGGTGATGGATTCGCTGCGCTACTGGGTCGAGGTTATGCGCGTGGACGGGTTCCGGTTCGATCTTGCCTCGACGCTGGGCCGCGCGGGCGGCGATTTCGACCGCGACGGCCCGTTTCTGCGTGCCGTGCGGCAGGACCCGGTCTTGAACAAGGTCAAGCTGATCGCCGAGCCCTGGGATGTGGGGCACGGGGGCTATCAGTTGGGCGCCTTTCCCGCGCCGTTTGCCGAGTGGAACGATAAGTATCGCGATAATGTGCGCAGTTTCTGGCGAGGCGATGACACGATGGTCAGGAAGCTGGCGCGGAGGGTTTCGGGCTCGGCCGTGCATTTCGACCATGACGGGCGGAGGGCCGGGTCCTCGGTCAATTTCCTGACATCCCATGACGGGTTCACGCTGGAAGACGTGGTCAGCTACAACCACAAGCACAATGAGGCCAATGGCGAGAGCAATCGCGATGGGCACGACCACAATTTCTCCTACAATTGCGGGGTAGAGGGGCCGTCGGAGAATGCGAAGGTTCTGGCCTGTCGAGCGGCCCGCAAGCGCAACATGTTCGCGACCCTGATGCTGAGTCAGGGGACGCCGATGATCCTGGCGGGCGACGAGTTGGGCAATTCGCAAGGTGGCAACAACAACGCCTATGCCCAGGACAACGAGATCGGCTGGGTCGATTGGGAGGGCGCAGATACGAAGTTCATTGCGTTCTGCGCACGGGCAATCGCGTTCCGAAAATCACATCCGATCCTGTCGCAGCAACGCTTTCTCCATGCACAGGAGCGGATCGTTGACGGGGTGCCCGACCTCTACTGGCGGCGAGCCGATGGGTCGGAGATGGAGGACGAGGATTGGGCGGACCCCGATCTGAGGTTTCTGGGTGTCGAGATGCGGATGGCACGCGGGACGCCGAGCTATCTGCCCCGGTTCGGGGCGCTTTTTGTCGTCTTCAATGCAGGCGCTGAGACGGAAACTGCCTTGCCCGACGCGCCGGAGGGGGAGACCTGGCAGCGCGTCTTCGAGACGGTGCCAACAGCTGACGCCAAACTCATCGCTGCCGAGAGCACGGTGGCGTTTCAGCTTGTCGAGGCTCCGGTAAACGGGAGCGACTAGGGCACGTCACTCGCCCTCCAGCGGATGGAAACAGGCGGCCATTGTGCTTCCTCCGGTCTCAATCAGTTTCGGCACCTCGGCCCGGCATTGGTCGGTCGCACGCGGGCACCGCGCGGCGAAGGCGCAGCCGGGCGGCGGGTTCAGCGGGTCGGGGAGCTCGGTCCCCTTGGCTTCCGGCGCTTTCAGCGGTCGCCCCACGACCGGGGCGCTGTCGGCAAGAAGCTTTGTGTAGGGATGCCGGGGCGCGCGGAAAACCTCCTCCGCCGGGCCGACTTCGACCACCGATCCGAAATAGAGGACCACGATGCGGTCGCTGACGGCTTCCACCACGGCAAGGTCATGGCTGATGAAGAGATAGGTCAGGTCGAATTCCGCCTTGAGGTCCGCGAGCAGGTTCAACACCTGCGCCTGAACGGAAACGTCGAGGGCGGAGACGGGTTCATCCAGGATCAGGATGCGGGCATTGGCGGCCAGCGCACGGGCGATGCCGATGCGCTGGGCCTGACCGCCGGAGAATTCGTGAGGATAGCGGTCAAGAAACTCTTCGCGCAGGTTCACGGAGGCGAAGATCTCGGCGATGCGTGCCTCCCGCTGGGGCTTGTTCATGCCGTGCAGACGCTTCAGCGGCGCTTCCATGATCTGGCGGATGGCCTTGCGCGGGTTGAGCGATGAGATCGGGTCCTGAAACACGTACTGGATGCGCTTGCCGAACACCGCCGGGTCGGCATTGTCGAGTGCCGCGCCGTCGATCTCGATCTGGCCGGTGGTCGGTTCCAGGAGGCCCACGAGCATCCGGGCGAGGGTGGACTTGCCGCAACCGGATTCGCCGACGATACCGAGCGTTTCGTTCTGCTCGATGGTCAGCGTGATCGGGTGGACGGCTTTGACAGAGGCTTTCGCGGCCCCGAAAAGCGTGCGGCCCACCGGGAAGGTTTTCGACAGGTCGGAGAGTTTGAGAGCGGCGGTCATTCGGCGGCCTCCCGAAGCGGGGTTACGGGATGGATGCAGCGCACCGCCCGGTCGCCTGCGCGTTCCAGTTCGATCTCGCCCGCGCGGCAGTCGGGCTGGACCCGGTCGCAGCGGTCGGCGAAGGCGCAACCTTCGGGCAGCCTGTCGACCACGGGCGGCAGGCCGGGAATGGCTTCCAGCCGGCGCTTGCCTTCGCCCAGTTCCGGCACGCAGGCCATGAGGCGGGCGGTGTAGGGGTGGGTCGGCTCGTCGAGGATGGCGCTTGTCGGCCCTTCCTCCACGATGCGACCCGCGTACATCACCGCAACCCGGTCGCAAAGCTGGGCGACGACGCCGAAATCATGGGTGATGAAGACGATGGCGAGACCGCGCGACCTGCGGAGGTCATCAAGAAGCGACAGGATCTGCGCCTGCACGGTGACGTCGAGCGCGGTCGTGGGTTCATCCGCGATGATGATGTCAGGGTCGTTGGCCAGCGCCATGGCGATGCCGACGCGCTGGCGCATGCCCCCCGACATCTCGTGCGGATAGTCGGTGATGCGTTTGGCGGCGTTGGGGATGCGCACCGCTTCGAGCAGTTCGACGGCCTTCTTCTGGCCTTCCTCCTTGCCAATGGGGCGGTGCGACCGGATCGCTTCGACCAATTGGTCGCCGACGCGGTAGAGCGGGTGCAGCGTGGCAAGCGGGTCCTGGAAGATGTAGGCGACGTTCTTGCCCCGCATTTCCCGAAGACGCTTGTAGGGTGCCCCGATCAGGTCGCGGCCCTCATAGTTCACCGATCCGCCGGTGATGACGCCCGGAGGCGAGGCGACGAGGCCCATGACGGAGAGCGCGGTCACCGATTTGCCGGAGCCGGATTCGCCGATGATACCGAGGCACTCGCCGGGTTTGACATGGAGGGAGACGCCGCCCACAGCCTTGTACACGCGGTCCTTGACGTGGAACTGGGTTTCCAGGTCCTGCACTTCGAGCAGGCCCGCTCCGGTGGGTGCGGGGCCGGGGACTTCGCGCTGGACCATGGTGGCGGCCATCGGGCGCGACAGGGCACCGGACTTCAAACGCGGATCGAGCGCGTCGCGGACGCCGTCTCCCAGCAGGTTGATCGACATCACGATGATCAGGATCATCACCCCCGGCACGATGGAGGTGTGCGGGTTGGTGATCAGCGCCGACCGCGCCTCCCCCAGCATCGAGCCAAGATCGGCCTGCGGGGGTTGCGAACCAAGGCCGAGAAAGCTGAGACCGGCGGTCTCTAATATCATCCAGCCGATGGTGGTGGACATGGCGATGACGATGACCGGGATCACGTTGGGCAGAATCTCGGTGAGAATGATGCGGGCGTTGGACAGCCCTGCAAGGCGGGCGGCATCGACGAACTCCTTATGGGCGATGCCGACGGTGATGCCGCGAATGTTCCGGGCGAAGAAGGGCACGTTGACGGCGGCCACAGCGATCAGCGCGTTGAACAGGCCGGGGCCAAGGGCGGCGACGATGGCGAGCGCCAGGAGGATGTAGGGAAAGGCCATCAGCATATCGACGCCGCGCATGATGATGTTGTCGGTCCGCCCGCCATAGTACCCTGCGATGATGCCGATGGCGGCCCCCAGCGTGGCGGCGACGATGGCGGCGGCGAAGCCCACGGCGAGGCTGAGCTGCGTGCCCCAGAGGAGGCGGCTGAGCAGATCGCGGCCCAGATGGTCGGTGCCCAGAAGCGCACCCTCGGAGAAGACCGGCTTGAACCGGTTGGCCGTGTCGGTGACATCGGGGTTGGCGAGCGGCAGCAGCGGCGTGATCAGCGCGAGGACAATCACGCAGAGCATCACGATGCCGCCTGCCAGCGCCAGTCGGTTGCGGGCGAGGAGCCTCAGGAACGCGCTCACGTCTTGATCCTCGGGTCCAGCAGGCTTTGCGCCACGTCCACCGCGATGTTGAAGAGCACATAGCAGGCCGCGACGAAGACCACGCCGCCCTGCACCAGCAGGATGTCGCGCTTCAGGATCGCATCGACCAGCATCCGGCCCACGCCGGGCCACTGAAAGACGATCTCGATATAGACCGCGCCGGACAGCACGAAACCCGCCTGGATGCCGAGGACCGGGATGATCGAGACCATGGCGGCTTTGAGCGCATGCCGCCAGATCACCCCGCGCTCGGGCACGCCCTTTGCCCGCGCGGTGCGGATGAAATCCTGCCGCAGAACCTCCAGCATCGCCGATCGCGACAGTCGCGCGATGACACCGGTTGCCACGACCGCCAGCGCGATTGCGGGCAGCGTCAGGTGGCTGAGAAGTGCTGCGATGTCGCGGTCCCCATAGATCGGCCACATGCCGGAAACCGGGAACAGCCGCAGGTTCACCGCGAAGAACAGGATCATCATCATGCCGAGGAAGAAGGACGGAATCGAGATGCCCAGGAGCACGACGAAGGTGATCGCCTTGTCGCCCCAGCCATATTGGTTGGCCGCCGAGATCACGCCCGCCGCGATGCCGAGGATGGAACACAGGACAAAGGCGGTCCCGGCAAGGATGAGCGTGGCATTGAAGCGCTCCAGCACCTCGTCGATCACCGGCCGGTTCAGGGCGAAGGAGGTGCCGAAATCGCCCTGAGCCATATTGCCGAGCCAGATGAAATACTGCTGCACCAGAGGCTTATCGAGGCCGAGGTCGCGGTTCAGCTTCTCCACATTCTCCGGCGTCGCGTAACTGCCCAGGATCGCCGTGGCCGGATCGCCGGGGATCAGCGCCATGATGAGAAAGACGATCACCGTGATCCCGAGCAGAACCGGGATGGCAGAGAGCAATCGTTTCAGAATGTAACCCGTCAACGCACCACCCCTTCATCCTGTTGAAAATACTCTCGGGGGGTCCGGGGGGCGACGCCCCCCGGCGGGGGGGGGCGC
>JBNKWP010000021.1:0-274 GCA_050299835.1 Silicimonas sp.
GCCCACCTCGTCGTAAAGGTACTCGGCGATGCGGTTGTCGTCGGGGTCGACGATTTCGAAAGGGTGTCAGTCGGGGATCGTGCGAATAATGCGCAACGGACGAAGGGGCGTAAACAGTTGCACATCAAAACAAGGGCAGCGCGCGAGCCTGGGTGGGGGCGGAAGCCCCCTCCCGGGAGGAGGATCGGGGGCTGCCCGGCGTGAACGCCGGGCGGGACGTCCGATCAGCGTGCGTTCAACCGCTCACCGCACCTTCAGCGTCGCCAATCCGATC
>JBNKWP010000021.1:284-62634 GCA_050299835.1 Silicimonas sp.
GAGGGCGAGACCGAAGAGGGCGAGCATGATCGAGAGGATCCAGAAACGGATGATCACCTGGCTCTCGTGCCAGCCGCGAAGCTCGAAATGGTGGTGGATGGGGGCCATCAGGAAGACGCGGTTGCCGGTCATCTTGAAATAGCCGACCTGGATGATGACGGAGAGCGCCTCGACCACGAAGAGGCCGCCGATGATGGCGAGCACGATCTCGTGCTTGGCGGCGACCGCGATGGCGCCGAGGGCACCGCCCAATGCCAGCGAGCCGGTGTCGCCCATGAAGACGGCGGCGGGCGGGGCGTTGTACCAGAGAAAGCCGAGACCTCCGCCGATGAGGGCGGCGACGAAGATCAGGATCTCGCCGGTGCCGGGGACATAGTTGATGCCGAGATATTCGGTGAAGTCGGTGCGGCCCACGGCATAGGCGATGACGCCGAGCGATCCGGCGGCGATCATCACCGGCATGATCGCCAGCCCGTCCAGCCCGTCGGTGAGGTTCACGGCGTTGGCCGATCCGACGATGACGATCATGGCGAAGGGCAGGAACAGGATGCCGAGGCTGATCAGGCCGGAGATCACGGGGATCGCAAGCTGGTTCTGCAACTCGGCGGGGTGCAGCCAGGAGGCCCAGCCTGCGGCGATCCCGGCGATCAGGAAGCCGATCAGCAGGCGGACGCGGCCCGAGACACCGTTATGGCTGTTCTTGGTGACCTTGGCGTAATCGTCGGAGAATCCGATCAGGCCGAAGGCGACGGTGACGAAGAGGATCATCCAGACATAGCCGATATCGAGCCGCGCCCAGAGCAGGCTCGACGTGATCAGCGCGCCGAGGATCAGCACGCCGCCCATCGTGGGCGTGCCCGCCTTGGTGGTGATGTGGCTTTCCGGGCCGTCGTCGCGGATCGGCTGGCCGTGTTTCTGCTTGATCCGCAGCAGGTTGATGAGCGGCCGTCCGAAGAGGAATCCGAAGACCAGCGCGGTGAAGAAGGCTCCGCCGGCGCGGAAGGTGATGTACCTGAAAAGGTTGAATAAATCACCGCCATCGGAAAAGGTGGCCAGCCAATAAAGCATGTCAGTTCGTTCCTTCCTCGACCTCCTGGTGCAGGCGCCTGAGCGCGTCCACGACCAGGCTCACCCGCGATCCCTTCGATCCCTTGACCAGCACCACGTCGCCCGCGTCGATCAGCTTGTGCGCATCGGCGGCGAGCGTCTGCGCCTCTTCCACGAAACGCCCGCGCTTTTCAACCGGAAGTGCATCGTAGAGCGATTTCATGCGCGGGCCGACGCAATCGACGCGGGTGATTGCGGCCATGGCCGGGTGATCGGCCAGGGCGCGGTGCATCTGTTCTTCGTCTTCGCCGAGTTCCAGCATCTCGCCGAGGATGGCGAGCCGCCGGCCCTTCGCGATCCGGCCCTGCCCCTGCCGGGGCTGCGCTGCCGCGAGAACCTCGAAGGCTGCGGCCATCGAGGTGGGGTTGGCGTTGAAGGCGTCGTCGATGAGGTCGATGGACAGGTTCTCGACCGCGTCCAGCATGATCGTCTCGCGCTGCCCGCGACCGGCCGGGGCACGCCAGAGGCCGATATCGCAGGCGGCGATGTCGCAATCGAGCCCCAGCAGTTGCGCGACGCCCCAGACCGCGAGGGCGTTCATCGCGAAATGCCGCCCCGGTGCGCCGACCTTGAAGAGAATGGGACCGTTGGGCGACCGGCCTTCGACCACGCTTGCCGTATCGGTCAGGGTGATGCGGGTGGCGCGAAGGGCGGCGTCGGCATGTTCGCCGAAGCCAATCCGGTGGGCGGCATGTTCCTTGGCGATGGCGTTCAGGATCGGCGCGGTTTCCACATCGGCGTTGAACAGCGCCGTGCCGCCCGGTTCCAGCCCTTCGAAGATCGAGGCCTTTTCCTTGGCAATACCTTCGATGCTCTCGAAGGCTTCGAGATGAGCGGCGGCGACGGTGGTGATAAGCGCGATATCGGGACGGGCGAGCCTGGCCAGCGGCGCGATTTCGCCGGGATGGTTCATGCCGATTTCGATGACCGCGAACTCGGTGTCCTGCGGCATTCGGGCGAGCGTCAGCGGCACGCCCCAGTGGTTGTTGTAACTTGCCTCGGCGGCGTGGGTTTTGCCTTGTGCGCCAAGGACTTGCCGAAGCATCTCCTTGGTGGAGGTCTTGCCGACGGAGCCGGTGATGCCGATCACGCGGGCCTGGGTGCGGGCGCGGGCAGCGCGGCCCAGGTCTTCCAGCCCCGCCAGGACGTCCTGCACGATCAGGAGCGGTGCGTCTTCCGCCACGCCTTCGGGTACGCGGGAGACCAGCGCGGCAGAGGCCCCATTCGCCAGCGCATCCGCCACGAAATCGTGGCCGTCGCGGACATCCTTCAGTGCGACGAAAAGGTCGCCCGGCTGAATCGTGCGGGTGTCGATGGACACGCCGCCCGCCTGCCAGTCCGGTCCCTGCACCCGTCCACCGGTTGCGGCGCGAGCCTCGTCGCGTGTCCAGAGCGCGGTCACAGACCCTTGCCGTCCAGTGCGGCCACGGCGACGCTGGCCTGTTCCACATCATCGAACGGCAGAATCGCATCGCCGATCTGCTGTCCGGTTTCGTGGCCCTTGCCCGCGATCAGAAGCGTGTCGCCCGGCCCCAGCGCATCGACCGCGCGCAGGATCGCTTCCGCCCGGTCGCCGACTTCGGTAGCGTCGCGGTCTTCTATGCCGCCCAGAACCTGACGGCGGATCAGGTCGGGGTCTTCGCTGCGCGGGTTGTCGTCCGTTACAAAGATGACGTCGGCATTCTCCGCCGCAGCCTTGCCCATCAGCGGGCGCTTGCCCGTGTCGCGGTCGCCGCCCGCGCCGAAGACCACGACGAGGCGGCCCAGCACATGCGGGCGGATGGCCTTGAGCGCGGTCGCCAGCGCATCGGGCGTGTGGGCGTAATCGACAAAGACCGCCGCCTGATTGTCGCGCCGCGCGGCGAATTGCATGCGGCCGCGCACGGTTTGGAGCATGGGCATTGTGTCGAAGACCTCCTGCGGATCGGCGCCGGTGCCGATGCAGAGCCCTGCGGCAACCAGAGCGTTTTCCGCCTGGAAGCCGCCGATCAGGCCGAGGCGGATCTGCTGGATACGGCCTGCCCATTCGAAACGGAGTTCCTGACCCGTGGCGTCGTAGCGCTGGCCGAGGATTTGCAGCATCGCGTCGCTGGAGCGGCCAATTGTGAGAAGGTCCTGCCCCCGGTCATCGGCGATCTCTGCCATGCGGAGGCCGTAGGGGTCGTCGATATTGATGACGGCGGTTCCGTCTTCGGGCAGGACACGGGAAAAGAGCCCAGCTTTCGCTTCGAAATATTCTTCGAAATCAGCGTGGTAGTCGAGGTGATCCTGGCTGAGATTGGTAAATCCTGCCGCCCGGAGACGGACGCCGTCCACGCGGCGCTGCGCCAGCCCGTGGGAGGAGGCCTCCATCGCGGCATGGGTGACGCCTGAATCGGCGGCTTCGGCCAGAACGCGGTGGAGTGTGATCGGCTCGGGCGTGGTGTGGTGCAGTCGCGCGGTATAGGCCCCTTCGACGCCGGTCGTGCCGACGGAGACCGCCTCCGCCCCCATTTCCGTCCAGAGCTGGCGGGTGAAGCTGGCGACCGAGGTCTTGCCATTGGTGCCGGTGACGGCGACCTGAACTTCCGGCTGGGCTTCGAACCAGAGCGCAGCGGTGAAGGCCAGCACCTCGCGCGGGTCTTCCACGATCACGACGGGCACGTCGCCGGTCAGCACGTCAGCCGCTATGGCGGCACCTTCGCGGTCGGTCAGGATGGCCCCCGCCTTCATGCGAAGCGCGTATTGGATGAATTCGGCCCCGTGGACCTTGACGCCGGGGAGCGCTGCGAAGAGGTGGCCTTCCTTGACCTCGCGGCTGTCCACCGAGAGGCCGGTGATCCGCGTCGTCGCGCCTCCGGCGACGGTCAGACCCAGTTCGGCAAGTGTTTTCGTCCTGGCCCGGGTCTGCACGGTACTCTCCTTCGGCTTTTCAGTTTCGGGCGAGTGTTACACCCGGCGTGCTGTCGGGCGCCAGCCCCAGAAGCGGCGCGACGCGGCGAATGACCTCCGCCGCGACTGGCACGGCGGTCCAGCCGGCGGTGCGGCGCGGTTCCTTGCCCGTGGTGTCAGTCGGTTCGTCCAGCGTGACGACAAGGATGTATTTCGGATCGTCCGCAGGGAAGACCGAGGCGAAGGTGGCGATCACCTTTTCGTCGTAATAGCCGCCCTGCGGCTTCGGTTTGTCGGCAGTGCCGGTCTTGCCCGCCACGCGATAGCCCGCAACCTCCGCCAAGGACGCCGTGCCTTCCGTCACCACCTTGCGCAGCATGTCACGCGCCTGCTGGGAGGTGTTGGCCGAGACCACCTGCGGGCCAGACTGCGGGCCAGACTGCTTCAGAAGCGTTGGGGTGATCCTGTGTCCACCGTTCAGAAGACTGGCATAGGCGGCGGCCAGATGCAGCGGCGAGGCCGAAAGGCCGTGGCCGTAGGAAATGGTCATCGTGTTGATTTCGCTCCATTTCCGGGGAAGCAGAGGTTTGGCTCCGGGTGCTTCGACCAGTTCCACTGCCGTCGGCGCAAACAGCCCGAGGTCGGATAGGAACTGCTGCTGCCGATCCGCGCCGATCATCATCGCGACGCGGGCGGTCCCGATATTGGAGCTTTCTATAATGACGTCTTCGACCGTGCGGGCTGGCCCGTGATCGCGGAAATCACGGATGCGGTGCTTGCCCCATTTCAGCGGTCCTGTCGTGTCGATCCAGGTGGACCGGCTGACGAGGCGTTCTTCGATGGCCTGGGCGACGGTGAAGATCTTGAAGGTGGAGCCGAGTTCGTACAGCCCCTGAACCGCGCGGTTGAAGAGCGGGCTTTCGGCCTGATCGCCGGAGGTCAGCGGGCGGGGCCGGTCGTTGGGGTCGAAATCCGGCAGGCTGGCAAGCGAGATCAGCTCTCCGGTATGCGCGTCCATCAGAACGGCGGCGGCACCGCGGGCGTTCATCAGGCGCATGCCGCCTTCCAGCACACGTTCGACGGCGGCCTGAACGGTGAGGTCGAGCGAAAGGGTGAGCGGCACGTCGCCCCGGCCGGGATCGCGCAGTTCCGCGTCCAGTGCCTTTTCGATACCGGCGATGCCGATGACCTCGGCGGAGTTGACGCCTTCGCGACCGTAGCTGGCTCCGCCAAGGACATGGGCGGCAAGCGCTCCGTTGGGGTAAAGGCGCATTTCGCGCGGGCCGAAGAGCAGGCCGGGATCGCCGATGTCGAACACCGCCTGTTGCTGTTCGGGGCTGATCCGCCGCTTGATCCAGATGAACTTGCGTTTGCCGGTGAACTGCCTGATCAGCTGCTCTTCCTTGAGATCGGGGAAGATCGCGGCCAGTTCGCGCGCGGCCCGTTCCGGGTCGATCATCTGCGGCGGCTGGGCGTATAGCGAATGGGTGGTCAGGTTGGTGGCAAGGATGCGGCCGTTGCGGTCGGTGATGTCGGCCCGCGTCGCCACGATCTGAGCGCCGGAGGCCGCGGAGCGCGGTTCGCTCGGCTCGGAGGCGGCGAGCGCCCCCATGCGGATGCCGACCATGGTGAAGGCGCAGAGAAAGGCGACGCCGAGGACCAGCAGCCGGCCTTCGGCGCGCTGCCGCGCGGCGTCCCGGTCGGCTTCGTGGCGGGCGGCGAGGTTGGCGCGTTCGATGGCATCGGGATTTTCGCCGTCACGGCGTGCGGCCAGGATGCGGGCGAGTGGACGAAGCGGCGTGCGGGTCATTCCGTGTCCTCCTGCAGCATCACGTCGCGGATGTTTTCGACCGGGAAGGGGATCTGGTCGATCCGTCCGAAATGCTCGGGGCGCAGCGGCAGAAGGCCGAGACGATCGAAGTTCATATCCGCCAGATCGGCCAGCCGTTCGGGCCGGTTGAGATAGGCCCATTCGGCGCGAAGGACGCTTGCGCGTTCCCTCAGATCGGCGATCTCGGCGCGCAGGTCGCGGACTTCGCGCAGTCGGGCCTGGGTTTCGTAATTCTGGCGATAGGCCCAGACAGCGAGCACGATGACCACGCAGGCGGTCAGGATGAAGAAGAACGATTTCATGCCACCTCCACCAGTTTCGGCAGTCCCAGGGTCTTGTGATCGACTGGCCCCGCCGGGGCCGCGGTGCGTCTGCCGACGCGCAGTTTGGCCGAGCGGGCACGCGGATTGCGGGCGACCTCCGCCGCGTCGGGCGGGATCGCCTTGTTGCGCGCCTCGAACCGCGCGGCTTCCGCTTCGACCGCGGGCTGGTAGCGGTTGCCGCCGCTTTTTGCGCTGCGGGCCTGAAAGAAGCGTTTGACCACGCGGTCTTCCAGCGAATGGAAGCTGACCACTGCCAGCCAACCGCCGGCCTTCAACGCCCGCTCTGCCGCCTCAAGCCCTTGAACAAGCTGGCCGAATTCATCGTTCACCGCGATCCTGAGCGCCTGGAAGGTGCGGGTCGCGGGATGCGATTGGCCCGGTTTCGGGCGCGGCAGGACGGACTCGACGATCCGCACGAGGGCCCCGGTCGTCGCAATCGGACCGTCCTGCCGCGTTTTCACGATGGCGCGCGCAATCGAACGGGCCGCCCGCTCCTCGCCATAGTGATAGAAAATGTCGGCCAGCATGGATTCGCTGGCTTCCGCCACAAGATCGGCGGCACTGGTGCCGGACTGGCTCATCCGCATGTCGAGCGGGCCGTCGGACATGAAGGAAAACCCGCGCTCGGGCTGGTCGAGCTGCATGGACGACACGCCGAGGTCCAGGACCACGCCATCGAGTTGCCCTTCCGCGTAGGTGTCGAGGTCGGAAAACGTGCCTTCCACCAGCTTCAGCCGGTCGCCGTAGTCCCCAGCCCAGGTCTGGGCCATCTCAAGCACCATCGGGTCACGATCGACGCCGATCACCTGGGTCGCACCGGCGTCCAGCAAGCCGCGTGCGTACCCGCCTGCCCCGAATGTCCCGTCCAGCCAGACACCTTCGATGGGCGCACAGGCCTCCAATATGGCGTCGAGAAGAACCGGGATATGCGGGGGAGACATGGGTCAGCCTTCCTCCCCGTCGTCGAGAAGGGTCCAGATATCGGCGCCGCTCGGCATCGCGTCGAGCAATTCGTCCACCGCGCTTTCGGAGGCTTCGAAGGCGTCGGGCCGCCAGATCTGGAACGTGTCGCCCATGGCGATGAAATAGGCTTCGGTCTTGATGCCCAGCTTGTCGCGGAGTTTTTGCGGCAGGACGATGCGGCCGGTATCGTCCACCGTGGCCGGGAGGGACTGGCCATTGAAGAGCCGCTCCAGCGCCCGGCGCTGACGGCTGCCGCGCGGCATGCGTGCGATCTTTTCATCGACCTCGTTGGCGCTGTCGATGGTGAAGCATTCCAGGAAATCGCGGCGTTCGTCGCCATAGACGATGATGAATTCCGGTAGCTTGCCTTCGGACCAGTTCGGGTCGCCGTCGCGCAGCACAGAGCGATAGTTGGCCGGGATGGACACCCGACCCTTGCCGTCCACTTTCTGGACGCCCTCGCCTCTGAACCTTCGAACCACTGTCCCGCGGCTCCTTTATGCGTACCCCCGAAATAGAAAACGGCGGATCGGACTGCTGCCAGTGTCCGATCCGCCGCCCTCGTCCCGTTTCCGGGATGTCCAGCTGCGCGCGCCACCTGGGGGGATGTCTGCTCGCCCGCGCGCCGGATCCTTCAATCAAATGATGCGGGAGCCTGTATGAAACCTGCTCTTATTTGGTCCTTGGGGTCGTTGTGCGCCCCGAGTGCTGATCCCGCTTCATCCGGTGATTTGGAAACTGGCATGGGAATGTATGGGAATCAAGAACATTTTATGGGAATTCCTGGTCACCCAGTGCTGACGCCAAACCAGAGGTCGAGATATAGCGTCCATATTTTGATAAGGGCGCGATTAAATACTACATATAGTGTTGAGAAAAAATCACACCGGTTGCATGAAATCCCGGCTTTGCGGGCGGCTTTCCGACAATTCCCATGAAAATGGCCGTGAATCCCATGACGAATCCGGGGCGTCCCATGCCGAACCCAGACGATCCCAAACCGGAGAGTCGCGCGCTTTGCGCGGCGGTGGCCCGGTCTCAGGCGGCAGCGCGGAGGTGGCTCGCAAGCGTTTCCAGCAGAGATAGCGTGAGTGGCTTGTTGCAGAACTCGCGCACGGCTTTGTAGGAGAGCGCCCGCCTGGCATCCCGCGGTGACAGGGATGTGGTCAGCATCAAGACAACGATACCGGCGAAATCCTCTCCAAACTCGCCTGTCGCGGCATCGAGGAATTCGAACCCGTTCATCACCGGCATATTGATGTCGAGAAGTATGGCGTCGATCCTGGGACGATCGGGCGACCGCATGTAGTGCAGGGCTTCCCGTGCATCGAGGAAATACTGGTAGTCTTCGACCAGGCCCGAGCGTTCGACCAGCCGTCTATTCGACAACTGGTCGAATTCGCTGTCGTCGATGGCAATCAGGTGGCCTATGCGGCCCTTTTGATCGGCCATTTCACGATCCTTTCCTTGGGCAGGATGACGGTGAATGTACTCCCCCTGCCCGGCTCCGAAGTTACACCGATTTCGCCGCCAATATTGCGCACCACGCGCTGGCAGACCGATAGCCCCAGGCCGATACCCGAGATCTGATCCTGCCGGTGGAGGCGTTTGAACATGCCGAAGATCCTGTCATGCTGTCGCGGGTCGATCCCGATGCCATTGTCGGTGACGTGAATGCGCACATCCCCTGTCCTGGTCCCGATTTCCGCATGAACATGGACGGTCGCGGGGACATCCGGACGACGGTATTTCAAGGCGTTTTCCATCAGGTTCTGCAACAGAAGCCTGACCTGTGAGGAATCCCCCCGGAGAACCGGGAGATCGCCGATCAACAAGGTGCCTTCGGCCTCTTCGAATGCCGCCCGAAGATCATCCGCAACCGACCGAACGAGATCCGCAAGCACGACAATTTCCTTCAATCCGGCATCGCCATCGATCACACCGGCAAATCTCATCACGCTTTCGATCTGCGCCTGGGCGCGTTCGACTGTTTTCAGGGATTGCCGCACCAGTTCTTCCTGCTCCGGGGACCAGCGTTTGTGCGCCATGCCGTCCCCGAGTTCGCTCAAAAGCAGATGGAGCGTGTTCATTGGTGCCTTCACGTCATGCGAGACGGCATAGGAGAACTCCCGCAATTCATCGTTGCCGGCCTTTTCACGACGCAGTGCATCTTCGGAGGCATGATACGCGGCCTTCGCCTTACTGTTTTCGTTCAGAACCAAGAGCAGGACGACACCACCGCCGCCGACCGAAAGGACGAAGGTCGCGACGCCCAACCAGTGCAGCAGTTCCAGGCGGGAAGTGACTGCCGCCACAACCCGCGCCTGAAGGTCGGAAACTTCTTGTAGCGCGGGGCGGTCGTCGTAGCGAACCACGGCGTCGATTTCCCGCGACGTCGCCCCGGCCGCGTTCATCTCCGCCACCACAGAGACCCGGGCGCGATAGGCCGCAATCGCTTCGCGCGTGTTTGTCAGTTCGGCCTTTTCCAACAATGCGCTCAGTTCCACTTCGAGCCGCTGGAGAAGACGCAGGGCTTTTTCGGCGGACTCCAATGCGCCTTCCGCGTATTGCTGTTCGTCCGGACGCAGGATGAAATTCTTGAAATTGTCTATGAGCCCGCCGTAGCCCATCAAATACTCCAATTCCCCGACCTGCAAAGGCAGAGCGGCGACCGTGCTGGCGACGCGGTTTTCGACGATCGTGATGATCGAGAAAAGCGAGATGCCCAGAACGACCATCGCGCCGGCCACGCGGATGCTCAGACGTTTCAGAAGACAAAAGCGGTAGGCGGCAACAAGACGATCCGAAAGCTTCGACATGGTTTTTCCGGCACAAAGACGCCCCTGACTCTGCCAGCCCTAACCGTCGATGCTTTCATCGGGGTTAATATTCAGAAATCCCGGCTTTCATAGGCAGCCAGCGCCCGCTCGCGTCCTTCGGACAGTCCGACCATCGGCTGCGGATAGGGGTCTTTCGGCGACAGGTTCCAGCTTTCCGGCACCGCATCGAAATAGGAAAGTGCTGTTTTCGTTGGCTTTTCTGCACCTTCGGCGATCCAGCGCGCCACGTAATCACCGTTTCTGTCGAACTTCTCCAACTGCGTTTCGGGATTGAAAATGCGGAAATACGGTGCCGCATCCGGCCCCGACCCCGCCACCCATTGCCAGCCCATCGCGTTCGAGGCCGGATCCCAGTCGATCAGGCAGTCCTCGAACCAGGCCTTCCCGATCCTCCAATCGATCAGCAGATGCTTGGTCAGAAAACTTGCCGCGATCATTCGCGCCCGGTTGTGCATGTGCCCGGTCACGTACATCTCGCGCATCGCCGCATCGACAAAACGGATACCGGTCCGCCCGCGTTTCCAGTCGCGGACCTCTTTCAGGCGTTCGTCGGTCTCCCACGGGAAGGCGTCCCAACCCTCGCGCCAGTTCTGATCGGTGATCCGGGGCGTGTGCCAGACGAGGTGATAGGCGAACTCGCGCCAGACGAGTTCCTTCAGAAAGGTTTCGGCTTCCCCCTTTCCCCCGTCCAGCGCCCGCATCCCCGCATGCCAGACGGTTGCGGGAGAGATTTCGCCCCAGGCGAGGTTTTCGCTGAGTCTGGACGTTCCATCGACCGCGGGCAGGTCGCGGCTCGATTTGTAGCAAACGATGCTCGTGTCGATGAAGCGGTGCAAACGGTCGCGCGCCTTGCCTTCGCCGACGCACAGGTGAGGTTTGACCACGGCGGCGCCACGGCGCATCCGGTGGCCGAGGTTCCAATCGTCGAGCGCGTCGCTTACGGGCCAGACCTCTGGCGCGGGCAATTTGGCCGGAGCGCGTTGGGGTCCAGGGACGTCCCGGTTCTTCACCGACTTCCAGAATGGCGTGTAGACCTTGTAGAACCCGCCCTGCCCCGTCTCCACCGACCAGGGTTCGAAAAGCAGATGGCCGGGGCAGCTTTTGGCATCGACGCCGGACGCTTCGAGACGCGCTTTTACCGCCTTGTCGCGCGCAACCTGATCGGGGTCATAGGCCCGGCTCCAACGGACCGTCTTCGCCCCGGTTTCGCGGACAAGCGCGGACAGGGCGTCTTCCGCCTTGCCCCGGCGCAGGATCAGGCGGGAGCCCTTTTCCTCAAGCTGTGTCGCGAGTGCAGCGACGCCAAGCCCGAAGCGCCAGAGCGGTGCGGCGCCGTATGCTCCGAACACCTCATCGAGGATGAAGACGGGGATGAGTGGCCCGCCGCAGTCCAGCGCCGCCAGCAGCGCCGGATTGTCCGAAAGCCGCAGATCCTTTCTGACCCACCAGATCGTCGACGCCATGCCCTTCTCCCGTCCGTTCCGATGCGATCTAGGGCGCGGGCGGCAAGTTCAAGCGGGACTTCAGGCGTGCGGCGCACCTTTCAGCATGCGCCAGTGCATTGCGACAGATGGAATGAAGAACAGGATGAAGCCGTATTCCACGAAGCCGTAAGCCATCACCGGCACCCAGAGGATGGCGAAGATCAGGCCGACGATAGCGCTGATCTTGGTCGCGATCCCGGCCTTGAAGACCCTGTGCATGGCAAGCGCGAAGAGCTTGCCGCCGTCCAGCGGATTGACCGGCAACAGGTTGAGGATGGCGAGGAAGCCGTTGACTGAGGATATGGTCCAGAACACCCAGGCGATTTCGGGGTCGGAGATCATCGGCGCGATCAGCCCTGCCCCAGCCCAGAGCGTCAGAGTCACGATCGGCCCCATTGCGACGATCAATTCCTGCTCATAACGGGTGGCCGACCGCTTGCGCTCGCAGAACCCGCCTGCGCCTGACATCACGATACGTTTGAGCGGCACGTCCTGGATCACGCAGCCCCAGGCATGGCCCAGCTCGTGCAGGTAGATCGAGCCGAGCAGGATGAGAACGAACATCGCATCGTAGAGTATGAACTCCGGGGGCGAGGCGAAATTTATCAACAGCAAAGGCAAAAGCACGATCGAGGCATGGATCTCGATCGGGACGCCCCAGGGGCCACGGAAGGAAAACAGGGGAAAAGAACCCGGAAACATCGGAAACACTCATTTTTTAACACAACGTCCGCATCCTATCGCTGAATTGCGACGATGAGATGCTTTTGATGCGAATTTTCGATGAAAACTTTGTTTCCGGGCCGATCAGGCCGCGCTGGCCGGTTTCGAAGGCTTCGGAGGCTGGGCCTGCCGCGCGGCCATTTTGGCCGCGAGCCGTTCATGCGGCGGGGTCACGTATTTATCCATCTTCTCCCGGATATGGCGGATTTCCTCCTCCGTCCCGGTGGCGATACGCAGCGGCTTCTGGCCGTCGATCAGGTAGATCAGGCAATGGCAATCGCCGGTCGCCAGCGAACGCGTGATCCCGACGCCGATGATCTGATCCATGTCCACGGTTGCAAGGATCTGACCCCGGCCACGCGGATTGCGCGAGACGAAGCGAATTTCCTGGCGCTGGCGATCCACCTGCACTTCGGGGCGAAACCCCCGTGCGGACACGGAAATCGCCAATCCGCCCAGCATTCCCAGAACGCAGGTCAGCACGAATTTCGCCACCAGCGTGTTGCCAACGTAGAGCGAGCCCGGCAGGAGCCATTGCGCGAAGGCGCTGACCAGAAGTGCGACACCGAGCAGCGTCAGGCCCCATTCAATCACCAGATCGCCCGCCTTTTCTTCCATGTCGGCAGGGCGCAGACGAAAACCCCAGGGGGTTTCGATCTGCTCCAGCAACGGCTCAGCGTTTCCGGTGATACTTCTCGATATTTTGCTGATCGCGTTCATTGCGCTTTCAGATGTTGTTCCAGCCAATTGCGGTGTTACCGGGCGATCATGGCAAGAATTAGACAAAGGACGCGCGATAACGCCCGGTAAATGTTGCCTTTTGGCCATGCGGAATAGACCGGACCACTAGGGATTGCGCATTTTGTCAGCCCGTGTATACACCGCCCGTTCGCCGCAAGATTGCTTGACCGGCGCAGCCTCTCGTGGATGGGCGCGGCGAATGGAGACCCGTCCTATGAAATGCGCCCTGAAAAAATGGAGATGACATGCCGCTTTATGAGCATGTGATGATCGCGCGTCAGGATCTGTCCAACGCGCAAGCCGAAGGGCTTATCGAACATTTCAGCACCGTTCTGGCTGACAACGAGGGCAAGGTCCTCGACAGCGAGTACTGGGGCGTGAAGACGATGGCCTACAAGATCAACAAGAACCGCAAGGGCCATTATGCCTTCCTGAAGACCGACGCACCCGCGCCGGCCGTGCAGGAGATGGAGCGCCTGATGCGTCTGCATGACGACGTGATGCGGGTTCTCACGATCAAGGTCGATGCGCATGAAGAGGGTCCGTCGATCCAGATGCGCAAATCCGAAGAACGCGAAGGTCGCCGCGGTCGCGACGATCGCCGGTAAGGAGGCTTAAACCATGGCAGCAAAACCGTTTTTCCGCCGCCGCAAGGTCTGCCCCTTCTCGGGCGACAATGCACCCAAGATCGATTACAAGGACACGAAACTGCTTCAGCGTTACATCAGCGAACGCGGCAAGATCGTTCCCTCCCGTATCACCGCCGTGTCGGCCAAGAAGCAGCGTGAACTCGCCCGCGCCATCAAGCGCGCCCGGTTCCTCGCCCTTCTGCCCTATGCGGTCAAATAAGGAGAACTGACATGCAGGTTATCCTTCTCGAACGTGTCGCCAAGCTGGGCCAGATGGGTGACGTGGTCACCGTCAAGGACGGCTACGCGCGCAACTTCCTTCTGCCGCAGAAGAAGGCGCTCTGGGCGTCGGAGGCCAACGTCAAGGCTTTCGAGGCCGACAAGGCGCAGCTTGAAGCCAACAACCTTGAGACCAAGAAAGAAGCGGAAGCTCTGGCCGGGAAGCTGAACGGCCAGCAGTTCATCGTGATTCGTCAGGCGTCTGATGGCGGCAACCTTTACGGGTCGGTCACCACGCGCGACGCCGCCGATGCCGCGACCGAAGCCGGGTTCACCGTCGAGCGTCGCCAGGTCAACATCACGACCCCGATCAAGGAGCTTGGCATCCACAAGGTTGCCATCACGCTTCACCCGGAAGTGGACGCGGAGATCGAGCTGAACGTGGCCCGGTCGAACGAAGAAGCCGAACTTCAGGCTCAGGGCGTGAACATCGCCGAACAGGCTGCCGAGGAAGAAGCCCAGGCCGATCTGGAGATCGCGGAACTCTTCGACGAAATCGGCGCGGCCGAGCTTGACGAGCTTGAGCGCGGCGACGAGGCTCCGGCCGACGAGGCGCCCGCCGAGGAAGACGTTTCCGACGAGAGCGACGACGAAGACGACAAGTAAGTCCGATCCTTTCGGAACTTGGTTAAGGCCGCCCCAAACGGGCGGCCTTTTTCGTCTCAGCCAGGCTTTGCCTGCCCCGGAATGGACGTCTACTGTCGCGTTCATGTGCGGACGTTTCACCCTGACCCTGCCCGACGAGGCGATGGCGTCGCTTTTCGACGCGGCGCTGTCGAACGATCTTGCGCCTTTGCCGAACTACAACATCTGCCCGACCAACCAAATTCACACGGTGACGAGCGAGGATGGTCAGCGCCGGTTGCGCCCGATGCGTTGGGGGTTTCTGCCGCATTGGTACAAGGCGGAGAATGCCGGGCCGCTGCTGATCAACGCGCGGGCCGAGACGATTGCCGAGAAACCGGCATTCAAGTCGGCGGCACGGGAGCGGCGCTGTCTTGTCCCGGCCAGCGGGTTTTACGAATGGACCAAGGACGCGGAGGGCAATCGTCTGCCGTGGTACATCCATCCCGCCGCGGGCGAGATGCTCGCCTTCGCCGGGGTCTGGCAGAACTGGGAACGGGACGGTACGGCGCACACGACCTGCGCCATCGTGACCACCGGGGCGAATGAACGGATGTCTGCGATCCACCACCGGATGCCGGTGATCCTGGCACCGGAGGACTGGGCCTTGTGGCTTGGGGAAGAAGGAAAAGGAGCCGCGGCGTTGATGCGCGCGGCCCCTGAAGATGCCTTGGCGTTTTATCGCGTCGACAAAGCGGTAAACTCGAACCGGGCCCGAGGGGCCGAACTGATACAACCGCTTTCGTGAGCGTCGCTTGCAGCTCCCTTACCTGGATGGAACTGCAACAAGACACAGACTGATCAGGCCGCGTCCAGATCGTCAGCGCCGACGCCCAAAATTCGGATGTTGAAGACAAAACCCGCGGCCACGGCACCGATGATCGGGGCCACGATGAAGAGCCACAATTGCGCTATTGCTGTCGACCCTGCGAACAGTGCCGGACCGATCGAGCGCGCCGGATTGACCGAGACACCGGTGACATTGATGCCCACGAGATGGATCACAACGAGTGTGAAACCGATTGCCACACCGGCAATCGCCGCTGGCGCGTTCGCGCCCGTCGCCCCGAGGATCACGACCATGAACAAAAACGTTGCGACCACTTCGAACACGAAGGCCGAGACCAGCGAGTATTCTCCAAGATACCCGGCGCCCCAGCCGTTCTGCCCAAGCCCGTTCTCCGCAACGCTGTAATCGGCCTTGCCGCTGGCAATGAGCAGGAGGATCAATGCGGCGACAATGGCGCCGACAACCTGCGCGATCATGTAAGGCACCGCTTCCGCAATGGTCATGCGACCGGCAGCCACCATGCCAAGCGACACCGCCGGGTTGATGTGGCACCCCGACACGGGACCGATGCCATAGGCCATGCCCATCAGAGCAAGCCCAAAGGCAAAACTTATGCCGGTTAGACCAATATCTGCCCCGGCGATCACGGCTGAGCCACAGCCGAGAAACACAAGTGTGAACGTGCCGATGAACTCGGCAATAGGTTTCTGCATATTACTCCACTCCCACAAACCAATGGAGGCGGAATGCCGGACAACAGGTTCTGCGATCAGGGGAAAAAACGGCCCGGTGTCCCCGGGGAAAATGCACCGAAAAGGATCAGTTCGCGTTACTTGCGCCGCAGCCGGATCACCACGTCGACTTTGCTGACTTCGGCACCCTCGGGCGCCGTCGGCAGACGTTTGATCTCAAGCTCTTCGGCGGGCGCATCGGTCAGACGGGCTTCGTCTTCCCAGTAGAAATGTGGGTGATCGTCGGTGCGGGTGTCGAAATAGCTTTTCGAGCCGTCGACGGTGATTTCCTGAACCAGCCCGGCATCGCAGAAGGCGCGGAGCGTGTTGTAGACCGTCGCAAGCGACACCGCATCGCCTGCCTTCTGGCTGGCCGCGTGCAGGCTTTCCGCCGTCACATGCCGGTTCTGACCGTCGCCGACCAGCAAGGCGGCAAGCGTGACGCGCTGGCGCGTCGGGCGCAGATTGGCACGCGCAAGCCATTCGGCCCCGCGTTTCTGGCTTCGTTCAGCTGTCGCCGCATTGCGTTCCATATGGATAATATAGGGAAAACAGGGAGCCAACTTCAATCATTGAAACGCCGAATGCTGCGAATTCACAAAACTGTCGCCTCTTGCGCCACATTGAAGCCGCCTGATATGGGGCGTCGGAACACGGAAAACAGCAAAAGCGGAGCGGTCCCCCATGAGCCAATATCCCACCTCTTTCGACAAGGAAGGACTGCTGGCCTGTGCGAGGGGCGAATTGTTCGGGGAAGGCAATGCGCAATTGCCCGCGCCTCCGATGCTGATGATGGACCGGATCACCGAGATCAGCGCGGACGGGGGTGAACATGGCAAGGGCCATGTGGTGGCGGAGTTCGATATCACGCCGGATCTGTGGTTCTTCGAGTGCCACTTCCCCGGCAACCCGATCATGCCCGGGTGCCTCGGTCTGGACGGTCTTTGGCAGCTGACGGGTTTCAACCTTGGCTGGCGCGGCTGGACCGGGCGCGGCTATGCGCTGGGCGTGGGCGAGGTGAAGCTGACCGGCATGGTGCGGCCTGACCGCAAGATGCTGAGATATTTCGTGAATTTCACCAAGGCCGTGCAATCGCGCCGCCTGACCATGGGTGTCGCCGATGGCCGGGTCGAGGCCGATGGCGAGGTGATCTATCAGGTCAAGGACATGAAGGTCGCGCTGAGCGAGAGCTGACTTCAAATCCCCGCCGCGCAACGAAAATCCAAATCTTTTACGATCTGAACCCGGCGGGCGTTGCGCGCGCGGCCAAGGTCCGTTTACGCCTTGTATCCAAGGGAAAACCGGCGGAATCGCCACGTCGGTATCACGTCGGTGTTGCGTCGGTATCACGTCGGTGCGTACGCACCGACGTTGGAATGGGCGGCGGCTTGCATATGCGAACGTTAAGAAATGTTTACGGCCGATTGACGGCGTGACTCAGGTCGAAGGTCAGCCGGGGCACAGCGTTGGAACCCTGGCACTCAGCGCACGGCACGCCACTCGGAGCAGGTGAACCGGATGTTCCACGTCAAGTCGTGACCCTTATCCCATGGTTGAACCGCCGGCAGCGTCCGAACGACGGGAGACGATCCCTTGGAGTCCACATACCGAAAACTCGGATCGAGTTTGATGTCGCCGTTCGGGCAATAGGTTTCGCGCAGGACGGTCTTCGCCAGCGCAATGGCCTGGTTGCGATTGCGTGGCGACAGGAAGGGCGCGACGAACTGCGTCTTGTAGCTGCTCTTCAGGCGAGCGTGAACCTTTCCGTTGTATATCCTGCTCTTTCCCTTTCTGCACTGGTTCTCGGACACGATCACGCCGACAGGCAGAGGCGCACCGGTTCCCGAACGCGTGTACTGCGTCTCGGCGCCGCGTTTTGCGTCGATTTTTATGCTGGAGATGCCCGTGGTGTGACGCACCACAATATTGCGCGACGTGGGATTGAGACCGTAGAAATCGGCGTCGCCCGTGGCGTGCTTCTGATAGCTGAACACCGGCAGGCGGTTCATGTTCGTACAGCCAGCGTCTGCGGAGGAAACGGTTGCAACGAAAAGCGCTGCGGCGAGGATCGTTGATTTCATGGTGTACAACTCACTTTCTTCAAACGCCTTATGCCTTTCGGCATGTCGCATTTCGCACGAATGTACGGCACGCGCCTGGTCGTGAGCGCAAAGGGGTCTCCGTCGGCATATCCGACCGTGAAGTTACGGAGTTTGCCGATATAGCTGCAGTTCCAGCCTCCGCCGCGCCGGAGTGTCTGTGGATTGAAGGTATTGGACCCGTAGCGGTAGCAAATCTCGTCGAGGACTTTCTTCCACTCCCCCACCACGACACGGGAATTGCCGGGATACCAGAGATAGGCACGCCCGTTCGCGGCCAGGTATTCCACCTGATATCCGTGGCCGACATCGAAACTTGCGTAGGTCTTGCCCGGTGTCGGAAACGGCGTGGGAATATCGCGCTGCGCCGAAAGTTCATCGAACATCCGCTCCCGTGCCGTGGGGCCGCTGCATCCGGCGAGCATGGAGAAAATGAGCAGGATCAAAATCGGTTTCATACGCAATGGCTAGGCGGCAGTTGGGACCAAAATGTGGCAATTCCTCAGGTTATGACGCTGATGGCGGGGAAGAGCGCGAGGCGCAATCACCAGGTTTTCGCGTGCCTGCGCATCCAAACGTGCCGCCTAACTGCTTGCCCCATCCCCGGCCCCTGTCCTACATAGACGTGACCTTAGAACAGGGAACCACTCATGCGTCGTGTCGTCATCACCGGGATCGGGATCGTCAGCCCCATCGGCAACTCCGTTGCCGAGGTTGAAGCCAGCCTGCGGGCGGGCAAGTCCGGGATCAGCTTCCAGCAGGATTATGCCAACCACGGATTTCGTTGCCAGGTGGCGGGTGTCCCGGACATTTCTTTGGAGGAGAATATCGACAAGCGGCAGTTGCGCTTCATGGGGCCGACGGCGGCCTACGCCTATCTGGCGATGGAGCAGGCGATTGCGGACAGCGGGCTTGAGGAAAGCGATGTTTCGAACGAACGTACCGGGCTGATCGCCGGATCGGGTGGGCCATCGACCTCGAATTTCTTCCAGGCGCATCAGACGGTGATTGAGAAAGGTGCGCCGAAGCGGATGGGGCCGTTCATGGTGACGCGCTGCATGTCGTCGACCGTCTCCGCCTGTCTGGCGACGCCTTTCAAGATCAAGGGGATCAACTATTCCATCACCTCGGCCTGTTCGACGACGCTGCATTGCATGGGCAACGGCACCGAGCAGATCCAGATGGGCAAGCAGGATATCGTCTTTGCCGGAGGCGGCGAAGAGGTGGACTGGACGCTGTCCTGCCTGTTCGACGCGATGGGGGCGATGAGTTCCAAATACAACGACACGCCGACCACGGCGTCGCGCGCCTTCGATGCGACCCGCGACGGCTTCGTGATCGGCGGCGGCGGCGGCATGGTTGTGCTGGAGGAACTGGAGCACGCCAAGGCGCGGGGTGCGAAGATTTACGCGGAAGTCACCGGCTATGGCGCGACCTCGGACGGCTATGACATGGTGGCCCCTTCGGGCGAAGGCGGCGAGCGGTCGATGAAGCTGGCGGTGTCCACGCTGGGCGACCGGAAGGTGGATTACATCAACGCGCACGGCACCTCGACCCCTGCGGGCGACGTGACCGAGGTTGAAGCGGTGCGCCGGGCGCTGGGCGAGGATCACGCGCCGATCAGTTCGACCAAGTCGATGACCGGGCATTCGCTGGGCGCGGCGGGGGTGCATGAGGCGATCTATTCGCTGATCATGATGGAAAAGGGCTTCATGGCGCCGTCGATCAACGTCACCGAACTGGACCCGGCGATCCGTCCCGAAGAGATCGTGACGGAGATGACGGAGAAGGAGCTGGATACGGTGATGTCGAATTCGTTCGGCTTTGGCGGAACGAACGCGACGGTCGCGATGAGCAAGTATCACGGGTAAGCCGGACAAAAAGGACGTCTGCCGTGAAATTCGCGTTTCCGAAAGGGTTCGACCCCCAGCCGAACCTGTCGGGAGACGGGCTGATACTGAAGCCGCTGGAAGAACGCGATCACGGTGCACTGGCCAAAGCCGCCAGCGATCCCGCCATCTGGGCCGGTCATCCGAGCAAGACCCGGCATACGCGGGAGGTCTTCGATCCCTACTTTGCGTTTCTGGTAAGCATGGGCGGCGCGTTGGCGATTGTTGACGACGGCTCTGACGAAATCATCGGCTGCTCGGCCTTTTACACAGATACCAACGCGTCTACGCGCCTTTCGATCGGGTTCACGTTCCTGACCCGCAAATACTGGGGCGGGCAGACAAACAGAGCCTTGAAGCGGCTCATGGCCATGCATGTGTTCGAGAGCGCATCCGAGGTTTGGTTTCACATCGCACCGAGCAACCTCAGATCCCAGGCGGCCACCAGGAAGCTCGGCGCCGTGTTTACGCATGAAGACGACGTTGATCTTGGCGGCGGCGCTCAAAGATGGCAGTGCTTCTGCCTCACGCGGGAAGCCTGGTCATCAACCTTCGGTAGCGCGAAGCACTGACGCCCGGCAGACGTTTGCGTCCCGGCAAATAGCCTTGCACAGACCGCCCCCGCGCGGCATCACCGATGGATAGACGACGGGAGAGACGCTATGGGACAGTTGGACGGCAAACGCGGGCTGGTGATGGGCGTGGCCAATGACCGGTCGATTGCCTGGGGGATCGCGAAAGCCTGCGCCGATGCGGGCGCGGAGCTGGCGTTTTCCTATCAGGGCGAGGCGTTTGGCAAGCGGGTGGAGCCGCTGGCGGCAAGCGTGGGCTCGGATTTCCTGGTCGATGTGGACGTGACCGACGAAGCCTCGATGGATGCCTGTTTCGCGGCGATTGCCGAGCGATGGGGAAAGCTGGACTTTCTGGTTCATGCGATCGCGTTTTCGGACAAGACGGAACTGACCGGGCGGTTCGTCAACACGAGCCGGGGGAACTTCCTGAATTCGCTGAATATCTCGTGCTATTCCTTCATCGAATGCGCCCGGCGGGCGGAGCCTCTGATGAGCGAAGGCGGCACGCTTCTGACACTGACCTATCTCGGGAGTAACCGGGTGCAGCCGAATTACAACGTGATGGGGGTCGCAAAGGCGGCGCTGGAATCGGCGGTGCGCTATCTCGCGAATGATCTTGGGCCGCAGGGCATCCGGGTCAACGCGGTCTCTCCGGGCCCGATGAAGACGCTGGCGGGTGCCGCCATCGGGGGCGCGCGGGCGACCTACAAGACCACGGAGAAGAACGCGCCGCTGCGGTCGAACGCCACGCTGGAGGCGGTGGGCGGTACGGCGGTTTATCTGTGTTCGGAGGCAGGAGCCTGCACGACGGGGGAGATCATCCGCGTCGATGGCGGCTATCACATCCTGGGCATGATGCAGTCGGAGAACCTCTGATCCCCCGGATCGCGCGCTAACCCACGGCCAGCCGTGCCGCGAGTCTGAGCGCATGGCTCGGGTCATCGGCGACGGCCGGCATGACCGGATCATAGCCCGCGCGGATCAGCCCGGCGATATCCGGGTTCAGGACCACGCGGCCTTCCAGTTCGGCCAGGGCCGCGCGGTCGGTGAATGCGGTGTCGGACCAAAGCAGGATGGCCTGTGCGGCCTGGGCCAGCGCCAGATCCTCGGCCGGGATATCGGCCAATGCGGCATCCATCCGGATGAACAGGAAGGCCGCCTTGATCGCGCCCGCCTGATCGAACCGGAAGGCGCGGTACTGGTTGGCATCCGCCGCCTGCAATCGCGCGACCAGATCGGGCAGGTCCGGAAGCAGTTGGTCCAGGCCCGGTGTCTGGGGCAGTTCCGCCCAGTCCCGGATGAAGAAGACGAGCATGTTCGAACCCAGTTCGGGGTCCAGCTCCGTCATCCGGTGATCGGCCAGGGCCACCACCGCTTCGATCGCGCCCTTGACGATGGAAAGCGTCGCATCGTCAACGCCGAAGACCACCGGAGCGATCGGCCGGCCCCAGCGCGCGAAAAGATACGATCCGTCGGACCGGGTGAATAACCGTTCAATTGCCGCGTGATCCATGAGTCGTCCTTAGCGCAATCCAGGCCCGGACTGAACGCCTTAAGGCGCGGTATTGCGCCGCTTCCGGTGTTGAAAAGGGGCACGGCAGGCGCTGCCCACCCGCGCGCGCCGAGGCGATCAGAACAGGTTGCCCTGCCCCGGCGATTTGGGTGCCTCCAACCCCAGATGGGTCCAGGCACGGCGGGCCAGCATCCTGCCCCTGGGCGTCCGCTGGATCAGGCCCTGTTGCAGCAGATAGGGCTCGATCACCTCCTCGATGGCGTCGCGGCTTTCCGACAGTGCCGCCGACAGGGTTTCCACGCCCACCGGCCCGCCCTGATAATGCTCCGCGATCAGACCGAGATAGCGCCGGTCCGCGCCGTCGAGGCCCAGTTCATCGACGCCAAGCCGGGTCAGCGCGTTGTCGGCCAGGTCTCGCGTCAGCCGTCCATCGCCTTCGACCAGCGCAAAATCCACGACACGACGCAGGAGCCGACCGGCGATCCGTGGCGTGCCGCGCGCGCGACGGGCGATTTCCCGACAGCCCGCCTCGTCGGCTTCAACACCCATCAGGCGGGCGCCGCGGGCGACGATTTCGAACAACTCATCCTCGGAGTAGAATTGCAGGCGGATGGGGATGCCGAACCGGTCGCGCAGTGGCGTCGTCAGCAGGCCCAGCCGGGTGGTGGCGCCCACCAGCGTGAAGGGCTGCAACTCGATCCGGACCGTTCGCGCGGCGGGACCTTCGCCGATCACCAGATCCAGTTCGAAATCTTCGAGCGCCGGGTAGAGCACTTCTTCCACCACCGGGTTCAGTCGGTGAATTTCGTCGATGAAAAGCACGTCGCGGGCTTCGAGATTGGTCAGGATCGCGGCCAGATCGCCCGCCTTGGCCAGAACCGGGCCGGAGGTCATGCGGAAATTCACGCCCAGTTCCCGCGCCATGATCTGCGCCAGGGTCGTCTTGCCGAGACCGGGGGGACCGTGGAACAGGGCGTGATCCATCGCCTCGCCACGCTGCTTGGCGCTTTCGATGAAAACGCGCAGGTTCGCCCGCGCCTCTGCCTGACCGATGAAGGCGTCGAGCGTCTGCGGGCGCAGCGCCCGGTCGGCGTCGGACGGTTGAGGATCCGGGCGAAGGGTTGGGTCGGGTTCAGTCGTCATGGCTTTTGTCGATGTTCAGACGCGCCTCGAGAATGTAGCCGCCGAGGATGAGGACGCAAACCATGAGGAATCCATGCGGTCCATTCCAAACGCCAATGGCGACGAATGCGAGGAGAGTGACGACGGCCCAAAGACCCCAACGCTTTTCCTGATTGCCGATCACGCCGGTGCCAGACGTTTCAACGCCGACCGGATCAGGTCGGAGGCCCCGGCTTCGGGGGCGTCGCGCATCGCTTCGGCGACAGCCGCCGCCGCTTCACCCGGCCCATAGCCGAGGTTGCCGAGGGCGGAGAGCGCGTCGGCCCTTGCCGTGGTGTTCGGGGCCGCTGCCGTCACGGGTTCGATCACCGCGTCATCGCCGGCGACAGCCTGTGCGAGGCTTTCCCCCGGCAGGGCCATCATCGCGGGGGCCTTGCCCTTCAACTCGTTCACCACCCGCTGCGCGATCTTGGGGCCGACACCCGGCGCGGCCTTGACCGCCGACCAGTCACCCAGCGCGATGGCCTGCGCCAGCCCGTCCGGGCCGATGGCGCCGAGGATCGCCATGGAGGCTTTCGCGCCGATGCCCTGCACGCTCATCAGAAGCCGGTGCCATTCCTTTTCCGCCAACGTCGGGAAGCCGAAGAGTTGCAGCAGATCCTCGCGGACCAGCAGGTCTGTATAAAGCGACACCGCCTCCCCCGGCCCCGGCAGACCGGCCAGCGTGCGTTCGCTGACATAGACCAGATAGCCGACGCCCGAGACCTCGATCAGTACATGGTCGCTGCCGCGATAGCCGATCCGGCCGGAGAGTTTGCCGATCATGCGCGGACCTCGACGATGGTGCGGGTCTGCATGACATGGGCGTGGCAGATCGCGATGGCCAGCGCGTCCGCCGCGTCCGGCCCGGCGATGTCCGCGCCCGGAAGCTGCATCTTCACCATATGGGCGATCTGAACCTTGTCGGCGTGACCCACGCCGACCACCGCTTTCTTCACGGCGTTGGGGGCGTATTCGCCCACCTCGATCCCGGCACGGGCGGGTACCAGCATGGCGATGCCACGGGCCTGACCGAGTTTCAGCGTGCCCGCACCATCGCGGTTGACGAAGGTCTGCTCGACGGCAGCTTCATTCGGGGCGTAGGTTTCGAAGATCTCGCTCAGCGCATCGAAAAGCGCAGCCAGACGCGGACCGAGCGTGCCGGAATTCGTGCGGATGATGCCGTTGGCCACATGCTTCAGACGCGGACCGGAGACATCCACGACGCCCCAGCCGAGCGCTCTCAGTCCCGGGTCCAGCCCCATTACACGCATCTCGCCGACCTGCTCGTTTTGCCGTTTTGACCGGGTTAGCACGAAACGCGAACATCTTCCAAGGTGTTTGCGGCCTTATGTATCAAGCGCACCAAACATTCCATGCTGGTTCTTGCTACAAAGCCCCATGCAGGACAAGACCATCAATTCCGCACTACGCCACCTCCACAAGGAATGCATGAACGGCAGGGCCGAGGGCCTGGAGCATGTCGTGGCCCTCATGCGCATCAGGGGCGTGGAGCCGATGTTTAAGGCCAAACACGCCAAGCTGGGCTATCGGAAGGGACGGGAGCCGTGGAAGGCGTGAGGGGGGTGCTCGATAGAATACAATATAAGTATCAACACTGTAGCATTCACCCGATTGGAGGCCTATCTTTCGACAATATCATCTGACTATGATGGCGAAGGCAGGCGTTCCAAGCGCCAAATGAGAGATGAAATGCAGTTATATTTTATTGCGTCTGACAGTGACCGACCTGATTTGGACAAGGCGATCACAGCGAGATTTGGTGAAAACAGTCGCCGGGTGTCATCCTGTCAGTGGCTTATCTCTGCAGATATGACCCCAAAAGACACACTGGACGCAATCGGAGCATCAAGTGGGAATTTTGGGAAGGTAATAATACTTCTCGTAACATCGTACTTTGGCTGGCACGACAAGGATATGTGGGATTGGATCGTGCTTAAAAGGGCGGCTGGTTGACATGGCGGATATGAACTCGCCCAAGAGTACCCCTGCAGGGAATCCAGATCTTGCTGGAACCCCAAGCCACCAATTTGACCAGATGGCCATTCTGCAAGCCTTGGGAGAAATTCAGAAGGACGTGGCAACTCTAACTGAGCGCACTTCAGGTCTAGCCGATGGGATCAAGGATGCAAGAGACGACATGAGGGACGTTCGGGATCGTCTTCGCGCAGCGGAAGTGAAGATCGATCATCTTCCCGGTAAGGGCTTCATTGTTGCTGTCGTTGTTACAGCTTTGATCTTTCTGGGTGCTCTTTTTGGTTTTCAGGAAGAAATTCAAACGTTTTTTGGTCGCACCCCGAACTAACCGATCTACGCGAAGTTGGAGCTACGCCGTCCGCTGCCAGTAGCCTTTCCACTGACAGCTGACCGGCGAGTGCATCGCATTGGACACCACGACACGCGCCAGCGTCCCGTTGTCCGTGCGGCGGTTGTCTTCCAGCCAAGCAGCGTGGTTTGCGTACTGGTGGAGGTACTGGGCGCTGACATGGTGGTGCTGGCCCATGACCATCCGGCGAAGGCGGGAGAAGTAGCTTTCCACCCAGTTCGTATGCTTACCGTGGTCGCTGTAACATTCCGAGTGGTTCACGCGGTCCACAAGGTAACCTTCGTGCAGTTCGTCCCAGTGCGAGGCTTCGTCAGCGGAGACAGTGGCCATGCGGTCGATGTTCTCCATTGCCAGCGCAACGCCATCGGCTTCGCGCATGGTCACGAACGGCAGGGTGCGACCGGGGCGCTCACGCATCGCAATCACCACGCGGCGCTTGCCTGACTGGTTCTTTTTCAGGCGGCGGTCTTTACGGTCTTCCTTGCGGTTCTCAGGGCGGACATGGCCACCGAAATAGGCACCGTCAATCTCGACATGACCGGCCAGAACCTCGCCCGTGTGAACCTCTGCGGCCATCGCCTCACGCAGTTTGTGGGCCAGCACGAAAGCCGTCTTGTATTGGCAGTCCAGATCGCGGCTCAGTTGAACCATGCTGACGCCTTTAGAGGCGTTGACGATGATGCAGATCGCGGCCAGCAGGTCTACGAAGTCCATCTTGCGGGAAGCAAAGATGGTGCCCGAAGTCACCGAAAACTGGTGTTGGCAGTCCTTGCACTTGAACTTGCGGCGGGTGGTGATGCTGTAAGCGTCTTCACAACCGCAACGGGGGCAGATCGGCTTACCGCCAGTCTCAGGCCAGCGCATTTCGCAGAACGTGGCGTATGCCTTGTCCTCGCCGCCCTTGTAGATCGCACGAAGCGAGAGGGTGCGGGATTGAGCGGAGAGAAGGAAGTGTTGGGCCATCATACTATATCCGTTAGGTTCCTAACAAACATAGTAAGGTGACATACTGCATTCAATAGGTTACATACTAAAAATAGTGGAAAACCTATCGGAGTGGATATGCCTACTCAAACAGACTGGGAAGCAAAGGCTTCTGGCCTTCTGAAAGCTGAACTGAAACGGAAAGGCGTGACATACGCCCAGCTTGTTGAAAGGCTTGCTGATATTGGAATCAGTGAGAAAGAGGTGAACGTCGCCAACAAGCTATCCAGAGGGAAGTTTTCAGCGGCGTTCTTATTGCAATGTCTTCACGTTATTGGATCGCAGCATTTGCATTTGGACTGACGTTTTCAGGGGCCGCTGCTCAAAATCAGCCCACTACCGAAGATCAGCCAAGGCAAGAAGAAAGCGTTTCCAATGGCCAGGATAGCGCCGAAAGCCAGCAACCCGAAGCCATTGACACGACGCCCGCGCTCCAAGGCATCGAGGCCGCGATCCGCGATCTCAAAGCCGAGATAGATGAGGTAGAACAGGAACGGCAGCGCGAAAACGACAGGCGAGACCTTGATGCCCAAGAGGGTATGGCGATTTGGGCCGAGCGTATGTTCTATGTGACACTCGCTACGGTGTTTCTCACGCTCGCCGCGCTCATTACCATCATCCGAACACTTCATCACACTAAGCTCGCAGCCAAATCGGCCGCTGACATGGTTCCACATGCAAGAGACAGCGCCGCCGCCGCGATGGATGCGGCAAAGGCCGCATTCGACGCGAATGCCACGATGCAGCGCGTTGGTGAGTTGGAAACCCGAGCCTACCTCGTCATTGAGAATCCGCGACTGATATACAGCGAATATGGCGCTGCCGTCGAATTGGATATTCGTAACGTGGGCCGGTCGCCAGCATACTTCGTTACTGCCGTCTTCGTGCCTCAGTCCACCGCGATTGAATTTGATGGTGACGGGTTCGATTGGACAAAGCCCGAACCTGTCAAGCACGAAATGGCTAGGCTGATTGGTTCTGACGTGACAAAGCGATGCAAGTTCGGGATACGAGATATTCACATTAGGTCCGACTTTCACAAGATGGACCCCGGAAAGCTGATAAAAAAGATCGCTCTCATCGTGGAGTACCAAACCGTCTTCGACAGAGAGCGCTCTACCTTTGACAATGAGGTTGCTTTGACACTCTTGAACGTGCCCGATCCACGCCGAGGACTGCTCGCCGAATCCGCCCCACCCGGGAGTGCCGAGTTCACGCTTACCACCATAGACACCATCCCCGGTGGCTGGGTTAAGCATTACCAGAGCAACAACTAACGCCCTAATCACGCCTCAGCCCTCCCTCGGGCTGGTGCGCTTGATACATAAGGCCGGGTGTTTGATCCTTGAGCCCCCTGCCCACAGCTTGCCCGGGTTCTGCCGCAGTCGCAGGAATGTTGACCATATCCGTCAATTCAGCGTCCGAAAGCGACGTCGCCCATCGAGGATTTTGCAAGTTTTCTGAAAGACTTACGGCTTAATTGCGACATGACATGGCAGCATGGCGGATATGCAGAAACCGCACTTGTTCAATGGCATCTGCGGCTTTAGATGCCGTCCACTCGAAACCGGTCTGGATCAAGGATTTTCCCAATGGCCAATGTTACCTATCGTGCGCGTCCGGTCGCTTATTCCAACCGGACCCTGTTCTTCTTCGGTGCCCTCGTTGAGAGCTTCGGCAGCTGGAATGATGCGCGCCGTACCCGCGCAGAACTGTCGCGTCTGACGACGCAGGAGCTCGCAGATATCGGCATCGAGCGTTGCGACATCGAACGCATCGCCGAACGGCGTTACTGAGCAAACTGACCTTCCAAACAAAAAGGCCGGGTCGCGCGACCCGGCCTTTTTGTATTGTTCCAAGCGTTCGACCTAGAGATACTGGCCGAACTTGCCCGAAAGCCAGAGCGTGATCGGATCGGCGGCCATCAGGATGCCGCCCGCTTTTTCGAAGGCGGACCCGCCGGAGAGCGTCTCGACCCTGTTGTCATAGGCATAAGCGCCCAACTGGTTGTGCAGGAAGCCCTTGAAGACCATCAGGACCAGCACCACGATCGCCACACCGCGCAGGGTTCCGCGCCGGAACTTGCGCCGTGGTTTGGCAATGACCAGCCCGTCATCATTGACCGAGGTCACATAGCCCTTGGACAGCTTCGTTTGGCGCCGGCTGATCCGGCGCATACGGCGGTCGAACTCATCGAATTGTGACGCTGACATCTTGGCAGCCTCCATGAAATCACCTGCTACACGACATCGAAGCCGCACAGCTCCGATTTCGTCATGATTATGGCAATACAGATTCGCGTGGCTAGATTTGGATGGAAATCGGGTCTTTCCGCGACAGTTGCAGCGTCGTCCAGTCAACAATGTCTTCTCGGGCCAGTAAATTAAGGCCGAAATCGCTATAATGCGAAATAACCTCGTCGGCCTGCTCGATGAGGAGTCCGCTGAGAACGACATGTCCGTTCGGGGACAGAGCGGCTTCCATCGGGCCGGCAAGGTCGAGGAGCGGGCCTTTGAGGATATTGGCGAGGATCAGGTCGAAGGGGCCTTGCAGGCTCTGATCGTCGAAGCCGGTCGCCACGCAGGTTTCAACCCGGTCGGACAGCCCGTTGGCGGCCAGATTGGCCCGGGTCACGTCAACCGCGACCGGGTCGATATCGGCCGCGATCACGCGACCCGGCCAGATCGAGGCCGCGGCCATGGCCAGAACGCCGGAGCCGCAGCCAATATCGGCGATGGCAGCGGGTTGAAACCCGCCGGTTGCCAGCCCGTCAATCGCCCGGAGACAGCCAAGTGTCGTGCCGTGGTGACCGGTTCCGAAGGCCATCGACGCTTCGATCAGCAAACCGATCCGGTCGGAGGGCAGCTTGTCAGCGTCATGTGCGCCGTAGACGAAGAAACGTCCGGCTTCGACGGGCGTCAGTTCGCGGCGCACATGGGCCACCCAGTCGGTTTCCGGCAGTTCGGAGACGACGAATTCCGCCGCCCCATGCGCCGCCGCCAGAAGCGCCAGCGCCACCTCGTCGGGTGCGGTTTCGAAATAGCCACCGACTTCCCAGGTTTCGGAGCCGTCCTCGATCTCGAAGACGCCGACGCCGGTCGGTTCTGGGGAAAGCTGCTCCAGCGCCAGGCCCAGCGCCTCGGCGCGGGATTTGTCGGCAAGTGTTGTCAATGCGGTCCAGGTGGTCATGGCCTCGCGCTACGGTGTCCGGAGTAAACCGTCAATCCCTTCTTCTGTCCGGAAATACTCCGGGGGGCGAGCGTCAGCGAGCGGGGCAGAGCCCCCGCTGCGCGACACCGAAGGTGGCGCAATGCCTAACCGGCAACCCCGGTCCCGATCGGGCAGGTCACGCCGGTGCCCCCCAACCCGCAATAGCCACCGGGGTTCTTGGCGAGGTATTGCTGGTGATAGTCCTCGGCGAAATAGAAGACGGGCGCGGGCAGGATCTCGGTCGTGATCGCACCGTAGCCAGCGACCTCCAGGCCTTTGGCGAACTCGGCTTTTGTCGCTTCCGCCGCCGCTTTCTGGGCCTCGGTGGTGTAATAGATGCCTGAGCGATATTGCGTGCCGGTGTCGTTTCCCTGCCGCATGCCTTGCGTCGGGTTGTGGCCTTCCCAGAAGGTCTTCAGCAGCGTCTCATAGCTGATGATCTTCGGGTCATAGACCACGCGCACCACCTCGTTATGGCCGGTCTGCCCGGTGCAGACCTCCTGATAGGTCGGGTTCTCCGTGTGGCCCGCCGCATAGCCCGCCATGGTCAGCCAGACCCCGTCGAGTTTCCAGAACATGCGCTCGACGCCCCAGAAACAGCCCATGCCGAAGATCGCGGCCTCGTGGCCCTCCGGCACGTCGAGTGTCAGGGGACGCCCGTTGACGAAATGCGTCTCCGCCGTGGGGATCGGAGTGGGACGGCCCGGCAGGGCGTCCTTTTCGCTGACCAAGTTGTATTTCCGGGACAAGATGCCGAAGACCATCACGCGCTCCTCTCTGGTTCGCCATTGAATATAGGGGCGAACGGGTGCCGCTTCTACTCTGCCGGTGCAGGGATGCCCCTTGAGAACACGGTTTCGTGACCCTTGACCGGGTGGCGGGGGATCATCAGGGCCAGACCGACCGACACGCAGGCCATGCCCGCCGCCAGCACAAACACGCCGCCGGGCGACACGACCCAGAGATAGCCCAGAAGCGCGGGCAGGAAGACCGCCGCGATATGGTTGATGGTGAACGCGACGGCGGCGGTGGGGGCCATGTCCTGGGGATCGGCGATCTTCTGGAAATAGGTCTTCTTGGCGAATGCCAATGCGAACAGCAGGTGGTCGATCACATAGAGCGACGCCGCCAGCGCCACGCCCCAGCCAAAATAGTAGATGCCGCCATAGGCCAGGAACAGGATCACCAGCCCGACATATTCGAAGAGCAGCACATTGCGTTCGCCATAAACCCCGAGGGCGCGGCCCATGAGCGGGGCGAAGACCATGTTGGCAATGTAGTTCACGATGAAGAGCAGCGTGATCTCATGCACCTCAAAGCCGAAGCGCTCGACCATCATGAAGCCTGCGAAGACCACAAAGATCTGCCGTCGCGCCCCGGTGATGAACTGGATCGCGTAATAGAGCCAATAGCGGCGCTTCAGCACGATCTTCTTTGTCTGCGGGATCGCCTCGAATCTTGGGAAGGCAAGCCAGCAATAGAGTGCGATCAGCGCACAGGCGCCGCCCGAGATCATGTAGACCGTGTTGTAGGACAGGTCGAAATAGTCCCAGGTCACGACCAGCAGGCCGTAGGACAGAAGCGACGCGCCCGAGCCCACCGCAACCAGCCAGCCCAGCATCTGCGGTGCGCGCTTCTTGTCGATCCATTGCAACTGGAGCGACTGGTTCACCGTCTCGAAATAGTGGAAACCGACCGAGGCGACGAAGGTCACGAAGAGCATTCCGCCGAAAGTCGGGAACCATGCGGTGACCGCGCTGGCGAGGCCGAGGGTGATGAGCGACAGGATGCCGAGCAGTTGCTCGCGCATGATCATCAGCACGAAGACGACGGCAAAGGCGAGGAAGCCGGGGATTTCGCGGAATGTATGCAGCCAGCCGATCTCCACCCCGGTGAAGCCCGCGCGTTCGATCACGAAATTATTCAGCAACGCCGACCATGTGGAAAAGGCAAGAGGCATCGCGATCGCCATCAGGATCAGCAACGTCTCCGGCCTTTGCCAGAGCGGCAGGGTCTTCGCGGTGGAGATGTCGATGGTGGCCATGGATGGGCTTTACGCCTTTCTCCAGGCTTTGGGAAGCGGGCGAACGGGCGGTGTTTCCGCGCGCATGGGAGACCGGAAATCGCTTAGCCGGTGAGCATACGTCTGAGCGTGCCGTCGCGGAGGACAGCGGCCCTATAGGCAGCCCCGGCGACGTGCAAAAGGATGCAAAGGATCAGGAGCTTGCCTAGCACGCCATGTACCGCGAAGCCCGCAGTCTCCCAGGTCTCTGACGCAGGCGCGATGTTGGGAAGGGTCCAGAGCCCGAAGACAACCGTGTCGATCCCCGTGGCGGAACTCGCGATCCAGCCGGAGACCGGCATTGCGACCAGCAGGATGTAGAGGCTTCGGTGCACCCATTTCGCAAGCCTATCCTGCCACTTTACGCCGTGGGTCAGTGGCTCGGGCGGTGAACTGACGCGGTGCCAGAGGATGCGCAGGACAGAAAGGGCGAGGATGGTGATGCCGAGCGTCTTGTGAATGGCGAAATACTTCAGCGTGGCCAGCGAGATTTCGGCTTCGGCAAGCCACACCCCCATCGGCAGGGCGACCAGAACGAGCGCCGCCGTGAGCCAGTGCAGCGCAATCGTCATGACGCCGAAGCGGGTGTCGCCATTGCGAACGGGCATGGTCGTTACCCGTCCTGCCGGATCCGGGCGAGGATCGAAAGCCGCACTTCGTCGCCCGCAAGGTCGGACCAGCCATCGGCCCCGAAGGCAGAGCGCGACAGGCTTCCGCTCAGCCGGAATGACAGGCGGCTTCGGTCGCCTTCCTCGGTTCCCGCCTGGCGAAAAAGCCGCGCGGTAAAGGTCACGGGGCGCGTGACGCCGCGCACGGTCAGATTCCCGTCGATTTTGGCACCGTCGCCGTCCCTGCGCACGGACGTGCTTTCGAAGAGAATGTACGGGTATCTGTCCGCCCAGAGAACCTTGCGGCTTTTCATGCCCTGACTGGCGAAGGGAAACCCGGCTTCCGCCCCGGTAACATCGACGGAGACGCGGACACGGCTGTTGGCCACATCGGCGAAGTCGATCGCGATGTCGGCCTGTGACACCGGCATCCTTCCATTGACTTCGTCCTTGCCGAAAAACCAGGTGAAGCCGACGCTGCTGTCGTCTTTCTGCAGGACATAGGACACCGGCGCAGCCAAGGCCGACGTGGCAATGAACAGTGCGGCTATGATCGAAACCCATTTCATGATGGGAAGGTTATCGCACCGCGTGGCATAAGCCGATCATTTCTTCGTGTTGCGGCCGCCCTAAATGACTCGCCGGTGAAAGGGGTCTGGCAGGGGTTTGTCAGGCCATTGAGGAACCGCGGTGTCGGAGCGCCAGCCAGATCGAGCCGACGACAGCGAGATTGATGGCACCGGCCAGCATTGCGTTGGCATAGGTCCAGAAATAATCGCCCGTCAGGTCGAAGAAGAACCCGCCCTGCCAGCCGCCCAGCGCGTGGCCGAGCCAACCGAAGGCCAGGACGATGCCGGTGGCGGACGCGCGGTTGGTGGCGGGTGTCAGCGCGGCCACGGTGATCAGGACGCCGGTCATCACGCCGCCATAGCCGAAGCCGTAGAACGGCGCGAAGAGCCAGAAAGCCTGCATGGAGCCGAGCGTCACGAAGCCCAGCATCAGAACGGTTTGCCAGGCGGCGGCGGCCATCCAGGCACGGATCGGTCCGATGGTGTCGGCGAGTTTGCCGAAGAAGATTCGGCCGACGATTGCCGCGATCAGCATTGCCAGGAGCGGCCCGCCCGCTTCAGCACTGACGCTGCACACGCCCTGGATCAGGGGGACGAGGTGCATGAGCGGCGTGGACATGCCCGTGCAGCAGCCGAGCACGGCGAGCGACAGGGCGGGCAGCGCGATCTTGGGTGAGAGGACGGGGGCTGCGTTTGCGCCTGCCGCTGCGGCCCCGGTTTGGGCCGGCGGTGCGGTCATCATCATCGACAAGGGGATGAGGGTCGCGAAAGCGAACGTGCCGAGGATCACCAGCGCGGTGTCCCAGCCATAGGTCTCGATCAGGTGACCGGCCACGAAGGGGACCATGCCCTGCCCAAGCCCCTGCCCCGCCGAGGCGATGCCGATGGCCAGCCCCTTGCCGGTCCGGAACCAGCCGCCAACCAGCGCGATGACGGGGGCGAAGAGGGCTCCGCCGCCGATGGCACCCGCGATGAAGAACAGCGTGCAGAACTGCCAGAGAGCGGTGGCCTGGGACGCCATCAGCAGGCAGAAGGCCAGAACGCCCGCGCCGGTCAGGCAGATGGCGCGTGTTGGGAAGCGGTCCGCGAGGAAACCCATGACAATGCCGCCGATGGCGATGCCGATCAGCCCGAAGGAATTGATCGCCGCCACGTCGGCGCGTTCCCAGCCGAAGGCGACCTCCAGCGGGATCAGAAAGGCGGAGAGGCCGTTGACCAGCGTGCCCATGGCGATGCCGAGCAGCAGGGCGGCGGCGGAGACGATCACCCAGCGGTAGCGGGGTTCGGGTATCTGTGCGGTGGTGTCCATGACGGGACGCTATAGCGGCGTCGCGAAACGGCGCAATCGTGTGAAACCTGACCGAAACAAAGTAGCAGGAAGTGTTTCAGTAGAAGCTTTGCGGGTCGATATCGACGGTCAGGCGCAGGTTGTTGGGCGGCTTGAACTGGCCGATCCACTGGGCGATGGCCGCTTGCAGGGGGGCGGTCTTCTCTGCCTTGATCAGGAGCCGCACCCGGTGCCGCCCGCGAACCCGCGCAATAGGTGCGGCGGCGGGGCCGTAGAGTTGTGCGCCGATGCGTTGAAGCGGCGCGGATTTGGCGGCCATGGCCTTGCCGAAGTCGAAGACGGTCTGCACATCCGGGGAGGAGAGCACGATGCCTGCCATCCGGCCATAGGGGGGGACGCCGGCGGCCTTGCGCTCGGCGGCTTCGGCGGACCAGAATTCCTCCTCGTCGCCGGACAGGATCGCGCGGATCACCGGGTGCTCGGGCTGGAAGGTCTGGAGGAGTGCCTCGCCGGGCTTGTCCGCCCTGCCCGCGCGGCCCGCGACCTGGCGCATGAGCTGAAAGGTGCGCTCGGCGGCGCGAAGGTCGGAGCCGTGGAGGCCGAGATCGGCGTCGATCACACCGACCAGCGTCAAGAGCGGGAAGTTGTGGCCCTTGGCGACGATCTGGGTGCCTATGATGATGTCGGCTTCGCCTGCTGCGATCTCCTCGATCTGGGCTTTCAGGGCGCGGGCGGAGCCGAAGAGGTCTGAGGACAAGAGCGCCACGCGGGCCTCGGGGAAAAGCGCCGCGACTTCCTCCGCCATCCGTTCGACGCCGGGGCCGACCGGGGCCAGCCGGTCTTCGGCCTCGCAGGACGGGCAGACATTCGGCATCGGTTTGGTCTCGCCGCATTGGTGGCACATGAGACGTTTGAGGAAGCGGTGTTCGACCATGCGGGCGTCGCAATGGTCGCAGGTGATCTGGTGGCCGCAGGCGCGGCAGAGCGTGATCGGCGCGTAGCCGCGACGGTTGAGGAAGAGGAGCGCTTGTTCGCCGTCGCTGATGCGTTGGCGGACGGCGCTGGCGAGAGTTTCCGAGATCCAGCGGTTCGCGGGAAGCGGTTCGGTGCGCATGTCAATCGCGCGCATGTCGGGCATCTGCGCCTCCCCGAAACGGGTGGTGAGCGAGAGCCGGGTGTACTTCCCCGCCTCCGCATTGGCCCAGCTTTCGAGCGAGGGTGTGGCGGAGGCCAGCACCACCTGCGCCTTGCAGATCGAGGCGCGGAGGACGGCCATATCGCGGGCGTTGTAAAGAACGCCGTCCGTTTGTTTGTAGGAGGTGTCGTGTTCTTCGTCGACGACGATCAGGCCGAGGTCTCGAAACGGCAGGAACAACGCCGAGCGGGCGCCGACGACCAGTTCCGCACCGCCTTCGGCCACCATTTTCCAGGCCCGGCGGCGTTCGGTCATGGTGACGCCGGAATGCCATTCGGCGGGGCGTGCGCCAAAACGGTCCTCGACGCGGGTGAGGAACTCGGCAGTCAGTGCGATTTCCGGCAGCAGGACCAGAGCCTGCCGTCCGGCTTCGAGACAGGCGGCGACGGCTTCGAGATAGACTTCGGTCTTGCCGGAGCCGGTCACGCCCTTCAGCAGCGCGGTGCCGTATTGGCGAGCGGCGACGCCATCGCGCAGGAATTGGGCGGCTGCGGATTGTTCCTCCGTCAGGTCATAGGAGGACTGTCCGGGATCAAGCCTGCCATAGGGCAGATCGCGGGGGCTTTCCTCCTCTGCCACGACGCCCTGCTTGACGAGACCCTTGACGACGCTGGTGGAAACGCCCGCCATCTCCGCCAGTTCGCCGAGGGTGAAGGCGAGCCCGCCGAATTCGTCGAGGACCGCGACCACCTTGCGGCGGGCGTCCGTCCAGCGGTCGGGCTCATCGACCGTGCCGCGCCGGTAGATCAGGCGCATCGACGGCGGATCGCCAAGGCCCGGCGAGCGGGTTGCCAGCCGCAGCATCGCGGGCATGGGCGTGAGCGTGTATTCGGCGGCGCGGATCAGGAATTGTCGCATCTCGTCGCGCATCGGCACGACGTCGAGAACACGGATAACCGGGCGCACCTTGGACAGGTCGTAACCGCCCTCCCCTTCGCCCCAGACCACCCCCAACACCTTTCGCGGCCCGAGGGGGACTTCGACGAATGCGCCTTCGAAACAGCCGCCTTCCGGGGCCTTATAGTCCAGCGCCCGGTCCAGCGGCTGCGTGGTCAGGACCGAGATCAGGTCACCTTCATCGAAATGGCGGAGCATGGGGACAGGCTTACGGGGGGCGTGGGGAAACTGGAAGGGGGATTTTGCGGCGTGGTGCAGCGGACGCAGGCGCAGGCCGCGAAGACTATGATCTCGCTGAGGGAAATATGCTCCCGTCGCACGCCGCGGGCAGCCCGGCCGGTTCGCAATTCCCCGAGGTCGTGTCCTTGCCTGTCGAATCTGACAGGCCGATGCCCCCGCAAGCCATGCAGTACCACGCAGAAGCCGGGCCAGTGTTGGCCGGTAGACGATTCCGGTGCTGCGCCCGTCCCCATCCGGTCGAGCCTGGATCGGTACAGCCGGCGGCCTTGCTTTGCCCGCCGTGAGACCGGCAAGCGATATGTCAGGCCGGCGCGGAGGCCATGTCGGCGACGAATGCCGCGACGAGTCGGCAGAAACGCTCGGAAATCGTCTTGCTCTGGGCCAGCGTGTGTTCGTGGCTCAGCGTTGCGTCGGCGTCCAGCCCGGCAGCAAGGTTGGTGATCGCCGAGACCGCGACCACCTTCATGCCGCAATGCACCGCCGCGATGTTTTCCGGCACGGTGGACATGCCGACGGCATCGGCACCGAGCATTCTGAAGGCGCGGATTTCGGCGGGCGTCTCGAAATTCGGGCCGGTGTACCAGAAATAGACGCCTTCATGCAGTTTGATGTCCTGGGCTTTGGCCACGTCGTGCAGCCGCGCTCGCAGGTCGCGGTCATAGGCGTTGCTCATGTCGATGAAGCGCGGGCCGACAGTGTCGTCATTCGGGCCGATCAACGGATTGAAACCGGACCAGTTCACATGGTCGGAAATCGCCATCAGGCTGCCCGGGGGCATATCGGCGTGAAAGCTGCCTGCGGCGTTCGACAGGAACAGGGTCTTGACCCCCACCTCGCGCATCGCGCGGATCGGCAGGGCGAGCGCGGGATAGGGATAGCCTTCGTAGCTGTGGAGACGGCCCTGCATGCAGATCACCTCCTGGCCCTCCAGCGTGCCGATCACGAAGCGCCCGGAATGGCCTGCGACGGTGGACATCGGAAAGTCGGGAATCTCCTCGTAAGGCAGGTAGACGGGGTCTTCGATCCGCTCGGCGAGATCGCCGAGACCGGAGCCAAGGACAATACCAAGGCGTGGTCTGCGGTCGCCAATCCTGGCCCGAAGGCATGTCGCGGCGGCTTTGTGGTCGGTCATGGCCTTGTCCTTTCAGTGTCGTGCCGTCATTCCCCGCAAAACACCCGGATCATCCTGGCCTGACAAGGGGCAATGCAAGCTCCATGTGGCGGCTTGGGCGATTTCGGGGCCCATCAGGCGACACCCGGACGATGCGTCTTCCAATCGGACATGGATTTTTCATGCCGGGCGGCCGGAACGCGCATTGTCGATACGGTATGGTCTGGAAGCAGCCAAACCCCTTGAAAGACCTCAGGGCGGTCAGCAAGTTCCTGAAAACACGCATCAAAAGAGATGGCTGACGGTGTTGGCAGACCAATGCGAACCAGTCTCTGCCGGGACAGGCGCCCTTCCTTCATCCCGCGCAGAGACTGCGCCGCTCGGTCAGAGCGGCGGTCCGGTTCATCTTGAACTGGTTTCGGCTTGAGAGGCGGCGCTCCTGCGTGACGTGGCTGAAGGCCGAGGCGTGGAGACGCCTCCCCTGTCACGCATTCACGTCGACGACGACACGGCCCTTCACCTGGCCTTTCAGAATACTCGCGCCGAGCTTCGGCAAGTCTTCCAGGTTGGCTGGCTGGATCATGGCTTCAAGCTTGTCCATCGGCAGGTCCTTCGCCAGTCGTTCCCAGGCTTTCAGTCGGCCGTCATATGGCTTCATGACGCTGTCGATGCCGAGCAGATTGACCCCGCGCAGCAGGAACGGAATGACCGTTGCGGGAAGCGCCGCGCCGCCTGCAAGGCCGACGGCTGCGACGGAACCGCCGTATTTCATCTGGCCCAGGATTCTCGCCAGCATGGCCCCGCCGACGGCATCTATGCAGCCCGCCCAGGATTCGGTCTCAAGCGGCCGCTTGACGGTTTCATTGACCTCTTCGCGCGGAACGATACGGCTCGCGCCGAGGGATTTCAGATAGTCCCAGGTGCTTTCCCGGCCGGTGACGGCGGCAACCTCATAACCAAGGTTGGCGAGAATGGCGGTGGCGACGGACCCGACGCCGCCTGCAGCGCCGGTCACCAGAACCGGGCCGGTTTCCGGCTTCAACCCGTGTTCTTCCAGGGCCATCACGGCCAGCATGGCGGTGAAACCGGCTGTACCGATGGCCATGGCGTTGCGGGTGGTGAGGCCTTCGGGAAGCGGCACCAGCCATTCGCCCTTGACGCGAGCCTTCTGGGCATAGCCGCCCCACCAGGACTCGCCGACGCGCCAGCCGGTCAGCACGACCTTGTCACCGGGCTTGTACCTGTCATCGGAAGAGTCCTCGACAGTACCGGCAAAATCGATCCCCGGTACATGCGGGTAGTTTCTGACAAGACCGCCGCCGGGGCCGAGGCACAGGCCGTCCTTGTAGTTCAGGGTCGAATAGTCGACGGCAACGGTAACGTCGCCTTCCGGCAGGCGCGTGTCATCGATTTCCTGAATGGAGGCATGTGTCTTGCCGTCTTCATCCTTGTCGACAATGAGGGCTTTGAAAGTCATTTCGGACCTGTACTGTTATGGTGTTTCATTCGCGATCGCCCTGGCCTCCTGGCGCAGGACGTATTTCTGGATTTTTCCGGTTGCCGTCTTCGGCAGTTCGGCAAAGACGATTTTCTTCGGCCGTTTGAACCCGGCCATCTGCTCCTTGCAGAAAGCGATAAGACCGTCTTCGGTCTCCTGACTGCCTTCCTTCAATTCCACAAAGGCGCAGGGAACCTCGCCCCATTTTTCGTCTGGCAGGGCCACCACGGCTGCAAGCATTACGTCGGGATGGCGATGCAACACGCCTTCGACCTCGACGGAAGAAATGTTCTCGCCGCCGGAAATGATGACGTCCTTCAGCCGATCCCGGATCTGGACATAGCCGTTGGGGTGACGGACGGCGGCGTCGCCGGATCGGAAGCAATCGCCGGAGAGCGCTTCTTCGGTTGCTTGCGGGTTCTTGTAGTAGCCCTTCATCACGGTGTTGCCGCGAATGACGATTTCACCCTGCGTGCTGCCGTCCCAGGGCACGGGGTCGCCGGTATCCCGGTCGATCACGTCGACGGTCTCCGTCATGGGAAAACCGATGCCCTGCCAGGACTGCAGCTCGGCCTGTTCTTCAGCGCTCAAGTCGTCCCACTCCTCCCGCCACAGGCATTGGACCACATGCCCATAGGTCTCCGTCAAGCCGTAGACCTGCATGACCTCGAAGCCGAGAGCTCGGGTGGCGGCCAGGACCGGGGCCGGAGGCGGAGCGCCGGCGGTCAGGATCTTTACCGGTCCGGCAAGATGGGTCCTGTCGCCCTCGGGCGTGTTGACCAACATGGACAGAACGATGGGGGCACCGCCCAGATGCGTGACGCCGTGCTTCTCGATCAGGCTGAAGACCGCCTGTCCCGTCACCTGCCGGATACAGACGATGGTGGCCGCCATCAGGGTCATCGTCCACGCGTGACACCAGCCGTTACAGTGGAACATCGGCACTGTGTAAAGATAGACGGGATGGCGGGTAAGGTCCCAGGCGATCGGCGTCCCCATGCTCATGAGGTAAGCGCCCCTGTGGTGGTAGACCACGCCCTTGGGCCGTCCGGAGGTGCCGGAGGTATAGTTCAGGGCAATCGCCTGCCATTCGTCTTCCGGTCCTCGCCCTTCGAATTCCGGATCGCCGCCGGCCACCAGATCCTCATAGGTGTCTTCGCCGATCCTTGCGCCGCCCGGCCCGTTGGAATCGCAAATATCGACCACCGGCAACGCCCTGCCGTTGATCTCGAACGCGCTTTTGACGACGCTGGAAAATGCGGTGTCGGCGATGACCAGCCGGGCGTCACCATGTTCGAGGATATAGGCGACCGTTTCTGCCTCGAGGCGGGTGTTGATGGTGTTCAGAACCGCGCCGGTCAGCGGAACAGCGTAATGCAGTTCGAAGAGTTCAGGGGTGTTGGCCGCCAGGATCGAGACCGTGTCGCCGGGGCCGATCCCCTTGCGCGCAAGACTTGAAGCAACGCGGCGGACGCGGTCAAAGACCTTGGCCCAAGTGTACCGCCGGTCCTCGTAAATGACGGCCGTGCGATCCGGGAAAACCGCAGCTGTGCGCTCCAGAAAAGACAACGGCGACAGAGGAACGTGGTTGGCGGCCCTCTTGTCGAAGGCCTCGTAGTGCAACCGCATGCTCAGGCCCCCTGGTTGGTGAACGGCGTTTCCCAGACGGTTGCGGACCGCAGGCCGTGCGGTGTGTCGACCTGCACCTTCGTGCCGTCGTCCCAATGGGTCATGCGGACCATGCCGATGGCGACATTGGTACGAAAGTCGGGCGAGTAGGCAGCGGAACTGATCGTGCCAACCTTCTTGCCTCCGGCGACAATCGGCCAGAGCTCGTCGCAGGAAGGCACCGGGTCGCCGTCAATGGCGATGCTGCGGATCTGCCGTACCGGCCCTTCGACCGCAACGCGCAGCAGGGCATCGCGGCCGACACAGCCGATGGCATCCCTGGTCTGACAGAACCGTCCCAGGCCGCATTCATGCGGCGTGTTGGTGCGGGTCATGTCGTTGCCGTAGGATAGCAGGCCGCTCTCGACCCGCTCGATCAGGTTCGGACACCCGGCCCTGACCTCCAGATCCTCGCCCGCATTCATCAGGGCATCCCAGATGGGTTCGCCAAGGTCGGAGCCTTCGACGTAAAGTTCGAAGCCGCCCTGCTTGGAATAGCCCGAACGCGCCAGGATCAGCCTGTGACCCTGAAACTCGACATAGTCGTAATTAAAGAAGCGGATGGACCGGATGCGCTCCCCGAAGACGCGCGCAACGAGTTCCTCGGCCTTGGGGCCCTGAATCGCCAGCGGCGAGACGTCCGGTTCGTCGACATCGACCTCGAGCCTGAAGGCATGGGCAAGGCCCTTGATCCAGAACAGGAGGTCGCTGTCGGCAACCGACACCCAGAATTTGTCGTCCGCCAGCTTGGTTGTGACGGGATCGTTCAGCATACCGCCTGTCTCGTCAACCATCGGGGTGTAGAAGCACCGGCCCGGCGTCATGTTCGACAAGTCGCGGGGTGTCAGCATCTGCGCAAGACGTGACGCATCCGTTCCCCAAAGCTCCACCTGCCGTTCGCAGGCCACGTCCCAAAGCTGGACGTGGGTTTTCAGGTGCCGGTAATCGGCTTCGACGGATTCGAACACCGTCGGCAGGAGCATGTGGTTGTAGACCGTATAGGCCTTGACACCGGCGGCCTGCACGCGACTGGAAAACGGTGTCTTCCGAGTCCGTCGCGAGATGGAAAGCGAAAAGGCCTGCATGGCCAAACTCCTTATGCTTCTGCGACCGGGCCAGACCAGTTGATCTGGCAGATTTCGGCGCTACGGCCATCGAAATCCCAGACCCGGCCATAGGCGCGCACGCGGCCCTGGGTGGCGGTCGCGACGGTGATGTCCGATCCCATCCAGTATTCGGTGTTCTTGACGACGATGTCCTCGTCCGGATTGGCACCGGCTACCGGCTCGACTTCGCCCTTGATCGCCTTGCCAACGATCAAGCGGCGCTTCTTGCCCTCGTTGGTATAGGAGACGGGTGCGCGTTCGGCACCGAGGAACTCGCTGACCAGAACCTTGAAGAGCCCGGTCGTGCCCCTGGCCTCGCCGGAGAAAATCTTCAGCAGGGCATCATAGGCGGCCTCGCTCGCCCGGTCGTCGATATAGGCTGCGGCCTTCCAGTTGCCGCGTCCCATCAGGCCAGGAATTTCCAGCACCAGGCCAACATTGAGGCCAGAGAGGTCCTCGCCCTCGTAGTGACCCTCGTCGATGCGCACGCCCGCCCAGGCCTGACAATAGCCCTCGGTGGGGGGATGCTTGCCAAGCGACACGACGCAGGGGCAGAAAACCGTGCAGTTGCAGTTCAGGATCAATTCACCGCGAATGGCCCATCCAGACATTCTCATCTCCTCAAGACTGGATTGAAGTTGCGAATGGCAGGGCGATCGCTGTCGCGCCGGCCAAAAGTAGAAAGCCGCCCAGGGGCGCGCTGAGTTTCGTGCCGATCTGCGGCAGTTTTTCCAGCGTCATCAGCACCATCGCAAGGCCCATGAAGACCATGTTCATGGTGCCGGCGACAAAGGCCAGCAGCATCAGCGCCCAGCAGCAGCCCAGACACACGGCACCGAGCCCGAGGCCAAGCCTGAAGGCGCCGGAAACGCCCGGCCGCCAATGGCCGAGAAAGAAGGTCATCGGGCTCTGGCAGGCCGACAGGCAGGCTTCTTTCAGGGGGCTGAACTGATAAAGTCCGGCAACCAGCAATAGCGCGCCATTCAGGGCAATAGAGGTTGAGCGGCCGTCGGCTTCAACGACACCCCGAGCCGCCAGTTCCACCTGAAGAACGGCCGCGCTTGAAGAGAACCCCACCCAGACCGCGAGATAGCCGGCGATCAGGGCCGCCAGGGAGAGGGCGTTCGCAGCACTGGTGTGGGTCAGGTCCTGATAGGTTCTGAAAGCGGGAAAGGCTGTCGGCGCCATCATGGCCAGCGCCATGAGCGACCACATCAGGAAAGCGGTCGGATAACCGGCATCCGCCACGGTGCCGGAGCAAAGCGACCACAGGAACGCGGCACCGGACGTGTCCGAGGCAACAGCTCCCGTATCCCGTGCCTGCAAGACAAAGAGCGCACTCCATGCGGCCAGAACGCTTGCAAAGAACATGAGCCAAACCGCGCTCTGGCCCGGCATCAGACGCATGACCGTCTTCATGCGCTCCTCCCGATTTGTCATTGCTTGCAACGCTGATCTTCGAGAATGGAAAAGTCAAACATTTAATTGTCTGACATTTATATTTTCGCAATTGACCCGAGAGCACCGCCCCCCTATTTTCGTGCAAGTTATGAAAATTCCGGCTGGCCGGCCGGCTAACTGGAGAAAGCTTTGGCGATCGAGTTCAACACGATTCAGAAAGAGGGCCTGTCGGTCCAGATCGCCAATGCCATCCGCGACGCCATTTTGGAAGGCCGTCTTGCAGGAGAAGAACGGTTGCCGAGCGAAGCGGAGTTGTCCGAGCGTTTCGGTGTGTCCAGGTCGACGGTGCGCGAGGCGCTGAAACGGCTTGCGGCGCAAAATCTGATCCGCAGCGAACGCGGCTCTGCGGGGGGTGCTTTCGTGAACCGGATGACCTGGGCCGAAGCCCAGGATAACCTTGTCACCACAACGCGCCTTCTGATCAGCATGAACGACATCCCGCTGGAGGATGCCGCCGAAGCTCGCTTTGCACTGCAAACCGCCGCTCTGCCGCAGGCGGCCCTCAACCGGACGGAGACGCAGCTGGCCGATATGCGGGCCGAGATCCGTCACCAACGAGAGCCGAGGACAAGCGATGAGGACTTTTGCGCGTCCGATGTCGCTTTTCACTCGCTGATCGCGCAGGCAACGGACAATCCGCTGCTGACCTTTCAGTTGTCCGCGGCCTTCGAGGCCATGCAGCCCTTGATGAACATGCTCGTTTACCGCCTGCGCGACCGGGAAAGGATCGCCGATCTGCATGAGGCGCTGGCCACGGCGCTGGAAGCACAGGACAGCGCAGCGGCGGCACGCGAACTCGAGGCGCTTGCCGCCTATACAAAGGAACTGGCGGCGCAGCGTCGCAAGCCACTGGCCTGACAGGGGCGAATTGTGCCGTCAGACCAACGCGAACCAGCTGAGCTACTCCCATGGGCGCCCGTGTTTATTGGGTAGCTCTGTTCAGGGTTTGGTCCACTCTTGACCGTTGGCGATACTCCCACGGGGTGAGCCCGTCGAGGCTCGAATGTGGGCGTTGGTGATTGTACTGTTTGAGCCAGTCATTAATGACGATCTGAGCATGTCATGTCGTCGTGATGCGCAGCTTCGTCAGTTCTACCCATCTTCACCTCGCAGCAAAGTGTGTAGCAGAAATGGGCGGTTTTCGCTGCTTATAGCCTTCGACTTGGGTGGCAGCCATCAGTGAATCCGGTCGCGATCCTGGATCTTCAAGGCCATATGCGGCAACCCGCTCGAATGTCGCGAATGAGGGATCGAAGCTCTGGCCGAGTCGCTACCCTTGGCGAACTGACGTACTTGATCGGCCCGACATGACTTCGATAGCGCCTTCCTCTCCCAGTGCGGATGCCCACAAGTATGGCGAGATCTTCGCGATCCGGAACACCTCGGTCGCAAATGCCATGCTTTTGTTTGCGACAGCGCCGTTCATGGCCGCCTGTCCGGGATCAGCGCCCAGGGGACAGATCGGCGTGATTGCTTAACGGAGGATTTCTGGCTCATCTGAACCGCGGCGGCAACGACGGTGTCCTGGGCGCGCGAGACGTGGGTGAGCGCGTTGCGTATTCAGTGGACGCGGCCCGAAACCGCTCAACCTAACCAGTAAGGCTCCAAAAACGACCGGACATCCAGTTCTGGAAACATTTCCTGCTCACAGCCACAATTTTGCCGCTAAAGCGAGACAAACCGGGGCCACGGCAATCAGGCGCATATATGAAACTAATCGTCCAAATTCCGGCCCTGAACGAGGAGGAAACCCTTGCCACGGCAATCGCCGCGATTCCGCGCGACGTTGCTGGGGTGAAGAGCGTCGAAATTCTCGTCATTGACGATGGGTCGACCGACCGCACTGTGGAGGTTGCGCGCGACGCTGGAGCCGATCACATCCTGTCAATGCCGTCCAATGTCGGTCTCGCCCGGGCATTTAGCGCCGGGATCGAGGAGGCGCTGGCACTGGGTGCGGATATCATCGTGAACACGGACGCGGACAACCAGTATTGCGCAGACGATATCCCAGCACTGATTGAACCGATACTTGCACGTCGCGCCCAAATCGTCGTCGGCGCGCGACCCATCACACAGATTGCGAGTTTTTCGCCCCTCAAAAAGATGCTCCAGCGCCTCGGCAGTTGGGTCGTGCGGCAAGCCAGCGAGACGGACATACCCGATGCCCCATCCGGTTTTCGCGCCTATGCCAGAGATGCGGCCGCGCGTCTGTGTGTCATCAACACCTACACCTATACGCTGGAAACTATCATTCAGGCCGGACGCAAACGCATTCCGATGACCTCCGTCGCTGTGCGGGTAAACGAGGTCACGCGACCATCCCGATTGTTCAGGGGCGTGGGAGAATACATACGTCGATCGGCCAAGACCATCGTCAGGGTCTTCGTCATATACGCGCCAATCCGGTTCTTCTTCACCATCGCAGCGATCTTCGCGGTTCCTGCAGTTTTGGCGATCACACGGTTTCTGTTCTTCTATATGAGCGGCGACGGGGGCGGCCATGTACAATCACTGATCCTCGCTGCGGCTCTGATCGCCATGTCCAGTGTTTTTCTGGCTGTCGGTGTTTTGGCCGACATGATCGCCGCCAATCGGAGCCTCCTCGAAGACATCCGCGCACGGGACTTGCTGCGGGCGAGGCACCCTCAAGCCGACGTCCTCCCAATTCGCGAGAGCGAGCTTGCCGATGCATCATGACAATGTGGCAGATTCGGTCGCGCAGACCCCGTCCATACTTGCTCGCCTGTCAGATCTCATTTGGTCAAAAATTGCGGTTTTCGCAGGCTTTGCGGTTCTCGTTGCAATCGCAGGGACACGGAACGTCAACTGGGACGAGTATTACTTTCTAAGCCACGTACACGCCCATCTCGATGGCAGGCTCGATCGACCATTGCAGACCGCGTTCGTCCACGCTTTTGGCTGGCTCGCGACCATACCTGGATTTGAAATGGCTCAGATCACGGTTGCGCGACTTGTCATGACGGCGCTGCTTGCGATCACCTGCCTGTCAATCTTCCGCATGTCGATCGCTTTGAGTGATCGCCGTTCCGCCTGGATTGCCGTGGCAGCATTCCTAACCTCCGGGTACACGATCGCGCACGGGGCCAGCTTCCGCGCCGACCCGATAGCCGCAGCCGCGCTGATGGCATCCTTGGCGATAATGCTCACGGGGCGCATGTCCAGCCTTCAGATCGTGGCCATCGCTGTATTGAGTGCAGTCGCCATTCTGGTGACAGTAAAGGCAGCACTGTACCTGCCGGCCTATCTCGCGGTGCTCGCATGGCGCTTCCGGGAGCCGGGCATTGCGCGGAAGATCGTCACGGCGGGTATTCTTGGACTTTGCATCGCGACCACACTCTTCTTGCTACACTCGGCGGGGATCACGGCTCCACCTGACCGCACCGCCTCTGCCAATTTGCAAGGCGCTCTGGCGACGGCCCTGCTTGACAGTGGGTTCCTGCCCAGGCGCGACGTGGCGCTTCTGTGGGCGTTGTTGAGCTTTGGCGGCCTGGTATTGGTCTGGATCGGCACAACCCGTAGCGATGTGCGTCTGAGTTTGTTGCTTCTCGCTTTCGCGACACCACTGATTTTATCCCTGCTCTTCTATAGAAACGCGTTCCACTACTTCTTTCCGTTTATCACCCCTCCCCTGATGGTGGCCGTTGCGGCCGGCGCGGCGCAACTTGGACGAGGACCGGCGCTCGGAGCGCTTGTGACCATCATGCTAGCGACCGGGGCGGGGCAAGCGATCCGTGCCGCCTCAGAGGGCGCGGCCGAGCAACGGGCGACCCTCGCGGAAGTACATCGGCTCTTCCCGGAGCCTGTACCGTACATCGATCAGAACGCGATGATCGCGAGCTTCCCCCGCGACGTGTTCTTCATGTCGACATGGGGTGTCTCCGACTACCGCGCGACGGGGACACCGATGATGGCAGACCTCATCGAACGAACCCAACCGCCCCTGTTGCTTGCAAACAGGTGGGCGTTGCATCAGGCGATGACCGCACCACCTGATGAAGATCACGACTACGCGCTTCTGCCTGCGGACGAAGTTGCACTGCGTGAAACCTACGTGCACTATTCAGGCGCGATCTGGCTTGCAGGACGAACATTGACGCTCGACGCCACACCGGCATCGATCGATCTGCCTGTGCGCGGCAGCTACAGGGTGGTTGCAGAGGTTCCCATTGTCATCGACGGCGCGCGCGTCATGCCCGGCGATACTGTCGAAATCACCGGCTCGGCCACCTTACGGGGCCCGGCAGGCACTCGCGCGACACTTATCTGGGAAACCGGTCAATCGCTCAATTTCGACGCGCTGCCGACGGATGGTCTCTATGCAGGGTTCTGGCGACTATGACCGACGGCGCGCTGCTCAAACAATCTGAAATGATGCCGACTGCCGCGTTTCAGTCGGCAAACGTCCGGACTATCGTGTTTTGGGGAACCTACGACATCGGCAAACCACGCACACGGATCATGCGGGACGGTTTGCGTGAGATCGGTGTCGAAGTCGTAGAGGTTCACGCCGACGTCTGGTCAGGTCTCGAAGACAAGAGCCAGGCAAGCCGACTGTCGCTTCTGGCCGTCGCGCTGCGCGCGTGTCTGCTCTATCCGATCTTGATCTGGCGTTACCTGCGGGCGCCGGCACATGACATTGTGCTCGTGCCCTTTCTGGGACAGCTGGACGCGCTGGTTTTGCGCCCGTTCGCATGGCTCAGACGAAAACCGGTAGCGTTGGACATGTTCCTCTCCCTCTACGATACCGTCGTAGACGATCGGAAGTTGGCTGGCCCGCGAAGCGTCGTGGCGTGGGCGCTGAATGCTCTTGAATGGGCGTCCTGCCGTTCTGCGAATGTCGTCTTGATGGATACGCCGACACATGCAAGACGGATAGCCCGGCTCTTTGGCCTGCCTCGCTCGCGCGTTCAAGCGGTCCCTGTCGGCGCAGAGCCGGATGCGTTTGCAGACGTTCCAACGCGCCGGGATCACGACGGCCCCACTCGCATCTTGTTTTACGGCCAGCTTATCCCGCTCCACGGTATCCGAACGATACTTGACGCGGCCCTCTCCGAACGCGGCCGCGCCTATTCTTGGCATCTGATCGGCTCCGGGCAGGACGGCCATCTGATCGAAGAGGCTCTTGCCGGTGCGGACACGGCGCATATCGTTTGGGAACGCTGGCGAGACTATGCGGAACTCCGTCACGCAATAGCCGATGCCGACATTTGCCTCGGAATTTTCGGGGAATCGGAAAAGGCGGCCTCCGTTATACCAAACAAGGTTTATCAATCGCTGGTGGCGGGACGCCCGGTCGTCACGCGACGGTCGCCGGCCATGGAAGAGGCGTTCGAAGAACATCCGGGACTTGACCTTGTCGCACCCGGAGACGCTGATGCGCTTCTCGACGGGATAAGCAGAATTGCAGACGCAGGATATCCGACCCTCCCGCATGAGCATCTGCGGGCGGCCGCGCCAGATGAAATCGCGCGGTCACTTATTACCGTCTTCGAGCCACTGATTAAGGGGCGGCCGCGCCATGCCAAATGATATGAGCGGCTTGCCGAAAACTGCCGACAATGTGATCCATCACCGCACATATGGTCCGGCTTTGCCGAAACTCGGATGGGTGCCGGCGCCCCGGTATCTTCTTCGGCGTGATCTTCTATTGCGAATCTTTGAGGCCAGGCAACCGGGCAACGTTCTCGAGATGGGTTGTGGATCCGGGGCCTTGCTTCGTGAGCTCTCTAGCCGAGGACACACCTGTGCGGGTGTGGATTTTTCCAGGTCGGCACTTCTTGTCGCCGAAGCGATGAATGCGCACGATGGTACGGTGCGGATCTCGGAAAGCCTTGTCGACGAGGCTCATGACAGCTTCGACTATTTGTGTGCATTCGAAGTGCTCGAACATATCGAGGATGATTTGGGGGCCTTGCGCGAGTGGTCGCGCTATCTGAAACGCGACGGCACCCTGGTCATCTCAGTACCCGCCCATCCTGAGCGATGGAACGCGGCCGATGTTTGGGCGGGTCACTTTCGGCGATATCAGCGAGAGGGCTTGACCAAAATGGTTTCCGAAGCTGGTTACCATGTCACAGATGTTCAGTCTTATGGCTTTCCTCTTGCCAATATCATGGAGCGTCTTTCAAGCGGCGTATACAAACGGCAAAACGCAGCGCAAGAGCGAGAAGACTTCGACAAAAAAAAGCGTACGGAGGAAAGCGGTACTGATCGTAGGCTGTTGGCGCGTCTTTGGCCGTTTTATAGTCTTCCGCCAATGACATACGTGATGCGAGTATTCTGGATGCTTCAGCGGCTGTCGGTCCGCTCCGACCGTGGGATCGGCTACATCGTAATTGCCCAAAAGAAGTGATCTGGTGATGCGCGCCCTCCGACCGTTTGGCATCGCTCTTGCTGTGCTCTTGCTCGGCTACGTCGTCTGGCAAAGCATCGACACCATTCCTCCTATCGACCTGACACAGCCGATGATACTGGCAGCGCTCGGCGGATCAGTGGTGATATATACGCTTTCTCAGGTGATTGCTGCTTTTGCCTGGAAAGCGACGCTCCGCGCGTGGAGCATATCGCTTCCGCCGGGACGCGCCGAATGCCACGTCCTGCTCTCGCAGATTGGAAAGTACTTGCCGGGCAATGTCGCCCAGTTCATCGGTCGCTTCGCCTTGGCGCGCGCGGACGGCGTGCAGAGCGCCGTGATCGGGGTCGCGGTTCTCGTGGAAACTGCACTTCTTATTGGTTCGGGCGCTTTGCTCGCGGGATCAGTTGCCGTCTTTGCCCCCGAACTACTGCGCGCTCTTCTCGAACCGGTTCGATCGCAAACCATCGGAAACGCAATCTGGCTTCTTCCAGGTGCCGGTCTGCTTTGCGTCGCGATCGTCGCTACTGCCCTGCGCCGCAAGATCCATCGAAGCGGCGCTGTTCCCACTCATCCCGGATGGTTTTTGGTGCCTGTGGCAGCACATGTCGCGAACTTTTTGGTGCTCGGAATCTCGGTGCTCCTCGTTATCGAGGCGGCGTCACCAGGTGCTGAGGTCGGGCTTGCTTATACAACCGGAATCTTTGCGGTCGCATGGATCGCGGGGTTTGTGGTCCCCGGAGCGCCCGGAGGGGTCGGCATTCGCGAAGCCATCCTTGCGGTCGGTCTTGGGTTGCTGCTCGGCGAAGGCGTCGGTCTGATTGTCGCGCTCTTGCATCGCGGCATCTCGGTCGCCGGTGATATCCTCACATTCGCCCTCGGTTGGTTCGTGCGAGGACGGATTGTGCCCACAACTCCGACCACATCCCGAGACTAAAGAGCCAATGGTTGCGGACGTCTGGCTGGATCTCCGCTTTACGGTCAGTTGGAGTGTGCCGCTTTTTCAGACGAAAAGCACCAATCGTTGCCATGCCCCACTCTTCGCACGAACTCACGAAATGACGGTGGCCGATTACGACGACCAAGCCAGCACAGATCGTCATCAATCACCGGCTCAAACAATACAACCACACCCGGCCACATCAGGCGCTCAACATGCGTCCACCCGTCCCGGAAGACATAGCCGCCGCTCTGACCGGATGCCAAAGCAATAGCTTTCCATAGCCTGGCACGATGTCGAGCCAAGCGTGGACAGATGAGCGCAACCGCGCCCTCGGCAAGGCCGGGGAGGAGCGCGTCTTGAACCACGAGCGCAGCACGCTGACCGCATCTGGGCGTGAGGATTTCGCGCAGCAAATCCGCTGGGTTTCGGAAGAAGACGGGGAAGGCGCAGGCTGGGGAATAGGTGCTCGTCGAGGCATTCATCCCGCAGGCGACCATTGAAGCTCTCCACGAAGCCGTTCTGCATGGGTTTGCCCGGCGCGATGTAGTGCCATTCCACCTGGCGGTCCTCCTGCCACTTGAGCATCGCGTTACTGGTCAGCTCGGTGCCGTTGTCGGAGACCACCATGCAGGGGAAGCGGCGCATCTCGGCGATCCGATCGAACTCTCGGGCGATGCGGTGTCCGGACAGCGATGTATCGACCACGGTTGCCAGGCATTCCCGGCTGAAGTCGTCGATCACGCAGAGAATGCGGAACCGGCGGCCGTCAGCCAGTGCGTCCGACACGAAGTCGAGCGACCATCTCTGGTTCGGCCCTTGCGGAATCGCCCTGGGCGCCCTGGTCCCAATCGCCAGCTTGCGTCCGCCCCGTTTACGGACGGTTAACCCTTCTTCGCGGTAGAGCCGGTAGAGCGTTTCCGGGGCTTACGCGGCCCCACCGGGGCCACGGTCCCCTCCAACTCCAGTTCACCTCCCAGCCCTCCCGCTTCAGCAGGATGTGCAGCCGCCGATAGCCGAAGCGCCGCCGCTCGGACGCCAGTTCCTTCATCCGGGCGCGCAGCTCTGTGTCTGTCGGGCGCTTCGAGCGACGCCGATAGACACGCGGATCGATCCCGGCCAGCGCACAGGCCCGCCGCTGCGAGTAGCTCTTCTCCTTCATGGCCCAGTCCACGGCTTTCCTCCCAAAACCGGGCCTCAGAAGTTTTGTCCAAGCATCTCTTTCAGCGTCGCGACGTCCAGCATCTGCTCGGCCAGCATCTTTTTGAGCTTCACATTCTCGGCTTCCAGCGCCTTCAGCCGCTTGGCATCGGCCACCTCCATGCCGCCGTACTTGCGCCGCCAGGTGTAGAAGGTCGCATCGCTGACCCCGTGCTTGCGGCACAGATCGGGCGCGCTCATGCCCGCCTGGTGCTCCTTCAAAATGCCAATGATCTGCGCTTCGCTGAACCGTGATCTCTTCATCGTCTGTCTCCTCAGTTGGAGAACAGGCTAACCTCAAAGCGGGGACTTTTCAGGGGAGCAGGGCATAGGCGACGCGAAGGGTTCAGAAGTTTCCCTTTGCAGCCTCGGTCAGGATGAGCTTGTCCAACGTCAGGTCTGATACAGCGCGCCGCAACCTTTGGTTCTCTTTCTCAAGCTCTTACAGTCGAGCGAGTTGCGATCGCTGCATCCCGCCATAAAGCTTGCGCCATCGGTAGAGCGTCTGCTGCATCACACCGATCTGGCGAACCGCCTCCGCGATCGTAGCCCCTTGTCCTTGCAGAACTTCAACCTGCCGAAGCTTCGATACGATCTCTTCGGGCTTCTCTCGTTTTCCAGCCATCGCTGATCCTCCAATCTACGGGACAATCTATCCCAGTTGGTGGACCACTTTCAGGGGGCTATTCCAGATGTGCTGGGTCCGCTGGTCGCTTCGGGCAAGCTCGTTGCGCATAAGCCGCATATCGACAAGCCGGTCACCATTCGTCATGGAGAATTCGAAGAAAAGCGCTGGTCCAATGCCACATGACGTCGTGAATTGTCATATCGGCCACAATCATTCACATGGCGAACACTTGCACAGCCATATGCCGGATGCAGACAGGGCCGAGGAATTGCAGGTCTCGACTTCTCAGTTCATCGACGGTTTCACCGTGGCCAGGCACAAGATGTCCTATCTTCGGATCGCAGGTGTTCCGCTGGAGATCGACGCACCTGATGGCGGGCCTTCAACGTCATCCGGCGGCGGCTAACCGGGTCTAGATAGGTGAAGACCGGGGCCGTTGCTCAAGCGTTCCAGAGGACGGCCCCAAGCTCCGACGTGTCGTACCCACCGCTTGTCGCGGCGCGGGTCGCGAATTGCTCGCTGCGGCAAAAGGCCATCAGTTTTTGAATCGGTGTGCTGAACCAGGCCCGACGGTCACAAAGAAGCGCGAATTTTTCCTCGACCACCGGCAGGAATTCGAGCCCGTAGATTTGTGCCACGGCTTCCAGGCCGAAAGCGGCATCCGCTTCGCCGCGCCGGACCATTTCGACGGCCTCGTCTTCGGTCCGGGCGACATCGGCAAAGTCCAGTTGAGAGACGTCCAGACCATTCTTCTCGGCCAGTTCGCGAAAGAGAACGTCGGTTCCGGAGCCCGGCTGTCGGGGCGCGAATTTCATCGTGGCCAGGTCGGGCATGCCCGAAAGTGCCATTTCGCCCGACCGGAAGACAAGACCGCGTTGCCGTGTCACGAAAGCGATCAGGACAGCGTTCAGGCTGGCGGCCTTTTCCGATGCGGCTGGCACATTCCAGTCATCCGCCTGCGGGTCGTGGATATGCATTCCGGCGACGACGCCTTCGCCGCGGACGAACCGTTCCAGCCCGTCTAGAGAGCCGTCATAATAGGTCGCAAGCCCGCAACACGACTGCCGTATCGCCCAATCGAGGAGTGGGTCGTGGCTGCCCAGCACGATGTGAGGGCGCTCTGGGGGAATGGTCATCGAAGTCGGGACACCCCCGGACTGAGCCTGCCCGATCCACGCCCTGATTTCGGATGCGGGGAACAACAGCTTCCCGGTGGCACGCGAACATGGCACGGCTCCGGAGGCAGCAAGGTCATAGACCTTGCGCTCCTTCAGCCGCAGCAGTTCGGCCAGTTCCTTGACTGTTAGATATTCGTGCTCCGGAAAAGCGAGATCGTTCATGGTGTATCGGTCGGCTCAGTTGGTGCGGCGTCACGTCCGCCGCACCAAGCCTATCAATTCTCGGGCGCGTTGGGAAAGAAGAGTTGCTGCCCCGCGACCTTGAAGCCCGCAATCGCATCCTGCCCCTCGCCAGACACCAGCCAGTCGGTAAACGTCTTGCTGGCATCGACGTTGACAGCAGGGCATTTGTCGGGGCTGACGGGGATCACGCCATATTGGTTGAACAGGTCCGCATCGCCTTCGACCGCGACCGTGTAATCCTGCTTGTTGCCGAAGCTGATCCACGTCGCGCGGTCGGTCATCACATAGGCGCCCATCCCGATTCCGGTGTTCAGGGTCGCACCCATTCCCGAACCGGTTTCGCGATACCACTCCCCGGAGGCGGCTGTGGGGTCGATCCCGGCGGAGTCCCAAAGCCTCCTTTCAGCCTTGTGGGTTCCGCTATCGTCGCCGCGCGATGCGAATGTCGCTCCGGCTTCCGAGATCCTGGCCAACGCGGCTTGCACGTCGTTCATGCCTGAAACGCCCGCCGGGTCGGCTTCCGGGCCGACGATGACGAAGTCGTTATACATCAGGTCGGTCCGCGAGGTTCCGAAACCAGCGGCAACGAATTTCTCCTCCGCGGGTTTGGCGTGAACCAGCAGCACATCTCCGTCGCAGTTTTCGGCATTCCGGATGGCCTGTCCTGTGCCCACGGCGACGACGTTGACCTTGATGCCTGTCTTGTCCTGGAAGATCGGCAGCAGGTAGTCGTAAAGCCCGGAATTTGCCGTCGATGTTGTCGACTGGACGATGATGGACTCCTGAGCCCAGGCAGCGCCCCCGACAATGAGAGCGATGGCGGTGGCGGTGAGTTTGGTCTTGAACATTGCACTTGTCCTTTTGGTTGCGTTCACACGACGAGTTTGCCCTGGAGATAATCCCGCGCTGCCTGACAGCGGGGCTCCGGGAAGAATTGATCCGCGGGGGCGTGTTCCAATACCTGTCCGCCGCTGAGGAACAGGACATCGTCGGCCAGTCGCCGCGCCTGCCCGATATCGTGGGTGACCAGGACAATTCGGACACCGCGCGCGCTGGCTTCGCTCACGATCTTTTCGATGGCGAGCACCGATGCCGGGTCGAGGCTGGCGGTGGGTTCGTCGAGAAGCAGCACCTCTGGCTCGGTTGCCAATGCGCGGGCAAGTGCGAGACGTTGAGCCTCGCCGCCGGACAGGAGGCGGGCGGGCTGTCTGGCCTTGTGCAGCAGTCCAACATGGTCGAGGAGCCGATTGCAGTCCGCTGCTTTCCTGCCGCGCGCTTTCAGCACGAATTCGATATTGGCCGAGACCGACCTGCGCAGCAGGATCGGCTTTTGGAAGACCATCGCTTGCCGGTGTGTCACATCGGAAGGCACTGACCCGCCCCATTCGATGCGACCGGAGGTCGGCATTATGAGACCGTGGAGGAGCTTGAGCAGAAGGCTCTTGCCCGCGCCGTTCGGCCCAAGGATCACCGTGCAGCCCGTTGGCCGAAGATCGAACGATACCGCGTCAAGAGCCGCCATGTCGCCGAAGCGGAGACAGAGGTCGCGCACTTCAAGCGGCAGTATCGTTGAGCTGACCGCGATCTTGTCTAACCAGTATTCGTGTCCCATCGCCACGGCATCAGACATAGGCATGCCTCGCTGCGCTCATGCGAACCGCCTGTACCGCCGCGTTGACACCAAGCGCGACGATCAGAAGGACGATGCCAAGCGCGAGCGCGAGCGCGAGGTCGCCCTTCGATGTCTCCAGCGCAATCGCGGTGGTCATGACGCGGGTGAGGTGATCGATATTGCCGCCCACGATCATCACCGCGCCGACTTCGGCCACGGCGCGTCCGAATCCGGCCAGACCGACCGTCAGCAGGGAATACCGAGCGTCCCAAAGCAATGCCCCGATCGTTTGTCGCCATGTCAGGCGGAGCGACCGGAACTGCTCGGAGTATTCCGCGTGGAGGTCTTCGAGTATCTGCCGTGACAGAGCGGCGACGATGGGTGTGATCAGGATCGTCTGGGCGATGATCATCGCCGTCGGCGTGTAGAGCAGGCCAAGGAAACCCAGCGGGCCTGAACGGGACAGATGCAGATAGACGATCAACCCGACAACAACGGGCGGGAGACCCATTAGGGCATTCATCAGGACGAGAACGGCGTTCCGGCCGGGGAACCGCAGAACGGCGACCAGCGCACCAATGGGAAGCCCGACGATGCATGCGACCGCGGTCGCAGTCAGGCTGACATAAAGCGACAGGAGGACAATTTCCCAAAGGTCGCTGTCAGCAGACAGGACCATCGCGACTGCGAGTGCAAACGCCTCCCCCACTTGCGCAACTCCTCCGGACTTTTGCATTATTTCCCGATTTTCGGAGGATACGCAGCGGAACTGGCGGCATCAAGAGGGAACTGATGTGATTGCCATGAAATACAGCCTATAAACACTGCGGTCTAGAGCATGCAAGCGGACTGCATAATTTCCGAGATCAGGTGTCGGCGCCACCTTGGGCCACCGGAAAAGGAGTGCTCGGACGTCGGATGCTTCGCGCGCCGCTACTCGGCGGCCTGGGGGCGCAGGCTTGCCATCAGGTGATGGAACTTTTCGCCCTGTACGGTGACATGCGAGCGCATCGTCCGGGCCGCCACTTCGCCCTTGCCTTCGTCCAATGCGGCAACAATTGCTTCATGTTCCGCCATGGACTGCCCTAAGCGCCCGCGCCAGCGCAGTTGCAGGCGGCGAAAGGGCTGAAGGCGTCGCTGCAGCCTGAGGCATTCCTGCTCCAGGAAGCCGTTTCCGGATTGACGATAGAGAAGGGCGTGAAACCGTTCGTTGTGGCGATAGTAGCCGTCGGCGTCTTTCGCTTCGACCGCGGCCTTGCACAGGTCGTTGGTCTTCTTGAGCTCATTCAGAGCGTCGTCCGAAATGCGCGTCGCGCACAGCCGGACGCAGACCGCTTCCAGTTCCGCCATCACCTCGAACATCTCTATGAGTTCCACGGGGCCGGGCTGGCGAACGAACATCCCGCGTCGCGGTTTCTGTTCCACAAGTTTGGATTGAGCAAGCCTGTGGAGGGCTTCGCGGATCGGTGTGCGGGACACGGAGAAACGATTCGCGAGTTGGTTTTCGTCCAGCCGTTCGCCGTCCTCAAAGGTCCCGTCCAGAATGAGGCCTTCCAGCTTATCGGCAATGATATCGGCGCGTTTTTGTCCCATGGTCACTGGTAGCATGCCCGTTTTCGTCATGCAATAATCTAGTGATTGTATACAAGAAACTTGACAGAGAATACATAAGTTGCGACTAGGCAATGAGGCCGGTTCGGAGTCGGCGTCAATTGGGAGGAACACAAATGAAACTTATGCTCAGTACAGCCACCGCGGCATTCGTCGCGGGAACTCTGTCGGCCGGGGCGACCGACCTGCGCCTTTCGCACCAATGGTCCGACAAGGATGTGCGTCACAAGGTTGCGCAGATCGTTGCGGACGAGGTTGCGGCCGCCGATGTCGATCTGGAGATCAAGATTTTCCCGACCCAGTCGCTGTTCAAGGCGCGTGAGCAATACACGCCGCTGTCGCGTGGCCAATTGGATATGACCGTGCTGCCGCTGTCCTATGCCGGCGGACAGCAGCCCGCCTACAACCTGACGCTGATGCCGGGGCTGGTGAAAAACCACGACCATGCCGCGCGTCTGAACAACAGTCCATTCATGGGCAAGATCGAGGAAATCCTGAACGGCGATGACGTGATCACGCTGGTTCCGGGGTATCTGGCGGGCGGCTTCGCCGGTAAGGAGGGCTGCATCACCGGCCCTGACGACATGGAGGGGCTTCAGACCCGTGCCGCCGGCAAGGCGTTTGAGCAAATGCTGGCCGGGGCAGGGGCGTCCATCGCCTCAATGGCGTCGTCGGAGATCTACAACGCGATGCAGACCGGGGTTCTGGATGCGGCGAATACGTCCTCGTCATCCTTCGTGAGCTATCGCATCTACGAGCAGGTTTCGTGCTATACCCCGGCGGGCGACTATGCGCTGTGGTTCATGTATCAGCCGCTTTTGATGAACAAATCCACCTTCGACAGCCTGACGGAAGAACAGCAGGCGGCGCTCATGGCTGGTGCCGAGAAGGCGACGGCGTTCTATCTGGAAGAGGCCAAGAAGGAAGACGCGGAATCGCGCAAGGTCTTCGAGGAAGCCGGTGTCGAGATCGCGGATATGTCCGAGGAGGAATTCAACGCCTGGCGGGCCCTGGCCCAGGAAACGTCCTATAAGGCATTTGTGGACGAGACGCCGGGCGGGCAGGAATTGCTCGATATGGCGCTATCCGTCGACTGATGTAATCCGCAGGGCGGTGCGAACGCCGCTCTGCCCATCCCGTTCGGGACTGGAGTGAGGCTTGAATGGCTGTGCAGAGTTCAGCGAACGTCGCCCGGACCGGCGATAACGTGTTCTTGCGTACCGTGGCGTTGCTTTCGACGCTGGCAGGCTGGTGTTCCTCGGCGATGCTGGTGGCTGCTGTCGCAATCACCTGCCAGATGATCATCATTCGTTTCGTGCTGAACGGGTCCACCGTCTGGCAGACCGAGGCCGTGATCTACCTTGTGATCGCATCGACATTGGTTGGCCTACCTTATGTCCAACGGCTAAGGGGCCACGTGAATGTCGATCTTGTGCCTTTGGCGCTTGGGCCCAAGGCCCGCAAAATCCTTGCTGTCGCAACGCTTTCCGTGTCGATCCTCATCATCGGCATGATGCTGTATTACGGCTATGAATTCTGGCACTTCGCGTTCGAGCGCGGCTGGAAATCCGACACGGTCTGGGGAGTCCGACTTTGGATTCCCTATCTGGCCATCCCTGTGGGGCTGGGCCTTTTCCTGCTGCAACTGGTGGCAGATCTCTATGCCGTGATCATCGGTTTGGACAGGCCATTCGGATTGGAGGACGGCTGATGGACCCGCTGCTACTTGGTGCCCTCGTCGCGGTTGCCACCATACTGGTTCTGTTTTCCGGCGTGTCTGTCGCGGTCGGATTACTGATCGTTTCGGCTGGCTTCCTGCTTGCCTTCGACGGGATGCGGTCACTGGAACTGATGCCGGAGATCCTGTTCGGCAAGCTCGACAATTTTGCCCTGCTGTCGATTCCCATGTTCATCCTGATGGGTGCGTCGATTGCATCCACCCGTGCGGGCGCGGATCTGTACGAGGCGCTGGAGCGGTGGCTGACCCGCGTTCCCGGTGGGTTGGTGATTTCCAACCTCGGCGCCTGCGCGCTCTTCGCCGCGATGTCAGGGTCAAGCCCGGCGACCTGCGCCGCGATTGGCAAGATGGGCATTCCGGAGATGCGGAAGCGCGGCTATCCCGACGGCGTGGCCGCAGGCTCCATCGCGGCGGGGGGCACGCTCGGCATTCTGATCCCGCCTTCGGTCACGATGATCGTTTATGGAATTGCGACGGAGACCTCGATCGGGAGGTTGTTTCTGGCAGGCGTGATACCGGGTTTGCTTCTGGTCGGTCTGTTCATGAGCTGGTCGCTCTATTCGACATGGCGGTCGGGGTCGATGGATGTGCTTTCGTCCGGCAGCTACAGCTGGCGGGAACGGTTCGAAATCCTGCCGCGCGTTCTGCCCTTTCTCGCCATCATTCTGGGTGTTCTCTATGCCATGTATGGCGGCATTGCGACGCCATCGGAGACGGCGGCAGTGGGCGCACTTCTTTGTCTGATCATCGCGATGGTGATCTACAGGCTGTGGAACCCCAGGGACCTTTGGGTCGTGCTGCGGGACAGCACCAAGGAAAGCGTGATGATCCTGTTCATCATCGCCGCTGCAGGAGTTTTCTCCTACATGCTGTCGTCGCTTTTCATCACCCAGTCCATTGCCGAATGGATCGGAACGCTGGATGTGAACCGCTGGGTTCTTATGGGGGCGATCAATATCTTCCTTCTGATCGCAGGTTTCTTTTTGCCGCCGGTCGCCGTGATCCTGATGGCCGCGCCGATCCTGCTTCCGATTATCACGACGGCAGGTTTCGACCCGATCTGGTTCGCAGTCGTTCTGACCATCAACATGGAGATCGGTCTGATTTCACCCCCGGTCGGTCTAAACCTCTACGTCATCAATGGAATTGCGCCTGACATTTCGCTCCGGACAATTCTGGTCGGTTCACTTCCTTTCGTCGCCTGCATGGTGGTCGCCATCATCCTGCTTTGCCTGTTTCCGGGGCTGGCGACCTGGCTTCCCAACGTCGTGATGGGTGCCGCGATATGACACTTCTGGCCGATCTGCTTTCAACCGTGTTCGAGCGCCGCTACATGCCGGACGGCGTTGATCGCACCGACCGGCGCAAGATAGGGCAACTGACGGCGGATCTGGTGGGGGCGACGGGTGAGGTCTCGGGGTTGTCCGTGGCCCGCCAGATACTTGAACGCTATGCCATCATGGACGATGCGGCGAAGGTCGCGTTTTTCCGGCACCTGGCACAGGATATGGCGATCTCGGGTGAAGACCTCCGGAACGCGCTTGCCGATTACGAGAACAAGCAGACCAAAGAGGCGTACGGTGCCCTCATGTCCGTCGCCGAACCGCCCCGGCAGGAACTGATCCGCCGGTTGAACCAGGTCCCCGGCGCGACACATTTGCTTGTGGGGATGCGGGCCGATCTGTTGCGGCTGGGACGGGAGGACGAGACGCTGAAGGCGCTCGATCTTGATTTCCGCCACCTGTTCGCAAGTTGGTTCAACCGGGGGTTTCTGGTCCTGCGCCCGATCAACTGGGAAAGCCCGGCGCATATATTAGAGAAGATCATTGCCTATGAAGCAGTACATGCCATCGACAGCTGGAGTGATCTGAGACGACGACTGGAGCCCACGGACCGTCGGTGTTTCGCATTCTTCCATCCTGCAATTCCTGACGAGCCTCTGATCTTTGTCGAAGTGGCCCTGACCAAAGGCATTTCGGCCTCTGTCCAGGAGCTTTTGTCGGAGGGCCGCCAGATCCTTGCCGCAGAGGAGGCCGACACTGCCGTCTTCTACTCGATCTCCAATTGTCAGGCGGGACTTGCGGGCATTTCCTTCGGGAACTTCCTGATCAAGCAGGTGGCTGCCGATCTTGCGATGGAGTTAACCGGTCTTTCGACATTCGTCACGCTGTCGCCGATCCCCGGACTTGTCCGCTGGCTGCACGACGAAGGCCACGGCTTCGACCCGAACAACGACGCCGAGATGCGGTCGCTGGCGGCCTATTACCTGTACAAGGCAAAGCGGCGCGGCGGGCTGCCGCTTGATCCGGTGGCCCGATTCCACCTCGGCAACGGGGCGCAAATCCAACAGGTCCATGCCGGGGCTGACCGTTCCGAAAAGGGCATGGAGCAGTCGGCGGGCGTCATGGTCAATTACCTCTACAACCTCAAGAAGGTGGCTCAGAATCACGAGCGTTTTGCGTCGAAACAGGATATAGCCGCGTCGCCGGAGGTCCGCTCTCTCAGCGCGACAGCCGCGAAAAGTTTTGCTTAGGGACGGACCGGATGACGAACCCACTTTTCGACCGCCTTTTCGGGCAGCATGCGGAGAGCGAAGCCCCCTTCCTCCGACTCGCGGATGGGGCCATCGTCACTCATCGCGATTTCCTGAACCGGACTGCGCAATTCGCTCACGCGTTGACGAAGCAGGGACTGTCCGCCGGGGACCGTTTGGCCGCACAGGTGGAGAAATCGCCGGAGGCGCTGGTTCTCTACGCGGCCTGCGTGCAGACGGGGGTGGTCTTTCTGCCGCTGAACACGGCCTACACGGTCGATGAATTGACCTACTTCATCGAGAATAGCGGCGCGAAAACAGTGGTTTGCAATGCGGGTCGGGCGGATGGGCTTGCCCCGGTTGCGACGAAGCTTTCGGCCCGGCTTGAGACATTGAACGCCGACGGGTCGGGCACTCTTACAGAACTTGCAGCGGACCTGCCCACCATTTTTCCGACAGTTGAGCGCAGCAAGGACGATCTGGCCGCGTTCCTCTACACCTCCGGCACGACCGGGCGTTCGAAGGGTGCGATGCTGACGCAGGATAACCTTCTATCAAATGCCCTGACGCTGGCCGAATACTGGAGGTTCACGGCGTCGGATGTGCTGCTGCACGCGCTTCCCATCTTCCACACGCACGGGCTGTTCGTCGCCACCAACATCACGCTGGCGGCCGGTGGGTCGATGATCTTCCTGCCAAAATTCGATCTCGACGAGATGTTGCGACAATTGCCAAAGGCCACAGCGATGATGGGGGTCCCGACTTTCTATACCCGGCTTCTGGGGGACGAGAGATTCAATCGTGACCTCGTGAGCCATATGCGCTTGTTCGTTTCCGGCAGCGCGCCGCTTCTGACCGAAACGCATCTGAGTTTCGAGGAACGCACCGGACATCGCATTCTCGAACGTTACGGCATGACGGAAACCAACATGAACACCTC
>JBNKWP010000022.1:0-30038 GCA_050299835.1 Silicimonas sp.
AAGGCGAAAGCCCGTATCGGTGCCTTGGAAGAAGGTGACCTGCGGCCCGAACATGTCGAACGGATCGCCACCGACCTGAACGTGACCGAGGATGAGGTTATCTCGATGAACCGGCGTCTGTCCGGGGGCGATGCTTCGCTCAATGCCACGATTTCGGCGGATGGCGAAGGCGCGGCCCAGTGGCAGGATTGGCTGGAAGACGAAGATGCCGATCAGGCGAGCGATTACGAGGCAAGCAATGAGCTTGAAATCCGTCGCGAGATGATGGCCGAGGCGATGTCGGTGCTGAACGAGCGCGAGCAGGACATCCTGACCCAGCGCCGACTGATGGACAATCCGGTCACGCTGGAAGACCTCTCGGGCGTCTACAATGTCAGCCGCGAGCGCATCCGCCAGATCGAAGTGCGCGCGTTCGAAAAGCTGCAAAAGAAGATGCAGGAACTGGCGAAGAAGAAAGGGCTGATGGAACCGGCCTGATACGAACTGCCATCCTGTTCAAAGAGCCGCCGGGAGCCTCCCCTCCCGGCGGTTCTTCATTTTCGGGTTTCGGCGGGTCACTGACCCGAAGTCATTTCGCCACGCTGCGCAGACAATTGCCGACCCTCGAAATATTCTTGACTATTTTTATCGGAAACTCTTGCCGCCCGCCCGCCGATATGTAACTGAGCGTTTCAGTAAGTTTTGTCCTCAGGGAGATACCCGCATGAAACGAACCGCAAAAACATCCGTGCTCGCCCTTGCCGCAACCGCTGCTTTGGCCACCAGCGCCGCCGCAGATGGAGAGGTCAATCTCTACTCCTCGCGCCACTACGACACCGATGAGCAGCTCTATTCCGACTTCACCAAGGCGACCGGAATCACCATCAACCGGATCGAGGGCAATGCCGACGAGTTGATTGCCCGGATGCAGGCTGAAGGTGCGAACAGCCCCGCCGATGTGCTTCTGACGGTGGACACCTCCCGGCTGGAGCGCGCCAAGGATGCGGGCGTGCTGCAATCCATCGAAAGCGCGGTGCTTGAAGATCGCGTGCCTGACAACCTCCAGGACAGCGACAACCAGTGGTTCGGTTTCTCCAAACGGGCACGCATCATTTTCTTTGACAAGAATGAACTGACGAACCCGCCCGCCACCTATGCCGATCTGGCCGACCCCGCCTATGCGGGCAAGATCTGCATTCGGTCCTCGACCAACACCTACAACCAGACGCTCCTCGCCTCGATCATCGAGAATGAAGGTGAAGAAGCGGCCAAGGCCTGGGCACAAGGCGTTAAGGACAACATGGCCCGCGATCCCCAGGGCGGCGACACCGACCAACTTCGGGGCGTCGCTTCGGGCGAATGCGATATCGCGGTGTCGAACACCTATTATTTCGCCCGCGCCGTCGCAGGTGGCGTTGACGGGGTCAGCGACAGTCTGGACAAGTTCGGGTGGGTTTTCCCGAACCAGGACGGCAGGGGCGCCCATGTCAATCTGTCGGGTGCCGGCGTGGCCGCCAACGCGCCAAACCGCGAGAATGCGATTGCTTTCCTCGAATACCTCACATCCGACAGCGCACAGAAATACTTTGCCGCGGGCAACAACGAATATCCCGTTGTCGATGAGGTGGAGACGACGGCCGCCGTCGACACGCTCGGCGACTTCGTGGAAGACAAGGTCAGCCTGTCTGCGGTCGCCAAGAACTTGCCGCGGGCACAGCAGATCTTCAACGAAGTGGGCTGGGAGTAATTTCTGCCTGAAGCCGCGCCGGCAAGCTGATCCTGACGAAATGAAGGACGCGCTTTCGCGAGCCGTTGGTTCTCCTAGCCCGGATATCCGAACACTCTCGGCAACCAGAGCACAATGCCGGGGAACAGGATCATTGCAGCCAGCGCGGCGATCAGTACCGCAAGGAACAGCCAGATTTCCCGGATGATCTCCGCCAGAGGAATGCGTGTGACCGCGTTGATGACGAAAAGCAGGATGCCATAGGGCGGCGTGATCAGCCCGATCATGCAGTTCACCACGGCCACCACGCCGAAATGCACCAGGTCGATACCAAGCTCCCGGCAGGTCGGAAGAAAGAGCGGGATAATCACGAGGATGATGGTCGTGGCATCCAGCACACAGCCAAGCAGCAGGAGAAGGACATTGACGCCCAGCAGGAACAGGAGTGGATGCACGTCCAGTCCGACGAGCCGTGCCGCCAGAAGGTTCGGGATATTCTCGGAGGCGACGACGTAGTTCAGGATCAAGGCGCCGCCGATCACCAGCCCAACAGCGGCGGAGGACCGCGCGCTCGAGATGAGTATCTCGGTCAACGCGGCGACACTGAGCGCCCGATAGAAGAAAGCCGCCAGGACCAACGCGTAAAACGCCGCGACGGCGGCAGCCTCGGTCGGCGTCGTCACGCCTCCGTAAATTCCGTATAGCAGGATCGCGGGCATCAGCAGCGCGGGAAACGCGGTCAGCGTCTTGCCGGGCAGTTGCGACAGCGGCACCGGCTCCTCCAGCGCAAAGCCCCGCCGGTGCGAGATCATCGTGTTCATCGCCATCAGCACGACCCCCATCATCAACCCGGGCACGATACCGCCCAGGAAGAGGTAGCCAATGGAACTATTTGAAACGAGGGCATAAAGCACCATCGGGATCGACGGCGGAATGATCGGTCCGATGGTGGCGGAGGCCGCCGTGATCGCGGCGGCATAGCCGCGCGTGTAATGGCCCGACTTTGTCATCATCTCGATGATGATCTTGCCGATCCCCGCCGCGTCGGCCACCGCCGACCCCGACATGCCAGAAAAGATCAGGGAGGCGACCACGTTGACATGGCCCAGCCCGCCCCGGAACCGACCGACAAGGGCCACGCAGAAGGCCAGCAACCGGTCGCTGATCGTCCCGGCGTTCATGATATTGGCGGCCACGATAAAGAGCGGCACGGCCAGCAGGATGAAGCTGTTATACAGCCCATCCATCAGCACCTTGCCCGCCAGCCCGATGTCGCCGCCCGAGGCGAACATGTATACCAGCGTCGCAACCAGGATCGCGTAAGCGATGGGCATCCCGATCCCGGCAATCACGAAGATCGTGCCGAGGCAGAGGAGGAAGGCGATGCTCATTCGTCGAGCCTTCCCGGTCCGTGGTGGGCCTCGGGCACACCATCACGAAATGCGCGCCATACCATCCAGGCATAGCGCAGCGACACTGCGATCAGGAACAGAATGTAGACGGAATAGACGTCGCGCATCCGCACCCAGTCGCCGACCAGTTGTTTCAGCGTCGCGGTCTGCTTGAGCCTCAGGATATAGAACTTGTCCCAGGTCGGCAGGATCGAGGCGGCGAGTCCGATGACGATGGCCAGACCGCCAAGGATGACGAACCAGCGCCGGACACCCGGGCTGACATGGTTGAACAAGACATCGAAAACCACGTGGTCTTCGTCGCGGACAACCAGCGCACAGCCCGCGAAGATGATCCAGACCCAGAGCAGGAGGCAGAATTCCAGCGTCCAGCCATAGCGCGAGGGTTCGAGAAACGGCACGGCCTCGGCAATCCAGCCGAGCCGTGCGGTGTATCGGACGGCAATCTGAAGAATGAAGGTCAGGAACATGAGCGCCATCAGGGCACCGACGAAAAATTCGGCGGCACGGCGGAGTGCGATGAGTGCGGCCATGTCCCCTCCCGCGCGGCCACGATTTCGGCGCAGAAATCGTGGCTGAAAATGCGCATTTTCAGCCCAGTGGCGGGCGGCCCGAAGGCCGCCCGTCCTTCAAATCAGTTGCCGAGCGCGTTGATCGCGTCAAGCACGCCATCGGGCCAGGATGCGGCGAATTCCGAGCCGACATACTGTGCCTGAACGTGACTGCGGAACGCGGCCAGGTCGGGTTCATAGATCGTCAGACCGTTCTCTTCCAGGAAGGCGACGAGGTCCTCCTCCTTCTTGAGCTGTGCCTGACGACCGCTTTCGGCCGCATCTTCGGCGGCCTTCTTCACCACCGCCTGCTGCTCCTCGGTCAACTCGTCCCAGACTGCCTTCGAGAAGGCGACATAGTTCAGATCGACCAGATGCGAGGTGAGCGCAATCTGGCAGGTCACCTCATAGAACTTGGCGTCCACGACCGTCGGCAGCGGGTTGTCCTGCCCATCGACCGATCCCGTCTGAAGCGCGGTATAGACCTCGGTAAAGGCCATCGGCGTCGGGTTAGCGCCCAGCGCCTTGCCTAGGAACTGCCAGGCGTCAGTGCCAGGCATCCGCAGGTTGATGCCAGCCAGGTCTTCAGGCGTCTGCACGTCAACTTCATCCTTGCACTGGCGCAGGTTCACATGCCGCTTGCCCAGGTACATGACCGCCAGCAGCTTCACGCCCAGCTCATCCTCCACCTTCTGCTTGAACGGATCCATCAGCGGATCGTTGAAGACTGCGACCTGGTGCTCCGCCGACTGGTGAACATAGCCCGTCGCGAAGATCGAGAACTCGGGGAAGTATTGCGCCAGTTCCTGCGCCGAGGCGATGGACATCTCCAGATCGCCCGACGCGATGGCTTCAAGCTCGGAGTTCTGTGCGATCAGCGAGGCGTTGTAATGCGGCTCGTACGTCGCGAACTCGGCGACCGCCGGGCCGAAGACCTCGGCCAGCGCGACCGACCGCTGGTCCGTCTCGGACGCCGGCGTCGACATGCGCAGCGTGATGTCCTGCGCTGCCACCGGCAGCGCAAGCAAGGCCGTGGTCATCAGCGCCAGTGCGCCAGTTCTCAGGGATAGTGTCATGGGGTGTCCTCCTCCGTTTTGATGTTAGACGCCAAGCGCCCGTCGTTTCGCGCTTTCGATATGCGCGTTGATCGCGGCAAGGGTTGCCGCCTTGTCGCGGGCGATCAGCGCCGCGACGATTGCCAGATGTTCATCCATCACGGACACGACCAGTTCCGGCAGCATCCGCGTGTCCACGTTCCGGATCAGCCGGATCTTGATCGCGTTCACGCGGTGAATATCCGAAATGATCCGGTTGCCAAGATGGTCGACCACGTGGTCGTGAAATGCCCAGTCCATGCGTTGCGCGCGGTCCAGCAACTCAGACGTGACACCGGTTTCGGCCTCTTCGCGGATCGCCTGATGTTCCGCCTGAAACCGCAAAAGCTCGTCCTGGTTTGCGGTTTCGCAATAACTTGCGAAGGCCTCGCCTTCGATCATCCGGCGCAGTTGAAAGGCGTTCCGGATCAGGTCGAGGTCGATGGACAGCACCTTGAGGCCCCGCTTCGGCGAGGTCTCGATCAACCCGTCGGCCTCCAGTCGCGGGATCATCTCGCGGATGGCACCGAGCGGCATGCCGGTAAGTTCGACCAGTTCGCGTTGCGAGACGAACTGCCCCGGCTGAATATCCTGCGCCAGCAACTTCTCGGTGAAGCTGGAATAGGCGTGGTCGCGCTGTCTGATGCCTGCCTCTGCCATCACGCGGCGCTGGCCGCCGATCCGAGGACCAGAGCGCGGGCTTCGGCACCAAGTGGGCTGAGCGGTGCCCTGAGCCGCTCCCATTCAGGATCGCCAAGCCGCTCGGCAAGGACTGTCTTCAACGCCGCCACGACCGGGACCGACACGATGCGGCCCACCTCTTCGGAAAGGGCCGCGTCTTCCTGTGCGGTCTCCACGATGCGCTTCATCCGGTCGGGATACAGATTGGCCATTCCCGTGATCGCCCCGCCCGCACCCATTGCGACAGCCTTGTGAAGAAGACGCTCATCCCCCACCAACACGGTTACGGAATTGAGCGCGAGAAGCGCCTGCGCATTCTCCCAGCTTCCCGAACTATCCTTGATTGCGCGGATACGGCTCCCGAATTCGGACACCATGCGACCGACGAATTCGACCGGCAATCCAACGCCAGAAACCTGCGGGATGTGGTACAGAATGAATTTCGCATTCGGGTCCGTGACCTGGAAAAGCTGCGCGTGCCAGGCGTGAAGGCCCGCGTCGCTGAGGCCTTTGTAGTAGAACGGCGGTAACAGCAGGAAAGTGTTGACGCCCAGACCTGTACCCTGAGCCACCTGCCTGGCCGCGTCTGAGATTGAGTTCGCGGCGATCCCCACGATGATCTTTTCCGCGGGGCACCCGGAAGCCAGAACGGCCTCGATAGCATCGGCGCGCTCATCAAGACCGATGGACGCACCTTCGCCCGTGGTGCCAAAAAGCGTGATGCCATCAGCTCCGCCGTCGAGCATCGATTTGGCGTGCCTGCACAACCGGCCCATGTCGATCTCACCATTCCGGTCGAACGGTGTAAGCATGGCCGTGGATACGCCGAATTTCTTCATGATTCCCCCCGATTGATTCCAAGGTTAGTCGAACGCCCAGCTCTTCACAACTGACATGTTAGAATGCAACGCGGAAGCTGAAAGCCGACCCCTTGATTTAATCAAACGTTTGATTAAAGTGTCAGTATGAACGACACCCCGACAAAACCCGGTACCCGCGCCAGCCTGATTGCCGCAGGCCTCAGCCTCTTCGGTCACAAGGGCTTCGACGGAACATCGACCCGCGATCTGGCCGCGCTGGCCAAGACCAATGTCGCGTCCATTTCCTACCATTTCGGCAGCAAGCAGGGCTTGCGGGAAGCCTGCGCAATGGACGTAGTAGACCGTGTCTCCCGCGCGCTCGATCGCGCACTTTCAATACCGACGGACGGACTTTCCGCCATCGAAACGATCGAAAGACTAATACGTGCACTGGTCGATCAGATCGTGGGTGCTCCCGAATCGGCGGATATGGTCGCATTCATGCTGCGGGAGATCACTGAGCCGGGAGAAATCGCCGACGAGATCTATCAACGTTTCATCGAGCCGCGGCACCAATTGCTCTGTATGCTCTGGTCCAAGGCGACGGGTCGGGACCCGCAGGACATCGACGTGAAACTGGCTGTCTTCGCCCTTGTCGGCCAGGTCCTCTATTTCCGGATCGCTGCGCCTTTTGTCTTGCGCCGGATGTCGTGGACGACACTCGGACCCGACGAGAAACAGCGGATCGCAGATCTTGTCATCGAAAACCTTCACAGCACGATTGAAAGGCAAAAGACATGAGCCTTCTTTGCGCCCTCCCCCTGGCGGCTTCCATTTTTGCGGCTTGCGCGCCCCCCTCGCCCTTCGCGACCGGCTATGTTGAAGGCGAGTTCATCCTGGTCGCACCCGTGTCGGTGTCCCAGGTCCGGCACATTGCCGTGTCGCGCGGACAGAGGATCGAAAAAGGCGGCCTGCTGGTGGAAATGGAACGCCGCGACACCGAAATCGCCATTGCGGAATCCGAGGCCGGGCTGGCGCAGGCAAGCGCCCGTCTGGCGGATCTGAGAGAAGGGAAGCGTGCGGAGGAAATCGAGGTGATCGAGGCGAACCTGAGCTCGGCGCGGGCGCAGGCGACCGAGGCGACCCGAACGAAAGAGCGACTGGACAGCCTCGCCGCACGCGGGGCGGCAACGACATCGCAGAAAGACGATGCGACAACGGCCGAGCAGGTCGCGCTTGCCCGCGTCAAACAGATCGAGGCCGAACTGGCCGTGGCCCGGCTCCCTGCCCGCCCGCAAGCCATTTCGCAGGCCGAAGCGGCGGTTCGTGCCGCCGAGGCAGCCTTGTCGCGCGCGAAATGGAACCACGAGCAACGCACATTGACCCTGACGGAGCCTGTCACGGTCTTCGACGTGATCCGCAGCGAGGGCGAAATTGCCGGACCCAGCGCACCGGTCCTGTCTGTTCTGGCGGATGGAGCAGTCAAGCTGCGGCTCTATGTGCCGGAAACGTCGGTGTCCGCCATCGCGGTGGGCGACATCCTTGATGTGTCCTGCGACGGCTGCACGGGCGATCTCAGCGCCCGGATTACCTATATCTCCGATGAACCCGAATTCACGCCACCGGTGATCTATTCGACCGAAAACCGCCAAAAGCTGGTCTACCTGATAGAGGCCCGTCCGACTGGCGGCGAAAGCCTCAAGCCCGGCCAGATTGTCGAGGTTGCCTTGCCCGCTTCCCGATCATGAGCGAACCGGCGATCTCCGTGCGGGACCTGACCAAGCGCTACGGCGACAAGACGGTCGTGGATGCAGTGACGATGGACGTCGCGCCTGGGGAGATCATGGGGTTTCTGGGCCCGAACGGCTCGGGCAAGACGACAACCATCCGCCTGATGTGCGGCCTGCTGGAACCCGATGGCGGCGGTGGGCGGGTGCTGGGCTACGACATTCTGAAAGAACGACGCAGCATCAAGCGCAGGGTCGGCTATATGACTCAGCGCTTCTCCTTCTACGAGGACCTGACGATCGAGGAAAACCTGCGCTTCGTGGCAGGGCTTTACGGCATACCGGGCATCCGCAGGGTCGTTGCCGAGACGCTTTCCGACCTTGGCCTGACCTCCCGCCGCAAACAATTGGCCGGGTCGCTTTCGGGCGGTTGGAAGCAGCGTCTTGCCCTGGCCGCCTGCCTGATGCACCGCCCCAGTCTTCTGATCCTGGACGAACCGACCGCGGGCGTCGATCCCAAGGCGCGGCGGGAGTTCTGGGACGAGATCCACGCGCGGGCCCATGACGGGCTGACTGTCCTTGTGTCCACGCATTACATGGACGAAGCCGAACGCTGCCATCGGATCAGCTATATCTCCTACGGCAAACTGCTTGCCGTCGGAACCGTTGGCGAGGTTGTCCGGAATGCCGGGCTGACGACGCTGGTTGTCACCGGACCGAATCTCGCCCAGGCGGCAAAGCAACTGGCAAAAGCCCCGGGCGTGGAGCAGGTGGCGCCCTTCGGCACAACGCTTCATGTCGTTGGAACAGACGCAAACCTCCTGCGCCAATCCGTTGAGGCGGTCTCAAACAGCACCGGCGTTCGTGCTGATCCTGCCGAGACAAGCCTTGAGGATGTCTTCATCCAGCTCCTGTCCTCATCACAGGACAACATGCAATGAGCAGGCTGTTTTCCATGACGCGACTGCGCGCGCTTCTGGCCAAGGAAACCATCCAGATGCGCCGCGACCGGCTGACTTTCGCGATGATGCTGGGCATTCCGCTGATCCAGCTCATGCTGTTCGGCTTCGCGATCAACACCGACCCCAAGGAACTGCCGGCGGCCCTCGTCGCCCCGACACAGGACAGGTTCACCAGAGCTATGGTCTCGGCCCTTGAACTGACGGGCTACTATCGGTTTATCGCCCCCGGCGCGACGGCGACGGAAGCCGAGGAGTTGATCGCTCGCGGCGATGTGGCCTTCGTGGTTACGGTGCCTTCTGATTTCGGTCGCAGGATCGAGCGCAACGATCACGCAACCCTTCTGATCGAAGCCGATGCCACCGACCCCTCGGTCGCGTCAGGCGCTATTTCCACCCTGGGAACGGTTGCCGCCGACGCGCTGAACCGGGAGGCCGGCCTGACTGCGGAAGGCAAGACCGTCACGGGGCCGTCGATCATCGTTCACCGGCGTTACAATCCCGAAGGGATCACGCAGTACAACATTGTCCCCGGACTGCTCGGCGTCATTCTGCAACTGACGATGGTCATGATGACGGCGATGGCGCTGACCCGCGAAATCGAACGTGGCACGATGGAAAACCTGCTCGCCATGCCCGCGACCGCCCTGGAGATCATGCTGGGGAAGATCCTGCCATATCTTGTCGTCGGCGGTGTCCAGGTGGCGGTGGTGCTTGTGGCATCGAAGCTGATCTTCGATATCCCGTTCGTGGGCGACCTGGCACTTCTTCTGTCCGGCGTCTTCGTCTTTGTCTTCGCGCTGGTGATCCTCGGCTATCTCATATCGACGGTTGCCCGGACCCAAATGCAGGCGATGCAGCTGACATTCTTCTTCTTTTTGCCCTCTCTGCTTCTGTCCGGCTTCATGTTCCCCTATCGCGGAATGCCGGGTTGGGCGCAGGCCCTGGGCGAATTGCTTCCGCTGACGCATTTTCTGCGGCTGATCCGCTCAATCATGCTCAAGGGCGCCGATGCCCAGACAGTGACCGGGTCGTTCACGGCACTGGCGGTGTTTGCGCTTGCGGTTTCAATCGTCTCTCTGCTTCGGTTCCGGAGGACGTTGGACTAATCCGGACGGAACCGACATCGCCATAAGACTGCGCCGTCGGCCTACTAACCGATCATTCCCGCTGTCACCGGCTTGGCCGCCATCCGCGTTGCCAGCAGCAGATTCGTCTCGCTCGTCATCACGCCCTCGATCCGGCGAATACGCGCGAGCACATCGTCGAGCTGCTCCAGCGTTTCGGTGCCAAGCTCCACGATCACATCCCATTTCCCGTTCGTTGTATGGATCGCCCGAACCGCGCTGATCCCGCCCAACACCCGCAAAACCCGGTCTGTCCCGCGCCCTTCGATCCCCAGCATCATCAGCCCGCGCACCGGCGTCTCCCGCGTGTCCTCCGCAAGGACCGCCGTGAAGCCGACGATCACCCCATCGGCCTGCAAGCGACCAAGCCGGTTGCGCGCGGTGATGCGCGATACGCCCACACTCGCCGCGAGGTCCGAAACCGAGATACGCGCATCTCGTCGGAGGAGGTCGATGATTTTCTGATCGGTTTCATCCATAACGGTCAATCCAGATTATCGAATTGAATATTTACTTACCAATTATGACAATCTGGTAGCTAAATCGCAATCCAGAATGTGAGGTACTGTCGGGCAGGCACGATTTACCCGGATTGACCCCATGACCTCCAAGAACTGCATTCTCGTCGGTGCCCCGGTCGACAGCGGCAAACGTCGCCGAGGCTGCAACATGGGGCCGGCTGCCTACCGCGCTTCCGGAATAGCTGAGGCTCTCATCGAGCTTGGCCATACCGTCGAAGATGTCGGCGATGTCGCGCCTGCGCCCTTGCGCGGCGACCTGCCGGATCCCGGCCATCTTCACATGCTTGGCGAGACCGTCGCCTGGGCCGAGGCACTCACCGACGCCTCCGAGGACGCCTGCACGCGCGGCGTTCCGATCTTCCTCGGCGGCGACCACGCGCTCTCTATCGGTTCGGTCGCCGGTGCGGCGCGCCACGCGCATACACTGGGCCGCGAGTTCTTCGTTCTTTGGCTCGACGCCCATACCGACCTGCACACACCTGAAACCACCGCTTCCGGCAATCTTCACGGCACGCCGCTCGGCTACATCTCCGGCAGCCCCGGTTTCGACGCGTTTCCCCCCATGCCCCACCCGGTCCCGGCTGCAAACATAGGCCTGATCGGCCTACGCTCCGTCGATGCCGCCGAACGCGCCTTCCTCGCGGGCAGCGACATGCAGGCCATCGACATGCGCGTCATCGACGAACAGGGCATGGCGAAACCGCTTCAGGAATTTCTCGCCAGGGTCAAAGCTAAACACGGCCTCCTCCACGTCTCCCTCGACGTGGATTTCCTCGACCCGACCATCGCTCCCGCCGTTGGCACAACGGTTCCCGGCGGTGCCACCTTCCGCGAGGCGCATCTGGTGATGGAGATGCTTTGCGACAGCGGCCTCGTCACCTCGCTTGACCTCGTCGAACTCAACCCCATGCTCGATGAACGCGGCCGCACCGCCTCCCTCATGGTCGATCTCACCGGTTCCCTCTTCGGACGCCGCGTCTTCGACCGGCCCACCCGCGCCTTCTGACACCGGAGACACCGCCATGCCGTCCCCCAAACCCTCCGATCACGCCTATGTTCCCTTCGTCAGCGTCGAGAACATGATGAAGCTCGTCCACCTCATCGGGATCGAGCCCATGCTCCGCGACCTCGCCCGATATATCGAAGACGATTTCCGCCGCTGGGACCTCTTCGACAAAACCGCCCGCGTGGCCGCCCACTCCCGCGATGGCGTGATCGAACTCATGCCGACCTCCGACGGCAAGATCTACGGTTTCAAATACGTCAACGGCCACCCCAAGAACACGCGCGAAGGGCTGCAAACCGTCACCGCCTTCGGCCTGCTCGCCACGGTCGATACCGGCTATCCGGTCATGCTGTCGGAAATGACCATGCTGACGGCACTGCGCACCGCCGCCACCTCCGCGATGGTCGCCAGCCATCTTGCCCCCAAGGGCGCGAAGACAATGGCAATGATCGGCAACGGCGCGCAGTCCGAGTTCCAGGCGATGGCCTTCCGCGCCATCTGCGGCATTGAAAACCTGCGCCTCTACGACACCGACCCGGCCGCCACCGCCAAGGCCATGCGCAATCTCAACGGGCTGGGCTTCACCCTCACCGCCTGCACTTCCCCTGAAGACGCGATGATCGGGGCGGAGATCATCACCACCTGCACCGCCGACAAGCAATATGCCACGATCCTGACCGACAACATGGTCGGCCCCGGCACCCACATCAACGCCATCGGCGGCGACTGCCCGGGCAAGACCGAACTGCACCCGGACATCCTGAAACGCTCTTCGGTCTTCGTGGAATACACGCCGCAAACCCGTGTAGAGGGCGAGATTCAGCAGATGGACGAGGATTTCCCGGTGACCGAGATGTGGCAGGTCATCAACGGCGTGAAGCAGGGCCGGACCGATGACCGGCAGATTACCCTCTTCGACGGCGTCGGTTTCGCCATCGAGGATTTCTCGGCACTCCGCTATGTTTATGGCCAACTCGAAAAGACCGGGCTTTATCAGGATCTCGACATGATCGCCGACCCGGACGATCCCCGCGACCTGTTCGGAATGCTTCAGCGCGCAAAAGGCTAATCGGCTGGGTCAGCCGAGCCGCCGCAGAAGGGCCACCGACGGCTCGCCCGTCGCAGCCAGACCTTCGCGTGTCTGGAAGGCGCGAATCGCATCACGGGTCTTTGGCCCGATCACGCCGTCCGTGCCTTCGGTATCGAAGCCCAGGGCGGTCAGGCGGCGTTGCAGCCGAACCCGGTCATCCTTGGTCAGCCCGTTGGCATCAGGCGGGAAGGAACCGCGCAAGGGCGCCCCCCCGGCAATACGGTCGGCAAGATGCCCAACGCCGATCGCATAGAGATCCGAGTTGTTGTAGCTCTTGATGACACGGAAATTTGAGGTCACCGCGAATCTCGGACCACCTGCCTGGGGTTGGATGTCCGCACTGGCCCCTGCTCCGACCTCGCCGCCCCAGGACAGGCCACGCTGCCACCCATTCCGGGAAAGATACCTTGCCGTCGACGCAAGCGCATCGCTGGGATCGCCGGACCAGATATCGCTTCGGCCGTCGCCGGTGAAATCCACCGCATAGGACAGATACGAGGTCGGAATGAACTGGGTATGCCCCATCGCTCCCGCCCAGCTGCCAAGAAGCCCGGAGGCGGCAATCTGGCGATCCCGCAATATCTGGAGCGCCGCCATCAGTTGCGACTCGAAAAACCGGCCGCGCCGTCCGTCATAGGCCAGGGTGGAGGTCGCGGAAACGACAGGTACATTGCCCTTCCGCTCGCCATAGAAACTCTCAAGGCCCCAGATCGCGGCAATGATGGGTGCATCGACACCGTATCGGCGTTCAATCGCAGCCAGCGTCGATCGGTGACGGGAGAACGCCGCCCGCCCTTTCCTGACCCTCTCCTCGGACGCCGCGATGGAGAGATAGTCTTCAAGACTCCGGCGTTGCTCGGCCTGATTCCGGTCCCGCGCGACGACACCCGGCAGATAGCCGGTGCCTGCGAAGGCTTGGGAAAGCAGCGCCGGACTATACCCTTTGGCTTCGGCGCGCTTTCTGAAACCGGATATCCAGGCGTCGTATCCGGGATTGCGCACGGGACGCATATCGCCGCCCGGCGCGCGCCCTCCCGAAGCCCCGGCCTCACCGGGCATGCGCGAAGTGCTGCATCCGGTCAAACCGATGGCAGCAATGCCGATTGAGAACCGTCGTCTGTCCATGACATCACTGAAGTGCCATGCCGACCGCGCAAGATCCAGTTCGCAGCTTCGATCAATCCTCACGGCCTGCTCAGGTCGGCGCTTTCATGCCCAGACGGACCGCCTGCGTGTTGGGGAATCTCAACTCGGCCCACTCAATTCCTGGGAAATGATGGTGCCTTCCATCGGCACTTGGGCGGTTGTGAGAAAATTGAAGACCTGCGACTCGTGGAGCCGCAGGTCTTCGATATGGTCTAGGTGCGAGTGTGTGTGTGTGGTGCCTAGAGCGAACAATATGGTCTCCATATAGTGAACAGGTTTAACCCACGATGAATATTGAAAACAAACGCCAAAATTTCTGCTTCTGGACGCGATTAATTGCTTCACGCAACTTTAATTGACCTGGCGCGAAGCCGCGGCTCTGACACTTCTGCGCATTGAGACGGCTTCAAACAGGTTCTCGGACGTCGAGCGCAATTACCATGCGAACGCGGATCAGACGAACTCCGATCTTCCGCGTCAACCTGCGGCTTGCAGCGATTTCCCATCAGACAAAGTGGTGAGCCGTGCAGGATTCGAACCTGCGACCCACTGATTAAAAGTCAGTTGCTCTACCAACTGAGCTAACGGCCCACTCGAGGCGTCCGGGTAACCGGCCCGATCCGGCCCGTCAAGACCAAATCCAAGTTTCCCGACAGTATGCCCACACAGCTTGCCCATCACTGCCCAATAGATGCCATTTTGTCTGCCTAACCATTGGTATAGAGTTTATTCTGAACCATCAGGAATTGCCCCATGCGCCGTCTTGCGATCGTCATCCTTTCCATCCTTTCGCTCACGGCCTGTGCGCCGACAGGGGGGCTGCTCGTCTCCGATGATGCCCGCGACCTCGGTGGCAATCTCTTTATCGAGACCACCAAGAGCGGCAGCAGCTTCCTCGTCCTCGACGGCGAAATTACCCCGCAAACCTCCTTTGTCTTCCAAGCCGTCACCCAGCAGGCCGAGGTCGAAGGCCTCGTGATCGCTCAAAGCCCGGGCGGCGACCTTCTTGCCGCGCATCAGATCGGGCGGGAGTTGCGCCGCCAAAGGATGAACACGCTGGTGCTGGTCTCCTGCGTCTCGGCTTGCGTCGACATTTTCGTCGCCGGAAAGAACCGGGAGATGACGGATATCGCCGAACTGGGCCTGCACTCGGCCACCAATCGCGACGTATCCTACCAGATCGACCGCAAATACTGGCGCGAAATGGGCTTCCCGACAATCAACGAGAAAGCCTACCGCGTCCCGAACAACCGAATCTGGATCATGGACGCCAGACGCGCCAGGGAACTGCGGGTGGCCACCAACATCATTCGCTGACCGCACCTTTCGAAACGCTTCAAAGGGCGCTATATCCGCGCCGATGTCTGAAACGAGATCTCCCCTGCCCTTCATGAAGATGCATGGAGCGGGCAACGACTTTGTCGTGATCGACCGGCGCAAGGGCGGACCGGCCGTCACGGCAGCGCTGGCGCGTGCCGTCGGCGACCGGCACCGGGGCATCGGCTTCGACCAACTGGCGGTGATCGAGACCGACCCGGACGTCGCCGCGAAACTCACCTTCTTCAACGCCGACGGCTCGGAAGCCGCTGCCTGCGGCAACGCCACACGCTGCATCGCGCGACACCTGATGGACGAATCGGGCACCACAGCTTTGACGCTCCGCACCGAGCGCGGCCTCCTGCCCGCCGAAGCGACCTCCGATGGCCGCGTCCGCGTCAACATGGGCGCACCGCTCCTCAACTGGCGGGACATCCCGCTGGCGGAGGACACTGACACACTCCATCTGCCGATCGACGGCGATCCGGTCGCCACCGGCATGGGCAATCCGCATTGCACCTTCTTCGTGGAAGATGTCGATGACATCGACCTGGCCACCCGTGGCGCGGAGATCGAGCATCACCCGCTTTACCCCGAACGCACCAACGTCCAGTTCGCGCAACTCATCGCCCCCGACCACCTGCGCATGCGGGTCTGGGAACGCGGCGTCGGCGTGACCCTCGCCTCCGGTTCCTCCTCCTGCGCCGCCGCCGTCGCCGCCCACCGCCGGGGCCTTACGTCCCGCACGGTAACCATCGATCTCGACGGCGACCGGATCGAAATCGACTGGCGCGAGGACGGCGTCTGGATGACCGGCCCGACCATGCACGTGGCCGACGGTACGCTCACGCCCGACTGGCTGGACGCGAATAGATGACCGTCCCCCACCTCCACACCCTCGGCTGCCGCCTCAACGCCTATGAATCCGAAGCCATGCGCGAAATGGCCGATGCCGCTGGCCTCACCAACGCCGTCATCGTCAACACTTGCGCCGTCACCGCCGAAGCCGTGCGCAAGAGCCGGCAGGACATCCGCCGCCTCGCCCGCGAGAACCCGGACGCCAGGATCATCGTCACCGGCTGCGCGGCGCAAACCGAACCCGACCGCTTCGCCGCGATGGAGGAAGTCACCGCCGTCATCGGCAATACGGAAAAGATGCAACCCGCCACCTGGGCCGGTCTCGCCATCGGCGAAACCGAGCCCGTGCAGGTCAACGACATCATGAGCGTGACGGAAACCGCGGGCCACCTGATCGACGGCTTCGGCCGCCACCGCGCCTATGTGCAGATCCAGAACGGCTGCGACCACCGCTGCACCTTCTGCATCATCCCCTATGGCCGGGGCAATTCCCGCTCCGTCCCCGCTGGCGTCGTGGTCGACCAGATCAAACGTCTTGTGGATCGCGGCTTCAACGAAGTCGTCCTGACTGGCGTCGACCTGACAAGCTGGGGCGCCGACCTCCCCGGCGAACCCCGCCTCGGCGACCTTGTCCGCCGCATCCTGAAACTCGTCCCGGACCTGCCGCGCCTGCGCATCTCGTCCATCGACTCGATCGAGGCCGACCCCGCCCTTATGGAAGCCATCGCCACCGAACCCCGGCTCATGCCACATCTCCACCTGTCGCTCCAGGCGGGCGACGACCTGATCCTGAAACGCATGAAACGCCGCCACCTCCGCGACGACGCCATCCGCTTCTGCGAGGACGCCCGCAAATTGCGGCCACAACTCACCTTCGGCGCCGACATCATCGCCGGTTTCCCCACCGAGACCGATGCGATGTTCGAGAACTCCCTGAAACTGGTCGAAGACTGCGGCCTCACCTGGCTCCACGTCTTCCCCTACTCCCCCCGCCCCGGCACCCCCGCCGCCCGGATGCCGCAGGTCGATGGCAAAGTGATCAAGACCCGCGCCGCCCGCCTCCGCGCCGCCGGTGACCAGGCCGTCGCCCGCCACCTCGCCGCACAACAGGGTCGCACGGTCACAATCCTCACCGAAAACCCGCAAATGGGCCGCGCCGAGGACTTCACCGAGGTCACCTTCAGCGACCCGCAACCCGAAGGCACGCTGCTCACGGCCCGCATCACCGGCCAAACCGCCACAAAACTCACCGCCACCCCCCATCATCCTGTCGAAAATACTCCGGGGGGCGAGGAGCGGTCCGGCGCAGCCGGTGAACTCTCCAGTGGAGAGTTCAAGCGACGAGCCGGGCAGATGCCCCGGCAACGCGACGCGCGAAGCGCGGCGCAACAGGCGTCAGCCTGATGCACCCCAGCCCGATTTTCCGCGCCGAAGACCGCACACACAATCTGCATTTCGCCCGAACCCGCGCCTTCGGAACGCTGGCCGTCAATGCCGACCCGTCCCCGCTCCTCGCCCACATCCCCTTCCTTCTGAACGAGGACGGCACACAAGCCGACCTCCACCTCGTCCGCTCCAATCCCATCGCCCGGCTGGGAGAAACCCAGGCCGTTATCGCCATCACCGGCCCCGACGGCTACGTCTCCCCGGACTGGTACGGCGTGGACGACCAGGTCCCCACCTGGAACTACGTCGCCGTCCACCTGCGCGGCCGCTTGGAGCCGCTCCCGCCCGAGACGATGCACGACCTCCTCGACCGTCTCTCTGCGCATCTCGAAAACGAGCTCGCCCCGAAGACACCCTGGACCACGTCGAAGATGACGCCCGACATCCTCACCCGGATGATGCGCCAGATCCTCCCGTTCCGTCTTCACATCGACCAGATCGACGGCACGTGGAAGCTCTCCCAGAACAAGACGCAGGCAGTTCGCCTTTCTGCCGCCGACCATATCGCCGCAGGCACCGGGTCCGAGCTTGCTGACCTCGCCCGTTTGATGCGGGATGTGCCAGGAAAGGATGACTGATGGACGATATCGCAATCGGCACCACCGGCACGGCACAGATGACCGTGGGCACCAATGACACCGCACCCCGCGTCGGCTCCGGAAAGATCGCCGTGCTGGCGACGCCCATGATGATCAACCTGATCGAGGAAGCCGCACTCGCCGCCATCGAGGACGCGCTGCCGGACGGCAAGCAATCTCTTGGAACACATCTCGACGTCAGCCATATCGCCGCAACGCCGGTGGGGATGAAAGTCACCGCCACCGCGAAAGTCACCGGGTTCGATGGCCGTACGGTGGTCTTCGACGTGGAAGCCTCCGACGAGAAAGACCTGATCGGGCGCGGCACCCACACCCGTGTCGTCGTCACCGCTGCAACCTTCTCCGCCCGTGTCGATGAGAAGGCAAAAGCGGCAGACTGAATCCCGTTGAACTTCCCCTCGATTGCGGGAAATGTCCCGCCCATGGACCTTTATACAAACCCCGCCTCCCCGTTCTGCCGCAAGGTCGATGTTGTCCTGCATGAGACCGGCCAGATGGGCGACGTCACACACATAGCCTCGGTTGGCCACCCGACCGACAGCGCCAAGATGCCCACCGCGATCAACCCGATGGGCAAGATCCCCGTGCTGATCTCCGAAACCGGACCCGCGCTGTTCGACAGCCGCGTGATCTGCCGCTACCTGAACGACCGCGCCGATGCCGACCTCTATCCCAAAGGCGACTGGGACGTGCTCGTGCTCGAAGCCATCGGCGACGGCATCTGCGACGCCGCCATCCTGATGGTCTATGAGGGTCGGTCCCGCCCCGAAGACAAACGCCACGCCCCCTGGGTGGAAGGCCAGTGGGCCAAGATCGCCCGCGCCCTCGACGCGCTGGACAACGACTGGAACGGAGCACTCAACGGCCCTCTCACTATCGGCCAGATCGCCGTGGCCTGCGCGCTTTCCTACCTCGACCTGCGCCTCGGTGACCGGAACTGGCGCGGGGGCCACCCGAACCTTGCCGATTGGCACGCGTCATTCTGCGAACGCCCTTCGATGCAGGACACACGACCCGGCTAGGGGCATCGCGCTCAGTCTATCCACACCCAGATGGTCCGATACCCTTCCGGCACGTCCATCGGTTCGCGGACGTGATGCTCGCCGTCCTCCCCGATCTCGCCCACCCAGACGCCCGCATCCTTCATCCAGGTGCCGACCTCCGCTTCGGAACCCGTGGTGACAACGTAGATGTATTCGCCCAACGGCCATGACCCGGGACCTTCCCATTGCGTCACGCCGATGCGAATGTCCGCCACATCGTCGCGCGCGCGCATCGCCAGCAACCCCGCATGGACCGTGGACAGATCGCCGCCCTGAAACGATCCCGCGTCACCGTTGCCCTCGAAAAACTCCTCCAGCGTCAAAGGCACGAAAGGCGCGTTCGTATACCCCTTTGACATGAAGTCAGGGCCAAGCCGTTCCAGCAAGGCGGCCAGCCGTGCGTCGTCGATTTCGACCTCTCCCGAAGCAACGTGCCCGGCGGATCCGCCCGCGCGCTTCATCATTCGCCACATGAACCAGCCACCGAAAAGCTGAAGCAGCGACCCCTGATGGGCAGCGCGCAATGCCAGCGTCTCCCGCCCCTCAAGCAAATCGCGCGACTGCACCAACCCGTCCTTGGCAAAGTCATTCAGCCAAAGTGTCAGGCTCTGCCCCCACGGAAAGGCCGTCGGCGTCTCGCACTCGGTCACGACGCATCCTGCCCTTCTTGCCTTGAAGCGGGTCTCGACCACCGCCTGCACCGGCGAATCCGGGCGATCTCCCTCAAGAAGGCGCGTCCGCTGAAAATCATCGCCCTCCTCGTCAATCACCGCATGGAATGTCGGTGGATTGTCGGGCTGGTCGACCTCCGCCAGATCGGCCGAGACGTCGATGCCCAATACTTCCTGAAAATCCGGCGTTCCGGGGTCGTGCCAAACGGCAAACACGCCATCCGCATTCGCAGCACCGCACCGATAGGCTCCGCGCTCCAGCCCTGGTCGAAGCGGAAACCAGTTCCGGGCCGTCTCGATATCGGCGCTTGTCCGGACCGACGACCTGAATTCGGGCTGATGGGGTTTGGTTGCTCCGCTCCACATCAGGATCCGTATCTGACCCGACATCCATACCCAGATCGCGAAGATCCCAAACAGGAACCAAAGGAAGGCCGACCCGCCAAAGAGCGGTGCCAGCAGGAAACCGGCGCCCACGACCAGTGACAGGGCCATCGTCTCGGAATAGGCGTTGGGGAACATGACAACGTGCAACGCCACCAGGGCTGCCACGATCGCCAACGCGTATGCCAGCCCTGCAAAGCTCGATACGACACCGACACCAGGCAATCCCGTAATGACCAGGGCCAGAAACGTGGGGATCAGGCAAAATGCGATCAGGCGCTTCAACCGCCACAACCGGTACGCGGCATCGCGCAAACCTGGGAAAGGAAACGTCATCCAAATCAGCCTTCGATAATAATCCTGCCCTTACTGAGCATCGGGAAATGCCTGTAAACGGGCAGAAACTTGGCTTTTTTTCGACAAGAATTTCCGGCCCGCGGTCCAGTTGGCGATCACACCCCCCGGATCGAGGCCGGGTTTGCGTCCCGGCACGCACCGATCAGCGACAGGTGCGCTCGATTGTCCGCTGGACGAGTCTTCACGAGGGCGTTAAGTAGCCCTTCAAGTCGCCGGGGGTACGTCCGGTCTACTGCCTATCGGGCCACAAGCCTTGAAAAACATGGAGAATCTCGTGTCGCACCCAGATGAGACCTCAGGCACACGCCGGGACTTCCTTTACTACGCCACGGGCGGTGCCGGAGCGGTCGCCGCAGGGGCTGCGGTTTTCCCGCTGGTCAACCAGATGAACCCGTCCGCTGACGTGCAGGCACTCAGCTCCATCCGGGTGGATATCTCGGGCGTCGCTCCGGGCACCCAGCTCACGGTAAAATGGCTTGGAAAACCGGTATTTATCCGCCGCCGGACCGAAGCCGAAATCGAAGCGGCACGCGCAGTCGATCTCTCCAGCCTGCCCGATCAGGATGCCGAGAACGCAAACCTGCCTTCGGGCGCGGAAGCAACCGACGAGAACCGCGCGCTGGACGAAACCGGCGAATGGCTGGTGATGATCGGCGTCTGCACTCACCTCGGCTGTGTGCCCCTCGGCAACCAGGGCGACTTCGGCGGCTGGTTCTGCCCCTGCCACGGCTCGCATTACGACACTGCTGGCCGCATCCGCAAAGGACCGGCACCGCGCAACCTGGACGTTCCCCTCGCCCGTTTCGACGGCGAAGAACTGATCCTGGGCTAAGGGAGAGAAAAATGGCTGGAATTCCGCACGACCATTACGAACCGGTCACAGGCGCAGAGAAGTGGCTGCACCGCCGCCTCCCCATTGTCGGGTTGCTCTATGACACGCTGATGATCCCCACCCCCAAGAACCTCAACTGGATGTGGATCTGGGGTATCGTCCTGACCTTCTGCCTGGTGCTGCAGATCGCCACCGGCATCGTGCTGGCAATGCACTACACGCCGAATGTCGATCTGGCCTTTGCCTCGATCGAACACATCATGCGCGACGTGAATGGCGGCCACATGCTGCGCTACCTGCACATGAATGGCGCATCGCTGTTCTTCGTCGCGGTCTATGCCCACATCTTCCGGGGCCTTTACTATGGCTCCTACAAGGAACCACGCGAAGTCACCTGGATCATCGGCATCCTGATCTTCGTGCTGATGATGGGCACCGGTTTCCTTGGCTATGTGCTGCCCTGGGGCCAGATGTCTTTCTGGGGTGCCACTGTGATCACCGGCCTGTTCGGCGCCATCCCCTTCATTGGCGAGCCGATCCAGACCTGGCTTTTGGGCGGACCGGCGGTGGACAACGCCACGCTGAACCGCTTCTTCTCGCTGCATTACCTTCTGCCCTTCATCATCGCGGCGCTGGTCGCGGTGCATATCTGGGCCTTCCACACCACCGGCAACAACAACCCCACGGGTGTTGAAGTGCGCCGCGGGTCCAAGGAAGAAGCCAAGAAAGACACGGTCCCCTTCTGGCCCTACTACGTCATCAAGGACCTCTTCGCACTCGCCGTCATCATGGCCGTTTTCTTCGCCATCGTGGGCTTCATGCCGAACTACCTCGGCCACCCCGACAACTATATCGAAGCGAACCCGCTGGCGACGCCGGCCCATATCGTGCCGGAATGGTACTTCCTGCCCTTCTACGCGATCCTGCGCGCCTTCACCTCCGACGTCTGGGTCGTCCAGATCGCCAGCTTCTTCACCGGCGGCATCATCGACGCCAAGTTCTTCGGTGTGCTCGCCATGTTCGGCGCCATCGCCATCATGGCGCTGGCCCCCTGGCTCGACACTTCGTCGGTCCGCTCGGGCAAGTACCGGCCGCAGTTCAAATGGTGGTTCTGGCTTCTGGTCATCGACTTCGTTGTCCTGATGTGGTGCGGCGCGATGCCAGCCGAGCCGCCCTATTCGACCATCTCGCTCATCGGCGCCGCGTATTGGTTCGCCTACTTCCTGGTGATCCTTCCGCTTCTCGGCGTGATGGAAAAGCCGTTGCCGATCCCCGAGACGATCGAGGAAGACTTCGACCATCACTATCCGCCCAAGGGCGAGAAGGCCGGGGCCAGCGCTCCGACCCCTGCGGAATGAAAGGAAACGCGACCATGATCCGCAAGATCACACTTTCCGCAGCCCTGGCACTCGGTCTCACCGGTTCCGCATTCGCGGCTGGCGACGCCCCGCATGTGCATGACTTCTCCTTCTCCTTCGAAGGGCCCTTCGGCAGCTACGACACCATGCAGCTTCAGCGCGGGTTGCAGATCTACACCGAGGTCTGCGCCGCCTGCCACGGGTTGCAATACGTGCCGATCCGTACGCTGGCCGACGAAGGCGGTCCGCACCTGCCGGAAGACCAGGTGCGCGCCTATGCGGGCTTTTACGAGGTCTATGACAACGAAATCGAAGACTTCCGCCCGGCGATCCCGACCGACCACTTCCCCGGTTCGCCGCTGGACAACGCACCCGACCTTTCCCTGATGGCGAAGAAGCGGGCGGGCTTCCACGGCCCCTATGGCCTGGGCATCAACCAGATCATCAAGGGCATGGGCGGCCCGGAGTATATCGCGACGCTGCTCTCCTCCTATGAAGAACCGCCGGCCTGTGCGCCCGAGGGCTTCGAAGGCTACTACAACACCGCCTTCGCCAATGGGGGCTATCCGGACAGCTGTCTGGACGAACACGGCCACCGCACGGTTGAAGGTTCCTGGATCGCGATGGCGCAGCCGCTTTACGGCGATGACGTCGAGTTCGAGGACGGAGCTTCCTCCGAACTGGAAGCCGAAGCACAGGATGTCGCCTCTTTCCTGATGTGGGCGGCCGAGCCCAAGCTGAATGCGCGCAAGCTGGTCGGTTTCCAGTCGGTCCTGTTCCTGATCATCCTCAGCGTATTGTTGTACCTGACCAACAAGCGCCTCTGGGCCCCGATCAAGCGCAAGGACGCCGAACCGGCGGAATGATTTCTCCGGTAAGAAACACCAAAACGCCGCCCCCTCCGGGCGGCGTTTTTCGTTTCAGAGCGATGTTTTGAACATACGCCGCCCACACATCTTAACGCCCTGTCAACCTTCCTTACCGCACGCACCCAAACCGGCCACTTATCCACAGACCACCGACGTTGGCACCGACGTAATACCGACGTGATACCGACGCGATACCGACGTGCCGTTTTCCGCCCAATTCGCCTTGCTCCAAAAGGTAAACGCGCCCTCCCGTTGCGCGCAACGCCCACCCGCCGTACCTTCGGGTAACGTCTACGGAGGGGCACATGGCCGAACCCAGCTTCACCATGGGGATCGAGGAGGAATACCTTCTCATCGACCCCGAAACGCTCAAGCTCACTGAGGCCACCGAAGACCTCATGAACGACTGCAAGGCGGCACTCGGCGACCAGGTCTCGCCCGAGTTCCTGCGCTGCCAGGTCGAGGTCGGCACCAAGGTCTGCGCCAACATCGCGCAAGCCCGCGACGACCTCCGCCACCTCCGCTCGACGGTCCAGGAAATCGCGCAAAAACATGGGGTTCAGCCGATTGCGGTCTCCTGCCACCCAACCGCTGACTGGAAGGAACAGCATCACACCGATCGCGAACGCTACAACGAACTCAGAAGCGATTTGGCCGGCGTCGGTCGCCGCATGCTGATCTCAGGCGCACATGTCCATGTCGGCATCGAAGACGACGATCTGCGCATCGACCTGATGAACCAGGTCAGCTATTTCCTGCCGCATCTCCTCGCGCTGTCCTGCTCCTCTCCATTCTGGCAGGGAGAAGACACGGGGCTTGCCAGCTACCGCCTGACCGTCTTCGACAACCTTCCCCGCACCGGGCTGCCGCCCCGGCTGGAGAGCTTCTCAAGCTACCAGCGCGCAGTGCAAGCCATCGTAAAGACGGGCGCAATCGAGGATGGCACGAAGATCTGGTGGGACCTCCGCCCCTCCGACCGCTTCCCCACGCTGGAGACGCGCATTTGCGACATGTGCCCGCGCCTCGACCATATTCTGACCATAGCAGCACTCATCCAGGCCCTCATGCGAATGCTCTGGCGGCTGAAGAAGCTGAACCAGCGCTGGCGCATCTACGACCACTTCCTTGTCGGGGAAAACCGCTGGCGCGCGCAACGATACGGCATGACCGAAGGCCTTATCGACTTTGGCCGTGGTGAGGTCGTCGAATTCGCCGAACTTGTGGAAGAACTGGTCGCGCTTCTCGCCGAGGACGGCAAAGCGCTTGGGTCCACACGGGAGATCGAGGGTGTCCGCGCCATTCTTGACAGTGGCAACAGCGCCGAACGGCAACGCCGCGTCCATGCAGAGGCAATAGCGGAGGGCGCGAGCGAAACAGAGGCCGCGAATGCGGTCATCGCGTCGCTGGTCAAGGAATTCAGGGCAGACCTGTAACCGACATTCTGCCGTCAACCCAGGAAGCTAGACACAGCTGCTAACCGGTTCTCGCACAGTGCCAGGGAGGTTCGTACGACTAAGCTGGGAACGCCCCTTTGTCGCCCTTCAGTCACTCTACGCGGATATTCGCCGAACCGAATTGTCAAACAATGAAAGTCGGTTAATGACCTGTTAGCAGGACCGTGGGACGAGTATTTGGAACTGGTATGGACGTCAGAAAAACAGAATTGCCGGGTCTAGTCGTTCTCCAACCGAAGCGGCATGGCGACGAGCGTGGGTTCTTTTCCGAAAGCTGGAACCGGAACCGTATGGCGTCCGCGGGATTTGACTACGATTTCGTGCAGGACAATCACTCCTTTTCGACGGATGCCGGCACATTGCGCGGGATGCACTTTCAATCGCCGCCGCATGCCCAGGCAAAACTTGTCAGGTGCGGACGCGGAAGGCTCTACGACGCCGTCGTCGATATCCGTGTAGGATCTCCGACTTACGGCCAGTGTTTCGGGATCGAACTGACCCATGAAAATGGCGTTCAGCTTCTTGTTCCGGAGGGGTTCCTCCATGGGTTCGTGACGTTGGAACCGGATACCGAGATCATCTACAAGGTGAACGATTTCTATTCCGCCGAATGCGATGGCTCGGTCCGCTGGGACACTTGCGGGATCGACTGGGGCCTGGACCATGCTCCGAAGCTCTCCGAAAAGGATAAGCGTGCGCCGACTCTTGCGGAGTTCGAGAGCCCGTTCGTCTGGAGCCCCTCATGAAGATCCTCGTTACCGGAGGTGCGGGGTTCATCGGTTCCGCGGTCGTTCGCCAGGCCGTGCGGGACGGTCATGAGATCGTCAACCTCGACAGCCTTACCTACGCTGCGAACCTGGCCAATGTGGCAAGTGTTTCGAATTCGCCCGGATACAACTTCGAGCAGGTCAGTATCACCGACCGAGCGGCGCTCAACGACGTTTTCGGGCGTCACCGCCCGGATGCGGTGATGCATCTTGCCGCCGAAAGCCATGTCGATCGCTCCATCGACGGGCCTGCCGCGTTCATCGAAACCAACATCACCGGCACCTACACCCTTCTGGAGGCGGCCCGAGCCTATTGGGAGGCCGAGGGCCGTCCTGACAGTTTCCGCTTCCACCACATTTCCACCGACGAGGTGTTCGGATCGCTCGGTGAAACCGGCACGTTTTCCGAGGTCACGCCCTACGACCCGCGCAGCCCCTACTCCGCGTCCAAGGCGTCTTCCGATCATCTTGTCCGCGCCTGGCATGAGACCTATGGCCTTCCGGTCGTTCTGACGAACTGTTCCAACAACTACGGTCCATTCCACTTTCCCGAAAAGCTGATCCCCGTGGTCATCCTGAATGCGATCCACGGGCGCACCATTCCGGTTTATGGCAAGGGCGAGAATGTTCGCGACTGGCTGTATGTCGAAGATCACGCCGACGCGCTTCTGACAGTTCTGACCAGGGGTGAGACCGGCCGCAGCTACAATATCGGCGGCGAGAACGAGGCGCGGAATATCGATCTGGTGAACACCATCTGCGCCGTCCTCGACAAGCGCCGCCCGGACAATGCCCCTCATGCTGACCTGATTGAGTTCGTGACCGACCGGCCCGGCCACGACATGCGCTATGCCATTGATCCGACACGCATTCGCACGGAACTTGGCTGGCGACCATCGGTGACGCTGGAGCAAGGGCTGGAGAAAACAGTCGATTGGTATCTTCAGAACGAGGATTGGTGGCGGCCGCTTCTGACGGTTGCGATGGAGCGGCGGGGAACCGGGTCGTGAAGATCGCGCTTTTCGGATCGACAGGGCAAGTCGCGACCGAGGTCCAGCGGCGGGTGCCGGAAGGCGTGACACTGGAGGTGATTGGTCGAGATGACGTGGATTTCGCCGACCACAAACTGGTTGGAATGGAGGCGGTAGGAACGGGCGCAGATGTAATTATCAACGCCGTTGCATACACTGCAGTCGACAAGGCAGAGGAAGAACCGGAACTAGCACATACTATCAACGCCAAGTCTGTCCGCTCGCTTGGCGAAGCTGCGATGCTTGAAGATATCCCAATCGTTCACATTTCTACCGACTATGTGTTCCCCGGTCACGGCACTCATGCGTGGCACCCGCAAGAACAGACCGGTCCAACTAGTGTCTACGGCGCGAGCAAGCTTGCCGGTGAGGACTTTCTTCGGAAAACATCTGCCCGCCACGTCATCCTCCGCACCTCCTGGGTGTTCAGTGCTCACGGCAACAACTTCGTCAAGACCATGCTCCGCCTCGGCGCCGAACGCGATCGCCTGACCATCGTGGCGGACCAGGTCGGTGGCCCGACCCCGGCGGCGGACATCGCGGATGCCTGCCTGAAGATCGCGGATCAACTCGTTCAGGGCCATGAGGGCGGCACCTATCACTTTTCCGGAGCACCGGACGTCAGCTGGGCTGATTTCGCCCGCGAAATCTTTCAACAATCCGGGCTCGAAACAGACGTTGTTGACGTCTCGACGAGCGAATACCCAACAAAAGCGAAGCGGCCCCTGAATTCGCGGCTCGATTGCAGCAGTTTGGAACGGGATTTCGGAATTTCGCGCCCGGACTGGCGGGTTGGCCTCGCTAATGTGCTAGATGACCTGCGAAACTGACGCGGATTTTGCAAAGGGTTCCGGGTTCCAATGACAACGCGCAAGGGCATCATTCTCGCGGGCGGCTCCGGCACGCGCCTGTATCCGATCACCATTGGTATCTCCAAGCAGCTATTGCCGATCTACGACAAGCCGATGATCTATTACCCGCTCTCGGTGCTTATGCTGGCCGGCATCCGCGACATCGCGATCATTACCACCCCGCAGGATCAGGACCAGTTTCAACGTCTCCTCGGCGACGGCTCGCAATGGGGTCTCAGCTTCGAATGGATCGTGCAGCCCTCGCCTGATGGGCTGGCGCAGGCCTATTTGCTGACGGCCGAATTCCTCAACGGTGCACCGTCCGCCATGGTGTTGGGAGACAACATCTTTTTCGGACACGGCTTGCCGAAAATCCTGGCAAGCGCCGATGCGCTCCAAACCGGGGGAACGGTCTTCGGATATCGCGTGGCCGATCCGGAACGGTACGGCGTTCTTGCCTATGACGGCGACAAGGTCAGCCAGATCATCGAGAAGCCGACAAACCCGCCTTCGAACTACGCCGTCACCGGTCTCTATTTCCTCGATGGCACCGCATCGGAACGGGCTGCACAGGTTCAGCCATCTGCGCGCGGAGAGTTGGAGATCACGGATCTTCTGCAACTCTATCTCAAGGACGGGCTGCTGAATGTCGAACGTATGGGCCGTGGCTATGCCTGGCTCGACACCGGCACCCACGCCTCGCTGCTGGACGCTGGAAACTTCGTGCGCACGCTGACAGCCCGGCAAGGTCTGCAATCAGGCTCACCCGAGGAGATCGCCTTCGAGAATGGCTGGATCACCAAGGATGACTTGCTGGAAGCGGCCAAGCCATTGGAAAAGAACGCCTATGGCGAATATCTCAGGCAAATCGCTCGGGAGGCAGAGTGAAAACGGCCCTAATCACGGGATCGGCCGGGTTCATCGGCTTTCACACGGCGAAACGCTGGCTTGAGGAAGGCTGGTCGGTCATCGGTCTCGACTGTTTCAGCGAATACTACGATCCCAAACTGAAACGCGACCGTGCCGCACTTCTTGCGGCCTATCCGGGCTACACGGAAATCGAAGGCAGGGTCGAAACGCCCGGCCTGCTGTCGGACATTCTGGCCAGATACGAACCCAGCCATATCGTCCATCTCGCCGCTCAGGCGGGCGTTCGTTATTCCATCGACGAACCGCGTACCTATCTGGAATCGAACATTCAGGGCACGTTCGAGCTTCTGGAAGCTGCGCGCGCGCATCCGGGCGCCCATTTGCTTCTGGCCTCCACCTCCTCGGCCTATGGCGCAAACACCAAGATGCCCTATGCCGAGACGGACAAGGCCGACGCGCAGATGTCATTCTATGCCGCCACCAAGAAGGCGACGGAGGCGATGGCCCATTCTTATGCCCACCTCTACGATTTGCCGGTGACGATGTTCCGCTTTTTCACCGTCTACGGCCCTTGGGGCCGCCCGGACATGGCACTGTTCAAATTCGTGAAGGCCATGCTGAACAGCGACCCGATCGACGTTTATAACCGGGGCGAGATGCGTCGCGATTTCACCTATATCGACGATCTGGTGGAAGCCGTCTGGCGCTTGGCGGACAAGCCTCCCCAAGCCGGCGTATCTGTAGGTGATTTTGACAGTCTCAGCCCGGTTGCGCCCTTTCGAATCGTCAACATTGGCAAGGCGAAACCCGATAGTCTGGGCGATTTCATTGCCCAGATCGAACATTCTCTCGGGATCGAGGCGCGCAAGAACCTGATGCAGATGCAGCCAGGTGACGTCCCGGCCACATGGTCCGATACGCGCTTGCTTGAGGCGCTCACCGGCTATAAGGCCACCACGGGACTCGATGTCGGCATCCCGTCGTTCATTTCTTGGTACAGAAGCCACTACGGCGTGTAACTCTCTATTTGGTAAGGATTTTTTCGAATGCGCATCGCGATGATCGGAACTGGATATGTGGGGCTTGTCTCCGGTGTCTGCTTTTCGGATTTCGGCCATGATGTCGTCTGCGTCGACAAGGACGAGCGCAAGATCGCGGCTCTTGAGAAGGGCGAGATTCCGATCTTCGAACCGGGGCTGGACGTGTTGCTTGCAAAGAATGTCGAAGCCGGTCGCCTGTCCTTCACCCTTGATCTGGCGTCAGCTCTCGATGGGGCGGAGGCGGTCTTCATCGCGGTCGGAACCCCAACACGCCGCGGCGACGGTCATGCCGATCTGACGTATGTGATGTCTGCGGCGGAGGAGATCGCCAAAACCGCGAAAGACTATATCACCATCGTCACCAAATCGACGGTGCCTGTCGGGACCAACAGGAAAGTGGCCGAGGTCGTGCGCGCCGCGAACCCGGACCTGGACTTCGACGTCGCATCGAACCCCGAGTTTCTGCGGGAAG
>JBNKWP010000022.1:30048-61098 GCA_050299835.1 Silicimonas sp.
CCATCGACGATTTCATGCGGCCGGACCGTGTCGTGGTCGGCGTGGAAAGCGAACGCGCGGCGCAAGTCATGGCCGAGATCTATCGTCCCCTCTTTCTGCGCGACTTCCCCATCGTCACCACCGATCTGGAATCGGCAGAGATGATCAAATACGCCGCCAATGCCTTCCTCGCCACGAAGATCACTTTCATCAACGAGATTGCGGCGCTGTGCGAGAAAACCGGTGCGGATGTGCGCGAGGTCTCCAAGGGCATGGGGCTGGACGGGCGGATCGGGAATAAATTCCTGCACGCCGGACCCGGCTACGGCGGATCGTGCTTTCCAAAGGACACGAGTGCCCTGGCCCGGATCGGACAGGACTTCGCGTCCCCGATGACGATCACCGAAGCCGTGATCGAGGTGAATGAAAAGATCAAGCGCCGGATGATCGAGAAACTGCGCGACCTTTGCGGCGGCTCCTTCAACGGCAAGAAGATCGCCGTTCTGGGCGTCACCTTCAAACCAAACACCGATGACATGCGCGACGCGCCTTCCCTGACCATCGTCCCGGCGCTTGTCGGCGGCGGCGCGGAAGTCCACGCCGTCGATCCCGAAGGCCGACGCGAGGGGGAGGCTCTGCTGCCCCATGTGATCTGGGAAACGGATGTGTATGCCGCAACGGCGGATGCCGATCTGGTCGTGATCCTAACGGAATGGAACGAGTTCCGCGCCCTGGACCTGGATCGCATTGCAGAGGGCATGGCATCCGCCAAAATGGCGGATCTGCGCAATATCTACTCGGCGGAACGGGCTCAGTCCGCAGGGTTCGAAGCCTATATTTCGGTGGGTCGCCGCCCGTTCCCACCCGAGGCGGACAACGCCTGAGCGACCTGCCGGTGCGGCACCAAGCGACCGTCAGTAGCTGTAGCCGTAGCTTTCTTCCATGAACCGGCACTTGTTCAAAACGATGCCAGCGACGTTGGTGTACTGCGCCACCTCCCGTTCGACCTCATCAATCTGGGCAACGGAAGTGGCTTCTGCGGCCGCAATGATCAGAACCGCGTCCACATGTTTCAGAAAACCGCGTGTCTCGTCGCTCATCATCACCGGCGGCGTGTCGAAAAGCATGAAGTCCGGCTGGTAGTCGCTCTGGATATTGTCGATGATCTCCATCGTCCGCGATTTCAAAATCAGTCGGGACGGATCGCTGATCACGCGGGATGTCATGGCCACACAGATATTGTCGTACAACCTCATCGCGCTATCGGCGAATTCCGCACTTTCGTCCAGCACCTCATCAAAACTGTGCGGCGGAGTGACCCCGAAGAGTTTGGAGATCGAGGGACGGCGCAGATCGAGATCGAATAGCATGCCCCGGATCTCGTGCTGCCGCCCAAGGCCAGCGATCAGATTGCAGGCCAAGGTCGTCTTGCCGCAAGCAGGCGTCGGAGAGGTGATCGCAATGCGTGTCCAGTCGTTCTTGCGCATCTCCAGAAGCAGCTTTGTCCGCAGAATGTCGAAATACTGGCCTTCGCTGGAGGCCTTGCCGGAATAAATGCGCGACTTGGACAGACGGGCCGCCTCCGGCTCCATGACAGCCAAGGACTGCCAGCGTTCTGCAATCTCGTTCTCACGCGCAGCCCGGCGAGAGCCCATGCGGGAGACTGGTTCCGTCCGACGAACCGGACGGCCATCGTTGTCACGTTTCTCTCTGGCGCGTGCCAGTGCGGCTTGCAGCTTTTCCATTTCCTAAACCCGACTCACCATTAAAGACCTACCCGTTCGATAATCTTTTCGAACAGAAGATCGAGTGGAAGATAATACGTGTGGATTGCCCAAAGCCCAAACGGGATGGTGATCATCACGAAGACCAGGAAGAGTATCTTCAGGACACGGCGTCTGCGGCGAACTGAATGCTCCTCAAGATACGGGATCGTGGCGAGAGGCTGAACGCCAAGACCACGCGTCAGATCCACGGGGCGCCGAATGGCGCTGTTGAAAAGCTCCGTCAGCACGAAGAAGATACTGGCCAGAGCAGAGCCGACGAATACGCCCCCTCCCGCTATCAGCTTGCGATTCGGAGATGCGGGACTTTGCGGGACCGTGGCAGGTTCCACCAATTCAACTCGCTCACCTTTCGCCGACTCTTCGACATCGACCCCTTGTTCTGCCGTTGAACGCGCCCGCAATGCTTCGTTGTACTGAGCCTGCGTCGCTTCGTATTCGCGCTCCAATTCATCAAGCCGGATCGCCACTTGCGGCGTCCGCTCGATGGCTGCGTGGAGCAACTGCAGTTCAGCCTCCATGCTCGCCGAATCCTGGTCGATCGAACGAATTTCCGAGTCGATCGCTGCGAGTTGAAGGTCCAACATCGAACTGAGGCTGTCCTCCTCTCCGGTGCTGTCACCCGGCAGTTCATCCGAGCGAAGTATGCGCAGCCGCTCGCGCAGGAACTTGATGGTCGGGCTGTCGGGCGCATGGAACGCCAGTTTGGAACGAATTTCCGTTTCCAGCCGGTTTATTTCCTGTTGCTGGGGCGTCAGGGCGCCCTGAATACCCGCCCGCGACCCGGCTTCGACGATGCGGTTTCGCTGTTCGACCAGCGATGTCCGGTCCCGCGCGTTCAGATTCAGCCGCTCCTGCAACTGAGCTTGCCGGTCCAGACGAAACTGCAACCCGTCGGGCAGAGCATCGCTGTTGGCTTCCTTATGCGCCACGATCTCGGCACTCTGCTCGCTCAATCGACGATTGAGGTTCTCCACCCGGCGCTGATAGAATTCAAGTGTCTGACCGCTTTCGCCGATCCGGCGCTTGGCGTCTTCATTCAGAACGTAGGTCACGAACTCATTCACGACATCCGCGGCAATCTGCGGGTTGCTGCTTTCGAACGAAATGTTCAGGATCGTTGCGGAATCCCGGCCTCCACTGGTAAGGCGGAACCGCGTGGCCTGCTGCATGGCTTTTTCGACATCATCGGGCGACATCCCCGATGAATCGCGGAAAACCCGGAATTTCGCGGCAATGTCGATCAGATTGGCACGCGTCATCAACCTCAATTCAATCGCCTGAAGCTGCTTTGCGGCCTCGGTCTGGACCGTGGCGGTGAACAGTTCGTCAGGAAGCACCGACCCTTGCACCACAAGCGATGCGTCGGCGCGGTACTTTGGAGGCATGGTCAGCGCAAGACCAACACCCACACCGGCGCACAAAACGAAAATGACCACCATAATCGGCAGCCGCTTCTTGATCAGTTCCCAGTAGAATTTGACGTCGGCATTCATTCGGCGGCCTCCCCCGGCGTTTGCATGGCAGGAAGGAAAATCCCGTCATCGAGCACTTCTTCGATGATGGCGGCATCGACGATACGCCGCTCTTCCGTCGCGGCATAAACCATTGCGACATCGCAGAGCTTGTTCACAAGGCGTGGGATACCGTGCGTGTGACTATGAATCAGATCGATGGCCTCTGCCGTGAATTCGGAGCCGGTGCCGCCAACGTGCTGTAGCCGGTGCTGCATGTAGCCCGCCACGGCAGCCCGATCGAGCGAACCGATATGATAGGTCGCGGTAACACGCTGCGCGAACTGGCGCAGCTCGGGACGCATGATCATCTGCCGCAATTCCGGCTGTCCGACGAGGATGAGCTGCAACAGCTCGTCCTTGTTGGAGTTGATGTTGGTCAGCATCCTCAACTCTTCGAGGCCCTCGACCGAGAGGTTCTGAGCCTCGTCGATCAGGATCACCACGCGGCGGCCGGACGCGTATTCCTCTATCACGAAATCCTGCAACTGCTGGAACAGCGTCACATATGCCGCCGTCAGGTCGGTCTCGACTCCAAGCGAGTTGAGAGCCCATTGCAGCAATTCCCCACGGCCGCCCTGGGCATTCGAGACCAGACCGAGCGTGATGTCGTCATCCAGCGTCTGAAGCAATTTCTGGACGAGCGTCGTCTTGCCGACCCCGACCTCGCCGGTCACCACCGTGATCGGAGCCCTGGTCATCATGCCGTACTCCAACACGGAATAGGCCCTGCGATGCGCACGGGACCAGAAAAGGAAGTCCGGATCGGGCAGGAGCGTGAAAGGACGCTCGGTGAACCCGAAGAACTCGATGTATAAGTCGATACTCGTCATTTTCTCACTGGGTTTTCACGGCCGTCATATAGGCATCGCCACGGTCGATGTCCAAATGCAAAGTGGGAGCGGTTACATGATGTCCCTTCTGAGGCAATTCTGCAATCTTTTGGCCGTGATGCACGAATCGCGTGCCTCATTCTGCCCGCCAGCGCTTGCGTCTGTCCACCATATCGAAACAATGTCACGACTTGCTTCAAATTGTTGAATTTCTCACGGGATCGGTGAGATTCGGAGATTGAGGCAGGATAAAGGCAGTAAACACTCGCTACAGCGACCAAAATTCTGCCCTAACGTTAAGCACGATTTAACATTTTAACGCTCAATTCACGACGATCCGCCCTTGCAGGTAAGGTTCTACTTTGCTTTCTGCGGTGCGGAATGGTAAACAAATCTTGCGTTTGACGTGCCTGCTGCCGTTCAAATGTGGCGTGATTATGTAAGTGTGAGTTAGGGGGCCGGCTGCGGTCGGTATTAAGGTAGTGACGGTGCATTCTTCCAAGTTGGTGGCTGCGGAATATTCCGCTGTTCATTCTGTTATCAAGAAGCGTGGCCCCTATGTGGCCGGACTGAAGCGCGCTCTCGATCTTGCGGTCGTGCTGGTAGCGGTTCCTTTCCTTGTTCCTTTCTTCCTGGTGGTCGGTGCGCTGATCGCCTTGGACGGTCACAACCCGTTCTTCCGTCAGGAACGTGTCGGGTTGAATGGACGGCGTTTTCATATGTGGAAATTCCGGACCATGGTGCCGGATGCGGAAGCTCTTCTGAAGCGCCATCTTGCGGCAGACCCGGATGCCCGGGCCGAGTGGGACAGCAACCAGAAACTCAAGAACGATCCTCGCATCACAAAGGTGGGTCGCATCCTGCGCCGCACATCTGTCGACGAACTTCCCCAACTCATCAACGTGCTGACCGGTGAGATGTCGCTGGTCGGACCCCGCCCGATGATGCCGAGCCAGCAGGCTTTGTACCCGGGACACGCCTATTACCGGTTGCGCCCCGGTTTGACCGGGCTTTGGCAGGTTTCGGAGCGGCACACATCGACTTTCGCGGAACGCGCCATCTATGACGACGCCTACGAAACTCAGCTGTGCTTCGCGACCGACGCCGGCATTCTTGCCCGGACTGTCGGGGTCGTTCTTCGAGCGACTGGCGTTTAAGCCCGTCGCTCACAATTTCGCGAATTTCTGGCCGTAAGGAACGGGACTTGGTAAGACCAGTCACGTGATTTGGTCTCTCTTGGAGGACGGTTCCATGCCAATCCTGATACGCTTTGCCATTCTCTTTGCATGTATCGTCGGCCTTGCCGGATGCGACAGCGCCGAGGAACGGGCGGAGAAGCATTTCAAGGCCGGATTGGAACTTCTTGATGCAGGGGACGCCACCCGCGCGATCCTGGAATTCCGAAATGCCTTGTCTCTGGACAAGGATCACCGCGAGGCGCGCCTCAGATATGCCAGGGTCGCCCGCGCAAACGGCAATATTCCCGAAGCCTATGCAAACTACCTGAATATCGCGGAAGCCTCCCCCGAAGACACCGAAGCGCGTCTTGCGCTGTCGGAAATGGCCATCCTGGCGCAGAACTGGGAAGAAGCCGAACGGCACGCAAAAGCCCTGTTTGAGGCTGATGCCGATGTCGAGCGTCAGGAGATCGTCGCACTTGCACTCAACTTCCGGGAGGCCGTTCTCTCGGATGACAAATCGAAGGTTCGCGAACTGGTCCGCGAGGCCGAGGAACTGGCGAAGACCTATCCGAACGATGACATCATCGCGCGCGTATTGATTGAAGGCTATCTTGACGACGGTCGGGTTGACGAGGCGATCGCAGTCACATCGGCGATCCTTGAAGAGGGCACCGACCGGACGATCTTCTACCAAGTTATGGCGGAATTGCTCGTCGCCAAGGGAGACATGGAGGCACTGGAGTCGCATTTCCGGCTGATGCTCACCAAATTCCCGGACGACGAACAAACCAAGCTGCAATTCGTCAGGCTTCTGATTTCCGAGGGCCGTGGCGATCGTGCGGAAGATTTCCTGCGCGAGGAGATCGCAAAGGCAGAGGACAAGCCAGCCGCGCATGTCAGCCTGATTGCTCTCATTCGTCAACTCAGAGGCGACGAAGCCGCCATTGCGGAAATCGACGCGGCGCTGCCGCTATATGAAAACGCTCCGCTTCTGACGACCTTGAAGGCTGGCCTGTTGTTCGACCGTGGTGACCGGGACAAAGCCATCAACCTGATGCAGAGCATCACCGAGGGGAAGGAACCTTCGACGGAGATCAACGATTTCAACGTGACACTGGCGAAGATGCTGCTGGCTGACGGCAACGTCGTCGGCGCTCGGCAGTTGGTCGAAGCAACGCTCGAACACGATGCGGGACATGTCGAGGCACTCAAGATGCAGGCCGTCTGGCAAATCGAAGCGGATGAGACAGACGCGGCTATCCAGTCCCTGCGGCGCGCGCTCGATGGTGCCCCCGATGATGCCGAAGCCATGACGATCATGTCGCAGGCTCATGCGCGTAACGGCGACGCGCAACTGGCGCGCGACCTGCTTGCGCTGGCTGTGGAAGCATCGGGCCACGCACCGGGCGAAAGCGTGCGGTTCGCACGCGCACAGATGGCACAGGAACGCTACACGTCCGCCGAGGAGGCTCTCATCAGTGCGCTCCGAAAATCTCCGGGCGAGCCGAACCTTCTGCTCACTCTGGGTCAGGTCTATATCGAAACGGAGGATTGGTCGCGTGCCGAGCAGGTCGCCGCCACGCTGCGACGCCTGGATAACGAACGGGCCGAACTGGCCGCGGACGACCTTCAGTTGAGGATCATCTCCGGTCGGGAAGGACGCCAGGGAGGTATCGATTTCCTGGAAAGCCTTGTTCAGAACAGTTCGGACGCGACTGCTGCCAAAATCGCTCTTATCCAGGCGCGTCTGCAAGACAATGACGCAGAAGCCGCTTTGAGCCTTGCCCAAGAGATCGTCGAGGAGCAACCAGATGACCCTTCGGCGAAGCTGGTTCTGGGCAACACCCAGTTGGCGCTTGGCCGTTTCGAGGAGGCCGAAGCAACATTCCGCGAAAGCCGTGAGGCCACCGCCGGAAATACGATTATAACGATGCAGCTCCTGCGCGCACTTTCCGCGCAAGGTAAGAACGATGAGACCATTGCCTTGCTCAATGAAGCCCTGGCGGACCAACCGGACAACCCCGATCTGCTTTGGGCACACGCCTCCTACCTTGAAAAGGCGAACGACATCGAAGGTGCCATCGACGTCTACGAAAAGCTTTACTCGATCAGTTCGAACAATCAGGTGGTGGCGAACAATCTTGCAAGCCTGCTGGTCACCTATCGGGACGACGAGGCAAGTCTGGATCGCGCGATGACGGTCGGCAAGCGGCTGAGAGACACGGAATTCCCGCCCTTTCAGGACACATATGGCTGGCTTCTCTACCGTCAGGGGCAATATGCGGAAGCCTTGAAGTATCTGAAGCCTGCGGCCGAGGCACTGTCACGCGATCCGATCGTGCAATATCATCTGGCGAAGGTCCATCTGGCCCTCGGACAGGAGGAACAAGCTCTGGCACAGTTCGAAACCGTCGTCGCCGTCGCAGGAACCGACGATCCACGCCAGCAGATCGCCGAAGCGCGCACCGAAATCGACCGGCTTTCTTCCGAGTCCCAATGACGGAACCGCGCCACCTGGAAAGCTCCAAAGCTCGCTCGACATGACAACGGCGCATCCCGCCCCGGTTCCCCGGATGATAGGCCTGCCGATCCTTGTGATCGCGGTCATTTGCGTGGGCATGGAAGCGGTGTTGCAACTCGGCGATGCTGGCCTGCTCGGTATTCCTCGGTTTCGCTCGGTGATCCTGGAATATGGCGCGTTCTGGCCGGGTCTCCTGCACAACTGGAGGCCGAACTACCCGTTCCAGACCGCCGCGATGTTCCTGACCTACGGTTTTCTTCATGCCGGGTTCTGGCACCTTGCACTGAACATGCTCACCCTGTGGAGCCTGGGCGGGGTCGTCATCGACCGGGTCGGCGGAATGAAATTCCTGGTGATCTACGCGTTTGCCCTTCTTGGCGGCGGTGCCGGCTATGGGCTTATGGCCGGAACCGTGCAGGCCATGGTCGGCGCGTCAGGGGCCTTGTTCGGTCTGGCCGGTGCCATTCTGGCCTGGGAATACCTGGATCGCTTCCTGCTTCGCGCACGGCTCTGGCCGGTGGCACGCGCGGCGCTGCTGCTCGTGGCATTGAATGCCGCACTCTATTACGCGATGGGCGGCGTTCTGGCCTGGGAGGCGCATCTTGGCGGCTTTGTTGCCGGATGGATCGCCGCATTCCTTGTCGATCCCCGCGCGCGAACGCAGTAGCGACCCGGTTCCTTTCACCAGGCCGAGAATCCGCCATCCACATTGACGAGCTGACCGGTCATGTACCCGGCACCTTCGGAGGCGAGAAACAGCATGACATCTGCGATCTCATCCGGCTGCCCCATCCGGTCGGCCATGATCAAATCCGAGACGCGGCGCTGAAATTCCTCCGAATGCCCGTTGAAGACCGCACCCGGCGCGATGGTATTCACCGTCGCCTGCCGGTTCGCCCAGTATCCGGCAAGCCAGACCGTCAGCCCGTGAATGCCCGCCTTGGTGACCCCATAGGCCGAGAAATTCTTGAACGGCATGCCGTCATAAATGCGATGATGCGCCCCGTTCAGCGCGTACATCGACGCCACGTTGATCAGCGTCGCGGGATACTTTCCGACGATGTCACGGTCCATCTGGCGGGCCACCATGAAAGCACCGGTCAGATTGGTGCGCAGCGTCTTTTCGAAGTCCTCGACCGTGGTGTCGGCGAAATCGGGGAAGGGCTTGCCCTTGCCCATCAGCATCTCGCCGGTGATGGCGGCATTGTTCAGCACCACGTTCGGCTTCCAGCCATCAGCCATGACGCGCTGGAAGATGCCGCTGACCGCCTCTTCGTCGGACACGTCCATTTCATAGAACCCGAAATTCGGGTTATCACCGTGCGCCTCCTGCAGCGCCTCGGCCCGCACACCCGGCAAATCGGTGGAAACGACCTTCGCCCCTGCCGCCAGCATTCGCCGCACATAGGTCGAACCGAGCACCCCGCCCGACCCGGTAATGAAGACGGTGCGACCTGTAAGATCAACCATTGAGACGCTCCTGCATGAGATATTGAACGATCCTGAAATCCAGCTCCGTGTCGATGTCGAAGCAGCGGTCTGCCGGCATCAGGTAAGGCAGCACCCTGCCCTGGAAGATACCTCTCGCACGGCGGAGGTATTCGGGGTCGAGCACATAGGTCGAGGCCGCGTGTTCCCAGACAGTCGGTGCCTGCTGGCGGGCAACAACGCCGCCGGGCAGCGGCTTGGAGACGTGGAGGTAGCCCGACTGATCCGGCTCGACGAGGTTGAAATACGGATTCTTCCGTGCCTCGGTGCAGGACATGATCATGTCAGGCCCCTTGTCGAAAAAAGCATCCAACGCGCCATCGATGTCCTCGGGTTGACGAAGCGGTGACGTGCAGTCGAGGTCGACAAAGGCAGTCACCGGTCCGACCAGGTATTCGGCGCGACCCAGCGCATGTTGCCAAACATCCCATTTCGCGGCCGTGTCGGAGGCCAGTTCCGGTGGCCTCAACCCCATCTCAAGGCATCCCTTGCCGATGGCGTGTTCGTAAATGCGTTCGTCATCCGTGCTAACGACGACATGATCAATGCGCGGGTGATCCAGAAGCTGGTCGAGAGACCAGTCGATCAGGGGCTTGCCAAGGAAGTCGCGGAAGTTCTTGCCGACCACGCCCTTCGACCCTTTGCGTACACCGATGTGACCGACGATCATGCGAATCCTCCTTCGATCTGCGCCCGGAATGCGCGTGTTTCCCAGGCCTTCGCCGTTATGCGCGCGCTGTCCCAAACCCGGTCGAGCCGTGGCAACAGCGGATTGTCCGATGGCTTGCGGCCCTCCGCCAGGGCCATGAAATCGCGCATAAGGTCCAGGAACATGCCGTTGCGATCAAACGTCCATGACAGTGCCTCCGCGCGCCCGTTCCGCCAACGGCGTCCCTTGCAGGCGAGAAGGTCGATTTCCGCCACTTCCTCCCGTCCCTTCAGCACGATGGTTCGAAACCCCTCGGGTGCAAGATAGTCCATCGCAACCGAAGCGAGGCGACCCTGGCCGTGCAATTCCACCTGGGTTGAGAAATCGACACCCGGAAAGTCAGCGTGACCGACGCAATCGACCGACTGCAATGCCAGGTCGGAGAACAGGCAATGGGCCATGTCGAGCTCGTGACACAGGTCCAGAAGCACGCCCCCACCTTCGGGTTTCGCGGCATAGCTATCGGCAAAGCGCCAGTTTTCCCGCCACTGACGCACGTCATGCCCGATGGAAAATTTGGCACTGTACGCATTGAGCGGCTCTGCCGCGAAGTAGCGGATGGCCGGGTGATACCGCATCATCAATCCAAGAACCGAGCGGTTGGCGATCCTCTCCGTCAGACGTTCGATCTCTTCCAGATCGGTCATGCGAAAAGTCAGCGGCTTTTCGATATAGACCGGAACCTCCGCCTCGGCGGCAAGTTGGATGATCTCGGTTCGAACCTGCGTTGCGGTCGCAACCACCACCCCGGCCACACCCGCCAGATCGAGAGCCGCCAGATCGGTGCCGCGCCAGGGCAGCAGCGAAACATCGGCACCCAGCGCCTGAAGGTTGCGATGATGCCTCTGTCCGATGGAGCCGCCGCCGATGACAAGGTATTTCATCTGTCACGCTCCAGAACCGGCTTGATCGCCTCCAGTATCCGCGCCGACGCGCCCGCATTGGAGGCATGGAAATCGCTGGCGGTATCCGCCTGCGTCAAGGCATGGGTGACAGCCGCATACAGCTCCGCCCTGTCCCGAATAACGGTCAGCACCCCTGCGGCCTCCGCTTCCACGGCCGGGAATTCGATGGTCCACGTGTAGGGACCCGTCAGAACCGGCTTACCGAGCGAGAGGGGTTCGATCACGTTATGCGCGCCTTTCTCGATGAAACCGCCGCCGACGATCACCGCGTCGGCTGGTGCAAGATAGAAAAACATCTCGCCCAGTGAATTGCCAAGCAGGATTTGCGTGTCAGCAAGATCGGTTTTGGGAGACAGCGCATCATCGAAGGCATCAGAGCGCCGGCTGACGCGAAAGCCTGCGCGTTTCAGCAGGTCATGGTGGTCGTTGAAGCGTTCAGGCGCGCGCGGCACCCAGATCACCAGCGGCGGTTGAGGGTCTTCCATCAATCGCGACAGGAGGTCCAGATAGATCTCCTCCTCCCCCGCGACGACGCTCGCCAGCGTCAGAACCGGCCGCCCGCCCGCCAGACGAGCAGCCGCCTCGACCAGATGTGTCGGGGGTGGAATATCGAACCGCGTTTCACCCATGACAAGGACCGGCTCCGCCCCGAGGGAGCGGAACCGCGCCGCGATCGGTTCGGATTTGGCGAAGACCGCCGCGGCGCGCGCAACCGGGTGTCCGGCGATGCGGGCCAGCAGGCGCGCGCGGGAATAGCTCTTGGACGGGACCTGGCTGTTGGCGAGACACAGGACGCACCCGGCGCGCCGCGCCTCTTCGATCATGACCGGCCAGAACTCCACCTCCATGACCAGGCCCGCCTTTGGCGCGTGGAGCGCGAAGAACCGCCGCCAGTATTTCGGGCGGTCGATCGGCATATAGCGGGCGGCGAACCCGGACCGATCCCCGAAGGCGGCCTCGGCGGATCTGCGTCCGGCGGGCGTTGCGTGGGTGGTCAGCACGCGATAGCCCTCATCGAGAGCGTGCCGGATCAAAGGCTCAGCTGAGGTGAATTCGCCCAGCGAAACCGCATGGACCCAGAGATCGGCCTGAAAGTGCCCGCCCTGTCCGCGCCTTTGTTCCGGGTCGTCCATATAGGCCGGATCAGCCACGGCGCGCCTGCGGAAATAGCGCCAGACCAGCGGTTCAGCCAAAAGGATCAGGACGGAATAAAGCCCAAGAAATGCCCGATAGCGTAGTCCGGGAGCAGTCTTCAACGCGAGTTCCGTCATGGTTCCGCAAAAACCCCTTTCCACCCGCAGGCGCAAGCCCCTTCATCTCTTCGACAAATACGCAACGGGCCGCACGCACCAGCGTCCGGCCCCCACCGCGCCCCGGGCGTTGCCTGGGGTGCAACCGGTCCCTTGCCTCCGCTCAACAGCGCCCCTACACCTGAGCCCATGCAGATCGCTGACCGCAAGATTGGCCCCGACCACCCGCCCCTCGTCATTGCCGAAATCGGCATCAACCATGGCGGCGACCTCGACGTCGCGCGACATATGGTCGACCTTGCCGCCGGTGCGGGAGCCGAGATCGTCAAGCACCAGACCCATTTCGTCTGGGATGAGATGACCGAGGAAGCGAAGTCGGTCCTGCCCCCGAATGCGGGCGGCAAGTCGATCTGGCAGGTGATGGAGGAATGTGCGCTCTCTCCCGAGGAGGAGGCTCAACTGAAGGCCCACGCGGAAGCACTCGGCGTAATATTCATCTCGACGCCGTTTTCACGCGCCGCCGCCGACTGGCTGGACGAGCAGAACGTGCCCGCCTTCAAGATCGGCTCGGGTGAAGCGGATCACCTGCCGCTCATCCGCCACATCGCGGCAAAGGGCAAACCGGTCATCATGTCGACCGGAATGCAGACCATCGAAAGCATCAGCCGTTCGGTCGCAATCCTGGACGAGGCCGGGATCGACTACGCCCTTCTGGAATGCACGAACCTGTACCCGTCGCCCCCGGAAATCGTTTCCCTGAAGGGCGTTACGGACCTTCGCAGGGCTTTTCCGAAGGCGGTGGTTGGATTTTCCGACCATTCCATCGGCCCGGATATGGCGCTGGCTTCGGTAGCGCTCGGGGCCTGCATCCTGGAGCGGCACTTCACCGATACGCGCTATCGCGAGGGGCCGGATATTTCCTGCTCGATGGACCCCGCCGAGTTGAAGTTCCTGATCGACCGGAGCCGGGAAATTCACACCGCGCTCCACAATGAGAAAGTCCGGACGGGACCGGAGGAAGCGGTTTACCGTTTCGCGCGAGGTTCCATTGTTGCTGACGCCGATTTGCCCGAAGGGCATGTTTTGGCGGAGGCCGATATCTGGGCCCGCCGCCCCGGCTCCGGCGAGATTGCGGTCTATGATTTCAACAAGGTCGTGGGAAAACGGCTGACCCGTGCGGTGACGAAGAACACGCAACTCAAATGGTCGGACCTGGCGTAAACCCTTGCGCTTCACGTTCCGCGACATTTCGGTCTAACGGCTGCAAGTGTTCGGAAATGAAAAACGCGGCCCAACCGGTCTGGGCCGCGTTTTCTTTCTCTAAGGGCGAAGAAATTACTCCTCGCCGCCCTCTTCGTTGTCAGCATCACCCGCAGCAGCCACGGCTTCGTCGGCCGCACCCTCTTCGTCCTCATCGCCGGACTGGCTGGCCAGCGCCGACGGGGCGGAGATGTTGGCGATCACGAAGTCGCGGTCGATAGTCGGCTTCGCGCCTTGCGGCAGCGTCACGTCGGAAATGGTGATGGTGTCGCCAACTTCCAGACCTTCGACGCTGATCTCGATGCTTTCGGGGATGTCGCCAGCAGTCACAACCAGTTCGACTTCCGGACGGATCATGCTGAGCAGGCCGCCTTTACGGATGCCGGGGCAGTTGTCCTCGCCTGTGACGACGACCGGAATGAAAAGGTTGATTTTGGTGGTCCGCTTCAGGCGCATGAAATCCACATGCGTCGGAAGATCGCGCACCACGTCGCGCTGGACGTTCCGGCAGATGACGCGCACGTCGTCCTGGCCTTCGACCTTCATATTGAAAAGGGTCGACAGGAAGCGGCCGTCTTTCAGCTTCTTGAACAGCACGTTGAAGGGGATGTTGATCGCAAGCGGATCGGTTCCGCCGCCATATATGATGCCTGGTACGAGCCCGTCTCTGCGAGCCTGACGGGCGGCCCCCTTGCCTGTCCCCGTCCGCACCAGGGCTTCGAGATCAGGAATCTCGCCAGCCATGGGTCTTCTCCAAATTGTAAGTGGGACCGGCCTCCAAGGGTGTCCGTATCCCGTGAGCGCCTGCGTATAGCGGCGATTCGGGAGTTTGGGAAGGGAAAAGCAGAGAGGAGAATCCGCGTTTGGCCCTTTACAAATCCGGCCATGTATGTAACCAATTGGTTATGGAACCATCTGGCTATACAAGCGAACTGGATGCGGTCTTCGCCGCGCTTGCGGATCCGACCCGCCGGGCCATCCTGGCAAGGTTGAGTGACGGGAGCGCGACTGTCGGCGAACTGGCAAAGCCTTTTGCCATGTCGCAGCCTGCCGTCTCCAAACATCTCAAGGTTTTGGAGCGGGCCGGGCTGATCGACAGAAGGGCCCGTGCCCAGACCCGCCCGGCCAGCCTCAATGCCGTGCGTCTGATGGAAGCCGTGGCCTGGCTGGAACGGTTCCGCGACCATTGGGAGGGACGGCTGGACCGGCTGGACGCCCTGCTCATCGAACTGAAGGAAAAGGACCACAAATGACCACCCCGACTTTCACCATTTCGCGCCGCTTCGACGCGCCCCCGGAACTGGTCTGGCGCACATGGACGGAACCGGACCTGATCAAGCGCTGGTACGGCCCCGGGATGGAGACCGAAGTCCATCAGTTGGACCCCGTCTCCGGCGGTCTTTGGCTGCACGAGATGAAGATGGGCGAGCAATCCATGTACCAGCGGATGGAATATGTCACGGTCACGCCTCCGTCGAAGCTTGTCCTGCTTATGTCGAATGCCAATGCTGACTGGCAGGTGATCCGCAGCTCGATGATGCCGGATTGGCCGCTTTCCGTTCTGACGACCGTAACCTTCGAAGCCGAGGGTGACGGCACGCTGTTGACCCTCGACTGGACGCCCTACGACGCGAGCGAGGCGGAAAACGCCGCATTTGCCGCCGCGATGGAGCAGCTTGGCCAGGGCTGGGGCAAAGGCATGGACGTCATTGCAGAAATCGTTGCCGACCTGGCCTGAATTTCTCCGTTGCGCTCGGGCGGTCGCTTCGTAGTCTCGCGGGACGACAAGCCGCAAGAAGGATGCGACGATGAGTGCGATCAAATGGGGGATCATCGGTCCGGGCTCGATTGCGGGGAATTTCGCGCAAGGTCTGGTGGAGTGCGACAGCGGTGAGCTGCACGCGATTGCCAGCCGGTCGGAGACGCGACGCGCCGAGTTCGGGGACAAGTTCGATGTGCCGGTCCGGTATGGCTCCTATGCCGAGTTGGTCGCGGACGCTGACGTTCAGGCGGTTTACATCGCAACGCCGCACCCTTTTCACGCGCAACTGTCGCTGGACGCCATCCGGGCGGGAAAGGCGGTGCTCTGCGAGAAGCCGGGCGGGTTGAATGCCAGCGAGCTGACAACGGTGATCGAGGCTGCGGAGCAGGAAGGCGTCTTCTTCATGGAGGGTCTGATGTACCGGACCCACCCGCAGATCGCCCGACTGGTGGAATTGCTACGCGAGGGGCGGATCGGGGATGTGGTGCATATCTCGACCTGTTTCGGGTTCTCGGCGACGGTCGATCCGGCCTCGCGGCTGTTCGATCCCGCGCTGGCGGGCGGCGCAATCCTGGATGTCGGGATTTATCCCGTGTCACTGGCCCGCCTGATCGCAGGCGTGGCCGAAGGCAAGCCATTTGCCGACCCGGAGAAAGTTGCGGGCGTCGGCACGCTGGCGGAAACCGGAGTGGACCGGATCGCGCGGGCGCATCTTTTGTTTGCAAGCGGGGTGACGGCGGAAGTCGCCACGGCGGTGACGCTGAACATGCCCAACGACGCGGTCATCACCGGGACGAAGGGCACGATCCGCCTGCCCGACCCCTGGGTGCCGGGGCGGAATGCGGGGCCGTCCGATGCGGTGATCGAGATCACCGTTGAAGGCAAAACGGCGACTGAAACGCTAACAGACCCGCGCATCCTGTTCGCTCATGAAGCGGAAGCCGCCAGCAAGGCGATTGCCGGTGGCCAGAAGGCGGCGGCCTATCCTGCGGCGAACACTGCCGACTCGCTCGGAACTATGCGGGTGCTGGATGAATGGCGGCGGCAATGCGGCTATCAGCTTCCCGGCGACACGGCGGCGGGCTTGCGTCGGCTGACGCGCACCCTGCCCTCGGGTCTGCCGCCGATGACCTACAAACGGATCGACGGGCTGGACCGCGATGTGAGCCAGTTGATCCTGGGATGTGACAACAAGGACCATCTGGAAGACGGTGCAATTGTCTGGGACGCCTGGATGGATGCGGGCGGCAATGCCTTCGACACCGGGTTCGTCTATGGCGCGGGCCTGCACGAGGAGGTTCTGGGCAACTGGATGGCCGGACGCGGCGTCGCGAAAGACTGCGTGGTCATCGTCAAGGGTGGGCACACGCCCTACTGTACGCCGCGCGCGATCGAGGCGCAGCTGGAGATCTCGCTCGACCGGCTGCAACTGGACCATGCGCCGATCTACATCATGCACCGCGACAATCCGGACGTGCAGGTGGACGAGTTCGTGGATGTGCTGAACCGCCTGCACGATGCCGGGAAGATCGGTGTGTTCGGCGGGTCGAACTGGACCGTTGACCGGTTCCAGCAGGCGAATGCCTACGCCGATGCCAACGGCAAGAAGAAGTTCTCGGTTCTCAACAACAACCTGTCGCTGGCGACGATGGAACGTCCGGTATGGCCGGGGTGCCTGTCTTCGAACAGGCCCGGAACGTTGGAATTCCTGCGGTCGAGCGGAACGGCTCATCTGAGTTGGTCGGCGCAGGCGCGAGGCTATTTCGTCGACCCGAAGTTACGCACCGAATTATCGGACGACACCGCCCCGGATGCCTGTTTTTCCAGCGCCGATAACGAGGAACGTCGGCGGCGGGCAGCCAAACTGGCCAGCGATATGGGCGTCGCGACCCACCATGTGGCGGCGGCTTGGGTACTGGCACAGACCTTCCCGTCCTTCGCGCTCATCGGGCCGCGCACAGTGGGAGAGATTGCGGGCAGCCTGCCATCACTCGGAATCGAACTCGATGCCTCCCAGGTGGCCTGGCTCAATCTCGAAGGCTAAAGCCGTCAACCGGTGACGTCGAAAATGCGATAATTGTCGTCGATTTCGCCGAAAGCGCAGTTGGCGTCGATCAGGCTCTGTTCGATCTGAACCCCGTTCGCGCGGGCCAATTCATCGATGTCGATGAAACTGGCACTAAGTTCGGCAAGCTGTGGTGACTCGGGGTCTGAAAGATCCCAGGTCAGGTAACCGCAGACGAGGTTCCGGCTATTGTCCCAGGTGCCCATGAAATCGACGGTCCCGAGAAGGTGGTCCACCGGATACCAGGTGATGCGGTAACCGGTCAGATGATCGACCGGACCCATCCGGGTGAGAAGGCTGGTATCCTCGTCCGACTGCGTGCGTGCGCTGGACTTGGTAGCGGAAAGCGGAATGCCAATGACCGGGGCGCGCTTGCGCGAGACCCTTTGGCCTTCGACCTTGTCGAAGAATGCGATGGTTGCGTCGATGAGCGCCTGGTTTTCCGTCGGGAACTCGACGAGAGACACGTCCTGCTGCTCAGCTGAAGCAGGCGCGGCGAGACCCAAGGTCATACATGCAAGAGCGACGAACCGTTTAACCATGCCCAGAATCTACGCGAACGCGGGCTTTGCGGCAAGAAAATGGCGAGAAGATGCGCGTGAGAAGGCCGATTGTGATGCGCCAAGGCGACAATCCTACCCAATGGCAAGATTGTTGCGCGGATCAGGCGTAACGCCCCGCGAAATCTTCCGGCACCAGCAGAATATCGCGGTCCAGCGTTTTCACGTCCCGCCGTCCGCAGAGCGCCATAGACAGGTCGAGTTCCTTGTGGATGACCTCAAGCGCCTTGGTCACACCCTTCTCGCCCATTGCGCCCAGGCCGTAGACATAGGAACGGCCCAGCATCACGCCCTTGGCTCCCAGCGCCAGTGCTTTCAGCACGTCCTGGCCGGAGCGGATACCGCTATCCATCCAGACCTCCGTCTTCTCCCCAACGGCCTTCACGATGGGCTCCAGCATCCGGATGGCGGAAAGCGCACCGTCGAGCTGCCGCCCGCCGTGGTTGGAGACGATGATCGCGTCGGCGCCAAGCTCTGCCGCCTTCCGCGCGTCCTCTACATCGAGGATGCCCTTCAGGATCACCTTGCCGCCCCACATATCCATCAGTTGTTTGATGCGGTCCCAGTCAAGCGAAGGATCGAAGGCCTCCGCCGTCCAGGAGGAGAGCGAGGACGGATCGGAGACACCCTCGGCATGACCGACGATATTGCCGAAGAAGCGACGCTTGGTCTGTAGCATCTCCAGCCCCCAGGGCACCTTGGTCATCATGTTGGCGATGGAGGCGAGCGTGAGTTTCGGCGGCGCGGAGAGGCCGTTTTTCAGGTCTTTATGGCGCTGGCCGAGAACCTGCAGGTCGACGGTAATAACGAGGGCCGAGCAATTGGCGGCACGCGCGCGTTCCATCAGGCGCGACATGAAATCGTCGTCCTTCAGCGTATAGACCTGGAACCAGAAGGGTTTCGTGGTGTGTTCGGCCACGTCCTCGATCGAGCAGATCGACATGGTGGAGAGCGTGAAGGGGACACCGAATTTCTCCGCCGCCTTCGCCGCCTTGATCTCCCCATCCGCGCTTTGCATTCCAAGCAGGCCAACGGGGGCCAGCGCCGTGGGCATGGCAACATCCTGACCCACCATCTGCGAGGCAGTGGAGCGGCCGTCCATATCGACCGCAATCCGCTGGCGGAGGCGGATCTGTTCGAAATCGGAGGTATTCTCCCGGAAGGTCTGTTCGCTCCAGGACCCGCTTTCGGCATAGTCGTAGAACATCCTCGGCACCCGGCGGCGATAGATGCGTTTGAGGTCGGCAATCTCGGTGATGACGGGCATGGGCTTCGGTCCGGGTTTCCTCGTTGACTTGGCATAGCAATCCCGGCGCACAGGCGCAATTGGCGGAGAGTGGAGGGGGGGCGCTACCCCCATCGCCTTCGGCGATTCCCCCGGGATATTTGCACCAAGAAGAAAGAGTTTTGGAAAAAGTGCGAAAAACGTCAGAGGCGCACCAAGGATTGACCTTTGGCGCGCGTCTTACCCATCGTGATGCGCATGACGGTATCGGATGAGGCTTTGGCCCGCGCAGCGGGGGATGGCGACGGAGCGGCGTTCTCGACGCTGCTTCATCGCCATTACGACCGTGTGTTCCGGCTGGCCTTCCGGATGACCGGAGTGCGGGCGGAGGCGGAGGATTTGTGTCAGGATGTCTGCGCTGCCCTGCCCGCGAAGCTTGGCGCGTATCGAAGCGAGGCGCGGTTCACGACCTGGCTCTATCGCGTCGTGGTGAATGCCGCCCATGACCGGCGGCGTCGACGGGCGAGCTATGCCAAGGCGGCGGAGGGCTGGGGTGAGGTGGAGGTCGCACGGCGGGCCGAGGCGGATGACGCAGCCGAGGCGCTGGACTGGCTGACCGGAGCGATGCGGGGGTTGCCAGAGGAATTGCGCGATACGGTGGCGCTGGTGCTGGACGAGGTGACCCATGCCGACGCGGCAGAGATTCTGGGTGTCAGCGAAGGCACGGTGAGTTGGCGGATGTCGGACGTGAAAAAGCGCCTTCGGGCGATGAAGGAGGCCGGAGATGGCTGACGAATTCGACGATCTGAAACGGGCGTTCGACGCTGTAACGCCGGAGCCTGACCCGTTGAAAAAGCGGGAGAATATCGCGCGGGCCGAAGAAATTTTCGCCCGCGCCCAAGGATCGCGGGATGGGCTGCGTCAGACGGTTCAGAAAGGCCGGATGTCCCGGCTTCTGGACGGAGTGACTGCGATGATGACGACCCTGACTTCTCGTGCCGGACTGACGGCGACCACCGCGATCGTGGCGGTGGGGATGATTGCGATTTTGCCGGATTTGCGGCCGCCGAGTGCGAATTTGGCTCCTGAAACCTCGGTGCTGGATCGCGCGGCCCGGACTTCGGAAGAGTTTCAGAGATCGCTGGGGCTAAGAGAGGAGCGAAGCGACCGTCTCGTGCTTACGGACGATGCCGTGGCCGGCGGCGACCGGGATTTGAACGTGACTGAGGCAGCCCCTGCCCCGATCAACGAAGTTGCCGCAGATGCGCGGCGGAGAGAGACAACCGAGGCCGATGGGGCACAAGACGAGATCCTGATGGAAGAGCCGATGATGGAGGCGGAGATCGCCCAGGAGAGCTTTGCGCCTCAGATGTTGGGTCGCGCCCAGTCGGACTTGGCCTTGATCGCACCTGCTCCCACTCCGAGTGCCGAGGCCAAGCGGATCGCCCCACCCTCGGACGTGATCGTGGTGCCCGAGAATGACACAGAAGACTTCGCCTCCGCGCCCGAGAACACGCTGAAGGTGGTGACGGAGGAGCCGGTATCGACCTTCTCCATCGACGTGGACACGGCGAGCTACGCCGTGGTTCGGTCCTCGCTGACCTCAGGTCGCCTGCCGCCGCGGGACGCGGTCCGGGTGGAAGAGATGGTGAACTATTTCCCCTATGCCTATCCGGCTCCGGAAGGCGCGCATCCGTTCCAGCCGACGATTTCGGTGGTGCCGACGCCCTGGAACGACGGCACCCGGCTGGTGCATATCGGCATTCAGGGCGAGTTGCCCGCCGTCGAGGACCGACCACCGCTGAACCTTGTCTTCCTGATCGACACATCGGGGTCCATGCAGGATGCCAACAAGCTGCCGCTTCTTAAACAGTCTTTCCGGTTGATGCTCAGTGAGTTACGGCCCGAAGATGAGGTATCCATCGTGACTTATGCAGGCTCCGCCGGGCAGGTGTTGGAGCCGACGCGGGCGGCGGAACGCTCGGTGATCCTTGCCGCCCTCGACCGGCTGGAAGCGGGTGGCTCGACTGCCGGGCAGCAAGGCTTGCAGCAAGCCTACGCGGTGGCAGAAGGCATGGCGGGCGATGGCGAGGTCACGCGGGTGATCCTCGCGACGGACGGGGACTTCAATGTCGGGATTTACGAGCCTGAGGCACTTAAAAACTTCATCTCGGAGAAGCGCGAGAGCGGGACCTATCTGAGCGTGCTCGGCTTCGGGCGTGGCAATCTGGACGATGCAACGATGCAGGCGCTGGCACAGAACGGGAACGGCCAGGCGGCCTATATCGACACGCTTTCGGAGGCGCGGAAGGTGCTGGTGGATCAGTTGACAGGAGCGCTCTTCCCGATTGCCAATGACGTGAAGATCCAGGTGGAGTTCAACCCCGCCGCCATCGCCGAATATCGGCTGATCGGCTACGAGACCCGCGCACTGAACCGCGAGGATTTCAACAATGACCGGGTGGATGCGGGCGATATCGGCGCGGGTCACCGGGTGACGGCGATTTACGAGGTGACGCCGGTGGGATCGGACGCGATCCGGAACGGGCCGCTGCGTTATGGGGATCAGACGGTGCTGGCAGGCGATGCTTCCGAGCTTGGGTTCTTCAAGCTGCGCTATAAGGAACCGGGCGAAAACCAGAGCGTACTGATCGAGGAACCGATCGGACTGGGCGAGACGGGGGCGTCTGATGACGTGCGGTTCTCGGTCGCGATGGCCGGGTTCGGCGAGTTGCTGCGTGGCGGGACCTTCCTGGGCGACTGGGGCTGGGACGATGCGATTGCGCTGGCCTCTGGCGCGCGCGGCGAGGATGCGTTCGGCTACCGGGCGGAAGCGGTCACGCTGATGCGGCTGGCGGAAGCTCTGGACCGGTGAGGGTCTGAGGGGCGCTGCCCCTCTGCCCGTTCCGGGCATTCACCCCGGAGTATTTTCGCCAGGATGATAGGCATTTGACTCAAAATGTTCTTCTTCCTGGTCCAAATACTCCGGGGGACCGAGCGGAGCGAGGTGGGGGCGGAGCCCCCTTTTCGCGTCGTTCCGCGCTTTCTTGCGACGGGTCCGCGTGCTAGGCGAAGCCCATGTGGGATATCTTCCTCAAGACGCTGCCGTTCTTTGCCGTGATCGGGCTTGGGTACGGGGCAGGAAAGACACGGTTCTTTACAGAGGAAGCAACGGCTTACCTTACGAAGTTCGTGTTCTACTTCGCGCTGTCGGCGATGATTTTCCAGTTCACCGCGACGCTGCAACTGGCCGATGTGCTCGACTGGACTTTCGTGCTCGCCTATCTCTCTGCTACGACAATTGTCTACCTGCTTGCGGCTTTCGTGGCGCGGCTGCGGGGCGTGAGCCTGGCCGAGGGTGCCTTCGAGGCGCAATGCGCGGTCATCGGGAATGTGGGGTTCCTGGGCATTCCCATGCTGGCACTTCTGCTGGGGCCCGGCGCGGTGGCACCGATCATACTGATGCTGTCGGTTGACCTGATCGTTTTCGGGTCGCTGGTGGTGATCCTCGTCAATGCCGGCGGCGGGAACCTGTCACTGGCCACGCTGGGCACGGTGGTGATGGGGCTTTTGAAGAACCCGATGATCGTGTCAATTATCCTGGGGTTTGCCTGGTCGGGGTTCCGGCTGCCGATGCCGGAGGTGGGCCGCGAGTTCCTGACATTGCTCGGCGCGGCGGCAACGCCGGGGGCGCTCTTTGCCATCGGGGCCTCGCTGGCGTCCAAGAGCGCGGAGCGTGTGAGCGTGGCGCTGTGGCTGTCATTCGCAAAGCTCGTCCTGCATCCTGCGGCGGTGGCGGTCTCTGCGCTTGTGATCTTCCCCGTCGAGCCGTTCGCCGCCGGGGTGATGATCGCAGCGGCGGCATTGCCGGTCGCGGGCAACGTGTTCATTCTGGCTCAGCATTACCGGGTGGCCCCACAGCGGGTCTCGGCGGCAATCCTGTTTTCCACGGCAATCTCGGTGGTCACCGTGGCGGTCGCGATTGCCTGGGTCGGGACGCTCTGAGAAGGAGATGAAATGGAAGTCGTAAGCGAAAACAAGTGCTTCGGAGGCACACAGGGCGTTTACAAACACCGGTCGGAAGCGACGGGGACGGAGATGACCTTCGGGCTTTTCATGCCGCCCGGCGACGGGCCGGTGCCGGTTCTGTGGTATCTGTCGGGGCTGACCTGCACCCATGAGAACGCGATGGTGAAGGCCGGGGCGCAGGCGCACGCGGCGGATCACGGGATTGCGCTGATCTTCCCCGACACCTCGCCGCGGGGCGAAGGTGTGGCCGACGACAGCGCCTTCGATCTTGGACAGGGCGCGGGGTTCTACCTTGATGCGACGGAAACGCCCTGGGCGCCGCATTTCCGGATGGAGACCTATCTGCTGGGCGAGTTGACGGAGCTCGTGTTTTCGGAGTTCGCGCTGGACCGGGACCGGCAGGCGATCACCGGGCATTCGATGGGCGGACATGGTGCGCTGACGCTGGCGGCGCGGACGGGGGACCGGTTCCGCTCGGTTTCGGCGTTTTCGCCGATCTGCAATCCGGTGGAGAGCGACTGGGGGAAGAAACAGTTCGAGGCCTATCTGGGCAGCGTCGATGCGGGGCGTGACCATGATGCGAGCCTGCTGGCCGCAGCGGGTAAGCTGGAGATGCCGGTTCTGACCGACACCGGGACGGCGGATCAGTTCGGGCCGCTTCTGCGGACGGAGACGCTTGTGACGGCGCTGGACGGCCGCAAAGATGCGACCATCCGGATGCAGGACGGCTATGACCATTCCTATTTCTTCGTCTCGACCTTCATGGGCGAGCATGTGGCCTTTCACGCGGAGCATCTGAAACCTTGATCTTTGTCGATGCCGATGCCTGCCCGGTGAAAGCCGAGGTGGAGACCGTGGCGACCCGGCGGCAGGTTCGGGTCGCGATGGTTTCGAACGGTGGGATCAGACCATCGCAGAACCCGCTGATCGAGTGCGTCTATGTGGATGCGGGCGCGGATGAGGCGGACAAGTGGATCGCGGTGCGATGCGGGCCGGGTGACGTGGTGGTGACGGGGGACATTCCCCTCGCGGCAAAATGCGTGGAGGCCGGGGCGACCGTGCTGAAGCCCAACGGCGAGGCGCTGACCGAGCGCAATGTGAGCGAGGCGCTGGCGATGCGGGATCTGGCCGCCGATCTGCGCGCCGCCGACCCGTTCAGGCAAGGGGGCGGCAAGACGTTCTCGAAATCCGACCGGAGCCGGTTTCTGGACGCCTTGGAGCGGGCGCTCCGGTAGAAAAATTTTGGAGCGGAGTTTTGGGACTCCGCCCCCGGAGTATTTGCGCCAGCAAGAAAGACGGGTTCCGCTCGGGAACCCAGGCAATATGCTCTCCGGACATTCCTTGATTCGGACCGATCCTCATGGCCCTCGCCACAGACCGCGCACCGCATGCCGGTGCCCTTTGGGCAGTTTTCGCTGCCATCGGCTTTTCCGTGGTGGATTTCATGGTCAAGTTTCTCTCCGCCGATTACGCGCATTACCAGATTACCTTCCTGCGCACGGTGATTGCCTTCGTCATCCTGATTGGGGTGATTGCGCCGCTCAACGGGACGGGGCTCGATTTCCGAACCAAGCGTATCGGCGCGCATTTTCTGCGCGGGACATGCGTGGTCTTCGCAAATCTCTGTTTCTTCCTGGCACTCGCGGCGATGCCGCTGGCGGAGGCGGTCGCGATCTTCTTCGTCAGCCCGTTCCTGATTGCGCTCTTCTCGATCCTGTTCCTCGGCGAGACCGTCGGGCCGCGCCGCTGGGGGGCGATTTCGGTCGGGATGCTGGGTGTTCTGATCGTTTTGCGGCCGGGAACATCGGCATTCCAGGTGGCAGCACTTCTGCCGATCCTGGCCGCCGCCGGCTATGGGATGCTGCATGTCATCACCAGGCGGATTGGTGATACGGAAAACGCGGTGACGCTGACGATCTACAGCCAACTCGTCATGATTGTCGTGGCGGGCCTTGCCGGGATTGCCTTCGGCGACGGGAAGTTCGATGCCTTCGATCATCCGTCGATGACCTATCTTTTCCGGGCCTGGGTCTGGCCCGCGCCGTTTGACATGGCCCTGATCGGGGTGCTGGGCGTGACCATCGCTGTCGCGGGGTTTGCCATCTCGCAAGCCTATAGCCGGTCGGACGCCGCATTCATCGCGCCGTTCGAATACATCGCCCTGCCCCTGTCGGTGCTTTGGGGGGTTGTCGTTTTCGATGAATGGCCGGATCACTGGGCGCTGACGGGGATCGCGCTGATCATCGCTTCCGGCATGGTGCTGGTCTGGCGGGAGGCGGTCTCGCGCCGGTCGGGAGAGATCGACCGGCCGGAACGGGTTTGACGGAGGATTGCATGGTTGAAGCGGTTGTATGGGATATTGGAAATGTCATCGGCATCTGGGATCCCGAGAGCTATTACGACGAACGCTTCGGTCGGGAGCGCCGGGAGCAGTTCTTTGCGGAGACCGGCATTCATGATGTGAATCTTCGGCTCGATCAGGGGGCACCTGCGCGTCAGACGCTTGCGGAACACGCCGCTCGCCACCAGGACTATGCCGAGGAAATCCGACTCTGGTTCGATGACTGGGGCGCGATGTTCACCGAGCCTGTGCCCGGTACGGCGGAGCTTTTTCGCGAAGTTAAGTCGACCGGCGTGAAAATGCTCGCGCTTTCGAATTTCTGGGTCGAGACCTTGCCGATTGCGAAACAACTGCATCCTGTTCTGAAAGAGTTCGACGAGGAATACGTCTCCGGTCATCTGGGCCTGATGAAACCGGAGGCCGGGATCTATATCGCGCTGGAAGAGGGTTCGGGCCTGACCGGCGAGGCGCTGATCTTCACCGATGACAAGGCGGAGAACATCGCGGCGGCGGAGGCGCGCGGCTGGAAGGGCCATCTGTTCGACGGAGCCGATGGCTGGCGCGCGCGCCTGGTGGCAGAAGGCGTGCTGTCCGCGTGATCTGGCTGCTTGTCCCGATCGTCGCGATCCTCCTGATGCCGTTCGCGGCGCAACTTCTGCGGCAGCCGATGTCGGCGGCCCGGCAGGCACGTGCGCCGGGAAAAATCGCGCATTTGCCGGGAGGTGCGACCCATTACAAGTGGACCGGTCGCGAGGGCGATCCGGTTGTGGTCTGCATCCACGGTCTGTCCACCCCGTCCTATGTCTTCGCCGCAACCGAACGGAGCCTTGCCTCCCTGGGCTTCCGGGTGTTGACCTATGATCTCTACGGGCGCGGGTATTCGGCACGGCTCACCGGGCCGGGCGATATCGGCGCATACGTGGCCCAGCTTAGCGCCCTGCTGGCGCATCAGGACATCGACGGGCCGATCTCGCTGCTGGGATTTTCCATGGGTGGACAGATCGCGGCAGCATACGCGGCGGAAAGCGATCGGATCGAGCGCCTGATCCTGGTCGCGCCATCGGGGCTGGCCGGAACCTTGGAAACCGGCGGGATCTGGACGGCACCGGGGATCGGAGACTGGATGACTTTGGTCTTTGGCGGTATCGCGCTGCGGCGGGAACTTGTCGAACACAAGAGCATCGCAACGGTGATCCCGGATTTCGAGGATCGGCAGGCCGCTGAAACAAGAATGCGGGGCTTCCTGCCGGCACTCCTCTCTTCGCGGCGGCGGGTTCTCAGCCAATCGGCGCTGGAAGACCACGAACGAATCGCCTTCCTGAAGACGCCTGTCCTGGCGATCTGGGGCAGCAGCGATCCGGTCGTTCCAAAATCTGCGATGGGCGCCCTCGCGCAGATCAACCCCGAGGCGCAACATGTCGAAATCAAGCGGGCCGGGCATAACCTGCTTCAGACCCATCCAAGCGAAGTGGCCGCAGCACTTCAGGGGTTTCTGGCCGATTAGGCCGCAGTGGCAGCCGCAGGCGGCTCCCGATCCTCACGGATTGGCAGGTGGATGAGTGCGCTGAAGCCGCCCACCGCGACCCCGATCCACCAGACCAGCGTATAGTCACCGGTCGCATCGTAAAGCGTGCCACCCAGCCACACGCCAATAAACGACCCCAACTGGTGGCTGAGGAAAACGAAACCGTAAAGCGTGCCCATGTAGCGCAAACCGTAAAGATGCGCGACGAGGCCGGAGGTCAACGGCACCGTGGCGAGCCAGAGCGCTCCCATGACGGCAGAGAAGATCAGCACGGACGTGGGCGTGATCGGGAAGCTGATGAAGACGGCGGCAGCCACCGTCCGGCCGGTGTAGATCGAGGCCAGCAGATATTTTTTGGAATAACGCTTGCCCGCCCAGCCTGCGAGCAGGGTCCCCGCGATGTTGAAAAGGCCGATCACCCCGATCGCGATGGCACCTAATGCAGAGGTCGTGGTGATACCCATCGTATGCAGCAAGCCGCCCTGCTGGATGGGGCCGCACATCTCGGTCACCATCGCCGGGAAGTGGGCGGTGACGAAGGCAAGTTGGTAACCACAGGAGAAGAAGCCAAGGAAGATCATCCCATAGGACGGATCCTTGAACGCACGGAGGACCACGGTGCCCATGCTTTCTTCCAGTTCTGCCTTGGAGATCGAAGGCGCCCGCATCATCGGCAGTGTGAAGAGCGCGGCCAGGATCACTCCCGCATAGACGACAAAGACCGATTGCCAGGGCATGATCTGCAAAAGCGCCTCCGACACCGGCGGTCCCACGACCTGGCCCGCCGATCCCGCCGCCGTTGCGATGGCCAGCGTCATCGATCGGTGTTCGTCCGATGCCGCGCGACCCACCATTGCCAGGATGACGCCGAAGCCGGTGCCCGCGATGCCGAACCCCACGAGCACTTCCAGGCTCTGCATGGCGAAGGGCGTCGTGGCAAAGGAGGACATGACAAGCCCCGCCGCATAGAGCGCCGCGCCAATGATGATGGCCTTTCGATCTCCGATCTTCTCCGCGATAGCCCCGAAGATCGGCTGACCGATGCCCCAGAACAGGTTCTGAATGGCGATGGCAAGACTGAATTCTGCCCTCGCCCAACCAAACTCCTCCGCAATGGGAATCTGGAAGACGCCAAAGGCGGCACGGATCGAGAAGCCCAAGAGCATCACGATACAGCCCGCAACAAGAACCGGTGTGACGAGGGATGAACGTGCCATATGCGATTTGTTCACCGAGACTGCGCGTGGGTCAAACGCGTTTTGGTGATGGTTCGGTTAAGCGCCGTTGATGTTCAGGTTGGCCGGGAATGCCCCGAACCGACCGTTACGCCCGGGTGTGTCAGACTATCCAATTGCTTCCCGGTACGACCAGCGCCATGAAGGCTTCGCACGCTCTCCGGGTCAGCCGATATGCGACCAGCGTTTTGAAGGAGCCGAGGACATGAGCCTTTTCGAACGATACCTCTCGGTCTGGATTCTTCTTGCCATTGTCGTGGGCATCGCCCTCGGCAACGCCCTGCCAGATCTGTTCCAGTCCATTGCCTCAGCCGAAGTCGCCAGCGTCAACCTCGTCGTCGCCGTCCTGATCTGGGCAATGGTCTATCCGATGATGGTGGGGGTTAACCCCTCCTCGCTTCACGACGTGGCACGCCAACCGCGCGGACTTTTGATAACCCTGACGGTCAACTGGCTCGTAAAGCCTTTCACTATGGCCGCGCTTGCCGTTCTGTTTTTCGAAGTGATCTTCGCCGATCTCATCGCCCCTGAAGATGCCAGCCAGTATATCGCCGGGCTTATCCTGCTGGGTGCCGCGCCTTGCACCGCGATGGTCTTCGTCTGGTCGCAACTGACGCGGGGTGACCCGAATTATACGCTCGTGCAGGTGACCATAAACGATTTGATCATGGTCTTCGCATTCGCGCCCATCGTGGCATTTCTTCTGGGGGTGACCGACGTTGCTGTCCCCTGGAGCACGCTTCTGCTTTCCGTCTTTCTGTTCATCGTTCTGCCGCTTCTGGCCGGGCTGTTGACGCGGAAGATCCTCGGCGACCCGATGACCATCGAGCGGTTTCTGGCCCGCGTCAAACCCGCCTCGGTCATCGGACTGATCGTGACGGTGGTCATCCTGTTCGGTCTGCAGGGTTCTACGATACTGGCTCGCCCGCTGGTCATCGTGTTGATCGCCGTGCCGATCCTGATCCAGAGCTATGCCATCTTCGTCGTCGGCTACGGTGCGGCCTTTCTGCTGAAGGTACCGCACCGAATCGCGGCACCCTGCGCCATGATCGGCACATCGAATTTCTTCGAACTGGCCGTGGCCGTGGCGATCAGTTTGTTTGGCCTCAATTCCGGGGCGGCATTGGCCACGGTGGTCGGAGTGCTTGTCGAAGTGCCGGTCATGCTTTCGCTCGTGGCCTTCGCGAACCGAACGCGGGGGCGGTTTTCGTAACGTCTTGTGCTGTTTCGCTGGGAGCGGCTGAACCTAGGTCGCCAGCATCCTCAAGCCTTGGGTCACGTCTGTCCTGACCGCCAGCCGTAGGCCCGGTTCGTCCCCTGCCCTGAGCGCCGCGAGGATCAGGCGGTGACTTGCCGGAGGCTGCCCCTGACGCATCCGGCCATAGAGCTTGCGCATGGTCGGGCCCAGTTGCAGCCAGACGGTCTCTGCCATCGCCAGCATCGCCGGAGCCTGAGCGCGCAGGTAGAGCGTGCGGTGGAATTCCAGGTTGCGCCGGATGTAGGAGACGGCATCGCCTTTTGCGACGGCCTCGGCCACCTCGCTGTTGATCATGTTGAGCCGGTCGATCAGCGCCAGATGCGCGCGGGGAAGCGCCCGGCTTGCGAGTTCTGTTTCGATCAGCGCCCGAAGTGCCGCAAGTTCCTCGATCCTTTCGTTGGAAAGCTCCGGCGTGGAAACCCGACCGGACGGGGAAAGCAGCAAAGCCCCTTCGGCCACGAGACGGCGGACGGCTTCCCGGGCCGGCGTCATGGAGACCCCGTATTCCTTGCCGATACCACGCAGCGTCAGCGCGGTGCCCGGCTCCAGTTCGCCATGCATGATGCGCGCCCGCAAGCTTCGATAGACGCGGTCATGGGCGGCTGGAAGAGGATCGGAGGAGCGGGTCAACATGGAACGAGAGTGATCACAGTTTGGTTATTCGTCAATCGGTCCCGCGAAAACGGAAGCGGTGGAGCGCAGACCCGTTCTGCCGCAACCAGGATCGTTCAACCTTGTGGTCGGGAAAGAGCGTTTCAACCGTCTCCCAAAACGCTTCTGAATGATCCATGTGCCGGAGGTGAGCAACTTCATGTGCGGCGACATATTCCAGCACGCGCGGCGGCGCCATGACCAGGCGCCAGGAAAACATCAGGTTCCCCTCCGAGGAACAGGAGCCCCAGCGGGACCGGGTGTCACGCAAGGTCAGGCGGCCGGGCGTTCTGCCAAGCGCCTTCGCGAAGCGGTCGGTTGCCGCGGCCAGGCGTTCGCGCGCGGTCGCTTTCAGCAACGCTTCGATCGCAGGTCCTTCGCGTCCGGGCGGTGCCTCGATGGCGGACCCGGCAAGGCGGGCCGCTCTGCCCCGCCCTGCGACAACCTGGAAAGGTTGATCTTCGACCGGGAGAACGGAGCCGAACGCCACCGGGACCGGTGTGCTGACATTCCCCACCGCGCCTTGCAGCCAACGGGCCTTCTCCTCTGCAAAGGCGCGGCCCACGCGATCCGGCGTGCCACGAGGCAGGGTAAGCGTCACCCGGCCATCCAGTGACGATACCCTTAATGAGATGCGCCGCGCCCGCGACGATCTGCGAACCGACACGGTCACCTCCGGAGCTGCCGTGAGACGAAATTCCTGCATGCCTCGCCTTGTCCAGGTTTTTTGCGACCTTACATCGGCGCGTCCCGGGTCGAAAGGCTTTGACAGCCGCCGCCCCATGTGGCAACTGCCGCCAAATTGCAAATGCAACAAGGAAGCAAAGTGCCATGTCCAAGGAAGAATGGGGCACGAAGCGGGTCTGCCCGGCGACCGGCAAGCGGTTCTACGATCTGAACAAGAACCCGATCATCAGCCCCTATACGGGCGAGGTCGTGAGCCTTGACACAGGCAAGGGCAAACGCAGCCTGACC
>JBNKWP010000023.1:0-60027 GCA_050299835.1 Silicimonas sp.
CGATGTAGAGGATCGGGATGATGGAGCGTTTTCTCATTGCGCGTCATCCTTTGTCATCAGGGTGTAGAAAAGCCACGAGACCAGAAGCGTGATGGCGAAGTAGATCAGGCTCATCGCCGCCGCCGGGCCGAGGTCGAACTGGCCAAGGGCGATTTTCACGAGGTCGATGGACAGAAGCGTCGTCGAGTTGCCGGGGCCGCCGCCGGTCAGCACGAAGGGCTCGGTGTAGATATTGAAGCTGTCCATGAACCGCAGGAGGATCGCGATGGTCAGGACGGTCTTCATCTTCGGCAACTGGATGTAGCGGAAGACCTTCCAGGGCGAGGCACCGTCGATCTTCGCGGCCTGATAGTAGGCGTCGGGGATCGAGACGAGCCCAGCGTAGGAGAGCAGTACCACCAGCGAAGTCCAGTGCCAGACATCCATGACGATGATCGTCACCCAGGCGGAGATTGGTTGTTGGGTCATGTCATAGGGGATGCCAAGGACATCGTTCATGAAGTAACCCAGAAGGCCGATGCCGGGCAGCGTGAAGATGTTCCACATGGAGCCGACCACGTTCCAGGGGATCAGCATGGGCAGCGCCATCGTGACGAGGCATACCGGCACCCAGAAGCCTTTGCGCGGCATTGAGAGGGCTACGATGATGCCGAGTGGCACTTCGATGATGAGGATCAAGAAAGTGAAGAGAAACTGGCGACCGAGGGCCGCGTGGAAGCGTTCGGAGGTCAGGATCTGTTCGAACCAGTCGAGGCCCTGCCAGAAGAAGACGTTGTTGCCGAAGGTTTCCTGCACCGAGTAATTCACGACGGTCATGATCGGCACGAGCGCGTTGAAGGCCACGAGGATCAGGACCGGCAGAACGAAAAACCAGGCGCGTTGGTTTTCGGTTTTCATGGGTGTGCCCTTTCCCCGGTGTTGGAGGGGGCGCTGCCCCCGCCTCGCTGCGCTCGGCCCCCCGGAGTATTTTTGCCAGGAAGAAGGACACCTTGATTCAAATGCGGTACGTTCATGTCTTGGCCTCCGTGGCGATCCAGCCGTCGCGGTAGAGGCGGGTCTGGTCGGGGCGGAAGGCGAGGTGGATTTCCTCGCCCTGTTGGACCTCTGCATGGTCCACCACGGCCTTGACGGCGCTGTCTCCGACCATGGCATCGACCACGCTGTGGCGACCGATATCGGAAAGTTTGCGGACGCGGGCGGGAAGGCCGGTGTCGCTGAGGCTGACGAATTCGGGGCGGATGCCGAGTTCGGTTTTGCCGCCATCGCCTTTGACCGCGCCTTCAACCGCAACCGCGTGGCCTTCGAAGATCACGCGGTCGCCTTCGAGCGTTGCGGGCAAGATGTTCATGCCCGGCGAGCCAATGAAATGGCCGACGAATGTGTGTTGCGGACGTTCGAAAAGTTCCACCGGTGTGCCGATCTGGACGATTTCGCCGTCCTGCATCACCACGACCTGATCGGCGAAGGTCAGGGCTTCGGTCTGGTCGTGGGTGACGTAGATCATCGTGGCTTTCACCCGCTGGTGCAACTCCTTGAGTTTGGAGCGCAATTTCCATTTGAGATGCGGGTCGATCACGGTGAGCGGCTCGTCGAACATCACCACGTTCACGTCGTCCCGGACAAGGCCGCGGCCCATCGAGATCTTCTGTTTGTTGTCCGGTGACAGATGCGCGGCGCGGGTGTCGAGCATGTCCTCGACTTCGAGCATCGCGGCGATTTCGGCAACGCGGGTTGCGATCCTGCCTTCATCAACGCCGCGGTTGCGGAGGGGGAAGGCGAGGTTTTCGCGGACCGTCATCGTGTCGTAGATGACCGGGAACTGGAACACCTGCGCGATGTTGCGCTTGTCGGGTGGCAGGTCGGTGACATCGGTATCGTCGAACAGGATGCGGCCCTCGGAGGGCGTCAGCAGGCCGGAAATGATGTTCAGAAGTGTGGACTTGCCACAGCCGGATGGGCCGAGGAGCGCGTAGGCGCCGCCGTCCTGCCAGTCGAGGTCGATGGCTTTGAGCGCGTAGTCCTCGGGGCCTCTCGGGTTCGGCAGATAGGAGTGGCGCAGTTTGGAGAGGGTGATCTTTGCCATCAGGCGACGAGCCTCCCGTCCGGGGCGAAGTAGAAGGCCTTGGAAGCGTCCATGTAGAAGCGGTGCGTTTCACCGATACGGTAAGGATGTACGCCGTGCGCGAGCGAGACCCAGCCGTCGTCACCCAGTTGGAAATGCGCACTTGATTCCGAGCCAGAGAGTTCGGTGACCAGAACGGTTCCGTCCATCGCGACGTCGTTGGAGCCCATGGCGACGGGCGTTACGTGGTGCGGGCGGATGGCGACGGTGTAGGCCCCGTCAGGCAGGTCGGCGGCAGTCCCTTGCATCGTCCAGGCCGTGCCGGTGTCCATGCGTGCCTCCGTGCCGGTCTTGGTGATCTCTGCCGAATTGATCGGTGGGTCGGAGAAGACGCGGGCTGCCGTAAGCGAGGCGGGTTCGCGGTAGATCTGGGCGGTTGGGCCGAACTGGGTGACAGTCCCGTCGTCCATCAGTGCGGTTTCGCCGCCGAGCAGAAGTGCTTCTTCCGGTTCGGATGTGGCATAGACCACAACCGCTCCGCGACCGGCGAAAAGCTCGGGTAGCTGTTCGCGGAGTTCCTCGCGCAGCTTGTAGTCGAGGTTGGCCAGCGGTTCGTCGAGGAAGACCGCACGGCTTTCCTTGGCGATGGCGCGGGCGAGCGCGGTGCGCTGCTGCTGGCCGCCGGAGAGTTCCTGCGGACGGCGTTTGAGCATGGGGCCGAGTTGCAGGATGTCGGCGGCTTCCTGCACGCGGCCCTCGATTTCGGATTTGGCCATGCCTGCGACCCGGAGCGGGGAGGCGATGTTTTCGAAGACCGTCATGTGCGGGTAGTTCACGAAGAACTGGTGGACGAGGGAGATGTTGCGTTTCTGGGTCGAGAGCTTCGAGACATCTTCGCCGTCAAAGAAGATTTGCCCGGAGGCAAGCGGGTCGAGGCCGGCCATCAGCTTGATGAGCGAGGTCTTTCCCGCGCCGGTCTGACCAAGCAGGACATTGAAGTGCCCCGGTTCGAGCATCAGCGAGGTGGGCTTGATATGGGTGATGCCGCGCACCACCTTGGAAGCCTCTTTCAGCGTGATTTTCATTGGTTCTTATTGCCCCGACAGGAATGGCCGAAGCGTGCGATTTCGCTTCGGCCGGGGGCCGGCCCCCAGGAAGGATGGGGGCCGGCGGTTCGCTTACTGGTTCCAGCGCGCCACGAGGTCGTCATAGTTGACAGTCTCGCCCTGCGGCTTTTCGTTATCCAGCTTGGCTTTGGCACCACCTTTGCCGAGCCATTCCGAGGGGTCTTTTTCCTCGTTCAGGCGTGGGCCGCAGCCGCCATAGACGTTGGCGCTTTCATCCGCTGCCTGCATCCGGGCCATGGTGATGTCCATTTCGCCGGCCAGGCGGTCCATTGCTTCTTGCGGCGTGAAGGCACCCGAGTTCACGTCACCAATCTGCTGCCACCAGATCTGGGCCAGCTTGGGATAGTCGGGGACGTTGATGCCGGTCGGCGACCATGCCACGCGGTCGGGCGAGCGGTAGAACTCGACGAGACCACCGAGCTTGGGCGCACGTTCGGTGAAGGACTCGTGGCGCACCGAACTGTCGCGCGCGAAGGTGAGGCCCACGTGGGACTTCTTCACGTCGACGGTCTTCGACGTCACGAACTGGGCGTAGAGCCATGCGGCCTGAGCGCGGTCCGAAGGGGTGGACTTGAGGAACGTCCAGGAACCCACGTCCTGATAGCCGACCTTCTGGCCTTCTTCCCAGTAAGGGCCGTGCGGCGAAGGTGCCATGCGCCAGAGCGGGTTGCCATCGGCGTCCACCGTGTTGTTGCCTTCCGCGAGCGGTTTCACCATGTCGGCGGTGAAGGCGGTGTACCAGAAGATCTGCTGGGCCACGTTGCCTTGCGCGAGAGCGGGCAGCGACTGGTAGAAGTCATAGGACGCCGCGCCCGGAGGAGCGTAGGCCCTCAGCCATTCGTCCCATTTGCGGATCGCATAGACGGCTGCCGGGCCGTTGGCGGCACCGCCGCGCGACACGGAGGCCCCGGCGGGGTTGCACGAACCGGCTTCCATGCGGATGCCCCATTCGTCGATCGGCACGCCGTTCGGTTCGCCGGGCGAGCCCGCGCCAGCCATGGAAAGCCAGGCGTCGGTCATGCGCCAGCCAAGGTCAGGTGCGCGCTTGCCGTAATCCATGTGGCCATAGATCGTGACGCCGTCGATTTCCTTCACGTCGTTGGAGAAGAATTCGGCAATGTCCTCATAGGCCGACCAGTTGACCGGAACACCGAGGTCGTAACCGTATTTCTCCTTGAAGGCGGCCTGCAGGTCTTCGCGGTCGAACCAGTCCTTGCGGAACCAGTAAAGGTTCGCGAATTGCTGGTCGGGCAACTGGTAGAGGTTGCCGTCCGGCCCGGTGGTGAACTGGATGCCCATGAAGTCATCCAGGTCGAGCGTGGGCGAGGTTGTCCCCGCCCAATCGCCCGCCATCTGCTCGGTCAGGTTATAGGCCAGTTGAAGGCGCGAATGGGTGCCGATCAGGTCACTGTCGTTGACGTAGCCGTCATAGAGGTTCCGCTGCGTCTGCATTTGCGTCTGCACGGCCTGTACGACCTCGCCCTCGCCGAGGATCTGGTGGTTCACCTTGATGCCGGTGATTTCTTCGAAGGCTTTCGTCAGCACTTCGGATTCGTAGCCATGCGTCGGGATGCCTTCCGACAGCACGTTGATCTCCATGCCCGCGTAAGGCGCCGCGGCTTCGATGAACCACTGCATCTCTGCCATCTGCTCATCTTTCGAAAGCGTGGATGGCTGGAATTCCTGGTCGATCCATTTCTGGGCTGCTGCCTCGTCGGCAATGGCAGTCCCAGACCCCGCGATAACGGCAATGACCGCTGTCGCGGAGAACAGATACTTCCGCATCTTGTCTCCTCCCAAATGTTGTCTTGAGTCGGTATTCCCCGACCTGTCTTACGCTAGTCAGAGTCTCATCGCGCTGTCAAACTAAATTGTTAGTAGAAGTTAAGATACTGAAATATATCTAATTTCCTAAACGGCATCATTTCTGCCGTACAATAGTCGAGGCGCAAAGCCGAGCGGAGTACACGCGGCGAGGCGGCACAGGTGCCAGGCGAAGACCAGGTTGCCGAAGAGCGCCGGCTTTGCGGTACGCGGTCATCGATTACCCCACGCCGCTATCTTCTGGACAATATCCTGACCGACGCGGCCCGCAAGGCGGGGGGCCGAACTGCGCTTTGCCGCAAGTTCTACAGATATAGTGCGGGCCCTCTATGGTGAGTTCGAAGGCGTCATCTTCTAGGGGCAGGCGGGACGGGAGAACGCCTATGCGCCTCTCGTCATCGGGTCCGATGCCCGACGTTCGATGGTCGCCCGGCGCGTTCGTGCGCCGACACCTCGGGAATCGCGGATCACGACGAATTGCATCCACGGCGATTTTGAGGGCATGCCGTTTGAGAAGCGCCAGTGGTTTTTCCAGATGGGATTGGCGCGGGCGCGGTGCCAACACTCCCCCAGGCGCATTGCCTCTTCGCCTCTGTCGCTCCAGCGGGAACCCGTCACCACCTGCGGACAGCTTGGTTTGGGACAGAGACTGCCGAGAGGCGCGGGGATGTCATTGTCAGGCAAATCGAGATATCGCAAAGCTGGGTGGCCAAGGGGGAGTGATGAGCGTTTCGATCGAATGTGTGGCGCCAACCCGAAGCGAGTTGGGAGAAGGTGCCGTCTGGGACAATGAGGACCAACGGCTCTGGTGGGTGGATATTACCGGGGGACTGATCCACCGGTTCGACCCGGAAAGCGGACAGAACGAGACATTCGATTTCGGAGAGCCGGTCGGATGCCTCGCCCGGCGGCGGGCGGGAGGACTTGTCGTGGCCGCGAAGTCCGGATTCTGGACCTTCGATCCGGAGTCAGGTGCGCGCGAGCCGGTTAGCGACCCGGAAGAGCATTTGCCCGACAACCGGTTCAATGATGGCACAACAGATATGCAGGGGCGGTTCTGGGCCGGAACGATGAAGGATGGGGGCGAGCCTGAACGGCTAGGGTGTTTTTATCGTCTCGACCCCGATATGACGGTGACAGCCTGGCGCGACGGTATCTACACGACGAACGGCTTGGCGTTTTCGCCCGACGGGCGGACAATGTATTTTTCCGACAGCAACCCGGCGGTGCGCATGATCTGGGCGGCGGATTACGACACGGATACCGGCGAGCCGGGAGAGCCACGGGTGTTCTTTGATACCAGGCAAGTGGCCGGTCGACCGGATGGCGGGACTGTCGATGCCGAGGGATGTTACTGGCAGGCAGGGGTTTCGGGGTGGCAGCTCTATCGGATTGCGCCGGATGGGACACTGGACCGGACCATTGACGTTCCAGTGGAAAAACCTACCAAACCGATGTTCGGCGGGCCGCGGCTGGATACTTTGTATTTCACGTCCTTGAAGGCTGGTCTGGACCCCAATCGCCCGCAGCCGGAAGCAGGCAGCCTCTTTGCCGTTACCGGGCTTGGCGTCTCCGGTGTGCCGCAGGTCAGGTTTGCAGGCTGAGACATGAGGTTTTTTGGAGGAATCGTCTGGGCGGATTGAATGGTTCGGACGTCTGCGCGACATTGATGGAAAAAGGGAAGACCGAGACATGCTGAAGAAACTCCTCATCACCGGCGCAGCCGGCGGACTTGGTTCGGTTTGTCGCAAGCGGCTTGGCCATCTTGCGGAGACTGTCAGGCTGAGTGACCGCGAAGGACTGGGAGAGGCCGGGGCCAACGAAGAGATTTTCTACTGCGATCTTGCGGATAAAGATGCCGTTCAGGCCATGGTCGAGGGCTGTGACGGAATCGTTCACTTCGGCGGACAGTCCGTCGAGGCGCCTTGGGAGACGATCCGGGCATCCAATATTGACGGTATCTACAATCTTTATGAAGCGGCGCGGAAGTCCAGCGTCACGCCCCGCATCATCTTTGCGAGTTCAAACCACGCCATCGGGTTTCATCGCCAGAATGAGCGGCTGAATGCGAACTCGCTGACCCGGCCGGACGGTCTGTATGGTGTTTCGAAAGTGTTCGGCGAGGCTTTCGCCAGCATGTATCACGACAAGTTCGGGATCGAGACGGCCAGCATCCGGATCGGGTCCTGCTTTCCGGAAGCCACGACGCACCGGATGCTGTCGACCTGGTTGAGCTATGACGATCTGGTCCGTCTCATCGAGTGCATCTTCAGGGTTCCGGTTCTGGGAGCCCCGATCATTTACGGTGCGTCCGACAATGATATTTCGTGGTGGAACAATAGCGAAGTTGCTTATCTGGGGTGGCGTCCGCAGGACAGTTCCGAACAGTTCCGCGCAAAGGTTGAAGCTGAGCAGGAACGGCCAACCCCGGATGATGCGATTGCATTGTTTCAGGGTGGGGCGTTCTGTGCCGATGGTATTCATGAGGCTGATTGAGCCGTTCGGACACGGGCGGGACGAGGAAAGGGCGACAAGATGCGCGCAAACAGACTGAGGGAAATCTGGGCCAAAGGTGGGGCGGCGGTGAATGGCTGGCTCGCCATTCCCGATGGGTTCTCGGCGGAGACGATGGCTCACCAGGGCTGGGACAGCCTGACAGTCGATATGCAGCACGGCGTCGTTGACTACCAATCGGCCATTGAAATGTTCACGGCGATCTCGACGACGCCCACCGTTCCGGTTGCGCGCGTGCCGTGGCTGGACCCGGCGCACCTGATGAAGGCGTTGGACGGCGGTGCTTACGGGCTGATCTGCCCTATGGTCAATTCGGGCGACGATGCCGAGAACTTGGTCGCATGGACGCACTATCCCCCGCGTGGCACCAGAAGTTTCGGACCGATCCGTGGGCTGCTCTATGGCGGTGCCGATTATCGGGAACATGCTGACGAGACCATCGTCGTCTTCGCCATGATCGAAACCCAGGCGGGTCTCGACAATCTGGACGATATACTCAGCGTGCCGGGGCTGGATGCCGTCTATATCGGGCCGGCCGATCTGTCGCTCGCGCTTGGTTGTTCTCCGTCCTTTGACGAGGTGGAAAAGCCGGTCGCCGAGGCGATCGAGATGATCTTCGCCAAGGCGAAGGAACACGGCAAGATCGCGGGCTGCCACAATGGCACGCCTGAATATGCCTTGAAGCGGATTGAGATGGGTTTCCAGTTCGTCACCGTCGCATCCGATGCCCGCCTTATGGCAAACGGTGCGCAGGCCGTCGTTTCGGCCATTCGCAAGGAGCGGCCGGCGACGGCAGAGCGTACGTATTGACAGCTCATGGCCGCAGGCAACGTGAATTGAAATGGTAGAGAATCCGAAGGCGCTTTTGAAAAGCATGTTCGATGCTGCCGTGGCGGCGGCTCAACCGGAGCGTTGCGTGCCGGAATTTCTGCCCGAGCCGCCGTCGAAGGGGCGGGTCGTCGTCATCGGTGCGGGAAAGGCATCGGCAGGGATGGCGCGTGCGGTCGAACGCCATTGGGATCGGTCGATGCAAGGACTGGTCATTACCCGATACGGTCATGCCGCCGCCTGCGATCAGATCGAGATCGTCGAAGCGGCGCATCCGGTGCCGGACGCCGCTGGGCTGTGCGCCTCTGCCCGCATGATGCGGCTGGTGGAAGGTCTGACCGAAGACGATCTTGTTCTGTGCCTCATCTCCGGCGGCGGGTCGTCGCTTCTGGTTCGGCCGGGCGAAGGGCTGACGTTGGAGGATAAGCAGGCCGTCAATGCCGCGCTCCTGAGGTCCGGGGCGACAATCGGTGAAATGAATTGCCTTCGGCGCCACCTGTCAGACGTCAAGGGCGGCCGGTTGGCAGCCGCCTGCCACCCCGCGCGCGTTCATACGCTTCTGATATCGGACGTGCCCGGCGACCGTTTCATCGACATTGCCTCCGGTCCGACTGTGGCTGATCCGAGCACCTGCGAAGATGCGCTGGCGATTGCGGCACGCTACGGGATCAACCTTTCACCCGCTGCCCGGGAGAGACTGGAAACCGGCGCGGGGGAAAGCGTCAAACCCGGTGACCCACGGCTTGGCCGTGCCACTGCCGATCTGATCGCGGCTCCGCAGATGTCGCTGGAGGCGGCGGCCCGCGTCGCCGCGGATGCCGGGTTCGAACCACATATTCTGGGGGATGCGATCGAAGGTGAGGCCCGCGACGTTGGAACCGTGATAGCCGGGCTGACCCGGCAGGTTGCCGAACGAGGCCAGCCTTTCAGGCGGCCCTGTGTCCTTTTGTCGGGCGGTGAGACGACGGTCACGCTTCGAGGCGAAGGGAGAGGCGGCCGGAATGTGGAGTACCTTCTGTCTCTGGCGGTAGGACTGAACGGATTGACAGGCGTGTTCGCGATGGCGGGTGACACCGACGGTGTAGATGGGGCAGAGGAGGTGGCGGGGGCCATGATTTCGCCCGAAACTCTCACCCGCGGATTGGAAAAGGGAATGTCCGCGCGCGATTTCCTCGACCGGAACGATGCGCATAGTTACTTCGAAGCGCTCGGAGATCAGGTGGTGACCGGCCCGACGCTGACAAACGTGAACGATTTTCGAGCCGTCCTTATCCTGCCGGATTGAAAGTGCGAAGCCAGTTGCGTGAACTGTCTGTAAATCCGCTAGTGACTTGTTATCTTTGTTGTGTGCGCCATATGGGCGCATGGGGTTCCACGGCTGTCGCGCGCCGATAGACTGATGAAACGGGAGGTTGGTCAGAGCAGTGTCACTGTATTTCATCGTCTTGCTTCCGTTCCTTGGAGCGGCGCTTCCGGGCATCATGAATCCGGCTGGACGGGCTGCCTGTGCAGGGGTGACATTCACGGTATCACTGCTGGCTTTCGTGGGGCTACTGACCAATTTGCCAGCGGTTCTGGCGGGCGAGGTCGTCACGGTCGGCATCGACTGGATGCCGTCGCTGGGGCTGAACTTCACGCTGATGCTGGACGGGCTGGGGTTCTTTTTCGCGTTTCTCATCCTTGGCATCGGGCTGTTGATCATCGCCTACGGGCGACACTACCTGAGCCGCAAGGACAATATGGGCGAGTTCTTCACCTATCTGCTGCTGTTTCAGGGCGCGATGGTCGGGATCGTTCTGAGTGATAACATCTTGCTTTTGCTGGTGTTCTGGGAACTGACGTCGCTCTCATCCTTCCTGCTGATCGGCTATTGGAAACATCTGCCTGAAGGGCGGCAAGGGGCAAGGATGGCGCTGGCCGTCACTGGCACGGGCGGGCTGGCAATGATCGGGGGCATGCTGATCCTCGGGCAGATCGTTGGGAGTTACGACCTGAGCGTGATCTTGAAGAACCGCGATCTGATCCAGGCCGATCCGCTTTATGTCCCAGCACTGATCCTCATCCTGCTGGGCTGCTTCACCAAGTCCGCGCAGTTCCCGTTCCATTTCTGGTTGCCCCACGCAATGGCCGCTCCAACGCCGGTGTCGGCCTATTTGCACTCGGCCACGATGGTGAAGGCTGGGATCTTCCTGATGGCGCGCATGTGGCCGGTTCTGTCCGGCACACCGGAATGGTTCGTGATCGTCACAACGGCCGGCCTTGTGACAATGGTGCTGGGCGCCGTGATCGCGCTCTTCAAGCACGACCTGAAGGCGCTTCTGGCCTTTTCCACGGTCAGCCATCTTGGCCTGATCACCATGCTTCTTGGCACCGGAACCGCCTTCGGAGCCTTCGCGGCAATCTTCCACATCCTCAACCACGCCACGTTCAAGGCCGCGCTTTTCATGTCGGCGGGGATCGTCGATCACGAGGCGCATACGCGCGACATCCGGCGGCTGGGCGGCTTGCGCACATTGATGCCGGTTGTTTTCACCATCGCGACCCTCGCTGCGCTTTCGATGGCGGGGATTCCGTTCCTCAACGGGTTCCTGTCGAAGGAGATGATGCTGGAAGAGGCGCATCACACGGTCCTTTTCGGCTCGCACTGGCTGGTGCCAGTGATGGCGACGGTCGGTTCGCTCTTTTCGGCTGCGTACTGCTTCCGGTTTATCGGGCACACTTTCCTTGGCCCGGTGCGGGACGATTATCCGCATAAACCCCATGACCCTAACCCGGGCATGTGGCTGCCGCCCGCGATCCTTGTCGCTCTGGTCGTGGTGATCGGAGTGGCCCCGTTCCTGGTGCAGGATTTCGTCATCCTGGTCGCCAAGGCGGTGATTGGCGGGACCGCCGATCTGGAGGTCAAAGATATCAAGATCTGGCACGGGCTGGTCCCTGCGCTTTACATGTCGATCATCGCGGTTCTGGGCGGCTTGGCGTTGATGCTGATCTTCAAGCCGCTCCTGAAGTTCTGGGAGGCTGCGCCACGCCCGGAAGCGAAGGTGATCTTCGGGGGTGTGATCGATGCCGCGGTCTCGGCGTCACGGTGGCTGATCCAGGGGCTGCATAACGGAGCGTTCACGCGATACGCCATGATTGGTGCGATCACCATATTGGCGGCTGGCTATCATGCGTGGGTCACGGGCACGTTTTCAGCGCCGACAAGGGAGTTGACGGCGGCTGGCCCGGTACCGATTGCTGGATGGGCCATGCTCGTTGCCGCAACCGGTGGACTTGTTCTGATGCACCGGAACCGTTTCCTCGCCCTTATTCTGATCGGCATCGTGGGCTTAATGGTTTCGGTTGCCTTCGTGTTCCTCAGCGCACCGGATTTGGCCATGACCCAGTTCACCGTGGAGGTCGTGACGATCATCCTGCTGTTGCTGGCTCTCAATTTCCTTCCCAACCGGACGCCAATAGAAAGTTCGACGCTGCGGCGTGTTCGCGACGGGGCTGTCGCGATAGCGGGCGGGGTCGCCACTTTCGCGCTCGCCTATCATTACCTGCTGCGCGACGCGGTCACGACACCGATCTCCGAATTCCATCTGGCAAATTCATACAAGGGCGGAGGCGGCACCAATGTCGTGAACGTGATCCTCGTGGATTTTCGTGGGTTTGATACCTATGGCGAAATCACGGTGCTCGGCATCGCGGCGCTGATCATCTACGCGCTGACCGAGACCCTGCTTGGCGGGCCGGTTCGGGCAAAGCTGCTGAACCGGGTGCCCGATCAGCCACGGGCAGGAAACATGCACCCGATGATGATGGTGGTGCTGACGCGGGTTATCATGCCGGTCGTTCTGATGGTCGGGTTCTATATCTTCCTGCGCGGGCACAATGAGCCAGGAGGCGGGTTTATCGCCGGGCTCGTGGTGTCGATCGCCGTTGTCATGCAGTACATGGCCAGCGGCTTCGCCTGGACTTCTGCGCGGTTGAGGTATCCCTACCACGGCGTCATCGGTGCAGGTGTGCTGGTTGCCGGGCTTACGGGCATCGGGGCATGGTTCGCCTCGAAGCCCTTCCTGACGTCGGACTTCACCTATGTCCGCATACCTCCTTTCGAGAAATTCGAACTGGCCACCGCCGCCTTGTTCGACCTCGGTGTATTCCTTGCCGTGGTCGGTGCGGTCATGCTGTCGCTGGAGAGTTTCTCGCGCCTGGCACGTCGCGCGGATTCTGCGGAAAGCGAGCATCCGATGGACATCGATCCATCGCGCGAAATGTTCGCGGTTGCCGACACGGCAAAGGGAGATGCCTGAATTGGAACTCCTCGTTGCATCGGCGATCGGGATTTTGACCGCGGGGGGGCTGTATCTCGTTCTGCGACTGAGAACGTTTCCGGTGATCCTCGGCATGTCGCTGCTGACCTATGCCGTGAACGTCTTCCTGTTCGCGTCCGGCCGATTGCAAGTCGGTGCGTCGCCGATCCTGCGCGACAATGTTCAAACTTATACCGATCCGCTGCCGCAGGCCCTCGTGCTGACGGCAATCGTGATTTCATTCGGAATGACCGCAGTCGTGGTGATGATCGGCCTGGGGGCCTTTCTGGGCTCGGACGACGATCGTGTCGATGATCCCAAGACACCGGGCGACACGGAGGCGGACGGGCAGCCATGAGCCATTGGATCATCGCTCCGATTGTTTTGCCTGCGCTTCTGGCCCCGTTCATCGTTCTGGCCGCGCGGTTTCACATTGGAATCCAGCGCGCGTTTTCGGTGGTCGGCGTGGGGGCCCTGATCGCCATTTCCGTCGGGCTGGCATGGGAAGTCTCTGACGGCTCGGTTATCTACTACAGGCTGGGTGACTGGGCTGCGCCATTTGGGATCGTGATCGTCGGCGACCGGCTTTCCACAATGATGGTGCTTTTGACCTCGGTGTTGGCCTTCTTCGTTCTGCTCTATTCCATCGGCTCTGCTTGGGACGAACGCGGCCGGCATTTCCACGCCCTGTTTCAGTTTCAGCTAATGGGCATACTCGGCGCATTCCTGACGGGCGATATCTTCAACCTGTTCGTGTTTTTCGAAGTGCTGTTGATCGCCTCATATGGATTGATGATCCATGCCGGGGGCAATCAACGGTTAAGGGCCGGGGTCCAATATGTGCTGTTCAATCTGAGCGGCTCGACGCTGTTCCTCTTTGCCCTAGGGGCAATCTATGCAGAGACCGGAACGCTCAACATGGCCGATCTGGCCGAGCGCGTCAGGTTGATCGGAGCCGACGAAACCGTTGGTATTCGGGTCGCGGCGGTTCTGCTGCTTCTGGTATTCGCCATCAAGGCCGCTCTTGTCCCGCTGCATTTCTGGCTGCCGTCAAGCTATGCGGAGGCGCCCGCGCCCGTGGCCGCATTCTTTGCCATCATGACCAAGGTGGGAGCCTATGCCATCATCAGGGTCTACACTTTGGTGTTTCCGCCGGACGTGGAGGCAACCAGCGGCCTGCATGACGTCTGGCTGATGCCCGCCGCTCTCGTCTCTCTGGCGATTGGGATGATCGGCGTGCTTTCTGCACGCAAGCTCGACCGGCTGGTTGCCTATTCCATCATCGGTTCGATGGGCATGGTCATGGTGGCAATTTCCCAGTTCTCGCCCGCCGGCATTGCAGCCGCCCTATACTATATCGTGCATTCAACGCTCGCAGGGGCGCTTCTGTTTCTTGTGGTGGATCTGGTCAGAACCGGACGTGACGATCTTCAACTCACGACGCAAAGGCCCATCGGCGGGACCGCTCTGACGTCTGGTCTGTTCTTCATGGCCGCAATCGCGATGACCGGTCTGCCGCCATTGTCAGGCTTTCTTGGCAAGCTCCTTGTGCTTGACGCATCCTACGGCACGGACCTTGTTATCTGGACCTGGGCGGTCGTCCTTTCATCGAGCCTGATTGCCGTGATTGGGTTCGCGCGGGCAGGAAGCGTCCTGTTCTGGAAATCGCATGGTGCCGAATGGCCGGAAGCCGAGGAGCCGCCCGCTGCTCCCACGCCGCTCGCCTATGTCGGAGCGGGCGGGCTGCTGGTGCTGCTGATCGCCCACACGGTTTTCGCCGGCCATATTCACAGCTACGCGGAAGACATCGCCGCGGAATTGTTTGCGCCGTCCGAATACGTCTCGACCGTAATGGACACGCCCGGAAAGCTGAGTTCGCCGAAGGAGGGCCATTGACATGGTGCGGGCCTACCGCAAGCTGCTGCCTCATCCTTTGCTGACCTTGATCCTGATCGTCGTCTGGGTGCTGCTCCAGAACGAAATCAGCGCGGGGATGGTTGTCTTTGGCATCATCCTTGGCATCGTCATACCTCGGATGACCTCGATCTGGTGGCCCGATACGCCCAGAGGGTTCCGCATCCTGAAGATGGCACGGTACACCCTGATTGTGATCTGGGATATCATCATTGCCAACATCCAGGTCGCCTGGATCGTGCTGACGGTTCCCAATGCCAAGCTGAAGCCCGCATGGATCGTCGTGCCACTGAGACTGACCCAGCCTGAAGCCATAACCATCCTCGCCGGCACGATCACACTGACGCCGGGCACGGTTTCGGCGGACTTGTCGGACGAGGGGCACAGCCTGTTGGTACATGTGCTTCACACCGACAATCCCGACGCCGTGCGGGATGAGATCAAGTCACGCTACGAGGGTCGCTTGTTGGAGATATTCACATGAATTTCGCCGCGGAATTTCTGGACATCGCCCTGATCGTGACCTTCGTTGCACTTGCCATCGGACAGGTGCTGTCGATGGTTCGTCTTGTACTGGGGCCGACATCGGGCGATCGCATCCTCGCGCTCGACACGATGGTCATCAACGCATTGGGTATCGTCGTGGTTCTTGGCATTCACCAAGGCGTAAAGGTCTATTTCGAAGTGTCGCTGTTGATCGCGATGCTGGGGTTTGTCTCGACCGTGGCCCTTGCCCGGTTCCTTCTGCGGGGGGACATCATCGAATGACGATATCTGACCTGGCCACCATGGCTGCGGCCATTTCCCTGCTTGTCGGATCGGGGTTCGTCGTGGTGGGCGTTGTCGGGCTTCTCAAGTTCAACGATCCCATGACCCGCCTCCACGCCCCGACCAAAGTGGGGACGATGGGCATCGGCATGTTGTTGTTGGCATCGATCCTGGAGGCGTTCGCATCCGGCGAGGGCTCCATGCACGAAGCGCTTATCATGGCGTTCCTGTTCGTCACGGCTCCGGTTTCGGCGAACTTCATCGCGAAGGTACATATTCATCGTAAGGATTGCGCCAAGCCGCCGCCGCCACTGCGCGATGACAACTGGTCAACGCTCAACTCGCTAGACGAAGACTGAACACGCGACAGGCGGACGATTGCCGCACCCCGGTTTTTAAAACCGCTCGTGAACAGGAAGTGCCTACTTCGCCAGATACTGTTCGACGGTGGCTTCCACACCCTTTGCCCAGATCATTTCCAGCCAATGGCTGAAGGCATCGCTGAAACTCTCGCATTCGTTCAGTTCGTCGTAGAACTCGCGCTGATTCAGCCAGATTTGTGGCTCCTCACGCGCCGACACCGCATTTACGGTCAGGCTGTCCCAATGCGGGTCGTTCGGCGCGATCCGACTGCTGTCTTCACGGGTGCCCTCGCACATGCGTGCCCAAAGTGCCTCCACCAGGGCCAGGCCGCGGACGGAGCTGCCACTGGCGATAGCGTCGCGGACGATGGGCAACAGAAAACCAACATGGCGGGACGACCCGTCGAAGGCGACGCGACGGGTCGTATCGTGGATTTCCGGGTTGGCGAAGCGACGTTCGATGATCGTCAGATAGGTCTGCGGAGTCATGTCCGGCACGGGGTCGACATGAGGAACGATTTCCTCGCTTTGCACCTTTCTGAAGAAACCAGCGATCAGTGGATTATCCATGCAGGCGGCAATGGTCGGTTCAGACAGGATTTCTCCGATATTCGCCAGGACCTGATGGCCTGCGTTCAACATTCGGATCTTCATGGATTCATAGGCATGCACGTCGCTGGCAAAGGTCGCCCCGGCCTGATCCCAGTCGGGGCGTCCGGAACAGAAGTCATCCTCGATCACCCATTGGCGGAAGTTCTCATGCGTCACCGGCGCGGCATCGTTGATGCCCAGCGATCGGACGAGGGCGAGTTCATTCGGGCCGGTGGCGGGAACGATGCAATCCACCATCGAATTGGGGAAGGTCGCATGGGTGTCGATCCAGTCGGCAAGCTCAGGGTCCGTAAGCCGTGCGAGCCCGACGACCGTCTGCCGCAAGACCGCGCCATTGCCTTGCAGGTTGTCACAGCTCTGACCGGTGAAGGGCGGCAGACCGGTATCCCGACGGTTGCGCAGCGCGGCCACCATTGCGCCGAAGGCGGTCTTCGGCTTTTCCGGATATTCAACGTCGTGCCTGATATCGGGATGGTTCGCATCGAATGCGCCGGTCGCCGTCCGAAAGTATCCGCCCTCGGTGACGGTCATGGACACGATGCGGATCCGGGGGTCAGACATGGTTCGGATCAGGCTCTCATTGTCTTCCTCGACTGGAAGAAAATCGATCATCGACCCGGTCACTTCAGCCGACATTCCTGCGGGATCAAGTTCGATCAGTGTCGTGAGGCAGTCCTGTGCAAGAAGACGGTCGCGCATTGTTGCATCGCCTGGCCGGACCCCGGCACCGATAATGGCCCAGTCATGTGCAAGCCCGGCCTGCATCAGGCGGTGCAGATACCAAGCCTGGTGGCCGCGATGGAAGTTTCCAAGACCTATATGCACGATGCCCGGCGACAAGCGGGCGCGGTCGTAAGACGGAACGGAGATGTTCGCGGGTATCTCCGCCAGAGTGTCGTTCTTCAGGTCCACTGACATGGTTTCATTGCCCGTTTGGGTCATCAGTTCATCCAGTTTCCGCCGTCAACGTTCAGGGTTTGAGCTGTAATGTAACGGGCGTCGTCGGAGGCCAGGAAGACGCAAGGGTCCGCCACTTCCTGAGGGTGGCCCATATGGCCGAGCGGGACGCTCTCGCCCACAAGCCGCTTCTTCTCGCCGATTTCGCGATTTTCGTATTTTGCAAAGAGCGCATCGACCGTGTCCCACATGGGCGTGTCGATGACACCCGGCGCAATTGCGTTCACGCGAATGTTGTCATGGGCCAGTTCAAGGGCAAGCGATTGAGTGATCGAGATCACCGCCGCCTTGGTCGAGCAATAGATCGCGATATTCGGTTCTCCCCGACGCCCCGCCTGGCTGGAAAAGTTGATAATCGCACCCCCGCCGTTTCTTTTCATTCCCGGGACAACGGCCTGACAGGCGAAGATCGTCCCCCCGACATTTACGTCATACTGGCGGTGATAATCCTCGGGCGTGATCTGATCGATCGGTGCCATGTTGAAGATGCCGGCGTTGTTGACGAGGATGTCGATCTTTCCGAACGCATTTTCCACTTGCAATACGCCGTCCGAAATCGACTCCAGATCGGTCACGTCCATCTGGACGGCCAGACCGTTGACTGCGGTGGCCGTCTCCCTTGAAACCTCCCCGAGAAGATCGGCCACCGCGACTTGCGCACCTTCGCGCGCGAAGGCTTCGCATATCGCTCGCCCGATTCCCCGCGCACCGCCGGTGACGAGCGCGGTCTTCCCTTCGAGGCGCCTCATATACGAAGCCCTGACTGATCAAACTTGTGTATAACGTCCTGACGAGGCGTCAAGTGGATGCGGTCACCGTGCTTGAAGCTGACCTCGCCGCCTGCGCGGACGGTGATGATGTCGGCCAGTCCGGTGTCGTGGATATGGAAGAACGTGTCGGAGCCCAGATGCTCCGACACGCCAACCACGCCGGACCATGTCCCGGCGTCACTGCTCACCTCGATATGTTCGGGCCGGATGCCGATTGTGTGGGCCCCATGCTTGGCTGCTTCTTCGCCTTCGATGAAGTTCATCTTTGGCGAGCCGATGAAACTGGCGACGAAAAGGTTTTGCGGCGCGTGGTAGAGATCCAGCGGCGAGCCAACCTGTTCTATGACGCCAGCGCGCAGGACGACGATCTTGTTGGCCATGGTCATGGCCTCGACCTGATCGTGGGTCACATAGATCATGGTCGTCTTCATGCGCTCGTGCATTTCGCTGATTTCAAGGCGCATTCCGACCCTGAGGGCCGCGTCGAGATTCGACAACGGTTCGTCGAAGAGGAACGCGGATGGATCGCGCACGATGGCCCGGCCTATGGCAACCCGTTGACGCTGCCCGCCCGAAAGCTGGCCCGGCTTGCGGTCGAGATAGTCGGTGAGGTTCAGCGACTCGGCAGCAGTAGCGATACGTTTCCCTTGCTCCGCTTCGCTCATCCCGGCCATGCGCATCGGGAAGGCGATGTTCTTCCTCACCGTCATGTGCGGATAAAGCGCGTAGGTCTGGAAGACCATGGCCAGTCCGCGTTTGGATGGCGAGACCTGTGTCATGTCTTCGCCGTCGATGATGACCTTGCCCGATGTCGTGTCCTCCAAACCCGCAATCAGGCGGAGAAGGGTGGACTTGCCGCAGCCGGACGGGCCGACGAAAACTGCGAACTCTCCATCTTCGATGGTCAGGTTGATCGGCGGGATGACCTGAGTGTCGCCGAACGACTTGGTCACGTCTTCAAGCACGATGCGTCCCATGGATTTCTCCTATTTCACGGCGCCGAAGGTCAGGCCTTGGACGAGTTGTTTCTGACAGAACCAGCCGAGCACGATGATCGGGCCAACGGCGGCGGCGGAGACTGCGGACAGTCGTCCGAAGAACAGACCTTCGGGCGCGCGGTTGCCTTCGATCAGTTTCGAAAGAGTTGCGGCCTCGGTAGTCGTTAGACGCACAGTCCAATACGCTTCGTTCCAGCAGAAGATGAAGCAGAGGAGCGCGGTCGAGGCGATCCCGCCCCAGGCGAGGGGGATGAGGATTTCCTTGACCTCGCCCCAGGTGTTGACGCCATCCATTTGACCGGCCTCGATGATCTCCTTCGGGATCTCCTTGAAATAGGTGAAGAGCATCCAGACCACGATGGGCAGGTTGATCAGGCAGAGCACCACGATCAGCAGGAAATGCGTGTCGAAGATCCCGAGGAAGTTCTTCGTCAGGAAGGTCATCGGATAGAGCACCGCCGCAGCCGGAAGCATCTTCGTGGACAGCATCCACATCAACACGTCCTTGGTCGCCCGCGTCGGGTTGAAGGCCATTGCATAGGCGCAGGGGATGCCGACGACGAGTGCGAAGATCGTGGCGAAGACCGAGGTGATGACCGAGTTGGTGGCGAACCGCCAGTAGTCGTAGTTCTCGGTCATGTTGAGATAGTTATCGAGCGTCGGCGTGAAGAAGAACAGATACTCCGGCTTCACCGCGTCAGCGTCGGTCTTGAAGCTGGTCAGGATCATCCAGAAGATCGGGAAGAAGAACAGGAGTGCCACGATCCACGCCAGGACAGGGCGACCGAACTTACCGAACTTGGTTTCTTGAGCAACGATAGCCATGAGGTCACTCCATCAATGTCTTGCCGACCATCCGAAGAAGGAAGATGGCAACGATGTTGGCGAGGATGACGGCGAAGATGCCGGTGGCGCTGGCCGCGCCGATGTTGTTGTTGGCAAACTCACCGATCAGGTAGGGCAGGTTCTTGTTGCCGTTGCCGCGGCTGACGATCTCGATCTCCGCGTAGAGCGACAGGTGGAAGATCGCCTGGATCATCACCACGATCGCGATCGGGCGACCGAGATGCGGCAGGGTGAGGAACCGAAACTGCGACCATGTGCTGGCCCCGTCAAGGATCGCGGCCTCTTTCTGCTGTTGATCCTCGGATTGCAGCGAGGTCATGAAGATCAGAACCGCAAACGGTGTCCATTGCCATGTCACCATGATGATGACCGCATAGGCCGAGGTCTGGGTTGCACGGAAGGAAATCGGCTCAAGCGTGGGCCAGAGCGAGAAGAACCAGCCGATGAGCGGGGCGTCTCGCAAGCCGTCCGCGAAGCTGTTGATGCCGCCGACCGCCAGACCCTGAAGGCCCAGAACCGGGTCGAGGATCATGTTGATCCACAGGACCGCGTTCACGGCGGGCATGACGAAAAACGGCGAGATCAGCAGTACCCGGACGATGCCCTGACCGGGGAAAGCTTTGTTGATCAGGACCGCGATCAGGACGCCCAGGATCACAGTCAGGAACAGGATACTGCAGACGATGAAGAGGCTGTTCTGGATCGCCAGGATGAAGTCCTTGCTGTTCAGAACGAACTCGTAATTCCCGAAACCGCGCCAGTTGCTGAGGGACGGTGTCGTCCATTCCGGGCGGCGCAGGTTGTTCAGCACGTAGCGGATGAACGAGAAGTAAAGCGTCATGCTTAGCGGAACCAGCATCCAGATCAGCAGAAGTATGACCGCCGGTGTCTGAAGCAGGCGAGGGAGCGTTCGATTGGACATGCGTGCATCCTCCAGCAAAACAACGGTGTTGTTGCCTTAGCATAGTCTCGGTTGCGTTTGGTGGGACACCATCCATCGCCGGATCGATACATGGGCGATGGCACTGGTCAGGGTTGGGGCCCGGCAGAACCGGACCCCGCCTTGGGAGGCTTAGTAGTACCCGGCTTCTTGCATGATGGAGTCTGCGTTATCCTGTGCAGCCTCAAGAGCGTCTTCGACCGACTTTGCGCCCGACAGAGCAGCCGCCATTTCCTGGCCGAATGCGGACCCGATTTCCGGGAACTCCGGGATCGCGACGAACTGCACGCCGACATAGGGCTTCAGGTCGGTGGCGCCCGGAGCGGCGGAGTCGATTGCCTTCATTTCGGCATCGGCGAATTTCGCGACTGCGAGGAACTCAGGAATTTCGTAGGTCGAGGCGCGCTGCCCGGTCGGGACCGAGCCCCAGCCGAATTCCGGGTGGTTGCCCACGGCCTGTACGTATTCCTTCGAAGTGGCCCACTCGATGAACTTGGCTGCTTCTTCGGCGTTGGGCGAACCGGCGGGGATCGCCATGGCCCAGGCCCAAAGCCAGTTCGCACCGACCGGGTTGCCGGCATTCGGCGATTGCGCATAGGCGACATTCGGGTCCTCAAGGAAGGAAGCCGCAATTGTGGCGTCGATCCAAAGCCCGCATTTGCCTTCATTGAACAGCGCGAGGATTTCGTTGAAGGAGTTGCCTTCCGAGCCCGGGGGGCCATAGCTGCTGAGAAGGTCGACATAGAAGTTCACCGCAGCGTTCCATTCCGGAGAATCCAGTTGCGGCTTCATTTCTTCATCGAACCAGCGCGCGCCGAAAGAGTTGGCGACCGTGGTGATGAATGCAGCGTTATCGCCCCAGCCGGGCTTGCCTCGCAGGCAGGCACCGTAGATGCCATTGTCCGGATCATGCATCGCGGCTGCAGCGGCCTTGATATTGTCCCAGCTGTCGTTGTCCTTGATTTCAACGCCAGCGGCATCGGCCAGATCCTTGCGATACATGACCATCGACGACTCACCGTAGAACGGTGCCGCGTAGAGCTGGCCATCATGGCTCAGACCTTCGCGCATGGCGGGCAGGATATCCTCAAGGTCATATGCATCGCTGAAGTTCAGCGGCTCGATCCAGCCTGCTTCACCCCAGATCGGGGCTTCCTGCATACCGATGTTGATGACGTCGTACTGGCCGCCGCCGGTTGCGGTGTCGGACGTGACCTGCTCGCGCAGGACGCCTTCTTCCAGTGAAACCCAGTTCAGCTTGACACCAGTTTCCTCGGTATAGGCTTCGGCCACTTTCTGCATGTTGATCATGTGACCGTTGTTCACGATCGCGATGGTCAGCGTGTCTTGTGCAAATGCCCCGCCGGTCGCGATCAGCGACATGGCCGTGGCCGCACGAAGTGCGTTCTTCAGATACATCCGGGTTCCTCCCTAACTTGGATGTTGACTGATCGCGAGTTAGTCAAAAATATGACGCGGTGTCAAATCAAAATTTACGCGCGCAAAAAAAGATCAGGCGGACTCACGCATGATCAGGCGCGACTCGAACAGTGTTTCGGTGCGTTCTCCAAGCCGTCCGCCACTTTCGATAACCTTGAAAAGAGTCTCAACGGAACAATCGCTTACGGCTGCATAGTCATGCGCCGCAGTCGTCAGGGAAGGGCAGGTGAATTTGGAGAACGGATGGTCGTCATGGCTTGCAACCCGAAGATCGCAGTCTTTGTGCCGACCGACACGTTTGCCGCTGTCGAAGCAAGCTGAGAGAAATCCGATGGCGAGTCGGTCATTGCTGCACAGGACGGTATTGGTCGGAAGCAACCCTTCCGCGATGGCCTTCAGGCCGCCATTTCGACCGATCTCCTCAAACTCCCAGCCCTCTCCCTCGATCTGGATGACATGGGGTGTGAGCCCCAGTTCATCCATCGTCTGAAGATAGGCGTTGCGGCGCTTGTTCGCATTCGGATTGGCGGGGTTCCGCATCTCGAAGAAACTGGGTGGCTCGCCGGTTCGGCTCAGGTATTGCACGGTCTGGAACACGAAGCTGTGATTGTCCGACCCCACAAATGCCTCTCCCATCCCTTCGATGTTGCTGTCGAACAAGACCGTCGGGACGTGTTTGCAGAACGCCTCGATTGCGGATTTGTCCGATGCCCGACCGAGCGGTGCCATCAGGACGCCCGCGGGTTTCAGGGAGCGAAGGGCGTCGAGGATATCGTTTTCAAGCGCGGGCTCTCCGTGAGAGCTGAACAGCGTCGGCCAAAAGCCAGCGGAAATGCATTGTCGTTCGATCACACGGACGATTTCACCGAAGAAAGGGTCGGACAAATAGGGCACCACGATGCCGATATTCTTCGTCAGCTTTCGGTTCTGGTTCATCGCGTAGATGTTGGGACGATAATCGTAACGCTCAATCGCCTGCTCGATCTTCTCGCGGGTGCTTTGACGAACGCTCGCAGGATCGTTGAAATATTTGGAGAGGGTTGGGCGCGAGATTCCGACGATTGCTGCGAACTCTTCCATATTGCGAATGGGCTGGCTACTCATGGGCCCCGGTCCTTTGGATTTGGCGTTACAACTTTACGCCTCCTTTACACTAAACTTTCCGCGCGCAAACAAGGTCTGTCGCTTTGGAAGTCTTGCTGTGTCCGTCAATCTCGTCCAGATTCCTTTGAATTGTGCGGGTTTCACTTTTTCCCAGGCAGAAACAGTGTGCCTTTTGGCTTTAGGGCGTCCGACTTGCGTGCCGCTTTCATGCCGCAATCGGCAATCGGAAGGTTGTGGCTGGCAAAAGGGCGCTTTCCCACGCCGACGTTGACCCATCCGCAAAACTGACAAGGTCTGATCACAAAAATGCCCCAAACCGATCGTTTACCAACTCAGGACAACGAAACTGGGTGAAAGCATTGGGGTGGTGCAATGCAACGAAATGAGGTCGTCGACCTTCAGAAATTTCGAGAAGCCGAGGAGGGCAAGACCCTTTCGGATAGCGACCGGCCTAGCTTCCTGAAAGCCGGCACGGTCCTCCTTCACGGACAATATTCGATTGACGGCTACCTGAACTGCGGCGGCTTCGGCATCACCTATGTCGCAACGGACAGTCTTGGCCGGAAAGTGGTCATCAAAGAGTGTTTTCCGAGCGAGATGGTTTATCGGCGTGAACGGTCGATGGCGGCAAGAAGCCCAAGCTACCAGGATGAGGTCGATAGAATTGTCAGGCAGTTCGTGACCGAGGCGCACAACCTCGCAAATGTGCGCCACGAGAACGTTGTCCATGTCCACCAGATCTTCGAGGAAAACGACACCGCCTATATGGCGATGGATTTCGTGGACGGGCCGGATCTGCTGGACCTGATGGACAGTCCGAAGCGGCTGGCTCCCAAAGAAGTGCAAAACCTGACACGCGTCATGCTTGGTGCGATCAGGTACATACACGAGCTTGGCATGTTGCACCGGGACATTTCGCCGGACAACATCCTTGTGGAGCCGGATGGCAAGCCCGTACTTATCGATTTCGGCGCAGCGCGCCATCGGCTACAGCATACACAGCGCAAGCTTTCACGGATGAAATTCGTGAAAGACGGGTACTCTCCGCAGGAGTTCTATACCGAAGGCAGCCCGCAGGGATCGTATAGCGACCTCTATTCCTTCGCGGCGACTTTGTATCATCTGATATCCGGCTCGGCTCCCATAGATGCGCAGACCCGGCTCAAGGCGATTTCCGCAAATCGACCAGATCCCTGCAACCCACTGGCCGGAAACATTCCCGGTTACCCGGCAAGGTTCCTCAAAGCGATTGACACTGTGTTGTCCGTTCTTCCCGAGAAACGCATTCAGACGGCAGATGAATGGACTCAATACATTACCTCGCCGGCGGAACGCGCGGTGTCGGTGGTGTCGCGACCTGCCTCGGCAGCAATTAACCTATTCGCAGCTTCTAATAACGCAAAGTCCAAGACGGCCGCGAAGACATCGCAGAACGGCATGCAGATGCTGGCGGCGAGTGTGGCGGTCGTCGGTGTCGCGCTGGCCGGGAGTTATTTCATCAACACATGGGACGACCTTGCCTCGCCGTCGCCTGCATCGTTGGATTCAACCGCCGCACGGGCGTCGTTCTCCGGCGAAACCGAGCCAAGAGCGACTGGCCCCAGAACAATGCAGACCGCAGCGGTTGTCCTGCCTCGGTTTTCTGCGCCAAGTATGTCCCGTTCGGCGCGGAATGCGCCCGTCATCGCGACATTGCAGGATATGCTTCCCGTTGCTCCGACGGCTCAAATTCGTGGCTGGGATGAGGGCGTAACACAGGTCCTGGCCGCACAGGAGGTGGCTGGTTCGTTGACGGCACGGCACCCGCCCGCAGGCGATGATCCGATCCAGATGGAACCCATCACGCCCGAGTCCATGGTCTTTCGACCAGAGTCGCTACCGGGCGCTCCATCGGGGCTTTCCGCTCCGGAGCAATGGATCGCACCGCGCATCGGGCAGGACGGTCCGGCCCAGGCCTTGCGCTCGTTCGAAGGACCGCGCATCGGAACTTCGAAAGTTGCCCCGCTGCCCGGCGAGACTGTGCGACGGGAAATTCTCGACGATCCGGCTTTCTCGGAGCGGTCCAGAAAGTCGCCTGATATGCCGACCTTCCCGGCTGAGCCCTTCGCACAGCCCTCCAGCCTCGACTTGGCGGCTGTTGCGCCGACCAGCTTCGATGCAACGGCGACGACTTCAGCAAAGTTCGTCCGGATTCCGAAAAAGTCAGCGCGTCTGGAGGGCGTTTCGGCAAGTTTGGCTCCGCTTGGCAAGCGGTCCGGGTCGCAATCGGCGATCCGCGTCAGTCATTCCTTCTGGGATGTCCAGGTGCCGTTTGAAGCCTCTCCCGTCAGATGGGATTCGATGGACGCGTTCGTCATCACCCGTATCTCTCCAACCGTTGATCGCACAGTAATGGGGGACTGGCTTGAGGAGGGGGTCGTGCTGTTTGCCTTCAACGGGAAACGCTTCAGTCCCGATGGGAGCCTGGCGGATCATTTCCATGGTGACCTGAATGTCGGGGATGACGGCTATGTCCGCGCGACCGTCAAATTTTTTGACCCGGCAACCAGTGAAACTGAAACCGTGGAACTTGCCGTGCCCGCGATCAGAAAAACGCGGCTTGCTGATGGCTCGCTTCTGCTCACGCGCAAGGAAGAAGGGGACTGGATCACCACGGTCCAATCCCTCGGGTTTGCGACGACCGATCTGATGGTCGGCGACGTCATTGTCGGCAATTCTGAGGCTCAGTCACGATTGACCGATGCCGCGAGTGTCGAGAATGCCTTCGACATGCTCGTGGCCAGCGGTGCGAGCGAGGCCGAGTTTTCGGTCGTCAGAAGTGGCACGCTTGTGAGTTCGACGTGGCGGCTGCCCGGAGAGTGATGCCTGCGAATCTGTGCCCTCAATAGTGCTTCCGGGTCGCGCTTCCGCGATTGGCGCAACGAATTTCCCGGTCTGACGCGCACTGGATGACAATCGCCATGCCCGTCCAAACCGGCCCCGCTGCGACGCCACAGCGTTTTTCTTCCTGCGAGCGCTGGCAAGATGGGGTAGTGTGACTTGTCGGTTGTGCATGGCCGGCTGATTGTGCATGGCGTGGCGGGGGTCCGAGTTGCCGGTGCCTCGATCATGATGGGTGAAATGGCCAGTAACATGGTTCCGGAAAGCTTGAAACTCCTCCCCATGCGCAAGCTGGGGACTGCCAAGTGACACAGCTTTTTCTCGACGCGGGCGCGATCATTCTCGCCGACTTGATCCTTTCGGGAGACAACGCGCTGATCATCGGCATGGCCGCAGCAGGATTGGCGCCCGAGCTTCGCGCTCGCGCCATTCTGTTCGGAATGGTGATCGCCGCGAGCATTCGAATTGTTCTCGCCGTCGTCGCGACAAAGCTGCTGGCTGTTCCGGGGCTGCTTTTCATTGGTGGTCTTCTGTTGTGCTGGGTGTGCTACAGGCTGTTCCGTGAAATACAGCAAAGCACGGGTGCGCAGGCTGAACAGGCGCTGGGAACAGCAGCCGATGCCGAAGCCGGATACACGGGGCCGCCGCGCCGGACGCTTACCCAGGCTCTTCTGACGATCACGGTCGCGGATGTATCCATGTCGTTGGACAACGTGCTTGCGGTGGCCGCAATTGCCGAGGGAAACACCGAGCTGCTCGTCCTCGGTTTGGTCCTGGCCATCCTTCTCATGGCATTCGCCGCCACGCTTATCATGAAACTGCTGACGCGTTTTCCGTTGATCTCGTGGTTGGGACTGATCGTCCTCAGCTATGTCGCCGGGGAAATGCTCTTCCGCGGAGTCTTTGACGCGTCTTACGGCGTTGGACCGATGCTGGGACTGATCGAAGGGATGGATCCTAGCACAGGACATTGAACGAAGGGCGGGACTGATGCCTGCGCTGTTCGTGAAACGGCGACTGCCAGTTTGCAGGGCGACAGCCTTTGCCTTGCCCGCAAGTGGCACTGGATTTGTGAGGGCATTGCCGCCAGACTTTGAGGCTGAGGGTGTCTTCGGTACATTTCACGACGGCGGTGCCCGATTGAAGAAGAGCGGTTCCCAATGCGGCCGCTTCGGGAGGAGGAAATAGGATGCGGGAGAATTTCGAGGCGATGGAGAAATGCGCGGCCAATTACGTGCCGCTCTCCCCGTTGTCGTTTCTGAATCGTGCGGAGGAAGTCTTCGCGACGGAGACCGCGGTCGTTCACGGAGCAACGCGCCGAACATGGGCGGAGACGGCGACGCGGGTCCGCCGGGTGGCCGGTGGCCTGCAGGCGAAGGGCGTCGGTCTGGGCGATACCGTAAGTGTCATTGCGCCGAATATCCCGCAGCTGTTCGAACTGCACTATGCCGTCCCGATGATCGGGGGTGTGCTAGGCGCGATCAATACTCGTCTTGAGCCTGAAACTGTGGGTTACATACTCGACCATTCGGACAGCAAGCTGGTGATCGTCGACACCGCCTTCCGTGATCTGGTGGATGCGGCGATGGCGGATGCCGGTCTTTCGCTGGAAGTCATCGAGATCGAAGATGAGGGGCCAGCGGCCCGGGGTTCGACCTATGAGGAACTGGCGGCGTCGGAGCCGTTCACCGGGGAGGGTTTGCCGGAAGATGAATGGCAGGCCATTGCCATCAACTACACGTCCGGAACTTCGGGACGTCCGAAGGGCGTCGTTTATCATCACCGGGGGGCTTATCTGCAGGCGATGGGGACGGTGGCCGCCTGGCCGATGGGTTACGGAGCCGTCTACATGACGGTGGTGCCGATGTTCCATTGCAACGGCTGGTGCCACCCCTGGGCGACACCGATCAATGGCACGAAAATGGTGTTCACCCGGATGCCTGAACCGGAGCGGTTGTTTAACGCCATCGAGGCAGAGGGGGTCACGCATTTCGGGGCCGCGCCCGTGGTGCTCCAGATGATGGCGGAAAGTCCCAAGGCGCCCAGGGTTCCTTTCGATCCGCCGATTAACGTCTTCACCGCGGGCGCGCCGCCGCCGCCGTCCGTTCTGGAGAAGACGAAGGCGATGGGGATGGACGTGATGCATGTCTACGGGCTGACCGAGACCTATGGGCATGTCACGCAATGCATCCCTCAATCCCATTGGAAGATGCTGGATGCGGAAGGCGATGCAGAGGCGCGGGCGCGTCAGGGTGTGGCCTTTCCGATGCTCGAACCTGTGGAGGTGGTGGATCGCGACGCCAAAGCTCCGGTGCCACGCGATGCAGAGACGCAAGGCGAGATCGCACTGCGCGGCAATGTGGTAATGAAAGGCTATTACAAGAACCCCGAGGCGACGGCGGAGGCGTTCGAAGGCGGCAAGTTCTGGTCGGGCGACGCGGCGGTGATGTATCCGGACACCTATGTGCGGATCAAGGACCGACTGAAGGACGTTATCATCTCGGGTGGGGAGAACGTGTCGTCCGTGGAAGTGGAAAGCATGCTCTACCGACATCCGGATGTGCAGACCGCCGCCGTTGTGGCCGAACCGCATGAAAGATGGGGTGAGGTGCCATGTGCGTTTGTCGAGCTTCGTCCGGGATCGACTGCGACGGAGGAGGACATTCTGGCCTTCTGCAAGGAGCGGCTGGCCGGGTTTAAGTCACCGAAGCGGGTCGTGCTGACAGAGATCCCCAAGACATCCACGGGGAAGATCCAGAAGTTCAAGCTACGTGAGAAGCTCGGGAGCTAGCCCGGCACCTCGAAGGTCAGGTTGGCCCAGAGCGTTTCCCAGGCGGGGTCTCCGTCCTCGGTGACTTCGAGGGGGCGAAGGGTGACGGTGTCCAGCATGTAGCGGTTGCCGGGTTCCACCGGGATCGTCGATTCGCCCGCACCATCGGTGCGTTGGTAGGTGATAGTCACGGTGCCGTCGGGGGCCTTTTGAAAGACCTCGATCTGCACGTTCTTCAGCGGCTGGCCCTGGTAGAGCGCGCGGATGTCGAAGCCGTCAGTCATGTCTCCGGTGTAGGGATTCTCTAAGGCGATGAACTCGGTGACCATCCCGGTTTCCGCGTCGCTGCCTTCTCCGTTCCCCACAGCGATGAGCGATTTGGCATAGCGGGAATAGCGTTCGCGGACATTGTCATGGCTAAGGCCGCGCGCATCATGCTCTGCCAGACCCCAGGCCAGGTCTTTATGCTCCAGAAAACTGGCAAACTTTTCCCATGTTTCCCAGGTGAGATGCTGATCCTCAGTCGAATGGATGGCGACGACAAGGCCATCAGCGGCAATTGGAAGGGCCATCGCGGGGCGATCTCCGACCGTGCCCTCAACGGGCCGGATTTCGTCGCGAAACGCGTAGTCGAAGCGACGGAACCGCTGCGGGATATAGGAATAGGCGGAGCCTTCGAACTCCATGCCGACCCGGATATCGGCCTGGACCGTCTCGCCCGGCGCGACCTGATGCTGCACCGGGTCGATCCAGAACTCGTGGCCCTTGGCCGAAAGCGACATACATGCAAAACAGGCAGCGATGGAAAAGGTGCGTATCATGGGCTTCGACCGGCTAATTTGTGTTGTTCAGAAGGTGTCGCTTGTTGCCTTGCTGTCAAGCCTTGGGCTGATCACGGTTGCACAAGCCCATGAGGTCGATCCCGCGATCATGGATCTCCGCATCTCGGCGGATACACTCGAAATTGAAATCGACTGGATGATCGAGGCCGCGGTGGCGGGCATCGATCTGGCTGAACTGAATGACACCAATGATGCCGAGAACGCCGCCGATTACGATGCCTTGAGGGCGCTGCCTCCCGAGGAGATGGAGGCGCGCGTGGAGGCGGTCTGGCCGGATATATCAAGAAAGATCAATGTTCTGGCGGGAGATCGTCGCCTGCCGCTGGCGTTGCGCGAAGTGACGGTGATCGACAGCCCCGACGTGGAACTGGCGCGTAGGTCAATGTTGCGGCTGGAGGCTCCGCTGCCAGCGGACGACACTGCAATCACAGTTGGCTGGGCACCTGAGCTTGGCCCGCTCGTCGTGCGTCAGGCTGATGTCGAGGATGGCTACCGTGCCTATGTTGCGCCGGGGATGGCGAGCGACCCGATCCCGCGCGACGGAGTGGTGAGCCAGACGATGGTGCAGGCTTTTATCTATTATGTGACCGTCGGCTTCGATCACATCGTGCCGCAGGGGCTGGATCATATCCTGTTCGTGCTGGGGCTGTTCTTTTTCTCGCTGCGGATGGGCGCTCTACTGTGGCAGGTGACGGCGTTTACACTTGCGCATACCGTCACGCTGGCGCTGGGCGCGCTCGAAATCGTCAGGCTGTCGCCGGAAATCGTTGAGCCGATTATCGCCGCCTCCATCGTTTATGTCGGCATCGAGAACCTGTTTCTGCGGAAACTGCCGCCCTGGCGGCCCTTCGTGATCTTCGGGTTCGGGCTGTTGCACGGGCTAGGCTTCGCCTCGTTCCTGCAGGACTTCGGGATTGGGAACGATCATTTCATCCCGAAACTCATAGGGTTCAACGTGGGCGTTGAAGTGGGTCAGCTTGCGGTGATCGCTGCGGCCTGGCTGGCATTGGCGCTCTTTTTCGGCTCGTTCACCTGGTATCACCGGCGGATCGCGGCCCCGGTTTCGGTGGCGATCGCGCTGATCGCGGCCTTCTGGGTGCTGGAGCGGACCGGGACGATCGAGGCCGACGGACCGTGGAGCCTGTTCTCGGCCCTGACCGAAGGGGGCTTCCCGGCGTTCTGGGTGCTGGCCGCATCGCTCGCGGCAGCAGCCGTGCTGACCGCGCTGGAGATGATGGATGTGACCGAGGACATATTCCGGGAGTTCGCGGGTGTTGCGACATCCTTGCTGATGTTCCTTGGGATCGTGGCGACGTTCACGTCAGGGGCGTGGGGCTACGCGGGTGCCATTGCGCTGGCCTGGGTGATTTCCATGCGCCTGCAATCGCTCGGCGAGCCGGAAAGCGCACATTAATCGGCGAACACGTCCGTCTCGTAGGTCACGCCCATCAGGTAAAGCCCGTCCGGCGGGGCCACCGGGCCACAGGCGGCGCGGTCCTTGGCGGCAAGCGCTTCCGCGACGCGGGCAGGGGGCCATGCGCCCGAGCCGACGCGCTCCAATGTGCCGATGATCGAGCGCACCTGGTTGTGCAGAAAACTGCGGGCGCGGAGATGGGCGCGGATTTCATAGCCGCCGGGATAGTCGCGGGTTTCAAAAGAAATCTCATCCATGGTTTTGACCGGGCTTTTCGCCTGACACATGGTCGAGCGGAAGGTGGTGAAATCGTGGTTGCCAATCAGATGCGCAGCGCCTGCCTTCATCGCGGCAATGTCGAGGTCATGCATCACACGCCAGAGCTGGCGCTTGTCGTGGACAAGCGGGGCGCGGCGGATTGCGATGCGGTAAAGGTAGCGCCGCTCGACGGCAGAAAACCTTGCGTGCCAGTCTTCCGACACCTGCGCGGCGGCGACAATGGCGATGGGAGCGGGTTTCAGGTGATAGTTCAGCGCTTCCGACAGGCGGAATGGATCCCAGGACTTGGCCATATCGATATGGGCGACCTGACCCATGGCGTGGACGCCTGCATCGGTGCGTCCCGCAGCGGCGGTGGAGGGCAGATCCGGCTCAAGTTTCGAGAGTGCGATTTCCAGAGATTCCTGCACGGATGGTGCAGATGCCTGGCGTTGCCAGCCTGAATAGGGGCCTCCGTCATATTCGATCTTCAATGCAAAGCGTGGCATGACTTCCGACTACCCTCAGACGCTGCGCGCTGCAACGCGAAGAAATTAATTATAATTAGATAGTTACGGAGAGATGCCCGATTTTCGCCACACTCTGCACAGTCGCTGCACGAGGGGCAGAGCCAATCTGCACCTTGCAGCGGCATAGTTGATAGCAAGGCACGCATTTCACCCGCCAGGTCCACAACTGTCCCCTCGTGGCCTGGCGGGTTTGCACCTTCCCTCACCATCACGCATAACGAGGAACAGCCTGTTACAAGGTCGGTGATTCACGCAAATGAGCTCTCAAACAATTCTGGTGGTCGATGACGACCCGCAAATCCGCGAAATACTTGGCATGGCGCTGGAACGCGCAGGGTTCGAGGCGGTCATGGCACGCGACGGTGCCGAAGGTCTGTCGCAGGCCCGGACGGCCAGCCCCAGCCTCGCTGTTCTGGATATCGGCTTGCCGGAAATGGACGGGCTTGAGCTGTGCAAGGCGATCCGTAAGGATAGCGACCTGCCGATCCTGTTTCTGACCGCCCGCGATGACGAGGTGGATCGCATCCTCGGTCTGGAACTTGGCGGCGATGACTATGTGACCAAGCCGTTCAGCCCGCGCGAACTGGTCGCGCGCGTCCGGGCCATTCTGAAACGGACGGGCGGGGCGACTGAAGCAGCCGATGCTCCGGCAAGTTCGTCCCTCAAGATCGGGCGGCTGACGGTCGTTCCCGAAAGCCACGTCTGCAAAGTGGACGAGAGACATGTCACGCTGACCTCCACTGAACTGACGATCCTGTCCAAGCTGATGTCGCGGCCGACGCAGGTGTTCAGCCGTCCCGCGCTTGTCGATGCGATCTGGGGGCCGGGAATGGTGGTGAGCGACCGGACGCTTGACAGCCATCTGCGGAACCTGCGGTCGAAGCTGGCCGATGCCGGGTGCACCGATGCGATCGAGACCCTGCATGGCGTCGGGCTGAGGATGGGACCATGTCTCGGTTCGTAGAGCCGAAGTGGCGACCGCCCCTCATGCTTGTGCTGGGCGGATCGCTGATGGCGATTCTCGTGCTTCCGGTCTATGCGGCGCTGCTGGCCGATATCCTTGCACCTTTGACCGGTCGACGCAGCGCTGTCTTTATCGTGGCGGCGGGGTCTTTTCTGGCGACACTGGTTCTTGGCCTTCTGCTCTGGCGGCTCATTCTCGCACCGGTGCAGGCGCTGGCCGCCAAGGCGCAAGCGATCCGGGGCGGGGCGATACCTGAGGGCCTGGACCATTACGGCACCCCCGAGATCGGCGAACTGGCGCAAGACGTTCTGGACATGGCCGATGTGCTGCAATCGCGGGAAATGGCCGTGCGGAGCTATACCGATCACGTGACCCACGAATTGAAGACGCCCCTGACAGCGATCAGGGGCGCGGCTGAGCTGCTCGAGGCGGAAGAGGACTTGTCTGAGGAAACAAGGCGGCTTGTCCAGACCATCGCCGGCGCGGAGAAGCGCGCAGTCAAACTCCTGGGCGCGGCACGCCAGATCGCGGCTGCCCGGATGCCGGAACACCAGGGCACGACGCGGCTGAAGGACTGTATCCCGTCATTGCAGCAACGGCTGACGAAAACACAACTCAAAGTGCTGAACGATAAGATCGAACTGCCACTTGCCCGTTCCGGTCTGGAAGCCGTGCTTGGACATCTGTCGGAGAATGCGGAAGAGGCGGGGGCTTCCACCCTGACGATCGATGCCGGCCGGACGGATGACGGGCCATGGCTTCGTATCTCCGACGATGGGCCCGGTATTTCGACCGGCAACCGGAACCAGGTGTTTGAGCCATTCTTCACGACGCGCCGGGATTCCGGTGGGACAGGCATGGGGCTGGCCATCGTGCAAACACTTTTGCTCGCCCACGGGGCCCGAATCTCGCTGGAGGATAGTGGCGAAGATGGTGGCACGCACTTCCTGATCCAGTTCTGAGCCTGTGGCGGGGGCGAGCGAATTTCTGGCCGGTGCACTGCCACCATGCCCTGAGTCTTTCAACGCGGCCCAGTGGTGCCTCGGGGCGCAGGTCGAGGGAGATCGCGACGCCCTGATCGCGGTCGATCCTGACGAAGGCGTTGTTCTGAGTTTGAGTTTCGACGAGCTTCGCGACAAGGTTGCCAGAGCGGCAAGCGCATTGATGTCTGCCGGCGTGACGCGCGGAGACCGGGTTGTGCTGCTGCTGGGTGACATTCCCGAGTTTCCGATTGCCTATTTCGGTGCGATTGCAGCGGGGGCGGTGGCGACGCCATTGTCGTCACAGCTCTCGGATGCCGAAATCTCGTCGATAATGGATACGGTGCAGCCTAAGCTCGTGTTGGGCGGACCGATGGCAAGCCTTGGGCTTCGGGAACTGGATGAAGGCGAACCTGTTCCTTTCGCGGCGATCGCGGCGGAAGATCCCGCGTTGCTGGTCTTCACTTCGGGCTCCGGCGGGCGACCCAAAGGCGTTCTCCATGCTCATCGTGCTTTCTGGGCGCGCCAGAGCATGCGGGCAGGCTGGCATGGAATGGAACCGGGCGACCGGGTGATGCACGCAGGTGCCTTCAACTGGACCTTTACCCTGGGCGTTGGCCTTGCTGACGCCTGGAGCGCGGGGGCGACGGCGATCGTCAACTCGGGACGTCGTGATCCTGATGTATGGCCAGATCTGGCCAGGACGTACCGACCGACCGTTTTCGCGGCCGCCCCGGCCGTCTTTCGCCGCATCCTCAAATACGGCTCCGGTCTGGGTGACGGCTTCGCTTCGCTGAAACATGCGGTGACGGCGGGCGAGGCTCTGTCCCCGGCCATCCTGGAAAGCTGGCGTCGCGAGACCGGGAAGCCGCTGCTTGAGGCGCTTGGCATGAGCGAGGTGTCTACCTTCGTCTCGACGCCGCCCGACCGGATAGCGGAGGCGGGGTTGGCGGGGTGGCCGCAGCCGGGGCGTCATGTGGCGGTCGTGGGCGAAGACGCAAAACCGGTGCCCTATGGCGAAACCGGCGTGCTGGCGGTTCGCCGTGACGATCCTGGTTTGATGCTGGGCTATTGGCGTGATGCGGAGGCGACGCGGGCCGCTCATGCAGGCGATTGGTTCCTGACCGGCGACCTTGCCCGAATGCGGAGTGACGGTGCGATCACCTATCTGGGGCGGCAGGACGACCGGATGAACGCTCAGGGCTATCGCGTTGATCCTACGGAGGTAGAAGCGGCGCTTGCCACCTGTCCGGGCGTGGCGGAATGCGGGGTCACGGCGCTGGAGGTGGCGGATGGCCTGTCGGTGATCGCGGCCTGGGTTGTGGGGAACGTGACGCGGGAGGCTGTCCTGGAACACGCCGCGAGCTGCCTCGCTGGTTACAAGACACCACGGGAGCTGTTCCGCGCAGACGAACTGCCCCATAGCGCGAACGGCAAGCTTCTCAGGCGTAAACTGCCGGATTTGCCGAGGACGCGGCTATGACGCCGGACTTGTCGCATCTGGCGCGCGCGGGAACTGAAATTTCCGTAAGGGTTACGCCCAAGGCCTCAAGAAATGCAGTCGAGGAAAGCGACGGGATGATCAGGGTCCGGGTGACGGTAGTTCCGGAGAACGGCAAGGCGAACGCGGCTGTGCAGAAGCTGCTGGCCAAGGCGTTAGGTGTGGCGAAGGGCAGGCTGACGCTTGTGCGGGGTGCCACCGCGCGCGACAAGGTGTTTCGGCTGGATTGACGCGCCTCAGGCCGAGTGCGCGCCGTCGGCAAGGCCTTTGACGAAGGTCAGCACCTCATCCGGGCTTAGGCCCTTGCCGATCAGATCGACGATGGCGGAGCCGACCACGCAGCCGTCGGCGATGGACGCTATTTCCTGGCTGGCCTCCGGCGTCTTGATGCCGAAGCCGACAATCACGGGCAGGTCGGTCGAGGCCTTGATCCGCGCAACCTCGGGCCCGACATCGGTGGCAACGGCATTGGCCGCGCCGGTGATGCCGGTGATGGAGACGTAATAGACGAAGCCGGAGGTATTCTGAAGGACCTTGGGCAGGCGCTTGTCATCCGTGGTCGGCGTGGCAAGCCGGATGAAGTTGAGACCGGCGGCCTGGGCGGGGATGCAAAGTTCCTCATCCTCCTCGGGGGGCAGGTCGACGATGATGAGGCCGTCTATCCCGGCGGCTTTCGCGTCCACCAGGAATTTTTCGACGCCATGGCTGTAAATCGGGTTGTAATAGCCCATGAGCACGATGGGTGTGGTGTCGTCGCCTTCGCGGAAGGTGCGGGCGAGATCGAGGGTCTTATTGAGCGTCTGCCCTGCTTCGAGCGCACGCTGCCCGGCGAGCTGGATCGTCGGTCCGTCCGCCATCGGGTCGGTAAAGGGCAGGCCCAGTTCGATCACATCGACGCCCGCGCCCGGTAGACCTTTGACGATTTCAAGTGAGGTCGCGTAGTCGGGATCTCCCGCCATCACATAGGCAACGAAGGCTTTCTTTCCTTCCGCCTTCAGCGCGGCGAATTTGGCGTCGATCCGGGTCATTCGGGTCCCTCCTCGTGGTCCGCCTTCCTGTGCCCTATTGTGCCGGGCGTTGCAATCGGGTGCGGGGTTGGAATGGGGCTCCGCCCCGCTCGCTGCGCTCGCCCCCCGGGATATTTGCAGGCCGATAATGTCATGGTTGCGTGTTGCCGGGGGGAGGGGTAGAGGCTCCGACTGCATCGAGAGGAATAGTTTCATGGGCTTCAAGACCGGTATCGTAGGTTTGCCGAACGTTGGGAAATCCACGCTTTTCAACGCATTGACACGGACAGCGGCGGCGCAGGCGGCGAATTTTCCGTTTTGTACCATCGAGCCGAACGTGGGCGAGGTGTCGGTGCCGGATGCGCGGCTGACCAAGTTGGCGGAGATCGCGGGATCGAAGGAGGTCATTCCGGCGCGGATGACGTTCGTGGATATCGCAGGCCTGGTGAAGGGCGCGTCGAAGGGGGAGGGGCTGGGGAACCAGTTCCTTGCCAATATTCGCGAGGTGGACGCGATTGCCCATGTGCTGCGCTGTTTCGAGGATGGTGATGTCACCCATGTTGAAGGGCGCGTCGATCCGGTTGCGGATGCCGAGACCATTGAAACCGAACTGATGCTGGCCGATCTGGAAAGCATCGAGAAGCGGATGCAGAACCTGGTCCGCAAGATCCGGGGCGGCGACAAGGAAGCGATCCAGCAGGAGCGGCTGTTGAAACGGGCAGCCGAAGCTCTGGAAGATGGCAAGCCTGCGCGGACCGTCGAGGTCGATGCGGAGGATGCAAAGGCCTGGGGGATGTTGCAGCTTCTGACGTCGAAGCCGGTGCTCTATGTCTGCAATGTCGCCGAGGATGAAGCGGCAGAGGGGAATGCCCATTCGGCACGCGTGGCGGAGATGGCGAAGGCCGAAGGCGCGGCTTCGGTGGTGATTTCGGCGAAGATCGAGGAAGAGATCAGCCAGCTCGATCCAGACGAAGCTGAGATGTTTCTCGACGAGCTTGGGCTGAAGGAGGCGGGTCTGGATCGCATGATCCGCGCGGGCTACGAGCTATTGGGGCTGCAGACCTATTTCACGGTCGGGCCAAAGGAAGCGCGGGCCTGGACGATCCGGAAAGGGACGTTGGCACCAGCGGCGGCCGGCGTGATCCACGGAGATTTCGAGGCGAAGTTCATTCGGGCCGAGACAATCGCCTTTGACGACTACATTGCGTTGAACGGCGAGGCGGGCGCACGGGATGCCGGCAAGTTACGTGCGGAAGGCAAGACCTATGAAGTGAAGGACGGGGACGTCCTGCATTTCCTGCATTCAGGCTAGACGTTGACACGTCGCTCAACTGCGCAGCAAAAACAATGCAGTGTACCAACAGAAAAGCGCGCCCCGAGGGACGCGCCTTTCTAAAGAAATTGCGGGAATGTCAGGCGGCGCGCTTTGCGTCTTCCGCAGCGGCCGCAGCTTCGGCGGCGTTGCGGCGTTCGCTTTCCTCGCGCGACAGCGCGACAGATGTGCGGACACCTTTGCCCACGAATTCCATGAGGCCTTTCACCACCCGTTCATTCGGGTCGATTCCGGCGCAAGACAGAACTTCGCGCCCATCGCGCGAGCGTGCCCACCGGGCGATCTGATCAGGTCCGTTCCCGTATTTCTTGTCGTCGGCAATGGCATCGTCGAGGGCTGCCAGCACAACGGCCGCGAAAAGTTTCCGCGCGCGGTTGCCCTGCTCGTGATTGAATGCCGTGCCGTCCACAAAATCTGCCATGCTAGGTCCTTTTTTTCTTCACTTACCGCTTGTCTATGGCGTCCGTTGGTTATGACGGTTCCATGACCGCTTTTGTTTTTCTTTTTCGGAATGCCTGCTATGCATTTCTTGCATAGCTAGAACCTTCCTCCCCAGGATTTGCCCATCTTGCGGGGCATTGTCCGGTGCAATATAGGGGGTTCGGCTTACGATTCAACAAAAACATGGGTTTACACGGATGCCGAAGATCAACGGAAACGAGATTCGTCCCGGAAACGTGCTGGAGCACAATGACGGGCTTTGGGCCGCCGTAAAGGTCGACCACGTAAAGCCCGGAAAAGGCGGCGCATTTGCGCAGGTCGAGCTTAAAAACCTGAGGAATGGCTCGAAACTGAACGAGCGGTTCCGGTCCGCCGACAAAGTGGAGAAGGTCCGGCTTGAGCAGAAAGATCAGCAGTTTCTCTATGAATCCGATGGGATGCTGGTCTTCATGGACAACGATACCTTCGAGCAGATCGAACTCCCGGCCGATATCCTCGGCGACCGACGGCCGTTCCTTCAGGACGGAATGGTTATCCAGATCGAATACCACGAGAATGAGGCCCTCAGCGCCTCCCTTCCCCAGAAGGTCACCTGCACCGTGGTCGAGACAGAGCCGGTCGTTAAGGGCCAAACCGCGGCCAATTCGTTCAAACCGGCAACATTGGACAATGGTGTGCGGGTTATGATTCCCCCCTTCGTCGGTCAGGACGAGGCGATCATCGTGAATACCGAGTCAATGGAATACGTCGAGCGCGCCTGAGCATCCCGCTGGACGCATGGCGGGTATGTCTCTGAAGCCCGTGCATTGAGCCTGTCCTGACGTTAGGGAGGGGATTGGTACCGCTATCAATCCCCCGGAGCTTCATGGAACGTGCTTTGACCGCCTTTTTCGGCGAACGCCCGAGTTTTTCGAAATTTTCAGGCGAGATGACGCCCGAACGCTGGCGGATCGAAATCCTGTCCGGGTTGACCGTCGCACTGGCCTTGGTCCCTGAAGCCGTGGCCTTCGCCTTTGTGGCCGGGGTTCACCCGCTCGTCGGGCTTTATGCCGCATTTATCGTCGGGCTCATCACCGCACTGATCGGAGGTCGTCCCGGCATGATTTCAGGTGCGACGGGGGCGTTGGCCGTTGTCATGGTCAGCCTCGTGGCCACGCATGGCGTGGAATACCTGTTCGCAACGGTTGTTCTCATGGGGCTGATCCAAATCGCGGCAGGCGTCTTTCGCTTCGGCAAGTTCATCCGGCTGGTGCCGCACCCGGTGATGCTGGGCTTCGTCAACGGGTTGGCTATCGTGATCTTCCTTGCTCAGATGAGCCAATTCAAGGTTCCGGGCACAATGGAGGTCACCGGGCATGGAATGGGCGGCGGCGAATGGCTTTCGGGGGCGTCCCTTGCACTTATGCTGGCCCTGGTTGCTCTGACGATGGCCATCATCTGGGCGATGCCGCGCCTCACCAAGGCGGTGCCGGCACCATTGGCCGGGATCGGAATCGTGGCAGGTATTGTGATCCTGTTCGGCCTCGACGTGCCACGCGTCGGTGACATGGCGTCGATCGAAGGTGGTTTGCCCGCGCTTCATATTCCCACGGTACCATTCAATCTGGAAACTCTGGAAATCATACTACCCTATGCTCTGATCCTGGCGGCCATCGGTTTGATCGAAAGCCTGCTCACGCTGAACCTCGTCGGTGAAATCACCGGCAAGCGGGGCGGGGCGAGCCAGGAATGCGTGGCGCAGGGCGTGGCCAATACTGTTACCGGCTTCTTCGGTGGCATGGGCGGCTGCGCGATGATCGGTCAGTCGATGATCAACGTGAAGTCGGGCGGCCGGACACGGGTTGCGGGTTTGGCGGCGGCGCTCTTTCTGCTCTTGTTCATTGTGGCAGCCAGTCCTGTAATCGAACTTATCCCGCTGGCGGCGCTGGTTGGCGTGATGTTCATGGTGGTAATCGGCACCTTCGCCTGGAACTCCATCAAGGTCATGCGGAAGGTGCCGCTGACGGATGCCTTTGTGATCCTTCTGGTGACCGGAGTGACTGTGGCCTACGATCTTGCAACCGCCGTTTTCGTCGGCGTCATTGTCTCGGCGCTGGCCTATGCCTGGAACAACGCCAAGCGGATCAACGCCTCGACCTATGTCACACCGGAAGGCGCGAAGGTCTACAAGGTCAGGGGCCCGCTCTTTTTCGGGTCATCCGACGGATTCGTCGAACTGTTCGATCCCTCCACTGATCCTGGTCTGGTCATCGTCGATTTCGCGGAAAGTCGCGTCGTTGACCAATCCGCATTGACTGCAATCGAAGCCGTGGCCGCCAAATACCAGGGCTCTGGAAAATCCCTGCAATTGAGACATCTCAGCCGCGACTGTCACCAGCTTCTGACAAAGGCGGGCAGCCTCATGGTCGATGCTGATGACGACCCGGATTACCAACTGGCCGTGGATTACGGCGTTCGAACCGGGCAACTCGGGTCAGCGCATTAGATCTGCGTGTCCGTGACAAGGCGACGGATCGAATTGGCGTAGAAGGTCAGAAGTGGTTTCTGATCATCCAGGACTGCAATTCCATCTTCGGTCTCTGCAATGACACGTCGGTTTTTCAGATGGAGTATCCCGGCATCCATGGCATCGGCGAGTTCCTCGCGCGGAATGTGAGGATGCGCACGCGCCGCGGTTAGTCTTTCGTGCAGTTCACCCGTTTCCGCGACGAGTTTCTCGCGGCTGACAGGTTCCGTCTGCTTTTCGAGAACTGATGCGATGACGGGGACAGGGAGGATCGGGATAATGTGCTCGATCCGGCGTTTCAGTTCGCGACCGAGTGCCTTCGTCGTGCCATCGGGATAGTCCCGCATGAAGGCAGCCATGGAGACCGGCTCGCCAAAGGAAACGGCGGCATTTCCGAACTTGTGGAACCTGCCACGCAGCTTCTTGGCGACCTGGCGGAGGGCAAAGGCGATTGCGGTCGGGAAGGCGGCGCGGAACCGGCGTGTGTCCGACCGGTGCGCTTCGATCAGGACGCGATCTTCCAGCACCCGGTCATAATTCAGGGCGACCGGGACGAAGACCACGTCGCGCCCGTCCGGTTTATAGCCGCTGACGATGTAGCTCAGGAAGCCAAGCTTGGGATCGGCGAGGTAACCGTCAAGCGAAAGCCCGCCTTCAGGGAAAACCGCCTGCGTCACACCGCCTTGCGTGGCCATCTGAACATAGCGCGCAAGCACCTTGCGATAGAGCGGATTGCGGGAGCGACGACGGATGAAAAAGGCACCCATCGTGCGGATCAGTGCGGAAAGCGGCCAGACTCGCGCCCATTCCCCGACGGCGTAGGAAAGGGCCGAACGCTCGGAGACGAGCCAGGTTACCAACAGGTAGTCCATGTTCGAACGATGGTTCATGACGAAGACCACCGTTGCGTCGCTGTCTATGGCCGAGATCTTGTCGTCGTCGAATGTCCCGAGGCGTACTTGAAACAGAGCGCGGCTGATCCATTTCGCAGCGCGCGTGCCGAAGCCGAAATAGGCGCTGGCACTGAAGGACGGTACGATTTCGCGGGCGTATCGCTCCACCTGCTCGAACGCCACATCCTCGCGCAGACCCTCCTCGCGGGCGTGGGCCACGATGGCTTCGGCGATTTCGGGATCGTATTTCAGGCGCTGAATCATGTCGGTGCGCCGTGCCAGTTTGAATGGCTCAATCGGCCTTTGAAGACGCTTGTTGAGTTCGGCAACCACCCGTTCGGCGCGTTTGCGGAAAAACCAGCGGACAGATGGCCCGATCACGCGTTCCAGGATCGAAAGCGCGGCAAACAGGCCGAAGAGAACCAGGGCCCAAACTGGGACTGCGACCGTCTCAAACATCAAACATGCCCAAGTTTCTTGTAAGAAACTTGGCAATACTCCTGGAAGAGTTTTGCCGGATCATCCCGGTCGTCTTCAGTTCAGGTAAGGTCCAGGATCGACGCTGTCGAAGCCCTCGCGCACCTCGAAATGCAGAAACGGCGGGGCGGCGGAGCGGACGACGGCGATCTGTTCGCCACGACGGACACTGTCCCCTTTCTCGACGGCGATTTCATCCACGCCTGCATATACGGTAAGCAGGTTGCCAGCGTGCCGGATTACCAGGATCGGAACCTGGTCGGTGTCGCGCGTGATTGCGGCCACGGTGCCGTCATCCGCCGCAACCACCTGACTTCCGGCACTGGCGGAGATGCCGATGCCTTCGTTCGATCCCTTGGCGTAGGGCCGGATGATCGCTCCCTTCACGGGCATTCTCAGCTTGGAAGTATCCGAAGCCGCCGTCTGGGTGTTTTCCAATGGTTTCGGTTCGGGTGCGGCAGGCTTGACCGCCACGGGCTTCACGTCTGCGGTCGGTAGCGGACGCTGGGCCGAGGGAGGCACAGGCGTGCTGCTTCCCGCGCCAGGCGCTTCGATGGAGGCCACCCGCACTTCCTGGTTATCCGCCGGGGCGCTTGTGATCGGGATCAGCAGATACTGGCCGACCCGAAGTGCCAGGTCGGGACCAAGCCCGTTCCATTCTGCCAGTTCGGCCACCGGAATGTCATAGCTTCGCGCGATCGAAAAAGCGGTCTCGCCGGGCCGGACGCGGTGGCGGGCCGGTTCACTTCCGGCCACGGGCGTACCGGCCGGGCCGGAATTCTCGATGGCATTGCCAGCCATGGTAACGACATCGACGTTGCCGGTGGCGAGGCTTCCGGGCAACTCAGGCACACGGCGGGGCAGGGCCAGGATCTCGCCCTCACGCAAAATAACGGTGTCGGGAAGCGTGTTGTGCCGCGCCAGTTCCTCGGTCGGCATCCCGATCCGCGCTGCGACCGTGCGCACCGTGTCCCCACGCCGTGCCATGACCACCTGGTAGCCCGGATATGTGACCACACCACGCGCATCCGGTTTCGGTCTGGCCACGGACGCGGATCGCGCCGCGTCCGAAGTGTCCAGCTGCCCGGCGCTGCCGCGCAGGTCCAGATCAAGGTTGTCGAAGAAGCCGCCGCTGCCGCCTGTTCCGCCACAGCCCGCAAGTGCGAGCGCAGTTGTGGCCAGAAGGATCTTGAATGCCGGGTTATTCATAATCTGCCTACTCCTCACCGTCTCAACGCGGCTCTCTTCCGGAACCGTTTTAGGTGCTGACCGCCACATATCGGTCGCACCTCCTGCCATTACACAAGATATTAACGCTTTCGGGGGGGTTAATCCAGTATTCTTCTTGCAAAAACGTGCGCATTTCCGCCCGTCAGTCTGCCCCCATGCCCTCGATCAGGGGCACGAACCGGACCTGGCGAAGTTCGTCATAGTCGAAGCCCGTTTCGGTACGGGTCACCTTGATCAGTACCTGAACCGTATCGGATTGCCCCACCGGCACGACCATGATGCCGCCGACTTTCAACTCGGACAGAAGATGTCCGGGCGGGTCTTCGGCTGCGGCAGTGATCAGAATGCGGTCGAAAGGGGCCTGTTCCGGAAGGCCGCGGGTGCCATCTGCGGCGATGGCCGTGATGTTGGAAAGGTTGAGTGCGTCGAAAACGGCCTGGGCTTCCGTCACAAGTCGCTTGTGGCGGTCAAGCGTGTAGACGCGGCGGGCAAGCTGGCTGAGAACCGCCGCCTGGTAGCCTGAGCCGGTACCGATCTCCAGCACCTTGTCGCGGGGTTCGATTTGCAGGGCCTGCGTCATCAGCCCGACAATCGAAGGCTGGCTGATCGTCTGACCGCAGGCGATCGGGAGAGGCATGTCCTCATAGGCGCGTTCGGCGAAGAGACCCTTCACGAATGCTCCACGGTCGATCTTCTCCATCGCTTCCAGAACACGCTTGTCCATCACGCCGCGCGAGCGGAGCGCGAAGAGGAACTGCATTTTCTGTTCGGCGTCGGTCATGAGTCGAGGCGTTCCCTCAGGGCGTCGATCGTCTCATGGGCTGTCAGGTCCGCACGAAGCGGTGTGATCGAGATATAGCCGTCCAGATTGGCGGCGACGTCGCTGCCTGGCTCTGTCGGCAGATGTTGCGGCCCACCCTTGACCCAGAGGAACATCCGTCCGGATGGCGAGCGGTGCGGTTCCACACCCATGCTGGTTTCCTTGCGCCATCCCTGGGTGACGACCCTTTGCCCTTTCACTTCCGAGGCGGGGAGGGGCGGAAAGTTCACGTTGTAGAACAGGCGATAATTGGCATCATCCCAAAGCCCGTGCCTCAACAGGCTGCGCACGCAATCCACACCATGGGCGGCGGCGGCCTCGAACGGGTTGTCCAGAGCGTTGTTGTCGGGCCCGTAAAACTGGCTGAGAGCAATGGCGGGCAGGCCTTGCAGGGCAGCTTCCATGGCGGCCCCGATGGTGCCGGAATAAAGCACGTTCTCGCCCGCGTTGTTGCCGCGGTTTACACCCGACAGGACAAGATCGGGTGGCGCGTCTTTCATGACCTGGTGGACTGCCGCCAGCACGCAGTCGGCAGGCGAGCCTTCGGCGGCGAACCGGCGTTCGCCGAATTGCGATAGCATCGTGGGATGGGTGTAGCTGATGCAATGGCCGACGCCGGATTGCTCGAAAGCAGGCGCGACGGTCCAGACTTCACCATCGTCGCCCGCGATCTCGCAGGCGATGTCTTCGAGGATTTTCAGGCCCGGGGCGTTGATGCCGTCGTCATTGGTGATGAGAATGCGCATTCCCTTGCTTTATGGGAGGGCGCGGGGGGCGGCAAGATGTTGTCAGTTGGTGTTGGCAAGTTCAGCCAGAAGTATTTTCGCGGCATCTTGCGGCTTGGTCAGGGGGCTCCGGTCCTCACCCGGAAAGAAACGTGCCCGCGTGGCGGTTGGCATGGGCGGCGGCGCGACCAACCGGACGGTCGGCCCGGTATTCTTGCTTTCCGCCCGCCAGCTTCGGGCCAGCACCATCTGCGCGGCCTTTGTCGAAGCGTAGGCTCCGAAGAACTTACCCAGATTGTCGGGGTCGTCGAAGAAGATGGCTGTACCCTCGGCACCGAGAAGCGGGGCCACATACGTAATGAGCATTGCCGTCGCGGTCACGTTGGTTGCGACGCTTTTTGCCATGTCCTTGGCGTCGATATGCGGGGCTGGGGAGAGTGGCGCGACATGTATCGCCGCGTGCGCCCAGAGATCGAGCTTGCCCCAGCGGTCCTGGATCGAATTGCAAAGCGTCGCCATCGCGCCGGGATCGGTCACGTCGAGTGGCGCGAGCGTCGCGGTGCCGCCCTTGGCCTGGATGCGGTCGTCCAGTTCTTCCAGGCCACCGACCGTTCGGGCCACGGCAACTATATGATATTTCTCACAAAGCGCCTCGGCCAGTGCGGCCCCCAGGCCACGCGAAGCCCCTGTGATCAATGCGAGTTCCGTCATGGCGGTTCAATGGCGGGGACGGGCAAAAAGGTCAAGCCGGTCAAGTGCCTGGGGGCGAATGTGCAGCTCTTTGTCTTCGATCAGGCTGTTTCCAAACCTTCACGTAACCGTCACCGTGGCGTCACCGACAGTTGGAAAAAGCGGCTGACCAAACTGGAGGTATCCCATGAATCGTAACACCGCCCTGTTCGCAGGCGCGCTTTGCCTGATCGCAAGCACGGCAGTCGCTGAAGAGCCGCTCTCCTATGGCCAGAGGCCCTACTATCTGATCGACAAGATGGAAGACGGCCCGCTCAAGGAAAAACTTGCCTCATGTGCGGGGCAGACACCGCAAAAATCGAAATTCTCGATTGGCCATCGCGGTGCCCCGCTTGCCTTTCCCGAACACACGGTCGAGGGGAATGTGGCGGCGGCGCGCCAGGGCGCGGGTATTCTCGAATGCGATGTCACGTTCACCGCGGACAAGGAACTGGTTTGCCGGCATGCGCAGAATGACCTGCACACCACGACCGATATTGTCGCCAGCCAACTCGCCGATAAATGCGTCACGCCGTTCTCCCCAGCCAACGGTGATGTGAAGGCGAGTGCCGAATGCCGGACCTCCGAGTTGACGCTGGCCGAGTTCCGGACGCTCAACCCGAAAATGGACGCATCGAACGCTTCCGCGACGACGGCGGACGAATATCTCGGTGGCACGGCAGATTTCCGTACCGATCTTTATGTCGATGACGCCAAACTCATGACCCATGCCGAATCCATCGCGCTTATTGACGGGCTTGGCGCCGACTTCACGCCCGAGTTGAAGTCACCCTCGGTCGGGATGCCGTTCGACGGGTTCACCCAGACGGGTTACGCCCAAAAGCTGATCGACGAATACAAGGCTGCCGGGATCGATCCCAGCCGTGTCTGGGCGCAGTCCTTCGATCTGAGCGACATTCTCTACTGGATTGAAAATGAACCGGAATTCGGTGCGCAGGCCGTCTACCTGATGGACGAGTATGACATTGAGGGTTACTCGCCGATGGACCCGGCCACCTGGCCGAACACGATGGCCGAATTGAAGGACATGGGCGTCAACTACATCGCTCCTCCGACCTGGATGCTGGTGACCACGAGCGACTCGGGCGAGATCGTACCGTCGGTGCTTGCCGAAAAAGCGAAGGAAGCCGGTCTGGGCATCATCACCTGGACGTTGGAGCGTTCCGGCCCGCTGAAAGCGGGCGGCGGCTGGTATTATCAGTCCATCGTCGATGTCACCGACAATGACGGTGTCACTTACGAATTGCTGGATGTTCTGGCGCAGGACGTGGGTGTCGCAGGCGTGTTTTCCGACTGGCCTGCCACGGTGACCTATTACGCGAACTGCATGGGCTTGCAGTAAGTCGGAATATGGCGTCGCCCAAGCCGGGGCGGCGCCAAATTTTCAGACGGGCGGTCAGCCGTATGCACACTGAGTCTTTGGGTGTCTCCCAAAAAACAAGCTCGCCGACAGAGACCGGAAGGCGTCCGATCATGTCGTATCAGGTATGAACACCGTCTCCGGCAAGCCAAGAACCCGGATTTGTCCGTTCAGCAAGAGCAGCGCGCCATCGATCAGACCTTGTGACAGAAATTCCTGAGCAAGTGTCGCTCCGTTCGACAGGGCCTCTGCCGTTTCGTGCGATGTCAGGTCTCCGACGCCTGCCGTAACCAGGCGGTTGCCGAGCTGGGGTATGGCTTCGACCTCATGTGCTGGACGGCGACGGATCGCGGGATGGTCCGGCAGATCGACCGCGTTGGCAATCAGGGTTGCGGCAGCGTCGGCACGGGCCGCGTTTCGCGCCAGTACACTCACCGCGTCGGCGATCCCGAGCGACTGGCTCCGCCCGCGCCAGCCGGAAGTGGCGAGGCCTCGAACCGGCTGATCGTAAGCGATTTCGACGCCGCCTGCCGGGGTCGCGGCGCGGAAAACTTCACTCTTGGTCAGCAGAAAGGCGATGTCTCCCCCGTTGTTGACAATGGCCTTGGTCAGGTCGAACCGGGACAGGGTTTCGAGCATTTCCTCCGCCACCGCCCCCGCGACGGCGGCCATCGGCGTGACGAATATGTCCTCGGGGAAGGGTGCAACAGCCCTCGCCATGCGGTTTGCGATCCGGCCCTTGAAGATGTGTCGTGATCGGCTTTGGGCCAGCAGATCAAGCTCCGCCACGATCTCCTCCAATATCCCGCCAAAACGGTCGGCCAACGCCGAGCAGGCGTCTTCCCGGCCCGGTCCTTCAGCCGAGACGATCAGGTCAATCGGCCCGTGGTGCAGGTGCAGCCGTCCGTCAGCGAGCCGTCCGATCTGTGGTCCGCCATTCACGGATCGCGACCGATCACCCGCGCCGAGTTGCCGTATTCCCCGCCCTTGTCCAGAACGTCCCTAAGATCCCGGATCGCGTCCACATGCCCGCCCAGGGCAACATACTCGGCGCGCGGCAGGGTGAATTCCAGCGGGGCAACAAGGGCAGGGGTGGGCACATAGCCGAACGCGCCGTCCGGCAGTTTCGCCACATCCACCATTACAGTGATCCCGCCTCCGGGCCAGACATAGGCGGGCACACCGCCAAGAGTGACCCGCGTCACCTCGGCCTGAACCGAGCGGGTCAGCCGCACCGGGTTTTTCGTGACACCCGAACGCAGTGAGCCTCCCGCGCCGCCCATGAAGAGGACCGTTGTACGCGCCGGTTCGCAATTCTCCGCAATCAGATCGACGGAGGCCTGCAAAGGCGGAGGCAAGGGCTTCGGCTGCGGCGCAAGGTCATCGTCCAGTTCGTAATAGGCGGCGTGTTCGCCCGTGGTGGAGACCATCAGCAGGGTCAGGCCGGGCCGCGCCCCTTTTGCCACGCGCCAATCGCCGAGGATCGAGAGCGGGTCCTCGATGTCGGTACCGCCCCAGCCCAGACCGGGTTCCGCCACCTTGAAATACCGGCCCGGCGTCGACCGATGTCCCTTGATCCGGATGCCGGTATCCGGCCAGTCGATGACCTTGCCCGCCTGATGTTCCGAGACAACGCCAGTGATGTGATCGTCAACCACAACCACCTCGTCCACATGGCCCTTCCACTGGCTTGCGAACATGCCGATCGTAGCCGAGCCGCAGCCAACCCGCATCCGCACCTCCTGCACACCGTCAACGATGGGGGCCTGTCCGGCGGCAACCGTCACGGTCGAGCCGCCATCAATGGTCAGTTCGACCTCTTCCTTGTTGCAAAGAGCAAGAAGGGCTGCACAGGTCGCCCGCCCCTCCGCCTTGGAACCGCCGGTCAGGTGTTGGACACCGCCCAGCGACAGCATTTGCGAGCCGTACTCGGCGGTCATCACGTGGCCGATGATCTCGCCATTCGCCCGGACGGCGGAGGTCTCATGGCCAAGATGGCGGTCCGTGTCGATCTTCACCTTGACCCCGCAATAGGAAAAGATCGCCTCGGTCACCACACTCACGCAATCGATGCCGTCGATTTGGCGGGAAACGATGAAGGGCGCAGGCTTGTAGTCCGGGTAGGTCGTGCCGGCGCCGATGGCGGTGACCGTGACGTCCTCGTCGTTGACGGAGGTGCCATCCCATTCGGCGGACAGAAACGGTTTGACCGCATCTCCCTTCGCAATCCGCCGGTCGAGAAGCGTGAGTGGATCGACACGGATGATCTTGCCATCCTCGTTGGCGTAGCGGTCGCAGGCCCCTGCACGGCCCGGCGCGATATAACACATCACGGGGCAGGCATCGCAGCGGATTTTTTCTGGCGCGGTCATTTCGGTTCTTCCCCGGCGAGAGTCGACGCCACGAAGCTCGCGGGGTCCCTCACAACGGCACTGTAAAGCCGGAAATGCGCCGTGTCTTCAAAAGCGACCGGCCGCAGCCGCGGATCGCGGCGTTTAGAGACCATCAGGCGTGCTTTCAGATAAACCGCCCGGATCACGTCCCGTGGCTTTCGCACGGTCGATCGCGGCCAGTACGCGATGCGGCAGGGCGGGGGCTTTGGTCAGTTCGGCACCGGTTGCATGCCGGATGGCATTCAGGATGGCAGGTGCTGTGGGAATAAGGACATGTTCGCCCAATCCCTTCGCCCCCATGGGGCCTTCGGGATCGGGCTTTTCGATAAGGATGGACGCAATCTCCGGCATGTCGCCAACCGTTGGGATCAGGTAATCGTGCAGGTTCTCCGTGCGACCCGGCAGGAACTCCTCCATCAGGGCAAGGCCAAGTCCCTGCGCAATCCCGCCTTCTATCTGACCTTCCGCCAGAAGCGGGTTGATGGCACGGCCTACGTCATGCGCCGCTGTCACCCGCAGGACCCGCGTGGTTCCAAGGTCAAGGTCGACTTCGACCTCGGCGATTTGGGCACCGAACCCGTAAACCGCGTAAGGCGTGCCCTGACCGTTTTCATCCAGCACAGTTGTCGGCGGGTCGTAGGTCTCTTCGGCCATTAGTGAATACCCATGCGCATTCGGTGAGCCGAGTTCGATGGTCAGGGTTTTGCCGTTCTCCGTGGCGGACAGAACGCCGTCCTCCAGCGACAGTCGCGCTACGTCCGAGCAGTTTGTCCGCCGCAGGGTCTCTGCTCTCAGGGACCGACCGGCAGCCTCCGCCGCGCGACCGGTGATGTAAGTCTGCCGGGAGGCAGAGGTCTTGCCACAATCCGGTGTGATGCCCGTATCCGGACCGACCAGTTCGACTGCGGTGATGGGTAGCCCCAATGCATCCGCCGCGATCTGGGCAATGACGGTGTTCGACCCCTGACCGATATCGGTCGCGCCCTGATGAAGGCGGAGACGCCCCTCGGGTGTGATCCCGATGCGAACGGTCGAAGGGTTGGGAAGTGCCGTGTTGCCACAACCATACCAGCATGACGCGATACCGACACCGCGCCTGGTCGGTCCATCGGGATGGTGCGCCGCGTCCTCGAGCGCCCGTGTCCAGTGCGGGGCAAGCGCGTCGAGGCATTCGATCAGCCCGACCGATTGCAGAATCTGGCCGGAGGGAGTCTTGTCGCCGTCGCGGAAGGCGTTGATCCGTCGGAATTCCAGGCGATCCAGCCCGGCTTTCTTGGCCAAGTCGTCATAGAGCAATTCCTGCATGATTGCGGCCTGCGGGACGCCGAAGCCCCGAAACGCCCCGGCGACGGGACCGTTCGTGTGAATTGCCCGTGCCTCTGCCCGATAATTCGGTGTCCGATAGGGACCGGAGGCGTGGATCGGCACGCGGGTCGCCACCGTTGGTCCCCAACTGGCATAAGCCCCGGTGTTGAAATCGCCATCGAATGTCATCGCAACGATGCGGCCATCCGCATCCGCGCCGATCCGGGCGCGCATCGTTCCCGGATGCCTCTTTGTCGAGGCGCGCATGGATTCATTGCGACTGTAGACCATGCGGCACGGCTTGCCCGTGACCATCGCCGCAAGCCCGATCAGCGGCTGAACCGAAATGTCGAGTTTCGCACCGAAACCTCCGCCAGCCGCCGTGGGTACGATCCGCACCTTGTCCTTCGGCAGACCCAGGATCGTCGCGGTATCGTCGCGATCCATGACGGGTGCCTGCGTACAGGCGTTGATTACCAGTGTGTCGCCGTCCATCCAGGCGACGCCGGCCTCGGGTTCGATATAGGCGTGTTCGACATAGGAGGTCTGGAACTCCGCCTGCGCCTCATGGGACACATCCGCAAACGCCGCCTCGGGTTCGCCGGTCGCCACATGACCGGCGATCAGAACATTTCCGGGACGGTTATCGTGAAGAAGGGCGGCCGTCGGACCTTCAGCCTCGGTTGTTGCATGGGCGAGGGGCGACCATGTGATCGGAAACGTTGACAGGTCCAGCGGTTCAACGATGTCGGGCGGTCCAACGATCAGCGCGACGGCTTCTCCGAGGAACCGTGCGGTTTCTTCGGCGAGGGCGGGTTGATCTGCGAGCGGAGGAATGACGCCAAAACGGTTCAGGCCAGGAATGTCCTTTGCAGTCAGTGTGATGACGCCCGAAGCTTCAGCCCATTGCTGCAGATTTCCAAATGAAAACCGCGCGCGGAAATACGGGCTGCGAACGGCACGGACCATCAGCGCGTTCGGCGGACCGACATCGGCCCCAAATAATTCAGTGCCATCGACCTTGGGTTGCCCGTCCAGACGCCGGAGCGATGCGCCGACCGCCGGGCCGGTTGCCGAAGTGGCCCGTGGCGCCAGCCCCAACACGGCATCCACGATTTTGGCATAGCCGGTACAGCGACAAAGGACGCCGCCGAGAGCGACTTCAACTTCCTTGCGTGAAGGCGTTGGATTCCTGCGCAAAAGCTCGGTGGCGGCCATCATCATGCCGGGTGTGCAGATGCCGCATTGGGCAGCGCCGTGGTCCAGAAAGGCGGCCTGAAGTCGGGCGGCAATCGCTGGATCGGAGGTCTCCACCGTCTCGACCGAACAGCCATCGGCCTGAGCCAGTGGCACCAGACAGGCGCAGACCTGTGCGCCGTCGAGCAGGACGGTGCAAGCGCCACAATCGCCTGCATCGCATCCAACCTTGACGCTCTTGAGGCCCAGTTCATTCCGCAATACTTCGGACAGGCGACATCCTGGAGTGCTGTTAACTTTGCGCGTTTCGCCAGCAACGGTTAGCCGTGTCATGCCGCCTGCCTGTTCGCCAGTGCTGCCAACGCGCGATGGAGCAATGTTTTGGCCACCCGGGTGCGGTAACCGGCATCTGCGCGCATGTCGTCAATCGGCTGGATGTAGGGCGACACCATCTCATCGGTGATCCGCAACGGGTCCAAAGGGGCACCGATCATGGCTTTCTCAGCCGCGTGCAACCGGGTTGCGACGGGCGAGCAAGCCCCGATGGCCAGCGCTGCCGATTGCACGATCCCGTCATTTATCACAACGCGGGCAGCTGTCATCGCGATCGAGATCACGAGATATTTCCGAGCCCCGAGTTTCAGGAAACTTGCTTCTCCTTCAATAGCTTCTGATGGAATTCTAATGCTCGTTACAATTTCGTCTTGTGCCAAGTCCGTGCGACGCGGACCCCGAATGAACTCGGACAAAGGCAACCTTCGGACGCCACTCTTGCTGACCAATTCCAACTCCGCGTCGAGCGTCAGCAATGGCGGCACCCCATCGGCGGCAGGTGAGGCATTGCAGAGATTTCCCGCGATGGTGCCGCGTGCCTGGATCTGTCGTGCCCCGACTTCCCGAGCAGCCAATTTCAGGCCGTCGAACGCCGGAGGCAGATCGGCAGCAATCAGGTCGGACCAGGTGGTGGTTGCCCCGATTGTCACGCCGTCCGGCCCGCTATTCACGCCGCGCAGTTCCTTGATCCCTGTCAGATCGAGGATGGCGCCAGGAAGCACTTTGCGTTCCGTTGCCGGGAACAGGTCTGTGCAGCCTCCCGCGATGCGCACATGTCCTGCAGCCAGCACTTCAAGCGCCTCGTCCAAAGTGCTCGGTCGGTGATAGATTGCGTTCGTGGTCATGCGCCTTAGCCTGACGGGTGAAGGCGATGTTGCGGCAGGCGTCCTGGGCTGTCAATAAAGGCGCAGTTTCTTGCAGGAGGCGGTATGCGGTTTGTCATTCTTTTGGTCGTCCTGATCGCAGGTGCAGCTTATCTGACCAAACCGGACGAGGCGGATGCCGAAGCGGTGCTTCGTCAGCAAGTGATCCTGGACGTCGCGACGGAAGATATAGGGGAAGGGCGGGGCACGGCAGAGAACCTTGCACTCGCCGCCTGCAAATTGCGTCCGGGCGACTGTTACGAATTGCTGCGTTCGGGTCTGGAGGTGACCTACACAGACAGGGTGTTTTTTCTTGAGGTCGGGATAACCGGGTTCGAAAGGCAAGCCACCTGTTACGGAGCTTTCACAACCTTTTTCTGCCCGGGCGGCTTCAAGGAGAACTGAAGACTTCGCCGAAGGTACATTTGAGGGCCACGTCCAGGTCGCCAAGTGTGACCGGAAGCCCCAGATCGACCAGAGATGTCACTCCGTGTTCGGAAATGCCGCAGGGGACGATGCCCTCGAAATGCGTCAAATCCGGCTCGACATTGATCGAGACGCCGTGAAAGCTGACCCATTTCCGCATCTGAACGCCAATCGCCGCGATCTTGTCCTCGCGCGCGGATCCGTCCGACAGGGGCGGTTTCTCCGGTCGCGTGACCCAGACCCCGACACGTCCCTGACGGATTTCTCCAATGACGTTGAATTCGGCCAGGGCCGCGATCACCCAGACTTCCAACTGTTCGACGAACCGGCGCACGTCGCGACCGCGCGCGGCCACGTCAAGCATGACATAGGCAACGCGTTGTCCCGGACCGTGATAGGTGAACTGCCCGCCGCGCCGGGTGTGGTAAACGGGAAAGCGGTCCGGCTCTTTCAGATCCGCCTCCTCCGCTGACGTGCCGGCAGTGTAGAGCGGGGGATGTTCCAGCAACCAGATAGCCTCCGAGGCTTGGCCCGCACGAATGTCGGCGACCCGAGCCTCCATGGCAGCCAGGGCGGTCTCATAAGGGACCGGTTTCGTGCTTGTAATCCATTCGACGGCCATACCGCTTCCTAGTCCCGGCTGTGTTGCGAAGCAATCGCACGAAATTTCACAAAATACGGGGTGCGATTCGCCGACTCCGTGCTAATCTTCAGTGAGAAGTTCAGAAAATGTCCGTTTTCAAGGGGAATGTTATGAAGAGAAACCTTTTCGCCTGCTCCGCTCTTGCGGCAATAATTGCAGTCTCGGGCACCGAGCGTGCCGCGGCCGATTTCGGTGATGCGGTCGCCGGCGCCATCATCGGTGGCGTCATTGTCAACGAAGTCAACAAGAACAAGCAACGGCAAAAAACCTCGACCAAGGTCTATCGTGCCCCTGTGAACACCTATGCCCGGGCCGAGGCGCGGGAAATCCAGAGCGCACTCAATTATTTCGGTTTTCCGGCGGGCACACCGGACGGAGTTCTAGGGCGTCGCTCGCGTGGCGCGATCTCTCAGTATCAGGCCCATCTCAACTATCCGATCACGGGATATCTGACGGAGTACGAAAAGAATTTCCTCCTGGGTTCCTATCACAGGGCGCAGGCGGGCGGGGCGGCGACCCTCCAGCAAATAGCCGCCGCAGGTGGCGCACAGGGCTTGCTGCTGCAATATCGCAACGAAGCTGCTGGTGTGCCAGTGACGCAGCCGGTGCCCCTGCAGCCTGGTCCGTCCACGACCATCGCATCGGCACCCTCTGCTACGGTCGCACCGGCCCCTTCGGTCGTTCCTGAGTTCGGCGCCAAGCCGGAGCCCGAGGCGATGACGGCAGGTCTGCCCAACTTCATCGGTGGGGGCGATGGTGCCTCCCTTGCATCGCATTGCAATACCGTCTCGCTACTGACCAACACCAATGGCGGCTTCACCACGCTGGCCAGCATGGACGATCCGAACCAGGTGCTGAACGAACAGTTATGTCTTGCACGCACCTACGCCATCGCCCAGGGCGAAGAACTTGCCTCCTCGATCCAGGGAGTGGGGGTCAATGAAATCGCCAGTCAGTGCAAGCAGCTCGGGCCGGTCATGAAAGACCATGTTGCCGCCCTGTCGCTGAAGTCGAGCGATCAGGTGCTTCAGGGCGTCTCCGACTTCGTTTTGGGGTCGGGCATGTCGCCGCCGCAACTGGCGGCAACCTCGAAGATCTGCCTCTCCGTTGGATACCGGACTGATGACATGGATGTCGCGGTGGGGTCTGCTCTTTTGCTGGTTGCCCTTGGCGAGGAAGTCTATGCCGAACTTCTGGGCCATCATCTGAGCCAGGGCTTTGGCGCGACGTCTCGCCAGGAACTGGCGGATCAATGGTATATGATGTTCATTTCAGCCGTTGAAGGCGGCCAGCCTGCGGTCTTCGCACCCGGTCAGCCCGAACGGACCGCCCTCATCAAGGCGGCGGTACTGGGACCCGACAACGCGATGAACGCACCGGTTCAACCGGCGTCGACTTTGCCGACGTTCAAGATCACGGAGTGATTCCGGAACGGCTCTGTCGTCAAGGTGGGGCCGATTTGCCGCGGTGCGGATTTCCTCAAATCCCCCCTTCACAATATCGCTCGGAGCGGCTAAATCCCCCGCTACCAAGTCAGGACGTGCGGTCGTGGCGGAATTGGTAGACGCGCAGCGTTGAGGTCGCTGTGGGGTAACACCCGTGGAAGTTCGAGTCTTCTCGACCGCACCATTTTCTTGGAAACATTGAGTAAAAATAACTGCTTACGAATCTCGAGCGGTTCTTTTCTCCGAATATTCCCCAAATTTTACAATAAAAGTAGGTATCCGGCACCTTTTCAGGAACGCGTATTGAAGCCAAGTGTGGTTCCGTTGAGGACTGCCGCAAAATCATCCCTGAAGCGCAGTAAGCCGCAAATGACGTGGTATGAGCCATTGCGTCGAGCCCTGAGGGCGGATTGCAGGCATTCGCGGCAAGTCTGTTGGCGCAGGGTGGATCGCTCAAAGGCGGCCATTGCCAAGCCGGGACAATTTGCCTTCGAGACAGGGACCGCAAGCCCCTTTACCGCACGGCCAGCCTTGACCGTGCGGCGTTTGAATGTGTTGCTACGACATTTTGCGGCAATGACAGCTGCGCTTCAAATCTGATCGCTGCACCAAGGTCGATCGGACCTATCCTAGCCCGCCGACATGCAGGGCCTTGGTTTCGAGATATTCTTCGATCCCGAGCTGCGAGCCTTCGCGTCCCAACCCTGATTGTTTAACCCCGCCGAAGGGCGCGACTTCGGTCGAGATCAGGCCGGTGTTGAGGCCGATCATCCCGAACTCCAGCGCCTCTGCCACGCGCCAGGAGCGTTTTAGATTCTCGGTGTAGAAATAGGCCGCCAGCCCGTAAGGGGTGCCGTTGGCGATTGCCAGCGCCTCCTCTTCTGTCTCGAAGCGAAAGAGCGGTGCGACGGGGCCGAAGGTTTCCTCGGAGGCCAGCACCATGTCAGTTGAGGCATTCGCCAGCACCACGGGGCGGGCGTATTGGCGGCCATTGGGCATGGTTTCGACCTGTCCGACGATCTGGGCGCCTTTTGCCTGTGCATCGGCGATATGGGCATCAATCTTGGCGATGGCGGCGTCGTTGATCATCGGGCCGATATCGGTGCCTTCCTCGGTGCCTTGCCCGACCTTCAGTTGCGCCACCCGCTGGCCCAGCTTCTCGATGAAAGCATCATAGATGTCAGCCTGCACCAGAATCCGGTTGGCGCAGACGCAGGTCTGACCGCCATTGCGGAACTTGGACGCGATAACCCCCTCGACGGCGACATCCAAATCGGCATCGGCGAACACGATGAAGGGTGCGTTGCCGCCAAGCTCCAAACTCAATCGCTTGATGCTATCCGCGGCGCCGCGCATCAGAAGCGAGCCGACGCGGGTCGATCCGGTGAAGGAAATCTTGCGCACGGTTTCGTTGGCCATCAACTCGTTGCCGATCTCGGTCGGCATGCCGGTGACGATGTTGATCACCCCGGCAGGGATGCCTGCGCGTTCAGCCAATACACCGAGCGCAAGCGCCGAAAAGGGCGTGAATTCCGAGGGTTTGATTACCACGGTGCAGCCTGCGGCCAGCGCCGGGGCGACCTTGCGGGTGATCATCGCATTGGGGAAGTTCCACGGCGTGATGATCGCACAGACGCCCACGGGTTCTTTCAGCACCAGGATACGGCGGTCGGGGGTGGGCGATGGGATGGTCGCGCCGCCAATCCGGCGTGCTTCCTCGGCGAACCATTTGACGAAGGACGCGCCATAGCGGATCTCGCCGCGCGACTCTGCCAGCGGCTTGCCCTGTTCCAGGGTCAGAAGTAGGGCAAGATCTTCAAGATTGTCGATCATCAGGTCATGCCAGCGTTCCAGCAGGGCGGCACGCTCGGCATGGGTAAGGGCTTTCCAGCCCTTGAACGCCACCTCTGCCGCTTCAATCGCGGTGCGGGTCTCGTCCCCGCCCATGTCGGGAACCGTCCCGAAGACCGATTGGCTGGCCGGGTTGATGACATCGACGGTCCTACCGCTTGCGGCATCCTGCCAGACACCCCCGATCAGACCCTGCTGACGCAGCAATCCGGCATCGTTGAAGCCGTCGATTGTTGTGATCGCGTTCATAAGTGTTTCCTTTCTGGTTCGGGTCGCGTGCGAGGCAAACTCAATTGGCCTTGGTTGAGCAGAGATTGCTCACATAAGGATGACTTCACCTGTGGACTTGCTGCTTGTTCGGACGAGTTGGACTATCAAGGCGTACCCGCATTTCGCGACTGCATATCACCGGAAAGATAGTCATGACGTGACAAGGGGCGCTGCGGAATGGCGCTGAAGATTGGCAGAAGATTCCGAAGACTTGGTCATATGCAGCAAGTTCTGCTGGCGCTCAGGCTTCACAATGTTTCTCAAGGCGATCACATTGGGCGCGGCGATGGTTCGGTTTCCGACCGCAGGTTTTCGCCGCTCCGCTCCGTTGATGAAGGTGTTCTCATGGCCAAATCCGTTCGCGTGAAATCCTTTGATCTGGAGGCGCAGGACATTTCCGAAGTTGACGTGGATCTGCTGCATGCTTTGTCGATTGGGGTCGGCTGGCCGCATCGCCCTGCAGATTGGGAATTCCTGCGGCGCGCCGGAGAGGGCATCGTTGCCGTTGACGGAATCGGCCGGGTTTTCGGCAGCGCGATGTGGTTTCCGCATGGCGATGATTTCGCGACCGTCGGACTGGTCATCACGACGCCCCGCGCCCAGGCCAACGGCGCCGGTCGTTGGCTGATGGATCAGGTGATGGAACGATGCGAGGGCCGCAACCTGAGCCTGAACGCGACCAAGGCCGCCTTTCCGCTTTATGTCTCCCTCAATTTCGAAACGGAGGCGACGGCGTTCCTGCACCGCGGCACCGTGTCCGGGGTTCCGGCGATTGGTGATTCAAACGGCGTGCTGAGCGATTTGCCGGCCGGACGGATCGACGAGATATGCGCCTTTGACGCACTGGCCTTCGGCCACGACCGCTCGCGCCTGCTTGGGCTCTTGGCAGAGCTTTCGGTGACCTGCGTCCTGGAGCGAAATGGCGAGATCGTGGGCTACGCCATGCGCCACGAATTCGGACGGGGCCAGGTAATAGGCCCAATCGTTGCGCAGAATGACGAGGATGCGATACAGCTTGCTGCCTGGCACCTGAAAGGGCTTGAGGGACGGCATGCGAGGATCGACACGCGAGAGGAAACCGGACCATTTGCAGACTTCGTCCTGCAATGTGGCCTCTCGATCTCTGACACGGTCATAACAATGTCCAAGGGGTGCCGGTTTCTCAATCGGACAGCCGGTGCCCCTTGGGTCTATGGCCTTGCCGGGCACGCGCTGAGCTGATTGCGCCCGGCGCAAGGACACAGCAAGAGATTTTGCAAACGACTTTGAAGACAGCGCAAAACCGCGCCTGCCGCCGGGTGATTAGCAGCATTCGCTGCTGACCTACCGCCAACATGTACCCAGACCGAAATGGCAGGCCGCCCGGCCTGGCCGCAGGAAGAGGAAACCCGAGATGCTGGCCAATTCACTTGTCGAACTCGATCGCGCTCACCTTGTACACCCACTGGCCTCCTATCGCGGCCACGAGGCGGCGGGTGTCCGGGTCCTCACATCCGCCCGTGGCGCGACTGTCACCGACGCCGAGGGGCGCGAACTGCTCGATGGCTTCGCGGGGCTCTGGTGCGTCAATGCAGGCTACGGCCAGCAAAGCCTGATCGACGCGGCGACGAGACAGTTGCAAGAGCTGCCCTATGCCACCGGCTATTTCGGCCTGGGCTCGGAAGCCGCCATCCGTCTTGCGGCGCGGCTCGCCGAGCATGCGCCGGGCGACTTGAACCACGTCTACTTCTCTCTTGGCGGATCGGATGCGGTCGACAGCACGATCCGCTTCATCCGCTATTACCAGCACGCCAAAGGCACGCCGCAAAAGGATCAGTTCATCTCGATCGAGAGCGGCTATCACGGGTCATCCACAACCGGTGCCGGGCTGACGGCGCTGCCGATCTTTCACACCGGCTTTGGCCTGCCGTTCGACTGGCAGCACAAGATCCCGTCGCATTACGCCTATCGCAACCCGGTCGGCAGCGGTGACGAGGCGATCATCGCCGCCTCGGTTGCCGCCCTGCGCGCCAAGATCGCGGAGCTGGGTGCCGAGCGTGTCGCCGCCTTCTATGCCGAGCCCATCCAGGGCTCGGGCGGCGTGTTGGTGCCGCCGGACGGCTGGATGAAGGCGATGCATGCGGTCTGCAAAGAGCATGACATACTGTTTGTTGCCGACGAAGTTATCACCGGTTTTGGCCGGACGGGGCCACTGTTTGCCTGCACCGAAGACGGCGTCGTGCCGGATCTTCTGACTGTCGCCAAGGGCATGACCTC
>JBNKWP010000024.1:0-57754 GCA_050299835.1 Silicimonas sp.
GAACGGCTTCGTGGAGAGCTTCAATGGTCGCCTGCGGGATGAATGCCTCGACGAGCACCTATTCCCCAGCCTGCGCCATGCCCGCCATTTGATTGCGGCATGGCGCAACGACGACAACCATCACCGCCCGCACTCGAGCCTCGACGGGCTCACCCCGCGGGAGTATCACCAACGGTCAAGAAAGGACCAAACCCTGAACAGAGCTAACTTATAAACGCGGACTCAAAGGGGAGCAGGTCACGTGCCATACCCGCCGCGTAGGCCGAGGCAACGTGGACCGAGTTTTTACTCAGATACACAAGTCTTTGACGAATGGCTCAGACTTGAACAGGCGGACACTAGCTGGCAGGAAGGTTTGCCGGGTTGTCCAAGCAATGTTACACCGGAAAAAGGATACTTGCCGGATGGTGGTGAAGGCCAGTGGAATGCACTGGCGCCTGTAAACCAATGGGCTGAAGGCCTTTATCATCCTGGCACAGAAGAAGCGTACAGTATGCGATCAAAGCCAAATGAGGATGGTGCTGGCTGTCAATGCATTTATACATCCGACGGACGGCTTGCTAGGCAGGGTGAGTATCAAAGACCTGTTCGAGGCGCGATGCAAGACCGTGCAGGAACAATGGATCGTGTATCGCCTTCGGTGAGCGTGCTACGTCACCGACAGGAAGATGTGCGCCCATACACACTAGCAGGAAGGCTTGGGCGGCTTGCGGACTATTTCAGCGTACGCCCGTTGAAAGTCGAAAGTGAGCAAGTGGAATAGTTAAGACATGGTGCTTGGTCGAATACTCTTACTGACGTTGCTTGTTCGCGGGCTAAGCCAGCTTATCTGGGAATTCACCTTCCCCGGCCTAAATATGTTTGAGTTTAGGTACGCCTTCTTCTTGTCTACGACTTATTGGCTGGTAACTGAGTCCCTAAAGCTATTGACGTGCTTTATATCAGCCTTTCTAATCCTTAGGATTTATAGATATATTGGAGGAATGGTAACATTAGGCATAGCCATCAACGCGGCAATATTTTTCTGTGTATTAGCTGTTTTTTCTTATTTCAATTCAGTTTTTTGGGTGTACGCGCATTGCCACTATAGTTATGCAAACGATGCATTCACATCTTCTTGCATAGATAGCTATTTTTGAACTAAATATGACGCCTAACCCGGCACTTATACGCCCTGCCTGATCGGCGAGCGCGCTTACAGGGCGCCCGGTTCGGCATCATGGTTGAGTCGACTGTTCGGAGGAAATGACAAAGTGTCTGAAAGTGGGGTCTCAGCAGATACACAATTCATCATTGATCTAGTTGAAGCGACCGAGTCTTACGGAAACGATCAATCTTACCATGGTACTGCTGGAGAGTATATTTGGGCGCTTGGAGATCAAGCGGGACAATTCGAGGAAGGCCAGCAATATTACAACAGTAACTCCTTCGCCGCTGGGGTAATCAAAGCTGCGGGAGGTGAGGTGCCGGATCCGTGGTATGTTCAGCCTGGACTTGGTCAGCCTGTCCCACTGGAGGCGACCGCCGAAAAGATGGTGGAGCCAATGGAAGAGTGATAGCTAATTCTACAAGACTTGTGGCTGCCTTGATTGCCGTTTTGGCATTCTCCTCATGCCGTAAGGAGGCAATTCGTGCCGAAGACATTTCCGAACTTCGAGTGTCTTCGAGCCTGGCAGGAGAACGGACGAGTCCTACCGTAGTATTGAACGAAGAAGCGAGTTTGAAAGTCGCTGCTGAATTGTTCAACGAACTACGCGATCTTGACTGTGAAACTCGTGCTGCAACCCAAGGCTACGATGGATTTGGCGTTCAGGCCGATTTGAAGGATGGCAGGACTTTTCGAGCCACGCTGGATCCCAGCGGGGAGATCCTGCAGTATAATGATACAAACTTTTGCAAAATTTCTGAGAGCTTCTCCAAGCGCTTCAAGGAGCTCGTTGGTTAGTCACTGCGCCCGCACCAATTCCGGCCCGCAGGGCGAGACCGCCCTCGCATTTCGGCATTTTTTGAAGCGCAAAACGCTGCCTCTCGCCTTCGGCTCGAACGCGTTCTTCGAGTCTTTGATTTGTGCCGAAACACAGGCTCAACCAGTTCTTCACCATACGAAACCGCGAGGTGGACACCAAGCACGTCTTCGCCGGTGGCACGCGGCTCGTGTCGAAGCTGGTCAAAGCGCCCAACGTGGTGGATTTGGACGGAGACGGTATCCCCGACGACATGCCGAACGCCTGCTCCGAGCCCTGGGGCTGGACCAACGGTAACGGCGGCCAGGGCAACGGCCAGGGGCCGTGCAACAACAACGGAAACAGCGGTCAGAACGGCAACGGTGGGAACAATTCGACCGGCCCCGAGGTCTTCGAGAAGGACCAGTACTACTACCACCCGGATCATCTGGGCTCGTCGAGCTACGTCACCGACCTAGACGGCGAAATCTTCCAGCACCTGGAATACTTCCCCTTCGGCGAAACTTGGGTGGAAGAGCACCATGACACGCAAAGAACCCCGTACCTCTTCACAAGCAAAGAGTTCGACGAGGAAACCGGCCTCTACCACTTCGGCGCGCGGTACTATGACCCGAGGACGAGCGTGTGGCAAAGCCCAGATCCGATTCCCAGTGAGTACTTGAATGGTACAAGGTCTGGAAATGGGATCTTTGAACCTGCTAGCCTGTCCCTGTACGCATATGTGCAGAACAAACCGGTTGTTGTATTTGATCCTAATGGAGAGTCCTGTTTCACAGCCTACTTGGGAAGTTATTGCACCCGGTCCAGTAAATATGAGGGTTACCATGCCAGATCGAAGGACAGGACGGCATTCTTCGGCGCAGCCCATTCTGTTACCTGGTTCTTTGGTGCGACACAAGGCTTAGGTGAATCATCCGCATGGATTTTCCCTGGGATTGGTGGATTAAGCAACAACGCAGAGAATCGAATGGAGGAAATAAGCGGTAGACTCGAAGCACTAAACGATTTGAAATTCCAGGAAATCATGAGCGGTGAAGTCAACGCCGATACGATAGGAGACTATGAAAGTATTGATTACTATATGGTCAATCAAGAGCAGTCCAACGTGCAATCCTATCTGGATGACTATAAAAAACTGATCCGAAAGGTTATGCTGAGTTCATCAATGAGATAAATGAAACTTTCGAACCCAACTGGGCCGAAGAACTTGGCATACGCATGAGTTCTAAGGACGCGAAATTCTCAGATATCGTGCAATGGGTACGAAGCGACCTAGGCGTGCCTCTTGATTTTGCGAACCAAGATCACCGAGAGGCCATTGGGCGTGCCATCGTCGACTATATTCGAGAGAACGGAATTCCCGAGTGAACCTGAGACATTCTAGTATACTTGGCATAGCATCCAACAGAATAACGGAGATACTTCTGGGTGCGCTCATCATGTCTCTGGTGTTTCAAATTTTTTCACTGGAAAATCTAATGCCGGCTGAAGACAGATTGGGGCTGAATGATTATTTACCCGCCATTTTGGCAAATTTCACCCTGACAACAATCGGCTTTCTTGGCTTATCGACAGGATGGTACTTATTCTCTGGATTTATTGTAACAGCTTCAATCCTTGATTTCGTTGTGCAGCACGGGCCGCGGCACCTTCTATTCACCCTTTTTTTGTTCTTGGGTCATTTTGCAATTCTCCCGTATGCTCTCTTTTACCGAGCCAAACCTGAACCAGTCGAAGGATTTGGGTTCTATTTAACCACTTTGGTCCTACTTGGCGCTCTGACTCTGATAGTTTTCAATTGGTTTCTAAAAACGCGAATTTACCGAGCACTGGGCATTTCAGTGATGCGATGATTTAGCTGTCCCTCCTATTTGCAACAGCCTCACGGTTTACCCCTAATTGGTGACCTCAACGGCAACCAGACGGGCTGGGACCACGTCGGCAACGGTCAGAGCCGCGGTCTTGGATGGAAGGTTTGGCGAAGAGTATCGCCGAGCAGCTTGATCCCCACATTCATTCCACTCCCCAGTGACAGTCGCTGGCCGCCATGCAGAGGAAGCCACGTGAGAATACAATTGACCTACAGCCCGCACGAAACGCGGCCGGTTTCCAAAAGGTCGAGCGACGTCAACATACTGAAGCGTCGGCGGATGAGCGACGCTCAATCAGGGATACCGCGGTCTCTGTATAGGTGACCAATTGCTCGGAGTTCTTTATCCGGCTGACAAGTTGGCGCACCCCCCTCGCACCCAGTTCGGCGGCCTCAACCCGAAGCGTTGTCAGCGGCATGGAATTCAGTCCTGCCGCCGGGATATCGTCGAAACCGATAACGGAGACGTCCTCTGGAACGCGCAAGCCTGCCTCGATCAACGCGGCGATGGCACCGAGCGCGCTGGCGTCGTTGCAGCACTGGATCGCGGTGAAATCGGGGGACCCTGAGCGATTGATCCGCTCTGTGACCATCTGAAACGCCACATCCGTGCGCATCTCGCTCAGCTCGATCGAAAGCGCGGGATCCGGCGCGATCCCAGCTTCATTGAGCGCCCTTATGTTGCCCAGCTTCCGGTCTCGGATCGTCGGGCGACGGGAATGGTCCAGAAACAGAATTTTCCGGTGGCCACGTTCGATAAGGTGCCAGGTTCCCAGATATCCGCCGGCACGATTTGCCGGCGCGACCGCATCGAGCCGCATCACGTGGTCCCGTCCGTTGACGATGACCGCGGGAACTTTGTTCTGGAACAGTTTTTCGACCAGCTCTTCGGTTTGCAATGACAGCAAAAGATAGCCATCCGCCCCTTCATTGATGGGCACCTGAGAGACGTTTGCGGCGACCAGATGCTGAATCGTGACATTCAGGCCCAATGCGTCCGCTTGCGTCTCGATGCCACGCAGGATCGCCTGCATGAACTCTCCGGCACCACTTTCCACCGCGTGCACATCGACAGCGACGACGATGGAGTAGGACTTGATCGCGCCCTGGTAGCCCAGGCGTTCGGCTGCTTCGTGAATGCGTTTGCGCGTACTCGTGGATATCCCACTCGCACCGCTCAAGGTCCGCGACACTGTGGAGATCGACACCCCGATATCATCGGCAACATCGCGTAGCGTCACCTTGCCGTCTGAGCGGGCCGCATCATCCATCTTGCAAAAAACTCCACGTTATCGATGCCGAGGTCACCATCCGGCGGCATTGCTCCAGCCATTAGAAACGACCGCTAATGCAAATTTGCATAAGATGCAAAAATTTTTTGACTTTGCGGTCTTGCCGGATAGTGTTGCGACCAGTGGGAGGAAGTAATGGAAGCATCGCTTCTGAAAACGGAAGCTGCACGGGGTCCTGAAGGCGTTCAGGCGCTCCTGGCCCGGTTTGACGATGCCTTGGCGGCCTATGAGCCTTTTCCGCGGGCCCAAGATCGCGCGGCGTGGGAGCAGACAGGTCCCAGATCCGGTGAGCTCGTGGCGCGGGCCTACGACGCGCTCGGTCAAACCTGGCCGGAATTGCCTGAAGACCTCTACCGTCGCTTTGGAGACACCGGAGATCGGGTTGGCTACGAGGTTCCGTACTTTCTTCGCCGCAGGCGACTGAACACGCTGGCTCTGGGAGAGGCGGTTGAAGCCCAGGGCCGATTCCTGAACGAAATAGAAGCTGGATGCGCACTAATTTGTGATGAAGCCGGGTGGCAGTTGCCGGCACACAACGCGTACTCCCGGGGCGGCGAGATCCATCCGGCCCCCGACCCGACGCGGCCTGTCGTAGACCTCTTCGCAGCAGAAACGGCCGCGCAACTTGCCACACTGTCCTATCTGTTCGCGTCAGAAGCCTCGTATGAAATTCGGACCCGCATCGCGCTGGAGGTCCACACTCGGGTTCTCCGGCCCTATCTTGAGTCCCGCTTCTGGTGGATGGGACTGGATGGCGGGCGGATGAACAACTGGACGGTCTGGTGTACCCAGAACGTGCTGATTGCCGCCTTTCTGACCGACTGCGATTACGCAACCCGTAAAGCAATACTGGACCGGGCAGCGTTTGGATTGGACGCCTTTCTCGCCGAGTATGGTCTGGATGGCGCCTGTCCTGAGGGGGTCTTTTACTACCGGCACGCGGCGTTGTGTTTGTTCGGCGCATTGCGAGTGATTGACACGGTCACGAATGGCGCAGTGGCGCCGCTCCGTGCAACGGAGAAGCTTGGCAATATGGCCGATTTTATCGCCTTTGCACATATCGCGGAGGATGCGTATGCCAATTTCGGCGACGCGGCGGCTGTGATGCAACCATGTTCGGCGCGGGAATATCTCGCTGGGCAGGAAACAGGTTCGCCCGCGCTCTGTGCCTTTGCGGCGACGCATTTAAGATCCGCGTTTGAAGACACCCACGATATCAACCTGAATGACCGGGTTGCAGCGATTTTCGCCGAGCCGACTATTCGCTCAGTTCCGCGCCCGAACCCTGTCGAGGGGTATGCCCCCAGCATCGGCATGTTCATGGCGCGCGGAAGGCAGTTCACCGTCGCCGCCAAGGCCGGACATAACGGCGACGACCACAATCACAACGATGTCGGTTCGGTGATTGTTTACAAGTGCGGCCGTCCTGTCCTGATTGATGTCGGTGTTGGGACCTACACGCGCCAGACCTTTTCGCCCCGACGCTATGAAATCTGGACCATGCAATCCTCCTTCCACAACCTTCCAGAGTTTGGGGGGGTTATGCAGGGCGCCGGGAAGAAGTTTGCCGCAGTCGGGACGCGGACACTGTTCGGCCCTGATACGGCGCGGTTCGAAACGGATATTGCAGGGGCGTATCCAGCCGAAGCAGGGGTAGGTCGCTATTCCCGGATCGTGACCCTCGCGCGTGATGGCGGCGTGTCTATCCAGGATCGTTGCGAGGTGGAACGCCCTGCGATCCTGAACCTCATGGTCTGTGAAAAACCCGGGCTTTCTGATGGGACAATCCGGCTGGGCGACGTTGCTGTCCTGACCATCGAGGGCGCGGGTCAGATCGAAGTGGAGGAGATTGAGATCACCGATCCGCGGCTGTTGGCCTCGTGGCCTGAACGGCTGTATCGCTTGCGGCTGCCGCTTGCCGGTCCCGAGTTGAGGATCGACATCCGATGACCGAAGCCCCGGTAACCGGAAGCGAACCCGCCGAACCGCTCCGCCTGCGCGCGCCGATGAGCAGGCGGCAACGCAGGCTCCGGCATTTGCTGGTCTCCTATTCCTTCATCGCCCCGAACTTCATCGGTTTTGCAGTCTTCACGCTTGGACCCATCGTCTTTGCCTTTGGTCTTGCTTTCCTGCACTGGGATGGGTCCAACCCGATCGAATTCGCGGGCCTGGAGAATTTTTGGAAGCTCTTCGACGACCGTGCTTTCAAGGCCGCGTTCTGGAACACCATCGTCTATACTGTATTCGTCGTACCACTGACGCTGGCCTGTTCGCTCGGACTTGCGATCCTTCTGAATCAGAAGCTGTTTGCCCGGAATTTCTTCCGCACCGTGGCTTTCTTCCCCTATGTCGCCTCGCTCGTCGCTGTCGCGGTGGTCTGGAACATGCTTTTCAATCCCGAGTTCGGACCGGTGAACATGGTGCTCTACCATCTCGGCGTCGACCCTAAGAACCTTCCCGGCTGGGCTGCGGACAGCGACTGGGCGATGGTGACGATCATCATGTTCTCGGTCTGGAAGAGCATGGGCTATTTCATGGTGATCTACCTTGCCGGGCTGCAAGGCATCCCGACCGAACTCTACGAGGCGGCCGAGATCGATGGCGCCAATGGCTGGCAGAAATTCTGGCGCATCACGCTGCCGCAGCTGACTCCCACCACCTTCTTCGTCTCGGTGATCCTGACCATCCAGTCCTTCAAGGTCTTCGACCAGATCTATCTGATGACCCAGGGCGGGCCAGGGACGCGGACGCTGGTGCTGGTCTATCACATCTTCAACGAGGCCTTTATTTCCTGGGATCTGGGCTATTCCTCGATGGTCGCACTGGTCCTGTTCTTGCTGGTTCTTCTCATCACGATCGTCCAGTTCAAGCTGACCGAAGAGAAGGAGGAGGCGCAGTGATGACAGACACATCCGCCGCACCCCTCCGCCGCGCGAAACGATCCCGCATCAACTGGGGCAAGGTGGCGACCTATGCGATTGCCGTCCTCGTCACCTTTACGATGCTGGCGCCCTTTGTCTGGATGCTTTCGGCGTCGCTGAAGCTGAACCGCGACGTGTTTGCTTTCCCTATCGAGTGGATCCCCTCCGCGCCTCGCTGGGAGAACTACGTCGAGATCTGGACGAAGATCCCTCTTGGCCTCTTCGTCTACAACACTGCCAAGCTGACAATCATCGTCACCATCCTGCAACTGATCACCTCCAGCTTTGCGGCCTATGCCTTCGCCAAGCTGCGTTTTCCTTACCGCAACGCGCTTTTCCTTGCATATGTCGCTACCATCGCCATGCCCTGGCAGGTCTACATGGTGCCGCAATTCCTAATGATGCGGGAGTTCGGGCTGACCAATACCCACACTGCTATCATCTGCCTGCAGGCCTTTACCGCCTTCGGCGTGTTCCTGATGCGGCAGTTTTACTTGTCGATCCCCGACGAGCTTTGCGAGGCGGCGCGGATCGACGGGATGAGCGAATATGGCATCTGGTGGCGGATCATGTTGCCTCTGTCGATGCCGGCGTTGTCGACACTGACAATCTTCACCTTCGTGACCACCTGGAATGATTTCCTCGGGCCGCTGATCTACCTGACGCAAACTGAACTGAAGACCATCCAGATCGGTATCCGGATGTTCATCACCCAGTATTCCGCCGAGTACGGGCTGATCATGGCGGCATCCGTTGTGGCGCTGGTCCCGGTGCTTGTCGTCTTCCTCGCCCTGCAACGCTTTTTCGTCGAGGGCATCGCTTCGACCGGACTGAAAGGATGACCGGCATGGCTTTCGACACCAGGAACGTTGCGCCCATCACCGAATCCGAGCTTGCGCGCGCGACCGAGGATGCCGTAGCGCAATTGCGCCGGAGCCTGCCTTTGTTCACCTCTGCGGCGCAAAATCATTCGAGTGTCGGCAATTTTTACACAGCCGTTCCCAACGAGCTGTGGACGACTGGCTTCTGGCCGGGCTCGATCTGGCTCGCCTGGGAACTGTCCGGCGAGGAGGCCTTCCGCACTTCCGCACAGATCCAGGTGCAGGCGCTCAAGCACCGGATCGAAAAGCGCATCGCCACGGATCACCACGATATGGGGTTTCTCTACACACCGAGCTGTGTGGCGGCGTGGAAACTGGTCGGGGACGAGGACGGTCGGTCAGCGGCCCTGTTGGCGGCGGACCAGTTGGTCGAGCGTTTTCATGAAAAGGGAGAATTCCTCCAAGCCTGGGGCGAGATGGGAGCGGAGGACAACTACCGCTATATCATTGACTGTCTCTTGAATCTGCCACTGCTCTACTGGGCGAGCGACGAAACCGGCAATCCACGCTACCGCGACATCGCAAGGCGACATACCGAAACGACGCTGGCTCATTCGATACGCGACGATTTCTCGACCTGGCACACGTTCTTTTTTGACATGGAGACAGGCGCACCGCTGAAGGGTGTGACGCAGCAAGGCTTCGACGATGACAGTTCGTGGACGCGCGGGCAGGCCTGGGCGATCACCGGTGTGGCGTTTATGGCAAGGCTCGATCCGTCCGATCGGCTGCACGCGCTTTTTGACCAGCTGCTCGACTACTATCTGGCCCGGTTGCCGGATGATTTGGTTCCGTACTGGGATCTCATCTTCGCCGAAGGAGATGCGGAGCCGCGCGACAGTTCCTCGGCGGCCATTGTGGCCTGCGGCCTTCTGGAGATGGCAGGGCTGAGGGGCGGGGCGGAAGGCGACCGAATGCGCGACCTGGCGGCACGTATGACGGGGGCTTTGGCGCGGGATTATGCGGTGAGAGACCTGGCCGTCTCGAACGGGCTTTTACTGCACGGGACCTACTCGAAGAAGACTCCTTACAACCGGTGCCGCGGTGAAGGCGTCGATGAGTGCGTCAGCTGGGGCGATTATTTCTACATGGAAGCTCTGACGCGCCTGTCGCGCGACTGGGCTCCTTATTGGTGAGTGAAGGGTAATGGCCGGAATAAGCCTGCATAAGCTCAACAAGACTTTCGGGTCGTTGACCGTTGTTCACGACATCGACCTCCAGATCGACGACAAGGAGTTTATCATCCTCGTCGGCCCTTCCGGCTGCGGCAAATCCACGACGCTGAGAATGATTGCTGGCCTCGAAGAAATTTCGGGAGGCGATCTGGTCATTGGCAACACCATCGTCAACGAGGTCCCTGCCAAGGACCGCGACATCGCGATGGTATTTCAGAACTACGCGCTCTATCCGCATATGACAGTTTACAAAAATATGGCTTTCGGGCTTGAGCTGCGCCGCGCCGCGAAAAGCGAGATCGATCGCAAGGTGCGTGAAGCAGCGGAGATTCTCGACATCACCCACCTTCTGAATCGCAAACCGAAGGCGCTGTCAGGCGGGCAGCGGCAGCGGGTGGCGCTCGGTCGCGCGATGGTGCGCAGCCCTGAAGTCTTCCTGCTGGATGAGCCGTTGTCCAATCTCGACGCCAAACTTCGGGCAACAATGCGCGCCGAAATCACCAAACTGCACCGCTCTCTCGACGCCACCTTCATCTACGTGACGCATGACCAGATTGAAGCGATGACAATGGCCGACCGGATCGTGGTGATGAATGACGGTCGGATCCAGCAGGTGGCAACGCCACAGGCGCTCTATGACAACCCGACCAACCTTTTTGTCGCCGGATTTATCGGCGCGCCGCAGATGAATTTCTATCCCGCGGCGATCCGTGAGACCGAGGCCGGATTCATGGCCGAGTTCTCGGGCGTCGTCGTGCCGCTACCGGAGCGATTGATATCTGCGCAACTTGCCACCTATCGCGACCGGGACGTAACGCTTGGCCTGCGGCCCGAGGCCTTCTACGAAGGTGTTTCTTCGGAACACGACCCGGCGCTGTCGGCAGAACTTACCGGTCTCGTCGATCTGGCCGAGCCAATGGGGTCTGAAGTTCACCTGAACCTCGTGATTGACGGACATCCCACTATCGCTCGCCTCTCGCCACGGTGCACCGCGCAGGCAGGTGAGGACGTGACGTTGAATGTCGATATGTCGATGGCGCATCTTTTCGACCCAGATACCGGTCTGTCGCTCCTGGCAATGGAGCAGCACGCATGAACTGGTGGCTGAACCTCTATTTCAGCGAAGGACCGGGGATCGCCAAGGATGCGCCGCAGCCGACCGGGTTGCGTCGCGTAGGCGCGACCATTGCCCGCGAGTGGTGGAACCTTGTCCTTTTGAATCTCCTCTTCATCGCGGCCGCCCTGCCCATTGTCACCCTTCCAGCCGCGTTCGTGGCGATGGTGCGTGTTACCGCGAAGATGGTCGAGGATCAGCCGCATGACCTGTGGCACGATTTCCGGACCGGATTCACCCAACTTTTCTGGTCTGCAACGCTGACAGGAGCTGCCTGTGCAATCGCTATCGCACTTGCCGGCTTTGTCACCGGCTTCTACTTTAGCGCCTCTTTCAGCGTCCTGGCGATGACCTTTCCCATGACTTTCGCAGCCGCGATGACGCTCATTGCAGTGATGAGCGGCGGCGCGGCGCTGGTGCTTGTCGCCACGACCGACGCCCGATCCATCATCCTGATGCAGTCTGCGGCTCTTACCGCCCTTCGGCGCCCGGTGCCGATCCTGATGGCACTGATCGCCAATGCCGGTCTCTGGCTGGCCCATGTCGCCTTCTATCCGTCAACTGTCCTTCTGGCGGTTGTCATCAACTTTTCCCTCGGAGCACTTCTGCTGACTTTCGCGGTCCATCCGGCCGCTCAAGCCAGTCTGAGCTATATCCGAAGCCGAGGTGAGGCCGAGCAACAAGAGAAGAGTCCGGACAAACCGGCACGCATTCAACCAACATGAGGAGGAAATTATGCGAACGTCACTGAAACCTTTTCTGGCAGTCGCTTTGGCGCTGACCAGCACATCGGCGCTTGCTCAGGATCCGGTCACGATCAACTGGGCGATCTGGGACTACGACAACACCGCCTTCTTCGGGCCGCTCATCGAGGCCTATGAGGCGACCCATCCCGGGGTCACGGTCGAATACACCGACTTGGGCTCCACCGACTACAACCAGATGGTGATGACCCAACTGACCGGCGGCGGGGACGAGCTTGACGTTATCACGATCAAGGATATCCCGGGCTACGCGCAGATGGTCTCGACCGGGCGCCTTCTGGATCTGAAAGGGATCAACGTGATTCCCGAGGATACCAGCGGCTATGGCGGCCTGATCGAGACGCTGGAACTCGATGGTGGCGTCTACGGCCTACCGTTCCGCACCGACTTCTGGATCCTCTATTACAACAAGACGCTATTCGACAACGCAGGCGTCGCGTATCCGACCAACGACATGACCTGGGCCGAATTCGACGAAAAGGCCCGGGCTCTGACTACCGGTTTCGGTGCCGACAAAGTGTTCGGCGGGCATCTCCACACCTGGCGTTCGACGGTGCAGTTGCCGGCAATCCAAAGCGGTAATCAAACCCTGATCGCAGATGATTACAGCTTCCTTGCGCCGTGGTACGAGCGGGTTCTGTCGCTGCAGGAGGACGGAGCCATCCGATCCTACGCGTCCCTGAAAACTTCGCAGACCCACTATTCAGGCCCTTGGTACAACAGCGAGATCGCGATGCTGCCCATGGGCAGTTGGTTTATCGGTTCGCAAATCCAAAAGGTCGAAAGCGGGGAATCCACCGCCACCGAATGGGGCATCGCCAAGTTCCCTCATCCGGAAGGTGTCGAGCCCGGGTCGACAGCCGGAGCGGTGACACCGTTAGGCATCAACGTGAACTCGAAAAAGGTCGAAGCCGCAGCCGAGTTCATCAAGTGGGTTGGCGGGCCGGAGGGTGCGGCCATCGTCGCTGCGACCGGCACCATCCCGGCCCTGCGCGACGCAGCAGTGATGCAAACCGTTACTTCGCGTGACGGTTTCCCGCAGGACGAAACCAGCAAGGACGCACTCGTGACTTCTGCCGTCTATCTTGAGATGCCGGTCAACCTGAAAGCCGCGGAATACGAGCTGGTCCTGAATCGCGTGCACGACGAACTGATGACTGAAAACATCTCGATCGAGGACGCGATTGCCGAGATTAATGCCGGTGTTGCAGAGATCGACTGACGCTTGCGGCGGGGACGGCATCGTTCGTCCCCGCCAGTTCTCAGCTGTGAAGATTCATGACATCACCTCTTGCAAATAACCCGTTCATGACCCGAGATGACGTTGCAAAGGCCGTATTGGACACCGTCGAGCCTCTGATGCCGCATTTTTCCGCTGGGAAGGCCCGGGTAAGACTTGGGTATGGCGGCGCGCGGCACGATCTGGCCTCAGCGGATCTGGAAGGTTTCGCGCGTCCCTTATGGGGAATCGTTCCGCTCGCGGCTGGGGGATATGATTTTCCGCATTGGGAGGTATGGCGGGAAGGGTTGGCAAACGGGACCAATCCCGAGCATCCGGAGTTCTGGGGCTGGCCCGGTGACAACAACCAGCGCCTGGTCGAGATGGCCGCCATCGGCTTTGCCCTTCGGCTTGTTCCTGAACACGTCTGGCATCCTCTGCCTTCAGCCGCTCAGAGAAACCTGGCCCATTACCTGCAGGTTGCGCACCGTTCCGCTTTCCCGAATTGCAACTGGAAGTTCTTTCGCATTCTGATCGGTCTCGGTCTTAGCGAAGTCGGCGAAGATGTCGATCTCTCCCTGCACGAGGCCTATCTTGACGATCTGGACGCCTACGCGCTGTCACGCGGCTGGTATTTTGACGGAAAGCCAAAGCAGGTCGATCACTACATCCCGTTCGCCTTTCATTACTATGGCCTGATCTATGCAACGCTGGCCGATGACCGGGAAAGGGCTGAAATATTCCGCGATCGCGCATCTGCCTTCGCGGTCGGTATCAGCCACTGGTATGCCGAGGACGGAGCGGCCCTGCCATTTGGCCGCTCGCTGACATATCGTTTCGCCCATGCGGCGATTTGGGGAGGCTATGCCTTTGCCGGTCTCGATGCCCTGCCTTGGGGCGAGATCCAAGGCTTCTACCTGCGCAATCTGCGCTGGTGGTCCAAGCAGCCGATTTTTGATGCGGCGGGACTTCTGACCATCGGCTACACCTATCCGAACCTCCTGATCAGTGAGGGATATAACGGCCCTGGATCACCTTATTGGGCGCTGAAAGCCTTCCTGCCGCTCGCGCTTGGAGACGATCATCCATTTTGGCAGGCTCAGGAGGCAACTCGTGACGCGCCGCCGGTTGTCTCACTTCCAGAGGCGGCGATGGTGATACAGACCCATGACGGAAACAAAGTGGCTCTGACGTCGGGTCAGGAACTTGGCTACATGCGTCACGGCGCCGAGAAATACAGCAAATTTGCATACTCCACGCGCTATGGGTTTTCCATCGAAGTGGATGAACGTCAGTTTCCCGAGGTCTCGTCAGACAACATGCTGACGCTGTCAGAAGATGGCGTCCATTTTCGCATGCGAGAAAGCTGCGAGACCGCAAAGATGGCGGGCGATCTGTTGTTCTCGCGCTGGCGGGCGTTCGATGATGTAGTGATCGAAAGCTGGATACTGCCCGCGGGCGACTGGCATATCAGACTGCACGCCATCACTACGCCGCGCCGTCTGGACATCATCGAAGGCGGATTTTCAATCCCCTCGCCGGTAAGCGAAACCAACTCCGACAACAAGATGGCCGCGGTCCGATCGGGAGAGGATCTGAGCGCTATTGTTGGCGAGGATGGTCGCCGGGCGCACGTCCATCTCGCACTTCCCAACAGCAACCTGCATTTCCCCAGAAGTCTGGTTCCGCAGCTTAGGGGAACGATCGATCCGGGACTGACGCACCTGAAGACGGCCGTCTATGCCGGCCTGGCTGCCGAGCTAGGAGATCCTCCGGCTTTTCCTGAAACATCCGAGCTATGGGACAGGTTGAAACGGAACGGAATCGATGTGCCCGGCTGGGTGTCGTCGTGACGGTATTGCCAGGTTGCTGAGGAGAGATTTTGAAAGCGCGTGATGGCAACGATTATGGTGTCATTTCGTCGGTATAGTCAGCCCAGGTTTCGGGACCGTTCAAAACCGTGGGGTTATGCTGCCCTGAGCAAGGGTGGTGTTGGGCTGATGAAGCTTGCAATGCCGCCTGGAATAGGCTGCTTCGGCGCTTCATAATTCGTTCTTTCAGACAGGTTTCCGTTCAGCACCGATGCCCTAAAAGGCGAAACAACATGCCGGATTGCACGTGGCCTTTCCTAGCAGGCGGGTCCGTGCAAGCCATACTTAGCCAACTTTTGCCCGTAGAAATGGCTTTGTGGGATCATATCCCCAAAGGCTCAGAAGGAAAAACCAGACAGTGCAAACGCACACTAATGAAAGCGCCATCGGTTCCAGCCGCTGGTAGAGAGCGAACCGGATGAGTTCGACCGCGTATGTGAACGGGTTCCAAACAACCACCGAAGCAACATGTGGCGCATTTTCCTGCATCTGCCACAGCGGGTAGAGCGCCGTGGACAGAAAGAACATCGGAAATATTACGAAATTCATTACGCCTGCGAAGTTCTGAAGCCGAATGATCATGGCGGATAGAAAAAGCCCCATGGCGCCCAACATCAGTCCGACAAGGAACAGGGGTGGTACGACCGCAAGGTAACCGCCCCACTGCACACGGATATCGAACGCCCACGCGATTGCGAGAAACACTGCACATTGCAGGACGGATACAAAGGCGCTGGCCAAAAGCTTTGCCATAAGGATCCACCAGCGAGGAACTGGCGCTGTCAGAAGCAGGCGCATAGACCCCATTTCCCGGTCGTAGACCATCGAAAGCGAGGATTGCATGGCATTGAAAAGCACGATCATCGCGCACAGGCCGGGGACGATATAAGTCTCGTATCGGATATAGGTTTCATAGGGCGGGATGATGGAAAGACCAAGCGCCGAACGAAACCCCGCCCCGAAAATGAAAAGCCAGACAAGCGGCCGGACGAGCGCGGCAAGGAAGCGTTCGCGCTGGTGCAGGAAGCGCAAGAACTCGCGTATGATGATGGCTTTGAGACAGATCATCATAGCTGCGGTCTTTCGTGGCCTGCATAGTGCCGCGCCAGTTCGTCCGCGCCTCCAAGCTCCGCAAATCCGCCACGACTTGCAATCTGTCCGGATTGCAAGACAATCACGTCGTCTTCGGGCCAAAGCTCATCCAGAAGGTGGGTAATCCAAAGGACCGTCACGCCCTGAGCGCTCATCGCATGTACAGCGTCAACGATGGCTTGTTTGGACGCGGGATCAAGCCCCGCGGTAGGCTCATCAAGCAACAGGATCTTGGGGCTGGGCAACAGCGCACGTGCGATTTCCAGTCGGCGACGATGCCCTCCATTCAAATCGCGCACCGAGCTTTTTTCGCGGCCCTCAAGACCAAGTTGCGCAAGAAGCCTTTCGATCCCGGCAGCGGGGTTCTTCATCCCGTGCAGCCCTGCGAAGTAACGCAGGTTCTGAGCGACTGAGAGTTCCAGATCCAAGGCGGATTGCTGGAACACCATGCCGACGTCACGCAAACCCGCGCGTGATTTCAACATGGACTGCCCCATCACTTGCACGTCACCGAGATCCGGTAGCAAAAGGCCCGCAATCAAGTTGAAGATCGTCGATTTTCCAGCGCCGTTGGGTCCAAGAAGGGCGGTAAAGGATCCCTCGTCCAGCCGCAGTGAAAACTGCGACAGGACGGTGCTGGATCCATAGCTTAGGTCCACATCTTCCAGGACAACGGCGTCTGTCATTCAATCTCGACCTGTATCGCCTGGCTTTCACCAGTGCTGCCCGGAATGCGCAGCTCGTATTTGCCGGGTTTGATCGCGACGAAACCGATTTCCATCGTGCCCGCGTCGTCAAACTCGATCGAGTGCAGTGCATAGGGGCGGATTTCCAACCCTTCGATGACAACTTCATCAACCCAGATTGCGCGAAAGAAGCCATTCCCAGCCAGACCGATTTCACCGGACCCATCTGCGGTGATCTCAACCTCATAATACTTGCCGGATTTCAGCTCCCAGGGCGCGTCGGCAAGGGGCTCACCTACAGAAAGGATAACCTCGGGCAGATCGATTTTGTTGGAGCCAGACAGAAGTCCCGCCATACCCAGATCATCAGCATCTGCAAATGCGGTGCTTGCGGCAAGAAGACTGGCAAGAATAATGGCTTTCTTCATGTGTTGAACTCCTCAGTTGGTCGGGCGTGCAACTGCGCCCCAAGGGAAGCGGCCCACTTTGATGGATTTGATGGCTTTGTTGGTGGCAACGTCGACGACGCTGACGTCGCCTGACACACCATTGGTCGTGAACAGCTTGGTTCCGTCAGGTGACAACGCCATGTGCCAGACACGTCGCCCGACCAGAACATAGTCCAGAACCTCGTAAGTCGCTGTATCAACCACGGCGACATGATTGGACGGGCCGAGCGCCACGTAGGCAAGGCTGTTATCCGAGTTCAGCTCGACTCCGACAGGCTGTATTTTGTCGGGATGAACGCCAGTGATCTCGAATTCGATCTTGGTGATTTGGCTTTGGTCCGATGTGTTGAACACGGCCACCGTCCCGCCGATTTCCGAACTAACCCAAAGTTTCGATCCGTCATCGGTGAACTCGGCATGGCGCGGGCGTGCATCGACCAGAGTATTGGAGTAGATGCTGTTGGATTCCGTATCGATCCAATGCGCCATATTGGTGGTTTCCGACGTGGTGATCGCGGTCTTTCCGTCAGGGCTGACCGCCATGCCCTCGGGCTCAACACCTACGTTGATCTGCGCCACTACGTGATGGGTTTCGGTGTCGACAACGGTGGTCACGGCATCATCTTCATTGGCGATAAAAAGCAGCTTGCCGTTGGGGTGCAGAGCGAATTGCTCGGGATCTTCGCCGGAAGGCAGATCGTGAATGATTTTTCCGGCCTCGACATCAAGCACCTGAACGGCATCAGAATCCGATGCGCAGATGTAGAGATACCTGAAGTCGTTAGAGAACATGATGCCACGCGGGCGTTCGCCAACTTCGTATTCCTTGATCACTTCCAACGTATCAACGTCGATCACGGAAACCGTGTCGCTTTTTTCGTTGGAGACCCAGATCTCGTCACTGAAGGCCGCGGCAGGCATGAAGGTGATCAAGGCCGCCAGACAAGTGTTCAATCTCATAGCTTCACTCTCCGAATGCTGTGCATTGGCTTTCCGGTTCGTCTACGCCAAGGCTGTCCAACTCGTTTCTGGCGTGCAGGAAACCCTCTAGCGGAGCCATCGCGACCAAAGCCGAGGCATGGGTCAGCCCGATGGGCTGGCGCATCTGCCCGTTCCAGTTGCGGAAGGACAGAGGTCGACCCTTGAAACCCGCCAATTCAATGCCGTCCAGAAGGAAGGCGCGGATGCCATTGATCGGCGCGAAATTCGTTCTCAGTTGGGCTTCGTCCACGGCGCGCAATGCAGCCCATGCGGCATAGTCCACATCCTGCATGGTGCGTCCGGCCAGATCGTGGAAGCGGCTTTGCAATTGGGCGGCGCCCCATTGTTCGTTTGCCCGGTCCCAGCCGGTGGCGCGCAGGCCATCTCCACCCAAAAGGGGGCGTGCAAGCCAGGTATTGTAGGCCAGATAGCGAGCAAAATCGTTGCGCTCGTCGGCGACAAAAAGCACGTCATAGTCGCCAAGCTTTTGCGTCAGCAGCGGCACTTCCGCGCCAGCCTGTCTACGCAGATCGCCATCCATTACCCAAACTTCTTCCGCAGCAAAGCTCATTCCGAACTTCGTTGAAGATTTGCGCAGTGCTTGGGCGAACTTGGCATCCTCGGCAGCATTGCCCACCACAAGGGCCATCCTGTCCCAGCGCTTCTTTAGGACGAACTGCATCAGTGCGTCAGTACGCATGGCATAGCTCGGCACCGTGTGCAAAAGCGTGGCGCGGCAGTCCTCGCCTCGCAATCTGTCATCATAGGACCGGACATTGAAGAATATCCGTGCCTCGCTTCCGTCAACAAGGCTTGTCATTTCGTCGGCACTCATATCGACCAGCACATAGGGCGCGTCACTTTCCTGCAATGCGGCCCGTGCAGCCTCCAGGTCGCCTTCAGGCAGATCGACGGTCTCCATGACGAACTGGTACCCCATGAAGCCGCCCGTCACGTTGTTGTCCGCAACGGCCAGATTGGCGCCAGCAAGGCCCAGGTCCTCGGGGGTCGGATCAAGATTCGATAAGGTGGGTCGCTCGGGTGTGGCAATCCTGAGATACAGCACATCTATGTTTCGCTGGTTGTCCGCGGCGTTGGCAGCATTGGCGAGCAACCCGACAAGCAGCACGATGACAAATGATCCCAACAAACGCGTCACCTGATCCTCCCTGTAAAAAGGAGTGTCTCTGATTGGTAGGCCTTCGAGTAGTTGGACAAAGGTCGAATAGTGCGGTCGCAGCGAGCCATTTAGAAAGTTTCAAAAGCTTGGAGGAGACATGATGAAACTCTCGACACGGATGCTTGCGCCACCGTTCATTCTGGCCGCCGCTGCTGCCTTTGCCCATGGCGACGTCGCCCCACAGGCCGTCGACACGTCTGCGCTTCCCAGTCTTGGAGAAGAATGGCTAGAGGAAAACCCCTGGCGTGATCCCGCGGGCGAAAACTGGCAAGCCGCGATTGATGTAGGCGCATCGGGCTATAACCAGAACTGCGCACGCTGTCATGGATTGGAAGTCGTGTCTGGCGGGCTTGCCCCGGACCTGCGCTATCTCAGCGCGGATTGGGAAGGCGACGAATGGTTTCTCGAGCGTTTCCGCTATGGCATGACCCAGAACGGGATCACCAAGATGCCCGCCTTTGGAGACCTTCTGGGTCAGGAAGCCGCATGGGCCATCCGCACCTACATTGAAACCCGCCCTGATGACGGTGCTTTTGACGATCATCAGACCCGCCTATCCGCAATCCGCGATCTGCTGAAAAACCGTGCTAGCGAAGTCGAGGGTGGCGCTGATGCGGCGTCCCTGAGCGATGAAGTGGCCGCACTTCGGACCGAACTGGCAGACATCAACGCCTCTGCTGAAACAGGTTCCGGCGCTCCGGTGGCTGAATCTGCGGTATCCCGTGCAGCACTTGCGTTGGGTGGCAGCGCTGGCGGCTTCGCCAAGGCGGCCGAGCTTCTGACCATCGGCCTGTCGGCGGCGCACTGACCGCTTTGCGTATCTGCACCCATATCGCTCTGGTGCTCGGCCTTTTGGTCGGCACCGCTGGACACGCCTTGGCACGATGTGAAGATTTGGCCAAAGGGTATGGGGATGTGATCCCGAAACGGTCGGATACACGGATCGATGTTGGGCAGGACTTCGACACGATCCGTGAACGCGGCTATCTGACGTTTGCCGTCTACGAAGATTTTGCCCCATTCTCGTGGGAGGACCGCGGTAAACCGGCGGGCATTGATATCGAGATCGCGCGCATCATTGCTGACGACATCGGTGTCGAGGCGCGTTTCAATTTTGTCGCCGCGGACGAGAGCGTAGACGCGGACTTGCGAAATCAGATCTGGAAGGGGCCTTTGATCGGCGGGCAGGTGTCAAACATCATGATGCACGTGCCCTACAGCAAGGATTTGCAATGCCGTAACGAGCTGGTTGTGCTGAACGGTCAGTATTTCAACGAGACACTTGCGACGGCTTATCGCATCGACGTTTTCCCTGATGATCCGCCGACAACTCCCTACTATCGCTTCCACAAGGTCGGCGTCGAAAATCACACGATATCGGATTTCTATCTTTCCAATTTCAATGGCGGCATGTTGCTTTCGAACATTCGTCACTATCCCAGCCATGAAGACGCATTTGCCGCCATGGGCACGGGAGAGGTGGACGCTGTCATGGGTGTGAAAACCATTCTGGAGCATCTTGACCAAAGCGACGACATTGCGGTGGCCACCCCTCCGCTTGTGAACTTCGCGCTGGACACATGGACGCTTGGGATTGCCGTGCGCCACAATTTCCGAGAGCTTTCATATGCCGCCGACTATGCGATTGCAGATGCGCTTATGGATGGGCGGATTGCGGCGATCTTCGAGAAGTATGGCGTGAGCCATGCGGCCCCGGAATACTAGTCATTAGCCCAGTCGGATCACCGTGCTGTCCTGGCTCTCAAGCCAGATTTTCAAGATGCCCATCGCACGTAGATCCATTGCTTCGATTGCAGCGCGTGGCATAAGCGAGAACGCCGTGGAATAGGCGTCTGCAAGCGCCGAGTTTTGGGCTTGAACTGTGACCGTTTTCCAAACAGGCATCCCCCCGTACGGATGCACGATATGGGCCTGTCCACTGGCACGTCTCATTGCGTTCGGCGCGCTGGTTGCAAGCCCCAGATTGCTAAGGTCAGTATGCGCCAAACGTTGCGCATCACCGTTCTCGACACCCAATCGCCAATCGCCATCACCTGCCGCGAATTCTCCGAGATTGACCAGATGTGCCGCATAGCCCCAGTGCTGCAAGAGGCTTGACAGCTGATCGCTCGCATAGCCTTGCGCGATGCCATTTAGCGTCAGGGCCGTGTCCGGCTTCTTGAACCTGATGAGGTCACGTTGGACGTCGACCGTCCCAAATCCGGCCGGAGGTATCGGGTGAGCATGCGGGGCTTGCCAGACAGTTTGAATGGTTGGGTCAAAGAGCCCGTCAGTCACGGCCCAAACGTGTTTGGACAACTGCAGCAATTCGACCAAATCTTTGGGTGGGTCTTGCAGCTCTCCGTCCCGGTTCAACCGCGAAACGGCCGAGCTCGGGCGGAATAGGCTGAACACTTGCTCCAGCCGTTCAACTTCCTTTTCGATTGCTGCGAAGGTGCTTTCGAATTCCTCGCCACTCTCGAGAAACACCACCGACAGATCCGCCCCAAAGCCTCGCCCATGCCATTCGCGCCGACTTGGATTGTACCGTGTCAGGGCAAATGTCCCCAGTGCAGCCACGCCAAGCTTGATAACATGTCTTCGCTGCATCATGCCGCGCGCGCCCTTTTCTTGTCGGTTACAAAAAGCGGCACGCACTTGTTGCGATCTTCGTAGATGTCAACGCACTCCAGGCAGCCAAAGCACTCGGAATAGTCGATCTTGCCCGACGGTTTGATGGCCTTGTATTCGCACTTGACCCTGCACAGTTGGCAGGGAGATCCGCATTCAGCCCGGCGCCTGATCCATCTCGTCAGGCGCAACCAGCCGCCAATTGCCATAAGCGCACCCAGCGGGCAGAGGTAGCGGCAATAGGCTTTGAACACGACAGCCGAGGCAAGCAGGCAGATCACAGCATAGAATAAATAGTACCATTCGCGCTGGAAGAAGACTGAGATGGCGGTTTTGAAGGGTTCGACTTCCGCGGCGGATTCGACGTGTTCCGGGCGATACAGCATTGTTGCGATTAGACCGGCCAGAACAAGGTATTTCAGAAACTTCAGTCGCCGGTCCCATGTGCCCGAGACCGCAAGTTGCTGCACGCCCAAACGTTTGGCGATTGCTCCAACAAATTCTTGCATCGCACCGAATGGGCACAACCAGCCGCAAAACAGCGCGCGCCCCCAGATGAGATATCCGATGATGGCGGCAATCCAGATCACAAGCGAGAAGGGGTCGTAAAGCAGGAAACCGAGCGATTTCCCGGCTAGAGCGGAGGAAAGGGTCGCAATCGGTGTCAGGATTGAAAGCTGACCTTGCCCCCACCAGCCGACGAACCCCAAAGTTATGGCAAGCACTCCATAACGAACCACCCGGTGTTGGGGGTGCCGCACGAAGTGGCGGTTGAACATCATGAGCAGGAGTATCAGTTCCAGGAACAACCCCAGTATCAACAAGTCCGAGCTGCGGTTGACCAACGCACTCTCAAATGGTGACAGCGGCTTTGGTGGGGTCAGGACATCAAAGAACCGGTCATCGGCGCTGACCGTCCAGCTGAAACGCGCCTGCCCCAGTTCCGGCTGAAGCATCCCGTGCTGGCGAACAGCCAGCAGGCTGAGCTGCCAATCCCGCACCGGATTGAACCCCAGACGACGGTCCAGGCGCAGCACCATAGCCTTCCCATCCGGGACATCGTCGTTCAGGTCGATCAGAAGGTCCGCATCCATGACCGACACCGGAAATTCGTCTTGGGCCGCTTCGATCCAAGAAGGTGCAGTGTTCCTGACAAATTCCTCTGAAACCAAGCCGTGGTCGCCCGACTCGATCAGCAGCAACGTTTGGTCATCGGGCGAGATCTCTCCCAGCCGCTGCCAGTCTCGCAGCATCCGGTTCCCCATGACCGCCTTGGCCACAGGTGGCGCCGTCACGTCCACAATCCACAGGTCAATAAGGGGGTCACTGTCGGCGGCGTCAGGAAAGGGGTCATCGCTTTGCCATAGTGTGCCGGCGAACTCGGCCCGTGCTTCGCCATGCGTGGCCACAACGTGACGGGCCAGCCCTTGATCCACCAGATCCTGCCACGTGAAGCTGAGGTTCAGATCAGGCTTCAACACAACCTTTTCCTGTGGGCGAGCGATGCCTTTGAGCTTATTGCGCGCAACCTCGCGCGCGGCGGCCATGATGCTTTCATGCGCGATCCTGACCGACGCCGTCGCCTTGGTCACACCATCCAGAAAAACCAATGACCCACCGCCGCCCGATCCATAGTTCGTTCCAATGGTGATGGGGTTGTTGATCGACAAGCCGCGGTACTGTTCCAGGAATTGGCGGAATGGGGCTTCGCCCAACCCGGACACGAAAATGGGTTCGCTCTGGTTCAGCAGTTTCACGTCGATGAACCCACCATCCATGTCTAACAACACCAGGATATTGATCGCAGCCCCCGAGAAGCCGGGAAGCGGCGATATGGCCTCGGATTGAATGACGTATCCCCCTCGTGCGCCGCTACCATTGAGCAGCTCCCAAACCCCTTCGACATCTGTCGGCTCGCCCAGGCTATAGGGCGCAATTACTGCATCTCGAAGCTCGGCTTCATCGACCAGATCGGCAGCGGCCATTTGAGCACCTATGGTCAGATACACCGCAGCGAGGGTGGCGCGGAACAGGCCTTGGACGATGTCAAACTTGGTCACAGCGCGGCGACCTCTGCGCCGGTCTGGGTGAGATTCCGCAATTCATAGCTTTCAGCCCCGAGTGCCTCCGCTTCGTCCAGAGCATGGGTCACGAGCAACAGGGCACTTCCGGTTCTGTCCAGGAACGCGCGGGTCAGCGCCAGCATCTCTTGCCGCAGGCTTTGATCAAGCGATGCAAAAGGCTCGTCCAGCAGCACCAAGGGCGTGGGTGTCAGAAAGCAACGTGCCAAAGCCAAGCGCCGCTGTTGCCCGACCGATAGCTGGCGCGGATAGTGGTCTGCCTTGTTGAGCAGACCAATTTGGGAAAGGGCCGCTTGAATGTCTCGCTCATCCGAAGCCGGATGGAAGATCTGAAGGTTCTCGCTGGTCGTGCGCCATTCAAGCAAGGTGGGATTCTGGAACATAAGCGCAATTTCGTCGGGCGCCTCACGCATCCCATCGAACCGCTTGTCCAACCCCGCGACAATGCGAAGAAGCGTTGTCTTGCCTACGCCGGACGGGCCAAAGATCGCGACCCGGTCACCTTGCTTCAAGTCAAGATGCACGTCTTCCAGAACAGTCTGACCCGCGAAGGATTTGCGGTGAAGGTCAAGCTTCAGCATCGACACGCCACCTTCCAACCCGCTTTTCACTGGGCTGCATGATCGCAAATTCAATGAACAGGATGCAGACGACGAAGCTGAGGGCGTATGCCAATACTCCCGTCACATCGAACAAAGAAAATTGTGTGTGAATTTGCCGTCCGATGCCGTTTGGGCGACCCAAAAACTCGACCACCAAAACGATTTTCCAGATGACGGCAAATCCGGTTCTTGCTGCCGAGACAATATGGGGAAATAGTTCTGGAAGAATGATGTGACGCAGCTTTGTCAGCGTTGATAGCCGATAAACGCTTGCCAGATCACGCAGCGCCGATGACGAATTGCGCGCGCCCTCTCGGATAATCGTGGTGGTCATGGGGACTTTGCTAAGCGTGACGGCTAGAACGGCTGCAAATTCGTTCAGGCCCACCCAAAGATAACACAGGACGATCAGGACAAGTGCCGGCAAGTTCAGGAAGATGATCAGCCACGGATCAAGCCATGCATCCAAGCCATCCGATCGGCCCATTGCATAACCGAATACGCCTCCGATCAGCATCGCCAGACTGAATGCCGCGACCACGCGCCAGGCCGTGGCAGCCAAGTTGTCCTGCAGCTTGCCCTGCTGCCACAGAACGCTCATTTCGTGAAAGACCTGCAAGGGGGAGGGCAAAACCTGCGGATCCCCCAACAAGACCGAGAGGCCGTTCCAGAAAAGTAGGAACAGCCCCAGGGAGAAAATGCGTATGCCCGTGTTTCGACGCATTGCCTGTGTCAGCCTCCGATGAACAACCCGTCTGGAAGAGATGTGGCTTTGCCAACGAGGTCTTCTCCACCAAGTTCACCCATTAGCTTCAGCATGTCCTGAACCGCATCGGTGTCGATCTCGGTTCCGGCGGGGATACCGGCAATGAACCCGGCTTTAAGAGCGTCGAATTGCGCGTCATTCTTGGGTTTCATACGCGGGCGGACAACCTCCCACGCGGAGGCGTCGTTGCGCAGGATGTCCTTCGCCGCGCGCGAGGCGTTGTAGAGCGCCTCGGAAAGCTTGGGGTCCATATCGCCGTTTACGATGTACCCCAGAAGCGGCGTCGTTGTGCTTAGACCGAGCGATTCGGCGGCCTCCTGGACCGATATGATCTCGACCAGACCAGCGGCCTTGGCCTTCGCCTGGAAGTGCCAGAAGTTTATTACCGCATCGACCTCGCCGGTCAGCGCGGATTTGAAGATAAGAGGCGGTGCGCCAAACTCTTGTTTCGTGACCGCTTCCAGATCAAGCCCGGCCATCTTCTCGGCATAGGCCTTCAGGATGAGCCAGCTTTTGTCCAGCGGACCGCCGGCGATACCAACCTTTTTGCCTTGCAGGCCTGCCAGATCGGTGATGCCGCTTTCCGGTTTCACCATGATGCCACCGACAGCTGTCGAGTAAGGAATGAACTTCAGGTCGCGCCCTTCCGCGCGCTGACGCGCTGCCCACACGACATCCGACACCATTACGTCGATCTCGCCGCCCAAAAAGGCGATGTCTGACGCGTTGCCGCCGCCCATGGGAACCACTTCAAGCGTGAAGCCATTCGCCGTGTCGAGGCCATTATGCTTGATCGTGTCGAGCTCCCAATTCACCGTACCAAACGATAAGGCTCCAAGCTTGATGACCGGCAGGTCTGCCGCCAAAGCCACCTGTGCAACACAGGCAATTACCGCGCTGAACGCGGCCTTCTTGAATCTAGACATAGCAGTCCTCCCTGTTTGTGAGCAGCGTAGGCAAACAGGGGTCACGACTTCTATACGACCAATTGGCAATACCTTTCAGGCGAACTTTCCGCGACCAATTTGGGCGACAGGAATCTGGAGTTTCTGTCGTCTCGGAAAGGGAGGACACGATGAAGAAATTACTATTGGCGACGTCAGCGACACTGATCGCTGCAACGGCGTCGATCGCGGGTGTGACTGAAGAAGACATTGCCAACGATCAGAACATCACCACACAGATCGTGAGCAACGGGATGGGGCGTCATCAACAACGCTTCAGCCCGCTCGACATGATCAACAAAGACAACGTGAAGTACCTGGTTCCGGCCTGGTCCTTTTCGATGGGCGGCGAAAAGCAGCGTGGGCAAGAAACCCAACCGCTGATTTACGACGGCATCATGTATGTGACCGGTTCGTATTCGCGCTTGTATGCGATTGATGTCGAGACCGGTGAAGAGATCTGGCAATACGATGCGCGCCTGCCCGAAGGCATTCTACCCTGCTGTGACGTGATCAACCGCGGTGGTGCCATCTATGGCGACAAGATCTATTTCGGTACGCTGGATGCCCGGATCGTGGCCCTGGATCTGAAGACTGGAGACGTTGTCTGGAAGGACAAGATCGCGGACTACAAGGCGGGTTATTCCTATACCTCCGCCCCGCTGATCGTGGATGGCCTGGTCATCACCGGCAACTCGGGAGGCGAGTTCGGCATCATTGGCGAAGTGCAGGCGCGCAACGCCGAAACCGGCGACGTGGTCTGGACCCGTCCGGTGATCGAAGGTCACATGGGCACGCTGAATGGCGAAGAAAGCACCATGACTGGTGAGCTGAACGCAACATGGCCCGGCGACCTTTGGAAAACCGGCGGTGGTGCGACATGGCTTGGTGGCACTTATGACTCCGACACCGACACCTTGGTGTTCGGCGCTGGTAACCCCGCGCCCTGGAACTCGTGGTTGCGTGGTGCCGGTGACAAGACCGATGGTTCGGGTGACAACCTGTATGCCGCCTCGCGGATCGGGATCAATCCGGCGAATGGCGAGATCAAATGGCATTTCCAAACCACCCCGCGCGAAGGCTGGGACTTTGACGGCGTGAACGAAGTTGTTCCATTCGTCGATGCAGAAGGCAACAAGCGCTTTGCCACGGCGGACCGCAACGGCTTCTTCTATGTCCTGAACCGTGAAGATGGTGCGTTCGTGTCGGCGTCGCCTTTCGTGAACAATATCACCTGGGCAGAAGGCATCGATGAAAATGGTCGTCCGATCTTCAATGAAGAAAACCGCCCTGGCAATCCGGCGGATGCTGCAGACGGTGGCAAAGGCGACGTTGTTTTCTCGGTTCCGTCCTTCCTGGGCGGCAAGAACTGGATGCCAATGGCGCACAGCCCGAAAAATGGCCTGTTCTTCGTGCCTTCTAACGAATGGGGCATGGATATCTGGAACGAGCCTGTCAGCTACAAGGAGGGCGCCGCCTATCTTGGTTCCGGCTTCACGATCAAACCGATCTTCGAAGACCATATCGGGTCGCTGAAGGCGATTGACCCGAACACCGGCGACATCAAGTGGGAGTACAAAAACGATGCTCCGCTATGGGGCGGTGTGATGGCGACCGCCGGCGGACTGGTCTTCACCGGCACGCCCGAGGGCTACCTGAAGGCCTTTGACGCAGACAGCGGTGAAGAGCTTTGGAAGTTCCAAACCGGCTCTGGCATCGTTGGCCAACCCGTAACTTGGGAGCAAGACGGCCAGCAGTATGTTGCAGTTGCTTCCGGCTGGGGCGGCGCGGTTCCGCTGTGGGGTGGTGAAGTGGCCAAGAAGGTCAACTTCCTGAACCAGGGTGGCTCGATCTGGGTCTTCAAGATCCCGGCCGTCAACTGACCCAAGTCAGACCATGCGGAGCTCGCGCCTTGTGGGCTCCGCACTTTAGTTATTTAATTATGAGGCGAAAATGAAAACGGCAGAGGTCTTCATGCCGAGTTTCGGTAAAACAAGTGAACTGAGATTGTTGTTGATCGACGATCACCCATTGTTTTGCGATGCGATGGCCATGACCGTCGGAGAAATCTTCGACGCGCCACTGATACAGACCGCAGCAACGCTTAAGGACGCGTTGAAACGTGTCTCTGAAGCTCCGCCGGACTTGATTGTGCTGGACTTGAACCTTCCGGATGTCGACGGCGTTGATGGCCTTATCAGGCTGCGCTCGGCTGCTCCTGAGGCAAAGATCGTCGTCGTCTCATCGATCTCGGACAATCGCGTGACATCAAGCGTTCTGGATTCCGGCGCCGTTGGGTTCGTCCCCAAGGGCAGCCCACGCGATGAACTTGTCCGCGCATTCCAGATCGTAGCGGACGGGGAAATCTATACACCCGAAGACTTCGTTGCACCGCAGGGGGATTTCCTGTCGCAGGGGAATCAAGAGGTAGTCAAAAAGCTTACCAGCCTTACGCCTCAGCAGTCTGTTATCCTGAACCTGATTTGCGAAGGAAAGCTCAACAAGCAGATTGCCTTTGACCTTTCCATTGCCGAAACTACGGTAAAAGCGCATTTGACTGCAATCATGCGCAAGCTTGAGGTTCAAAACAGAACACAAGCTGTGTTGCTTGCGAAGAAGGTCAGCTATGCCTCGCTTTCGGGGGAGTCTGGCGACGGCTAGACTTCCAGGGAGGGGAACTGTTTGAGCGAGTCGGACGCGAGCATCGTCGTGACCGTATCGGTCGATCTGCTGGTCGAAACGGATCCGGTCTCGGAACTGGTCAAGGCATTGGGAGGTGCCCCCTATGCCTGCGTTATCGTTTTAGCCTCTCCCGATGTGGAATTGGAAGTCTTTACCGCGGAATTGCAGGCTCAACTGGACGTGCCGCATATCCTTGGCGCACGCACGGCAGGCGAGATTTGCGATGAAGGCTATAGTGAGCACAAGATTGTTGCGCTTGGGTTCCCACAATCGCATTTCGCTGCAAGTGCGCGCATGTTTGAAGCCCTTGATGACCCGGACGAGGTCGCGATTGGTCGTGAGGTTTTAGCGCTTCGCCAGGAAGCGCAGGCGCAACGGTATGATTTCAAAAACGAGTTTGCTTTTCTTCTGGTGGATGGCCTGTCACGCCGAGAGGACGCATTTGTTCTGAACATCTCGACGGCCCTTGGATCGACCCAATTGTTCGGGGGATCGTCAGGCGACGGATTGCGATTTGAAAGCGCGCCGGTTTTTTACAATGGACAGGTTCGCAACAACGCCGCGATCGTGCTGGTCGTTCGCAGCGATTGCCGTTTCGAGGTGTTCCGAGAGGACCACTTTGAATCATCGGAGAAACGGTTGGTTGTAACAGGCGCAATCCCTGAAAAGCGCCTTGTGACCGAGATCAACGCCGAACCGGCCGCACCAGAATATGCGCGCATCGTTGGTATCGACCCAAACCAACTGTCGCCGTTCATTTTTGCCTCTCATCCGATCGTTGTCTCAGTGGGCGACCAACACCACGTGCGGGCCATCCAACGTGTCGAGGAAAATGGGCATCTCAGGTTCTTCGCTTCAATTGATGAAGGGATGGTGCTGACCGTTGCGAAGGCCAGAAACATCTCCGAACATCTTAAAGAGGTGCTCGACAAGCTCTCGGTGGAGCGCGAACCGGACCTGGTGTTTGCTTGTGACTGCATTCTTAGACGGCTTGAAGCCGAGCAAAAACAAGAAGTCACCAAAATGTCTGCCGAGCTTAGAAAACACCGTGTTGTGGGGTTTTCAACCTACGGCGAACAGCACAACATGCTGCATGTGAACCAAACCCTGACAGGAATAGCGATCTACCCTCCAGACCATGAGTGACACGCATTCGACAGACGGCCTTTTGAAGGCAACCGACAGCCTTGAGCGTGAGAACGAGAAGCTCAAAGTCATCGTAGACAAGCTGATGTCGCGTGTTGAACGGGCGACCGTCGACAGCGCAAAAGGGTATATGCATTTCGAGCGTGCAATCGCGCTTGAAGGCGAAGTTCAGCAAAGGACGAGCAAGCTGGAAGAAGCGTTGGATGTGCTTCACGCGACGAACGCACAGCTTGCGGCCGCTCAGCGAGAGGCTGAGAAGGCCCGACAAGATCTGTCTTCTGCCGTAGAATCCATTCAGGAAGGCTTTGCAATTTTCGACGCCAGCGAAACGCTGGTGATGAAGAACTCGCGTTTCTCGACGATGTTTCCGGACGTCGTGGGCGAGATCAAGCGGGGCATGAGCTTTGAAAACTACCTTCGACTGACGGCGGGTAGTGCATATATCGTGCGTCCCGGCGGCATGTCGGTTGAAGACTGGGTGAACCAGCGCATCGCGGTTCACGAAAGCAACTCTGTGAACTTCACGCTCGAGCTGAAAGACGACCTTTGGCTGCAGATCAGCGAGCAGAACACGCCGGATGGTGGCACGATTGTCTTGCAAACGGACATCACTGACCATACGCGGCTTGAGCGCGAAGAGCGCGCCAAGATTCTGGATCAGCAGGCCAAGATCGTCAAAGCAACGCTTGAGCATATCGAACAGGGCGTTTTGATTTTTGATGCGGATCGAAAGCTGGTCGAGTGGAACGATGCGGCCATTGAGATTTTGAAGATTCATCGCAGGCTGGCACGTGCTGGCATGCGCCTGGCGCGGTTTGAACGGCTGTTTGAGCCAGGTGTGGTGTTTACCTCTGAAAGCCAGCCGAAAGTGGTCTTCGAGTGGGCCTCGATCCACAAGAACCGCGAGATCCTGCGTTGCGAATTAGAAGCCATGAACGGGTTTCAATACGATGTCGTCGGGCAAGAAATGGCGGATGGGTCATTCCTTGTGTCCTTCAACGACGTTACCAAGCTGCGTCAGACCTATAAGGATCTGCATCAGGTCAACGAAACGCTTGAACAACGCGTTGTTGAAAGAACGGATGAACTTCGGACCGCACGCGACGCAGCGGAACGCGCCAACGCATCCAAGTCGCGATTTGTTGCAGCAGCCAGCCATGATCTGTTGCAACCGGTGAATGCCGCCAAACTGTTCATCTCGTCTTTGGAACATACCGAGCTTGATCCAAAACAAGGGTCGATCGTCGGTCGGATCTCGCAAAGCTTTCATTCGGTCGAGACGATACTCGGCGCGCTTCTGGATATCTCGAAGCTCGATTCTGGGCAGGCGGCTCTGAACATCTCGGAGTTTCCGCTGGATCAGATATTCACACGTTTGTTGGAAGAGTTTTCAGGTGCCGCGGCTGCGAAGGGTCTTGAGCTTTCCGTTGTGCCCACTTCGGTCCATGTGAAATCTGATCCAGTTTACCTTCGGCGCATTCTGCAAAACCTCGTGTCGAATGCGATCCGTTACACGATGACTGGCCGCGTATTGGTTGGCGCGCGCCACCGCAAGGAAGGCGTCGATGTATACGTCATAGACACAGGCATTGGAATTCCCGCCGAAGAACAAGAGCTGGTTTTCAAGGAGTTCCACAGGTCAGATCCCAGCCAAGCGACCGAATCTGCGATGGGGCTGGGGCTTGCAATTGTGGAGCGCGCCTGCGTGATGCTTCAACATGATCTGGAGCTGACATCGGCCGTTGGGTCGGGCACGTCTATTCGGGTTTCGATTCCACTTGCAGAACAGCAAGAGCTGGCCGTCGAAACCGAACAGCCCAGCCGGGATATCCCGGTGTCGCTCAAGAACGCATTGATCATGGTGATCGAAAATGACCCGAGCGTTCAGGACGCCATGGAGCGGGTTCTGGAAATCTGGGGTGCGGCGCCATTGATCGCTGCGTCCCTGGAAGAGGCTGAGGCACAGATCGCCGAGCTTGGCATTTTACCCGACATCTTTCTTGTAGATTACCATCTGGACGACAACGAAAACGGGCTCGATCTGATTGGCAATCTGCGTGGCAAACACGGGCCGCTTCTGTGTGTCTTGCTGACCGCGAACAGGTCGCCCGAGCTTGCGCGCGAAGCGCTCCAGCAGGGTGTGTTCCTACGCTACAAACCGCTTGATGTGGAGGATCTGCAGGAACTTGTTGGTGGTCTTTTGGCAAGCCGGTCAAACGCTCAAACCTAGGTCTTCGTCTAAAGGGACGAATAACCCGCCTCTAAATCATACCGCCAAAAACCTGAATCGTCTGGGCTTCCCTTGAAGCCTGATCTGTAATTCATCCTGTTTGGGAGGATGTATCATGTCAGCACCTTTGCCATACGCGCTTCGGTCGCGGCTTATGTCGAGAAAGTGCTGATCCCGGAACTCGAACCCGGCACGGTCATCATCCTGGATAACCTCGCCACCCACAAGAACGCCGCCGCAGCCAGGGGGCTGCGGCGGCGGGAGTAATCCTAGAAGAAGCCCAACTTGTTGGGGTTGTAGCTCATCAAGACGTTCTTGGTCTGCTGGTAGTGATCCAGCATCATCTTGTGAGTCTCGCGCCCGATGCCCGACTGCTTGTAGCCGCCGAAGGCAGCATGAGCAGGGTAGGCGTGATAGTTGTTCACCCAAACACGACCAGCTTCGATTGCGCGGCCAAAGCGGTAGCAACGATTTGCGTCACGCGACCAGACACCAGCACCAAGGCCGTACATCGTGTCATTTGCGATCTGCAGTGCTTCTTCGTCGTCCTTGAAAGTCGTGACCGACACAACCGGGCCAAAGATCTCTTCCTGGAAGACGCGCATCTTGTTGTGGCCTTTCAGGATGGTCGGCTGAATGTAGAAGCCACCCGAAATATCACCGTTGAAACGGGCAGCGTCGCCACCGACAAGAACTTCGGCACCTTCTTCGCGGCCGATGGTCAGATAGGACATGATCTTGTCCTGCTGTTCCTGGCTGGCCTGAGCGCCGACCATGGTGTCACCCAGACGCGGGTCGCCTTGTTTGATCGCTTTTACGCGCTCAATGCAGCGGGCCATGAACTCTTCATAGATGTCTTCCTGAACCAACGCACGCGAGGGGCAGGTGCAAACCTCGCCTTGGTTGAAGGCAAACAGAACGAAGCCTTCGACGGCTTTGTCAAGGAATGCATCGTCTTCGGCCATAACGTCCGAGAAGAAGATGTTGGGCGACTTTCCACCAAGTTCCAACGTGACCGGGATCAGGTTCTCGGTTGCGGCCTTCATGATCAGGCGACCCGTTTCGGTCGAACCGGTGAAGGCGATCTTTGCAATGCGGTTGGAACTGGCCAGCGGTGCACCAACTTCGGCGCCATAACCGTTGACGATGTTCAGAACGCCATCCGGCAGCAGGTCAGCGATGATTTCCATCAGGACCATAATGGCGGCGGGGGTCTGTTCTGCAGGCTTCAATACGATGCAGTTTCCAGCGGCCAGAGCAGGTGCCAGTTTCCAAGCTGCCATCAGGATCGAGAAGTTCCACGGAATGATCTGACCCACGACGCCTAGCGGCTCGTGATAGTGATAGGCCACGGTGTCCGCATCGATCTCGGACATGGTGCCTTCCTGGCTGCGCAGAACACCCGCGAAGTAACGGAAGTGGTCGACCGAAAGCGGGATGTCAGCGGCAGTAGTTTCGCGGATCGGCTTGCCGTTGTCCCAGGTCTCGGCCGTCGCGATGATATCGAGGTTCTCTTCGATCCGGTCAGCAATCTTCAGCAGGATGTTCGAACGCTCGGCAGCCGAGGTGCTTCCCCACGCTTCTTTTGCGGCATGGGCCGCGTCCAGTGCAAGTTCGACATCAGCCGCATCCGAGCGTGCCACTTCGCATACTGTCGCGCCGGTGATTGGGGTCACATTGTCGAAGTATTTGCCGTTGACCGGCGCAACGAACTTGCCGCCGATGAAGTTGTCATAGCGACTTTTGAAGGGCGAAGCGAAAGTGCCTGCCTTTTGAGCCATCTCATTCATAACGTCTCCTCCCAAGATTGGTAAATGAAGTTCAGATGGCGGAAGCATGGACCCCTGAATGGGTTTCGACATCCCCGACTTTGGTCGGACATCCCAGACGTGGATTGAAAATTGCGCGCGAGGCAGCGCTGCTGCAAAACGCCTGAACTCTGCAGCTTCAAGCAATCATTTCAAGTGGGCGCCGATCGTTATCGATCATGGCTCCGGCAGTACAACCGTACTCGACCACTTCGGGCGCTCAACATGCCGCTACCAGTTCCGGAAACCCTGTTAGAGAATCCTCTGATCGATGGCCCAGAGATAGGGGGCTATTCGGCGCAGTTGATATTTGTCAGCCAGTGGGAACGCAACGTTCTGGCCATACTTGAAAAATGCCCTGCGGAACCTGGCTTTCCAAGGCATCCAAATTGTCGGGGGCTCCTACGGCACCGCGCGAGATTGGCTTCAGGACGCAACGTTACAAACGAAGAATGTTGAACATCGTTCAAAAACCTATTACGACCTGAAGAGGGCTGATTCACCTGTGCTAATTCAGCACCTTGGCGAGGGACATGGCGTGTACGATTGGCTCTTCGTGATCGGATTTCTGGCACTTGCCTGGTTTTTGGCAACGCCTATTCTGCTGGTGCTTCACTTCAAACTGAGAAGGCGTTTCGAACAACTCGCCGATCGAGTCAGATCGCTGGAGGTTTCACCCCCCGGCGCGTCTTCAACTGCACGTATGCCGGAACCCCAACCGGCAGAGTTACCGATAGGGCCGAGGCAGTCCGACCAACCGACCGAAACGTCTGGCGAAAATGTAGTGGCCCCACCTGCGTCGCCTGCGCCAGTCGAAGAAACGTTGCCAGCGAGGAGGGCGACGCCTGTTGCCGCTGCCAGTCAGGCCCAGGACCAGACGACCACCGCCGAGGCGCCGCCTTCCGCCTTCGTATTCCGGAAAGATAGGATCGACGCCTTCTTTGAATGGCTGAAGGAAAACTGGGTGCTGGCTGCGGGCGCGTTGTCGCTGTCGCTCGCCGGCGTCTTTCTGGTTCAATACGGTGCCGAGCGTGGGTATCTGACCCCGTTCTGGCGGGTTATTTCCGCCTTCGCCTTCGGTACTCTTCTGATGATCAGTGGCGAGTACCTGCGTCGACGTTTTGGCGACGATGACAAAGACAGCGCGACCCAATTCCTGCCGTCGGCGCTGTCCGGAGCGGGGCTGCTCACGCTCTTTGCTGCAGTGCTTTCGGCCCGGGTGCTTTTTCACCTGATCGGGCCAGGAGTGGCCTTCACCGGATTGGCGCTGGTCTCGACCCTCGGAGTGATTTTCGGCTGGTTCTATGGGCCGGTCCTGACCGTTGTCGGCATCCTTGGCGCAACTTCGGCGCCATATCTGATCGGCGGGTCTTCCGATGAGTCCTGGCTGATGCAGTATTACTTCGCGCTGATCGCGCTGGCCGCACTGGCGATCGATACGATAAAGCGTTGGGCCTGGGTTTCCGTGCTGGCGTTGCTCGCAACCTGTGGGTCGATGTGGTTCGTCTTCCTCGGAACCGGGTATCCCGAGCATTTCATGTCAGGGCTGCTGATCCTGACCATCGGTGCCATCGTGATTCCGCAACGCTCGCTGGTGCCCAACCACTCCGGGGCCCCCTTGCTCGCGATCTTCTGGGGAGGGCAGCCAGAGTTCCCGACCCGTGTCTCTTTCGCGGTTACGTCCAATCTGGCGGCGGCCGCTTTTGCGGTGTCGCTGGTAGGCACGCAGAGTGCCGATGCCTATCTGGCTCTCCTCGTGCTTGTGGCGATGCTTGTGGCAAGCACATTGTGGATGTGGCGCGCGCCGGCTCTGACCGATCATCCCATATTACCGGCGGTGTCCTTCCTCGGAATCGTCATCAGCCAGGCTTTGGTCACCGGACCACTTTACGAGACAATGCAGAACGCCGTGTCTCGTCCTCCCGAGACGGCACCACCCGCGACTCTTTGGCACCTGATGGCGGTGGCGATCATCGGCACGCTCCTGACGTTCTGGCGCATGCCGCGTGCAGCCACGCCGCTCCTCTGGGCACTCGCCGCAGCGAGCCTGGCGCCGGTGACCGTGTTCCTGCTGGAGTTCCTGTGGGATCCGGGTCGTGTCTACGGGCCATCGCTCTGGTCCCTCGCCGTGATCGGCACCGCCGCAGTGATGACGTTGCTGGCCGAACGCGCGATCCGGTTGAATGTTCCGGATGCGCGGCTGATCACATCGCTCTTTGCGGTCGCAGCTTTGTCATTGATCGGCCTGTCGCTTTTCCTGGTTTTGACCAAGACCGCACTGACGCTGGGCCTTGCGACGATGATCCTGTTCGTCGTCCTGCTGGATCGGCGCTTCAACCTGCCGGTTTTGACCTACTACGCTACTCTTGGTTCTGCAGTGATCACTTATCGGTTGATCATTGATCCGGGCCTGGACTGGGCAATGAAAAACAACACTTCGCTGTTTCAGGTGATGCTGGCCTATTTTGGCACCGGCGCCGTTCTCGGGGTGGCGTGGGGTGTCGTCCGCGCGCATCGCGCACGGCTTGCGGCCATCCTCGAGAGTACCATCTGGATACTGGCGGCGGCACTCGTGCTGGTTCTCTTCGAGCGCCTGCTGCCCGCGCGTCCGTTAGAGTCGCACTGGGGGCTCGGTCTGCTTGCTGCGCTTTGGGCGACCATGGCGCTGGCGCAAATCCATCGGATGAAAGGTGCGCCACGGTTCGAACGGTTTCTTCGCATTGCCCTGGCTGGCGTGCTGACGCTGCTGGTCGTCGGGATTTTGGTGGTGCGGTTCGCGCTCTCCAATCCTCTGGATGGTGATTTGGTCATTGGTCTGCCTTTCTTCAGTTCACTCGCGCTGGCCTATTTGCCTCTCGCCCTCGTGCTTGGTCTGGGGGCCTGGATGATCGTGATGCCGAAAGCACTCCGCATCGCTCTGGGGCTCTTGAGTGTGGGTTATACGGTTGCGTACCTGGCACTCTCGATCCGGCATTTCTGGCGCGGTCCGAACCTGTCGGTCGCGGGCGTGTCCGATCCGGAGCTTTACACCTACACGCTGGCCATGCTGCTGATCTCGGCCGGTACCTTGCTGGTCGCGTTCTGGAGACGCTCGGATTGGTTGCGTAAGCTGGCGATGGCCGGCATCGGGCTGACCATCGCCAAGGTCTTCATCGTCGACATGGCGGGGCTGTCGGGCCTTATGCGTGTCCTGTCGTTCATGGGGCTGGGGCTGGCCTTGCTGGCGCTGACTTGGCTCAACCGTGTCATGTCGGCCCATTGGGGCGAAGGCGAGATTTCGGTCGACGATCGCACCGATTGAGTTTGGGCAGCTTGATAAATAACACTCAAAGTGTCGTCGTCTTAGCCTTCACACTTTCCTCAAATGGCCCCGTCTATTGATCAAGATGTCCAAAGAAATCTTCATGAAGACATTCAAGGTTCTCACACCAATCTTTGTCTAAATTTTTTTCAGCTTCAGCTTTTGCCTGATCCAAGGCCTTCCTTAAAACCACAGGTCCAAAATCAAGGAGTCTTTGATAAATTAATTCTGCACCAGGCCAACTTCTGTCCTGCATCCAGCGCATTAAGCTAACCGCATGGCTCTCCAACAAATCTGTCCTCTGAGATGTGATCAACTTCGCAACGCCAAGCCAAAAGGTCTTTTGGTATTTTCGCGCAACCAGAAACTCAAAATGCTCCTCTATCTGGCTGGTCGGCAATTCGCCAGAAATGAACTTCCTCACCATTTCTTCTGATTCAGAATTCACGGACCGGCCCTATGCTCAAAGCCCCAAGGGCAGAAGTTAGCGGATGCGGTGCAATTTCGGCGGTAGGTCTACTCGCAATCCACCCAGGCATCAACGCTGGATTGCTTGGCATGACCGATACATGGTCACCTCTATCTGGCACAGCGATGAAGAGGCCCGAAGCGTTGAGTATTCCAAGAGCAAGCGTAGGGCGCGCTTCCAGCGCACCATTCTTTTTCGAAACCTGCGATACCGGCGGATGTCACCCGTAGGCCGGGGTTCACCCCGGCACAGCATCGACCTTCACTCGGCGCAAGTCGGCTGCCGCCGCACCAGAACCCCGACCCATATCACGGGCAATCCGGCCCGGACGTGTGCCAAACTGCCCTCCATGCGCCCCACGCTACCCACGCTCAACATCCGGCGACACCCAACCAAATAAAGTGATTAACCTCTCCGCAACCACACCGCACGGCACATGGTACAAAACGGTCAGAGCCATCTCCCGAACACGTACAAAAGTGCACGACCCCGTTCGAACGCTTCGACAATCTCCGCGTAAACCTACCGTTCGGACCTCGACCCCCAACCGCATTGCCGAGTACCTCTACGAGGAGGTTGGGGGCACATCGACGCAAGGGCGTGTCGCGCCCACCGGCATTCACCGTCCACCCCGAACGCATTCGGGCGCGGGCGGACGATAGCCCAATGAGCTGTGCGGCCTGACCGTGTTGTAGTGGATGCGCCATTGGGCATGCACCAGGCTCGCACACAAAGGAAACCAGACGCCGGTAACACCCTCAAATATCTACTTTTTTAGATAACACGTTTCATCCGCTGGCGACGTCACGAAAGGTATGCGACGCGTGGCGAGAACAATCAGAAGCAAAGGTCCGGAGGCTCTGTGCCGGGCGTTGGTTGACGCCCGGAATAAAGCAGGACTCAACCAGAAAGAACTGGCGGTCAAACTCAGGCATCGCCAATCTGATCGGGGCCGATGAGTGCAGCATTGTTGGTTGGCATTATCGCTGGAGTGCAGGCGCGCATGCGGTGATGTGGGACGTCAAGGGCCCCAGCCGGTATCGAAGGAGCAAGAAGTGGACGAAGACGTCCGCAAAAGACCATCGAACACGCACGACCCGCGAAAGACTCAATGCCCGTTTACGGCGTCCTGCCACTTCTTCGCGTACTCAGCGAACGTCTCGCAGTCCACGGGTGTGAACCGACCAACTCTCGGGCTCTTTGGCAGTGTGTCCGGCGCAAGAGTGAGCATGGCCGCACCCTGGCTGGTTCCGGTCACGCTATCCGCGGCCTCGACCGTGCAGCCCGTTGCGGCTGACAGCATCGCGCAAAAACCCGTGTTGGCCGCTAACGGACCTTCGACAATGATAGTCCCGTCGTGTCCGGTCAGCGACAGACACTCTGCAGTCATCAGCGCAAGGTAGAAGCCAAGCGCCGCCGCGCGCTCCGGGGTTCCCCGCGCTGGCTCGGGTCCGATCCAACTGTGTCTTCGCCCTTGAAAAGGGCCGCTCTCCGGCACGACGGCAGGCAGCAGATAGGGACCGTGCCTTGCGACCTCGCTCAATACGGTATCATTAGCAGTCGCGTCCCCGCCGTCCCGGATCAGTTCAAACTCCCGACCGCCCATGAATCGGGCGGACGGGACCGGCGCGCCGAGCGCGTTCACATTGACGAGCGCATCGCGCCTCGGGTCCAGAGAAACCTCGGCACCCCCGATGGTCATGGCAATAACCCATGTCCCGGTCGACACCACGGAGAACGGTGGCTCACGCTGCATGACGTGTGGCAGAAGCGAGGCGTTTGAATCGTGGATCCCGCAGAGCACCGGTGTCTCGGGCCTGAGACCGGTTTTCGCCGCGACCTCCGGGAGTAGCGGTCCCAGAACGTCCGTCGATTTCCGCGCCTGCGCCATCTTGTCTGCAATCCCCAGACGACAGACGAGGGAGGAAAACCGCGCCTCGAATGGATTCCATAGATCCGTGTGACAGCCCAGGGAAGATACGTCGCATGCGATGTTCCCGGTCAGGCGGTAACCCCAATATTGCGGATATGTGACGATGGACCACGTGCGGTCGCGCAGCGAAGTGTCCTGCAAAAACAGCCAGTGAAACTGGGCGCCCAGGTTCAGCCCCATAGGCAGCCTGGTAGACCCGGTTTCCTCGAACCCGGGACGCAGCGCGTCGTATTGGGCGGCCACGGTATCGGGGCCAGTGTGTTCGTAGTCGAGGATCGGCGCGGCAAGGGTGCCGTCTGCCGCAAGCAAGGCTCCGGAGGCCCCGTGAGTTGTCACTGAAATCGCGTCGATGCCATGCGCATTGTGAAATTGCGCGAGCGCGTCCAGAAGGAAAGCCCAGATCGTCTCGACATCGAAATGCGGATAGGGCGGTCCTTGAAGCACCGTATTCGGTCGGGTGACCACAGCGGTCTCGGACAGGTCCGATGTATCGACAAGGGCAAGCTTCGCGTTGGTCTTGCCGATGTCGATGACGGCAACGTGTCCGGGTGTCATGGCATGTGAAAGACGGGCGTCAGCGGCACCGCAACCGGTTCATTATCCGGCTTGGTCTCCATGATATCCGCCATATGGGCCCACCAGCGCCGCATGATTTCATGTCCCGGCAATTCATCCATCTTGTGATCGTCGGTTCGCCAGAGAACACCGAAAAGCGTGTGCGTCTCTTCGTCCAGATGGATCGAGTAGTCGGACACCCCCGCCTCCTTCAGCAAGGCCACCAAATCCGGCCAGATCTCGTCATGCCGTTTCTTGTATTCGTCCTTGCAGCCCGGAGTGAGGTGCATCTTGAAGGCATATTTTTCCATCAGACCGTTTTCCACATCGACCAGAGCCGCGGCAACGCGATGACCGAAATCAGAAGTGTGCCGATGACGATTGACATCACGATCCCCGGCACGTTCAGCAATCCGAGTCCAAAGGTGACCAGCCCCATGACAAAGGCCGCGATGACCACGCCCGGGATCGAGCCGGAGCCGCCAAGAATACTAACGCCCCCGAGAACGACCATGGTCACAATCTCAAGCTCCCAGCCGAAGGCGATGGACGGACGCGTCGAGCCAAGCCGGGACGTCAGGCAGACCGCCGCGACCCCGGACATCAGCCCTGTCAGCAGGAACAGGACGAACTTCACGCGGCCCACCCGTATGCCGGAGAACAGCGCGCCGGTGGCGTTGTTTCCGATGGCATAGACGGCGCGACCGAAATTGGTCATGTGCAGGATGACCGCATAAATGACGGCGATGGCCGCGAAAAGCGCGAGTTCGAACGAGATCACCCACCAGACATAGCCCTGCCCGAAAAAAGCGAAATCCGCCGGGTACCCGCGATAGGCCTGATCGCCGAGGATGATGAAGCTGATCCCGCGAAAGAGGCTCATCGTACCGATGGTGACCACGATGGACGGCAAGCCCAGCCATGTGACGAGAATACCGTTGAACGCTCCGCACAGCACGCCGACGGAAAGCCCGATCAGGATCAGCACCGGCGTTCCGGCGCCCACCTGCACCGCCGCTCCCATTGCCGTTGAAGCCAGCGCGATGATGGCCGCAACCGAAAGGTCGATCTCGCCCGAGATAATCAGCAGCGCCATTGCGAAGGCGATCATCGCCTTTTCGGTGAAGTTGAATGTGGCGTCGGACAGGTTCCAGGCATTCAGGAAATACGGTGACGCAAAGGAATTCGCGATGAAGATGCCAATGGCGACCAACAGCAGCAGGCTTTCCCAGCTTTTCAGATAGCGCTCGGCCGGGGTTTGCAGGCGGTCAGGAATGCTTCTCGTCATGGTCATGGCGCACGCTCCGCGCGCTTAAGAATGATGCGACCCGGCGACCGGTTGGCCTGAGCGTTGAGGACGACGGCGATGATAATCGCGCTGCCCGAAATCGCCATTTGCCAGAACGGCGAAATTTTCACGACCGGCAGCGCATTGGCGATAATACCAAGAAACAATGCGCCCAGAAGCGCCCCTGCAACCGACCCGACGCCTCCCATGATCGACACGCCCCCGATGACGCAGGCTGCGACAACGGTCAGTTCGAACCCGCCTGCGACATCCACGTAAGCTACGGCAAAACGCGAGACCCAAAGGTACCCCGTTAAACCTGCAATCGCGCCCGAAATCGTGAAGGCCCAGAACTGCGTCCGGCCGACATTTATCCCGGCATAAGTCGCAGCGTGGGGACTGCCGCCAGCGGCATAGAATGCGCGGCCCAGCGTCGTGCGCGTCATGACGACGGTGAACAGGATCACGGCCGCAATGGCGATCCAGCTTAGTACCGGAAGACCAAGGATTTCAGTGCGGGGCACTGCCTTGAAAGCGTCGCTCATCTCGTGGCTGTTGACCCATTTGCCTTTGGTCAAAAGGAAGATGATCCCGCGAAAGATGGTCATCGTGCCAAGGGTCACGACGATGGGCGGGATGGCGAGTTTCCACACCAGGATGCCGTTGAACATTCCAAGAAGGGCACCGAATCCAGTCGCGATCACGACGATAAAGATGATCGGCAACCCCGGCGCAGCAATATTGACGAGCGAAACGACCACGCCAGTAAGCGCAAGATTAGCCGCGACGGACAGGTCGATGCACTTGGTCAAGATCACGATCATTTGACCAATCGCCAAAAGGATCAGCGGCGAGGTGTCGTTGAAAACAACAGCAAGGTTCGAGGGCGTAACGAAGGCCGGGAAACGAGACGCGATCAAGGCGAGCAAAAGCGCAATCGCGATCAGGAGAAATACTTCATGAGCAGCGAGAATCCGTTTCATTTTCCCACCGCCCCGATGCCCGCCGCATGGCTGACCAGCGTTTCCGGCGTGATGTCCTTGTGATCCAGTTCAGCAGCGATCCGACCCTCGCGCATCACGATGATCCTGTCGGACATGCCGACGATTTCCGGGATCTCCGAACTGACCATGATGACGGCAAGTCCCTGCAAGGCAAGTTCGGCCATGAATTCATGCACCGCCGCTTTGGACCCGATATCGATGCCCTTCGTGGGTTCGTCCAGAATGATGACCTTGGGTTGCGTCGCCAGCCATTTGGCGATCACCACCTTCTGCTGATTGCCGCCGGAAAGGTTGCCGACGTCCGTGTCCAGAGAGGCCGCGCGCAAGTCCAGCCGCTCGGTGTATTCACGTGCCAGTTTGAATTCCTCGGCAAGCTTCAGAAACCCGTTTCGCGATATCCGGGTCAGCGAAGGCAGTGTCACGTTCTGGAAGATCGGCAGCGCCCCGATTGCGCCCTGTTTGCTTCTGTCCTCGGGCACATAGACGATGCCACTTCTAACTGCATCTGCCGGGGAATGGATCGTAACGGGGGCGCCCTCGATCTTGACGGTTCCACCGGACGGCCGCGTGATCCCGAAAAGCGCTTGCATGAATTCCGAGCGACCCGCGCCGACAAGTCCATAAAAGCCCAGGATCTCTCCGCGTCTGAGGGTGAATCCGATATCGGAGAACTCGGTCGGGTGCTCGTAGCCATCGACCACAAGGACTTCATCGCCAATTTTGCGATCGCGATCTGGGAAAATCTGGCTTACATCGCGGCCGACCATCATCTTGACGAGTTGAGGCTCGGTCACATCGGAGATTGCGCCTTCGCCGACCATCTGGCCGTCGCGAAAAACAGTGTAGTATTCCGCGATGCGGAAGATTTCCTCGAACTTGTGGCTGATGAAAAGGATCGCCTTGCCCTGGAGCTTCATCCCCTCCACCAGTTCATAAAGCTCTTTGATTTCCTTGTGGCTGAGCGCGGCTGTGGGTTCGTCCATGATCACAACCCGTGCGTCGATAGACAGCGCCCGCGCAATGGCGACCAGGTGCTTGTTCGCCGTACCCAGTTCCTTCAGCACAGAATCCGGTCCGATATCCGCACCGATTCCTGACAGAATTTCGCGTGCCCGAGAAGCCATTTCGCGCGTGTCGATCAGCCCGAAGCGGCCCTTTGGCGCATGCCCGAGGAAAATGTTCTCGGCCACGGACAATTCGTCGAAGAGGACGGTCTCCTGATGGATCGCGGTGACGCCTGCGCGTTCAGCCGATTGCGGGCTCGGGAACTGAACCGGCTGGCCTTCGACCTGTATGTCGCCCTCGTCCGGCTGGTAGATGCCGGTCAGGACTTTTACCAAGGTCGACTTCCCCGCGCCGTTCTCTCCGACCAGCGCCGTGACCTTGCCCGGGTAGAGCTTCAGAGAAACGTTCGAGAGCGCCTTCACGCCGGGAAACGTCTTGGTCACGCCGGACAGGGTCAGAAGCGGGTCTGCGCCCGAGGCGGTCTCGATCGACACGTCTGGTTTCAGCTCCAACTGCATTGGCACGTTTCGATTTGAGGGGACTGGGAAGTATTCCGGCGTGGATCGGTGTCCACGCCGGAATGTGTCGGGTTCAGAAGATCGACTTGAACTGCTCGATGTTCGAGCTGTCGTAGGTGAACGGATCTGACATTGCGGCCGAGTTGGTATCGTCCAGAGTGACCGAACCCATCCGTCCCATCGGGATTTCCTTGCCTGGCGCGGACTCCGCCCCGTTTGCGATCGCGTAAGCAAGCATGGTTGCGGAATAGCCGAGGTCGATCGGGTTCCAGATTGCGAAGCTTTCGGTCGCACCGGACTCCACACAACCTGCCATCTCGGACGGAAGACCAAGGCCGGTCACGTTGATCTCGCCGATCTTGCCAGCGTCGGTCACGGCCTGACAGGACGCGAGGATGCCCACCGTCGTCGGTGCGATGATCGCCTTCAGATCCGGGTAGGACGCCATCAGACCCTGCGCTTCGCGATATGATTTGTCCGACAGGTCGTCACCATAGACGGTCGCGACCAGATTGACGCCATCGTAGTTGGGCAGAACTCCCTTGGCAGCCTCGATCCAGGCATTCTGGTTGGTCGCCGTAGCCGAGGCCGACAAGATCGCGACATCGCCGCCATTGGGCATGTGATCGGCGGCAAGCTTGATGATCGTGTTTCCGATCAGCTCGGTCGACGACGGGTTCAGATGCATCTGGCGGCCGCCTTCAGCCACGCCCGAGTCCCAGGAAATCACGGTGATGCCGCGATCCATCGCCTTTTTTAGCGCCGGCACTACCGCGTCGGGGTCGTTGGCGGAAATCGCAATCGCATCGACGCCCTGAGCGATCAGCGAATTGATGACCTCGATCTGGCCTTCGGCTGTGGTATCGGTCGGGCCCGTATAGATGATCTCGACATTGCCAAGTTCCGCGGCAGCCTCTTCGGCGCCTTCGGCGGCGGCCTCGAAAAAGCCGATGCCGAGGGCCTTGACGACCAAGGCAATACGCAAATTGTCTTGCGCCATTGCCGTTGAACCCATCATTCCAGCGGCGAAGCTGAGGCCGGCGATGAGTGAAGTGAATGAGCGACGTTTCATTTTGGTTCCTCCCTGAAGGTCACGTCTGATCTGTATTTACGTGAGGTGGCTCATGAGGCCGCCTCATCCTGTTGAGCGCCGCCCGCAGAGGCGACGATTAGGTTCACATCGGCAGCTTCCAGCATGGCCGCCGTCTTGTCTGGGATACCCTCATCCGTGATGACGGTCGTGATGCGGTCCAACGGGCAAAGGACGAGGCTCGAGCGCTGGCTGAATTTCGAACTGTCGACCAGAACGATCAGTTCGTCGGCCTGCCCGATCTGTTTCTGCTCGGCCTGGATCAGCAAAGGATCAGCTTCCATCAGGCCGAGAGGCCCCACGCCCTGCGCGCCCATGAACATTCGTTTCGCATAGAAGTTGCGGGTCACATCGTTGTCGAACGGCGACAGGATGATGTTCTGTTCACGGTAGATCACCCCGCCCGAAAGCATGATGGTGTTCTTCGAATGCTTCAGCAGGTGCTCCGCTATCGGGAACGAGTTCGTGAATATCTGAAGACGCCGGCTGGCCAGCAGATGCACCATCTGGAACGTCGTCGTGCCGCCATTTATGATGATGCTGTCGCCATCGTCGCACAGATCGACTGCCGCGCGCGCAATTGCCTGCTTTTCGCTGATCCGCAGCGCCTGGTTCACAGCGAAGGGCCGTCCGGCAAGTCCCACGAACTGCGGCGGCGAGATGGCTTCCGCGCCACCACGAACGCGCCGCAGCTTTTTCTGCACGTGAAGTGTGGAGATATCGCGCCGTATGGTTGCTTCGGAGACGCCAGTCAGGCTGCACAAATCCACCACAGTCACGACCGGACGATCCTGAACCGCAGAAAGAATGATCCTATGCCGTTCTTTTTCGTGCAATTGCGCCTCCCATTCCCGTGACGGTGCGCAGATTCGTGCGTTCTGTCAATCAATATCAATCAACTTCACGCATTCTGCGTCGCAGCATGATTGATTTTGATTGTTTATGATTGACATAGCGCCGCATGAGCATAAGCCTGTTCGCAGCTTCACAGCACCACCGAGCGCACGTGACAGAGAGGGCGATATGTTGAAAACGGTCGGAAATCAGCTTCTTGAGAACCGCTGGGACCCGAAGGTTGCGGCCGGAAAGTCCGAATCGGACCTGCTTCTGTATCGCTCCAACATCCTCGGATCAGACAAGCGCGTGACGAATTACGGCGGGGGAAACACCTCGGCCAAAGTCATTGAAACTGATCCTCTCACGGGCGAGGGGGTAGAGGTTCTCTGGGTCAAGGGATCCGGCGGGGACATCGGATCGATGAAACTCGACGGGTTCGCGACGCTCTACATGGACAAGTTGACTGCACTGAAAGGACTCTATCGCGGCGTCGAGTTCGAGGATGAGATGGTCGGCTACCTGCCTCATTGCACCTTCCGGCTGAACCCGCGCGCGGCGTCCATCGATACGCCACTACACGCGTATGTGCCACGCAAGCATGTCGATCACGTCCATGCCGACGCGATCATCGCGATTGCGGCCTCAACGAATTCGCGCGAGCTGACCCAGGAGATTTTCGGCGACCGTATCGGATGGCTTCCATGGAAACGCCCCGGATATGAACTGGGCCTATGGCTGGAAAAGTTCTGCCATGAAAACCCGGAGGCCGAGGGGGTGGTTCTGGAAAGCCACGGCCTGTTCACGTGGGCCGACACGGCCAGGGAGTGCTACGACTGCACCATCGACGTGATCAACGTCGCCACCGAGAGGCTGGCCACACGCGGGGCGGACGTCCCGCCCTTTGGTGGTCCGAAGCATGAAAACCTTTCCGCCGACGGTCGCCGTGCGGTCGCCGCCCGCCTGATGCCTGCGATCCGCGGATTGGTCAGCGGCAACCAGCACATGGTCGGGCACTTCAATGACAGCGACGCCGTTCTGGAGTTCGTGAACGCGAAAGACTTGGAGCCGCTGGCCGCGCTCGGCACCTCGTGCCCCGACCATTTCCTGCGCACCAAGATCCGCCCGTTCGTCGTAGGCTTCGATCCGGCAAGAAAGAATATCGACGAAGTGCTGAAAGACCTGCCCGCTCAGGTCGCGGCCTATCGCGAGGATTACGCGGCCTATTACGAGCGCTGCAAGCACGACAATTCGCCCGCAATGCGGGATCCCAACCCGGTTGTCTACCTCGTCCCGGGCGTCGGATTAATCAGTTTCGCCAAGGACAAGGCGACCGCGCGAATCTCGGGCGAGTTCTACGCCAACGCTATCAACGTGATGCGCGGGGCAAGCGCAGTCAGCGAATACCGCGGCCTCCCAGAACAGGAAGCCTTCGACATCGAGTATTGGCTTCTGGAAGAAGCCAAACTTCAGCGCATGCCGAAGCCGAAATCGCTCGCGGGCCGTGTGGCGCTGGTTACCGGCGGCGCCGGCGGCATCGGATCGGCGACGGCGGAACGCTATCTGGCGGAAGGGGCCTGCGTCATGCTGGCGGATATAGACGCTGACAATCTGGCGGCGACCCAAGCCGCTCTCACCCGGAAATTCGGCGAGGACGTGGTGCGATCTACGCTCATGGACGTGACCGTCGAAACCGCAGTCGAACGCGTGCTTGCCGAGACGGCATTGGAATTCGGCGGCATTGACATTCTTGTCTCGAACGCAGGCATCGCCTCGTCTGCGCCGGTCGAAGACACGACGCTGGAGCTTTGGAACCGGAACATGGACATCCTTTCGACAGGATATTTTCTGGTCAGCCGCGAGGCCTTCAAGGTCATGCGCGTGCAGGACATGGGAGGTTCCATCGTTTTTGTCGCATCGAAGAACGGGCTGGCGGCGTCGCCCAATGCATCCGCCTATTGCACAGCGAAGGCGTCTGAAATCCATCTTGCGCGCTGCCTTGCGCTTGAGGGTGCAGAAGCAGGTATCAGGGTCAACGTGGTCAACCCCGATGCCGTTCTGAGAGGCTCCAAAATCTGGGAAGGCGAATGGCTGGAACAGCGCGCCTCGACCTACGGAACAGACAAGAAGGGACTTGAGGACATGTATCGCAACCGATCGATGCTGAAGCGGTCCGTCCTGCCCGAAGACATCGCCGAGGCCTGCTATTTCTTCGCGGCCGAAGCCTCTTCCAAGTCGACCGGCAACATATTGAACGTGGACGCGGGCAACTCGCAGGCTTTCACGCGTTAGTGGGGGAAAGAATGGGCTACGAGAGCGCAAAGGCGCAGTTCGCGGATTGGGATGTCGATACCGAAACTGCCATTGAACGGTTGAAGACCATCCCGATCTCGCTCCATTGCTGGCAGGGCGACGACGTCGTCGGGTTCGAAAACCAGTCTGGCGGGTCCGGCGGCGGCATCCAGGCAACCGGAAACCATCCTGGACGAGCGCGAAATCCGGACGAACTGCGCGCCGATCTGGAGTTCGCCTTTGCGCAGATCCCGGGCAGGCACCGGCTCAATCTGCATGCCATGTACCTGGACACCGACGAGACGCCGGACCGTGACGAAATCGAATACCGCCATTTCGCGCCCTGGGTCGATTGGGCCAAGGATCAGGGGCTGGGGCTCGATTTCAACCCAACCTTCTTCGCCCACGCCAAGGCCGACGACAACCTGACGCTGTCGCACCCTGACGCTGGCATCCGCGATTTCTGGGTCGAGCACGGGAAGCGGACGCGCGACATTGCTGCACGTATGGGCGAGGAGCTTGGCTCACTGGCAGTCAACAACATCTGGGTGCCCGACGGCTACAAGGACCTGCCGGTTGACCGGATGGCGGCCCGTGCCCGTCTGGAGGCGTCGCTGGATGCCATGTTGTCCGATCGGAAGGATCACATGCTCGACGCGGTCGAGTCCAAACTCTTCGGCATCGGAGTCGAAGCCTGCACCGTGGGCAGCCACGAGTTCTACATGGGCTATGCGATCCGCAACGGCACGGTTCTTTGTCTCGACATGGGTCACTTCCATCCCACCGAGAGCATCGCCGACAAGCTGAGCGCAGTGGCATTGTCCCTTCCGCAGATCCTGCTCCATGTCTCACGCCCGATGAGGTGGGACAGTGATCACGTCATATTGCTGAACGACGACATCCTCGCCATGGCCCATGAACTGATCAGCGCGGACTTGCTGGACCGGACCTTCATCGGCCTCGATTTTTTTGACGCTACGGTCAGCCGGACGGCCGCCTGGGTGATCGGTGTTCGCAATATGCAGAAGGCGCTTCTGCGCGCCCTTCTTACCCCGTGGAAAAAGTTGCGGGCGGCAGAGGACAACCTCGACTTCTCGGCACGGCTAATGTTGACGGAGGAATTCAAGGATCTGCCTTTCGGCGAGGTCTGGGCTGAGTTCTGCGAGCGTCTCGAAACACCTTCCGGAGTTTCCTTAATCGCCGACCTCAATGCCTATCAGGCGAGTGTTGCCTCTCGGGTGTGATCGAAGGAAACTGACTAGACAGCGATCTCAGGTCTTACCCCTCGAAATTCGCTTGAGACTGCGACGAAAGTGAAGCCGGTCAAACCTCCAACCATTGTCCGCTTCGTCCCGCTTTTCGGACCTTGCCACCGACAGCAGCGAACAGTCGGTGTTGAGTATCTCCTTCACCAGCGTCACCGCGAACTCTCGCACCGCCGGATCGATCCGATTGTTTGATGCGCGACCGCGCCTTGTGCCGGATCAGCTTGCGCTGCCCGGATCGGCGTTTGTCCGTCCGCAATTGGGCGGCATGGCCGAAGTAGCCCGCGTACTTCTTTCGAAAGGCATCATCCGCCCAGAAATTGCGCTTGATCTCACGAAAGATCGTCGACTTGTGTCACTTCAAGACGCGAGCCATCTCTCTGACAGGCACCTTTGCATGCCACCAGTTCTCGATCTTGCGGCGTTCAGACAGTGATAGCTGCGTGTAAACGGCTCCCATGCCAAGATCTCCTATTAGATAACCCATTGGTTTCTAATAGGAGTCGCACTTCAGGGTAGCGCGCTCCCCCCTGCGGGAAGCGGGCGCGTAATGAGAATTATGGTAAATCTATGAGCCCGATACTCCTCGTATCGCCGCGACCATGCCACGGAGATGCAGCGCCGGCTGCAAAAGTGTCGGATCAGGGGCTGCGACAAATTCACTCCATAGAGAAGGCAGGCAATGTTGCTAACCCCGGAGCGGAAGACGGGTGCGAGGAGCGGAATATGTTGCTGAAACTGATCGAGGGCGCCTACGCGGTCGCCCGGCTGCCGGCTGACGCGAGCATGCCGAACTGGCTGAACGGGCCAGGCTTCCTTGCAATGGTAAGGGCCGAGGACGAGCTGACTCTGGTCTGCGATCAGGACCGGGTTCCGCAAGATGTGACTGCGCAGCGGGGCTGGGCCTGTTTTCGGAGCATCGGACCATTTGCTTTTGACGAAACAGGCATTGTTGCCGCGCTGATTTCGCCGATATCCGCCAATGATATCGGTGTTTTTGTCCTTTGCACTTTTGACGGCGAACATATCCTTTGCCCATCCGAGAAACTGGAGGACGTGCGGAGTATTCTCACTGCGGAAGGGCACCGTTTTGTCGATTGAAGACATTCGTTCCGAAGTCAGGCCGCCCAATCGCAAACCCGTACGCCTTTCAATCGCTCAGGATCATGTCGGCAGCCTTTTCGGCGATCATCACAACGGGCGAGGCCGTGTTGCCGGAGACGATCTTCGGCATGATCGAGGCGTCCACCACGCGCAGGCCTGACAACCCGCGCACCCGCAGACGGTCATCCACCACAGCAGCCTCGTCGCTGCCCATCCGGCAGGTTCCGACCGGATGAAAGATGGTCGTGGCGATGTCGCCTACCGCGCGGATCAGATCCTCGCGGGTTGAAACGGCGGGGCCCGGCAGAACCTCCCGCGGCGCGAAGGGTTTCAAGGCTTTCGCGGTCATGATCCGGCGGGCCTGTCCCACGGAATTCACCGCGATCTCCCTGTCCTTCTCGGCAGAGAGGTAGTTCAGGCGGATCTCCGGTTGGGGATCGCTGTCCGTGGTGGTGATGTGGCAACTGCCCGTGCTTTCGGGCCTGAGATTGCAGACCGACATGGTGATCGCCGGATAGGGGTGCAGCGGGTCCCCCAGCTTGTCCGTCGAGAGCGGCTGGACGTGGTATTCCAGGTTGGGCGTGGCCTGCGTTTCGTCCGACCGGGTGAACATTCCGAACTGACTCGGCGCCATCGACAGCGGCCCCGAGCGATTGAAGGCGTATTGCGCGGCCATCGCGGCCTTGCCCGCCCAGGAATTGGCCAGCGTGTTCAGCGTCGTCGCATTGCTGACGCGGTATACTGTGCGGATTTGCAGGTGGTCCCGAAGGTTCTCGCCCACGCCGGGGCTTTCGTGCCGTACTTCGATGCCGAGCGGTGACAGCACCTCGCCCTGCCCGATGCCGGAGAGTTCAAGGAGCTTCGGCGAGTTGATCGAGCCTGCCGCCAGCAACACCTCGCGGGTGGCCTTTGCTTCCAGACTGCGACCGCCATGCCGGAACCGAACACCGGTGACTGTCTTGCCGTCAAGGATCAGGCTGTCGGTCATGGCTTCCGTCAAAATGCGCAGGTTCGGCCGCTTCCGCGCCGACGCCAGAAACCCCCTTGCGGTGTTCCAGCGGACGCCGCCGGACTGGTTGACCTCGAAGAACCCGGACCCCTCGTTCGAGCCGTCGTTGAAATCCTCGCGCGGCAGGATGCCGAACTCGCGCGCGCCTTCCTGCACGGCCTCAAGGATCGGCCAGTGCAGGCGCTGTTTCTGCACCTTCCACTCGCCCCCCGCGCCGTGCAGGTCGGCCTTGCCGCCGTGATGATCCTCGGATTTCAGGAAATATGGCAGCACGTCGTCCCAGCCCCAGCCGGTATTGCCCAACTGCCGCCAGTGGTCGTAATCCGCCGCCTGCCCGCGCATGTAGATCATGCCGTTGACGCTGGAACACCCGCCCAGAAGCTTGCCGCGCGGATAGACCAGGCTGCGCCCGTTCAGACCCGGTTCGGCGGCGGTCTTCATCATCCAGTCGGTGCGCGGATTGCCGATGCAATAGAGATAGCCGACCGGGATATGCACCCAGTGGTAACTGTCGGACTTGCCGGCTTCGAGCAGCAGCACCCGGTTTTTCGGATCCGCAGTCAGGCGATTGGCCAGCACGCAGCCGGCGGTGCCCGCGCCGATGATGATATAGTCGTAGTCTCCGTCGAGGCGGTCGGTCGTGGTCATGGCTGTCCCGTCTATGGGTTCGCGAGGTGTGCCGAAAAGTCCCGCATCCGTTCGGTCAGGTCCAGATAGGCCGCGTATCTTTCATCATAATGCGTCTTCATCTTTGGGTCCGGCAGCAATTCGGCCTTTGTCCGGGTCATCCGGTCAACCCCGTCTTCGTAGCCCGAAACCTCGCCCACCGCGATGGCCGCGCCAATGGCGGCCCCGAGTGCCCCGGTCTCGGCGGCCTCGGCCACCTTGATCGGCACGCCCAGACCATCGGCAAAGATCTGCGGCCAGTGCGGGCTGCGCGATCCGCCGCCCGAGAGGACGGCGTGGCCGAATGGCAGACCGGCTTTCTCAAGCACGCCGATATGGCGGCGATGTTCGAACATCACGCCTTCGAAGATCGCGCGCAGAACATGGCCCTCGCCATGCCAGCCCGCCAGCCCGACAAACCCGGCGCGATACTCGGCACCCTGCCCCGAGCCATAGAGGAAGGGCAGGAAGAACGGATCGTCCATTTTCGGTGCGGCTTGTGACAGGCGCTGATTGACGAAGCCGAATGGGTCATCGTGATGCCCGCCGCGCTCCACGAACTCGCGCACGTACCATTCCAGGTTGGCCGCCGAGGTTGCGCTGTTGTCCATGTTGACGAAGCGGCCCGGCGCGAAGCCGGAGATCATGAAGACCGTTGGGTCCACGACCGGCTGCTCGGAGAACACCTGGTTGATGCTCCAGCTTCCCGCGATGATCGAGGCTTCCCCTGCCCGGACCACGCCAGAGCCCATGGCGCTGGACACAACGTCGAAATAGCCGCCGATCACCGGCGTGCCTTCCGCAAGACCGGTTGCCTCCGCCGCCCGCCGCGTCACCTTACCGGCAATGTCGCAGGGCTGGATCATCGGCGGGAGTTTCTCCCGTGCGTCGGCGATGCCGTAGAGCGAGAGCAGGGTGTCGTCATAGGTGCAATCGGGCATCCGGAGCAGCCCTGCGCCCGACATGTCGGATATCTCGCTGATCCGTTCGCCGGTCAGTTGGAACGTGATAAAATCCTTGCAGAACAGGACCGTACCAGCGGCCTCGTAAAGGTCCGGCCTATGACGTTTGACCCAGGCCAAAAGCGTTGGCGTTTGCGAAGGCCAAGGCCGTTGCAGGCAGATCGGGTGCAGCGCCTCGCCGTTCTTTTCCGCCAGTTCGGTGGCCAATGCGGCGGCCCTGCCATCAAGCGACTGGATACCGGTCAGCGGCGCGCCGTCGCGGTCGAGCAGGTAAAGCCCGTTGCCATGACCCGCGCAGCCGATCGCGGCGATATCCCCCGGCGCAATACCGGCAGAGGACAGACAGCCCGAGATCGCCGTGCGCGCATTCGCCCAAAGCTCGTTCAGGTCGCGTTCCACGTAACCCGGCTCGGGCGTTGCCGAATGGCCGTCCAGCGCGTGCATCGCCACCTGGTGGCCATCCGCGTCGAACAGCACCGCCTTGATGACGGTGTTCCCGGCATCGAGGCCGAGGAAATATCGCCCGGCCTCAGGCACGGTTGTAGATGTCCCAGGCCGCTGCACCGTCGGCGCCATCGTGGATGATCGCCATCAGCGCCGCGACCACCGCGCTTGGATTGTCGTGCTGATAGATGTTGCGGCCATAGACCATGCCATGCGCCCCTTGCGCGAAGATCTTCGCGGATTTCTCAAGCACGGTCTTCAGATCCTCCTTGCCGCCGCCGCGCACCAGAACCGGCACGCGGGCCGCTTCGATCACCCGGTGAAAATCCTCCGGATTTTCGGTCGGGTCAGCCTTGATGATATCGGCTCCCATCTCGGAGGCCAGCCGGACCAGCGTGACGATCTTGTCGGCGTCGCCGTCCACCTGGTAACCGCCGCGCACATCGTTGGGCAGCATCACCAGCGGCTCGATCATCAGCGGCATGCCGTATTTCCGGCAATCCTCGCGCACGCGGCTGATGTTTTCCACGCATTGCCGGAACAGTTCCGGCTCGTCGGGCAGCATGAAGAGGTTCACGACCACGGCGGCGGCATCCATTTCCACCGCGCCAAGGATCGGCTCGTCATGGTTTTGAAGCTGCGACCACATCACCCGGTGGCGCTGGTCGTTATAGGGGTTGCCCATGTCGATCCGCATCACCAGCGCTGGCTTGTCCTTCTCGGGCCGCGATTGCAGCAGGTCCGCCTGACCGTAAGCGCATTGAATGGCGTCGGGACGCGCCCTGATGAGCGTGTCCATCACACCGGCCATGTCCTCCAGCCCGACCATGAAGCTTGGCTCGTTGCAGACTCCGTGGTCGATAGCGACATCCAGGCAGCCGCCGTTGGTGAACATCCGGTTCATTCGTGCCTTGGTATTTACACGCATATCAGTCTCCGTTCGTATTGCGCTGCGCCAGCATCTCGGGCGTCACGCCGTGATAGTCGTTCAATTCGTCGATAAGATCGGCCTTTTGATCTTTGATGGCCGTGTCCGATAAGTTCCGCTCATCCGCGAGGATTTGGCCGATGGCCTCGATCAACTCCATCGAGACGCTGCCGGTGATCGCCAGCGGGGTCCGCCTCAGCACGATATCGGACAGCCGCCCGACAAACTCGTGCCGGATCATCCAGCGAATATCGCCTTTGGTCAAAAGGCTGCCGGGCAGCGGCGTTGCATCTTCGCCCTCGGCGGCAACCTCTTTCGCCTTCGCTCCGAACAGGTCGATCAGCATCGCGGCCCGATCCGGGTCAACACGGTGCTTTCCGGTCAGCTCAACCATCAGAACGGCCGGTTGGTCCGGGAAAGACGCGCCGCCGCCGATTGGCAGGTCGACGGTGGTTCTGATGCGCGTCCTTCCAAGCTCGAAAAGAACGGCATCGGTCGCGTCTTCCGCAAAGGCGCGGAACGTTGTCCATTTCCCGCCGATCATCGCGAATTGAGGCAACGTCCCGTCAAGCCTGCGCACCTCATGGCCACGTGAGATCCGCCCGGTGAAACCATGATCGCTTTGCGGCAAGGGCCTGATGCCGCTGTAGCTGAAAACCACGTCTTCGGGCGTGACGTCGATGCCCGGAAAGACCTCTCTCAGCGCCGCAAGAATGTAGTCGAGTTCGTCGGGCTCGCAGCGCACCCTTCCGGCCCGTTCGACGCGGATATCTGTCGCCCCGGCCAGCACCTTGCCCTGATAGGGAAACACGATGCAGACCCGGCCATCGCCGTTTTCAAAGTAGAACATGTGCCCGCCAAGAGCGTCAAACAGCCGGGCATTGTCGAGGATCAGGTGCGAGCCCTTCGTGCCCGCCACAAGACGCTGCGTTTCATGACCCCCGAGTTGTTCGATGGTGTCATCGAGCCAGGCACCGGTGGCGTTCACGATTGCACTTGGGGCGATCGGCAGTCGATCCTCTCCGGCAATCACCGAAATCGCCCCGTCCGTGACCACCACCTCGGCATAGTTGAGCGCAACGACTTCGGGCGCCGCGCGTTCGGTATCGCGCAAGAGCTCGATGCAGAGCCGTTCGGGGTGCGAGATCCAGGCATCGTGATAGACGGCCGCGCGGTTCGCGGCGGGCAGCAGGTCGGGCCAGCGCTCGCGCATCTCCCCCGACGACAGGAAGCGGTGGCGTGGCAGAACGCGGCCCTTGCGCGTCACCCAGTCATAAAGTGCAAGCCCGATCTTGATTGGCAGCGCGCCGCGCCTGGACGGTTTGCGGGAACTGCCAAGGAAACTGGCGGCACCATTCAGCATCCCCGAGAAATACGAGGTGATCGGGATCACGGTCGGCAGGGGCCGGACCATATGCGGCGCCTGTTTCAGTAGAATGTCGCGTTCCCGCAGGCTTTCCCGCACCAGGGCGAACTCGCCGTTCTCCAGATACCGCAGCCCGCCGTGGATCATCCGCGACGGCGCGGCGCTGCATCCTGACGCGAAATCATTGCGCTCGACCAGAAGCACGCGAAGACCCTGCAGGGCCAGATCCCGATACACGCCAATGCCATTGACGCCGCCGCCAATGACAAGGACATCGAAGGCCCCGTCCTCGCGGATCTTGTTCAGCGCTCTGGTGCGTTGGTCAGGCATGTCTTTCCCATTCGCCGGAACGCGTCCCGGCGGTGTTGCGGCTTTGTCTTGTGCCCCGGATCAGGTGTCGAGCTCGTTCAAATGCGTACGGGCCTGTGTTTCGATCTCGGAAATTTCCTCTGCGGTCAGGCGGATACGACCTGCCGCGGCGTTTTCTTCGGCCTGACGGCTGTCGCGCGCGCCGCAAAGCGAGAAGGTGATCCCCGGCTGTTGCACCGTCCAGGCGATCACCGTTTGCGCCAGTGTCGCGCCGTGGCGTTCGGCAATCGGTGCCACCGCCGCCATCAGCTGCGCGACCTTTTCACGGTTGGAGAGCGAGAAGCGCGGATTATCCTTGCGCAGATCGTCGCCGGAAAACTCGCGGTCCGGGCCGATCTTGCCGGTGAGCAGGCCTAGGCCAAGCGACGAGTAACTCAGGACCGAGACGCCGTTTTCCCGGCAAAGCGGCAGCATCTCATCTTCGAGATCGCGCTTGATCATCGAATATTCTTCCTGCACCGCGTCCAGTTGCCCGGCGGCGAGATAGGCCCGGACGATTTCGGGATCGGTGTTGCTGGCCCCGATGGAGCGGATCTTGCCCTGCGTCTTCAGGGCCTCCAGCGCCTCCATCGTTTCTTCCACCGGCGTGGTCGGGTCCTGCCAATGGGTGATGTAGTGGTCGATGTAATCCGTCTTCAGCCGCTTCAGGCTTTGCTCGACCTCATGGATGATCGACTCCTTGCCAAGATAGCGATGCACCGGCTTGTTCTCGTAATCGAAGAAGTGGTTGCCCTTCTGCGTATGCCAGACAAGCCCGCATTTGGTGGCTAGAACGACCCTGTCGCGACGCCCTTCCAGCGCCTTGCCGACGATGGTCTCGGACGTGCCCTGCCCATAGGCCGGGGCGGTGTCGATCAGGGTGATGCCGGCATCGATGGCCGCCCGGATCGCGGCGATTGACGCCACCTCATCCGTGCCGCCCCACATCCAGCCGCCGATGGCCCAGGTCCCCAGCCCGACGATGGATGCCTCGATCCCTGAGTTTCCGATTTCCCGGGTGAGC
>JBNKWP010000025.1:0-53626 GCA_050299835.1 Silicimonas sp.
CCGGAAACAGCCCGAATATCCGTTGCAGGTCGCGCTTTGACGGATCCCGCACGTCAATCCGCGCCCCCGCATCGCGCAACAGGTAACGAATGTTGGCATCGAAATAGACCAGAAAGTCCGCATGATGATCCCGCAAATGTGCGCACAGCTTCGTCAGAGGCGAGGTGTCGATATGAAAATCCTTCGTCCAATATATCAGGTTCGACCCGTCGATGATCACCGGGCGGTCTGTGCGGATCGTGGTTTTACGTTTCTTTTCCGGCGGCAGGGCTTTGCCGGTCGGTTCCACCAGAACCGCCTCACCCTCGCCCCGAAACCTGTCGGCATTGCCTTTCGGATAGCGCGTCCAGTAAAATTTGATGACCGCGTTGCCGCCAAGCTTCGCGGATTGCTTGAGTAGCCGCGCTTCCAACTCTTCACGCGAATTACACCGGGTCGCCTTCACCCAGCCGCCCCGTTCGACCACCCGATACCCACGCAAAAACTCCGCTTGCGTGATGCCAACCAAATCGTCTTTTGGTGCCGTAATCCGTTTCTTCGAAAAAAGCTTTGAAAATAGTCCCAACACACTGTCCCAGCTATTCTAATTCCCGGTATTAACCGTCGGACTTGCAGGCCCGTCAACATCTGCGCCGCATTTCCTTCTGACTTTCCAACTTGTTCAAATATCCAAACCGGCCAAACTCAACGGAAGGCGGTCGATTTCAAGCGCCATGACGAAGGGTGGAACCCCCGTTTCCTCTTGGCATGCCGGGAACACAATGTTAACGTTAACGCAGATTCTGGGAGGAACAGATAATGACCAAGAAAATTCTATATATCGGCGGCACGGGAACCATCTCCTACGCCTGCGTTCACGAGGCAGTCAAAGCCGGGCAGAATGTTGCCGTTTTCAACCGTGGCACGTCGGGAGAAAAGCTCCCTGACGGGGTGCGTCTGATCACGGGGGATATGAAAGATGACGCGGCGTATAAGGTGCTCGCTGACGAGAAATGGGACGCCGTGTGCCAGTTCCTCGCCTTCACGCCGGAACAGGTGAAGCGTGATGTGGAAATCTTCACAGGCGCGACGGATCAGTATGTTTTCATCTCCAGCGCGTCAGCCTATGCGAAACCAGTCGACAGCACCCGCGTGACCGAAGAAACGCCGCTAATCAATCCGCACTGGGCCTATAGCCGCGCGAAGGCGGAGTGTGAGGACTATCTGAAATCCTCGGGCATTCCGTACACCATTGTTCGCCCTTCCCACACGTTGCGCCACAAACTACCCAACCCGTTTGGGGAAGAAGGCACGTTTGTGCATCGCCTGAAAGCGGGCAAGCCGATTGTTGTGCAGGGCGACGGCACCAGCCTGTGGACGATCACACGGGCGGAGGATTATGCCAAACCGTTCGTCAACCTCACCGGCAATCCGGCGGCGGTGAATGACATTTTCCACATCACTGGCGATGTTGGCTTCACCTGGAACGCCATCACCCATGCGATTGCCGCGAATATGGGGGTGGAGGCGAAGCTGTGCCATGTGGCGACCGAAACTCTGATGAGATTCGAACCAAACTGGGAAGGCCCGCTGCTCGGCGACAAATCCCATGTCGCGATGTTTGACAATTCCAAGGTCAAGCGCGTTGGCGGAGATTTTCAGGCCGAAACGGATATTCACAAAATCCTTGCCGGACCGGTGGCCGGGGCGCTCGCGCGTGACGCTGCGCCGAATGCGGAAGAAGACGCATTGTTCGACCGTATCGTCGCCTGGACAGAAACCGCCGGATAAGAAAATGGCGGCCCCGAGAGGCCGCCATCTTTGATTATTTCCGCGCTGCCAACGCCGCACGAACACCTTCGCCATAGGCCGGGTCCGCCGCATCGAAATGGACCAGCTGACGGTCGATGATCTCTTGCGGGACGCCCTCCATCGCGTCGGCGAGATTTTCGAACAACCGCCCCTGCTGTTCCGCATTCATCAGGCGGAACAGGTCGCCGGGCTGTTTGTAATCATCATTGCCGTCGCGGTGGTTATACCGGTCCGCATCACCGTCGATCCGCAATGGAGGCTCGCGGAATTCAGGGGCTTCGGCCGGGCCGTTGACCGAGTTCGGCTCGTAATAGGCATCCGGATTGCCGGTATCATTCTGGAAGAACCGCATCGACCCGTCCTTATGGTAATGATGCACGGGGCATTTCGGGGCGTTGACCGGAAGCGCCTCGTAATGGGTCCCCAGACGGTGACGGTGCGCATCGGCGTAGCTGAAGATACGCGCCTGCAGCATCTTGTCCGGGCTGAACCCGATCCCGGGAACAACGTTTGACGGACTAAAGGCGGCCTGTTCAATCTCGGCGAAATAATTGTCCGGATTGCGGTTCAGCTCCATCACGCCAAGGTCGATCAACGGATAGTCCCCGTGTGGCCAAACCTTGGTCAGGTCAAACGGGTTATACCAATGCTTGTCGGCGTCAGCCTCGGGCATGATCTGGACTTTAACGTTCCATTTCGGGAACTCGCCATTTTCGATCGCGTAGAACAGCGCCTCCTGATAACCCTCGCGCGTCTGACCGATTTTCTCGGCCGCTTCAGCGTTGGTCAGGTGCGCATGGCCCTGCTGGGTTTTGAAATGGAATTTGACCCAGTATCGCTCGCCCGCCTTATTATAGAAACTGTAGGTATGCGAGCCGTAGCCGTTCATCTGCATCGGCGTGGTCGGGCAGCCGCGATCTGACATCAGGATCGTGACCTGATGTAGGCTTTCGGGGCTGAGCGACCAGAAATCCCACATCGCGGTGTTGGACCGCAGGTTGGTTTTCGGATGGCGTTTCTGCGTGTGGATGAAATCCGGGAATTTGTACGGGTCGCGCACAAAGAAGACCGGCGTGTTGTTCCCAACCAGATCCCAGTTGCCCTGATCCGTATAGAATTTTAGCGCAAAGCCGCGCACATCGCGTTCATTGTCGGCGGCACCGGCCTCACCTGCAACAGTCGAGAACCGCGCCAGCATGTCAATTTTCTTGCCGACCTGCGCGAAAATGTCAGCGCTGGAATATTTCGACAGATCATTGGTAATGGTCAGCGTACCGAATGCGCCCCACCCTTTGGCATGAACCACACGCTCGGCGATACGCTCGCGGTTCTGGTGCGCCAGCTTTTCGATCAGCTGGTAATCCTGCATCAGGACGGGCCCGCGCGCGCCGGCGGTCAGCGAGTTCTGGTTGTCGGCGATGGGTGCGCCACCCGTGGTCGTCATGGTCTTTGGCTTAGTCATTGGGTCCTCCGTTGGAATCAGATGTGGCGAGGATACAGAGGCAACGAGATAATTAGAAATTGTGTTTTTCTTGGATTTTGATAAGCAATGCTTATGGATATCTCTCTCCGCCATCTTACCTATTTTCGCGCACTTTGTGAATGCGGGCATTTCGCCCATGCGGCCGAGGTCTGCGCCGTCAGCCAACCCGCGCTGTCAGTGAAAATTCAGGAGTTGGAGGAAATTCTGTCTGCCCCCCTGATAGACCGCAACACCCGCCCCTATCGCCCGACGCCGCTGGGTCGCGATGTGTTGCGGCAGGCGCAGCAGGTGTTGGACGGGGTCGATGCGCTGCACGATCTGGCCCGGATGGAACGCGGGCTGGAGGGGCCATTTACCCTTGGCGTCATCCCCACGGTCGCCCCTTATATCCTGCCGCCGGTGCTGGGACGGTTGCACACGGACCTGCCAAAGCTGGATTTACAAGTGCGAGAGGCAACGACGGAGGTGTTGCTGGGTGAGCTGCGCGACGGACAGCTGGACGCCATCATCATCGCCACGGATGTGGAGGACGACCTGTCCGAAACCCCCTTGTTCGACGACCGCTTCCTGCTGGCCATCAGCAGTGCCGAGGCCGACCGCCTGTCCCTGCGGGACGGTCAGTTCGAACTGACCGACATGACCCGCTTTCGCCTGTTGCTGCTGTCCGAAGGCCACTGTTTGCGTGATCAGGTCCAGTCGATCTGCCGCTTCACCAGCCGCGAAACCCTGAACCAGATCGGGGCCTCGTCCCTACAAACCCTGATCGGCCTGTCCGCGGGGGGTTATGGTGTCACCCTGGTCCCCGAAATCGCCGCGCCCGAGGCCGCCGCGACCCAAAACCTGACCCTCCTCCACCTCTCCGCCCCGGAACCCGCCCGGACGTTGCGTTTCGTTACCAAATCCAACGCGGCCCGAATGCCCAACATTGACGCCTTAACAGGCATTTTTCGCGAGGTTGGTGAAACCCTGACCAAAGCAGCGCGGAAAAGCTGAGAATCCCCACCTTCGGGGGTTGCGCGAACCGTGCGGCTGACTATAACCGCCACAATTTGCATTCCTCCAGCTTGCGGGACCGACATGCCGAAAAGAACTGACATCTCCTCCATCATGATCATCGGGGCCGGGCCTATTATTATCGGCCAGGCGTGCGAGTTTGATTACTCCGGCGCACAGGCCTGTAAGGCGCTGAAGGAGGAAGGGTATCGCGTGATCCTCGTGAACTCCAACCCCGCGACGATCATGACCGATCCGGAAATGGCCGATGCCACCTATATCGAACCGATCACACCCGAAGTTGTCGCCAAGATCATCGCCAAGGAACGCCCAGACGCATTGTTGCCAACCATGGGCGGGCAGACGGGTCTGAACACGGCGCTGGCGCTGGACGAAGACGGGACGCTGGCGAAATACAATGTCGAGCTGATAGGCGCGGATCGCAAAGCCATCGAGATGGCCGAAGATCGCAAACTGTTCCGCGAGGCGATGGACCGTCTGGGAATCGAAAACCCCAAGGCGACGATTGCCGAGACGATGGACGAATGTATGGCGGCGTTGGAACATGTCGGCCTGCCCGCGATCATCCGCCCGGCCTTTACCATGGGTGGCACCGGTGGCGGCATCGCCTATAACCGCGAGGATTACGAGAAGATTTGCGCGAGCGGGCTGGATGCCTCTCCCGTCAGCCAAATCCTGATCGACGAAAGCCTGCTGGGCTGGAAAGAATTCGAGATGGAGGTCGTGCGCGACAAGGCGGACAACGCCATCATCATCTGCTCCATCGAAAACGTCGACCCGATGGGGGTCCATACCGGTGACTCCATCACCGTCGCCCCGGCGCTGACGCTGACCGACAAAGAATACCAACTGATGCGAACGCATTCGATTAACGTGTTGCGTGAGATCGGCGTCGAAACCGGTGGCTCGAACGTGCAATGGGCTGTTAATCCTGCCGACGGGCGCATGGTCGTGATCGAAATGAACCCGCGTGTGTCGCGGTCTTCGGCCCTTGCCTCCAAAGCCACCGGTTTCCCGATTGCCAAGGTCGCGGCGAAACTGGCCGTTGGCTATACGCTGGATGAGCTGGACAATGACATCACTAAGGTCACGCCGGCCTCGTTCGAGCCGACCATCGATTATGTCGTCACCAAAATCCCGCGCTTCGCCTTTGAAAAATTCCCCGGCGCGAAACCCGAACTGACCACCGCCATGAAATCGGTGGGCGAGGTCATGGCGATTGGTCGCACCATCCATGAGAGCCTGCAAAAAGCGCTGGCGTCGATGGAAAACGACCTGACCGGATTTGACGAGATCAAAATCGATGGCGAAGGCGACGCCGCCGTCATCGCCGCCATTTCCGCGCGCACCCCCGACCGGATGCGCCTGATCGCCCAAGCCATGCGCCAGGGCCTGTCGGACGAAGCGATTTTCAACGCGACGCAATATGACCCGTGGTTCCTCGCCCGTATTCGCGAGATCGTGGACAAAGAAGCCGAGATCCGCGCCAATGGCCTGCCAACCAACGCCCACGATATGCGACGGTTGAAAATGATGGGCTTTACCGATGCACGACTGGCGACATTGACCGGCAACACCGAAAGCGGCGTGCGCAAATCGCGCCTCGCCATGGATGTCAAAGCCAGCTTCAAACGCATCGACACCTGCGCCGCCGAATTCGAAGCGCAGACACCTTATATGTATTCGACCTACGAGGCCGACGCGATGGGCTCCGTCGAATGCGAAGCCCGCCCGACGGATCGCAAAAAGGTCGTCATCCTCGGCGGTGGTCCCAACCGGATCGGTCAGGGGATCGAGTTTGATTATTGCTGCTGCCATGCCTGCTTCGCGCTAACCGACGCGGGCTATGAAACCATTATGGTCAACTGCAACCCCGAAACGGTCTCGACGGATTACGACACCTCCGACCGGCTCTATTTCGAACCGCTGACCGTGGAAACGGTGATGGAAATCCTGCGGGTCGAACAGGAAAACGGCACCCTCCACGGTGTGATCGTGCAGTTTGGCGGCCAGACTCCGCTGAAACTGGCGAATGCACTCGAAGCCGAGGGCATCCCGATCCTCGGCACCACGCCGGACGCCATCGACCTTGCCGAAGACCGCGAGCGGTTCCAGCAATTGCTGCAAAGCCTGAACCTGAAACAGCCGGTCAACGCCATTGCATCGACCGACGCGCAGGCCATGGAAGCGGCGGAAAAGATCGGCTACCCGCTGGTCATCCGCCCCTCCTACGTCCTTGGTGGCCGCGCGATGGAGATTGTCCGCGACACGCCCCAGCTCGAGCGCTACATCCGCGATGCGGTCGTCGTCTCCGGCGACAGCCCGGTCCTGCTCGACAGCTACCTCGACGGCGCGACCGAGGTGGACGTCGATGCGCTTTGCGACGGCGAGAACGTACATGTCTCGGGCATCATGGAACATATCGAGGAAGCCGGCGTCCATTCCGGCGACAGCGCCTGTTCGCTGCCGCCCCATTCCCTTCCGAAGGGCATTATCGACGAACTCATCCGCCAGACCGAGGCGCTCGCCCGTGAGTTGAAAGTCGTCGGCCTGATGAACGTCCAATACGCGATCAAGGACGGCGAGGTTTACCTCATCGAAGTGAACCCCCGCGCCTCCCGCACCGTCCCCTTCGTCGCCAAGGCCACCGACTCGGCCATCGCCTCCATCGCCGCGCGCCTGATGGCGGGCGAACCTCTCTCCACCTTCCCGGCCAAACCGCCCCATGCGCCAGTTGCCGACGATGTGGTCATCCCGATGGGCGACCCGATGACGCTCGCCGATTTCCGCACCCCCTGGTATTCCGTGAAGGAAGCCGTTCTGCCGTTTGCGCGTTTCCCTGGTGTCGACACTCTCCTCGGCCCGGAGATGCGTTCCACCGGCGAAGTCATGGGCTGGGACCGCAACTTCGCACGCGCCTTCCTCAAGGCCCAGCTCGGCGCCGGAACCGTCCTGCCGGAGACCGGCACCGTCTTCTTCTCCATCCGTGACGGCGACAAGACCGCGCAGATCGTGGAGACCGCGAAGATGCTGCACGATCTCGGCCTGAAGATCCTCGCCACGCGCGGCACTGCGAAATTCCTGACCGAAAACGGCATCCCCTCCGACGTGGTCAACAAGGCCTATGAGGGCGGGCGCACCATCGTCGACGTGATGAAGGACGGCGAGGTCGATCTGGTGATCAACACCACCGAAGGCGCACAGGCCATCGAGGACTCGCGGTCCATGCGCAACGTCACCCTGATGGACAAGATCCCCTACTTCACCACGGCGGCAGCCGCCCACGCGGCAGCGCTGGCGATGGTGTCGCGCAGGGAAGGCGCGTTGCAGGTGAGGTCGTTGCAGGGGGCTTGAGGCTGTCGGGAGCCAAAGGTCGGCTGTGCGGGACGTAGCGGACTTCCAACAAAAGATATGTTACCCCTTGGCAATGCGAACCGGAGGGTAAGGATGTCAGAAGAAAACAAGGCGCTTGTGGCACGTTACTATCGCGAGGTGATGACGCTCGGCCAAGGTGACACCGTGAAGTTTGATGAGTTTGTGGCTCCAGATGCCGTTCTGCACAACTCGTATTCCAATCCCCCGGTTGGCCCGGAGGAATGGAAAGAGCGCGTACGCATTTTTACAACTTCATTTTCAGACGTTGAGATCACACTGGGAGAAATGCTTGCGGAAGGTGACAGCGTCGCAACGCAGATGATTTATCGCGGCACTCATACAGGAGATTTTCTCGGTGTCCCGTCCAGCGGGAAACGTGTCGCGGTTGATGAAATCCAAATCATGCGCATAAAAGATGGGATGATTGTCGAACGCCGAAGCGTGATCGATATGATCAACTTGCTTGCCCAGATAGGCGCGACAGAAATTCCGGCCTCCTATCGCGGCTCGACTATTCCGGGAACATAATCCAGTCTACAAAGGTAGTTCCGCTACGGCCTCAAAGCTGCCATTACTCGCCGCTTAGAACAAGCCGCGCGGGCGCATGGCCGGGGACAGGCGCTCCAACATCCGAACGGGTGCGCTTTATGGTGACATCCGCATTGTCTGCCTGAGGTCCTTGCAAACGGCACCAAAGCGCCTGGCCGCGGGACGGCCATGCGCTCGCGCGGCGGCCTTCGGCCTTGTTCCGCGCTTGGGTTTCACCGCAACCGATGTCTTGCAAGGCCTCAACCCGTCGCCCCCCCGCTCACTCCGTCTTCCGCCCACTATCCAGCAGGTTCTCGTCCGCATCATCCGCTGCGCGTTCCCGATCAGCCGCCTCCTGCACCGCGTCGCCCAGTTGCGCCGGATCGGCCGAACTCGGCAGGGGTTGCAGTGCCTGCGGCTCCTCCCGCTTCACCACCGGCTCGGCGTCAGTCTTCTGCGGGGCCTGACCCGCTCTATCCACCCGCACACGATAAATCGGCTCCGGCAGACCGTACCCCGCCCCTTCCAGCGCCTCCTTGGCAGTCCGGATCGCCTCGCCACGCGCCTTCATGAAATCCGTTTCCCGCTGATCCACCCAGCCGGTGAAGGTCAGAACCACGTTGGAATCGCCCACCTCCTTGACCCAGGCGCTGACCGGCGGATCGGCCAGAATGAATTCCAGCCCGTTCAGCGCCTCTGTCGCAGTCGCCAGCGCCCCGGCCAGGTTCGCATCGGCATCGACGCCCAGGCTGAAATCGAACCGCCGCTGCGGGTCGCGGGTGAAATTGACGATCCGGCTCTTGAACACGGTCGCATTGGGAATGCGGATATGGTTGCCCTCTGCCGAAATAAGGATCGTCGCCCGCGAGGTCAGCCGCGCCACCGAGCCGACATCCCCCTCGATCTCGACAACGTCGTTGGGCCGGAACGGCTGGCGCAGGCTCAACAGGATCGAGGCGATGAAATTCTCCACCGTATCGCGGACGGCAAAACCGACGGCGAGACCAACGACACCCGCCGCGCCAAGCACGGCACCCAACAGGGCCGTCGCGTTCAGGATATCGAGCGCCAGAACAATGCCCAACAGGACGAAGAGGATCCGCGCCAACGCGCGATAGACATCGGCGATGAAATGGTTCGGCGCCAGCCATTCCCAAAGCGAAATCCGCGTCGTCAGAAGCCAGCCGAGGAAAGACACGAGCAAAGCCGCCGAGACCGCCACGAAGAAGATCGGCGCATTCGCCAACAGGTTCTTGCCCCGCTCCCCGATCCGTTGCCAGGCCGGGGCCAGCCGTTCTTCCAGCGTGCCCGCCACTTCAGTGTCGTTTTCCACCGCGACCACACCGCTCACGCGGCTGGCGATCCGCGACAGTTCGGCGCGCCGTGTGTTGTCCAGCACCTCACCGCTTAGCGTCACGATGCCCGAGGACACGGCGACGCGGACACCGGCATACCCTTCAATCTGGTCGAGCAGACCCTCGATCCGCTGCGCGATCTCCGCATCCGTGATCGCGGCATCGCCAACGGCAATTTCATTTTCAGTTTGTACAGGCTCGTCAGCCGCCTGCGCTTGCGCGCGGTCCGGGCTCAAGGACATGAAAACGGTCGCCAGAAGCGCGAAGAAAAAGAGGCAGAGGTTTCTCATCTCACGTTGAATGCAGTGCCAGCCGCCCCTCGACAAGAGTTTTTAGCCGACGGCGCTATCCCCGCCCCTCCAGCCGCCGCGCGACCAGCGCCTGAACACCCTCGATCCCGTCCGACTTCCGTAACCGCAGACACGACTTCCCGCAATTCATGCCCTTTCGCAACGACCCGTCCGGGTCGAGCTTGGAGAGATCGCTCATGTAGACGCTGACATAGCCCTTCTGCGCATTCATCAGCGCGACCGGATCATCGCCACGCCGGTAGCGCAGCATGCGATGCTCTATCTCCTCCGACACCCCGTCGAGAGAAAGGAGATAGCCGCGGACTGCCAGCAGCTTCTCTTTCCGCCAATCGTCATCGAGAGCGGCGATGTAAACCGCGGGCGTGTCGGCATCATGGATCATCTCACCCCTCTGTTGCCGCGCCGAACGTCGGTGCGGACCCACCGACGTGATACCGACGCAACACCGACGCAATACCGACGTAGGTTTTTCCCCTCAGAACGGCACATCATCCGCCGCTTCAGCCGCCTTGACGAACTTGGCCACCACCTTCTTGAAGCCCGCCTTCTCGAAAGAAATATCCAGCTTGTCGCCCTCGATCTCAAGGATCGTGCCATAGCCGAACTTCTCGTGAAATACCCGCTCGCCGGTGGTGAAGGCGGAGACGGCGCTGGCGTCGATCACCATGCCCTTCGCTTCCCTCGGCTGGCCCAGACCGCGATGATTTTGCCGCGATTTCAATCGTTTCCATCCGGGAGAATTGTACCCGTCCGTCTTAGCGGCGCGGTCGTACATATCGCTCTCAACCTCGACCGTCGCATGTTGCGCCGCTCCGCCGAGCACTTCGACAGCACCCGGATCCATCTCGTCGATAAACCGCGACGCCATCTGGGACTGCCAGGACCCGAAGACCTGCCGGTTCTGCGCAAAGCTCACAACCGCATATTCCTCCGCCCGCGTCAGCCCGACATAGGCCAGCCGCCGCTCCTCCTCGAGCCCCTTCAGCCCGTTCTCATCCATCGCCCGCTGCGACGGGAAAAGCCCGTCTTCCCAACCGGGTAGGAAGACCGCCGGGAATTCCAGACCCTTGGCAGCGTGGAGCGTCATGATCGAGACTTTCTCGTCCTCGTCATCACTCGCATTGTCCATGACCAGCGAGACATGCTCCAAAAAACCCTGAAGATTATCAAAACCTTCCAGAGCCTCGATCAACTCCTTGAGGTTCTCCAGCCGTCCCGCCGCCTCTGCATCCCGCGCCTTGCGCGGCCGATCGGCTTCGGGTGGCAGCAGGTACATCTCGGGATATTCGGACTCGTCGATAATGATCTGCGCCAATTCGATATGGTCGCGCTCGTCCAGCACAAGCTTGTGCCAGCGATCCAGCCCATCCAGCAGCTTTTGCAGTTCTTTTCCGCCCTTACCGCCAAGGTCGCCGACATCCAGCACCAGCCGCGATCCCTCATAGAGCGAGACCCCGTTTTCACGCGCCGCCATCTGGATTTTCTGGAACGCCTTGTCGCCCAGACCCCGCTTCGGCTTGTTGTATATCCGCTCGAAGGCCAGATCGTCGTCCCGGCTGATCGCCAGCCGGAAATAGGCCATTGCGTCCCTGATCTCCATTCGCTCGTAAAAGCGCGGGCCGCCGATTACCCGGTAGGGCAGACCGATGGAGAGAAACCGGTCCTCGAACGCCCGCATCTGGTGGGAGGCGCGGACGAGAATGGCAATGTCGTTGAGGCTTCGCGGTTCCATCCCGCGTGTGCCCGACTGCAGGCTCTCGATCTCCTCCCCGATCCAGCGGGCTTCTTCCTCACCGTCCCAATGGCTGATGAGGTGAACCTTCTTACCTTCGGTCTCCTCGGTAAAAAGTGTCTTTCCGAGCCGCCCGGTATTGGCCGCAATCACCGAGGACGCGGCGGCCAGAATATGCGGCGTGGAGCGATAATTCTGCTCCAGCCGGACCACCTTGGCGCCCGGAAAATCCTTTTCGAACCGCAGGATATTGCCCACTTCCGCCCCGCGCCAGCCGTAGATCGACTGGTCGTCATCGCCGACGCAGCAGATATTGCGGTGCTTCTGAGCGAGGAGCCGCAGCCAGAGATACTGCGCGACATTGGTGTCCTGGTATTCGTCCACGAGGATGTAGCGGAACCAGCGCTGGTAGCGCTCAAGAACATCCTCGTTTTCCTGCAAGATGGTAACGACGTGCAGAAGCAGATCGCCGAAATCGCAGGCGTTGAGAGTCAACAAGCGGCTCTGATATCGGGCATATACTTTCGAAGCCAAAACGACATGCCGACCATACGCACCGCTCTCAGGATTTCGGTGACGAAACTTGTAAGCACTCTCCGTCGACTCCGCTTCCTCCGCTGAATAGATACGTTCTGCCCAAAGCTCTGAGTCTCGGTTACGCGGGACTTTCTGAGGTGACCAACAATTGTTTTTCCAACCGTCGATCATTGACGCCAGAACACGCGGCGGGTGCCTTTTCTGATCGACATCGAACTCAGCTAAAACTTGCTTCAGCAGACGGAGCTGATCATCGGTGTCGAGAATAGTAAAATTCGTCTTCAATCCGACGAGTTCCGCGTGCCTTCTCAGCAGCTTGACCCCGATCGAGTGAAACGTGCCGAGCCAGGGCATCCCTTCCACCGTCTGCCCCAAAAGCGAAGCGACACGTGATTTCATTTCGCGGGCAGCTTTATTGGTAAAGGTCACCGCCAGAACCTCGTTCGGGCGGGCGGTGCCGGTGTTCAACAGATGCGCGATCCGCGTGGTCAGCGCCTTGGTCTTGCCGGTACCCGCTCCCGCCAGCATGAGGACCGGGCCTTCAAGCGCCTCGACCGCCTCGCGTTGTGGCGCATTCAGATCATCAAGATAGGAGGTCGGGCGCGCCGAAAGAGCCTGTCGGGACAGGGGAACGCGGTCGGGGAAGTCCTCGAATTCGTTCATGGCCGCAGGATAGCGCGGGACCCGGGTGAGATAAAGAGGTGTTCGCATAATGTTCCGGGCCTGAATTGCGCCCGCTTCGCGGTCGCCCGGCTGGAGGGGCGCTGCCCCTCCAGACCTCCCCGGAGTATTTTCGCCAGAAAGAAAGGGCCTTTTCTGTCACCGCGTTATCGGCAACAACATGGCATGGATCTCGATACCCGCTATCCCGCCATCTCCGATCTGCGCGAACGGGCGCGTCGCCGGATTCCACATTTTGTCTTTGAATATCTGGACAGTGCGACGGGCAAGGAGGACCAGCATCGGCGGAACCGGGAGGCTTTGTCGAGAATTCAGTTCTGGCCCGCCATTCTGGAAGGCGACCACGAGACGGACCTGTCGACCCGCATTCTTGGCCGGGACTATGCCCTGCCCTTCGGCTGTGCTCCCGTTGGCATGTCAGGGATCATGTGGCCGGGGGCGGAGAAGATTTTGGCGGCGGCCTGTGCGAAGGCCGGGCAGCCTTATGCGATGTCCACCGCAGGGACGGTGGTGCCGGAGACGCTGGCGCCGCTGATCGGGGATCAGGGGTGGTTCCAGCTTTACGTTCCGCGCGATCAGGGGTTTCGTGAGGATATGCTGCGACGGGCAAAAGATGCGGGATTTCATACGCTTATCGTCACGGTGGACGTGCCGTTGGAGAGCCGGAGGGAGCGGCAGCGGCGGGCGAACCTGACGATCCCGCCAAGGATCAATGCGGCGATGCTGTGGTCGATGGCGATGCATCCGTCCTGGACAATCGGGACACTGAGGGAGGGCATTCCAAGCCTGCGTTTTGTCGAGGATTATGCCAGGCCGGAGGGCGCGCATTCGGTCGCCCATGCCGGTCATGTGATCCGTTGCAACCCGAACTGGGACGACATCGAATGGCTTCGCGAACGCTGGGACGGGCCGATACTGATCAAGGGGGTACAGAAGCCGGAAGACGCGCAACGCCTTGTAAAGATTGGGGCAAATGCGATCTGGGTATCGAACCATTCGGGCCGTCAGTTCGATGGCGGGCCGGCGTCGATCGACTGTCTTCGGGCCATTCGGGAGGCCGTTCCGGAGACGCCTATTGTCTTCGACAGCGGTGTGACGGGAGGGCTGGATATTCTCAGGGCGTTGGCACTTGGGGCGGATTTCGTGATGCTGGGAAGGGCGTTTCACTATGCCGTTGGGGCGCTTGGAGAAAAGGGGCCGCCGCATCTGATGAAGATGCTGGCCGACGACATGAAATCCTGCATGGGGCAGATCGGGGCGCGGACGCTTTCGGATTTGAAAGAGCGGCTGGTGGAGGGAACGTACCGGTAAGATTTCGTTCGCCCGACCGCACGGTACAAGTTCGTGCACTTTTGTACCGCTTTTCGGGGTGCCCCAGACCGTTTTGTACCATCTGCCGTGCGCTGTGGTTTCGAAAGGGTGAATCACTTCATTTGGGGTGAGATGCGAGATACCGGTTTCTCCGCCCGTGGGGCACATAACCAGGCGCCGCAGGGCACGGTTTGGCGGTTTCGCTACCACTCCTCCCTGAATGGGCGAAGGTCGATCTCGAACGTCCAGGCCGACCGGTCCTGACGAACGAGCTGGAGGGCCGTGCCGGCGATTTCCTTCGGATCCATGAAGAAATCGTCCGGTGCATCCGGTGCAAAATTGGTCCGCGTGTCCTCGGTGTCGATCACCCCGTCGATGATGAGGTAAGCGACATGGACACCGCTTGGCCCGAAGGTGCGGGCAAGCGACTGAGCGAGGCTGCGCTGCGCCGCCTTTGCCGCCGCGAAAGCCGTCGTCCACGGCTTGCCGCGCAAGGATGCCGTCGCGCCCGAGACCACGATGGCCCCGCTGCCGCGTTCGGCCATTGCGCGACCGACAGTGCGGGCGGCGGCGTAGAAGCCGAGCACGCTCACCCTCCAGCTTTGCTCAAATGACTGCTCGTCCAGGTCATCGACCGTCCCGAACATGGCGAGGTCGGCATTGTAGATCAGCACGTCGATGGGACCGAGTTCGTTCTCGGCCTGAGCCAACGTGGATTGCAAGGTCTCGGGATCGCCAGCATCCGTGACATAGGATTTCGCGGTGCCGCCATCGGGATCAAATTCCGCGCCTGACCGGCTGAGCAATGCCAGTTCATAGCCCGCATCGGAGAAGGTTTTGGCATAGGCGGTTCCAAGCCCCGGCCCGTATCCGATGATCGCGCAGACTTGTCCTGACATGTCGCCCCCTCCCTTTGAATTTCAGGATGGCATGGCATCCGGGCCGGGACCAAGAGAAATGCGTAGCACCCTCCCGAGAACCTAACCGTTGCCGCCGCGATCCGGGCGCCGAAACTGGATCAGGTCACTGGTTCAAAGCTTGGAGTCGCGCCGCAACGACCGTTCACGCCAATCACCTCAAACGCGCAAAGTAGCTATCGAGTCGTGCCTGACTGATATCGCTGTCGTAGCACATCGGGGCATACCCGCCTTGCCTTGACCAGGCGCTCCGTTTTCCGCAGCGCCGACCCGCGCGGTCGGAGTTGTAGGGGCAAGCACACGAACCCGGATACGCGGCAATGCTTTGCCTGATGATCGCTTTTCGCGCGGCTGTAATCTCCCGGCTGGTTGGGACGGCGACGGAGCGAACAGGTTGCTGTTCTTCCGGTGGCGCATCTGGAGAGAGGTACCGGCTTGCCATCCAGCCAACCCGTCCGTCTGTCAGCTTGATTTGCGTCCAGTTTCCAGAAACCGTACCCGGCGATATTTTCGCACCGAGTGTAAGTGTACCGACAACCTCATGCCGGAGCGAAGGCCCCGCGCGAAAGTTAACCCTGGTGCCATTGACGAACCGGGTTCCGGAGAAGATTTCCCGCCTTTTCGCGGGTTCCACAAGATCATCGGGGAACTCGGCAACATCCCTGATTGTCTCGCCCAGACCGGAGGGCGTAGCGCGGGAGGCAACTTTCGGATCCATAAACCGCTCCGGGGCTTCGTTGCCCTCCGAAGACGGCAAGGCAGGCGGAGCCACTGCCCTTTCGCGCAAGGCCGGCGAGATCTCCTCGCTCGGGGGTGACTTTTGGGTCCCGTCACTGAGTACGATGATCGCGAGCATGAACCCGAACATCATGTAAATAAGGTTCTTGATCAATGTCAGCCTCTCAATACTCAGAGAGGTTAACATGAACCAAGTTGACCGTAGAGCTTTGTTAACGATTCGGTGGGGACCAAATTTCAGATGGGGTGACCTGCGACGGGCTAGGGAGCGGTGCCGCCCCGATCCGGTCGCGCGTATTCGATCAGGTCCCAGCGGTTGCCGAACGGGTCCTGCCAGACGACGACGCGGCCGTAGGGCTCAGTGCGGGGTTCGCCTTCGACCACCGCGCCTGCGGATTTCAGGCGGGAGAGGTCGGTGTCGAAGTCTTCGGTCTCCAGAAAGAGCCAGACGCGGCCGCCGCCTTGTTCGCCAATGGCCGCGCGTTGCCGGTCGCCTGTGGCGCGGGCGAGGAGGATTTCGGTCGCGGCGTTCGGCAGGGCGATGCGGACCCAGCGCTTGGCGTCACCGAGGTCGGTGTCTTCCTTCACCTCGAAACCGATGGCGGTAAAGAAGGCGATGGCCGGATCGTATTCAGGGACGAGGAGGGAGAACTGGGCGATGCGGCGGGGCATGGGTAATTAAAGATTTGGATTTCCAACCGCTTTGCAGTTGGGCATCCGACATGGACCTCCCTTCGAACCACGATCGGACTCCGGGAATACGTTACCGAAATAATCGATTCGAGTCTGCTTCCACCCGCCCAACGCCATTAGATAGCCGTCAATTATTCTGCGCGCGAAACTCTCCAGATCAGGAAGATTTTTCTCTTCGCGCTCCTGGGACAACTTCGAATGCACCGACCCAATGGAACCACGAACTCCAGCTTCGTCTAAAAGTGCCTCAACATGCTGTCCAAACCTGAAAAGGTTTTCGCGAGGAGTGCCCAACTTGCGCTCGCCGGTCAGATTGGAAAACCTGCCCATACGACGCAGTCGAATCAACCCCTCCACATTAAATCTGTCCATGGGAACATGCTCATCTGGCCAGCCAAATGCCGCAATCTTTGAAAGAAGTGAACGCCGTTTCTGACCTGCAATCTGCGGTTCATCTTCGAGGGCCCTATAGCGTTCGTGTCTATCGGCGACATCGAACAATCGTATGAATATAGTATTTAGTTCCTCATGAACGACGTCGATTGAATGTTCCTTATTCTTATCCTTTTTATTGTCATTTATCCCTCTCCAAAGGCTGTACTCTGAGAGAAACCCCTTTAGACAGGCTCGGCATTTCAAAAGCTTTGGTACTTTTTCTTCAGCACATAATCCCCATCTTCCTTCCCAGCATTCAAAGTTCTTTCTCAGACCGCCATCTTCCCACAAAAGTTCAACTGGGCAGGGTGTTAGTTCACGCGGCTTATCCGGAACGATCTTCATTCGAACTCCACCAGCAGATCCTTCGCGTCGATCTGGCCCCCTGCCGACACGTTGACCGCCTTCACCTTGGCGTCGCGCTCGGCGTGGATGCCGGTTTCCATCTTCATCGCCTCGATGGTCAGCATCAGGTCGCCCTTCTTGACCTCGGCGCCCGCTTCCACCGCGATGGAGGCGACGACGCCGGGCATGGGGGCACCGACATGTTTGGGATTGCCGGGTTCGGCCTTGGGGAGCGCGGCGGAGGCGCCGGTGATCGAGCGGTCCTGCACGCGGATGATGCGGGGCTGGCCGTTCAGTTCGAAGAAGACCTTGGCCTGGCCGTCATCGGTGGTCTCGGCAATCGCCTGGCAGCGGATCTCCAGCGTCACGCCGGGGTCGATTTCGGTGGAGATCTCCTCCCCCGGTTCCATGCCGTAGAAGAAGACGCGGGTGGGCAGGGTGCGGACGGGGCCGTAAGTGGCGTGGCGGCGCGTGTAGTCGTCGAAGACCTGCGGGTACATCAGGTAGCCGTTCAGATCCTCGTCGTCGATGTCCTCGTCGAGCTTTTCCGCCAGATCCTTGCGGGTCTGTTCCAGATCGGCGGGTTCGAGCAGCGAGCCGGGGCGGACGGTGATCGGTTTCTCGCCCTTCAGAACCTTCTTCTGGATGTCCTTGGGGAAGCCGCCATGGGCCTGGCCGACTTGGCCTTTCATCAGCGTGATCACGCTGTCGGGGAAGGCGAAGTCTGCGTCGGAATTCAGCAGTTCCTCGCAGGTGACGCCCTGGCTGACGAGCATCAGGGCGAGGTCGCCCACAGTCTTGGCGATCGGCGTCACCTTGATGACATCGCCGAACATGTGGTTGACCTCGGCATAGGTCTTGGCGACCTCGTGCCAGCGGTCTTCCAGCCCCATCGAGCGGGCCTGCGCCTTGAGGTTGGTGAACTGGCCGCCGGGCATCTCGTGCAGGTAGACCTCCGACGAGGGCGACTGCATGCCGGACTCGAAGGCGAGGTAGTGTTCGCGGACCGCTTCCCAGTAGTTGGAGATGCGGCGGATGGCGTCGATGTTAAGACCGGTGGCGCGGTCGGAGTGTTTCAACGCCTCGACGAGGGTGCCGAGGGTGGCTTGCGAGGTGTTGCCGGAGAGCGCGTCCATGGCGCAGTCCACGGCATCCACGCCCGCGTCGGAGGCGGCGAGGATGGAGGCCAGCGCGATGCCCGCTGTGTCGTGAGTGTGGAAGTGGATGGGGAGGCCGGTTTCTTCCTTGAGCGCCTTGACCAGCACGCGGGCGGCGTCGGGTTTGACCAGACCGCCCATGTCTTTCAGGCCGAGGACGTGGGTGCCGGCGGCCTGCAGCTCCTTCGCCATCTTGACGTAGTATTTCAGGTCGTACTTGGAGCGGTCGGGGTCGTGGATGTCGCCGGTGTAGCAGATCGCCCCTTCGAGGACCTTGCCGCTTTCGAGGACGGCATCCATGGAGACGCGCATGTTTTCGACCCAGTTCAGGGGATCGAAGACGCGGAAGAGGTCGATGCCGGTTTTTGCCGCCTGACGCACGAACGACTGGACGACGTTGTCGGGGTAGTTGGTGTAGCCCACGCCGTTGGAGCCGCGCAGCAGCATCTGGGTCATCAGGTTGGGCATGGCTTTCCGCAGGTCGCGGAGGCGCTGCCAAGGGCATTCCTGCAGGAAGCGGTAGGCCACGTCGAAGGTCGCCCCGCCCCAGCATTCGACGGAGAAAAGCTCCGGCAGGTCGTGGGCATAATTGGGGGCGATGCCGATCATGTCGATGGAGCGCATGCGGGTCGCCAAGAGCGATTGCGGGGCGTCGCGCATGGTGGTGTCGGTGACCAGAAGCTGGTCGTGGTTCAGCATGTAGTCGGCGACGGCCTCGGGCCCGAATTCGTCGAGAATCTGCTTGGTTCCCGGCTTCGCGGTTTCGGCGGTCAGTTCGGGCGCGACCGGAAGGCGGAGGCCCGCGGGCGGGCGCGGACGGCCTGCGACATCGGGTTGGCCGTTGACAGTGACGTCGGCGACGTAGGTGAGGATCTTGGTGGCCCGGTCGCGGCGCGGCGCGAAGTCGAAGAGTTCCGGTGTCTCGTCGATGAACTTGGTGTGATATTCGTTCGACAGGAATGTCGGGTGCTTGAGCAGGTTTTCGACGAAGGCGATGTTCGTTGAGACACCCCGGATGCGGAATTCGCGCAAGGCCCGGTCCATGCGGGCGATAGCGGCCTCGGGCGTCGGTGCCCAGGCGGTGACTTTTTCGAGAAGTGAATCGTAATAGCGGGTAATGACCGCGCCCGAATATGCGGTTCCGCCATCAAGGCGGATGCCCATGCCGGTGGCGCCACGATAGGCCGTGATGCGGCCGTAATCGGGGATGAAATTGTTCGTGGGGTCCTCGGTCGTCACGCGGCACTGGATCGCGTGGCCGTTCAGCTGCACGTCATATTGGGTTGCGGTGCCGGTCGCCTCCATCAGGCTCTTGCCCTCGGCGATCTTGATCTGGGCCTGCACGATGTCGATGCCGGTGACTTCCTCGGTCACGGTGTGTTCGACCTGGACGCGTGGGTTCACCTCGATGAAGTAGAATTCGCCGGTGTCCATATCCATGAGGAATTCGATGGTGCCGGCGCATTCGTAATTCACCTGCTCGGCGATCTTCTTGCCGAGGTTGCAGATCTTCTCCCGCTGCGCGCCGGAGAGATAGGGTGCGGGCGCGCGTTCGACGACCTTCTGGTTGCGACGCTGGACCGAGCAGTCGCGTTCCCAGAGGTGGTAGATATTGCCCTGATTGTCGCCGAGGATCTGCACTTCCACATGGCGGGCGCGCTGGATCATCTTTTCCAGATAGCCTTCGCCGTTGCCGAAGGCGGCTTCGGCTTCGCGGCGGCCTTCGAGCACTTTTTCCTCAAGCTCGTCGGCAGAATAGATCGGGCGCATCCCCCTGCCCCCGCCGCCCCAGGACGCCTTGAGCATCATCGGGTAACCGATTTCATCGGCCTGTTTGGCGATCTTCTTCATGTCGTCGCCAAGCACCTCGGTTGCGGGGATGACCGGCACGCCCGCTTCGATCGCCACCTTCCGGGCACTGGCCTTGTCGCCGAGGGCGCGCATGGTCTCCGCTTTTGGCCCGATGAAGGTGATCCCGGCTTCCGCGCAGGCATCGACCAATTCGGGGTTTTCCGAAAGCAGACCGTAGCCCGGATGGATCGCGTCGGCTCCGCATTCGCGGGCGACGCGGATGACTTCGGGGATCGAGAGGTAGGCGGCGACGGGGCCCAGCCCCTTGCCGATCTGGTAAGCCTCATCCGCCTTGAAGCGGTGGAGCGAGAGCTTGTCTTCCTCGGCATAGACCGCGACCGTCCGCTTGCCGAGTTCGTTTGCCGCCCGCATGACGCGAATGGCGATCTCTCCCCGATTGGCAATCAGGATTTTCTTGAACTCGGCCATGGAGATCCCCTTTTTCGCACCTGCAGCATTGCTAGCCCGATCCCCTGGCCCCGGCAAGTCCCCCGCGCTAATCCATCCTTGAGCCTCAACGCCCGGAATTCGCCATGTCTGCGCATTATTTCAGCCCATTTCACCGAAGAGTGTGCGGCCAGAAGTAATTGGGAGATGCAACTATGCATTGGAAGACCAAGTCGCGGCTTGCGGCTGCCGCAGTACTCATGGCGGCCTTCGTTTCGGCGAATGCCGGCACCGTCAATGCCGGCGACAAGACGGTGGAATACAGCGCCACCAATGTTGCGATGCAGGCCGCGCAGAACGACGCGATGGCCAGCCTGGAGAACTTTCTGGATCACGCCCTCAACGATGACGGCAATGGTGCTCCGAGTGCTGCCCTGAAGGTCGCTCTGCCCATAGGCGACGGCGGCAACGAGGTGATCTGGGTCAGTCCGTTCCGCATGGTGACGGGTGAGTTGCAGGGCGTGCTGGTCAACCAGCCGAGCGAGCTGCCCGACCTGACGCTGGGCGATACCGTGGAATTCTCCCGCAGCCAGGTGCGCGACTGGTCGATCTGGGGCGATGACGGTCGGCTCTACGGCAATTACACCACGCGGGTCATGCTGCCCAGCATTTCAACCGAACGTGCCGAGGAAATGCTGGCCATCCTGTCGGAGGACCCGCTGCCCCCCGGCTGGTGACTGCGGAAAAAGCGCCGGCGGTGAATTTTTCCCTTGCAGGCCCACGCGGGAGTTTATAAGTCACGCCAACGGACGCGGGCGTAGCTCAGGGGTAGAGCATTACCTTGCCAAGGTAAGGGTCGTGAGTTCGAATCTCATCGCCCGCTCCAAAATTCCAACCTATTTTCAAAAGGTTGAAGCCCACCGCGCCGGTGGTGATTTGGGGCTGTTGCCAGATACTGCCAATCGAATTTCCTGAATCCGCTTCCGACGTGGGTTCTTCCAAGGGTAGCTGAATGACTGCCGCCCGAATCTTATCGTCCGGAATGTGGGTGCTGTCAGCAGGGTCACGTCCGATGGACCGCCAACACTCGGACAGTGCCGCCTCTTGTTTCGAGATTGGAATTCGAGAGTAGGCGCACTCTCCGATCTCCCAACCGGGATGACGTGATAACCAATTCTTCCAACGTTTCAGCTTTCTCCTGATCCGGGCTTCATCAGCGGACAGACCAGAAGCGCAATCAAAGCTCCGGCCAGGGAACTAACGCCGAGACTGACCCACACGAACGCGGTCGGCCAAAGCGTGGCACGCACAGTGTAGAAGGTCGGCGGGAAGCCCTTCAGGCGGAAGGGGATGTCCGAATACCAGTAGCCCCACCAAAGGGCCACCGAGGCAGCCAGAAGGGCGAGCACAAGCCAGCGGAGTTTCGACATCCCCCGAAGCGCCCTTCGCCGTCCTCCACGCAAGCCAGCCACGACCCTCCAGCCGATCAGAAGAGCAACTGCGCCCGCCAGAGCGGCGACCCCGAAATGGGCGTTCCGCAGCATCGCGAGTTGCCCGCATACTCTCTCCAGCGGGTTGCCGGACAGGACGCGACTCCAGGGACAAGCGATGTCGGCGAACAGCCCGGGTGCTGCCCGGTCGCTGTTGGCGAGGATCACGATCCCTGCTGCGATTTCCGGCATCGAGAAGACAATGGCCTTGTAGCCGCGATGATCGCCGCTCTTTCGGGCGACCATGGTCTCGCCGTTCATGTGCAGGTTGTAGCCAAGCCCGATGGTGCTTTTGTCCTCCGTGAAGCCATAGGACTCGAAAGTGGAAGCGACGGATGGAGGTGAGATTACCCCCCTGCCGGGCGGCACCCCGTCCGGCCCCGGCATCGACGCCGCCACGAAGAGGGCCACATCGCCAGCGGTCGCCACGATTCCGCCCGGAGCCTTGGTGGCGTGACGATAGTGCGGCAGCCTTCGCCCGTACCAGTCGTGCCCCCAGGCGGCCCGCGCCTCCAGTTCTGGCGTCCAGCCAAAGGCGCTGTCTGCCATGCCAAGCGGCTCAAGGATTTCGCGGGTCACATACTGAGCGAAGGACTCGCCTGTTACGGTCTCCACGGCCATCTCCAGCAGGACAAAGCCCTTGGAGGAGTAGTGATATTCCGCACCCGGCTTCCCGGTCACGCGTACCGCGCCGAACTCTATGGTTGCTCCGTTTGCGGCTTCCACCAATGTCGGCAGAGGGTCACCTTCGTTCACACCCGAATCCCCGCCGGTTCCAAGCCCGGCACCGTGGGCCATGATCGTCCTTGCCGTCACGTCCGCGTGGTCGAACTCTGAAGGCGGAAGGGTCCAGCCACCCAGGTAGGTTTCGATCGGTGCGTCGAGGTCGATGCGGCCTTCCTCCGCCAGTTTAAGGATCGCCCAGACCGTAACCGGTTTGGTGACGGAGGCGATCTCGAAGACCGTGTCCGCCGTCACCGGTTCTCCAGTGTCGATATTTTTTACTCCGAATCCGCCCGACCAGATCGGCTCTCCACCGAACACGATGGCAACAGCCACACCTGGTGCCCCTTGGCGTGTCAATGCGGGCGGGGCTGCTTGCTCGACGGCCGCTATCATCGAGCGGGTTTCGTCCTGCGCCCATGTGGGATGAGTCAGGATCAAAGTGGCCGCGAGAAACTGTACCAGGCGCATGACGAGGCCTTCAGGTGGGGGTGGCAGCAGGGCGTCCGATCCGTGGAATGTCCTCTTCAGTCACCCCTGTTATCAAATAGAGACCAACCGCCGTATTGAGCGCAGCGATGCCGAGGTGAAGCCGGACATCGAGCGGCTCGGCAACAAAGGGCCCAGCAGTTCCCGAAGTGAGGTAGATGAAGTCCAAAAGTGTGTGGAGGAAGATCAAAGGTAAGAGACTGCCTGTCCTGAGAAATAGCGCTCCGTAGAGCACCGCGAACCCGAACGTGTTGCCAAACTTGTCCATCCATTCCAGCATGGTGAACTCCTCGAATGCCGCATTCGTGAAGTGCCCGGCGCTGAAGATCGCTGCTGCGATGAGGACGGCACTCCACTTGCCGAACTTGAGCAGCACGGGCAAGGCGATGCCGCGCGCGAAGCCTTCCTCGCTGATACCCGTTGCCAGCACGGCGAGGAAATAGAACAGAAGCCAACCACCCGAGATTTCGACTGAGCCATACAGCAGGACCGGCACGAAATGGATCAAAGCCGGATAGATAAGTAGGTGTGTATTGCGCACGGGACCGACCAGTCCGCTGACACGCCACCATCCGAGTGCCCAGATCAGCCAGACGACGAAGAACGACTGAGCCGCGGGGATTATCAGGCGCAGCGGCGTGATTTCGGTTCCCAGGACCTTGGAGGCGACCACGAAGGGCACTGCGATGATCGGTTGCAGAATGGCCAGTGCAACGACGAACCAGAACGGGTGCTTATCGGCGAAAGTGCGAACTGCGTCCAAGGGCCCACCTCCCAAAACTTGGATTCCCTAATACTAAACGGTGCGTATCGTTTCGATATATGTCAAGATCAGTACCATTGCCTCCACCCGTGGACAGGCATAGGACCGGTGGCCGAAATGGATGACGCGCACGACAACAAGACACCCACGCTTGGGCGTCCGCGAAGTGGACGCGCCCGGAAGGCGATCCTTCGGTCCGTCGAACAGCAATTGCTCAAGAGCGGCTATGCAAACCTGACAATCGAAGGCGTGGCGAAGGACGCAGGCGTCAGCAAGGCGACGATCTATCGCTGGTGGAAAAGCAAGGGCGAACTGGTGCTGGAAGCCGCCGAGCCCGAAATCTCCATAGGCCTTGTTCCGGACACAGGTTCTTCCCTTCAGGACATGGATGCCGCCATCGAACAGTTGATCGAGACGTTCTCCCGTCCGCTCGCCTCAATCGTGATCTTCGCGGCGATCACCACGGGTGCCAGCGACCCCAAGATGGCGCAGATATTTCGCGACCGGTACGTCTATCCCTGGAGGGTCTCTGCCATCGAGGCCCTCACCCGGGCGCAGGAACGCCGCGATGTTGTTCTGGACGACATTCCGTTCCTCATTGATGTCATCGTTGGCACGGTGTTCCAACGCGCGCTGGTTGTGAAGGAACCGATGACCGAGGGTCTCAAGTGCAGACTTCTGGAGGTGATCTTCGGCCGGGATCGCGTTGGCAAGTTCAGCAGTCCATCTTCTCCAATCTGACTGAGGCGACTCAGCGGCACCAATTGGCGACAGGATTGATGTTTCAAAATTTGCTTTTGTCGTTCCCTGCCACGGCTCGGCGTCTGGACCTTCCTCCTCCGATAGCTGTTTGATCGCCTGGCGCTTCTGTTCTGTCCAGTATGTCCATAATGGCTTTGCGCTGCTTCGCTTGATCCTGCGGCTTGGAATCCGGCATGTTCTGCCGCAGCGGGCGAACAATAATCCGTGTGTTTTGGACCGACCATGAAAGCGGATTTGTCCCGGTGGTCACTGAAATTTCCACGACGGATGCGACAATTTTCGGTTGTCGGATGGGGGTGCTTGCCTCACAGTCGGTGAATAGTCACTTTCGATTTAGTTTCTGGCCCGTTTATATGACCTCCAACTTGCCTCTTGCGAACGCCACTCGCGCATCCCGCCACTTCCTGATTTTCGCGTTCGTTTTCAGCGTCTTCGTGAACATCCTGATGCTGACCGGCCCGCTGTTTATGCTGCAGGTCTATGACCGGGTTCTGGGGTCGCGGTCGGAGGAGACGCTGGTGGCGCTGCTGGTGCTGGTGCTGGGGCTTTATGGTCTGATGTGGCTGCTCGATTTTGCCCGCTCGCGGCTTCTGGCGCGCTATGGGGCGCGGCTCCAGGCGGCCCTGGATGACCGGGTGTTCGCAGCGCAGCTGACGCAGAGGACGCGCACGCCGGAGGCACAGTCTGCGAGCCGCGATCTGGAGGCGGTGCAGGGCTTCTACGCCTCCCCCGCGCTTCCGGCGATGATGGACGCGCCGTTCACGCCGCTTTTCATCGGCGTGATCTTCATCTTCCATCCCTGGCTCGGCTGGTTTGCCGTGGCGGGTGGCCTGATCCTGATCGCGATCACCACGCTCAATCAGATGCTGACCTCGAAGCGGGTCGCCGAGGCGCAACAGACCGTCGAGGCCGCACACCGTTTTGCCGACAACGCCAGGCGCGCCTCCGAACTGATCCGAAGCCAGGGGATGCTGAAGCCGGTGGTGGCGCGTTTCGTGGATCGCCGGACGGATGCCCTGAGCAGGAACATGGGCGCGGTCGACTGGACGGGGGCGTTTTCCACCTTCACCAAGGCGTTTCGGCTGTCGTTGCAATCGCTGGTGCTGGCGCTTGGCGCCTGGCTGGTGCTGCGCGGGGAAGTCACGGCGGGCGCGATGATCGCGGCTTCGATCCTGTTGGGGCGGGCGCTGGCCCCGATTGAACAGATCATCGGGCGCTGGCCGCAGATCGCGCGGGCGCGGCAGGCGCGGGCTTCGCTGAACGCCTTCCTGTCAGAGACGCCCGATCCGGTGGAGCGGACAAGCCTGCCGCGCCCGGAAGGCCGGCTGGACGTGAAAGGCATCACGGTGACAACGGCTCCCGGCGCGCCGCCGGTGCTTTACAACGTCGCCTTTGCGATGCAACCGGGAGAGGCTTTGGGCGTGATCGGCCGCTCCGGTTCGGGCAAGACGACGATTGCCAAGACGATCCTCGGCCTGATCCAGCCCAATATTGGCGAGGTACGGCTCGGCGGTGCGTTGATCTCGCATTACAGTCCGGAGGAGCTGGGGGCCCATGTCGGCTACCTGCCGCAGGATCCGATGCTGATCTCAGGGACGATTGCCGAGAACATTGCGCGCATGGCGTTGGAACCTGACAGCGCGATGGTCGTGGCCGCCGCGCAGAAGGCGATGGCCCATGAATTGATCCTGTCGCTGCCGGATGGCTATGAGACACGCATCGAGGACAACCAGATCGGCCTTTCGGGCGGTCAGCGACAGCGCATCGCGCTCGCCCGCGCGCTTTATGGCGATCCGGTGCTGCTGGTGCTGGACGAACCGAACTCGGCGCTGGACCAGGAAGGCAGCGAGGCGCTGAACGCTGCGATCCGGACCATGAAGTCGGAGGGCCGCTCGGTCGTCATCATGACGCACCGGCCTGTCGCCATCTCGGAATGCGACCGCCTGATGGTGGTCGAGGGCGGGCAGGTCAAGGCGATTGGTCCGCGCGACGAGATCATCAGGTCGATGATGAAAAACGCCTCCGACATTCAGCGGACCGTTGGCGGGGGGGACACGTCATGAGTGCGCGACCGACCTATAGCGCGAAGATGCCGCTGACCATCGGGTTCGCCGCGCTTGTGCTGCTTGTCGGCGGTCTTGGCGTGTGGAGCGTGCGCACCCAGATCGCGGGCGCCATCATCGCCAATGGCATGATCGTAGTGGAGAACAACCGGCAGGTGGTCCAGCATGCCGAAGGCGGGATCGTCGGCCGGATCGCGGCGCGCGACGGAGATCGGGTCAATGCCGGGGATCTTCTGATCGAACTTGACGACAGCCTGCTTCGATCCGAGCTGGCGGTGGCGGAACTGCAACTGATCGAACTTCGCGCCCGCCGCGCCCGGCTGGAAGCGGAACGGGACGAAGCCGGGGCGATCAGCTTTCCGGCAGAATTGCTGGCGCTGGAAAGTGAAGCCGCCCGCGACCAGATCGAGGGGCAGCGCGTGCTTTTTTCCGCACGGAAAGAGACTTTTGAGAAGGAGCAAAGCCAGATCGGGGAACGCATCCTGCAAACCGGGAACCAGATCGAGGGTGCCGAGGCGCAACTGGCGGCCCTTGCCACGCAGGAGGATCTGACGCGTGAGGAGTTGGCGGTTCAGGAGGATGCGCTGGAGCGGGGGCTGACGCAATCGGCCCGGGTCTCACAGCTTCGGCGCGAAGCGGCACGGCTGGCGGGCGAAATCGGTCAGCTCACATCCGACATCGCCCGCTTCCGGGGCGAGATCGCGGGGTTCGAGATCGAAGCGGTCCGGTTGCAAAACCGGCGGCGGGAAGCGGCGATCAGTGAGCTGCGCGATATCCAGTTCCGCGAACTGGAACTGACGGAGCAACGCACAAGCCTTCTGAAGCGTCTCGACCGGCTCGACATCCGCGCGCCGGTGGGCGGTGTCGTCTATGGCACGACCGTCTTTGCGCAGAACGCCGTCATCCAGGCCGCCGAGCCGCTGATGTACGTGATCCCGCAGGACCAGCCGCTGATCGTGAGCGCCCGGGTCGAGGCCATCCATATCGACCAGGTCCATGTGGGTCAGACCGCCACGCTGCGCTTCAGCGCCTTCAACCAGCGCCTGACCCCCGAGGTCCGTGGCACCGTTGTCTTCGTCTCGGCCGATGTGCTGCAGGATGAGGTTACCGGGATAACCTATTACCGCGTCGACCTTGTTCCGCTGAGCGAGGAACTTCCCAAGCTGGAAGAGCAGGAGTTGCTGCCGGGCATGCCGGTCGAGGCGTATCTCAGGACCAATGACCGAACGCCCCTCTCCTATCTCACCAAGCCGCTGACGGATTATCTCGGGCGGGCGTTTCGGGAGGGATAGCCCGACTTCCATGCAGCACGGCGAATCCAAGAGGTAGAGGAATTCACCCAGGAGATTCGCTGGCATCGTCTGTTGGCACTCGTCCCTCTTCGTCTGGAGACTGTCATGCAGCAGGCCGAACCGCTGTTGTCGGTGATCCCCAACGCGCCCTCGCTCTTGATTAGAGTTCTTCGCCCTTCGATCAAATGCACGGGCTGTTGTCGTGCGCTGATTTCATCAGTTCCACAGGGGCCCTGATGCTCGTCGCGTAAAAGTGCTTGCGGAGCGCAATCATTTCCAGAGTTCCGCAGTCTGGTCAAATTTTCGACGCTTTTTTTTGGCACCTAATACCCCAGAAGATAATGGAAGTGAGGGCGCGCGGGCGGTATCGCCGCGAGATGATTGAGCCAGAAAACCACAAAGCCAGCTGCTGTTCATAGGCTGCGAGGAGGGTAGCCCGGTTGAGCGGGTTATCGGTCTTTGAGCATTGAAAGCCGATGGCCGGCGGTGCTGCGGCGTCCAACATCTCGAACCCGCGCAACATCCAGCTTCCGTGTGAAACGACGGTCGTGCTTGAAAGGTATCGGAATGCAGGTTGCGCCACTTCAACGAAATCTCCTCGATTTCCTCCGGACAAATCTGAAGCAACTGGAATCTGTCGCCGGCGAGCACAGCCTTCAGGAATTGAAATCGCTGAATGCGCGCCTCGATGACTGGGCGGCCAGGGTGGCTGTGATCGGACAGGTCAAAGCGGGAAAGTCGACATTCTTGAATGCCTTTCTCGGTCGGCATGATCTTCTTCCGTCGGACATCAATCCCTGGACCTCGGTCATCACGAATATGCGGATCAACGTCACCGGCGATCCCGAAACCGGAGCCGAGTTCCATTTCTTCAACGAGGAAAACTGGGACGAGATGCTTGAGGGCTCGGACAAGGTCCGCGAGATGGCCGAAGAGATGCTTCCGGGCTTCGACACCGAGTTGCTGAAACAGCAGAGCCAGGCGGTGAAGGAACAGGCGGAGCGTCGGCTGGGCGAGCACTACCGGGCGATGCTGGGCAAGAAACACGAGCATGACTTCGTCTCCCCCGACCTGCTGCGCCGTTATGTCTGCGCCGGCCCCGGATCGGATGACGGGCTGACGCGCGAGGCCCAGGGCCGCTATGCCGCGCTCACGCGCGAGGCGAACATCTTCATGCGGTCTGAGGACTTCCTGGTGCCGACCATCGTGATGGACACGCCGGGCGTGAACGACCCATTCCTTGTTCGTGACGAGGTGACCTGCCGAAGCCTCGATAAATCGGATGTCTTCGTCATGGTTCTGTCGGCGCACCAGGCGCTTACCGATGTCGATCTGGGCCTGATCCGGATTCTTGCCAAGCAGGACGGCAAGGATGTGCTGATCTTCATCAACCGCATGGACGAGCTTGAAGGCTATGACACCCGGTATGAGAAGGTTGTCGATGACGTGACCAAGCGACTTGAGGCCGCGATCCCCGATATCGAGTTCAAGGTCATTGTCGGCAGCGGTTACATGGCCGATGCCGCGATCCGCGAGGACGAGGTGGGCGAGGCCATTCGCGAGGAACTGGATACCGAGACGCTGGCGGCCTATTTGCAGGCGCGCTACGGCAAGGTGCCGGAGAGCCGCGAGGAGCGGCTGATGCTGGGGTCTGGTCTGGACGAGATCCGGCGTGGTCTTTCGATGATGATCGATGGCGGCATCGGCTGCAACCAGCTGTCGCGTTTCACCTATGACATGTTTGCTCAGATCGAAGCGATGTCGCTGCATCTGAAGGGCGACAGAACCGCCTTGCGCGATGTTCTGGCCAAGGCGAAGGATGGTGGTTTTGAAAGCGTCATTGCCGCACTCGGCGACGAGATCGCCAAGCTGGTCGAGGTCTGTTCAAGTGTGGACAGCGCCGTTGAGACGGCAAAGGGCGACGTGGATGAACTGGCGGGCAAGGCGCTTACCAGCCTGGAGCGGGATCTGAACGCTCAGTTCCAGATGTTCATTGCCGAGAAGGGCACGGCGCTGGCCGACAGCATCCTGCGCGAGAATGCCAGCAAGACGAAGTCCAAGGATTTCGAGATCGACCTGACGCCGCTGCATGACAAGCTGGAGAACGTGATACGGTCGCGCTACACCTCGACCCGGCGGTATATCGACACTTCGCTTGGCAATTGCATGGATGTGTGCCGGAGCCGGATCGAGAAGCATTTCGGCGAGGACGTGGAACGGCTGACCCTGGACGATCTTCCGAACCTTACTTTCACGACGACCCTGTCGATGTCGAAGAAGACCGTTCAGGGACGCGTGATCAACCACAAATCGCTGGCGTTCTGGCGGACCAAGATGGTCGATACCAAGGCCACGGTCCGTGCCATGTGCATGCTGGCCGGGGAAGAATTGCGGCCGACCATCGCGAAACTGCTCGAATCCTTCAGCGAAGCCCAGAACGAAAGGATCGCGGCGGGGATCGAACGCATTGCCCTGATGCAACGGATGCTTGAGGCCGCGCGCGAGGAACGCACCCGCGCCCTGGAAGACGACCGCGAAAAGCTGGTGAACGCCGCCGGAGAAGGGTCCGGCGAAGAGGTGATCGCGGATTTGCAGCGCAAGATCGACGATCTTGAGCAGAAGCTGCAGGAACTGGAGGCGTTCAACCTTACCATGTCCGAGGCCCCTGTCCTGCAAGCGGCGTAAAGGTTCAGTTCAATGTCATCCGAGAGTTCCAAGATGCGAATTGGCTTTTGCGGCGAGATCAGTTCGGGAAAATCAACCGCGCTTCAGGCCGTGCTGCGGCGCGAGCTGTTGCCGGATTTTCTGGGTCTGGACACCCGCCCGGTGATCCGGGTCATCCTCGGCGGCGAAGAACCTGCGGTCGTCCTGCGCCACCATAACGGCGAAGACGCCCCGGTGGCCTCGACCGCCGAGATCGAACCTTCGGACGGGATTGCGGAGATTTCCATCACGCTTACCAAGGATTTCGGTCTGGGACCCTGCGAACTGGTCGAGATCCCTCCGTTTCGCGACGGGCATATCGAGGCGGATCAGGTCAGGCTGGTGACCGAGTGTTCCGCGATCGTCTGGACAACCATCGCGTCGCAAGCCTGGCGTTTGAGCGAAAAGACAATCCTCGATGAGATCAAGGCGCATTTGCCCAAGCATCTCATCCTGGTCGCAACGCGCGCCGACAAACTGCGCAACGACACCGATCGCACGAAGCTGGAGGGCCGGCTGGAAAAGGAAGCGAGCGGCTATTTCCCGATGGGGCAGTTGCTGGGACTGGCGCCCAAGCTGTTTGCTACGCCCGGTGACGAAGCCGCATGGGCTGCATCCGGTGCGACCGATCTGGTTTCGCTTTTCGCAAAGATGCTGAAGGATCTGGGCGCGGACCTGTCGGAAGCGGAGACCCCGGCGTGGACGCCCGAGGTGTCGGAAGAAGTGGAAGTCGCCGATGTGCTGCCCGAGACGGCGCGGGTGGAAGACGGACGTGATTCGGACGCGGATGGACCCGAGCCGGTCGTGGAGGCAGCAGACGCCCTGCCCGATCCCAAGCCGGAGCCGGCGGTTGTGCCGCCCGTACCGATGGCGGCCAGAGAAGCCCCGTCGCCAAGGCCGTCGGCTGCTTCGCTGGACGATGCGATCGATGATGTTCGGGGCATCCTTGCCTTTTCCGTCGTGGACATGGCGCAGGATCAATCGGTCGAGCATATCTTCGGTGACAAGGACCTTGCCGAAAGCATCGCCGAATTCTGTCGCCGGTCAGCCGCCGCAGGCTCGAAACTGGTGGGTCTGGACGGGTCGGACACGCGACCGGAGTTCGAACAGATCACCACGCAGAGTTACAACATCGTCTACCGGATCAAGGAGGACAGCATCCTGGTCTTTTGCGGAGACGCCGCCACGATGTCGATGGGTATTGCACGCACTTCATTCCTTCGCCTTGCGCAGGTTTACGACGCGCAAAACCAGACGGTTTCAGAAGCCGCCTGACGCCTTTTCCAGACGCCAATCAACCTCTGAACGAGCGTCGCGGCCATCGCGGCGCTTTTTTTGTTAACCTACTGTTTAAATTGCAAAAACTAACGAAATTCTTCGACCTTAAGTCCAATTCTAATCATAGTTTAGCCAAACTAATTGTAGATACAACGATCATCGAAACCTTAAGGAAATACCAATGTCGACTGATATCTCTGATCTCCGCGAAATCGCCGGTTTCATCGGCGCGTGCCTTGTGGACGCCGACTCCGGCATGATGCTGGCCGCGGAAAACGGCAACGCGAAATTCGATCTTGAAGCCGCAGGCGCTGCCAACACCGAAGTCATTCGCGCCAAGAACAATGCCATCGACTCGCTCGGCCTGAAAGACTCGATCGAGGACGTCCTGATCACGCTGGGCAACCAGTATCACCTGCTTCGTCCGCTTGAGAGCAACCGGAGCGTGTTCATCTATGTTGCGTTGGACCGGAAAACGGCCAACCTCGGCATGGCTCGCCTGAAGGTGAAAGCGGTTGAAGGCACGCTGAAGATCTGATCAGCGCGCACACATCTGCAAGTTCAGGAAAGGGCGGTCGTCACAGGCCGCTCTTTCTCCCTGTCCTCCGTGGATTCAGGTCTGGCCGGAAGGTCGAGATTTTCGGCAATCTCACGCAGCATCTCCAGCGCTTTCGGCTTTTTCTCGCGATAGCGAACGATCTTTTTCAGTTCCGGATAGAACGACCAGTCCCAGGACGAATGGCTGTCGCCATCGACCGTTCCGATGGCCCTGTTCTGGTATCCGAAGCGGTCTTCGAACACGACTTCGACGATTGTACCGCGCGGGACGGGACAGCCTGACCCGTCATGCAGCTTCCAAGGCCCCCAGACCTCTTGCATAGCAACCTCCAATTTTCCCAGCCGAATCCAATAGATCGCAGATGGCGTTGGCGTTCAATCCTGGTGCCGGAAACACTCAGGACACCGGATTGGAAACAGAAAGACCGGAGACAATCCCGCGCTATATTGCGGATTGATAGCGGCCCCTGAAATTCTCGAAGATGCTGAGGGTCCGGCGGGCGATCCCGGTCCAGCCGAATGTGCGGCGGGCGAAGCGTGCGCCTTCGACCATCAGCTTCTCGCGCAGCCAGGGATGCTGCATCGGCATGTTCAGCATCGCGGCGAATTCCTGCGGGCGGATCGGGTCGGCGACAAGGGCGTGGCGTCCGAATTCGACCTGTTCGAAAAGGCCGCCATGTGTCGTCAGCACGGTCGGCGTGCCGCAGGACATGGCTTCGACCGCCGTCATGCCGAAGGGTTCGTAGCGGGACGGCAGGGCGAAGACGCCGGGGGCGCGGTAATAGTCGGCGAGGTCTTCGTCGGCGACGTAGCCGCGCCAGTCGATCTGGTCGGCCACACCGAGTTCGTGGGCCTGTTTCTTCCAGCCCTCGACCAGTTTCTTGTCGTCGTCGGAATTGGCACCCGCGGCGAGGACCAGCCGCGCGTCGGGCTGGAGTTCGCGCAGATGCGGCATTGCCTGGATGATCAGATCATATCCCTTGTTGGTCGCGGCGCGGCCGACGACATAGACGTCGTTCTTGGTCATGTTCAGCCGGTCGCGGATGTCGGCAAGCTGCATGGGCGTGACGGCGGTGAAGCGTTGTTCGTCGATGCCGGGCGGGATCATGGTGATATGTTCGCCGGGCAGATCGTAATGATCCTCGATCAGTTGCACCTGCTGTTCGGAGGTGGCGATGACGTGGTCGCAGCTTCGGTAGAGGACGAATTCCTTCTGGATGCGTTCTTCGAACCGGTAATTGGCCTTCTTGCCCTCGCCCAGGCTTTTCATGTCCTTGGCCTTCCACCAGCCCAGCGAATGGGGCGTGTGGATGTGAGGGATTTGCAGTTCCTCGGCCAGCTTCTGGCCGGAGACGCCCGCATCCCAGTAGTGGCTGTTGACGTAGTCATAGGACAGCCCATGCTTGCGGATCGCGGCCAGCAGATTGGAGACGAAATCGCCGTACCAGTCGTGCATGTCCTCCTTTCGGATGAAATCCTTGCCGCCGAAGGGGATGCGCCAGACGCGGAGGTTTTCGTTGATGCGGTCCTCGGCTGGTTGGTCCTCGAACTGGCGGGTGACCACATCGACATTGTAGCCCAGCCGGGCGAAGCGTTTGGCGAGTTCCATGACGAAGACCACCTGCCCCCCGGTATCGGGCTTGCCGAGTTCGGGCGAGCCAGCCACATAGCCGTGGAGGGAGATCATCATCAGGGAATTCGAGCCGCCGTCGGCCATGGGGTCGTGTCCTTTTCTGCGTCGTCAGTCGTTGGTTTCGGTCATTGGCAGCGCGCCAAAATGGATCAGCCCTTCGTGGACGCCCGCAGCATGGGAACGGCTGGCGTGGTAGAAGGTTGCGGGAGCGAGCGCGTCGGTCAACTCGGAGCGCGCGTTGCCAACGGCGATGCGGTTTTGGGCCGCGCGGAACATGGCGAGGTCGTTACCGCTGTCGCCTGCGACGATCAGTTGCGTGAGGGGGATGTTGAAGTGGTCAGCGAGGGCGAGCGTGGCGGTGTCTTTGCCGGCGTCTTTCGGGACGACGTCGAAGTCGTCGGTGCCGGATGCGATGATCCGGCAATCTATGCTTTCGAGCGCCCGCCTGGCGTCGGCCCGCGCGTCCTGCGGGACCGCGAAGCTAACCTTTCGGGGAGTCTGAAAAATGGAATCGTGGGGAGTGTGACCGAGGCTGCCAAGCAGGTCGAAGACCGTCTGATGGGGCCAGCCATCGAAGCGCGATCGCCAGGAGGCGAGAGGTTTGCCGGTCACGGAAATTTCCGTGCCAAGGGCGGTGATGACGGCATCGGGAATGAGGCCGGGTGGGAATACATCGTTCAATGTCTCTGCCACGCTGACCGCCGGGCGGCTGGAGTTGACGGCGAAGATCAGGCCGTCCCCTGCCCTTTGGATGGCGTCGGCCAGCTTTGCAAGTGCCGCGTCATCGCCGGTCAGCGTGTCGTCGATGTCGCTAACCAGAAGCCAGCGCTCAGGTGAGGGATCGTCGCCGCTCATGGGCTTGGCGGTCCGTCGGGGGTGAGCATGCGCGCTTCGGACTGGCGGGTCGTGGTGTAGACGGATTCTTCTTCGGCGACCGAGCGGCGAAGACGTTCCATGGTCACGGTTTCGACCTTGAGCTGGGCGGACTCGGTGTAAAAGCCGATCCGGCCCGAGGCGTAGAGGTCATCCACGACGCAAAGTGTCACCTGCCCGCCGATGGAGAATTCCAGATAGGTGCCGTGGGCCACGACTTCGATATCCCATGTCTGCTTGGCGTGGTCGGGCAGGAAGTTGCCGCTTTGCAGGGTCTCGTGGTCGAAGGCGTATTCGAACTCGGGCAACTGGTTGGCCCCCCAGCGGCGGATCTGAGCGAAGCCTTTCACCAGGTCGAGCGAGAGGTAATAACCGTCGCCTTCTTCCGAACAGCGCAGGACGAGGCCGCATTTGCCCAGGCCTTCCAGTTGGATGCGGGTCCTGAGCCGGAAATCCTCGTGTTCGCCCGGCAGCAGGAAGGCGTCGAAGCCGCTGGGACAGGAGAGGTGAGCGGCCCCATCCTCGCCGCTGATCGAGGCGTGCGGATTGCCCATCATCAGGCTGTATTCGGCGGGGTGCGTCACCTCGAACGGGCTGTAGGCGTTGGCGTCGAATCCCTTGAAGGAGCGGAGCATAAGGCGGCCCGCCGCATCCGTGGTCAGTTCCTTTGGCGGTGGCAGGAGGCGGGTGATGATCTCCTTGCCATAGGCGATGATCTTGCGCTGGAAGAAGTTGAAGAGAAGAAAGCGGTCTTCGACCCGGCAGATGCGTGCGGCGTAATTGCCTTCGGGCAAAAGCACGTTGTCGGCGAAGTTCTTGTAGGGACCGTCGATGTTTTCGCACTGCCAGTAGCGGATCTTGGTGTCTTCCCGGATCGAGCCGATCAGGTAATAGCAGTCGTCGATGTGCAAAAGGTTCGGAACCTCCACATCGTCGTAGAGTCCGGGAAAGTAGAGGGGCGGGCCAAACTCGAATGTGTCGGGCGCGGTTTCCCGCGCCAACGCCACGCAGCCGCGCCGGATGACGGGGCCGTCCTTGACCCGGCCCGAGGCGAGCAACATTCGGTCGCCGGTGGCCGGATCGATATAGAAGAACGGGTCGCGGAAACTGACCCACTTGCGGCCCTCATCGACGCTGGATTCGTACCAGTCCCCGGAGATTTCAAGGGGATAATGGTCTTCGTTACAGCGGGTCCAGATGTAGAGATCGTCTGAGCGCGCAAGGCCGACCCGCTGGACGCGCCCATGTTCGCTGCGGGCCAGACCGGTGTAGAACATCCGCCATTTTCCGGGGCGTTCGGGGTCGGGGGTGACATGCATGGTCCAGAGCATGTCATCGTCCCAGTTGCCGGGATCGCCGACAAAGAGCGCGTTCTTGACCCTGCGCCACGTCATCCCGTCCTGACTGACGGCATGGGCGATGAAATCGTGATTGGGCAGGACGAGGTGGAACAGGTGGTAGAGGCCGTCGTGGTAGACGACATCCACGTCGCCGATGTCCGACTGCAAAAATCCGTGCGATGCGTACATGGGCCCGAGCATGTCGCGCCACGGGACTGCGTGCAACCCGAGGCCGGAACCCGACGCCTTCGTGTGCGGCACTCGGGATCAAGGTGCTGAAATATTAGGCCTCAGCGGCGGCGGTCTCCGCAATGGCAGAGAGATCGGTGCGGGTTTCGTCGCCGACGATGACGAAATTGGCGCCCGCGCCGCCCCAGGAGACCATTTCGAAATTGCCGATGGTCCGGGTGGCGAAGCCGTCGCGCGGGGTGTCTGTCTGGATCAGGCAGAGCGCGACGACGCGGTTTTCGGCATCGGTATACATCAGCTGCGCGACCGGCTTTCCGGCGGCGACAAGCAGGCGCGCGCCCCGGAAGGTCAGGCCGTGGGCGGTGAGATCCGGGGTCGGCACGTTGGCGCCCACGCTGGCGGTGAGCCATGTGCGGATGTGATCGGCCTCATCGGCGCCGACCTCGACAAGGTGGCGCTGCTCGGCGGAATAGACCCTGTGATACTCCGCGATATCGCTCAGCCAGCCGGGGGCAGCGGCAACGGGTGTGCCCTGATTGAGGCCGGTCATGTAACCCCCTGCCCCGCCGATGCCGAGCGCCAGCACCACCGCGGCGGCGGCCAGCCAGGCGCGGGATGGCGGGGTCGAGCTGTTGGCAGGTGTGGCCACGGGGGCGTCGCGGAGGGCGGCGGCGAGCGATGCGGGGACCGGTTCGGCCAGCATTTCGGCAAACGCCTCCTGCGCCAGCGCGTCGGCGGCCATGAGGTCTTCCAGCTCCGCCTGAAGGGCGGGGTCGGCGGCGAGCGCCGCTTCGATTTCGCGCGCCTCATCCTCCGGCAACTCGCCATCGAGGAAGGCGCTGAGTTTTTCAGGCGCCACGGTCATGACACCGCTCCTTTCGCGATCTCGGCGGCCAGTGCCTTGCGCGCCCGGTGGACCCGGCTCATCACCGTTCCAATGGGCACGTCGAGAAGCTCTGCCGCTTCGGCGTAACTGTATCCTTCCACGGAAACTGCAAGGAGCACGGAGGACAATTCTTCGGGAAGGCTCGCGATTTGCGCCTGAAGCTGGCTGGCCGCGACATTGTGCTCGCCGGTCTCGGGGGTGACCAGTTCATGCGCCTCTTCTGCCGGGACATGGCCCTGGCCCAGGCGGACGCCGCGCTTGCGGATTTCTGATATCCAGAGGTTGCGGGTGATCCGGAAGACCCAGCGGTCGAGCGGTTGTGTCGGATCCCACTGGTCGGAGCGGGAGATCGCGCGGAGGCAGGCTTCCTGCACGAGGTCGTCGGCTTCGGGGACGGAACGGGTAAGCGAGCGCGCAAAGCGGCGCAGGCGCGGCAAAAGCGCAATCAGGTCGCGTTTCATCTCTGCCGACATTGCCGTCCCGCGTTCTGCGACAGGCACCCACCGCCCGTGGAGGCTTTGTGCAACGTCGCGGAGCGCGATGCAATCCGGTGCAACCGGCAGGGATATGGCAAGTGCTGCGGTCATCGTGCGGGTAATCATCCTTGTTACAGAGGGGTTACGCGCGGAGCGGTGGAAATATTCTCAAAAAAAATTCCAGGGCCGGGAATAACCTCGGGGCCCGGGACGTAAGGGTTGGCAAGGAGGCGCTGGTCTCCCCGCAACGACACTGAACCAAAAGGACTTGAGACACATGAAACGCATTCTGATCGCCACCGCCGCCCTCGCCCTGATGGGCACCGCCGCCTCCGCCGCCACGCTTGGCACCGCGCCCTCGAAGATCGGCGATGTCGTCACCGCCGGTGACAGCGGGCTGACGCTCTACACCTTCCGCAAGGACGCGGAAAACGCGTCGAACTGCTATGACGGCTGCGCCGCCAAATGGCCGCCGTTCGTTGCCGCCGCGTCCGACACCGCCGAGGGCGATCTGGGCATCATCGAGCGCAAGGACGGCACCCGCCAGTTCACGCTGAACGGCCAGCCGCTTTATTTCTGGGTCGGCGACCGCAAGGCCGGTGACGTGACCGGCGACGGTGTCGGCGGTGTCTGGGACGCGGTTCGCAACTGATTGAAATGGAGAGAAACATGAAACGCGCAGCAATCCTTATTCTCGCAACGCTCGCGCTGGCGGGCTGCGATAACGGAATTTACTCAAGTGATTCAGGAAGTTCGTATTCGTCCGGGTATTGATCTTCGGACGGTCTGAGTAGTGAGTGCCCGGCGGCCGCAGGTTTCCATGCGGCCGCCGGTTTTTTTGTTTGGGGCTGAGCGCAAGCCGGTTCGGATAGCTTTGCGGGACGAAGCTGCCGACAGCATCAGAAAAATTCATTGCTTTGTCAGACGCTATTGTGGCAACTGGCGTGCATGATGATTCTGGTGAACATACGACGCTGGCGACGAACCCTTTCCTAAGGGGCGCTTTCGTGCGCCCTAAGCGGGCGTAGTTCAACGGTAGAACATCGGCTTCCAAACCCGAAGGTGTGAGTTCAATTCTCGCCGCCCGTGCCATCCGCACGTAGCTCAATTGAAGAGCGGGGAACTTCTAATTCCTTGATTGAGGGTTCGAGTCCTTCCGTGCGGACCAACTCCGGGCCGGTGGAGCCGGCGGCGGGTCTACGAAGCCTGCTTGCGGAGGTTCGATTCCTCCCCCGGAGGCCATAGCCTCGTGGCTCAATGGAAGAGCATCAGAGTCCGGATCCGGAGGTTGTCGGTTCGAGTCCCACCGAGGCCACCAACACCTGATTTGCGCGGGAAATGCTCTGCTGGCGAATGTCCGGTAAGAACTAAGATCGGACTTCTGCGCGCATGGCTACCCGATTTGTCTTGAGATCAGCCCTCAGGCCGCAACCGGAACCGGCACGGTGAGCACCCTTGCGCCTGTCAGGTAAGCCACCGCCTCGGGCTGGAACAACCCCCGCAATACAGGGGTCGTCCAGTCGAGGCCGCCGGTGTAGCAGCCATAGGCGGGCAGGATCAGGCGGCCGGCGTCGCGCATGAAGCAGGGGCGCGACATTTGCCTCAGCCGTGCTTTCGGGTGGTAGTGGCCGGAGATTTCGCCGGGGATGGCTTGCGTCTCGGCAATGTGGCGGAAGGTGAGCGGGCCGAGGGTGACCTCGGCGCGGTGTTCACCGCCGAGTGAGACCGGGCCGGGATCGTGGTTGCCTTCGATCCAGACCCAGCGGCGACCGGCCTGAAGGCGGGCGAGGGTTTCGACATGCGCCTCGTCGAGGCTTTCGGCGGCGGTCAGGTCGTCGAAACTGTCACCGAGGCAGATCACGGTTTTGGGTCTCAGCGCCTGGATATCGGCGGAGAGCCGGGTGAGCGTCTCGATCGTGTCATAGGGTGGCAGCAGCGCCCCGCCCCGCCGCGCGATGCGTTCGGACTTGCCGAGATGCAGGTCGGAAACGGTGAGCGTGTCGGTTTCGCTCCAATAAAGCGCGCCCGAGGGACAGGCTTTGAGCGTCTGGTCGAGGAAGGTGAATTCGACGGAGTTCATGCTTCGTTCCTACGCCGCCGCCCTGCCCCTTGGCAAGGCTTGACCTTGCCCGGACAGGCTGCGAATTGACGCCCCATGTCGCGCTTTCCCGTCCCCGATCCCGACCAGCGGAATTTTTATGGCCGTATTCGCGGCAAGGCGCTGAAGCCGTCGCAGAAGGGGTATCTGGAGGATCTGGACGCCTTGTCGCCGGGCGAGGTGACGCGGGAGGAAAATCCGGAGCGGGTGCCGCTCGATCTGGAGGCGCTTTTCGGCGGGCGTCCGGTCTGGCTGGAGGTGGGCTTTGGCTCGGGCGAGCATCTGGTGCATCAGGCGGTGGCCAATCCGGATGTCGGGATCATCGGGGTGGAGCCTTACATCAACGGGGTGGCGACACTGCTGGGCAAGCTGCGGCGCGCCAAACCCGGTAATGTGCGGGTGCATCCCGGCGATGCCCGCGACCTGATGGAGGTGCTGCCGGAGGGGTCGGTTGCGAAGGCGTTTCTGCTTTATCCCGATCCCTGGCCCAAGGCGCGGCACCATCGGCGTCGGTTCGTGACGCCGGAACATCTGGAGCCGCTTCATCGCGTGTTGGCACCGGGGGCGGAGTTCCGGCTGGCGACGGACATTCCCGATTACGTGCGGCAGGCGCTGGAAGAGGTGCCGAAGGCCGGGTTCGAGTGGCTGGCCGAGCGGGCCGAGGACTGGCGGGAACCGTGGAGCGACTGGCTGTCGACGCGGTACGAGCAGAAGGCGCTGCGGGAAGGCCGGGTGCCGCATTACCTGACGTTTCGGAAGGTGTGAGGCTTTGCGCCGTTTGGGGCTCTGCCCCTTGGCCTTGCGGCTATCCTGCGCGTCCCGCGCGTTCGCGGCTGAAAAGGTCCACTGGACCTTTTCCGAGACGCCGCTCACCCCCGGATATTTTCAGGCCGATAATGGAGCATGGCACTTGTCTTTTGCTTGCGCTAACAGATCGGCAAAGAGGAGCGAGACATGTCGGGACACGGGCCAGCGCAACCATTGACGGCGGTAAAATCTGCCGCCCTGACCGGCACCGCGGAGGTGCCTGGGGACAAGTCGATTTCGCACCGGTCACTGATCCTGGGCGCTTTGTCGGTGGGCGAGACGCGGGTGCGCGGGTTGCTGGAGGGCGAGGACGTGCTGGCCACCGCTGCCGCGATGCGGGCCTTTGGGGCGGAGGTGTTTCGCGATGACGAGGGCGAGTGGACTGTTCATGGCGTCGGCACCGGCGGGTTTGGCGAACCGGAGAGCGTGATCGACTGCGGGAACTCCGGGACCGGTGTGCGGCTGGTGATGGGGGCAATGGCGACGACGCCGATCGCGGCGACCTTTACCGGGGATGCCTCGCTCAATTCGCGGCCGATGGCGCGGATCACCGATCCGCTGGCACTGTTCGGTGCGGCCTCCTACGGGCGGTCCGGCGGGCGGTTGCCGCTGACGCTGATCGGCGCGGCGCGTCCGGTGCCGGTGCGGTACACGCTTCCCGTTCCGTCCGCGCAGGTGAAGTCCGCCGTGCTGCTGGCGGGGTTGAACGCGCCGGGCGAAACGGTGGTGATCGAGCCGGAGGCGACGCGCGACCATACCGAGCGGATGTTGCGCGGGTTCGGGGCGAAGCTTTCCGTGGAGGATGGGCCGGATGGCCGTGTCATCACGCTGACGGGCCAGCCGGAGCTGGTGCCGCAGAGCATTGACGTGCCGCGCGATCCGTCCTCCGCCGCCTTCCCGGTCTGTGCGGCGCTGATCACCGAAGGCTCCGACGTGCTGGTGCCGAATATCGGGCTGAACCCGACGCGGGCGGGGCTGTACCAGACGCTGCGCGACATGGGGGCGGACCTGACATTCGAGAACGAACGCGAGGAATCCGGCGAGCCGGTGGCCGACCTGCGGGCGCGGTTTTCGCCCGACATGAAGGGGATCGAGGTGCCGCCGGAGCGGGCGGCGTCGATGATCGACGAATATCCGATCCTGTCGGTTGTCGCCTCCTTCGCGGAGGGTGTGACGATGATGCGCGGCGTGAAGGAATTGCGCGTCAAGGAGAGCGACCGGATCGATGCGATGGCGGTGGGTCTCCGGGCCTGCGGCGTGACCGTGGAGGAAGGCGAGGACTGGTGGTCGGTCGAGGGGCGCGGGCCGGGTGGCGTGACCGGCGGGGCGCGGGTCGAGGCGCGGCTGGATCACCGGATTGCGATGAGTTTCCTGTGCCTTGGCATGGCTGCCGAGAAGGGCGTGACGGTGGACGATGCCGGGCCGATTGCGACGAGCTTCCCGGTGTTCCTGCCACTGATGGAGGGGTTGGGCGCAAGTTTTCGGAGGGAGAACGCGTGAGAGGCTCCTGCCTTTGCGGGGCGGTCAGCTATCGCGTGAGCGGGCCACTGAGGCCGGTGGTCGCCTGTCACTGCGTCCAGTGCCGCAAGACCAGCGGGCATTTCGTGGCCGCGACTTCGGCGGCGCGGGAGGCGATCGAGATCACGGGCGAAGTTGCCTGGTACCGGTCGTCGGAGACGGCGCGGCGCGGGTTCTGCCCGGTCTGTGGGTCGAGCCTGTTCTGGGATGGACCGGGGTCGCATCTGTCGATCATGGCGGGGACGCTGGAGGCGCCCACCGGGCTGACGCTGGCGGGGCATATCTTCTGCGCGGACAAGGGCGACTATTATGAAATTGCCGATGATCTGCCTTGTGCGGCTCAGGACGATCCGGCGCTGACCACGCAGGTGATCTGAGGGCGAGGCTCAGTCGACGGCCCTGATCCGCAGTTTGCCTCCGTCGCGCGGGAGACTTTGCGCAAGTTCTGCATGAAACGCGTGAAGTTCTACCGCCGGGACCGGCTTCAGTGAGACACCGTCTTTTGCCTCATTCGTGCAGAAGGGCGGATAGGCCATCAGGAGATGTCCCTCCGGCAAGGCCCCGGTATCACGTTGGAAGCTGAGCAAAGGTTCCATCGAGAGGAATTCCACGGGTTCGGCGTTGGCAGCGTGCAGGAATTCGGAAAGCTTCAGGCGCAGCGGTTCGACCTCGCCGGTCTCCGCCGACAGGCGAAGGACCTGCCCGTTGGACAGGAAGAACTGGTCTCCGACGCAGTCCTCGGCAAAGGGCACCCAGTCCGCCTGGACGTTTCCGTAAAGCACATGGAACGCGCGCGACCCGTGCCAGACCGGTCGCAGCGCGTGCCAATCCGGCGTCAGGCAGGCACCGCGCAGGTGGAGCCCGCCTCCGAACTGGACGAAACCGTTGAGCGACCTCAGGAGGGATTGCAGGGAGGTCGGTAATTCCGCCAGAAGGCCGGCGTCATCGATGGACGGCCCCTGATATGTCACGTTGTTCAGGTCCATAGGGAGAGGCTATCCGGCCCGATACGGGCGGACCAGTGGCCGGTCTAGGCAATGCCCAGATTCGATGCGCTATCGGCGACAATCCGCGGGCAATTGCGGGGTCTTGGACCGGCCCGATCAACAGCGCCCGAACTGAGCCACGCGCACGCCCGCTTTTCGCCACATTCCACACGATTAATGGCTTTGTTCTGTTTGCGATGCCGAGGAATCGTCCGATGTTGGAAATCGAGAAACCATATAAGCAACCGAAACCGCAGCCGGTGAAACGGCGGTGCCATCGCTGTCATGGGATGGGCCGGTGTTCCTGCCAGTTCTGCGGCGGCAGCGGCAAGGTGGTGACGAGCCGGGACGTGATGAAGGGCCCGCAATGGGGTCGTTGCACGGCTTGCTTCGGCAATAAGACGCGGCGCTGCCCGACTTGCGGGGGCGAGGGGTTTACACTCTAGACGACCTACACTCACTCACAGAACCAGAAAGCCCCGCAGTCTTGCGGGGCTTTTTCTTGTTCAGGATGTCGGTTCCGGCTCCAGCCCGCCCTCGCCCGCGTCGGGCTTCTTGCGCGGCTTGGTTTTCGGGATCGCCGTGACAGAGGCGGTGCCGCCGGTATCCGGCTTGTCGTCTTCGTCGTCGTCGCCCCGGTTGAGCGGTTCGCCCGCGATCACCTTGGTGATCTCGTTCCCGGTGAGGGTTTCGTATTCGAGCAGGCCCTGCGCCAGCCGTTCGAGGTCATCGCGCTTTTCGGTCAGGATGGCCTTGGCACGTTCGTAGCCCTCGTCGACCAGTTCCTTGACCTTGTCGTCGATCAGCTTCTGGGTCTGGCCGGAATGTTCTTTCCCGCCCGAATAGGGCCCAAGATGCGACTGCTGTTCATTGGCATAGTCGATATAGCCCAGTTCCTCGGCATAGCCGAACTGCGTCACCATCGCGCGGGCGATCCGGGTTACCTGCTGGATGTCCGACGCGGCGCCCGAGGTCACGTTTTCCGGCCCGAAGATCAGCTCCTCGGCCACGCGTCCGCCCATCGCCATGGCGATCTTGGATTTGTACTTGGTCAGGCTGACGGAGAGCTGATCGCGCTCTGGCAGGGAGAGCACCAGCCCCAGAGCCCGACCGCGCGGAATGATCGTCGCCTTGTGGATCGGGTCGTGCTGCGGGACGTTGAGGCCAACGATGGCGTGACCGGCTTCGTGATAGGCGGTCAGCTTCTTCTCGTCCTCGGTCATGACCATGGACCGCCGTTCGGCACCCATCATCACCTTGTCCTTGGCGTTTTCGAAATCCTCCATCGTGACGAAGCGGCGACCGACACGGGCGGCCATGAGCGCGCTTTCGTTGACGAGGTTGGCGAGGTCCGCGCCCGAGAAACCGGGTGTGCCGCGGGCAATGATGCGCAGGTCCACATCCGGACCGAGCGGCACTTTGCGGGCGTGGACGCCGAGGATCTTCTCGCGGCCCTTGATGTCGGGGTTCGGCACCTGCACCTGGCGGTCGAAACGGCCGGGACGCAGGAGCGCGGGGTCGAGCACATCCGGCCTGTTCGTGGCGGCCACGATGATGATGCCTTCGTTGGCCTCGAACCCGTCCATTTCGACCAGAAGCTGGTTCAGCGTCTGTTCGCGTTCGTCATTGCCGCCGCCATAGCCCACGCCACGGGACCGGCCCACGGCGTCGATTTCGTCGATAAAGACGATGCAGGGCGCGTTCTTCTTGGCCTGTTCGAACATGTCGCGCACGCGACTTGCACCGACGCCCACGAACATTTCCACGAAGTCGGAGCCGGAAATGGTGAAGAAGGGCACGCCCGCCTCCCCCGCGATGGCGCGGGCCAGAAGCGTTTTACCGGTGCCCGGAGGGCCGACCAACAGCGCGCCTTTCGGGATCTTGCCGCCGAGACGGGAGAATTTCTGCGGGTTGCGCAGGAATTCGACGATTTCCTCAAGCTCTTCCTTGGCCTCGTCGATGCCGGCCACATCATCAAAGGTGACGCGCCCGTGCTTTTCGGTGAGCAGCTTGGCGCGGGATTTGCCGAAACCCATCGCGCCGCCGCGTCCGCCGCCCTGCATCCGGTTCATGAAGTAGATCCAGACGCCGATCAGCAGCACGAAGGGCAGGAATGTCATCAGAACGGTTACGAAACCGGATTGTTCCTGCGGTTTGGCGGAAAATTCGACATCATTTTCGACCAGAAGGTTGGTCGTCTCCGCCCCTTCGGGCTGGATTGTCACGTAATCCCTGCCATCGCCGCCGCGGAAGATGATCTTTTCGCCGTCGATCGTCGCACTTCCGACATCGCCATCCTCGACCCGTTCGACGAAATCCGAGTAGCTGACGGTGGAGGTCGCCATCGTCGACTGACCCCCTGAAATCAGGTTGAAAAGCGCCAGGATCAGCAGGAACAGCACAACCCAGAAGGCAATATTGCGCGCGTTGTTCAAAGGGTCACTCCTTTGGGAAATTCATACCCGGCGCAGGGGCCGGTGCAGCTTGTCAATTACATAGCGATTGGGGGAGAATCTTCAACGGGAGATCAGGAAATCGGTGAATTTGCCGCGTCCTGTGGCTTCGGCGGTCCAGCCCTCGGTGAAGCCCGCCACGGGGGCAGCCACCAGCGTTTCGCCGCGCCAGATGGCGGGGGAGGCCAGAAGCGACTGGCGGGGCATGCCGGTTTCGCGCCAGGGGGTGTCCTTGACCGCCTCGCCAAGGGCTCGGATTTCAAGGTCGGGGGCGTGGGGGCCGGTGAGCGCCCAGCGGCCGTCCCAGAGGGCCGTTGTGGGGGTGGCGAGGTGTTTGACGGCGTTGAACTCGCGGGTGATGCGCCAGCGCGTGTCAAAGATCGTTTTGCCTGTGGATTGGGTGAAAACGCAGCCACCGAGCGTGTGCGTCTTACCGGCGGTCATCGCAATGTCCAGCGCGATCATGGCATCCGAGCGCGGAGGATAGTCGCCACCTCCGATCCATTGCAGCGCATAGCGGTGCAGACGGAACATGATCTCGCCCGGGATCGGCAGGCGATCGTCCTCGGGCATCTCGGTCGGCAGAATGAGGTCGCCCCGGTCCTCCGCCACATAGCGGTGCACGACATCCTGAACCGTGGCGTCGAGCGCCGCCCTCGCAACAAGGAGATTCACCGCCACCGTGGACAACGTCGATGCGTCGATGCCAAGCGGCGTGAGGGCCTTCAGCACGTCACGCGCCTTCACGCGATCGAACCTGTCGTCCTCGTTAGAGGGATCTTCCGCCCAATTGAGACCGTGTCGCCGGAGATAGGTCCGCCAGACCTGGCGTCCATGCGCGATTATCGGCCTGATCCAAATCACGCCTTCCCGTTCGAAGCGCCGCTCCATCGCGGACAACCCGTCGATGCCGGAGGCGCGGGCGAGCCGCATCAGGAAGGTCTCGGCCACATCATCCTCGGTATGACCAAGTGCGATTGTATCGACACGCCGTTCTCTCGCCCAGTCCGCCATCAGCCGATAGCGCGCGGCCCGTGCCTCGGCCTGAAGGTTGCCGGTTCCGTCCCAGTTCCAGCGCAGCGCCGAATGCGGCACGTCGCGCTCGGCGCAGAAATCTGCAACCAGCGCAATCTCGTCGGCCGCTTCCGCGCGAAGACCGTGATCCACCGTCACCGCCTCGACCGGAAATTCAAGCTCGCGCCCGTGCCACAGCATGAGGTCGAGACAGGCCATCGAGTCTCCGCCGCCGGAGACGGCGACGCCCAGCCGTTTCGGCCGCGCGTTCACGAAGGCCGATCCGGTGACGTGCCTCAGCCAATCGTCGGGGAGGTCTTCCTCATTCATCGGTCTGAAAATATGCCGGGGGTGTGGGGGCAGAGCCCCCACTCACTTTTGAGTTGTGGCGCCACCGGCGCGCCGCGACGGCAAAGCCAACACAACAGTTCCTCAGGAACATCCCATCGACGCCCGCGCCGCCTGCGCTTCGAGCGAGGCTTCCGACGTCGGGAAGCGCGTGGTCACCTCGCCCAACGTGATGCAGGCCTGTTCGCCCTGCCCCAACCCGTCGAGCGAGATGCCGAGCTTCAGAAGCGCGGTGGGTGCGGTCGGCCCGTCCGGCGTGCCGGAGAAGCTTTCCAGATAGGCCTGCGCGGCGCTTTTGGTCAGACCCATCTTGGAGAGGCTCTCGCCCCGCATCAGATGCGCCAGCCCGGTGAGCGGCCCGCCCTGGTAGGTGTCGGTGAAGGCCAGGAACTGTTCCGCCGCACCTTCGTAATTGCCATCGTCGAAACTGGCCTTGGCGCGTTCGAAATCGGCCTTTTCGGCGAAGGCAAGCTCGGCCCCGCCGAGATCGGTCAGCGCGCCCGAGAGCGAGCCCTCCGTCGCGGGCGCCGATGCAACACCGCCTTCTATGCTGCTTCCGACACCCCCTCCGCCGCCGCCGGTGGAGGCGGGCAGCGCCCCGCCGCCCAGCGTCGTGGTCTCGCCCAGCGAACCGATATCGCAGCCCGACTCCAGTTCGCAGAGCCGGAATTCGAGGTCACCGATCCGGTTGGTGCCGTCAGCCACGACGGAATCGACCCGGTTGGTCAGTTGCTCCGTCGCCGCCGTCAGGCGCTGCAATTCGGCTTCCATCGTGTCGAGCCGTTGCAGCGCGTTGGTGCCCGCGACATTCACGTTCGGCCCGCCGGTCGTGGAGAGTTCGCGCTTCAGCTTCTGTACTTCCACGTACAACACCGTCAGTTCCTGACGGATGTCCGCCAGCGTCCGCGCATCCTGTGCCGCCACCGGCGTGGCCAGCAGCATCAGCCCGAAAAGGAAACCTCGCATGGGAGCCTCCGTTGTCTTAAACGCCCGATCCGGCGGTGATCACGGTCACCGCGCGGCGGTTCTTGGAATAGCAAAGCTCGTCGGAGCAGATCTCCAGCGGACGTTCCTTGCCGTAGGAGATGGTGCGCAGCCGTCCCGGTGCCACGCCCTTGGAAATCAGGTAATTCTGCACAGAGGACGCCCGTCTTGCGCCAAGGGCGAGGTTGTATTCCCGCGTGCCCTGCTCATCGGCGTGACCTTCGATCAGCGCCGAATATTCGCCATTCGTCAGAAGCCATTGCGCCTGACCGTCAAGCGTCTGCTGCGCCTCAAGGCTCAGCGTCGATTGATCCACCGCGAAGAGAACCCGGTCGCCGACGGCCGCGGCGAAATAGGCCGGAGAGGAAGGGTCGCCCGCCGCCCCGCCAAGAGCACCGTCAGCGCCTCCGGCTCCGCCCGACCCGAACCGGTCGGCATTGGTACAGGCGCCAAGGGCCAGCGCGGCGAGGAGGATCGCTGTTTTCGTGAATTTCATGTCTTCCACCTGGGTTTTGGTTTTTTGTCTGCTCTTGACTGCGACGATATCACCGCTTTCGACCAATGAAAACGGGGCGATTGCAAGGCCGATGGCTCGGCAAAACCATGCCTGCGGCGGCAGATGTTAAACAATATCATTCGCGGAACCGAAGTCGGCCGCGGTTTACGGGCGGACTGGCGAAATCAGCCCGGATGCTGCATTTTTGGAAATCCAAAGCGCTTTGACGCAGCGTCACGAGGGGAATTTGATGTGCCGTTTCCCCGTGAATCTGGAACCGGCACCCCCTATCTGACGCGGCATGACGGAACCACGCAGATATACACTGGACCCGAGCGGGCGGACCGAGCATCTGCACGGGCCGCTGTTTTCGATGAAGGGCGTCACGGCGGGACCGCGGCTTGTGGTCACCGCGCCGGAGGCGCTTGCCCGCCATCTGTCCGAGCGGTTCTGGGACCTTCCCAGCCTTGTGCAGATGCGCGGCAGCCTTGTGGTTCGGGCGCACGGGCAGGACCCGGTTTTTGACCGTCCGGATTTCGTCTACGGTCTGCCCGACCTGCCGGAGAACGACGCCTATTACCAGGTCCTGGGCCGCATGACGGAGCTTGGGATGATTACCGGACGCGGGGTGCCGATCGGCCACGCCGCGTGAGCCGTCCTAATTCAGGAAGAGCGAAAATCCGATTCCGTTGCCGCCGCTCAGGCGTTGCAGGAGCAGCCAGCTTTCGCGGGTCATGGCGGGCCCTTTTGCAAGGTAGGGATAGGCCGAGCGACCGTGAATCCAGCCTGCAATGTCCAGCGGTGATGGATCGTCGAGCCAGCGCGCCACGCTGACTCCCGTTCCTTGCGGAAGCAGCGCGTGCGTGATCAGCAGGCGACCGTCCAGAAGCGCCTCGCCATCGTCGAGGACCATCTGCCAGGCCTCGGCCAGTTCTTCATCGACGGTCAGGCCCAGCGCACTGGTCTGGTTCGGGTTCGGCACCCATTCGCGATCGTCGTCGGTTTCCAGCACGACAAGCTCCCAGAACAGACGGTTCTGTTCCAGCATGGCGCGCCAATGCGCCTCGGCCCGGGCCAGCCGGTCTGCGTCGGGTTGTTGTTCCAGCGCCTTGATGAGCGCGTAGACCGCGTTCCGCGCCTCATCGAACTGCGCCATTTGTTCGGCCTGCATCATGGCGCGCGGGTCGTTCGGGTCCGTGGGCAGTTTCGCCTCTGCCGCGCGGATCTGCTGGTGCAGGAACCGCAGGCTGGTGGAAAGCGCGCCCATGTCGAATTCCGGGTCGTTGCGAAGGCGATTGACGATGTCATTCCGTTCGGCCTGAAGCGCCGACTTTTCCGCTTCATCCGCCGTATCCCTGATTTCCTGCATCAACGCGTGGGACCGTTCGTCGAGCGGTTTTCGACGCTCGCGTATCTCGGCCAGGTCCGCCTCCAATCGGTCCTTTTCTGCGTTGAGAGAGGCGATCCTGCCCCTCAGTTCGTCCTCGTCATAGGTGTTCTCGATTGTCGGGATATTGGCCAACAGGTCTTGTCCCGTTAACAAATCCTCGAAGACCGGGGTCGGATCGAATGCCAGGACCATATTCGCGGTCGCGGCCAGCACATGGGTGTAGGCCATCAGCCAGGCATGGTCGGCCCCGTCGAACCTGACGTCGAGGGGGCCGTCAGGGATTGCATCGGCACGGCGCATCCTAGGAAGCGCGAGGCCCAGAACTTGCGTGGCGGCCTCGCCTTCGGATCGTACGCCGTCGCCATTTATGTCGAACCAAAGCCCGCTGACATCGACGACGAAGGGTTTCGCTGTCGCCGGCGTGGTTTCCCGAAGCGCCGCACGCGCGGTTTCCAGATCACTCAGGAATTCAACGAGGATATTGCTGAACGTGTCTGCCTCGCGTGGTTCCGCGCCGGAATCGCGCAGGTCGCGGCCCCGTATCCCCATGAACTGGCCGAACTCCGAACCGATGCCGTAGCGCTTGAAGTTCTGCAAAAGGCCTTCGAGTGCCGCCAGTGTCTGGTAGGTCCCCGCCTCGAACGAGCCGTCCGGGGCAGCGGCAATGCGGTCCTGCAGGCTGGCCTCCTGTGCGGTGGCCACGGGAGCGAACGCCATGGTGACGGTAAGGAAAATCGGGGGAAAGACTTTGAAACGCATAAATTTTCTCCGCAACAATCCTTCCTGCCTAGCGGGCCCTTATGGTGAGATTATGGCAGGAGCGGTGACCAGGCGGGGTCGGAGGCCGCAGTTGCGGTCGGCACGCGGCGCAGGTTTCGCCCTGAAATGTCCACGCTGAACAAGGCCGGCTGCCCGTCCGCCCCCGCGCTTTCGCGGGTGAACATCAGCACCCGGCCGTTCGGCGCCCAGGTCGGCCCTTCGTCCAGGAAGGAGGCCGTCAGAAGCCGCTCGTTCGAGCCGTCGGTGCGCATGACCCCGATATGGAACCGGCCTCCATTTTGCTTGGTAAACGCGATGTAGTCGCCGCGCGGCGACCAGACCGGCGTCCCATAGCGGCCCTGCCCGAAGCTGATCCGGGTCGGCTCGCCGCCGCCCGCGCTCATCACGTAGAGCTGCTGGTTGCCGGAGCGGTCGCTTTCAAAGACGATCTGGCTGCCGTCAGGCGAAAACGAGGGCGCGGTTTCGATCGAGGGCGTGTTGGTCAGGCGCTGACGCTGGCCGCTGGCGAGATCCAACTTGTAGATATCGGTATTGCCGCCCTGCGCTTCGGAATAGACGACCGAGCGGCCATCGGGCGCATAGCGCGGCGCGAAGGTCATGGTGTTGGCGTCCAGACTTGAGAGCGCACGTTTCTGGACCGCGCCGACGGCCAGTTCGTAGATCTGCGGGAAGCCGGATTCGTAGCTGGTATAGAGCACCCGGTCACCCGTGGGCGAGAAACGCGGGGCCAGCACGATGGAGGACGCATCGGTCAGGTACTGCACGTTCGCACCATCGTAATCCATGATCGCCAGCCGCTTCTGCCGGGCGTTTTTCGGCCCCGTCTCCTCGACGAAGGTGACGCGGCTGTCAAAATAACCGCCCTCCCCGGTGATGCGGGAATAGACCTGATCGGCGACCTTGTGCGCCACACGACGCCAGGAGTTGGTGGCTCCGGCGAATTGCAGGCCGTCGCCCAAAGGCGCGCCGGTGAAGATGTCGAAAAGGCGGAACTTGACCAGAAGCTGGTTGTCGGAGGTGAGCGTTACCGCGCCGACGACCAGAGCTTCGGCATTGATCGCTTTCCAGTCGGCATAGGCCACGGGCGCGTTGAAGTCGTTGATCTGGCTTATATACGCCTCGCGGGGCAAGTTGCGGAAAAGGCCCGTGCCATTGAGGTCGGAGGCGACGACACCGGTCAGTTCGCGGGCGTAATCCGCAGCGGCGGCGTTCTCCGCGATGAACGGGGCGACGACGATTGGCACCGGCTCGATCACGCCTTCGGTGATCTCGATCCGAAGCGGGCCGGAGCGGTCCTGGGCCGTGGCATAGGTGACCAGTGTCAGGCCAAGAAGGATTGCGAGGAAGGCTTTCATCACTGTCATCTCCGTCTTTCGTTCCATACCCGCGAGGACCCGGTTTCTGCGCAGAAATCGTGGCTGAAAATGCGCATTCTCAGCTTTGCTAAGCCATATCATCTGAACTGCATCCCCTCCGGGTTGAACGTCATTTCGATTTCACGCCATTGGTCGAATTTTTCAACCGGCAGACCGAAGCCGTTGGCGCCACAGCGGATAATCGCGCGGCGCGCCGCCTCGAATGCCTGGCGTTCGCCGTTCGACGAGCCGCCCGAGGACGACACGAGCCGGATCGAGCCGGAGATCGGTTTGCCTGACTGTTCCATTTCCACCGCCACGACGACGGTAGTGCCCAAAGCGTCGGTGGAAAGGCTGCCGACGTTCCAGCAGCGGCTGACGGCGACGCGGAGGCCTTCCTTTTCGCCCCCCGTCAGTGGCGGGCCGCTGCGGGTGGGCGTGTCGGGTTCGCTGAGAGCGGCGGCCACCGCGTCGTCGGTGCTGGCGCTTGGCGCTTCAGGCTCCGGCGCACGCGGCGTCTCGGCCCGGCGCACCGGCTGGGCGGGGCGCGAGCGGGGACGGCGGGAACTGGCGGGGGCGTAGTTCTGCTCTTCCTCGGCCTCGGTCACGATGCGGTCGCTGGCCTCCTCCGGCGCGGAGGGCGTTTCGGGTTCCGGCTCGGGCTCGGGTTCTGGGGCTGGCTCGGGCGTGGTGTCTTCGACGACCTCGGGGGCCACTTCGCGTTCCGGGGTGGCGACCTGCGGTACGGGCGCGACGCGCGGGGCGGGCGCGGCCACGGCGTCACGTTCGAGGGAGGTTCCGTCCTGTTCGGAGGGCGGGACCGGCACCGGCGGTGCGGTGTCGACGGCCACCGCGTCGGGGACCGGGTCGGGGACGGTGATGTCGGTGGTGTCGGGGCCTTCGGGCACCTCCACGTCAGCGGCCTCCGGCATCGTCGGCGCGGCGTCGGCGGCGGGAGTCTCCGGGGCCTCTTCGGTTTCCGGTGGGGCCACGTCCGGCGCAGCGGTCTGCGGTTCGGGGGCGGCACCCGGCAGGGCGAGGGCCGCGAATTCCTCCTCCGAGATCACGGCGACCTCGGAGACGGTGACCGACTCCGGGATGCGGTCACCCCAAAGAAACCCGCCGAACAGCAGGACGAGGATCAGGACAAGATGCCCGATGCCCGAGACTGTCCAGCCGAGCCGCAAGACTTACCCTCCGTCCAGCGTCGGACCGCCGGTGTCGGTCACAAGGCCGAT
>JBNKWP010000026.1:0-51718 GCA_050299835.1 Silicimonas sp.
GCTTATCCGCGAGCGTATCTGGCTGAACGGTCAGGTGATCGGCGTCTGGGAAGGAGGACAGCTCTGTCTCACGTCCGATCCGATCAGATCCATTGACCGGCAGGGCATTGCTTGCAATGCCCGAGAGGGGGCCGCCCCGTCTTCGCCACCAACGACTTCGGACTGAAGGTCTGGGAGGGTGAGGCGCGTCCCGGAAGGGCGTCCAGTGGACGTCCTTCAGCGCCGAACGATCTGCCCTTCGGCGGGGTTCATGTGTCGTCAGGCCCGAACAGCGACCTGCGCTTCCCCCCTCTCGTGCATTTTGCGATGCACTGCCGGGCAGCGGGCCAGTGGTTCCAGAGCGAATCCGGCCTGCACCAGAACTGGATGCGCGACTACGACCCGACCACCGGGCGCTACATGCAGGCCGATCCGCTGGGGCTGGTGGATGGCGCGAGTGTGTATGGGTATGCGTTGCAGAATCCGGGGCGATATGTGGATCCGAGGGGGGAGTATGTATTCCCTCAATCTTGCGTTGGCGGTCCCGTTGCGTGTGCCGGCGGCGCCGTTGTCGAGATGATTATTGCCGGTGCCATAATCATGTCAATTCCGTCCAATGATCTGCCGTGGATCCCAAATGTGCCTGAGGATTTTGTGGATGAGGATTGCTCAACGGACGACTGCACCCCCGCTAACGCACCATTTTGGAATAGCCTGCGTTCTGCGCGAGGGATATACAGGACTTCTGGCAAGGGCCGAAAGCAGTTGTTCTATAAGTGGGACTATGGACACTATTGTGAAGTTGAGGTGTTTGATCGCCGAGGAAACCACTTGGGAGCAGTTGACGGTCGCTCCGGTGCACCCATAAAGCCTGCTAAGAAAGGAAGAATTGAAAGTGGACTCAGATAACGCGCCAAATTACCCGCACGCTTGTTCGGAAATGGTCGCGAACCTACAAAGCGGCGAAGTGGGAATTCAATATGTTCCTTATGCGCGTGAATACGGCATTGTTTATCCTGAAAGTATCGGGTCGCTTCAGAAAATTTCCCATTGTCCGTGGTGCGGTGCCGAATTGCCTCCTTCAACGCGTGAAGTTTGGGGGGAACTTCTTGACGATATGGGCCTGTTTAGCCCATTCATGGACGACCGTGAACGGGTCCCAGAAGAATTTTGGACAGACGAATGGTGGAGGTGCCGGGGGTTGTAGCGGGCAACAGGTGCAGCATTTCCGGCCCACCATCTCATCTAGATCGGACAAATCCCCGGCACCGTCACCACCGACAGCAAGCGTAGGGTGCGCTTCCAGCGCACAATCCCCTTTCGAAACTTGCAACACCGACGGACGTGACCCGTAGGCCGGAGTTCACCCCGGCAAACAAGACCGTCATTCGGCGCAAGTCGACAGCCACCCCGCCAAAACCCCGACCCACATCGCGGGCAATCCGGCCCGGACGTGCGCCAAATGGCCCTCCATCCGTCCCAGCAGCAAGCGTAGGGTGCGCTTCCAGCGCACCATCCCCGTTCGAAACTTGCACCACCGACGGATGTCACCCGTAGGCCGGGGTTCACCCCGGCCCATCAAGACCGTCATTCGGCGCAAGCCGAGTGCCACCCCGCCAGAACGCCGACCCACATCACGGGCAATCCGGCCCAGACGCGCGCCAAACGGCCCTCCATGCTCCCCAAGCTACCCAACACCCAAGATCCCGCCACCCCCACCAAATAAAGTGATTAACCTCTCCGCAACCACACCGCACGCCCGGTGGTACAAAACGGTCAGCCCCCCTCCCAAAACACGTACAAAAGTGCACGACCCCGCCCGAACGCCCCGGCAACACTCGCCTAACCCCACCGTTCGCCCCTCTTCCCAAGCCGCGCAAAACCCGTTAGCGAATTTGCAAAAAGGAGCAGTCTCATGGGCTTTCTCATCCGCTGGCTCACAGCCTTCTTTCTGCTGGCCGCGAGTTTCAACCCGACCGAATTGTCCTATTATCATTGGGCCAAAGCGAACTGGAGCGCGCAAACGTCGATGGCGGTGTTCTTCGGTCTTGTGCTGCTGGTCGCCTATATCGTGTTCCTGACGGCCGTGCTGCGTGGCATCGGCTCGCTCGGCGTGGTGCTGATCGTGGCCGTCCTTGCCGCACTGATCTGGGTGCTTGCCGATCTCGGCTGGCTCAGCCTCGACAACCCCTCCGCTAACTCATGGATTGCATTGATAATTCTCTCCGTCGTACTGGCGGTGGGCATGTATTGGGGCATCCTCTGGCGACGCATTTCCGGCCAGATCGAGGTCGATGACGACGGCGAAATCTGATGCGCCGGACCGGTTGCAACCCCAATAAAAGAGCCGCCGCATGATCCCCGTCCGCGGCCATGACGGCACCCGCGTCGTGGTGCTGGGCCTTGGTCGCTCGGGCCTCTCGGCGGCAAAGGCGCTGGAGGCGGGCGGGGCAGAAGCCCTCTGCTGGGACGACAGCGAAGCGGCCCGAAGCGCAGCCGAAGCGGCGGGCCTCACCCTACACGACCTCACCCGGCGCGAAGCGTGGGAGGGCGTCGCCCGCCTGATCGTCAGCCCCGGCATCCCCCATCTCTACCCGTCACCCAACCCACACGTCGCCTCCGCCATCGCCGCAGGCGTGCCCGTCGACAACGATATTGGCCTGTTTTTCAGGTCTTTCGCCGAGCCGGACTGGGACCGGTTCGACATCACGCCCAAGGTCGTGGCCGTGACCGGTTCGAACGGCAAATCGACGACGGCCGCCCTGATCCACCATACGCTCGAAGCACTTGGCCGGGAAAGCCAGCTTGCAGGCAATATCGGGCGCGGCGTCCTCGACATCGACCCACCGGGTGATGGCGGGGTGGTGGTGCTGGAGCTGTCCTCCTACCAGACCGAACTGGCCCGGGCTCTGACACCCGACATCGCGGTCTTCACCAATCTCAGCCCAGACCATCTGGACCGCCACGGTGGGATGGGCGGCTATTTTGCGGCCAAGCGCAGGCTGTTCGCCGAAGGCGGCCCCGACCGCGCGGTGATCGGCGTGGATGAGATGGAGGGCCGCTTTCTCGCCAATCAACTCTCCGAGGGGGCGGCGGATGATCGTGTCATCCGCATGTCGGTGAAAGCGAAACTGGATGGTCCGGGCTGGAACGTCTTCGTGCGCAAGGGTCAGCTCGCCGAATATCGAAAAGGCCGTCAGGTCGCTTCCATCGACCTGCGCGCCGTCACCGGTCTGCCGGGAGCCCATAACCACCAGAACGCGGCGGCTGCCTTTGCCGTGCTGCGCACGCTGGGCCTGCCGCCGAAATCCATCGGCGAGGCGTTCCAGACTTTCCCCGGCCTCCCGCATCGCTCACAATTCCTGGGCGAGGCGAACGGCGTTCGTTTCGTCAATGACAGCAAGGCGACCAATGTGGATGCCGCCGCCCAGGCACTGCAGGCCTTCCGGAACATTCGCTGGATCGTCGGGGGACAGGTCAAGGACGGCGGGCTGGCCGCGCTGCACTCGCATCTGTCCCACGTTGCGAAAGCCTATGTCATCGGTCGCCACGCTGCCGACACCGCGCTGATGCTGGGCGAATGCCCGCAGGAGGTCTGCACGACGATGGCCAAGGCCGTCGCAATGGCCGTGGCGGAGGCAGAGCCGGGAGATACCATCCTGCTCGCCCCGGCGGCGGCGAGTTTCGACCAATACGACAATTTCGAGAAACGAGGCGAGGACTTCATTGCCGAAGTCGCGAAATTCCTCGGTTAGAAATCTTTCAAGCGCTCAATTCCGATCTCCCGCCGGTCGAGAGCGCCTCGGGTAGCACATCAATCCTGATCAGGGATGTCGAATTGACCGATGGGCGCTTCGTCTGTGGACCGGATTGCCATTTCGCCGCGTAACGATAAGCTGGCCCTGTGCTTCGACCGCTGGCTGCGGTGGCACAAAGGGAGGGAATGATGATACGATACGCCAAGACCGCCGTTTCGGCGGCAGCGATTGCGCTTGCCATGCTCACACCGGCCGAAGCGCAGAACCGCGTCACCATCGGTACGAACCCGCAAGGATCGCTCTACTACACCGTCGGCGGCGGCATAGCGGCCGCGCTTCAGGATGCGTTGGGGCGTCAGGTCAATGTGCAGCCCCATGCGGGGTCAACTGTCTATCTGCCGCTCGTCGCGGCGGGCGAGGTGACCGTCGGCATCAATTCGAGCCTCGATACCGGCGCGGTCGCGCGCGGCGAATATGGTGGGGAGAAGCAGGAGAAGCTACGAGTGCTGGCCCGGCTCTGGCCCCTGCGTGTGGCGCTTGTTGCGCGCGCCAATGACGGCATGACAGAGGTCAAAGACCTGGCCGGCAAACGCGTCGTGACCGACTTTGCCGCGCTTCAATCCGTCAGCATCGTCAACCAGACGATCCTTAAAGCGGGTGGTCTGGCGTTGGACGATGTCGAAGACGTCTCGGTTTCAAGTCTTGCGCCCGGAATGACGGCCCTGACCGAGGGCGATCTGGATGCCACGGGCATTGCCGTGGGCATCCCGCTGACCCAGCAGGCCCATGCCTCGATTCCCGGCGGTATCCGTTATCTGGATATTACCGGCGAAAATGCGACGACCGAATTCGTCAACTCGATCTATCCGGGAACATACATCCTGACCGTCGAGCCGACGCCGCGGATGCCGGAAGTGACGGAGCCGTTCCAGGCGATCGGCTATGACGTCTTCCTGACCGTTTCGGAAGACCTGTCGGATGAACTGGCCACCGAGATCCTGGCGGCGCTTTATGACAGCTTCGACGGATTGAGGGAGGATTACCCGCCGATCCGGGGCGGCAACAAGGACGCCTTCGCGACGCCGTCAAATACGGTGCCGTTCCACCCCGCCGCCGTTGCCTTCTACAAGGAACGCGGCATGTGGGCCGACGCGAATGACGCCCGCGATGCGGAGGTCAGCCAGTAAGTCATGGTCCAGCCCCGCTGGATCCTGACCTCGCTCTTGCCGGTTATCGGCGTCCTTTGGATGTTGGGTGCGCCAGACTGGTTCGGTCAGGTTATTCTGACCGAGCAGTATCTGGCCTTCATCGCCGGTCTCGCGGTTCTGGCGGGGCTGATCGCGGCACCCGGTCGTTTTGTCCTGTTGGACTGGGCGCTCGGGATTGCCGCGCTTGCCTCCTGGTGGTGGCTTGCCTGGAATTACGAGGACTGGTTGCTGGATGTCCTGAACCGTGGGCCGGAGAAATGGGGTCCGGCCATTCTGGGACTGCTTGGCATTTTGGAGGCCACAAGACGCCATTGCGGGCTGGTGCTGGCCCTGCTGGCGGTGGCTTTTATCGGATACGGGTTCTTTGGCTGGCTCGCGCCGGGGATATTCCGGTCCTTCTACGAGGCACCTGAGAAATACCTGCTCTACCTCTATGTCGATACCAATGGCATCCCGGGTTTGGTTCTGAATGTCGGCGCGACGCAAATCCTCGGCTTTATCGTCTTCGGGGCGACATTGAATGCCGTTGGGGGAAGCCGCATCCTGACCGATCTGGCGATGGCTATGATGGGACATCGGCGGGGCGGACCGGCAAAAGTTGCGATCATCGCCTCCTCGCTGTTCGGAACGCTCTCGGGGTCAACGGTGGCCAATGTCATGTCCACCGGCGTGGTGACCATTCCGCTGATGAAGAAGACCGGCTTTCCACCGCGCTATGCCGCCGCCATCGAGGCGGTCGCTTCCAACGGTGGCCAGATCGCCCCGCCGGTGATGGGGGCGACGGCCTTCGTGATCGCCGAGTTCCTTCAGGTGGCCTATACCGAGGTGGTGGCCGCCGCTTTGCTGCCTGCGGTTTTCTATTATTACCTGCTTTACCGCGTGGTGGACCGCTATGCCGTCGCGCATGGGATCGAAGGCGCGCCGCGCGAAGACCTTCCGAAATTGCGCGAGGCCCTTGTCCGGTCCTGGCCGCTTCTGGTCCCCTTGGGCATCCTGATTTACTTCCTCTTCTTCCGAGGCTTTTCACCTGGCAAATCGGCGCTTTATTCGGCGGGAGCGGCCTTCGCCCTGGCCCTTGTCATGTCGCCGAAAGCAACCCTCCGGTCGATCCCCGAGATCCTTGAGAAAAGCGGCGCGGTCCTGATTCCGATCCTGCTGGTCTGCGGTATTGCGGGGATCGTCATCGGCACGATCAATTTCACCGGCCTCGGTTTCCAACTGACGCTGGCCTTGGGCAAGGTCGCAGAACATGGCGGGGTCGTGGCGCTGCTACTCGCAACTGCTGGCATCGCAATCATGCTCGGCGTCGGAATGCCGACGACCGGCGTCTACATTATTGTCTCGGTTCTGCTTGCCCCCGCTCTGGTGGATCAGGGCATTCCGATGATGTCGGCACATCTGTTCATCTTCTATTTCGGGCTGCTGTCGATGCTGACCCCTCCCGTGGCCGTCGCGAGCTATTCGGCAGCAACCATTGCGGGCTCCGACATGTGGCGGACCGGGATCACCGGGATGCGGCTTGCCGCCGTCGCTTATCTTCTGCCTTTCGTCTTCGCCTTTAACCCGGCGCTTCTGATGCAGGGCACTTGGCTTGAAATAGGGGTTTCCGCCGCGCTCGTCGCCGTGGCCGGGCATATTCTGGCAGAGGCCCTGTCAAGCCCGCGTGCCTTTGGTGGTGGGGCGGCACGTTATGCAGCAGTCGCTCTGGCGCTCGCACTTGGCGCATCGACCGCCGTCATAGCGCCACACAGCATGCCTGCAATCCTTCTCGCCATCGTGTCGGTGGCGCTCGTTCTCTTGCGCGCCCGCCTCGGCGCGTTCTTCCACGCATCCGCCAAGGAGACCTGACACATGCGCTCAGACCGTTATCCACCCATGCCGCCGCGCGACCCGAACCCGCCTTACAAGCGGATCGCAACAGAGGAGGCCTGGCTGCCGCCCTCGATGATGGCGGCCTACAAAAAAGAGATCGCGGAGAAGAACATCAACGATCCCGGCTTCAACCAGCTATGGGGCTTCTTCGCAGGCGAGAGCGAACTGGCGCAAAACCAGCAGCGCCGCATCACCTCGCTCGGGGATGAGCGAATCTCGGATATGGATGACTCCGGCATCGATATCGCCGTCCTCGCTCTCGGCTCTCCCGGCGTCCAGATATTTGACCCCGCGGACGCGACCGCGATGGCGCGGGATGCGAATGACGAACTGGCCGAAGGCATTTCCCGCCATCCCGACCGCTATGTCGGCCTTGCCGCCTTCAGTCCGCTGGAGCCGGAGAGCGCGGCAAAAGAGCTGGAACGCGGTGTACAGAAGCTTGGCCTGCGCGGCGGTATCCTGAACGGTCATGTGCTCGGCACCTATCTGGACGACGAAAAATATTGGCCTGTCTTTGAAGCCGCGGAGGCGATGAACGTACCGATCTACCTGCATCCGAACATGCCCTCGCCGCAGATGATCCAGCCGTTCCTGTCCCGCGCGCTCGATGCCGCCGTCTATGGTTTTGCCTGCGATACCGGGCTTCATGCGTTGCGGCTCATGGTGTCGGGAATATTCGACCGCTACCCCAACCTTCAGATCATCCTCGGCCATTGCGGCGAGGCGTTGCCCTATTGGCTCTACCGGATCGACTTCATGCACGGTCGGATTGCCGCGACCGGGCGGCACCCCAACGTGAAACCGCTCAAGCGCCGGGCGTGGGATTATCTCTGCGACAATTTCCATTACACCTCGTCCGGTGTCGGCTGGGCACCTCCGATCGAATACGTCATGGACGTGATCGGAACGGATCGGATGATGTACGCGATGGACTACCCTTGGCAGTTCGTGAAGGAGGAAGTCGGCGCTCTGGACGCGATGGATATTGACGCTGCTGCCAAGAAGGCGTTCTTCGAGGATAATGCCAGGAAGCTGTTCAGGATCGAGGTCTGATGCATGGTGGATACAGATCATTCTGTCGATCGTGAACTCTTGAAACTGTGGGCTTTCAGGCGTCAGTTTGGCAACAACCTCTGACAATACCATCGCGGCGACACGCTGCGGCGACGGCCCCAGCAACCCCCGCCACCTGAACAAGGGCACATGGACCGCATGACAGGAAAGACCGTCAAGCTCAGGAACGGCCGGATTTTCGACGGCACGCGCCTGTTGGTTGGCTGTGTGGCACGTTTTGACAACGGGGCGATCACCTTCCTGGGTCCGGAAGGGGAGGTGCCCCCGTCAGATCAGGACATCGATCTGGATGGCGACATTCTTTGCCCTGGCTACGTCGATTTGCAGGTGAATGGCGGGGATGGGGTCATGTTCAACGACGACCCGTCGGTTGCCGTGCTTAAACGCATGGCGCGGGCGCATCGAAGCCTCGGCGTTACGGCATTCTTGCCGACACTGATATCCGATACGAAGGAAAAGACCCGCGCAGCCATAGCAGCCACGCGCGAGGCCATTCGGGAAGGTGTGCCCGGTATCGCGGGTCTTCATCTGGAAGGCCCGCACCTGTCGGTTACCCGAAAGGGTGCGCATGATGCGGCCTTGATACGTCCGATGGACGACGATGACCTTGGTGCCCTGCTGAAGGCCGCCAGTGACCTTCCCGTGCTGAAGGTCACGCTCGCACCGGAAAATGTCACGGAGGATCAGGTCGCCCGGCTTGCGCGCGCCGGAGTTCTGATTTCGCTGGGGCATAGCGATGCCGATTTTGATACCTGCGGGCGATATGTGAGGGCAGGGGCAAGATGCGTGACGCATCTCTTCAATGCGATGAGCCAGTTGGGAAGCCGGGAGCCGGGCCTTGTCGGAGCGGCCCTGTCCAATGGTGCGCTATCGGCGGGCCTGATTGCGGATGCCGTGCATGTCCATCCGGACACGATCCGCGCCGCGTGGAAGGCGAAAACCGGTCCTGGGCGCATTTTCCTAGTCAGTGACGCCATGGCCGTTGCCGGATCTGATGCGACAGAGTTCGAGCTGGGCGGGCGGTCGATACAGCGCAGGGACGGTATCCTTACGCTTGCGGACGGGACCCTTGCCGGGGCCGATCTTGATCTGACGGCCGCCCTGCGCGTCATGGTCGGGAAAGTCGGTGTCGGGACCGAGGCCGCGCTTCAGGCCGCGACGAGCCTGCCCGCCGAACTCATTGGACGTGGCTACGGATTTGCAAGTCTCTCCCAAGTCGTCCGGATAAGATCGGACCTGTCCGGAGTGGTCGCAACAGGGTTCGAACCGGCCGGCACAGAGTTCTGACGGGATGAGCCGCTGCCTGAGACATCTACTGGCCTACCGATCCAAGTCAGATCTGCGTTCTTTTCCGTTTTGCACCTCTCCCAACCACTTCACGAACAATTCTCGCGGCTGATAGCCTGGCCCATCCTTGGGCCAGACGAAGTAATAAGTCCCGATGCTGGTCTTGCTTTCCGACCAGAGCGGCACCAGCCGCCCGTCCGCCAGTTCGTTTTCAACGAGATACGTGGGCAGCAGCGCCGCTCCCAAATCATGGATGGCCGCCTGGATCATCGAAGCGAACTGATCGAAGAGCATTCCAACAGGGCACTCAACCTCTTCTCCAAGAGCAAGCGCCCATTTTTCCCAGGCGTCCGGGCGTGTGTCGAGGTGAAGGAGCGGGAGAGAGAACAGATCTTTCAGCGCGTTGCCCCGAAGGCTTTGGGCAACCTTGGGCGACGCGACGGGCACGACATATTCCCGCATAAGTTCATGATAGGCGACATCGGTCCAGTCCCGTTGGCCAAAGTGAACAGCGCCGTGGAACGGTTCCGAGGCGAAGTCGAAAGGTTTCAGTCGGGTGCTGAGGTTCACGGTCACTTCGGGATGGCGGGCCACGAAATCGGGCAGTTTCGGGGCCAGCCAGCGGACACCGAAGGCCGGGAGCATTGCAATGTTGAGTTGCCCGCCAGCGGGGTTCGCCTTCAGGCGCAGGCTCGCCGTTCCGACCTGTTCAAGCGCCGCCCTGACCTGCGAACTGTATTCCCGTGCGGCAGGCGTAAGCTTGATACGCTTCTTGTCACGCGAGAAGAGCGGTGTTTCCAGATAGTCCTCCAGAACCTTAAGCTGTCGGCTCACCGCACTTTGGGACACGCCCAACTCACGACCGGTTTCCGTCACGTTACCGGTCCGCTCGAAGGATTCCAACGCGCGGAGCGCGGTCATCGGAGGCAGGAAACGTTTCGGGGGTGGCATAGGTATGAGTTTTTTGCATTGTTTATACGTAAATCGCGTTTCTCATATGCGCGAACAGTATGTCAAACCTTCTCTGGACGGAGAACCGGAAATGCTGCTCAAGGTCGTCAGAGCTGACGGGAAGGCTCTTTCGGGGATTTTTGCAATCTCTGAGGGAGCCACCCGCTTGCGTGCCTCGGAGCATGATATTTCCTGATCAAATAACTGAAGGACGGTTTCATGACCCATCAAGACATTCTCGACGCCTGCGGCCTGACCGCTTCAGAAACGACCGGCGGTACGCTGTCCGTCACCACCCCCGTGGATGGCAGCGAAATCGCCCGTGTCCCGATGCACACGGTTGCAGAGGCGCAGGCCGCGATTGCCAGGGGCGTGGAAGCTTTCAAGGACTGGCGCAAGGTGCCAGCGCCGCGCCGTGGTGAGCTGGTGCGCCTTCTGGGCGAAGAACTGCGCCGGGAAAAGGAGAACCTGGGCCGTCTCGTGACGCTGGAATGCGGCAAGATCTATCAGGAAGGTCTTGGCGAGGTTCAGGAGATGATCGACATTTGCGATTTCGCGGTCGGTCTGTCGCGTCAACTTTACGGGCTGACCATCGCGTCCGAGCGTCCGGGCCACTCCATGCGCGAAACCTGGCACCCGATCGGGGTTTGCGGCATTATCACCGCATTCAATTTCCCCGCGGCGCCGTGGTGCTGGAATGCCGCGCTGGCGCTGGTCTGCGGTGATCCGGTCATTGCCAAGCCGTCCGAAAAGACGCCGCTGACCCAGCTGGCGATTCAGAAGATCTGCGAACGCGCCATGGCGGCCTTCGGCGATGATGCGCCCGAAGGCCTGATCCAGACCCTGATTGGCGAGCGTGACCTGGGCGAGGTACTGACGGCCTCCCGCGATGTGGCGATCATCTCGGCCACGGGCTCGGTGCCGATGGGCAAGGCGGTTGCGGCGGACATGTCCAAACGTCTGGGCAAGACGATCCTGGAACTTGGCGGGAACAACGCGATGATCGTGGCCCCATCGGCCGATCTTGAAATGGCGGTGAGGGCGATCGTCTTTTCTGCCGTCGGCACAGCCGGGCAACGCTGCACGTCGCTGCGTCGTCTGATCGTGCACGAGGATGTCTATGACCAGCTGATCCCGCGTCTGACCAAGGTCTATGCCGGGCTTTCCATCGGCAGCCCGCTGGCGGATGGAACCCTTGTCGGCCCGTTGATCGACATGGGCGCATTGACGGCGATGGACAAGGCGCTTGACCAGGCGAGGGCCGAAGGCGGCACCGTACACGGCGGTGGTCGGGTTCTAGCGGACCAGTATCCGGATGCGGCATATGTTTCTCCGGCAATCGTCGAAATGCCGAAGCAGAGCGCGATCATGCACACGGAAACCTTTGCGCCAATTCTCTATGTCGTGAAGTACAAAGAGCTGGATCATGCGATCGAACTGCAGAACGCCGTACCTCAGGGCCTGTCATCCTGCATCTTCTCGACCGATCTGCGAGAGACAGAGCATTTCCTGTCGGCCCAAGGCTCCGACTGCGGCATCGCCAACGTCAATATCGGCCCCTCGGGCGCCGAAATTGGCGGAGCCTTTGGCGGCGAAAAGGAAACCGGTGGCGGGCGTGAAAGCGGATCGGACGCGTGGCGGGCCTATATGCGCCGCCAGACCAGTACAGTGAACTACTCGCGGGAGCTTCCCCTGGCGCAGGGGATTTCGTTCGAAATATGAGCCCCGCGCCGCGCCCAGACAGCTTGTGGTCCGATACGACCCCGGACCGAACCCGCTACGCGCCTCTGACCGAGGCGATCACCGTCGATGTCGTTGTCATCGGCGGCGGGTTCACCGGGGTCTCGGCGGCCTATCATCTGGCAGTCGAGGGGGCATCGGTTGCGCTGCTGGAAGCGCGCACCATCGGCTTCGGCGGATCGGGGCGCAATGTGGGCCTGGTCAATGCCGGGCTCTGGACGCCGCCGGACCAGGTGGAAGAGAAGCTTGGGAAGGCAGTCGGCGAACGCCTGAACGACCTGCTCGCCGGTGGTCCCTCGGCTGTGTTCGATCTGATCGAAGCCCACCAAATCCAATGTGAGGCCATGCGCCAAGGCACGCTGCATTGTGCCCATTCAGAGGCGGGTCTGCGCGATCTCGAAATGCGCTTTGCGCAGCAGGAGGCGCGCGGCGCGCCGGTCAAGCTGCTCGATGCCGCTGAAACGGCGCGACGCACCGGCAGCGCGGCTTTTACCGGTGCTCTGTGGGACGGACGGGCCGGAACGATTCAGCCCCTGGCCTATGTCCAGGGGCTCGCCCGCGCGGCAGAGGCGCAAGGGGCGCGGATATTCGAACAAACGTGCGCCCTGTCCCTGACCGAAACCGCCGATGGCTGGACCGTCCGAACCGAGCAGGGCGAGATTCGCGCGGCGCGGCTCATTCAGGCGACCAATGCCTATGGCGTGAATGCGGCGAACGACAACCCTGTCATTCCTGCGCATTTTTTCCAGCTGGCGACAGCACCCTTGCCGGAGGCGGTGCGGCAAAGCATCCTCTCCGGCGGTGAAGGCTGTTGGGACACGGCGCTGATCATGTCCTCCTTCCGGCTCGATCAGGCGGGACGGATGATCTTTGGTGCACTCGGCAATCTGGAGGGACCGGGCGGCGCATTGCACCGGGGCTGGGCCTCTCGCAAGCTGACGAAGTTGTTCCCCCAGTTGGACGGCATCGCATTCGAGCAGGAATGGACCGGGCGCATAGCCATGACCGGCACCCACCTGCCGCGCATCGAGCGTCGCGGGAGAACCGGCATTTCCATCTTTGGCTATAGCGGGCGCGGCATTTCACCCGGCACTTTATTTGGCAGGGCTGCCGCGGGCTGGGCGCTTGGCACCGGCGATCTGCCGTTGCCGATCACTGAACCGCAATCCGAAACCTTTGCCGCCGCCAGGGGGCTCTATTACGAGGCGGGTGCAGTTCTTACCCATTTCACGAACGGGCGTTTCTGAAGCGTCGGACATGCTCCCCGTTGAGTCCGCGATTATGGGGTCGCTCTGTTCAGGTTTAGGTCCAATCTTGACCGAAGGTGAAACTCCCACGGGGCGAACCCTTCGAGGCTCGAATGTGGGCGTTGGTGATTGTAGTCGGCGCGCCACGCGGCGGGCATGGCGCATGGACGGCAATCTTGACGTTGGTATTCAGCATTTCGCGCGGTTGGACGACGCCAGATTGCTCAAGGGCGCGCAAGCCGGACTGACGCTCCTCTCTGGAATGTTGCGAAGCGGGCAGAATGACGCGAAGGGCAACCGCACTCAGAGCCAAATCCCGAACCCTCGATCAGCCAACCCGTGGCAGGTCAACCTATTGACCTGCAACGGTTAAACCGCGCGAGCGCTCAGCGCTCGGTCAGCTTGAGTTCGATGCGCCGGTTTTGTGCGCGGGCTTCGGGGCTGTCGTCCGGGTTGACGGGACGAAACTCGCCGAAACCGGTGGCGGCGAGCCGGTCGGGCGGAAACCCGAGGCTTTCGGTCATAAAGCGGACAACGGACAATGCGCGGGCCTGGCTGAGTTCCCAGTTGTCGGTGAATTCGCCGGTGCCCGAGAGCGGAACATTGTCGGTATGGCCATCGACGCGGATGATCCAATCGATGGAATTCGGGATGTCGCCTGCAACTTCTGACAGGAGTCCAGCCACTTGCGCGATGGAGGCGCGGCCTGCGGGGGCGAGTGTGGCCGAAGCACTCTCGAAGAGGACTTCGGAGGAGAAGACGAAGCGATCGCCGACGATCTCGACACCTTCGCGATCACCCAGCAGGCGGCGGAGCGTACCGAAGAACTCCGAACGATAATCGGCAAGGTCCTGCACTTCCGTGCTGAGCCGCTCGGCTTCGAGACGGAGACGTTCAGCCTCCGCCGCTTCTAGCTCGGCGCGCTTTCTTTCTTCCGACGCGGCGCGCGCCAGCGCCTGGTTGAGCTGCGAACCGAGCGACTCGATGCGGATTTGCGCCTGCTCGTCGCTTTCGGCAGCGGCGTCGAGCAGCCCCTGAAGGCCATCCAGTTCCGAACGCAACGTTGCAACCTGCTGGTTCAGGGCCTCCACCTGCAACTGCGCCCGTTCGGAAATGCCTTCCTCTTCCTCCAACTGCCTGCGGGCCGTGGCGAGCAGTGTTTCTTGCCGTTCGCGTTCCGTCATCGCCTCGGCGGTGACGTTTTCGGCCTCGATCTTTGCGGCAAGCGCGGCGGCCAGACGGTCGCGCAGGTTATCGGTGTCGACGGCGTCGCCCTGGAGAGCTGCGACCTCGGCCTCAAGCCGGTCGCGTTCGGTTTGCACTATGGTCAAACGGTCGCGCAGTTCCTCGTTGGTGGAAAACGTGTCGGCAAGATTGTTCTCGCTGCTTTCCAGGCGCAGGAGCGCGTCGGCAAGCCGGGAATTGAGCTCATCCTCGACCGCGTTGGCCGCAGCGAGCAGTGTGAGCGTTTCTTCGGCTCCGGCACGCTGTTCTTCAAGCGCCAGAGACATGGCGGTGAGTTCGGCATCCGCCGCCTCAAGCCGTTCGCGCAGCGCCTGTGCGGCGGCCGCTTCGGCGAGGCGGGCCTGTTCTTCGGCTGAAAGCGCGTCCTGTGCCTCGCTGAGTTCGGTCTCGCGGGTCGCGGCTTCGGCCCTGAGTTCGGCGGTCAGGGCCTCCAGGGCTTCGCGTTGTGCGGCGGCGAGGCGGGCCTGTTCGGCCTGTGCATCTATTTCGTCTCGCGCCCGTGCCAAGGCAAGTTGCACCGCTTCCTGCTCGGAGATCAGCCGGGTCTGTGCGTCCTCCAACTCCTCGATATTGGCTGCCAGCCGTTCGCCTTCGGCCAGCGCGCTGTCACGTTGGGCCAGAAGCGTTGCCACCCGATCCTCGAAATCTGCGATCGCGGCGTCGCGTTCGGCGATGCTCCGTGTCTGGTCTTCGACCTGGCCGGTGAGGCTGGCAATGAGCGTTTCCTGTCGGGTGCGTTCGTCCCGCAGGCTGGCAAGGTCGTCTTCCAGCCGCGCGTTTGTTTGCTGGGACAGGCCGAGCGCCTGACTGAGCGCGGCAATTTCCCCGCCCAAGAGTTTGAGTTCGTCTTCCTGTCCGGTAATCTGTTCGCGCTGCATGGCTTGCACGACCATGAAGATCGTCAGCACGAACATCAGGACCAGAAGAAGGGCGGTCATGGCATCGACAAAGCCGGGCCAGATCGAGCCCGACATGCGCTGCACGGATCGCCGTGTCAGCGCCATGGCTTAGACCTCGTCCCGGGTGCGGGCAGCGGTGCGGATCACGTTCGTCAGTTGCGCGATATCGGCGCGCAATTCGCCGATGCTTTCCTGCCGACCGGCGGAGATTTCTTCCAGGATGCGCAGCATTTGCACATCCATCGAGCGCAGCCGCATCCGGCTTTCGGCATCAAATTGCCCGCCGGCCTCGGAGCTCATAGTTTGCAGCGCCTCGGCAAGACGGTTCTGGCTGGCGATGATCTGGCTGTTGTCGCCCTCGCCGAACTGGGTGGCGAGGCGGTTGACGGAGTTGATGAGTTCGCCCAGCCGCGCGTCGGTGGCGGCCTGCTGCTCGCCCATGTATTCGGCCAGTTGACCGATGATGCTGGCATCGCCACCTCCGCCATCGTCGGAAGAAAAGCCAAGGCGGGTGATGGTAGAGAGCCATTCCTCCAGTTCGCGGTAGAAGCGATTCTGGCCGTGCCCGGCGAAGAGTTCGAGAAGTCCCACGACCAGCGATCCGGCGAGACCGAGAAGCGAGGAGGCGAAGGCCACGCCCATGCCGCCGAGCTGCGTTTCCAGACCTTCCATCAGCCGTTCGAAGACCTGAACACCGGTGTCGCCTTCCTGCGGGGCCAGCGACCGGATGGTGTCGACCACGGCGGGAACGGTGGTGGCAAGGCCGTAGAAGGTGCCGAGGAGGCCGAGGAAAATCAGCAGGTTGACGATATATCGCGTGATGTCCCGCGCCTCGTCGATCCGGGTCGCGACGGAATCGAGGATGGACCGGGAGGAGGAGGGGTTCAACTGGGTGCGCGCGCCCTTCTTCCTCAGGAGTGCGGCAAGCGAGGCCAGAAGGCGCGGTGCTTTGGTAAACTGGTGGCCGGGGCGGTCATGGGCGAAGCCTTCGATCCAGCTGACCGAGGAGACAAGCTGGAAGACCTGCCAGAAACATGCCAGGACGCCGATCACGAAGACGAAGCCGATGAATCCGTTCAAAAGCGGGTTGGCCAGAAAGACCGGTGCCACCTGCGGATAGATCAGGTAGGCCCCCACACCGACCAGCGCGAGAACCAAGAGCATCGTCACGATTTGACGGTAGGGCTGGGTGAAGTGCCGCTCGAAGGTGCGATCCGGTGTGTCCATCCGGGCTCCGGGTCCTGTTGTTTCTTTCGCAGGGACAATAGGCAATCAGGGCAGCGGTGCCAATGGGGAATGGGACTAGAAGTTTCAATCCGCGTTCGATGCCCGAATTGTCAGCATTTTCCGGCGATTATGGGAAGTTCAGGTCGTGGCTTTGAGGCGGCGCACCCGGTTCGACAGCCAGCGCAGATCGGCATCTTCTATGCCGAGTTCGTCGAGATGGGAGGTCGTGTTCCACAGGTATTCGGTGTTCGGACCGCGCCCACCGACGGCATGGGCGATGATCTGCGCCTGCTCTTCAAGCGTCAGGTGCGCGACGTATTGCACATGATCCCGGTCCACCACATAGGCCAGAGCCTGCACGATGGTCCCGTCTTCGAGTGTCAGCGGCACGATCATTTCCCGGTAGGCCGAGGAGATCAGTTCGCGGTCGCGCAAGTAGTCGATGGTGGCTTCTTCTTCTCCGTCCTCGACGCGCAGCGCGAGGCCGGAACAGGCGGCCCCGTCGCCGGGATCGAGGGCAAGGACAAGGCCGGGGTCTTCGACCGTGCCGCGATGGTGGATCGAGGACATGCAGAAGGAGCGGTGAAATCCCGAAAGCGTCGCCAGCGCCCGTTCGGCCACCGGGAAGCCCGGGTTCCACATCAGCGAGGCATAGCCGAAGACCCACAAGGGGCGGAGCGACATGGCTTTCTCTTCCGTCATGGCTGCCGTAAAACACGGGGCACGGGCAAGGGAAAGGGCCAATGATCCGGTTGATCGTGGTGATTCTGGCGGGCGCTCTGGCCTGGATGGTCTGGTGGGCCGTGGGCAAGGGCGCCTATGAGGCGGGTCTTGCCGCATGGATCGATCAACGTCGGGACGAAGGCTGGGCGGCGGATGTCGCCACGCTGGAGACGGCGGGTTTTCCGAACCGGTTCGACACCACGTTGCGCGATCTGAGGCTGGCCGATCCCGCCACCGGAATTGCCTGGACCGCGCCGCTTCTGCAATTCCTGTCGCTGGCTTACAAGCCGCATCAGGTGATTGCCGTCCTGCCGGAATCGCATCGGTTTTCCACGCCGGAGGGCACGGTCGACATCGCCCATGAGGATGCCCGCGCCTCGCTCTTTCTCAAGCCGGAGACGGCGCTGGGGTTGGATCAGGCGATACTGGTTCTGACCGGGCTCGACGTGACCTCGGACCGAGGGTGGGAAACGACGCTGGCCTCGGGCCGGTTTGCCGCCGAAGCGGTGTCGGCGACGACCGACACCTATCGGCTGGGGGCCGACATATCGGAACTGACTCCCGCCAAACCGGTGCGTGACCTGCTCGATCCGGCCGGGGTCTTGCCAGACACCGTAGAGAACCTGCGACTGGACGCGACCGTGACCTTCGACAAGCCGTGGGACCGGTTTGCCATCGAGGAGGCGCGTCCGCAGCCTATGCGGATCGAGCTGGATGACCTGTCCGCGATCTGGGGCACGGTCACGTTTCGCGCGACCGGGGAACTGGATGTGGATGAGTTGGGCTATCCTGATGGCGACATCGCGATCCGTGCGGTCGAGTGGCGGAAGATCCTGGAGATGGCGGTTGCCTCCGGCGTGTTGCCCGAGCCCGCCGCGGGTCCGCTGGAGCGTGCCTTGGAACTGATGAGCGGGCCGCGCGATACGCTGGATGCGACGCTTAGTTTCGGTGGCGGATATGTGCGGCTCGGGATCGTGCCGGTCGCGCCTGCGCCGCGAATGATGCTGCGCTGACCTGACTTACCGGCAATAGGAACCGCTGCGATAATCTGCGGTGTCGAGATGGAAATGGTCCTGGTGGTGCCGGTCCGCATCCGGTCCAAGAACGGTGCCGAACGGGCCGCAGGCGCTGGCGTGGAGCCGCCGCAGGATCTTGGCGTCCCGCCCGCGCCAGCCAAGCACCGTGATCCGAGTGCCGTCGGCGAGGATGAAGGCTGAAATGTCGATGGCATTGCCCTTCGCGTGTTCAGACAGCCTTGCGCCTTTCTGGCTGTTCCGTGTGCGGCAGGCGTAATGCGCGGCGACCTGGATGCCGACCAGCCCGCCGCCGCGATTGCCGATGATCGGTGCCGCGTGGTTGCGCAGCCACAAGTCCAGCCGTTCCGCCGTCTTGCGATTGAGTGTTGCCGGTTGCGACAGGTTCACACCGGCCGCCTTCGTGACCTGATAGGCATTGGAAACGCCGCATCTCCCCGGACCAGGAACCGCGCCAATCTTGGAGGCCACAAGCCCGCCGCGTTCGATCCGATCCGCGTTGCCGCTGCCGCAGGCAGCCAGCGCAAGGCCCAGGATCAGTGCCAGCTTCTTCATCGCTTCTTTCCTCGTCCAAAATCGGGCGCGTCGGTGTCCTGCCCGGCTTCGATGATGCCCCGCCGGATCGCGCGCGTGCGGGTGAAATACTCGTGAAGATGCTCTCCGTTGCCCTGTCGGATGGCACGCTGGAGAGCGAAGAGTTCCTCGGTGAAACGCCCGAGGATTTCGAGCGTGGCATCCTTGTTTGTCAAAAATACGTCACGCCACATGGTGGGATCTGAGGCCGCGATCCGGGTGAAGTCGCGGAAGCCTGCGGCGGAGAACTTGACGACCTCCTGTTCGGTGACGCGGCGGAAATCGTCGGCCACGCCCACCATAGTATAGGCGATCAGGTGCGGGATGTGGCTCACGATGGCGCAGACGAGGTCATGGTGTTCGACGTCCATCACCTCGGTATTGGCTCCAAGTGATTGCCACATCTCGACCAGTCTGGCAGTGGCCTGCGGATCAGTGCCTTCGGGCGGCACGACCAGCGTCCAGCGATTGTCGAATAGTTCCGCGAAGCCGGAGCGTGGGCCGGAATGTTCGGTGCCCGCCATCGGGTGGGCGGGGACGAAGTGAACGTGATCGGGCAGGTGAGGGGCCACGGCCTCGATCACACCGGCCTTGACGGAGCCGACATCGCTGATGGTGGCGCCGGGTTTCAGGACCGGGGCGATGTCCTGCGTAACCGCGCCCATCGCACCCACAGGGACGCAGAGGACGACGAGGTCGGCATCTTTCGCGGCCTCGGCAGCAGTTTCGCAGACGCGGTCGACGAGGTTGATGTCGCGGGCGGTCTGGCGCGTTTCTTCTGTGCGGGCGTAGCCGGTGATCTCGCCTTCGAAGCCCGCGCGGCGGAGCGCCAGCGACATGGAGCCAGCGATCAGGCCAAGGCCGATCAGAGCGATACGGTCGTAACTCATTTGGCCCAGCTTTCCAGTGAGGCGATCACGCGGGTGTTGTCGGCAGCACTTCCCACGGTGATGCGCAGGCAGTTCGGGAGACCGTAGCTGCCGACCTTGCGCACCAGGATGCCGTCTTCCCGGAACTGCGCTTCGCAGGCGGCGGCAGTGGCTTCGTCCCTGAAGCGGGCCAGGACGAAATTCGCCTCCGACCGGTCGCAGGCGATGCCAAGGCGGTTGAGGGCGCTTGTCAGACGGGCGCGTTCGGCCGTGTTCTCGGCACGGCAGGTTTCAACCCAGTCCCGATCCCGCACTGCTGCTTCGGCTGCGGCGAGTTGCAGGTTCGACAGGTTGAACGGACCGCGCACCCGGTTGAGATTGTCGATGATGTCCTTCGCGCCGTAACCCCAGCCGATGCGGAGACCGCCGAGGCCATAAATCTTCGAGAATGTCCGCGTCATCACCACGTTTGGGTGGTCTTCGATCAGGGACACGCCGCCGTCATGACCTTCGACATATTCCACGTAAGCCCCGTCAAGGACGAGGATGACATCCTTCGGCAGACCGGCGGCGAGGCGCGCGACCTCGTTCCCGCCCAGCATGGTGCCGGTGGGATTGGCGGGGTTGGCGATGAAGACCAGCCGCGTTTTTTCGGTGACCGCGTTCAGGATGTTGTCCACATCCACCCGGCGGTCGCGCTCGGCCACTTCGACCGGGTCGGAGCCTGCGGCCAGTGCAGAGATCCGGTGCATGGCGAAACCGTGGGAGGTGTGGATGACTTCCGTTCCCTCGCCGCCATAGGCGTTGCAGAGAAAGGCGATGATCTCGTCCGAGCCCGCGCCGCAGATGATCCGCTCGGGGTCGAGGCCGTGGGTTTCGGCAATCGCCTGGCGGAGCGCGGCGTGATCGGTGCTGGGGTAGCGGTTCAGCGTCTGCGACGCGGCTGCCATCGCTTCACCCGCGCTTTCGGGAAAGCCCTTGGGGTTTTCGTTGGACGACAGTTTCAACACGTCGTCACGACCTGCAAGGTGGCTTTCGCCGCCCACGTAGAGGTCGATCCGGTCGACGCCGGGCTTGGGGGATATTGTCTCGTTCATGTCCGGGCGCTTCTATCCGCGCCGATAAAGCTTTTCCAGTGTCATCGTGGCAGGGGGCGCTGTCCCCGCCTCACTTCGTTCGGCTCCCCCGGAGTATTTGCGGCCTTAAGTATCAAACGCACCAGCCTCCGGCGGGAAGGCGGAGGGGTGTTGATGGCGAAAGGGTCGCTAAGGGCGCTATGCGTTCTTCTTTGTCTCAGTGTGCAGTTCGCGGCTAACGGGGACCTTGATAGGGACAAGGCCGCTTTCTCCGGTGTCTGCGTCTTGCAATGTGTCGATCGCCAACATGACCTGTTCAGATTGTTTGCTGTTGTGGTCGAGAACGGTCCCGTACGTTGTCTATGGTCTTGTCCTGCACGCCACACACCTGCCGCAAGTGTGTTCATTTTGTGGAAATTAGTAATATTAATGATGTGTTAAACAAGCTTATATTACTAATTCCTCACCTCCGCACTGGGTTAGCACACACACACACTCCCAGATGCTCTGAAGGCTTGCGGGAATATTGATTCCGCAAGCCTTCACTTTCTAACATTCCGGGATTCACTTTGCTTGGTGCGCTTGATACCTAAGGCCGCAATTTGAATGAAATCTGCCTTCTCTTTGGTGAATATACTCCGGGGGTGAGGCCGGAGGCCGAGGGGGCAGCGCCCCCTAGTCCATCGCACGGAAAGCGAACTCCCCGCCTTCCTTGATGCCCGAGAACCAGCGGGCGGTGACCGTTTTGGTCTTGGTGTAGAAGCGGAAGGCGTCGGGGCCGTATTGGTTGAGATCCCCGAAAGCCGATTTCTTCCAGCCGCCGAAGGTATGGTAGGAGAGCGGGACCGGGATCGGGAAGTTGATGCCGACCATGCCGACATTCACGCGGTTCGCGAAATCGCGGGCGGTGTCGCCATCGGCGGTGAAGATCGCGGTGCCGTTGCCGTAGGGGTTGTCCATGGTCAGCTTCAGCGCGTCTTCGTAGGTCTCGGCGCGGACCTGGGAGAGGACGGGGCCAAAGATTTCCTCCTTGTAGATGTCCATGTCCGGCGTGACGCGGTCGAAGAAGGAGGGGCCGACGAAGAACCCGTTCTCATAGCCCTGCATGCTGAAGCCGCGGCCATCGACCACGAGGTCGGCGCCTTGGTCCACGCCGGACTCGACCAGCTTGTTGATGCGCTCCTGGCTCGCCTTGGTGATGACCGGGCCGAAATCCACGTCGTCGCCTGCCGTGTAGGGGCCGACTTTCAGGTTTTCGATCCGGGGCACGAGGCGTTCGACCAGCGCGTCGGCGGTTTTCTCGCCCACGGGCACGGCGACCGAGATCGCCATGCAGCGTTCGCCCGCCGCGCCGAAACCTGCGCCCACCAACGCGTCGGCGGCTTTGTCCATGTCCGCGTCGGGCATGATGATCATGTGGTTTTTCGCGCCCCCGAAGCATTGCGCGCGTTTGCCGTTCGAACAGGCACGACCGTAGATATATTGCGCGATGGGGGTGGAGCCGACGAAGCCGACGGCCTGAATGGTCTCGTTGTCGAGGATCGCGTCGACCGTTTCCTTGTCGCCGTTCACGACCTGCAACACGCCATCGGGGAGGCCCGCTTCCTTGAGGAGTTCGGCCAGCAGGATGGACGTTGTCGGGCAACGTTCGGAGGGCTTCAGCACCATCGCATTGCCGGAGGCGATGGCCGGACCCATTTTCCATAGCGGGATCATCGCGGGGAAATTGAAGGGCGTGATGCCGGCGACGACGCCAAGCGGCTGGCGCATCGAGTAGAGGTCGATGCCGGGGCCGCCATCATTGGTGAACTCGCCCTTCAGAAGCGAGGGCGCGCCCATGCAGACCTCGATCACTTCGAGACCGCGCTGCACGTCGCCGCGCCCGTCGGGCAGGGTCTTGCCATGTTCGCGGCTGACCGCCTCGGCGAGGGTATCCATGTTTTCGTTGATGAGCTGACCGAAGGCCATCATCACTCGGGCCCGGCGCTGCGGATTGGTGGCGCCCCAGCCGATCTGTGCCTCAGAGGCCTTGGCGACCGCCTCGTTCAGTTCCTCGACCGTGGCGAGCGGGACCTTGCCCTGCACCTCGCCCGTGGCGGGGTTGAAGACATCGGCGAAGCGGCCCGATGTGCCCTTGACGCGCTGGCCGTTGATGAAGTGGGTCAGTTCTTCCATCGAATCCTCCCTGGGGTTTCGCGGCGAAACTTACGGCTGGTCTGGGCATGCGAAAAGCGGCAAGTTACCAAAAGGTTTTGCGAAATTGCAGGTATGATTTGGCGATGAACTGGGATGACTTGCGTATTTTCCTTTCCGTCGCGCGGGAAGAAAGCCTGACGGGCGCGGCAAGGGCGCTGTCGGTTGATCCTGCGACTGTGGGCCGCCGGGTTGCGCGGCTGGAGGAGGATCTGGACACGGTTCTCTTCGCCAAATCGCCGCAAGGCTACACGCTGACCGCGTCGGGCGAGCGCCTGATCGCACGGGCCGAGGCGGCGGAGGGGGCCATTTCGGGGGCAAAGGCCGACATGACCGGACAGGCCGAGGGGCTGACCGGAACGATCCGGGTCGGCGCACCGGACGGATGCGCGACCTACCTGCTTCCGGCGGTGACGACAGCGATCCAGGCGGCAAACCCCGGTCTGTCGGTGCAGATCGTGGCCTTGCCGCGCGTGTTCAACCTGTCGAAACGGGAGGCCGATATGGCCATCGCGGTCAGCCGGCCAAAGACCGGGCGGCTGCGGGTCCAGAAGATTTCGGACTATCGGCTTGGGCTGGCGGCGTCGCGTTCCTATCTTAATGATCACGGGCCTGTCGCGGACCTCAAGTCGCTGAAATCCCACCGTCTTGTGGGATATATTCCCGACATGATTTTTGACCGTGAGCTGGATTATCTGGCCGAGCTTGGGTTGGAAACGGTCGATCTGGCGTCCAACCTTGTTTCGGTTCAACTGGGTTGGCTGAGACGCGGAGCGGGCGTTGGTGTCGTCCATCATTTCGCCTTGCCGGACATGCCTGAACTTGTGCCGGTTCTGCCGGACCAGGTGCGCATGACGCGGTCCTTCTGGCTTGTCCGCCATGCCGACGATGCGCGGATCGAGCGGCTCAACCGGTTCGCACAAACTTTGACCGAGGAACTTCGCGCGGAGATTGTGCGCCGCAGCGCAGCTTGACAGAAACGCGAGTAGGATAGGAAGCTTGAACTATCGAGAGACTCGTTTCGGGAGGAAACACCATGCTCGTTCGTCAAATTCTGGGGCTGAAGGGCGGTTCCGAGGTCGTGACATTGCCGAAGGGCACGAAAGTTTCCGATGCGGCGCGGCTGCTGTCGGAGAAACGGATCGGTGCGGTCGTCGTCGTCGATGGCAATGCCCCGTTGGGCATTCTGTCGGAACGAGACATTGTGCGCGATCTGGGACGTCGCGGCGATGCCTGTCTCTCTGACGAGGTCGATAGCTTGATGACGCGGGAAATGATTACGACTTCTCCGGGCGAGACGGCCGATCAGGTCTTGCAGAAGATGACCGAAGGCCGCTTTCGTCACTTGCCGGTGATGGAGGGTGAGGCAATGGTGGGGCTTATTTCTATCGGCGATGTGGTGAAGGCCCGACTGTCCGAACTGTCGATGGAGAAAAACGCGCTAGAGGATATGATCAAAGGCTTCTGACGCGGCGTCGCTTGTTCTTTCCGGGTTTCCGTGTCACTCCATGAGGACGGCGTAAGCCATTGACGGAGAGACCTTATGCGCATCGGCCTCTATCCCGGGACCTTCGATCCGGTCACCAATGGGCATCTCGACATTATCGAGCGCGCGACGCGTCTGGTGGACCGTCTGGTGATCGGGGTCGCCATCAACCGGGACAAGGGTCCGCTGTTTTCGCTGGAGGAACGGGTGGCGATGCTCGAGGCGGAATGCGGGGTGATCGCCCGCGAGTCCGGGACCGAGATTGTGGTGCATCCCTTCGAGAACCTGCTGATCGATTGCGCCCGCGATGTCGGTGCCCAGCTTGTCATTCGCGGGCTGCGGGCCGTGGCTGATTTCGAGTATGAATACCAGATGGTGGGCATGAACCGCGTGCTGGACGACTCGATTGAAACCGTTTTCCTGATGGCCGAGGCGGAACATCAGGCGATCGCCTCGAAGCTGGTGAAGGAGATTGCGCGGTTGGACGGCGATGTCTCGAAATTCGTGACGCCGGCGGTCTATGAAGCGCTGATGGCCAAGTACAAGGTGGCATGAGGCTGGCCCTGGCCGTCCTGATCGCGCTCTATCTTGCTTATGCGGTCGTGATGGTCGTTTTGCATCCCCGGTTCATCTATCCGTTTCTGCCCGATAACGCGGTTCTGCCGGAATTCGAGCGCATCCGGTTGGACAGCGAGGACGGGACGCCGATCTTCGTGCAGGAACGGGCAGGGGCCGGACCGGTGGTTCTGTATTTCATGGGGAATGCCGGGGCGGTGCCCTTGTTCGAGGTGGCCTTCAATGGGCATATCGCGGCGGGCCGGCATGTTATCGTGATGGAGTACCGGGGCGGCGGCGGGCGGCCGGGCGTGCCGTCCGAGGCGCGGCTCAAGTCGGATGCGCTGATTGTCGCGGATTACGCGTTGGGTAAGGGCAAGCCGCTGATCGTGCAGGGCTATTCTCTAGGCACGGGATTGGCTACCCATGTGTCAGCGCGGCGACCGGCGGAGCGTGTGGTGTTGACCGCACCCTATGACGGGCTGTGCCGGATCATGGCGTCGAGGGCCTGGCTGCCGGCCTGTTTTCTGCCCTTCGTGCAGCGGTGGAATTCCCTCCGGGATACCGAGGCGATCACAGTGCCGATCCTTGTGCTGCACGGCACGGAAGACTCACTGATCCCGCCGCGATACAGCGCGGCGTTCGAGGGGCTTCCAACCGTTTCAAGGAAGTTGGTCGAAGGGGCGGGACATGCCGATCTCAGCCTGTTTCCCGCCTATCTTTCGGCCATCGAAGAATTCCTGTCCCCGCTCGATCCGTAGAGCGGCGGAGACGGATTCGCTCAGTTGCCGTAGACGGCGCGGCGGGCCAGTTCTTCGGCGTCGCCGGGGTAGATGTCGAGGTCGAGCGCGATATCGCGCGGCAGGCGGCGGAGTTCTTTCAGGGTGCGGTTATAGGCGCGGCGTTTTTTCAGATCGTCGAGAAAGTTCATTGGGTTACCTTGCATTCATCGGTGTTTCGTCGTTGGGAGATACATGCGCCCGCCGAGGCCGATTAACAACTGTCAGTTGGGTCAACCCGCCATGCAGTTTCTGCAATGCAGCGGAGATGGTGAAGGTTTGGGCCGACGCCGGTTTCTGGATGCGGAGCAGGATATCGAGGCCCGCGACGGCAAGGCGGAACCGGTCGGGGGCGGCCAAGTAGAGACGCCGGCTTTCGGGGGCGAAGGACAGCTTGAACTGGCGCAGCCCGGTCATGTTCTGACAGGTGGCCAGAAGCCGTGTCGGGCGGGCAAGGGGCATGGCGGAGAGCGACAGCCGGTAGATGCCTTTCGCGCGGGCCGCGTCGATGGCGGCCACGATCAGGGCGTGCATCGCGCCGTCCCCGGCATCCCGGGTCTGTCTCATCAAATCAAGGGCCCAGTCATTCCGCCCGACGTGGAAGCTGGCGAAGGCGACAAGCCTGCCGTGGCGATAGGCGAGAAAGCAACGTTGCGCCGCGACCGTCCGGGGATCGTAGCGGCTCATCGAAAAGCCGCGCTCGCCGCCATTGGCGTGCGCCCAGGCCGCCGAGACGCGGGCCATGTCCGCCAGCGGCAGGTCGGGGAGTTCGCAGACGTTCAGGTCCGATTTCACGGCGTTTCTGAGCTTTCGGCGCAGTTGCCGCCGTGACGGGCTTTCAAGTGTGAAGGTGGTCGGGTCGAGCCAGGCCTCCTCCGAGACCGCCATCGTGGCCCAGCCGAAGCGTCGGGCGGTGCCCGCACTTCGTGATCCGATCTTGTAGAGCGCCGGGATCATGGCTTGGGCCGTCGCCTCTGCCGTAAGCGCCGACAAGCTGGCATGAGTGTGGGCGACGACGTTGTCCGGGTCTCCGAAGGCGACGAGGCTTTGGCTGGCCTCGGCCACGTGCAGGGTCCCATCCGTTGTCGGCAACAGTCGGTGTGCGTCCTGACGCGACAGGCCCATCGCCTCGGCTCCGAGTGTCGGGCTTCGCACCGGGTGCTCGTCTGGCCTTTCATTCGGCTCCAAGGGGGCCGCCATGCAGAGTACGCCAAGACAGGCGGGAAGCGCGTAGTAGACAAGACGGAAGGCCAGAACGGCGGCGACAAGGTCTGGCGGGGCCTGGCCGGGCAAGAGGGAGAGCAGGCAAAGCTCGAACGGACCGAGGCCACCCGGTGAGCCTGAGACCAGTCCGGCCCCGAGCGCGATGGCGTAGGCGGCGAGGAGCGGCGCGAAGGCGATGTCGGCGCCTTCCGGCAGGAGAATGTAGAGCGCCAGTGCTGCGAAGAGCAGATCGAGCGCGGTCAGGCCGATCAGGCGGACCATCAGGCCGATAGGGGGAAGGGCAGGCAGCCAGTTCGGGACCCACAGTGAGACGGCGGGATAGGCAAGTGCAGCGAGAATGGCCGGGACGGCGATCCACCCGGCGGCTGCGTAACTGGCCGACGGAAGGGCCGTAAGCAGGACGGCAATCACGACGCCGAGGGCCGCGATGAAGCTGAAGGAGACGTAACTGGTCAGGCGCAGGGCCTGAGCGGTGCTCAGGTCCGGCAGCAGACGCCAACGCGCCAGTGTTCCTGTTGCCAGCCCGAATCCCACGGTCTGGGCGACAGCAATGGCCGATGCGCCGGAGAGAAACGCCCGCCGCTGCGACACGCCGGTCTTCAGCCAGCCGTGGAACAGGGCATCGTACTGCCCGATCACGGCAAAGCTGAGGGCGGTTGCGGCCAGCGCACCGGCCCATTGCCATGCTTCGACGTCTGTGACTGACGCGAGCAAAGCCGCGCCTTCGAGATCGTCGAGCTTTTCCGAAAGGAAGAAGAAACAGACCGCCGCAACCAGAAGCGCGCCTGCATTGCGAAGCGTGCCCGAACCAAATTTCAGAGAACCCACAACCTACCCCTGCACGCGCCCCGTAACATGAGCTAAGCGCGAGAGATTAAGCTGGGCCTAATTTCTGCAGTCGGGTCTCGGATTCATTGTGCCGGGCGCCGGAGCTGCCCGATCAGGTCTCGTCGACCAGTTGACCTTTGGCGACCGCCATCAACTCTGTCATTTTGGCGCGGATGTCGGCTTCGCTGGCCTTGTCGCCCAGATCGCCGGAGACCTTGCGGTACACGTCCTCGTCGCCCGCTTCCTCGAAATCGGATTTGACGACTTCCTTTGCATAGGCGTCTGCATCGTCGCCGGTCTTGCCGAGCAGCTCCGCCGCCCACAGGCCAAGCAGCTTGTTTCGGCGCGCTTCCGCCTTGAACTGCATCTGCGCGTCGTGGGCGAACTTGTTCTCGAAAGCGTTTTCGCGGTCGTCAAAGGTGCTCATCGGCGGGGTCTCCCGGTCAGGATGTCTTCTGTTGGTGAACATATGCCCCCCGGTCCCGCAGCCTTCAAGCCCCTTGCTTGCTTGCCGGAGGTGCGTGTTTGCTCTAATGAGGCCCCGATAGAGCGCGCAAGGGCATTCTTGCGCGCATTTCTCATTTCCGGGGTTCCCCTATGGCGCGGCGCAAGAAAGTCTACGAGGGCAAGGCGAAAATCCTGTACGAGGGTCCCGAGCCGGGCACGCTCGTGCAGTACTTCAAGGATGACGCAACGGCCTTCAACGCTCAGAAAAAGGACGTGATCGACGGCAAGGGCGTGTTGAACAACCGCCTCAGCGAGTTCTTCATGAAGGGCCTGGCGCAGATCGGGGTGCCGACTCATTTCATCAAGCGGATCAACATGCGTGAACAGCTGATCCGGCAGGTGGAGATCATTCCGCTGGAAGTGATCGTGCGCAATTTCGCCGCAGGCACGATGTCGCAGCGGCTGGGGCTGGAAGAAGGCACGATGCTGCCGCGCCCGATCGTGGAGTTTTGCCTGAAGGACGACGCATTGGGCGATCCGCTGGTGTCGGAGGAACATATCATCGCCTTCGGCTGGGCCTCGCAGCAGGATCTGGATGATATGGTGGCGCTGGCATTGCGTGTGAACGATTTCATGTCGGGCTGCATGATGGCGGTCGGGATCAAGCTGGTGGATTTCAAGATCGAGATCGGACGCATCTGGGACAACGATTTCCAGCGCCTTGTCGTAGCTGACGAGATTAGCCCCGATTCCTGCCGGCTCTGGGACATGGAGACGGGGCAGAAGCTGGACAAGGACGTCTTCCGGCGCGATCTGGGCAACCTGGCCGACGCCTATACCGAAGTGGCGCGGCGGCTGGGCGTGCTGCCCTCGAACGTGACACACGCGACCAAGCCGACTCTCATAAACTGACGCGTTGCGCCGCGCTTTTGCGCGTCGCCCCGGGGCGAGGGGGTTTCACCCCCTTGCGCTCCCCCGAGAGTATTTTCGACAGGATGATGGCAGGGTGTTGCGAGGTTCGTCGATCGGGTCGGACCGGCGTTCTGGGTTGGACAATCCGATTGATTTCGGCGATAGCAACGCCAGACCATCAGGCAGGGGGCAGACCATGAAAGCGCGTGTGCATGTCATGTTGAAAACCGGGGTGCTCGACCCTCAGGGCGAAGCGGTGCGTCATGCGCTGGGTTCCCTGGGGTTCGAGGGCGTCGAAGGCGTGCGGCAGGGCAAGGTCATCGAGCTGGAACTGCGCGAGACCGATCCGGCGAAGGCCGAGGCCGAAGTGGCGCGGATGTGCGAGGCGCTTTTGGCCAATACGGTGATCGAGCGGTATGACGTGGAACTGCTCTGATGCGCGCCGCGGTTCTGCGCGAATACAGAAAAGACCTTTCAATTGAGGATGTTGCGGAACCAAACTGCCCCGATGACGGGGTTGTCCTGAAGGTTCTGGCCTGCGGCATCTGCCGGTCGGACTGGCATGGCTGGGTGGGGGAGCATCCGCGCGTGAAGCCCGGTCAGATCGGCGGTCACGAATATTGTGGCGAAGTCATTGCAGTCGGTCCGGACGCGACCTTTGCCGTGGGCGATCGGGTGATCGCGCCGTTCATTCTGGCCTGCGGGACCTGTCCCGCCTGCCGGTCGGGGGAGAGCAATACCTGCATCGACCAGCGCCTGCCGGGGTTCATCGAACCTGGCGCCTTCGCGGAATACGTCGCCGTGCCGCGCGACCACAATCTGGCGCGTCTGCCAGAGGGCATGTCGCCGACGCTCGCCGCGGCCCTTGGCTGCCGGGTGACGACGGCCTGGCATGCGCTGACGGGCCGCGCCGCGCTTCAGGCAGGCGAGTGGCTGGCCGTGCATGGCACGGGCGGGATCGGGCTGGCGGCGATGCTTTTGGGCCGGGCCTTGGGCGCACGGGTGATCGTGACAGATATTGTTGATGAGAAACTCGAACACGCTCAGGGTCTTGGTGCCGAACATGCGGTTAACGCCGCTCAAGGCGACAGCGCGGCGGCAATACGCGAGATCACCGGGGGCGGGGCGCATGTGTCGGTCGAGGCGCTGGGGTTCCCGGCGACTGTGGCCGCGAGCATCGCCTGCCTGCGCCCGCTCGGGCGGCATGTGCAGGTCGGAATGCCGGTTGGCCATCATGCGGTGCAGGAGGTGAACCTCAACGCCGTTTATATGAGCAACCTCGCACTTTACGGAACGCGGGGGATGCCGGCGCATCGCTACCCGTCGCTTTTGAGCCTGATCGAAGGCGGGCTTGTGGATTTGTCGCCCATCGTGGCGCGAGAAGTGAAGCTGTCGGAAACTGGTCGGGAACTCGCTGCATTCGACGGACCGACAAGTCCGGGTGTTGCGGTCATCACCGACTTCACCTCTTAACGATCCGCGCGCGGCAAGACAGGCTGACGAGGGGGCAGGGTCGCCTCTCCTTTTAGATCATGGAGAGGTGGACCGGGAAGGCGCAATGGGACGGTCGTTCTGGCGTGGTTCAGGCCGCTTTCATGATCTTTGCGGCGACCGAGGGCGCAATTCTGAGCAGCATGCGCAGCGTTCTGATTTTGCCGATGTCGATCGTCATGCGCGATGAGCAAAAGCCTTTGATGGTCTCCTCTGCCGCCCGTTGTGCTGAAATCTTTCCGGAACCGCGCCCCTTGGTCATTGCGGTATCGACGAGCGGCAGGAAGACCTGTTTCACTTCGATTTTGCTGTCTTCAAGTTGATAGGCGAGCGATTGCGAGAAGCTATTCAATGCTGCTTTCGTGGCACAATAGACGGCCGAGTCCGTCTTCGGGACGAGTCCCAGACCGCTGTTGATATTGACAATGAAGGCAGGCCCTTCATGCATCAGATTGGGCAGAAGCAGATGGACAAGGGTGCATGGGGCAGTGAAGTTGACGTCAATCTCGCGTCTGATCGTCTCAAACCGGAACTCCGGGTCTGTGAAACGGGGCATGTACTGTACCGCTGCATTGTTGATCAGGATGTCGATTTCGCCTCCTGTCCTTGCCAGATTATCGGCAGCGGTTTCGACGGCGTGTTGGTCCGAGAGGTCCGCCTCGTGGATGTCCACCTTGGGAAAGGCGGCGCGCAAGGCGTCCAGGGCGGACGAAGGTCGTGCGATGACGGAGACCCTATTGGCGCTTTGCAACTGCCGCACCAGTTCGAGGCCGACACCCGAGGCGCCGCCGGTGATGACGATGTGTTTGTTTTCGATTTCCATGCGATCTCTCCTGTGTTTTCGTGATCAGCACGCAGATTACAGAGATGCCGGGGGGCCCGAATTAACCTGGGTTAAAACGCATGAGAATATCCGAGTTCGCCTCAGCCTATGGCCGAAAACTGAGGAGGGATGCGGGTGAGCATCTGTTTCGGCAGGGGGATCAAGACGGGTCGCTCTATCTGGTCGAGGCCGGTCTTCTGAAAGCCTATTACCTGTCGGAAGACGGCCGGGAGAATATCAAGACCTTTGTTCCGGAGAACGGCATGATCGGCAGCCTCGCCGCCGGGTATCAAGGTGAATGCTGTTCCTTCAGCCTCCTCTGCATGGAGGATTGCGCTCTCGTTTCGCTTAAATTCTCGGAAGTTTACGAGGCCAGTCATGTGGATGCCGAATTGTTGTCCGATATCGCCGAGTTCCTTCTGGGTTTCGGCATTCGCAAGGAGTTGCGCGAATACGAACTGCTGTGCCTCTCGGCCGAGGTGCGTTACCGGCGTCTGTTGGCGCAGATGCCGGAGCTTTTCGACCGGGTGACGCAGAACGAAATCGCGCTCTATCTGGGCGTGACGCCGGTCGGTCTCAGCCGGATCAAATCGCGGGTGGCGTCGGCGAAGAAATAGTGGGGAGGGCCTCAGGCACGGGGATGTTACTTTATGTGGTTGCTTGCGGCACGCATGGACCCATCATTCCCCTAGCCATCGCCCCAAAAATCGGGCAAATGATCCCCATGAAAGCAGCCGTTCTCGTCTTCCCCGGTTCCAACTGCGACCGCGACCTTGCCGTGGCCTTCAAACAGGCCGGGTTCGAGGTGGAGATGGTCTGGCACAAGGACACCGAACTGCCCTCGGGTGTCGATGTCGTGGGCGTGCCGGGCGGGTTTTCCTATGGGGACTACCTGCGCAGCGGTGCCATTGCGGCGCGGTCACCCATCATCGGGGCATTGCGCACCCATGCGGAGCGGGGTGGCTATGCCATCGGCATTTGCAACGGCTTCCAGGTTCTGACCGAGACCGGCCTTTTGCCGGGGGCGCTTATGCGGAATGCCGGGCTGAAGTTCATCTGCAAGGCAGTGACGCTGGAAGTCGCGACCGAAGCCAGCGATTTCACATCCGGCTATTCCAAGGGGCAGAGAGTTGTCTTCCCCGTGGCCCATCACGACGGGAATTACGTGGTGACAGACGAGACCATGGCCGCGTTGAAGGGCGGTGACCGGATCGCCTTCCGCTATGCCGAGGATCTGAACGGGTCGGACGGTCGGATCGCGGGCGTGCTCTCGGAAAACCGTCGCGTTTTGGGGCTGATGCCGCATCCGGAACGTGCCGCGGACGGCACTTTGGGCATGACGGATGGCACCGCGCTCTTTTCCGCACTGGCCGCTGCGGGCGTGCCCGCTTGAGCGCAGACGACAGCGGCCCTACAATTGAACCCATGTCCGTGTCGGATGACACCCAGATTAAACCTGCCCTGACGCCGTGGCGGGTGCGTGTGTTGATGATCGTCCTGATCGCAACCGCCGTCTTTACCGTTTGGTTTACCAACCAGTACCTGACCCAGCGTTTCACGGAATCGACCCGCAGCCGGGCCGAGGTGCGACTGGCGCTCTATTCCGGCAACATCCTCAGCGAACTCCAGCGAAACCAGATCGTGCCGCAGCTTCTTGCCCGCGACCCGACACTGATCGGGGCGCTGAACTCGGGCGATTTTTCGCAATCCAGTGCGCGGCTGATCGAGTATCGCGACGAGATCGGGGCGCAGGGGCTTTTGCTTCTGGACGCCGACGGGCGAGCGGTGGCCGCGACCGACCGGGCGATGATCGGCTCGATACACCGTGGTGAACCCTATTTCGTTGAGGCCCTTCGGTCCAATGACACGGTTTTCACCACCAGTATTCTGGAAGCCGGGGGGCGGGTGTTCGCCTACTCGCGCAAGATCGAGAGCAATGGCAATCTCATCGGTGCGATCATGGTCGAGGTGGGGCTGAAGAAATTCGAAAGCTCCTGGGCCGGATTCTCCGATGCGGTGATGGTGACGGATACCGACGGCACGATCATTCTTGCGACCGAAGCGCGGTGGCGTGGTCTGACCGAGGAACAGGCACTGGCCGCCCGGTCTGTTCCAAATGCCATCGAGCGCGCGTTTCGGGCAACCGCCCGGTGGGGCGCGCTTCCGGCAGATGCTTATGTGCAGGGCGAGGCGGTGATGCGGCAGCAAAGCCGGATCGGGTTCCAGGGCTGGCGGATCACATCCTACACGACCTATGCGGGCGTCTGGGAGCGGGTGAATACGGTGCTGGCGCTGGAGATCATGGGCTTCGCGATTCTCATGACGCTGGTTTTCTATCTGACGAGCCGGAAGGCGGCGTCGCGGCTGCGGTTCTTCCAGCGGGAATCGGCTGAACTTCGCCAGCTTAACCAGGCGCTGCAGCGGGAAATCGCCGAGCGGGAAAAGGCTGAACGGCACCTGGAAGTGGCGGAACAAACGCTGCAGCAATCGTCGAAACTGGCCGCTCTGGGCGAGATGTCGGCGGCGGTGAGCCACGAGTTGAACCAGCCGCTTGCCGCGATGAAAACCTATCTGGCCGGGGCCAAGCTTTTGTTGCAGCGGCGGCGGCCGGACGAGGCCATGTCGTCGTTTCAGCGGATCGACGACCTGATCGAGCGGATGGGCGCGATCACGCGGCAGCTTAAATCCTATGCAAGGAAGGGCGGAACGGCGGTCGAGGCCATCGATGCAAGGGACAGTGTGTCTTCGGCCCTGTCGATGATGGAACCGCAACTGAGGCGCGGCGATGTGGAAATGGCTGCCTCGCTGCCGCGCGATCCGGTGATCGTCAAGGCGGATCGCATCCGGCTGGAGCAGGTTCTGGTGAACCTTCTGAGGAACGCGCTGGACGCGACCAAGGGGATCGAGAAGCCGGAGGTGAAGATCCTGCTGACCGTGGGCGACACGGCGCTGATTACGGTCCGGGACAACGGGTCGGGGATCGAGGATCTCGACAACCTCTTTGAACCCTTTTACACCACCAAGGCCCCCGGCGACGGTGTCGGGCTTGGGCTTGCCATCTCCTCTGGCATCGTGAACGACCTTGGCGGTCGCCTGACCGCCCGAAACGGTCAGAACGGGGGGGCGGTATTTGAAATTTCCCTGCCGCTGGCAACAGACATGACGCAGGCAGCAGAATGACAAACGGAGAACGACGCATGGGCCAGGCAATGAAAGTCGCCATTGTCGACGACGAACAGGATATGCGGCAGTCGATCAGCCAATGGCTGGCACTGTCGGGATTTGACACGGAGACCTATGGGTCCGCCGAAGAGGCGCTCAAGTCTCTCGGCTCCGACTTCCAGGGCGTGGTGGTCAGTGACATCAAGATGCCGGGCATGGACGGGATGCAGTTCCTGAAACGCCTTATGAGCGTGGATAGCGCCCTGCCGGTCATCATGATCACCGGCCACGGCGACGTTCCGATGGCGGTGGAAGCCATGCATGTGGGCGCGTTCGATTTCCTCGAAAAGCCGTTCAACCCCGACAAGATGACCGAACTGGCGAAGAAGGCCGCCAATGCGCGGCGTCTGACGCTGGACAACCGGGCGCTCCGCAAGGAACTTTCGGACGGCACCGGGATCATGAAGAAGCTGATCGGCGCCTCTCCGGTGATGGAGCGGCTGCGCGAGGACATTCTCGATCTGGGCCAGGCCGATGGACATGTGCTGATCGAGGGTGAGACGGGTACCGGCAAGACGCTGGTGGCTCATGCGCTGCACGCGGTGGGTGCCAAGGCGGGCAAGAAATTCGTGCTGTTCTCCTGTGCGGCCCATGACGAGGCGACGCTGGCCTCCCGGCTGTTTGGGCCGGCTGAGGATGGTGCTCCGCAGCCGCTTCTGGAAGAAGCCCGGGGCGGTACGCTGGTGCTGGAAGATATCGAGGCCTTGCCGCAGCCCTTGCAGGCCCGGCTTCTGTCCTGGATGAACGATCAGGGCACGCCAGCGGAAACGCGGATTGTCGCGATCTGCAACCTTCAGGAGCAGGGCCGGACCTGCGAGGACGCGTTGCGGCCCGATCTGTACTACCGGCTTGCGGCGATGAAGATCACCCTGCCGCCGCTCAGGCAGCGGGGCGAGGATATTCTGATGCTGTTCCAGCAATTCTCCGACCAGTATGCGGATGAATATGGCTGCGACACGCCCGAAGTGTCGGCCCAGGAGGCTGCGCAGCTTCTGCAGGCACCCTGGCCGGGGAATATCCGTCAGTTGATCAACATCGCCGAACGCGCCGTGCTGCAGTCGCGCCGCGGCTCGGGCACGATCGCGTCCTTGCTGATGGCCGATAACGAGGAAGCGGCGGATTTCACCGTCACGACCGAGGGCAAGCCGCTGAAGGAATATGTCGAGGCGTTCGAGCGGATGCTGATCGACAACACGATGCGCCGCCATCGCGGCTCGATCGTCAACGTGATGGACGAGTTGTGCCTTCCGCGCCGGACGCTGAACGAGAAGATGGCGAAATACGGCTTGCAGCGGTCGGATTATCTCTGAGCGTTTGCGCCAAGCTTCGCCCGTCGCCTGATGGAGGGGCTTTGCCCCTCCAAACCACCCCAGGATATTTGTGGACCGATAAAAAGCCGGATGGTTTCGCCTGTGGGTCGTGGAGTCGCGAAATGCGGCGATTTCATGGCGGCAAATTTTCCCCATTGAAATTCGCCAGCGTCCACCCTTATGTTGACCCCAGAGCGACCGCGCCCGGTTTGATTGGCGCATTGTCTCGAAAAGTTTCGCTGTTCCAGACAGTTAGCCGGTCTTTCCGGTCTCTGGTCCGGCACGACAGGCCAAATGGCCAAAATGGAATTGCCCGTGCTGCGAGACACCTCCGCCGGGCCATGAACGGGCGCCTTTCAATGGCGTCGGAGTAAGAACCGCGATGACGCGCGCGTGGGATCGAGCAAGCGATTTCCCGTTGAAGACGGGCCATTTCCTGTTGTCCGCGCCACGTCCTGTCGCTCCCAGAATAGGTCGCAATATCAACGGCATGGCCCCACCTGGCCCGGCTGTTGCTTTGCGCGGAAAGTCTAAATGTCTAAAAAGATGCTTATCGATGCCACCCACGCGGAGGAGACTCGCGTCGTGGTGGTCGACGGAAATCTGGTCGAGGAATTCGACTTTGAATCGGAAAACAAGCGCCAGCTAAGCGGCAATATCTATCTTGCCAAGGTTACACGGGTCGAGCCTTCGCTTCAGGCGGCCTTTGTCGACTATGGCGGAAACCGTCACGGTTTCCTGGCCTTCTCGGAAATCCATCCTGACTATTATCAAATTCCGGTCGCGGACCGGGAGGCGCTGATCGCCGAGGAAATCGCGATCGCGCAGCAGGAGGCCGAGGAAGAGGAAAAGGAAAAACCCAAGCGCCGCCGCCGCCGGTCACGTGGCAAGGCGGCCGCGAACGAGACCAAGGACGAGACGGTTTCGACCGAGGCGCCAGCGGATGACAGCGACGAGGCGCAGCCGGAGGCCGATGGGGCCACAGATGCGGCGCAGGGGGATGGTGACGCTTCGGCTGAGAAGTCGGAGATTTCGGCTCTGGATGTGGTCGAGATGGGCAGCGACGATGAAGACGACGCCGAGGATCCGGTCTTTGACGAGGCGGAAACCGCGTCCGAGAAGGACGAGAATATCGAGGCGGTGGCCGATGATGACACGGCGGAGGAAATCCGCCGTCCGCGTCGTCAGCGTCAGCGGCGATACAAGATCCAGGAGGTCATCAAGGTCCGCCAGATCCTGCTGGTCCAGGTCGTCAAGGAAGAGCGTGGCAACAAGGGCGCGGCGCTGACCACCTATCTGTCGCTGGCCGGCCGGTACTGCGTGCTGATGCCGAACACGGCGCGGGGCGGCGGGATATCCCGCAAGATCACCAACGCTGCCGACCGTAAGAAGCTGAAGGAGATCGCGGGCGAGATCGAGGTGCCGACCGGCGCCGGTCTGATCATCCGCACCGCGGGCGCCAAGCGGACCAAGACCGAGATCAAGCGCGACTATGAATACCTGCAGCGGATGTGGGAGCAGATCCGGGAACTGACGCTGAAGTCCATAGCGCCTGCGCAGATCTATGAGGAAGGCAACCTGATCAAGCGATCGATCCGCGATCTTTACAGTCGCGAGATCGACGAGGTGCTGGTCGAGGGCGAGGCGGGCTATCGCACGGCCAAGGACTTCATGAAAATGATCATGCCGTCGCACGCCAAGAACGTGAAGCATTACGGCGACCCGATGCCGCTTTTCGCGCGCTACCAGGTGGAAAGCTACCTGGCGGGGATGTTCAATCCGACGGTTCAGTTGAAGTCCGGCGGCTACATCGTGATCGGTGTGACCGAGGCGCTGGTGGCCGTCGACGTGAACTCGGGCAAGGCGACCAAGGAAGGCTCGATCGAGGATACGGCGCTGAAGACCAACCTTGAAGCCGCCGAGGAAGTGGCGCGGCAGCTCAGGCTGCGCGACCTGGCCGGGCTGATCGTGATCGACTTCATCGACATGGAAGAGCGGAAGAACAACGCCGCCGTCGAGAAACGCTTCAAGGACAAGCTGAAGACCGACCGGGCCCGCATTCAGGTGGGCCGCATCTCGGGCTTCGGGCTTTTGGAGATGTCGCGGCAGCGTTTGCGTCCGGGGATGCTGGAGGCGTCGACCCAGCCTTGCGCGTCGTGCCACGGCACCGGGCTGATCCGGTCGGATGACTCTGTTGGCCTGACGATCCTGCGCCAGCTTGAGGAAGAAGGCGTGCGGCGGCGGTCGCGCGAGGTCCTGGTCAAGGCACCGGTTTCCATCGTCAATTTCCTTTACAACATGAAGCGCGAGCATATTGCGCAGATCGAGGCGCGCTATGGCATGGCGGTGCGGCTGGAGGCCGACCCGCATTTGATCGCACCGGATTTCTCGGTCGAGAAGTTCAAGACGGCGACCCGCAGGGTTGAGGCAGTGTCTCAGGTCGTATCGGTGAATGCCTCGCTGATGGAGGATCTGGACGAAGAGCTTGAGCTGGACGAGACCGAGGAGGAAACGTCCGAGGTTGAGACCGAAGCCAGCGAAGAGGATAAGCCCAAGCGCAAGCGTCGTCGTCGTCGCCGGCGGCGGGGCCGGGGCGGCGAGGGCCAGAACGGTGACGGGCAGAGCGGTGACGGGCAGAGCGACGACGCGGCGCAGCAGGACGAGAGTGATGCGTCCGAGGGCGAAGTCGTTGAAGCTGCCGAGGCCGAGGAGTCCAAACCTGAGGCCGAGAGCGGCGAGGCCGAGGAGAAGCCGAAGCGGCGTCGGACACGGCGGAAGAAGAAGGATGCTGAGGAGCCTGTCGCGGCTGCGGCCGAAGGCGGTTCACCCGACGAGGCAACCGAGGCGGCGTCAGAGCCTGCGGTAGAAACCGTGGAAGCGGCGGAGCCGGAAGAAAAGCCCAAGCGCCGCCGGACCCGGAAGAAGAAAGAACCCGAGCCGGTTGCGGAGGCCCCTGCCGAGGCCGAGGCTGACGCGCCTGCGGAGGCTTCGCCCGAACCGGTCGAGGAAGCTCAGCCCGAGACGGCCGAGGTGGCGGAGACCAAGCCGGACCCTGCGCCCGAGCCGGAGCCTGAAATGGCCACAGCCGAGGCCGAGCCGGAAGCAAACGCACCGGCGAAACCACGCCGGAAAGGCTGGTGGTCGATGGGGCGTTAAGCCCCATCCCCGTCAGGGTTTCAGGATAACATAGGTTTGCACGCCATCCCGGTCGTCCGAGGACAGAAGCGTGTAGCCCTGTTCGGCGCAGAAATGCGGGACATCGATGACGGCGGCGGGGTCGTCTGCCGTCATCCTTAAAGTTTCCCCGGCCTTCATGCCGCGCAGACGCTTGGCCGCCTTCAGGACGGGAAGGGGGCAGAGCAGGCCGGTGGTGTCGAGTTCTTCGCTATGGGTCATTGATGTGTCCGCTGGGCCGCGTGTTACAGTTTGTCCACCGACTTGTGACTTCAAGCGCGATGACGCGGGCTTAACAACACCGTATAGAGGTCCGGGGCGTCAGGGAAACGCATGTTTGGAATAGATCTTTTCGACGCGAGTTTGGCTCCAGCGATGATGATTGCGATCATTGCGGGCGTGCTGTCGTTTCTCAGCCCCTGCGTGCTGCCCATCGTACCTCCCTATATCGCCTATATGAGCGGCGTGACCGTCTCCGACATGGGCGAAAGCCGGGCACGGCGTCGGGCATTGGGCGCTGCCCTGTTCTTCGTGATGGGTCTGTCCACGGTTTTTCTGATCCTGGGCTTCACCGCCAGTGCGTTCGGGCGGTTTTTCCTGACCAACCAGGATTGGTTCGTGATCGCAGCAGGCGCCGTCATCATGGTCTTCGGTGCTCATTTCATCGGCGTCTACCGGATCGGCTTTATGGACCGCGAGTTGCGCATGGACGCGGGCGACCGGGGCGGTTCGTCCTTCGGGGCCTATGTGCTTGGTCTTGCCTTCGCCTTCGGCTGGACGCCGTGCATCGGTCCGATCCTTGGTGCGATCCTGTCGATCGCGGCGAGCGAGGCGGATGTGGCGCGGGGCACAATGCTGCTTCTGGCCTATGCAATGGGATTGGGCTTGCCATTCCTGCTGGTCGCGGCGTTCTTCCCGTCCATGTCCGGCCTGATGTCCTGGATGAAGCGTCATATGGAACGGATCGAGAAGATCATGGGGTTGTTGCTCTGGACCGTGGGTCTGTTGATGATGACGGGCAAGTTCACCGATTTCGCCTTGTGGCTGAATGAGGAGTTCCCGGTTCTGCAACAGTTCGGCTGAGTTAGGACTTTCTGTTTCCGCTGCCTTTTTGACTGCGAAACTCCTGCGCATCTGGACGCTTCCCGCATGATGGGCCGTTCGCTAGATTTCGGATCATGATGCAAAGGGGCATGACACATGTGGCGAAGCGCCGGGTGTTCTACATCCCCGGCTATGACCCCTATCCGCCAAGGCGTTACCGCGAACTTTACCGCGAGGAGAGCCGCAAACAGGCGAAGATTTCTGGATTCGAGATCGAGCAGAAGTCCTCCAAGAGCGACACCGGCTGGATCGTGCGCTCCGAGATCGAGGGCAAGACGGTTCATGCCAAGATCGATGTGCTGGTCTGGCACGACCTGGTGAAAGGCTCGATGAAGGCAGGCATTCCCGGCACCTATCTGGTCCTGCTCAGAACCGCGTGGATATATTTGTCTACGGGGACATTGCGCCGTCTGTCCTGGCTGGCGAAGGGCCCGGTGCTGGCGGCGCTCTACCCGGTGGCGATGTTGCTTCTGCAACTGCTGGCCGCTGTCGTGGCAGCCTCGGCCTTGGGGAGTTTCGTTGCGTCTATCGTGGTCGGCGGTCTGGCGGGGCTGGTCGGTCTGATCGGCTTCCCGCAGGATACACAAGTCTATGGCTGGGCCCTGGTGAGTGCGGGGATCTTCTGGATGATCTTCCTGCCCGTCGCCGTTGTGATTTTGCGCTGGTTCAAGTCCCACGACGACAAGACTTTTGCCTATTACCTGATGCACGATTACGCCTATACCGCCTCGCGCCGGGGGGCCTATCCCGACGAGATAGAAGCGCGTCTGATCGAGTTCCGGCACCGGGTTGAGGCCGCAATGCGGGAGGATGTGGACGAGGTGTTGATCGTCGGCCATTCCTCCGGCGCTCAACTGGCTGTCTCGCTGGTGGCCGATCTGGTGCGGTCGAACCGGTTTCGGGAAGACCAACCGGCGCTGTCGCTCCTGACGTTGGGGCAGGTCATCCCCATGATCAGTTTCCTGCCCGAGGCGCGGCAGATCCGGCGTGACCTGCGGCTGTTGTCGATGTCGGACGACATCACCTGGCTCGACGTGTCGGCACCCGGAGACGGCTGTTCCTTCGCCCTGTCCGAGCCGGTTTCGGTCTCGGGCGTGGCACCGAACACCGGGCAAAAATGGCCGATCGTCATTTCCGCGGCGTTCTCGCAGACTTTGAAACCGGAGACACTGGCCAAGCTGAAGCACAAGTATTTCCGGCTGCATTTTCAGTATCTTTGCGCCTTCGACCGGCCGCGGGATTATGATTATTTCCGGGTGACCGCAGGCCCGCTTACGCTGGGGCAGCGGTTCGAGGGGCGGCAATCTTCCAAGAGCCGGATCGATGTGCCGGCCTCGCGGTTCACGTCCACTTCGACGACCTTCGAATGATCCCGCCAAAGCCGCGGTCGCGGACGGGGCGCGTTTCGCTCTGGCGGTATTGGCGGCTGTTTCGCGAGGATATCCTGTCGGCGCAGCCCGAGCATCTCTATCGCGCGAAGATGGCGGAGTTCCGGACGCCGTTTTTCCGGTCCTACCTGGTGAATGAACTGGCTTTGGTGCGCGAGGTTCTTGTTGAGCGGCCGGGGGATTTCCCGAAGTCGGAGCGGGTGACGCGGGGGTTGAGGCCCCTGTTGGGGCTGTCGGTCTTCGTGACAAACGGCGCGGAGTGGGAGCATCAGCGTCGGATCATCGACCCGGCCTTTGCCGGTGGACGGGTGAAGGAGATGTTCCCGGCGATGCTGGGCGCGGCGGAAGCGATGGTGGCGCGGGTGAGCGACGGCGTGTTGGATGTCGAGGAGATGGCGAGCCATGCGACGGCGGATGTGATCTTCCGAACGCTGTTTTCGAAGACGATCGAGGACGAGGTGGCGCGGGAGACATATACGGCCTTCCGAACGTTCCAGCGGGCGCAACCCGTGGGCATTCTGGCGGCGCTGCTACCGTGGTGGCCGGTGAGGCTGAGGCGTGAGGCGCGAGAGGCGGCGGCGCGGTTGCGGGAACTGGTGGGCAGGATGGTGGCCGAGCGTCAGGCGGCGTTGGACGGGGGCGATGCGCCGGACGATCTGGCGACCAAGATCATGACCACGCCCGACCCGGAGACGGGTGCGCCGTTCTCTGAGGCCGAGATGGTGGATCAGGTTGCGATCTTTTTCCTGGCGGGTCATGAGACGAGCGCGTCTCTGCTAGGCTGGGCGCTGTGGTGTCTGGTGGCGGCACCGGACTGGGGGGAGCGGGTCGCGGAGGAGGTGGAGGCGTTCATGGGCGCTCCGGATTTCGCGGGCCTGTCGAGGATGCCGATCACACGCAATGTGCTGCGGGAGACGTTGAGGCTTTATCCGCCGGTGCCGATGTTCGTGCGGGAGGCGACGCGTGGCGAGACCTTCCGTGGGCGGGAGGTCAAGCCGGGGGCGCAGATCGTGGTGTCGCCCTGGCATCTCGGGCGGCACGAGGAACTCTGGGTCAACACCGATGCGTTCGATCCGGCGCGATGGGACGGCGAGAAACCGGCGCGGGAGGCGTGGATACCGTTCTCCGCCGGGGCGCGGGTCTGTCCGGGAGCCGGGTTTGCCATGGCGGAGGCGGCGGTGTTGCTGGCAGCCCTGATGGCGCGGTTCCGGTTTGAGGTCATGGAGATGCCGGTGCCGGTGGCGCATCTGACGGTCCGGGCGCGGGACGGTATATTTTTGCGGGTTTCGGGGCGGTAGCAGTCTCCGACGCGGAGACTGCGTCGGAAAATGACGCATTTTCCGCAGTTCCGATTTCCGCGTTGGAAATCGGGGCAGAGATTGCGTCAATCTCTCCTGTCCCGGTAATACGCCAACACATAGAGGCGGATCGCAGTGGCCAGCCCGGTGTCGAGGTCGCGGCCCGCGTCGATCTCGGCGGCGAGGTCGTTGATGGCGCGGTCCTGCGCCTCTGCGATTTCGCGGAACGCCTGCCAGAACGGATCTTCCAGCGACACGCTGGTGCGGTGCCCTTTCAGCGTGAGCGAGCGTTTGATCGGACGACTCATTCGCGCTTGTGGCCGTCGAGGTCGCGGGCGGTCTTGTCGGCTTCGGTCTTTTCGCGTGACTTCTCGGCCTTCGTCCGCCCGAACTTCACGGCGTTTTCATCGGCGCGCGCCTTCCGGTCGGACCGGGTGCGCGCCTTTCGCACCTTGTTCAGGCTGACGATTTTTGATTCCGTCACAGCGGTTTCTCCAGAAAGACCCGGCGATCGTCTTCGCCGGTCTCACGATAGCCCAAACGGCCATAGAATGTGCGTGTTCCTGTAAGGTGGGGACTTGTGGCCAGTTGCAGCGTATCGCATCCGGCAGCCCGGCCGCGCGCCTCCACGGCTTCGATCAGTGCGCGGCCAAGCCCTTTTCCCTGCGCCGCGGGATCGGTAGCGATGTTCTCAAGATGTATCGTTCCACCCCTAACGCGGAACACGGCGAAGCCGATGGGCGGGTCACCAACGACAAGGCAATCCCCAGCAGCGATGTCGGCGGCGAGGTCCTGGGTGAGAGGCATCGGCGTGGGGCCGAGCAGGTTGAGGAACGGCGCATAGGCGTCCTCCAGGATGCGCTGCAGGCGCGGAGCGTCTTCGGGACAAGCCTCCCGCACCCTGATCACTTCGGTCCGATCATATCCTCGGGGCGGACGACGCGGTCGAAGGTTTCTTCATCCACGAAGCCGAGCTTGATCGCTTCTTCCTTCAACGTCGTGCCGTTCTTGTGTGCGGTCTTGGCGACCTTGGTGGCGTTGTCGTAGCCGATGGTGGGCGCCAATGCGGTGACCAGCATCAGCGACTCGCGCATCAGTTTGCCGATCCGTTCCTCGTTGGCCTTGGTGCCTTCGAGCATTCTCAGCGTGAAACTGTCGGCGGCGTCGCCGAGCAGTTGCATGGATTGCAGCAGGTTGTAGGCCATCATCGGGTTATAGACGTTCAGTTCGAAGTGGCCCTGCGAACCGGCGAAAGAGATCGCGGCGTCGTTGCCGAGGATATGGGCGCAAACCTGGGTCATGGCTTCCGCCTGGGTCGGGTTGACCTTGCCGGGCATGATGGAACTGCCGGGCTCGTTTTCCGGCAGGATCAGTTCGCCAAGACCCGAGCGCGGGCCAGAGCCCAAGAAGCGCATGTCGTTGGCGATCTTGTAGCAGGCCATGGCGGTGGTTTTCACCGCGCCGGACATGAAGACCATCGCATCGTGCGCGGCCAGCGCCTCGAACTTGTTGGGCGCGGTGACGAAGGGCAGGCCGGTGATGCGAGCCATGTGCTCGGCGACTTCCTCGCCCCAGCCCTTGGGCGAATTGAGTCCTGTGCCGACGGCGGTGCCGCCCTGGGCCAGTTCGTAGATGCCCGGAAGCGCGAGCTTGATGCGCTCGATCCCGTTGCGCACCTGCATCGCGTAGCCGGAGAATTCCTGGCCCAGGGTCAGCGGTGTCGCGTCCTGGGTGTGGGTCCGGCCAATCTTGATGATGTCCTTGAACTCTTCCGACTTGGCTTCCAGCCCGGCGGCGAGTTTTTCCAGCCCCGGCAGCAACACGTCGCGCACGGTCATCGCGGCGGCGATATGCATGGCGGTCGGGAAGGTGTCGTTCGAGGACTGCCCCATATTGCAATGGTCGTTGGGGTGAACGGGGGTCTTGGAGCCCATCTCGCCGCCGAGGATCTGGATGGCGCGGTTTGAGACGACCTCGTTGGCGTTCATATTGGACTGGGTGCCCGATCCGGTCTGCCAGACCACCAGCGGGAAATGGTCGTCGAGCTTGCCCGCGACCACTTCCGAGGCAGCTTCGATCATCGCGTCGGCGATGTCGTTCGGGAGCCGTCCAGCGGCTTTGTTGGCCTCCGCACAGGCCTGCTTGATGACGCCAAGGGCGCGGACGATTGCGACCGGCTGTTTTTCCCACCCGATGGGGAAGTTCATCAGGCTGCGCTGGGTCTGGGCGCCCCAATACTTGTCTGACGGGACCTCAAGCGGTCCGAAGCTGTCGGTTTCGGTGCGGGTATCAGTCATGGGCGCTCTCTCTCAGGTTTGAAAAGAGCTATAGGCAACGACCCCGGCGCTGGCAATCATCCCACATCAGGCAAGGCGTCGCAGGGCGGCATCGCTGAACTGGGGATACTCGGCGAGGATGCTGGCGATCCCCTTTTTCATGGCCGCGAAATCCTCCCCGTAGAAGAAGAAACGTGTGCGACCGTCGGCCTCTGCCCAGCCACGGTTGACGCCGCGGGTCAGGGCTTTGTGGCAGATATGGGCGAGTTCCTTGCGGGCTGCGGCGGTGGGTGTCGCTTCATTGGCGACCGTCAGTTCAAGACCTTCAGCGCGGCCGAAGAGCACGGGTGTGCCATGGGCGTCGCTGAAACGGATCGACGAACCGAGCGGGGCGGAGAGGCTTTCCAGCATTTCCGCGACCGTGAGCAGGGCGTCGCGACCGGGTTTGCGCAGGCCAAGATAGAGATCGACACCGATCACGTCGCCATTGGCACGTTTGCGCTGCATGCAGCCCATGACGGTGCCGAGGGCGGCGGCGGCGAGTTGATCCTTGAGCGGGTCGGAGAAGAGCTTTTTCGCATCGCGATGACCCAGCCTGACCGGCATGTGGGCGTCAGCCAGGGTGACCGCCTGGACCTTGCCGGTCTTCATCTTGAGATCGCGAAACAGCATCATCGAATGTCCCTCCCCATTGGTGTGGGTACGATGCGCAGCGATTGTGGCAGTTTGTGGAACCCGGCGCGGCAAGAGCGGGGCGGTTAGTGCCTGGCCTGCAACTCACCGTTCAGCTTCGCGACGAGGCGGCTTGCAGTGGTCTTGAACAGACCCGGGATAAGGGCATGAACCAGCGCGGCGGCGGCGGCGGCGAACAGGATCACCGAAAACCGGGCGGCGACACCGGCATGCTGCAGATATGTCTCGTTTACGGTGGCGGGGTGGTCGATGAAAAGGCGGGCAATCATTTAGGGTCTCCTGTGCTTTCGGAGAGGTTTGCACGACCGGCCTGCGCAATGGTCTCAAAATGTATTGAACATTGGCGGCCTATTGTGAAATATTCCCATATGATGGATTTTGACGATACGATTGATGATCTGGACCTGCGATTACTTGGAGAATTGCAGCGCGATGCGGCACAGAATCTCGAGGTGCTCGGCGCTTCCATCGGGCTGTCGCGGAACGCGGTCTGGCGGCGGATTCGGCGGCTCGAAGAATCCGGGGTGATCCGGGGCAGGGTTGCGCTGCTCGATGCCGACCGTCTGGGGCTTGGATTGAGCGTTTTCATTCAGGTTCGGACCAACCGGCACGAGCCTGACTGGCTGGAGAATTTCGCCCGCGCCATACGCGATCTGCCGGAGATCGTCGGGGCTTACCGGATGTCGGGGGACCTCGATTACCTGATCCGGGCGCGGGTGCGGGACATGGCGGCCTATGACCGGCTTTATCAGCGGCTGATCCGGCGCGTGGAGCTGGCCGATGTCAGTGCTTCCTTTGTTATGGAAGACCTCAAGGACACGACGGCGCTGCCGCTGTTTCAGGCCTGACGGGTCGGACAAGTTCGTCCAGCATCCAGGAAATATCCTCGATCTGTTCGGCGATCACATGGGTCACGCCGCTTTCGCGCTGCACGCGGCCCGTCACCCGAAGCGCCCGGCCAGCGATCACGGCGCGGCGGAAACGTTCGTACATCTTGCGCCAGACGATGATGTTGGAAATCCCGGTTTCATCCTCCAGCGTGATGAAGATGACGCCTTTCGCGGTGCCGGGGCGCTGGCGAACAAGCACCAGACCGGCCACGGCGATCCGTGCCCCGTTCGGAGGCAGGTGGAGCCGGTCATGCGGCAGGCAGGCCGGCGGGCGGGGCCATTGGGCATCGAGCATTAGAACAAAAGTAGAACATTCGAGGGCGGATGCAAGTGAAAGGCCGGCTTCGCAATGAATCGTTAACTTAAAAATTCGCAAAACCCCCGCCCTCCCACCCCTATCATTGGGAGGTGTTTCTGAAGAAGCGGTGAACTTCATACCACTTTGCTGATATTTCTTCCGGAAAGCGCTCACTCGAGAGCCGCGCCAACATCACGCAGTTCAACTCCGCGTTTAGGGGCTGGAATGCCACGCCCATGCAGCCTAGGTAAGGCGCGGTTGAGTTACGGGAGAGATCATGGCCAGGATCACCTATATTGAGCATAATGGCACGGAACATGTGGTGGACGTCGCCAACGGGCTGACCGTCATGGAAGGCGCACGCGACAACGGGATACCGGGCATCGAGGCCGATTGCGGCGGTGCCTGTGCCTGTTCCACCTGTCATGTCTATGTCCATGAGGACTGGGTGGAAAAACTGCCAGCCATCGACGCGATGGAGGAAGACATGCTCGACTTTGCTTTTGAACCGAACCCCGAGCGGTCGCGCCTGACCTGCCAGATCAAGGTGAGCGATGCGCTCGACGGTCTGGTGGTTCAAATGCCGGAAAAGCAGATTTGATCAGAGCACTTGCGCTTGCGCTTGCTTTGGCGACTCCATGCGCGGCCCAGGACATTTCGCGCGCGGCATTTGACGATCCGACGACACGATATCCGCACGGAGTGCTGGGCGATAGGATCGAGCATGGCGCACTTGTCATGGAAACAGGTGATGGCCGCCGGCTGAGGATCACTTTGCCCGAGCGCCGGGTGTTCGAGGACACCGCACCGCGCCTGTTCGACGTGAACGGCGACGGTGACCGCGACGTGATCGTTGTAGAAAGCGATGCGGAATTCGGGGCGCGGCTCTCCGTCTATGGCGCGGATGGACTGCTTGCCGCAACCGATTTCATCGGACAGCGCAACCGCTGGCTCGCTCCGGTGGGTGTCGGTGCGGCCGATCTGGATGGCGACGGTCGTGTTGAGCTTGTCTTCGTGGACCGTCCGCATCTGGCGCGAATCCTCAGAATTTACGAGTTTCGGCCCGGGAAACTGAAGCTGGAGGCGTCATTCGAAGGCGTCACCAATCACCGGATCGGTGAGCGTGACATCGCCGGCGGGATCAGGACCTGCACCGGGACCCCTGAAATTGTCGTGGCTGATGCGGGCTGGAGCGGCATCCTTGCGGTGCGCTGGGACGGTAAGCGTTTCGGAGCTACCCGGCTGGGCCCGCACCGGGGTCGGTCGAGTTTTGCCGACGCATTGAGCTGCAAATAAAAAACGGCGGCGCCGAGGGAGGAGTGGCACCGCCGTTCTTGATACAAAGAGCGGGAGGAGGTGCTCTTTGTGTCCTGTGCCCGCAGCATGTGGCCTTGGGCGAATTTGTCCGGCGACGCCAGGGAGGAGGAAGGCGCCGCCGAGTCTTGCGAGATCCCAGGGAGGAGGAAGGGACCCCGAAGCTGGTTATCCGCCGAAGGCGGCTTCGCGAGCGATGCTGCGAATCTCGGAACGGCTGATGCCAAGGTCCCGAAGCTCGCGATCGCCAAGCATGTTCAGTTCACCCAGAGTCTGATGGTACTTCCGGTACCGGCTGAAGGACTGGGTGAGACCGTCAAAGCGATTGGCCATGTTGATCATCCTAAGTGACTGTGACCTATGTAACTGAGACATCGGTCTGCGTTTCGTTGAGACTAAGATAGGCGATTGCTGCAGATGCACAATAGAATTTGCTGCATTGCAGCTATGCAGTGCGGACATAGTTAACCTTATGTAAAGTTTGAATTTTGCGTAAAAAATGGTCAGTAACGCTGCGTTAATTTGCGTCTTTTGAGGAACGTAACTCAAAAGCCACACGAAACTGGAGAAAAGGTGCCGAAATGCCGACGACTAATGATGAGATTCTTGACACTCTGAGAACCGTCCGGGTGCCTGGAGGAGGCGATTTGGTGTCTCGCGATCTTGTCAGGGCGTTGCAGATCGAGGGTGACAAGGTGAGATTCGTCATCGAGGCTGCAAGTGCCGAACAGGCGCTGCAACTGGAAGGCGCGCGGGCTGAGGCGGAACGCGCGGTTGCGGCTCTGGAAGGGGTCAGCGCGGTTTCGGTGGTCCTGACGGCGCACGGTCCTGCTCCGGCCGCGCCCAAGCCCCCATCGTTGAAGATCGGCGGCCATCCGACGCCGCAACAGGGCGGGCCGCAGAAGGTCAGCGGTGTGGACCGGATCATCGCCATCGGCTCGGGCAAAGGGGGTGTCGGTAAATCTACCGTCGCGTCCAATCTGGCCGTGGCGCTAGCTGCCGAGGGGCGCCGCGTCGGGCTTCTTGATGCGGATATCTACGGGCCGTCGCAGCCGCAGATGATGGGGGTGATGAAACGTCCCGCGTCTCCCGATGGAAAGACGATCATTCCCTTGCACTCCCACGGGGTCACACTGATGTCGATCGGCTTCATGGTCGATCCGGGTAAGGCGGTGGTCTGGCGCGGCCCGATGCTTATGGGCGCGCTTCAGCAGATGCTGGGACAGGTTGAGTGGGGCGAACTGGACGTCCTTCTGATCGACTTGCCGCCGGGGACGGGCGACGTGCAGCTGACGCTCTGCCAGCGCACGCAGGTGACTGGCGCGATCATCGTTTCGACACCGCAGGATGTGGCGCTGCTCGATGCGCGCAAGGCCATCGACATGTTCGGGACGCTAAACACGCCGATCCTAGGTCTGATCGAGAATATGTCGAGCTATGTCTGCCCCAAATGCGGGCACGAGGAGCATCTCTTCGGACATGGCGGCGTGCGGGCAGAGGCGGAGAAGATGGGTGTGCCGTTCCTGGGGGAGATTCCCCTGTCGCTGGACGTGCGGCTGGCCGGTGATGCGGGTCGTCCTGTGGCGTTGGGGGAGGGCGCGGTGTCGGACGCCTATCGCGGTCTGGCCAAGCGACTTGTCGGCGGCGGGATGGGGTGAACTTAGCCGGGAAGGCGGGACTTCAGAGCGTCCCATGTGCGTTGGAGGACCGCCCGCCGGTCTTCGATGACGCGGGCGGCACCGTCGCTCAGGGATTGCCGTTTTTCCGGGGCCTGAAGGGTGTAGATCGCCTCGGCGAGGGCCTCGGGTGTGGCGACTTCAATGCAGGCGCCCTGTTCGGTGAGCGCGGCGTAACTCTCTGAAAAATAGGACACATGCGGTCCGGTGACGATGGCGGAGCCAAGCGCGGCGGCCTCGAACGGGTTCTTGCCTTCGAGGCCAGGCGTCAGGGAATGGCCGACAAAGGAGACCGGCGCGAGGCGATACCAGAGGCCCATTTCGCCGAAAGTGTCGGCGATATAGATCTGCGTGTCAGGGGCCAGCGGCTGGTCCGCGCCGCGGCGTGCGATTTGGGTGAAACTGGCGCTTGCCAGGTGTTCGGCTTCGAGTCCGTCGGTCTTGAAGCGCGGGGCGAGGATGAGGAGGGGTTTTTCCAGTTCTTCCGAGACAATCTCATGCGCCGCGATCATCGCGGGATGCTCGGATTTCTCGGTGGCGGCGGCGCACCAGACAGGGCGGTGGCCGATGATCTTGCGGAGGCGTTCCAGTTCGGCCTGATCGGCTGGCAGAGGCCGTGCGGCGGCTTTCAGGGCGCCGACGACCTGCACCTTTTCCGCTTGGGCACCGAGTTGCACAAAGCGGTCGCGGCTCAAATCGTCCTGAACCAGAAGCTGATTGAACCATCGCAGGACATCGCGCATCATGCCGCCAAGTCTATGACGGCGCTTGAAATTTCCGTCCGGCATCCGGCTGTTGACCAGCACCATCGGGATGCCGAGCCGGTTGGTTTCGATCATCAGGCGGGGCCAGAAATCAAGCTCGGCGAAGACGGCAAGTGCGGGGTGCCAGTGGTCGAGGAAAGCGCGTGTTGCGGAAGGCGTGTCGATGGGCAGGAGGATGTGTCGGCAGCGGTCGGGCAGGTTGGCGCGGGCCAGCGCTTCGACGGAGGAGGCGGTGGAAGTGGTCAGGACCGCCTGCGCATCAGGGCGTTCCTTCAGGGCCAGTTCGATCAGGGGTAGAAGCGCGAAGCTTTCGCCAACGGAAAGGGCGTGGAACCACAGGACCTCGCCGTCCGGGGCAGGGGCGGAGTAACGGCCGTATTTCTCCGGCAGGCGGTCGGCGACTTCCTTGCCACGGGCGAGGCGGCGCTTGTGGATGATGCGCCAGAGTTGCCCAGAGACGCTGGAAAATCCGAGATAAAGCCGCAGAAGGGGCGACATCGGGGTCAGGCCGTCCCGCGGTTCAAAAGGCGCAGCATGGTGACCAGACCGACCGGGGTTCCGTCATCCACCACGAAGGCGGCCTGGATGCGTTTTTCCTGAAGGATCGCCTGCGCTTCCCCCGCCATCATGGAGGGTCGCAATGTGACCGAGCCGGCCGTCATGATCGCGCCTGCTGCCGTGTCGTGCAGCGCACCTTTCATCGTCGCCTCGGCGTTGCGCTCCAGATAGCGGCGGACATCGCCATCAGTGATGACGCCAGCAAGTTGTCCCCCTTGCGTGACCCCGGTAATGCCGAAACCCTTGGCAGATA
>JBNKWP010000027.1:0-49692 GCA_050299835.1 Silicimonas sp.
GTGCTGGAAGGTGCCGGTCAGAAGGTCGTCGTGGACGAGATGTCCCTGCCCTTCTTGTCCAATGCCGTGATCGACTTTTCCGAGGAACTGATCGGCGCGCGTTTCGTGATCGAAAACCCCAACGCTACCTCAAGCTGCGGCTGCGGTACGTCGTTTTCGATCTGAGACCGCCTGCCCTTTGGGCGGCGGCGGGCTTATCCACAGAAAACTCGCATTCTCCGCGTGACGATGCGTTGATGTTCTGGTAATGTTCTTTTTGTGCCATTGAGGTTTGGGCTGTGACGGCTATCTCTCTGGTGTTCCGAACCGGTGAGACAATGGCTGAACTCAAGAACATCGAAGTGCGCGGTGCGCGCGAGCACAATCTGAAGAATATCGACGTCGATATTCCGCGCGACAAGCTGGTGGTCATCACCGGGCTGTCGGGCTCGGGCAAGTCGTCGCTGGCCTTCGACACGATCTATGCCGAAGGGCAGCGCCGCTATGTCGAGTCGCTTTCGGCCTATGCCCGCCAGTTCCTCGACATGATGGAAAAGCCGGACGTGGATCACATCTCCGGCCTGTCGCCCGCCATCTCCATCGAACAGAAGACAACCTCGAAAAACCCGCGTTCCACGGTCGGAACCGTGACCGAGATCTACGACTACATGCGGCTGCTCTTCGCCCGCGCCGGCACGCCCTATTCGCCTGCCACCGGCAAGCCGATCGAGGCGCAGCAGGTGCAGGACATGGTGGACCGGGTGATGGCGCTGGAGGAAGGCACCCGCGCCTATCTCCTCGCCCCCATCGTGCGCGACCGGAAGGGCGAATACCGCAAGGAATTCCTGGAACTCCGCAAGCAGGGCTTCCAAAGGGTCAAGGTGAACGGCGAGTTCCACGAATTGGAAGACCCGCCGAAGCTCGACAAGAAGTTCCGTCATGACATCGACGTGGTGGTGGACCGGATCGTCGTCCGCGCAGACATCGAAACGCGGCTGGCGGATTCGTTCCGCACGGCGCTGGATCTGGCCGATGGCATCGCCATTCTGGAAACCGCCGTGGCGGAGGGCGAGGACCCGGAGCGCATCACGTTTTCCGAAAACTTCGCCTGCCCCGTCAGCGGCTTCACCATTCCCGAGATCGAACCGCGCCTGTTCAGCTTCAACGCCCCCTTCGGCGCCTGCCCCGATTGCGACGGGCTGGGCGTGGAGCTGTTCTTCGACGACCGGCTTGTCGTGCCTGATCAGACCCGCCCCCTGATCCCGACAGAAACCGGTGCGCTCGCCAATTGGCGGAAAAGCAAGTCACCCTATTACGTGCAGGTGATCAACGCGCTGGCCAAGCATTACGAGTTCGACAAACGGACGCCCTGGAAGGACCTGCCTGCCCATGTGCAACAGGCGGTTCTGTACGGGTCTGGAGATGACGAAGTGACCTTCCGCTTCGACGAGGGCGGGCGCGTCTACAACGTGGCGAAGCCCTTCGAGGGGATCATTCCCAACCTCGAACGCCGGTACAAATCCACCGATTCAAGCTGGATTCGCGAGGATCTGGAGCGGTTTCAGAACAACCGCCCCTGCCACACCTGCGGCGGACACCGGCTGCGGCCGGAGGCGCTGGCGGTCAAGATCGGGTCGGGCAAAGACCTCAAGCATGTCGGTCAGATCGTGCAAATGTCGATCCGGGAGGCGCTGGACTGGGCGAACGAGGCCCCGAAGCACCTGTCCAAGCAGAAGAACGAGATTGCGCGCGCCATTCTGAAGGAGATCTCTGAACGGCTCGGGTTCCTCAACAATGTGGGCCTGGAATACCTGACCCTTAGCCGGAATGCGGGCACGCTTTCGGGCGGGGAATCGCAGCGTATCCGGCTTGCCTCCCAGATCGGGTCGGGTTTGCAGGGTGTGCTTTATGTGCTGGACGAGCCTTCCATCGGGCTCCATCAGCGCGACAACGGTCGCTTGCTGGAGACGCTGAAAAACCTTCGGGATCAAGGCAATACGGTGATCGTGGTCGAACATGACGAAGAAGCGATCCGCGAGGCGGATTACGTCTTCGATATCGGCCCCGGTGCCGGGGTGCATGGCGGCGACGTGGTGGCCAAAGGCACGACGGCCCAGATCATCAAGAACAAGAATAGCATCACCGGCGATTACCTTGCCGGTCGGCGGGAGATTTCAATTCCAGATAACCGTCGGAAAGGAAACGGGAAAAAGCTGACGGTCGTCAAGGCCAGCGGAAACAACCTTCAGGACGTGACCGCCGATTTTCCGCTGGGCCAGTTCGTCTGCGTCTCCGGCGTCTCGGGCGGGGGCAAATCGACGCTGACCATCGAGACGCTGTTCAAGACCGCCTCGATGCGGCTGAACGGTGCGCGCCAGACGCCCGCGCCCTGCGAGACGATCAAGGGGCTGGAACATCTGGATAAGGTCATCGACATCGACCAGCGCCCTATCGGACGGACTCCGCGTTCGAATCCAGCGACTTACACCGGGGCCTTCACCCCGATCCGCGACTGGTTTGCGGGCCTGCCCGAGTCCAAGGCGCGGGGCTATAAGCCCGGTCGCTTCAGCTTCAACGTGAAAGGTGGGCGCTGCGAGGCGTGTCAGGGGGATGGGGTCATCAAGATCGAGATGCACTTCCTGCCGGATGTCTATGTCACCTGCGAGACCTGCAAGGGGCAGCGGTACAATCGTGAGACCCTGGAGATCAAATTCAAGGGCAAGAGCATCGCGGATGTCCTTGATATGACTGTGGAAGATGCGCAGGAGTTCTTCAAGGCCGTGCCCTCGATCCGGGAAAAGATGGATGCGCTGATGCGCGTGGGCCTTGGCTATATCAAGGTCGGGCAGCAGGCGACGACGCTGTCGGGGGGGGAGGCGCAAAGGGTCAAGCTTTCGAAGGAATTGTCGAAGCGGGCGACGGGGCGGACGCTTTACATTCTGGACGAGCCGACCACGGGGCTGCATTTCGAAGATGTGCGCAAGCTTTTGGAAGTGCTGCACGAATTGGTGGAGCAAGGCAATTCCGTCGTGGTGATCGAGCACAATCTGGACGTCATCAAGACCGCCGATCACATCATAGATATCGGGCCTGAAGGCGGCGATGGCGGCGGTCAGATCGTGGCGACGGGGACACCTGAGGAGGTTGCGACGGTGCCTGAGAGCCATACCGGGCGGTATCTGGCGGAGATGCTGGGGGCGAAGCGGGTCAGCAAGCGGGTCGCGGCGGAGTAGGCACCGGGCGGTGCGGTTGAGCGGGCGTTACCGATGCGTTCGGGCGGGTTCGTGAACATTTGTACCACTTTCGAGAGGGGCGCTGACCGTTTTGTACCACTTTGCGTGCGATGTGGTTTCGAAAGGGTGAATCACCGGATTTAGGGGATGCCCGGAGATGCTGGGGCCGCTGCCCTGACTCCGCATAGTCGCCCGTTTCAGCACCGCATCAATCGTCGGCACATGGGATCTCGATCGTCGAGATGGTCTCTCCCCGGCGGTGCCTGATGTAGCATCGTTGCGGTTCCCGGACCTCGGTTGTCTGCGTCCGGCCCGCGTTCACGATCTGGACCGGACCTTTGGCCTCGGCCGCCAGAATTTCGTGTGCATCGACGGGATCGGCAACAAGTTCGACTTCGACTCTGCCGTCGCCCAACACAATGGCGGACGAGAACCGCCCTGCGATATCTCCCCGCCTATAGTACTGGCCGACAACAACGCGCCCCTCGGTCGTCGTCCCCTCCCCGGACAGAACCAGTCGGTCGCCGCGTTGCCAGGTTGCCACCTCTTCCGCCGGCAGGTCCACCCGAAGCGTCAGCGTCCGCATATGCGGCGCGACTTGAACGGGCACCGCCTCGGCGGCGAGAGCGCGGCGATCCGCAACGAGACCCGGTTCAGGGTCGGCGATCTTGGCCACCTTCACGGTATGGCTCTGCTTGGCTTCGATGATCCTGACGGCATCCCGTTCGCTCAGTTCCACGAAGGCCACGGAATTCCGCGTGCCAAGCACGAAACCATAGATGTTCAGACGCCTTGGAACGCTTTCATCATCGAAGCTGAAGAACTCGACCCGTGCGCCGGTTGGAAAGGGCGCGATCGTGTCGGGGACATGGAACGCAATCGAGTGGCTGCCGAAGGCGGGCGGCAGAATTTCCTCACGCGCGGCGGTTGGCGCTGCCAGGCAAAGCCATGCGCAAAATGCGGTCACGGGGGATAAGCTTCGAAAAATCATGCAGAAATCGCCTCAAAAAATCTGCCACGAGTCTGCAAATCGTCTAAGGCGAAATTATGACGGGCCGAAAGCCCTGCAGCGTTCGGCCCGTTCATCCGGTCTGACGCGAGCGGCTTACCCGAATATCAGATCCGTGAGCCTGATCCAATTGATGACATCGCGGGTTTCCGGATCAACGCGCACCAGCACGTCGCCCATGCGCACGTATTCCGAGCCATCGCCCCTTCGCGGCAGAGTGTAATCCCGGTCGTCGCGCCGCAGAACGACGCGGTCATCGCCCACGCGGATAACCGTGTAGTCCTGCCCTTCCAGCACGACGCGGTCGCCGACGTGGATACGGTCGTAGCGATCACCGTACCAGTCGTCATCGGAATCATGCCGGTCGTCGGTCCAACGGTCGTGATCGTCGTCGCGGTCACTGTCATCGTCGCGGGACACGGACTTTCCGACCTGACCCGGCGGGACGCAGGCGGGCGATTTCTTGGCAAGGCCCGGAGGGCAGTGTTTCGGCTTGGCCAGTGCGGGCGCGGAGGTGAGTGCAACGGCGCAAAGCGTGGCGAGCAAAATCCTGGACATGAGAGACTCCTTTCCCTGACATCTAGGCCGGGAATGGGGCGGAAGCTTGGCTTTTGCACAGAAACGGCAAGAATCCGCTAACTTAGCCCCTCGGCCTCGCTGGTGTCGAAATCCACATGGATGTGGTTGCCGTCGGGGTCGTGCAGGTTGACCTGAACGATGGGAAAGCCGGGCACGGGGTCGATGCTGTGGGCGACGCCGTGGTTGTTCAGCCGCGCGATGAAGGCCTTCATATCGGTTGCCCGCATGGCAAAATGTTCAAGCTTCGGCTCAACGGCTTTCAGTTCCGTGTCGATGCCGACCAGATGCACCATGGCCTGCCTGTTGGCGTAGAGCCAGGCGCCGGGGAAGCCGAAATCGGGGCGTTTCCCGGTCGGCATGTCCAGCACCTGGGCGTACCAGTCGATCATCTCCTGAAGACGGGCGGTGCGCAGATTGACATGATCGAGCGACTGTATCGGCATGTCGGCGAGTGTTGACTGGCGGGCGGCGCTTGGCAAGGCCTTGGGCGCATTGATCCCCTAATAGCGCGATGTGACGGCCGGTTGCCAGAAGGCCAGTTGGGCCCGCCCGCTTCTTTTGGCGCGGTAAAGCGCCTGGTCGGCGTTTGTGAAGAGTTCCGCCCATGTCCTTGCCATGCCGGAGAATGCGGCACCCGCCGACATCGTGACCTTGACCGGAATCCGGACCTCGTCGTTGCACAGGACAAACCCCCTGCACAGCCGCTCACCGACACGGTCCACCTCCAGACTGTCCATGCCAACGAGGAAAATTCCGAACTCTTCCCCCCCGATCCGGGCCAGGAAATCTTCCTTCCGGGTGTTCAGGCGCAGTTGATCGGCAACGGCGCATAAGACGGCATCCCCCACGGCGTGGCCGTAGCGATCGTTGATATCTTTGAAATGATCGAGATCGACGATCAGAAGTACGCCTGCGTCAGCCTGCCCGACATTCTTCATGAACGCGGGCCGATTCATCAATCCGGTCAGATTGTCCGTGCTTGCCTCATGCGCAAGGGTCGCAATGTCCCGTTTCTGAATCCTGGCTGCAAGCATCACCGCGCTCATCAACGGGACAATGGTTGCGCTGAGGGCAATGAAGTCTTCGAGCGGATGCATCGGCAGCCCGAGCAGGCTTTGCAACAAGATATGGCAAAGAAAGGAGAAGGTGGAAATGCCCAGCAAGCGGGTCAGCCACGCGAAAGCGCCGCGCGGCACAAGCAATGCGTTCAGTAAATCGAGACCATTCCGACCCATGCCGGACGGTTACCCGGAACTGACTAATCGGTGATGAACGGCTCAGGCGTCGAGTTCGATCCAGACGGGCGTGTGGTCGGATGGCTTTTCCCGTCCGCGCGTCTCGGTCTCGATCCAGCAGTTCTGCAGCAGATCGGCGGCCTGCGGGGTCAGCAGATGGTGGTCGATCCGGATGCCATCATTCCGGTCCCAGGCATTGCGTTGGTAATCCCAGAAGGAATAGTGGCCCGGGCCTTGCGTCACGGCGCGGAAGGCTTCGGTGAAGCCGAGGTTGAGAATACGGCGGAAGGCATCGCGACTGGCTGGCAGGGCAAGCGCGTCGTCCTTCCATGCCTCGGGCCTTGCGGCATCCTCGTCCTGCGGGATGATGTTGTAGTCGCCGCACATGACGGCGGGTTCTTCCAGCGCCAGAAGTGTCTCCGCCCGCGCTTTCAGACGCTCCATCCACGCGAGCTTGTAGTCGTATTTCTCCCCCGGCACCGGGTTGCCGTTCGGCAGGTACAACCCGCAGACCCGCACCGCTTTTTCGCCCATAACGGTGGCTTCGATCCATCGGGCCTGTTCGTCGCCATCGTCGCCCGGCAGACCGCGCGTGACATCCTCAAGGGGGAGCCTGGACAGGATCGCGACCCCGTTGAAGCTTTTCTGTCCGTGGGTTTCGACCCTGTAGCCCAGGTCCTCGAAATGCTCGGTCGGGAAGTTTTCGTCGACCGACTTGATCTCCTGCAGGACCGCGACATCGGGGGCGCTGTCGTTCAGCCATTCGGTCAGACCTTCAAATCGGGCCTTGATTCCGTTGATGTTGAATGTCGCGATCTTCATGGGGACTTTCTGACGCAAGGGCGGTGCGGCGACAAGAGCGCGCGAAACTATGTACGGCGTCGCTTCCGACAAGTCAGACTGAAAAGCCAAAGGTTCACGGCTGGTGCCAGTCCCAGAAGGAACAGCGCCCATATTTCCGGAATACTCCCTTCGGGAAGAAAGCCGAGTGCAAGCGACCACGGCATTCCCAGAAAGATGAGCCAGATCGCGGAAAGTCCGCCCGGCTCGAAGCCGAGCAGCCCTTTCGCCCCCATTGCCGCAATGACGATGGCCAGAAGATGGGCAACGAAATATGCGGCGAGCCCGGCCTGGCAAAGCCTGCTTCGCCGGGCCATGACTTCAGAAGTTGATGACGCGGTCGAAAGCGTCGAGCACGCTTTCGTGCATCATCTCGCTCAAGGTCGGGTGCGGGAAGACGGTTTCCATCAACTCCTCCTCCGTGGTCTCCAACTGGCGGCCAACGACATAGCCCTGGATCATCTCGGTCACTTCCGCGCCGACCATGTGAGCGCCCAGAAGCTCGCCGGTTTTCTCGTCGAAGATGGTCTTCACCATGCCTTCCGGTTCGCCCAGCGCGATGGCCTTGCCGTTGCCGACGAAGGGGAAGCGACCGACCTTGATCTTGTAGCCCAGCTCCTTGGCCTTGGCTTCCGAGAAGCCGACAGAGGCGATCTGCGGGTGGCAATAGGTGCAGCCCGCGATGCTTTCGGGCTTCACCGGGTGGACCTTGTTCTTGCCAGCGATGATCTCGGCCACCATGACACCTTCGTGCGATGCCTTGTGGGCGAGCCAGGGTGCGCCCGCGATGTCGCCGATGGCATAAACCCCGTCCACGCCGGTGCGGCAGTATTCATCTGTCACGACATGGGTACGGTCGACCTTGACGCCCAGGCCTTCCAGCCCCAGCCCTTCGGTGTTGCCGACGATGCCGACAGCGGAGATCACCGTGTCGAACTCGTGCTTCTCGACCTTGCCACCGATCTCGATATGGGCGGTGACCTTGTCCTTTGCGCGGTCGAGTTGCTTGACCATCGCCTTTTCGTGAATCTTCATACCCTGCTTGACGAAACTCTTCTTCGCCATGCCGCTGATCTCGGCATCCTCGACGGGCAGGATGCGGTCCATGACCTCGACCACCGTCGTGTCGGCACCGAGCGTGTTGTAGAAGCTGGCGAATTCGATGCCGATGGCGCCCGAGCCGATCACCAGCAGTTTCTTGGGCATATGCGGCGGCAAAAGCGCGTGTCTATAGGTCCAGACCCGTTCGCCATCCGCCTCCAGACCCGGCAATTCGCGGGCGCGGGCGCCGGTGGCGAGGATGATATTCTTGGCCTGAAGCTCCTCCGTCCCCTTGTCGGTCTTGACCGACACCTTGCCCTTGGCGGGGATCGTCGCCTCCCCCATCACCACGTCGATCTTGTTTTTCTTCATCAGGTGACCGACGCCCGAGTTGAGCTGTTTCGCAACCCCGCGCGACCGCTTGACCACGGCGTCGAGGTCGTAGCCGATCCCGTCGGCCTTCAACCCGAACTCCTTGGCGCGGTGCATCAGATGAAACACCTCAGACGACCGCAGAAGCGCCTTTGTCGGGATGCAGCCCCAGTTGAGGCAGATGCCACCCATATGCTCGCGCTCGACGATGGCCGTCTTAAGCCCAAGCTGGCTGGCCCGGATGGCGGCGACGTAGCCGCCGGGTCCTGCGCCGATCACGACGACATCATAGGTATTTGCGGCCATTCTCTCCTCCGGGTCAAAATGGTTTGACGTTAAACCAGTTGGCACAGTCTGGCTGAAAAGTCACCACTGCACCATTGCCAAGCCAGGAAGGCCGCTATGCGTTTCCGACAAACGGGGACGAATGATTGTCCCTGTCGGGGATGGCCTCGGCGATCGCGCAGGTTCAGCCGGATCAGGAAATGCCTTGCGCGACGGGTGTCAGGTGGCCGCAAAAGCGCCTCAGGCGGCTTCCCGCGCCTTGATATCCCGCATGATCGCGCCGTAGCCGCCATCGTCGAGATATTCCTGCTCGGGCGCGCTGCTGTCGCGTGAGAGGGCCCCGTTTCGGGTCGGGAACCGTCCATAGCGCCGGATGATTTCGCGATGCGCCTTGGCGTGGGGCAGGTTGTTTTCGCCGGTCTCCGGCATCCGGGTCTTGAACAGGCGCACGGCGCGGTCCTGATCTTCCAGGCATTCGGAATGCATCAGCGGCATGTAGAAGAACTGCCGCGCCGGTTCGTCGATCCGCATGTCCCAGCCCTTGGAAATCGCCACCTTGGCCGCGGCCTTGGCGATTTTGTCCGAAGCGAATGCCTTGGCGGTGCTTCTGAACATGTTCCGGGAGAACTGGTCGGTCAGGATGATATAGGCGAGCGTTCCGCTGGGATAGGTCAGCCAGAGCGACAGGGCACCTGCGCAAGCGCGCTCATGAATATCGCCGAACCGGTCGCGGATCGTCTGGTCGAGTTCCTCGCCGCCCGCGTACCACCCGCCCGGACCGATCTCATCCAGCCAGAAACTCAATACGTCCTCGGGTCCAGTCATCCTCATACCCTTCTGTCGTACCATTCCCCCAGGTTACGAATCAAAGCGTTACAGTATCTTCACACTCAATCAAGGGGCGTTTCCGGCTTGGGTGCATCATCGTCCGAACTGTCGGCATTTTCGGCATACACCTCCTGTGCCGCCTCAACCGCGACCGGCGTGGCCGAGGGAGAAACCGGCGCATAAGCGACCGCGTCATAATCGTCCTCGGCGGCATAGACGGAGGCACGCTGCGTCATCCGGTAGGCGACATAGGCCACGAGTGCCAGCATGACCACGAAGAGATAGACCCAGAAGCCCTGTGCGCCGAATTTCGACATGGCCCAGCCGGTCAGGATCGGGCCGATGATCGCCCCCAAGCCGTTGACGAAGATCAGTCCGCCCGAGGCGGCGGCCATGTCCTCCGGCTGGAGGTAGTCGTTCATATAGGCGATGAGCAGCGCGTAGAGCGGGTTCGAAGAGCCGCCCATGAGGAAGCCCGCGACGAGGAGCGCATTGAAACTGCCCCCAAAGAACCAGCCGATCAGCGCGGCGAGAACGCCCGTGAAGGCGCTTGTCAGAATGAGGATACGACGGTCCATCCGGTCAGAGACCCAGCCGATTGGGAATTGCAGGACGAGGCCGCCGAGGAAGATCGCCGAGACGAAGATCGAGATCTGCGCCACGCTCAGCCCCGCCTCGATGCCGAAGATCGAGGCCATGCCGAATTGCGCCGCAAACACCATGCCCATCAGGAACATGCCCACAACGGCCGTGGGCGATGTGACGTAAAGTTGGCCCAGGCTCATGGATTTCGTCGTTGCGAAGGCGGGCGTGGGCGTCGCGGCCAGAAGGATCGGCGCGAAGGAAAGCGAAACCAGAACGGAGGGGATCACGAAGAGCACGTAGCCTGCCGGGTCGTCGACGTTGAGCAGCGCCTGGCTGGCGATGATGCCGCCCATCTGAACGATCATGTAGAGCGACAGCGCCTTGCCGCGTGTCTCGTTGGTGGAGGCGTCGTTGAGCCAGCTTTCCGCGGTCACGTAGACGCCGGAGAAGGAAAAGCCGAAGATCACGCGGAGGACCACCCAGACCCAGGGTTCGGTGATCGTCGGGTAGAGGATCAGGACGGCGGAGACGAAGGAAGCGAGTGCGGCGAAGACCCGCACGTGACCCACGCGGCGGATCAATTCGGGGGCCATGCGGGAGCCGAAGAGGAAGCCGACGAAGTAGCCGGATGTGATGATCGAAAGTTCGCCGGTGGAGAACTCCTCGATCGAGCCGCGGATACCGATGAGCGAGCCTTGCAGGCCGTTGCCGACCATCAGCAACAGCACGCCCAGAAGCAGGGCCCAGGACCGGTTCAGAACTTCCAACATGGGCGCACCTCAACTGTTGTCGCGCCCGCCCTATCCGGCGCCGTTGCCCGCGACAAGCCCGTCTGCGACCTGACCATGTCGCGGACCGACCGCAGCCTGAAATCGGTCGATTTGCCTAGTGGATCGTCCTTCCTGGTTTCCAGAAGGTTTCCGGGTTGAGACACCGGCACGGAGACCGCGTCAGTCTTCGCCCGGCATCAGCAGCGAGGCATCGCCGTAGGAGAAGAAACGGTAGTCCTCCGCGATGGCATGGGCATAGACCTCGCGTATGCGGTCCACGCCCAGAAAGGCCGAGACCAGCATCATCAGCGTGGATTTCGGCAGGTGGAAATTGGTCATCAGCGCGTCGGCGATCCTGAACCGGTAGCCCGGCGTGATGAAGATATCGGTGGCCCCTTTCCAGGCGGCCAGCGATCCGTTTTCGGTCGCGGCGCTTTCGATCAGGCGCAGCGCGGTGGTGCCAACCGGGACGATCCGTCCGCCGGCCTTGCGCGTCGCGTTGATCTCATCTGCCGCGCGGGTCGTGATCTCCCCGCGTTCGGCGTGCATCCTGTGCTGGCTCACGTCATCCACCTTGACCGGCAGGAACGTGCCCGCGCCGACATGGAGCGTCACGAATGTACGCGCGATCCCGCGTGCATCGAGCGCGGCAAGCAGCGCGTCATCGAAATGAAGCGACGCGGTCGGGGCTGCCACGGCACCGCTCTGCCGTGCCCAGACAGTCTGGTAGTCTTCGCGATCCTGCGCATCCGCCGCCCGGCGGCCTTCGATATAGGGCGGCAGCGGCATGGCTCCGGCCTCCGCCAAAGCCGCATCGAAATCGTCACCGGCAAGGTTGAAGCGCAACCTCCCGGCCCCCTCCTCCCGGCCTTCCATCGTGGCGGACAGTCCGGCGGGGAAGGTGATTTCCTCCCCGTCTTTCACTTTCCTGAGCGGTTTGAGCAGCGCCGACCAGGTGCCATCCGCGCGCGGCTCCAGCAGCGTCACCTCGATCCGCGCCTCCGCGTCGCCGCGCTTGCGCAGACCGCTCAGACGCGCCGGGATCACGCGGGTGTCGTTCAGGACCAGCCTGTCGCCGGGGCGCAGGAAGCCCGGCAGGTCGATCGCATGGGCGTCGGTCAGCCGCGTCGGTGTCGCCACCAGCAGCCGCGACGAGGATCTTGGACGCGCAGGCCGCGTGGCGATCAACCGCTCCGGCAGATCGAAATCGAACTCGGACAGTTTCAAGTGTTAACCTCCCGGTGGCGCGCGCCGGAATATCTGGCGAAACGCCCCTGGCGTCAGGATCGAGAGCGGATTGACCCGGACACTGGGATCTGCCGCCGCCCCGGCCATGCGATAGTTGAACCCGAAGAGCCCCTCGCCCCGGCGCGTCAGGACCGACCCGATCCCGTTCAGGAAATAGACCGGAGAAACCACGCCCTGAAAGTCCATCCGCTCGGATCGCAGATCATAGAGCCCGTCCGCCGAGATCCCCATCGAGGGACCGACCGCAGCGGCCTGGATCAGCCGGAGCTGGCGACGGTTCAGCCGGAACCGGCCATCGACGGTGGAAAACCTGATCCCCGCACCGCCCAATTGGTCCACCAGGCCGACGACGCTGATGGCATCGAGAAGTTCGGCCATCACCGGCGCGTCCCTGAGATACATATCCTCGATCAGGAATTCGCCGTCGAACGTCCCGCTCGGGGCATTTGAAACCGGCGTCAGCACCAGATCCAACCGGCCTCGACGGGCATTTGGCGTCAGACCCGCATCGCGCAGGACGCCCGCAGCGTTGTCGGAGGAGATGCGGATCGCGGTGCCCGCATTTGCCGGACTCAGGACGCCCTTTATCGGTGTCCTGCCATTGACCCGCGCATCGAAACTGCCCGACAGTCCACCGGCTTCGACAGTGATCCGCCCGCGCACCGGTGACAGGGAAATTCCGTCGGACACAATCAGCCGGTCGAGCGTCAGGTCTATGGGCCCGGATGATCCGCCGCCATTGCCCGCTCCGGCCGCGAGTTCGAGCTGACGCAGGTCCACTGTTCCGCCAAGAACGGTGATTTTCGGGGGACCGCCGTTTTGCGAGGGCGTGAGTTCGACCTCGGCATTCAGCCATCTGCCGAGTTCGAGCGCCCGGAACCGGGCCCGGTCGAGCCCGCCATTTGCGGCAATGTCGAGCGACCCTTCGAAACTCAATCCGTTGGTCTTGAGAGCCAGTTCTTCGATGGTTGGCGTCTCCCCCAGCCTGGCTGCCAGTTCAAGGATGCCACGTTCCTCAGGCGGTTTTCGCCAGCCCAGCGCATCAATTCCCAGGCTGATCCCGGCGAGATCGGAACTCAGTCGCAAGGAAGGCGGCAGGTCCGGGTCGGCAGGCAGGCGCAGCGTGTAATCCGCCTGCCCTTGCCCACTAAGGCTGCCTTCCGGCAAGGGCAGGTCGAAGGCGGTGACGGCATCAGACGACAGCGTCACCTGGCCGGTGATCTCCCCGCCCTCGTTGGCGGCCGCGCCCAGAGGCTGGCGCCAGTTGGCGACCAGCGGCACGCCGTCCAGTTCCGCCGGACCTGAGAGCCCGATGGCCTCGGGCGTGGCCGTAAGCCGGAGCCGCGGCGATGTGAAAAGGCGATCCGGGACGAGGCTTTCCGAAGACACGTTCGTCAGTTCGGCGGTGACGTCATAGGTGACCTCGTCGGCCTCCATTCCGTCTTGCAGCGGCAACTGAATGCGCGCCGACCCGTTCACATCCGCCCGGGCCAGATCGACGGGCCGCTTGGCGCGTTCCATAAGGCGCAAGGGGCGATTGTTCAGAACGCGGAGCACAGCGTCGAGCCGCCCCGCCGCCGCGACCCTGATCTCCCCCCAGGCCGGTTTCGGCTTTGTGTCGAGGACGGTGAACTCCGATCCGCTTGCGTCGATGACCTGCCCGTCTTCCGCGGTGATTTCCCCCGAGGTCAGAGCCAGCGAGAACCGGTCGTCCTGCAGGATCGCCCGCCCTGCCGCGCCGGTGAGCTTCGGCATCTCGGGCAGGAAGCGCACAAGCCCGTCATCGAATTCGAAACTGAGCGCGAGATCGGGCTTGCTGCCGGCTTCGAACCGAAGACCAAGGGCCGGGTTGTGCAGCCTGCCCCCGGACAAATTGCGCGAGAGCCAGCCGCGCGTGATCGGCGATACCCGGCGCGGCCAGAATTCCAGCACCCGGTCCGTGGCGATCTCGGGCGTGGTTGCATCCAATGCCACGCGCCAGCCCGTCTCGCCGCCGGTCACATGCGCCTGCGCCGTCACGTTTGTACCCGCATTGTCGATGACGATCTCGCCGAACTCCACCGAGAATGGCTCCAGCCGGACCCGCAGATCCGCGCGGATGTCGTCAAGCGCGATCGGCCCGTCGAACGCATCGCCCCCGACATAGGCGAAATCCTCGACGCGGAACTGGCCAAGAAATGCCTCCGGCCAGACACCGTCGAACTCGGCCAGATAGGTCTGACCGGTGGCGATGGCGCGTCCCTGTTCGGAGGCGAAGCTGATCTCGGAGAAGTCGATGCGCTGGCGCAGCGGGTCGAATGTAAAATAGGCCTTGGCGGCATCGAACTCGACCGGGCGCACGGCCTTGTCGGGCCGCAAGGCCCCGTTGGAGATATCGAGCGTCCCGGCGAAACTGGCCAGGGCGCCGGTTTCGTCCAGCTCGGTCCGGACCGCGCCAGAGATCGGGGCGTCGAGGACGCCAAGCCAGGCCAGAACCGGGGATTGCAGCGCGATGTCCGCGGCAGGCATCTGCTGGACCTTGACGCCGAACTGAACATGTTCGGTCGCGCGGCTGCGGGTCAGGGAGACCTGCATCCCCGCCAGATCATCGCTGCCGTTGAAGACATCCGTGGTGATCGACAGGGACAGGGAATCGGAGGTGTTTCGAAGAGTGGCCCTGACGTTGGTCGCCTGCCAGATGCGGCCCGAGCGCGCATCTTCCAGCGTCAGGACGACCCCGCCCGCGACCACCTCCGACAGAGAGGAGACCGCGCCGCCATTCATCGCCGCGTCGATCCGGGTGAGAAGCTCGGTGATCGACTGCTCCCCGCCGCCGAATCCCGACCCGGCCGACAGGGTGAAGCGGCCCGCTGCGGTTCGGCGAATGGTGATCTGAGCACCGCTGAGATAGATCACCTCGGCTGCAAATTCGCGCCGCAGCATGCGCTCCAGCGACAATTCCGCGCCCAGCCAGTTCAATTGCGCCGCGGCACCTCCGGCGCTGTCGGCAAACCGGATATCGTGCATCACCAGTTGCGGCGCGCCTGAGCGGTCGATTCCCACCTCCATCGCGCGAATCCTGACCGGTGCCCCGGCCAGCCGGTCGTTGACCGCGCGTTCGACCATCGCCCGCAACGGCTCGGGCACCGGGAGCGTTCTGCCCGACAGGGCGAGGGCGAGAACGACGAAGACCAGACAGGCCACGCCGAAACTGAAAAGCCGGGCGAACCGCACCCCGCGCCGGGGGCGTTTGCGGACCGGGCGTTGCGCGGGAGAAGGCCCGTCTTCCGTCTCCGCCTCTGGTGGGGCTGGCTTTTCCATGCATCCGTCCTACAACATGGCGTGAATCCTTGTCACCAGTGGAGAAACGCCGATGAGCCTGGCCGGTCAGCCCGCCCCCGATTTCACCCTGCCCCGCGACGGCGGCGGCGAGGTCACCCTGTCAGCCGTGAAACCGAAGAAGGCCGTCGTTTACTTCTATCCCAAGGACGACACGCCCGGCTGCACCACCGAAGCCATCGGTTTCACCGAACTGGATGCGGAATTCGCCGCCGCCGACACCGTGGTGATCGGCATCTCGAAGGATACCGTAGCAAAACATGACAAATTCGTCGCCAAGCACGACCTTGGGGTGATCCTGGCCTCCGACGCGGAAAGCGATGTCTGCGAACGCTACGGGGTCTGGGTCGAGAAAAACATGTATGGACGGACCTATATGGGTATCGAGCGCGCGACCTTCCTGATCGATGGGTCCGGGACCGTCGTTAAGGAATGGCGCAAGGTGAAGGTGTCGGGCCATGTCGAGGCGGTACTGGAGGCGGCGCAGGGGCTGTGATTGCGTCGCGATGCGCAGAAGGGGCTTTGCCCCCTTACACTCCCCCGGGATATTTGAGGACCGATGAAAGCAGCAACGCTCACTGAAATGGCGGTCGAGGTGCTTTGCACCGCCGACGGCCGCAAGAAGACCGCGCTGAGCCGGGCGCATGCTGTGCGGTGGTTTGCCGCGCGGGACGCGGGTGACCCGCCTGAGGTGGGCACGTCCACGCCGCCTGACCGGCCTGCCCGTCCCGACCGCCCGGAACTGCTGGACCCGCGCGACGTGCCGAAGCGCAAGCCGGGCACGCCCGAAGGACGGATCGCGCTTCTGCATGCGGTCGCGCATATCGAATTGAACGCCGTCGATCTGCACTGGGACCTGATTGCCCGGTTCGGCCATGTGGAAATGCCGATTGGGTTCTATAACGACTGGGTGAAGGCGGCAGACGAGGAATCCAAGCATTTCAACCTGATGTCAGACTGCCTTGAGGCGCTTGGCAGCCATTACGGCGCCCTTCCCGCCCATGCGGGCATGTGGCGGGCGGCGGAAGATACGAAGGACGACCTGCACGGACGCCTCGCCGTGGTGCCGATGGTGCTGGAGGCGCGCGGTCTGGATGTTACGCCGGGCATGATCGAGATCTTCCGCAAGGCGGGCGACACGAAGGCCGTCGAGGCGCTGGAGACGATCTATGCCGAGGAGGTCGGCCATGTCGCCTATGGCTCGAAATGGTTCCACTTTCTCTGCGGGCGCGACAATCTTGATCCCAAGCCGGTCTTCCACGATCTGGTGCGGCGTTATTTCCACGGCCCCTTGAAACCGCCCTTCAACGAGGAAAAACGGGCCGAGGCCGGTCTGCCGCCGGATTTCTACTGGCCACTGAGTGAAACGGGGTGATTCGGCGGAAAACCGCCCATTATGGCGGATCATCGCGGCTAAAGGTCAGTGTGGTTGCCTGACTTTTGCCAAATAGTTAACACTCTTATACCAGATCGGGACAGGATCTGATATTTGCATGAACTTCCGGGGAATGGGACAGACCCTTGACGCGATCTCTTTTGGCCAAAGCCCACGGGGCGGTTGAGCGGACCTTTCCCGAACAACGCCTGTTTCTTCGCTCGGATACCGAGACCCGGTTCATTCGCCTCTCGCCGATGACGCAATTCGTCGGCGTGGCCGGATCGGCCCTGCTGCTGGGCTGGACCATCGTGTCGTCGGCGATCCTTTTGATGCACGCGCTTGGCGCCGGCGACCTGCGCGAACAGGCGCTGCGCGAGCAGGCCATCTACGAGGCGCGGCTGAATGAGCTGGCAGGCGAACGCGACGCCCGCGCCCGCGAGGCCTCTGCCGCGCAGGAACGCTTTGCTGTGGCGCTGGCCGAAGTATCTGCCATGCAATCGCGCCTGCTGGAATCCGAGGACCGGCGCAAGGAACTGGAGACCGGCATCGACGTCATCGCCGGCACTTTGCGCGACGCCATGCACGAGCGCGATGCGGCGCGCGACGAAGTCAGCACGCTCATGACGGAGCTTGAGGAAACGGAAGCCGAGCAGCCCGAGGTTGCACGACTGGAAGATCTTGAAACCACCCTGGGCTTCATGACGACCGCCCTTGGCGATCTTGCCGTTCAGCGTGACAAGATGACCGGCTACGTGTCCGAGGCCGAACAGCATATGGACCGGATCGCGCTGGACCAGAAACTGGAAGCGGAGCGGAACGAGCGCATCTTCAGCCAGATCGAGGAAGCGGTGAACACCTCGCTGAAACCGATCGACGAGATGTTCTCCGCCGTCGGCCTGCCGACCGACAGCATCATCGAGCAGGTGCGCCACAGCTACTCCGGCCAGGGCGGCCCCCTGACCCCGATCATCTTTTCCACCAGCGGCGATGCCGAGCCCGATCCACTGACGGATCGCGCCAACGAGGTGCTTGGACAGCTCGATGTGCTGAACCTTTACCGGATCGCGGCGGAGAAGCTGCCTTTCAGCTTCCCCGTGAAAGGGTCATACCGGTCAACCAGCGGTTTCGGACCGCGTTGGGGACGGATGCATGAAGGACACGATTTTGCCGGAGCGACCGGCACGCCGATCCACGCAACGGCGGACGGTGTTGTGGTTCATGCCGGCCGACAGAGCGGATATGGTAACCTTATCAAGATAAGGCATGAATTCGGCTTTGAGACCCGATACGCACATTTGTCACGCATTCGCGTCCAAGTGGGTGATAGGGTCTCGCGCGGTGACCGTATCGGTGATATGGGAAATACGGGGCGATCAACCGGGACGCATCTTCACTACGAAATTCGTATTGGTGGGGCGGCCCAAAACCCGATGAAATACATCAAGGCAGCAAGAGATGTTTTCTAAGAGCAAAATCAACGAACCCGGTCCGAAGACGGACCAAGAGGCACAGAAAGCAGATAAAAAGGACGATAAGGCCCCTGCGATGAATACACCGAGCACACCCAAGACGAAGCCGCCCGCATCCGTGCTGTCGGCCGATCTTCAGATCACCGGCAACATCAAGACGACCGGCGACGTGAATATCGAAGGCAATGTCGATGGCGACATCCGCGCCCATCTTCTGACCGTAGGCGAAGGCGCCACGGTGAAGGGCGAATGCATGGCTGACGACGTTGTGGTCAATGGCCGTGTCGTGGGCAAGGTGCGTGGCCTGAAGGTCCGCCTGACCTCGACCGCGCGTGTCGAAGGCGACATCATCCACAAGACCATCGCGATCGAATCCGGCGCCCATTTCGAGGGTTCCGTGCAGCGTCAGGAAGACCCGCTGAACTCGAAGTCCGGCGGTGGCATGGCCGCTGCTCCGGCTCCGAAGCCAGCAGCGGCGACCGGCAGCTAAGATCGGTTCAGAATTTCCGAAGGGGCGTCGCTTTGCGGCGCCCTTTTTGGTTGGAGGTATTAGAAAACAGGTCTTTCTTGGTTCGAACGGCAGCTTTGAGCCCAATGTGTCGGATGCTGCACGGTACACAAGTGGCGGCTTTCTGCTAGTGGTCGAAAACCGGACGCGATCGATCTGGATGAAGCGTCTTCACTTGCCATCGTAACGCACCTGCTCCATCGTCGAAAAACTGTTGGCCGTGGATGATCTCTTTTCATTTGGCTCCAGACGTACACCACAGCTTTTGGGGGCAGAACATGGATGAACTACAATCCTATCACATTGAAGGATCGTACTACGAGGCGTGCAACTGTGAGGCCGTTTGCCCCTGTCGGCGACAGGGCGAGATACCTGGTGGCCGCTCGACCTACGGGGATTGTGACTTCCTTCTGTCGTGGCGCATCACCAAGGGACGCATGGATAGCATCGATCTCTCAGGCCTGAATGTGTCCATTGCCGGAACATACAACGATGATGTGGGCGACGATATTTGGTCCGTGTTTATCTACATCGACGAAACCGCGACACAGCCTCAGTTCGATGCCCTGAGCCAGATTTTCAGTGGCCAGACTGCAGGAAATCTGGGAGTGACGGCAAATTTCTCGACGATCCTCGGGATCAAGCGCGCTGAAATCCGACTTGACCATACGGCTGGCGTCGAAACCATCAACGTCGGCACCTCAGCGTCCGCCCGTGTTGAGCGGAATTTTGAGTTTGATGGCCGGGTGTCCTGCGGCATTCCAGGGCACGATCATCCGGGTCAGGAATCCGTCTCGAGCCTGACAGTGGAAGATGCCCCACTGGCATTCAGCTATTCGGAGCGCTGCGGGTTCGCGACCGATTTTGCCTACTGGAGCTGATTGGGGACGGATGTCGGTCAGATCCAACCCTGCGACTGGCGCCAACATGCGGAACGGCGTCGCGGCGCTTGTCTTCCTGTCGGTGACTGGCTGGGGGCTTGTTCTTTGGTCTGCGGCCAACATGTCCTCTCCCCTGGTCAGCCTGATGATGCCGATGACGTCAGATTGGGCAGGCAAGGAGGTCGTGGCTGTCTGGCTGATGTGGGCGGTGATGATGGGCGCGATGATGTTGCCTTCGGCCATTCCGATGATCGTGATCCACCGCAGGGTTGCGATGAGACGTGACCCTGACACCCTTCATGCAAATCGCTGGTTTGTTGCGGCATATCTTCTTAGTTGGGCCCTGTTCAGTCTGGCAGCGACAGCCCTGCAATGGAATTTCCAACGAGCAGATGTCTTGTCTCATATGTTGAAAGTTCAGGGGGCATTTGTTGGAGGCGGCATACTGGTAGCCGCTGGCATCTTTCAGATGACCCCACTCAAAGTCGCATGTCTGCGAAAATGTCGGACACCAATCGGTTTTTTGCTGACAGACTGGCGTGCCGGCCGCAGGGGTGCATTCCAAATGGGACTAAAGCACGGATTCTACTGTATTGGCTGCTGCTGGGCCCTGATGATGGTATTGTTTGTTGGCGGCGTCATGAGCCTGACGACGATTGCAGTCCTATCGGGGATCGTTGCGCTGGAGAAACTCGCGCCCGGGGGCGAACAGATCGCGAAATTTGGCGGTGGATTGCTGGTCGCATGGGGTTTGTGGATGATCTCTCACTGAGACCGGAAATACACTTTTCACGTGACCGATCGGTCAGCCTTCCCAGCAGTTACGGAACCGCTGAAATCCATTGTCTTGATCCAGTATCCGAAAGCCGCCATTGGCCCAAATGCAGCGAACGGCAGCTTCGTGCCGCTTTGCCGACATTCCCCCTGTGACCGTCAGCCCCCCTCCATCGGCCAGAAGAGCACCCGCCGGTAGATATGCCAGGTTGCATGCCCCAGCACCGGCAGCGCGACGAACAGACCCAGAAACGCCGGGAGCATCGCGAGGAAGAGGGCAAGCGCGATGACAACGGCCCAGAGGCCGAGCATGGCCTTGTTGGCGTTGACCGCCTTCAGGCTGATGAGCATGGCGGTGACGAAATCGACCTCCCGGTCCACCAGCAGCGGCAGCGACACCGCCGTCAGACCGAAGGTCAGGAAGGCGACCGCACCGCCGACGAGCGCCTGTGCCGCCAAGAGCAGACGTCCGTCCGTGGTGGTCAGGAACGTCTCCAGCGAGGTATGCCCGACCGAGGAGATGCCAAGGAACAGCGCCACCATCATATGGGCGAAGAAGCTCCAGAAGAGGAAGATCAGCGCCAGGATCAGGCCGATCCACGGCAATTGCCGCCGCCTCTCGTTCCAGACCACGCCGAGGATTTCGCGGCGGTTCAGCGGCTCATCCGCCTCCAGCCTCCGACTGACCTCGTAAAAGCCCACCGCGGCGAAGGGGGCGACCAGCGGGAAGCCAAGCGCAAGGGCAAGCGTCCAGAGGAAGGTCCCTGCCCCGATCAGCGTCAGGATATTGCCGAGGATCGCGTAGAACCCCGCGAACAGAAGACCATAGCCAGGCGCGCGGCGGAAATCCCAGAGCCCGTATTTGAGCGAGGTCCAGATCTCGTGCAGGGTCAGCCGTGCGATCCTGGGGGGAGCAGTGGCCATTGCGGCGTTGGAGATCGGACTTTCGGTCATGCGCCAAGACTACCCCGGTGCGCCCGGTCGCAACTTGCGCCAGATCATTTCGTGATTCTCTCGTCGGAGAAGGCGGACGGGTCCATTGCGATCAGTACCTCCTGCCCTGAGGGTCGCACGCCCAGCCTGGCGCAAAGACCCAGCGACGGCGTGTTGTCGGCGCGGATGCCGGTCATGAACCGCCGATACCCATGTTCGCGCGCCATTGTGACCATCGCGTCGGCGCCCATCCTCAGCGCGATCCCCTCGCCCCGCCGTTCGGGCACGGTCGCCAGCATGCCCCACCAGCCGATGTCCCTCAGCGGGCTTTCGGCGTGAAAGATTTCGACCGACGCCGCCGCCGCAACCGGCCTGCCCGCCCCGTCCCGTGCCAGCAGCAGCACGCTTCGCCGGCTTTCGCCCCGCAGAACCGAGGCCGGAGGTGGCAGCACGCCAGAGGCCAGCGTCACCTCTGCCAGCGCGTCAAGATCGCTGTCGGGACTGTCCGGCGCCAGCCGCGTCAGGGTCAGATCCTCGGGCAGCGCGACGCGGTTCTGTACGCCTTCGGCCAATGCCACCGAATCCTCCCCGTCCGCGGAGGTGCAGAAACAGAAACCGTCGATCCGAAAGCCCCGGTCTTCCAGCGCGGCCGTCATCGGCCCAACTTCGGCCGCCGGAACCGGATAACAGGCCGCCACACCCTGCAGGCACGCGAGGCGCTCCATCGTGTCGATGGCCCCCTCGCCGGTTTCGGTCAGGATGACCTGCCGTCCGAACCAGGCAAATCGCGGGTCGTCTTTCACCAGAGCGAAAAGCGCCTCCGCCTTCCGCGCCAGCCTCTGCTGATCGTCGCTGCCGTAGTAGCCGTTCATCCTATCTCCCCCACCTGCCCGGAGCTTAGGGGCAAAACCGCCGCGCTTGAAGCCGCCTTGCAGCATTGCTAAGAGCGTCGGACCTGCACCAGGGAGACCGCAAGCATGCGCGCCGAGGCCGAAAACACGGTTGCCGCCATCGAGAAATCGCTGAACCTTCTGGCCCAACGGATGGACTGGGAGACGGCGCCGCATCGGCTGGAGGAATTCAACGCGATGGTGGAGGACCCCAACCTCTGGGACGATCCCGAGAAGGCGCAGAAGCTGATGCGCGACCGGCAGATGCTGGTCGATGCGGTGGATCGCTACAAGGGCATGAGCCAGGAGTTGTCCGACAATGTCGAGCTGATCGAGCTGGGCGAGATGGAGGGCGACGACGAGGTGGTGAAGGAAGCCGAGGCCGGGTTGAAGGCTCTGGCCGAGCGCGCTGCCAAGGCGGAGATCGAGGCGCTGCTCGATGGCGAAGCCGACGGCAGCGACGCGTTTCTGGAAATCAACGTGGGTGCCGGTGGCACGGAGAGTTGCGACTGGGCGTCGATGCTTGCACGGATGTATGTGAGATGGGCGGAACGCAACGGCTACAAGGTCGAACTTCAAGCGGAGAGCGCCGGTGAAGAGGCGGGTATCAAGTCCGCCGTCTACAAGATCATCGGTCACAACGCCTATGGCTGGCTGAAGGCGGAAACCGGAACCCATCGGCTGGTGAGGATCAGCCCCTTCGATTCCAGCGCACGGCGGCACACGTCATTCGTCGCCGTGTGGGTCTATCCCGTAGTCGATGACGACATCGAAATCGAGGTAAACCCCTCCGACATCCGCATCGATACGTACCGTTCGTCCGGTGCAGGTGGGCAGCACGTCAATACGACCGACTCGGCGGTACGGATCACCCACATCCCCACCAATATCGTCGTGACGAGTTCCGAGAAATCGCAGCACCAGAACCGCGACATCGCGATGAAGGCGCTGAAATCGAAGCTCTACCAGATGGAACTGGACAAGCGGAACGAGGCCATCAACGAAGCACATGCCAACAAGGGCGAAGCCGCCTGGGGCAACCAGATCCGGTCCTACACGCTGCACCCCTATCAGATGGTTCGGGATGAGCGCACTGGCTTCAAGACCACGGAAACTCAGTCGGTTCTGGATGGTGGTCTGGATGAGTTGATGGCCGTCACTCTGGCGCATGGCGTCTCCGGCATGAAACGCGGTGAGGCGCAGGCGGAAGACTAACGCGAGGGCGCTCTGCCCCTTGGTTTCGACACGCTTCGCACGTCCGCTTCGTCTCCCGGCCTGATCTCAGCCCGACATGTCCGTTTGTGCGAAACGGATTGCCGTCCGACGCCGCCGACGTGATCCCGACGGGAGACGCCTGGCTGACAACAAAGTGGACAGCTGACCCATCAGCGGTCATGCTCCATCTCAGGCCTGGAGGGAGTCAAATGGCAAGACATGATGGCGGCTGCCTTTGCGGGCACATTCGCTACGCGACGCATGAGGACACCAGCCGGGTGACCATCTGTCACTGCCGGTTCTGCCAGAAAGCCACCGGCTCGGCCTATATGGTCGAACCGATCTTCGACAAGGACGCATTCGAGCTTCTGGAAGGCTCCCCCAAGACCTACGATCTGGTGTCGGCAGGTTCGGGAAAGGCGGTACATGTCCATTTCTGCGCGGAGTGCGGAACCAAGCTCTGGCTGAGTTTCGAACGCTTCCCGGATATCGTCGGCATCTATGCCGGTACGTTCGACGATCCCTGCTGGTTTCCGATCGATGCAGAGACCTCGAAGCATATCTTCCTCGACGCTGCTCGACCGGACACGATTATCCCTGCTGGGTTACCGACCTTCGTCCAGCACGCCAGTACCGTGGACGGAACGCCGCAGGAGCCAACGGTCTTCTCCGAATGCCATGTGATCGGTGGTTGACGCCGCCCTGCCCGACCCGCTCCGCTTTCGTCAGTACAACCCGCCCGCGGAGATCTCGTTCGCCGTGGCCTGGCGCGGCACTTCCACCATCTCGCCCTGCCCGTTTTCCACCATGTTGGGTTTTCCCAGTTCCTGGTCGGTGAACATCGGCAGGTTGGCCCCCATGGCGAAACCGCCATCGAAGGCGATGCCGAAGACCGGCTCCTCACCCTCGCGGAAATACTCGGCCACGACGTTTTCGCCTTCCGCATAGTCCGGAAGTCGGGCGCCGTTGAACCGGTCGATCTTGATGAAGCGGCCACCCGGCGGGATGGCGAAGCGGCCGCCGCCGTATTTCTCCACCGCCTTTTTCATGAACTTCTGGAAGACAGGCGCGCACATCGCGCCGCCCGAGGCCCCGCGCCCCAGAGATTTCGGCTGGTCGTAGCCGATGTAACAGCCCGCCGCGATGGTGGAGGTGAAGCCCACGAACCAGACATCTCGGGCATCGTTGGTGGTCCCCGTCTTGCCCGCCGTGGGCACGCCAAGGTTGACCCTGCCGCGTGCGGTGCCGCGTTCGACCACGCCGCGCATCATCGAAGTGAGCTGATAGGCGGTGATCGGGTTCATCACCTGCTTGCGGTTCGAGGTGATCTTCGGCAGCGTGCCGGGAAGAACCTGACGTTCCGACGCTTCGTCGAAGCTGCGCTGGTCGTGCCGGTAGACGGTCGTGCCCCAGCGGTCCTGCACGCGGTCGATCAGGGTGGGTTCCACCCGTTCGCCGCCATTTGCGAACATCGAGTAAGCCGAGACCATGCGGTAGAGCGAGGTTTCCTGGCTGCCGAGCGCGTTTGCAAGGAACGGGTCCATCCGGTCATAGACGCCGAAGCGTTCGGCATAGCCCGCGACCGTGTGCATCCCCACCTCCTCGGCGAGACGCACGGTCATCAGGTTCCGCGAGCGTTCGATGCCGGTGCGCAAGGGCGTCGGGCCGTAAAACTGGCGCGAGGCGTTCTGCGGTCGCCAGACCCGGCCCCCGCCCACATCGACCTCGATGGGGGCGTCGATGATGATCGTCGCGGGCGTGAAGCCGCTGTCGAGTGCTGCGGCATAGACGAAAGGCTTGAAGGACGATCCCGGCTGGCGGCGGCCTTGCGTTGCCCGGTTGAAATTCGACACCTGGTAGGAGAACCCGCCCTGCATCGCCAGAACGCGGCCCGTGTTGACGTCCATCGCCATGAACCCGCCCTGCACGCCGGGGACCTGACGCAGCGAGAAGACCGGGTCGGAGGTGCTGCCGCCTTCGTGGCGGACATGGATCACGTCGCCCGGTTTCAGAATGTCACCGGCAACGCGGGCACCGCGCACCCAGTTGAGATCCTCCGGCGTGATCCAGTGCCCGTCGGAGCCGTCTTCCCAGTCCTCGACCCCGATCCGGGCCGAATTGCCGCCGACTTCCAGCACCACGGCGGGATACCAGTCCTTCACGTCGCGGGCGAGGTTCCGGGTCGCCGCCAGCGCCGCGCGCCAGGCCGGTTGGCCATCGACCTCGCCGGTCAGGTCTTCGGGCGGAATCGTCGCTGCCGGGCCGCGCCAAACGCCCTGTCTGCGGTCGTAATCCTCCAGCGCCTCCTGCAGAGCTTCCGCCGCAATCGCCTGCATTTCCGCGTCGATGGTGGCGCGGATGGTCAGGCCCGCCGCCTCGAAGGCATCGGCGCCGAATTCGCGCCGAACCTGGCGCCCGATCTCCTCGGAGAAGTAATCACGTTCGGGAAGCTCGGTGCGAAAGCCGTCGCGGTCGCCGGCCTGAACCGTCAACAGGGGCGCGACGCGGGCGGTCTCGAAGGTCTCGGCGTCGAGATAGCCGTTCTGGAACATCTCGCGCAGGACATAGTTGCGCCGCGCCACGGCGGCTTCCTCCTGCCGGACCGGGTGCAGGTTGCCGGGCCGCTGCGCAAGCGCCGCGAGGAACGCGGCTTCCTGCGGTTCCAGTTCGGAAAGCTGCTTGTTGTAGTAAGTCTGGGCGGCGGCGGCCACGCCATAGGCGTTCTGGCCGAGGAAGATCTCGTTCAGATAGAGTTCGAGGATCTTCTCCCGCCCGATCTGGTTCACCATGCGGTTGGCAAGGATCACTTCCTTGATCTTGCGTTCGATCGCCCTCTCGCCGCCGACGATCAGGTTCTTCGCGGTCTGCTGCGGGATCGTGGACGCGCCGCGCACCGTCTCGCCGCGGGTCTGGATCGCCTCGAAAATGGCGGCACCGATGGCGCGGATATCGAAGCCCGCATGTTCGTAGAAGTTCTTGTCCTCCGCCGAGACGAAAGCATTTTTCACCACGTCGGGAATCTCGGAATACGGGATGTAGATGCGGCGTTCGTCACCCGCGAACTCGTCGATGATCTCGCCTTGCGGGGAATAGATCCGCGTCACCGTCGGTGGCTGGTAGTTTTCAAGGTAAGCAACGTCGGGCAAGTCCCTGCCATAGACATAGAAAATCGCGCCCGCCCCAAGAGCGGCCATGATGAGGCCAAGGGTGGCGAGCGTGAAAATCCCGCCGAAGAATGAAAAGATGAACCGGGTCACTGGCCTGCTCGCTGACTGTTGCATTCGTTATATGGGTTTAGCCCGCGGCGGTCAAAAGCCGCCGAAATGTCGCGGGCGAGAAGCGGCCTATCGCAGCCGGTCCTCGTCTGCCCAGAGGATCAGGCCGTCGCGCAACGCAGTGGCGGCAGTGGTCTGCCAGTCCTCGGAGGTGAGACGTTGCAGGTCTTCCTCGGTCGACAGAAATCCCAGTTCGACCAGCAGGGACGGGATGTCGGCGGCCTTCAACACGGCAAAATCGGCGGTACGTTCCGGCCGCGTATTCACCACCATCCCGGCCCCTTCGAAGGCGGCAAGAAGCGCCGAGGACAAGGCGCGGGTTCGTGGCCCGGTCGACTGACGGGCAAGGTCGAACAGTGCCAGCGACACGTCCTCCCCCGCATCCTTCAGATCGACCCCGTTCAGGCGGTCGTCCGGCGCGTGCCGTTCGTTCAGACGCTGGTTCGCCTCGGCCTGCGCATCAGGCGACAGACGGTAAAGCACGATCCCGGAGGCTTCTTCGGTGCCCGCCAGGGCATCCGCATGGAGCGACAGGAAGATGTCTGCCTCGCCTTCGCGCGCGCGGGTCAGCCGCGCGTCGAGCGACACCAGGCTGTCATCGCTGCGGGTCAGAACCACGTCGAAACGGCCACTGGCGACCAGAATGTCCCGCAACCGTTCGGCAAATTCCAGAACCAGTGCCGCTTCCCGAATGTCACCGCTTTCCGCGCCGGGATCGGTTCCTCCGTGGCCCGGATCGATTGCGACAACGGTTCGCGGATGGGATGGAATGGCTGCCGTCGCGTCATCAAGTTCGGTCTGGAAAAGCTCTCCCGTGGTGGGCTTCATTCGCACTGTCAGCACCGCCCCGCCGCTATCGGCCACCGCCATTTCCGCCGAGATGACCGAAAGTGGCTCGCGCAGGACCGCGTGCAGTTCAGACCGTGACGGCCCTGTTTCCAACACTTCCAGCGCGGCGACCGAGCCGGTTTTCAGCGCCGGGGCGCCATCCCAATGGAAATCGTTCAGTTCCAGGACCACGCGCGGAGGTCCGTCCATCATGCGAAGCCGCCAGCCGGTCGGGCGCGTCAGTTCGATAGTCATGACAACATCGCCACCACCACTATCGGCGACCACAGCGCCACCTCCGGCGAGTGCCGCAGGTGGCAACTCCTCCGCACTGGCGAACCCCGCCAGAAACGCCGCAAAAACGGCGAAAATCCCAAGAATCCGAAACACAACCGACCCCACTACCCTTACCGCGGGAGCCTATACCCTTTGTTCCGCCAACCCCAGCCGCTAAACCGGCATTTTACATTTATTTGATGTCCCGCGCGGCCATGAACCGCGCCAGCCGGTCCAGCCCATCGGCGATATCCTCGGTCGCGCGGGCGTAGGAGAACCGCAAGGTTCGCGCCCCGCGCCCCTTGTCGAAATCCAGACCCGGGGTAACGGCAACATCTGCCTTCTCCAGAATCTCGGCGGCGAAAGCGCGGCTGTCATCGGTGAACTCCGACACGTCGGCATAGATGTAGAAGGCCCCGTCCGGCGGCGCGATGCGGGTGAACCCGGCCTTCGGCAACCCTTCCATCATCAGCGCCCGATTCGCCCTGTAGACCTCGATATTGGCTTCCAGTTCCTGGCCGCAGTCCATCGCCGCAAGCGCCGCGATCTGGCTGGCGTGCGGCGGGCAGATGAACATGTTCTGCGCCAGCCGTTCGACAATGCGGACATGATCCTGCGGAACCACCATCCAGCCGACGCGCCAACCGGTCATCGAATGGTACTTGGAGAACGAATTGATGACATAGACGTCGTCGGTGATCTCCAAAGCGCTGACCGCCGGGCGTTCGTATTCGATCCCGTGATATATCTCGTCGGAGACGAAGGCCGCCCCCCGCGCCGCAGCCGCTTCGATCAGTGCAGACAACGCGGGCTTGTCCAGCATGGTGCCAGATGGATTCGCGGGCGAGGCCACGATCAGGCCCTGAATGTCGTCCGGCAACTGGTCGGGCGTCGGCTGATAGCGGTCCTGCATCCGGGTTTCGATATCGACCGGTGTGAGACTCAGTGCCGAGAGGATCTGCCGGTAGGACGGATAGCCCGGCGCACCCAGCGCCACCCGGTCGCCCGAATCGAAGAGCGCGGTAAACGCCAGCAAGAACCCGCCCGAGGAGCCGCTGGTCACCACGATCCGCTCCGCCGGGATGTCCAGCCCATGCCGGTCGCGATACCACCCGGCAATCCGCGCCCGAAGCGCGGGCAGACCGAGCGCCACCGTGTAACCGAGTGGCCCTTCCTCCATCGCCCGCGCCAGCGCCTCCCGCGCGCCGGCCGGCGCCGCCGTGCCGGGCTGGCCGACTTCCATGTGGATGATGTGGCGGCCCGCTGCTTCGGCCCGCGACGCGGCCTCCATCACATCCATCACGATGAACGGGTCGACCTTGGATCGGCGGGAGATGCGCATCTGGCAAAGCGTCCTTTTCTGTTGCAGCCTCCCTGCCAACCCTGCCCTGCGACGTCAATGGACACATCCCCGTGAAGTGGTTGCACTCGGCCCCCGATCTGCCATCCTTCGCGCACTGATATTCCGGGAGAGTCCGATGTTTCGCGCCGTAATTGCCGCCTGCCTGTTTACCCTTGCCGCGCCCGCCGCGATGGCCTTCGACATCGAAGATATGTCGGGTGCCGAAAGGGACGCCCTGCGGACCGAAATCCGGGAATACCTGCTGGAAAACCCCGAAGTTCTGATGGAGGCCATCGCGGTTCTGGAAGACCGGCGCGAAGCCGAAGCGATGGAGCGCGAGGGCAAGTTGCTGATCACCTATCGCGACGAGATCTTCGAGGACGGCCATAGCTGGATCGGCGGCAATCCCGAGGGTGATGTGACCATCGTCGAATTCCTCGATTACCGTTGCGGCTATTGCAAACGCGCCCATCCCGAGGTTCAGACCTTGCTCTCGGCTGATCGCAACATCCGTATCATCGTCAAGGAATTCCCGATCCTTGGCCCGGAAAGCGAACTGGCCGCCCGCTTCGCTATCGCCGCGAAGCGGCTCGAAGGCGACGATGTTTATGCGGCGCTCCATGACGAGCTGATGGAATGGTCCGGCCCGATCAACGAAGGCGCGCTTGGTCGAATCGGCCGCAGCGCCGGGATATCGGACATCGACGCCGTCCGGGCGGAGATGGACACCGACGCGGTGACAGAGGTCATTGTCGCCAATCGTACGCTCGGCCAGGCGCTGCAAATCCAGGGCACACCGAGCTTCATCATGGGCGACAATTTCGTGCGCGGCTATGTGGACCTGCAACAGATGAAGTCGATCGTCGAGGGCATCCGGGCCAAGCAGGGCTGATGCGCTCGTTCGACGAGATTCGCGCCATCGCGCGCGACCGGCATGAGGACAGTCTGGCCGAGAAGATCGGCACCGGCCCGAAACCGGCAGCGGAACTGGCGAAGCTGCCGGAAGATCGCTGGCTCTCGATCTTCACCAAGGTGATCTTCCAGGCTGGCTTCAATTGGAAGGTCATCGAGAACAAGTGGGACGGGTTCGAAGAGGCCTTCCGTGGCTTCGACGTGGACGCCTGCGCCTTCATGCCCGAGGACTGGTTCGAGGAGCTCTGCGAAGACACCCGCATCGTCCGCTACCCCGCCAAGATCCGCTCGGTTCAGGAGAACGCGCAGTTCATTCAGGGCTTGCGGGACAAGGGCGGTGTGGCACAGGTGATCGCTGACTGGCCGTCGGAAGACTTCGCCGGGCTGATCGCCATGATGAAGAAGGACGCCACCCGCCTTGGCGGCACGACGGGACAATATGCGCTGAGGTTCATGGGCCGCGACGGGTTCATCCTGTCCCGCGACGTAGTGGCGCGGCTGGTGGCGGAAGGTGTCATCGACAAGGCGCCGACATCGAAAAAGGCGATGGATGCGGTGCAGGCGGCGTTCAACACGTGGCGCGCGCAGTCGGGCGCGTCGCTGGTGGAGATCAGCCGGGTACTGGCGCTGTCGATCTGAGAAACCGGAAAAGGCGCATCTTCCGGAGCATTCGTCTCAAGCAGAGAATGCTACTCCGCCGCCTCCGACATCGCCTCGATCTCGGCAGCCTTTTTCTCCACCTCTTCGACAATGTGCTCGACCATCTGGTCGTTCGACATCTTGTGGCTTGCCTTGCCCGCCAGATAGACCATGCCCGATCCGGCCCCGCCGCCGGTGAAACCGACATCGGTCATCAGGGCCTCGCCCGGCCCGTTCACCACGCAGCCGATGATGCTCAGGCTCATCGGCGTCTTTATATGTTCCAGCCGCTTTTCCAGCACCTCGACGGTCTTGATAACGTCGAAGCCTTGCCGTGCGCAGGAGGGGCAGGAGATGATGTTGACGCCACGATGGCGCAGACCCAGCGATTTCAGGATCTCGTAGCCGACCTTCACCTCTTCCACCGGATCGGCCGACAGGCTCACGCGGATCGTGTCGCCAATCCCCATCCAGAGCAGATTGCCCAGACCGATGGCGCTCTTGATCGTGCCGGAGGTCAGCCCGCCCGCTTCGGTGATGCCAAGATGGATCGGAGCGTCCGTCGCATCCGCCAGCGCCTGATAGGCGGCGGCGGCAAGGAACACGTCAGACGCCTTGCAGGAGATCTTGAATTCGTGAAAGTCGTTGTCTTCCAGAAGCTTGATGTGGTCGAGCCCGCTTTCCACCATCGCCTCGGGGCACGGCTCGCCGTATTTCTCCAAGAGGTGCTTTTCCAGCGACCCGGCATTCACCCCGATCCGCATGGAACAGCCATTATCGCGCGCGGCCCTGATGACCTCGCGCACCCGGTCCTCCGAGCCGATATTGCCGGGATTGATCCGAAGACAAGCCGCGCCCGCCTCCGCCGCCTCGATCCCGCGCTGGTAGTGGAAGTGGATGTCGGCCACGATGGGCACCGGGCTTTCGCGCACGATTTCCTTCAGCGCGGCGGAGCTTTCCTTGTCGGGCACGGAAACCCGCACGATATCCGCCCCCGCCTCCGCCGCCGCCTGAACCTGTGCGATGGTGCCGGGAATGTCGGTCGTAACCGTGTTGGTCATCGTCTGCACGGTGATCGGCGCGTCGCCGCCCACGGGCACGTTGCCGACCATGATCTGCCGGGATTTGCGCCGGTAGATATTGCGCCAGGGGCGGACGTGGTTGATCGACATGGGGAAAGTCTTTCGCTTGGCTTTACGCCGGATACATAGGAAGCAAGGCGCGCGGAGGCAATGAAGGCCTACTGGCTGGCATCCGCCACTGAGACGAAACGGGCGAGTTCGCTATCGCTGTCTGGGTCGGCCTCGGAGTATTTCTCCCGCACCGCGTCGGCGGCAAGGATGATATCCTTGACCACCTCGGGCCCGGTGCCGACCGGGCCATAGGTCTTCTGTCCGACCGCAAGATAGAGCGAACTGGCGTTTCCGGCGCGCAGGGTCGGCGGTTCCTCGGTCACAGGCACGTCGAACCGTTCGCCCGCGTCGAGGATTTTTTCGAAGATCACCGTTCCATCCGCGCCGCGCACCCGAACCCAAGAAGGCCGCACAGCCAGAAGCGAAACGCTCGGGTCGGCATCCTCGATCACCTGAACGGGCGGTGCGGGCGGGCCGATCTCCCCGGTCGAAGCCACGAGCGCGTCGGGCGTGCCGCCGGGAATAGCATAGGGCAGATTGTCCGGTCGCGGTGTCCGGGTGCCGATGAAGCCTTCGTTCCGGCTTGGGGCCAGAGCGCCGATCGTGTCCGGGTCGATGGAGGCAATGGGGCCATCGCGGGCGACCAGAACCGGCACATCCAGCGCCTCCGGGCGCGAAAGCCGTCCGAACCTGTCATTCGCGGGTGCGTCGAGCCCGTTCAGCGCTGTTTCTTCCACCGGATCGGGACGCATGGCATCGGCCAGCGGATCAAGCTCGGCCAGAACCTCGGGCGTCTGATCGACCGGGGTCAGGCGCACTTTCTGCACTTCCTGAAGCACGGCCCAGCCGCCATATCCGATCCCGGCGAGCAGTGCGATCAGCACTGCGACGGAAGCGATGGCGCGCGGTTCCAGCCGCGACAGCGCCGCTTCGCCCTTGGGCAGATAGCTGACGGAAGGTTCGGTGAAGGGATCACGCAGATGCGCGGGCTTGCTGGAGCTTGCCGACGACTTTTTGACGCCCGGCGCACGGTCCGAGCGGCTGCGCGCATTGGGCGACATGCCGTGACTGACTTCGAACGCCCCTTCGTCGCAGAAGGTCTTGAAGGCCCATTCCGGATCAAGCCCGAGATAGCGGGCATAGGACCGGACATAGCCCGCCACGAAACCAGGCGTATCGAAGGCCGCGGGGTCGGTATTTTCGATGGCGGAGATGTAGGTGGCCTTGATTTTCAGCTCGCGCTGCACGTCGAGAAGCGACTTGCCCATCGTCGCGCGTTCACCGCGCATGATGTCACCCAGAGACAGCTCAAAATCATCAAACCCCTTCAGGGTTTGCTGATCCTCTCCAGGATCTGGCGTCCCAGGACGCCCCATCATGAGTCCTGCCCCTTGGCTGTCATCTCATTCCCCAGGTCAGGGCAGCAGAATCGGCCCTGAACTTAATCGGTTCACTCTTAACACAGAGCTAACCGCCGGTCACTGTTGGGTTTAAGCTGAAAGATCGGCGCGATTGAGTGCACAATGCGACCAAAGCGCGTCCATTGCTTTGACCAAATGGTCAATTTCTTTCGGCCCGTGAACCGGCGAAGGCGTGAAGCGCAAACGCTCCGTGCCCCGCGGCACCGTGGGAAAGTTGATCGGCTGAACGTAGATACCGTGATCTTCCAGAAGCTTGTCGGACAAGAGCTTGGTATGCACCGGATCGCCCACGATCACAGGCACGATATGGCTGCCGTGGTCGATCAACGGCAGTCCCAGCGCCTTCAGACGCGCCTTTAGGATTTTCGCCTGGGTCTGATGACGCTCGCGGATCGCCTGATCCGATTTCAGGATGCGGACCGAGGCCGCCGCGCCTGCGGCAACCGCTGGCGGCAGCGACGTAGTGAAAATGAACCCCGGCGCGTAAGACCTTATCGCATCACACATTTTGGCGCTTGCGGCGATATATCCGCCCATCACGCCAAAGGCCTTGGCCAGCGTGCCGTTGATGATGTCGATGCGATGCATCAGCCGGTCGCGCTCTGCGACCCCTCCGCCCCGCGGCCCATACATGCCGACCGCGTGAACCTCGTCGAGATAGGTCAGCGCGCCGAATTCCTCTGCCAGGTCGCAGATCGCCTCGATCGGCGCAAAATCGCCATCCATCGAATAGATCGATTCGAAAGCGATCAGCTTCGGCATCCCCGGATCGTCGGCTTCCAGCAATTCCCGCAGATGCGCCAGATCGTTGTGCCGGAACACGCGCTTGGCCCCGCCATTGCGGCGAATCCCTTCGATCATCGAGGCGTGGTTCAACTCGTCGGAATAAATGATCAGGCCGGGAAAGAGTTTCGGCAGGGTCGAAAGCGTGGCGTCATTGGCGATATAGGCCGAGGTGAACAAAAGCGCCGCGTCCTTGCCATGAAGATCGGCAAGTTCGTCCTCCAACGCCTTGTGATACAGGGTAGTTCCGCTGATATTCCGTGTCCCGCCCGAGCCCGCACCGGTGGCATCCACCGCCTCATGCATGGCCGCGAGGACCTCCGGATGCTGGCCCATGCCAAGGTAATCGTTGCCGCACCAGACCGTCACCGGGCGTTCCGCACCGTCCGGCTGCCGCCAGATCGCATGCGGAAACTGGCCCTTCTTGCGCACGATGTCGATGAAGGTGCGATACCGGCCTTCGTCGTGAAGCCGTTGCAGTGCCTGATCCAGGTGGGCCGAATAATCCAAAACGTCTTCCTTACTTTCGCTGCCAGCGTCTTAGCAGCCGCTGTACGATTTTTAAATATTCTAACTCCAGGAAACTTTGACATAGAACAAAATGCCGCGATTCATTTTTCTATCAAGTAAACGCGTGGTTTCGTGCGCTCTGGACGTTCGCGGGTTGCCTGATACGCTCCGCGCAAACCATCGGAGCACCCCATGACCATCGACACCGTACTTGAGAAAATCGACCAGGATCTCGACACCGCGATTGCCCGGCTGACCGAGCTTCTGCGCATCCCGTCGATCTCCACCGACCCCGCCTACAAGGCCGACTGTCAGAAAGCCGCCGACTGGCTGGTGGCCGATCTCGCCTCCCTTGGAGTGGCGGCGGAAGCGCGCCCGACCCCAGGTCACCCGATGGTGGTGGGCACGGTGGGCGAAGGATCGCCGCATCTTCTGTTCTATGGACATTACGACGTGCAACCGGTCGACCCGCTCGACCTTTGGGACCGCGACCCGTTCGACCCGGCCATCGAGGAAACGCCCAATGGCAAAGTCCTGCGCGGGCGCGGCACGTCTGACGACAAGGGGCAGCTCATGACCTTCGTGGAATCCTGCCGGGCCTGGAAAGCCGTCCACGGCGACTGGCCCTGCAAGATCACCTTCCTGTTCGAAGGCGAAGAGGAATCGGGCTCCCCGTCCCTCGTCCCCTTCCTGAAGGAGAACAGCGACGAGTTGAGCCAGCCCGACCTGGCGCTGATCTGCGACACCGGGCTGTTCGACCGCAATACGCCCGCGATCACGACGATGCTGCGCGGGCTGCTCGGCGAAGAACTCACCATCACCGGCCCCGACAAGGACCTGCACTCGGGCATGTATGGCGGCGCGGCGATCAACCCGATCCGCGTGTTGTCGCGGATCATCGCATCGCTTCATGACGAAACCGGCCGGATCACCGTGCCCGGCTTCTACGATGGCGTGCCGGAACTGACGCAGGAGCTTCGCGACCAGTGGCAGAGCCTCGGCTTCGATCCCGAAGGCTTCCTCTCCGCCGTCGATCTTTCGACCCCAGCCGGCGAACAGGGCCGCAGCGTGCTGGAAATGATCTGGTCCCGCCCCACCTGCGAGGTGAACGGCATCACCGGCGGCTACACCGGCGACGGCTTCAAGACTGTGCTGCCGTCAAAGGCCTCGGCCAAGATCAGCTTCCGGCTGGTGGGCACGCAGGATCCTCTGAAAATCCGCGACAGCTTCCGCCAGATGGTAACCGACATGCTGCCGCCCGACTGCACCGTCACCTTCAAGGATCACGGCGCCGGCCCCGCCTCCGTCATGTCCACCGAAAACCCGGCCTTCGAGGCCGCGCGCAAGGCGCTCTCCGACGAATGGTCGAACGACGCCGCCTTCATCGGCTCCGGCGGCTCGATCCCGATCGCGGGTTACTTCAAGGAGATCCTCGGGCTGGACTCCATGCTGATCGGGTTTGGCCTGGACGACGACCAAATCCATTCGCCGAACGAGAAGTATGACGTGCGGAGCTTCCACAAAGGCATGCGGAGCTGGGCGCGGGTGCTGGAGGCGGTGAAGGGGTAGACGGCCTTCTATTTAACCATTGCGTTAAATAGAGAGAGCATGCAGAGTCCGCTCTGTCAGAGCATGGAGGACGGAACTTGAGCAAGCATCACGGAAGCTGCCAATGCGGCGCTGTCGAATATGAGGTCGAAGGGCTGGATACGGAGCACGGCATCGTCTGCAACTGCTCCCGCTGCCGAAGGCTGGGCTCGGTCCTGTCCTTCGTTCCGCGTGACCAGTTCACGCTGCTGACGGGAGAGGATCACCTTGAGGAATACCTCTTCAACAAGAACGTCATCCGCCACCAGTTCTGCAAGACCTGCGGCATCGAGTGCTTTGCCTACGGCCAGATGCCCGACGGTTCACCGATGGCTGCGATCAACCTGAACACGGTGGATGGGATCGACCCACGCGTGGTGGAGACGCAGGCCTATGACGGGGCGTCTGTCTGAGGCGCAAAATTGCGCCGCGAAAAATCCGAGGGGTGCGTGCTCGCCCGCGCCTCACCCGATCTGCCCCGAAACCGGTGCGTGAAATCACGCACCCTACGCAATGGCTCCGAAATCATTTCTTAACCAAACGTCGGTGCGCACGCACCGACGGCGATTCACTGGGACTTTCGAGGAAAATGGCGCGGTTGACGGGGCTCGAACCCGCGACCCCCGGCGTGACAGGCCGGTACTCTAACCAACTGAGCTACAACCGCGCGTGAGGCCGGGATTTAGCTACCATAGAGAGGGGCGTCAAGCGGCAATTGCACCTTTCTTGGCGATCACAGGAACCGTTCTGCCTGTCCGGGATCGACAGGCGCCGATCAATTGTCGGGGTCCCGCGAAAGATTGGCCCTCGGCAGGGGCCTCCGGCATTCAAACCCTTTGAAACGTCCACCGGACGTTCCAATATGCTTCGCAAACCGGGTTGGAATGGTGGGCGATGAGAGGCTCGAACTCCCGACATCTTCGGTGTAAACGAAGCGCTCTACCAACTGAGCTAATCGCCCGCCGAGGCCCATTTAACGGCTCTCGTCTTCCACGGCAACCCGCTCTTCGCCCTCGCCGATCCATCGTCGCGGCCCGGCTCCGTTCCGGCCAAGGGTATCGTCGGGATTGTAAAGCGGACAGTTCTCCAGCGATAGGCATCCGCAACCGATACAGAAACCCATCTGGTCGCGGAGCCGCGTCAGCATCCCGATCTTCTCATCAAGCATTTCCGCCCAGGGTTCCGCTGATTTTGCCCAATCCGCCTTGCCGACGGCCTTGCCGCGCGGCACACGGTCGAGAACCTCCTTCACCTCCTTGAGGGACACGCCAACCGTCAGGGCAACGCGAACGATGGCAATCCTGCGCAATTCGCGCCGGTCATAGCGGCGGTGGTTCGCGGGTGTGCGCCAGCTTTCGATCAGGCCCTCTGCTTCGTAATAGTGGAGCGTCGAAACCGGCACCCCTGCCCGCTCCGCCATCTCCCCGACACTCAGATCGCTGGTCTTCATTTTTCGCTTTACCTCAAGTTCACTTGAGGTCGTAGGGTGAGACCAGAATCGAGAAACATCAAGGAGAATCAACCCATGTTTGTGAGCTGGAAACGCTCTGAGCCCGAACTGACCGAGGACGTCCTGAACGAGATCCGGTCGATCTGCCATGCAAGGCAGGTCAGTCTGCTGGCGATCCCGCAATCGCTGCGCCGGGATACCGGCGTCGATTGCGGTTGCGAGCAGCCGACACGGGCGCGCTGAGCCGAAAGGAAACCCTATGCGATCCCAAACCGCATTTCTCACAGCCGGGTTTCTTTACCTGGCCATCATCCTGCTTGGCCTCGGGGCCGAAATCGGCATCCGCCTGCCGCTTGCCGCACTCGAACCGGGGGCCTTCGCGGCCACAATCGCCACAGAACCCATGCCGTTTCGTCTGTCGATTCTGGCGGATGCGGCGATGGTCACCGCCGACATTGCGCTGGCCGTGATGCTGTTCCTGATCCTGTCACCGGTCGACCGGGTGCTGGCGGGGACCGCCGCACTTTTCCGTCTGATCCAGGCGGCGATCCTCGGAGCGAATCTACTGAACAGCCAAGCCGCCCTGAACTGGGCGCTGGCCGGAGATGGCGGGCTGGCCAAGGGCGCGTTCGATCTGCACGCGGCGGGCTATGACCTTGGGCTGATCTTCTTCGGGATCAACTCGGTGCTGACGGCGGTTTTGCTTCTGCGCAGCGAGGCTTTCGGCAACTGGCTCGGCTGGCTGATTGGTGCGGCAGGTCTGGTCTACCTCACAGGAAGCGGCCTGCGCATCCTGTCGCCGGAGACGGCGGAGGCCTTTGCGCCGGTCTATCTTGTGGCGGTTGTGGCAGAGACGGCTTTTGCGGTGGCGTTGCTCACCGCAGCCCTACGCAGCCAGTCTGCACCCAGGTCCGTAGGATCAGAAGTTCTGTCGTTATGCTAAGATATTCTTGTATAAGCTCTCGGCATTGCCTTGCAACGCCTGCCGCTCGCCGATTTTTCGCTGCGCGAAAGATCGGCGGTGGTGGGTGATGAGAGATTTGAACTCCCGACATCTTCGATGTGAACGAAGCGCTCTACCACTGAGCTAATCACCCGCCGAGGCGGTCTATTAGCGCCACACGGGGCCTGACGCAAGCCCGTCTCACGCGTCCGGGATATCAAAGCCGGGTGCGGCGAGTTCGAAACCCTCGAAGCGGAAGCCGGGAGAGACGGTGCAGCCGACCAGCGTCCAGTCGCCGGTGCTCTCGGCGCTTTGCCAGTGATGGGCGGGGACGATGACCTGAGGGGACTGCCCGTCGGCAAGGTCGGGTCCCAAGCGACGTGGAACCGCAGGGCCATCAGCGTCTTCCTCGATCCGCAGAATGAGCGGCGCACCTGCATAAAAGTGCCAGATCTCAGTGGCATCGACCCGGTGCCAATGGCTGCACTCGCCCGCTTTGAGCAGGAAGTAGATGCAGGTGCCGGAGGCACGAGGGCCGTCCCCGGCCTCCCACGTCTGCCGGTACCAGCCGCCTTCCGGATGGGGGGCGAGGTTCAGCGTTGCGATGATCTCATCCGCAGTCATATCCCACCCGCCTCGCAGCGCGCGTTGGGGACGCGGACGAATTTATACCATCGCGTGATCGGATGTCGTGTACGTTCCAGACAGATGGTCCCGCCGGGGGCCAGGCTGTTGTCACCGCGAACGGGCCTTATTCGGATCATCTGACCATCGGAAAGTGTCACCAGAACCACGCTTTGCGAGGTGACGTCTTTCGGCCTTGCTACGAATCTGTCGATTGTCCCGCTGACCGGCCCCAGCCGTTCGCGTGGCATGAAGAAGAATGCCCCCAGCCCTACGATGACCAGAACAATCAGCCCTGGCACGACCACGATGCGAAGCCGCTCCCGTCGCATGGCACGGTCGAGTGCTGCTTTCTTCTCAGGGTCCATGCGCCGCCGACCGTCAGTTCCGCAAAATCGACCGCCCCGCGTAAACCGCTGTTTCCCCCAGCGTTTCCTCGATCCGGATCAACTGGTTGTACTTGGCGAGCCGGTCCGACCGTGCCAGCGAGCCGGTCTTGATCTGCCCGCAATTGGTGGCGACGGCGAGGTCCGCGATGGTGGCGTCTTCGGTCTCGCCCGAGCGGTGCGACATGACAGAGGTGAAGCGCGCACGATGGGCCATGTCCACGGCCATCAGGGTTTCGGACAGCGTGCCGATCTGGTTCACCTTGACCAGAAGCGAGTTGCCGCAGTTCAGGTTGATCCCACGCGCGAGACGCTCGGGATTGGTCACGAACAGGTCGTCGCCGACAAGCTGCACCTGATCTCCCAGAACTTCCGTGAGCGTTGACCACCCGTCCCAATCATCTTCCGCACAGCCATCCTCGATCGACAGGATCGGGTAATCGGTCACCAGCGCCTGAAGGTAGGCGACGTTTTCGTCGGGCGTCAGCGTCTTGCCCTCGCCCGCCATGACATAGGCGCCGTCCTTGAAATACTCGGTCGAGGCGCAGTCGAGCGCCAGCATGATGTCGTCGCCCGGCGTATAGCCCGCCTTCTCGACGGCCTTCAGGATGAAATCGAGCGCGTCGCGGGTGGAGGACAGGTTCGGCGCGAAGCCGCCCTCGTCGCCGATGCCGGTGGAGAGACCAGCGGAAGACAGCTCCTTCTTCAGCGTGTGGAACACTTCCGATCCCATGCGCACCGCCTCGCGGATATTCTCCGCCGAGACCGGCATGATCATGAATTCCTGGATGTCGATGGGGTTGTCGGCATGTTCGCCGCCGTTGATGATGTTCATCATCGGCACCGGAAGGACGCGGGCCGAGGTGCCGCCGATATAGCGATAGAGCGGCTGCGCGGTGTAATCCGCCGCCGCCTTGGCCACGGCGAGCGAGACGCCGAGGATCGCATTGGCCCCGAGCCGTCCCTTGTTGTCGGTCCCGTCCATCTCGATCATCGCGGCGTCGATGGCTTCCTGCTCGGTCGCATCGAAGCCCATCAGCGCCTCCGCGATCTCGCCATTGACCGCATCGACCGCACCCAGCACGCCTTTGCCCATGTAGCGCGATGTGTCTCCGTCCCGCTTCTCCACCGCCTCATGCGCGCCCGTGGACGCCCCCGATGGCACCGCCGCGCGGCCCATCGTGCCATCGTCAAGCGTGACATCGACCTCAACCGTGGGATTGCCGCGGCTGTCGAGGATTTCGCGGGCGTGAATGTCGAGAATGGTGCTCATGGGTGATGCTCCGTGGAGGGAATGATTTCTTCGTGCCTATACCAACCCCGCATGACAATTAAAACGCGGGAGTCAGGCACCGGCTTGTCTGTGGCTCTCGCGGAAGAACGCGTAAAGCCCCGATCCGATGATCAGCGCCGCGCCGACCCAGGTGTAGAGGTCGGGGATTTCCCCGAAGAAGACAAAGGCAATCGACAAGGCGAAGATGATACGCGTGTAGCGAAAAGGCGCCACGGAGGAGACTTCTCCGGTTCGGAGCGCGGTGGTCAGAAGCAGCAGCGCAAGCGCCGTACTCAGCGCCGCGCCGCCAAGGGCAAGAAAGGTCGGAAAATCAACGGGATGCCACCCGCCCTGCAAGGGCATCAGAAGGGCACCGGCCACTGCCAATGGCAGCATCGCCCAGGCCACTGCGAATGCTGTGGAGATGTGATGAGGAATAACCCGGCTGGTCACATCCCGCGCGGCAAAACCGAAGACATAGAGCAGGACCCAGAGCAGATTTGGGTCGAAATCCTCTAGACCCGGGCGCAGGATGATGAGGACCCCTATGAAACCGAGACCGACGGCCAGCCAACGCCGCCACCCAACTTTTTCGCCCAGAAACAACGCCGCGCCCATCGTCACCGCGAGAGGCTGTGCCTGCCCGATCGCGGTGACACTGACGAGCGGCGCCAGACCAAGCGCGATCACGATGCCGAAGGAACCGACGATCTCTCCCAGCGTGCGTATGATCAGAACCGGCCTGAGGGCGTCGCGCCGAAAGACCCTCTCCCCTCGGCGCTTCTCCCAGATCGCGAAGATCAGAAAGCCCGCCAGCGATGTCAGCGCGATGATCTGCATCGCGCTCTGAGTCCTGCTCGCCAGTTTGACGAACATATCGACCAGAGCGAAACAGGCCATCGCGCCGGTCATCAGCAGGATGGCCCGTGTGTTGTTCAACCTCTTACCGCTGGACCGTGACCGATTTCATCACGTCGGGCTGGCCGATCACCGCCCCGTTCTGTCCGGCGCCGCGCTTGATCGCGTCCACCACGTCCATGCCTTCGATCACCCGGCCCACAACGGTGTATTGCCCGTTCAGGAAGTGACCTTCGTCAAACATGATGAAGAACTGGCTGTTGGCGCTGTCGGGGTTCTGTGCGCGGGCCATGCCGACCACGCCCCGGTCGAAGGGCACGTCTGAAAACTCGGCGGCGATGTCAGGCCGGTTGGACCCGCCGCGCCCGGCCATGCGCATATCGCCGCCCATCTTGCCGAATTCCACGTCGCCGGTTTGCGCCATGAAGCCGTCAATCACCCGGTGGAAGACAACGTTGTCGTAAGCGCCCTCTTCCGCCAGTCCTGTGATCTGCGCGACGTGACCCGGAGCCACGTCTTCGGCCATGTCGATGACGATCCGGCCATTGGCTTCGCCTTCCACCTCGATGATCAGGTTCGGGCCGGGGCCGTCTTCCTGCGCCAGTGCGGGCGTAGCGGCAAGCGCCGCGATGAGAAGAAGCTTACGCATCAGAGGCCACCTTCACGCTATGCATCCGGTCGGGGTTCATCGGCGGTTCGCCGCGCGCGATATTGTCCACATGCTCCATGCCCGAGATCACGCGGCCATAGACCGTGTATTGCCCGTTCAGGAAGTGGTTGTCCTTGAAATTGATGAAGAACTGGCTGTTGGCCGAATTCGGGTTCTGACTGCGCGCTGCGCCCAGCGTGCCGCGATCATGCGGGATCTTGGAGAACTCCGCTTTCACGTCAGGAAGGTTCGACCCACCCGTGCCCGCACGGCGCAGATCGAAGCCGTCGACGAAATCGCCATGCTCCACATCGCCGGTCTGAGCCATGAAACCGTCGATCACCCGGTGAAAGACGACATTGTCATATTCGCCCGCCCGCGCGAGCTCCTTCATCCGCGCCGTGTGCTCGGGTGCCACATCGGCGAGGAGCTGAATGGCAACTGTGCCGTCCTTCAACTCGATCAGAATGGTATTCTCGGGGTCTTCGTAGTCGGCCATATGCCCATCTCCGTTTGTCTGTTGCGGCGGACCCTAGTGCGCACGGACGGGAAGGAAAACCCGCCTCTGCGCGATAGTCGGCAAAACCCCGCCTTGACCTTCGCGCCTCTGGGGGTCACTTCAAAGTAAGCCCCTTTGGAGACTGCAAATGGCCTGGAAAACGCTCGACGATCTTCATCTGCAGGACAAAACGGTTCTGGTTCGCGTCGACCTCAACGTGCCCGTCGAGAATGGAACGGTCACCGACGCCACGCGAATCGAGCGGATCAAGCCAACCGTCGAGGACATCCTTGCGAGTGGCGGCAAGCCGGTGCTGATGGCGCATTTCGGGCGTCCGAAGGGGACGGTGAAACCAGAGTATTCCCTGAGCCTGATCAAGGAAAAGGTGGCGGAGGTGCTGGGCCACAATGTCACCTTCGCCGAGGATTGCGTCGGCGGCCCGGCCAAGAAGGCGGTCACCGCGATGGAACCGGGCGACGTGGTCCTGCTGGAAAACACCCGCTTCCACAAAGGCGAGGAAGAAAATGACGGTGTATTCGCCGCCTCGCTGGCGGCACTTGGCCAGGTCTATGTGAACGACGCTTTCTCCGCTGCGCATCGCGCCCATGCTTCGACCGAGGCGCTGGCACGGCTCCTGCCCGCCGCCGCGGGGCGTTTGATGGAAGCGGAACTGAAGGCACTTGAAGCGGCGCTGACCGAACCCGACCGGCCTGTTGTCGCCGTCGTGGGCGGTGCCAAGGTGTCCACCAAGCTCGACCTTCTGGGCAATCTCGTCCGCAAGGTGAACACGTTGGTGATCGGCGGCGGCATGGCCAACACCTTCCTGGCCGCAAAGGGCATCGAGGTCGGAAAATCGCTGGCCGAACATGACATGGCCGACACGGCGCGCGCGATCATGGCCAAGGCGGAAGAAGCCGCCTGCGACATCCTGTTGCCCGTGGACGTTGTTGCCGCGACCGAATTCGCCGCCCATGCCGATGCAGTCACCGTGCCGGTGGAGGACTGCCCCGCCGACCGCATGATCCTCGACGCCGGGCCGGAAACGGTGGAGAAGATCGCCGCCGCGTTCGGCCATGCCCGGACATTGATCTGGAACGGCCCGCTCGGCGCGTTCGAGATCGAGCCTTTCGACGCCGCCACGAACGCAGCGGCACAAAGAGCTGCGCAGTTGACCCGCGACGGCCATCTCGTCACCGTGGCCGGGGGTGGAGATACGGTTGCGGCGCTGAACAAGGCCGGCGCGGCGGAATATTTCACTTATATTTCAACGGCTGGCGGCGCGTTCCTGGAGTGGATGGAAGGCAAGACCCTGCCCGGTGTGGCAGCTTTGGATCAGGACTGAACATTCGCGCATCGGGGTGATTCACAGCCAGCCAAACGGCTGGCATCCTCGCCCGCATGAAACACACGGTTCTCATCCTGCTCTGGCTCGTCTGCGGCTTGGTTGCATTTGTGGCCATTGCACTGAACCGCGAGGCCTTTGAGCCCTACCTCCTCCAACTCGGTCTTGATCCCGAAGGCAATGTCTTCACCCGCGGCGTTCTTAAGGCGCTCGCCATCGTCCTGTTTGGCGCACCGCTCGGCGCGCTGCTCTGGCTCATCGCCGGCATGGGGTCTGACCGCCCCGGCACGGACGTTCACGGCTACCGACTTCTTCGACTTCGTGCCGGAACACGCTGGTTCTTCTCCCTGGCCTCGGCCGCGCTCGCCTGCCTGTTCCTCTTCGTCGCAACCGAAGACAGCGATAACCTGATCTTCAAGGGCTTCATGATCGCCTTTGGCCTTGCCTTCCTCTTCGGTGCGTTCTGGCTGTTCACCGCCAAGATCCGCTACGACAACAGCACACTTTATGTCACCGAATACACCGGCACCTCGCGCCGCCACGACTGGGCCGACCTTGAGAAGATCGAGATCAATCAGCAGGCGATGGAATACCACCTGATCTTTCGGACGGGACGCAAGGCGCGGGTTTCCTTCATGTATCAGGGCGTGGACGAGTTCATGGCGCTGGCCCGGGACAAGCTCAATGGCATTACGGACTCCGGCAGAACCGCAGCTTTTTCGGTCTGACAGTCCGGCACATCAGCTACCTTTTGTCCCGGAGTTCGGCATGTTAGCGGCAACAGCGTTGACTTAATCCGCCCCCTCGCCCACACCGCGCCCAACGCAGACGAACGAGGGTTCCCATGTCACAGGTCGATCAGCAAACCGAACAGATGAAAACCGGCAAAGGCTTCATCGCAGCGCTTGACCAGTCCGGCGGCTCGACGCCAAAGGCGCTCGGTCTCTACGGGATCAGCGAGGATCGCTATTCCGGCGAGGACGAAATGTTCGACCTGATCCACCAGATGCGGGCCCGGATCGTCAATGCCCCGGCCTTCACCGGCGAAAAGGTGATCGGCGCGATCCTGTTCGAGATGACGATGGACCGTGAATTCGGCGGCAAACCGGCAGCGACCTATCTTTGGGAAGATCGCGGCGTCGTGCCGTTTCTGAAATGCGACAAGGGGCTGGAAGCCGAAGCTGACGGCGTTCAGGTGATGAAGCCGATGGGCGACCTCGATGGTCTGCTCTCCCGCGCCAAGTCCAAGGGCGTCTTCGGCACCAAGATGCGCTCGGTCATCAACGCGGCCAACGCCACCGGCATTGCACGAAACGTCGCCCAGCAGTTCGAGATCGGCAAACAGATCCTCGGCCACGGTCTGGTCCCGATCCTTGAGCCGGAAGTGAATATCAAGATTTCCGACAAGGCGGAGGCGGAAGCCATCCTGCGCGACGAGATCCTGAAGGGTCTGGAGAATGTCGACAGCCCGGTGATGCTGAAACTTTCCCTGCCGTCCGAGGCAGATTTCTACAAGCCGCTCATCGAGCATCCGAACGTCTTGCGCGTGGTGGCCCTGTCGGGCGGCTACAGCCGCGAAGAGGCCAACGCGCTTCTTGCCCAGAACCACGGCATGATCGCCAGTTTCAGCCGCGCCCTGACCGAGGGTCTGAACGACGCGCAATCAGACGACGAGTTTAACGCGACCATCGCCGCGACCATCGACAGCATCTACCGCGCATCCGTCACCTGACCCATTCGGATCCGGCGCTTCGGTTTTCCGGCGGAAAAGTGCCGATTCCGGGATTTCCGGGATTCACACGCGAATCGCTTTGTGTCATGTTCGCCGGAACGCTCCGAAGAGGGCGTGCGAGGCGGGACATGACACGGCAGTTCACAGGTCAGGCAATCGGCATAACCGTTTATTTTGCGGTGATGTTCTCGCTTGGCGTTTATTTCATGTTCGCCAGCGTCCAAGGCGATTTCGGCCTGTTCCGGCGTGTACAGGTGGAAGCGGAACTGACAACACTCGAACAGGAACGCGACCGCCTCACACGCGAAGTCGCCATTCTGGAAAACAAGACGCATCGCCTGTCCGACACCTATCTTGATCTTGACCTGCTCGACGCACAGGCACGCGACATCCTCGGCCTGATCCGGCCGGACGAAATCGTCCTGCACTGACACCCTTCGCAAGTCTCCTCTCATTCGCGGCGCGAAGCCGGGGCTTGCACCCACGGCATATCTGCGTTGTCATGGATCGAGGACATAACACGTGCAATCCGCGCACGCGTCATGTAAGGGATAGTTTAACGCTGAACTATTTTTAGCACCGACGGGAGGACACACCCTATGGCCGCAAAACGCGCCACGCGGACGACGCGTAAATCCAATGCCTCGAAGGAAGACCTGCTCAAATATTATCGGGAAATGCTGCTGATCCGGCGTTTCGAGGAAAAGGCCGGGCAGCTCTATGGCATGGGGCTGATCGGCGGGTTCTGCCACCTCTATATCGGTCAGGAAGCGGTTGTCGTCGGGCTGGAAGCCAATACCGAGGAAGGCGACAAGCGGATCACCACTTATCGCGACCACGGCCATATGCTGGCCTGCGGGATGGACCCCAGGGGCGTGATGGCCGAACTGACGGGCCGCGAAGGCGGGTTGTCCAAGGGCAAGGGCGGTTCGATGCACATGTTCTCCAAGGAAGCCGATTTCTATGGCGGCCACGGGATCGTCGGCGCGAACGTGCCGCTTGGCGCGGGGCTGGCCTTCGCCGACAAGTACAAGGGCAACGACCGCGTGACCTTCACCTATTTCGGTGATGGTGCGGCGAACCAGGGTCAGGTTTACGAGACCTACAACATGGCGGAACTCTGGGACCTGCCCGTCGTTTTCGTGATCGAGAACAACAAATACGCAATGGGCACGTCCGTCCAACGCGCCACCAAGTCACCGAACCTCTGGCAGCGGGGCGCGGCCTACGGGATCGAAGGAGAGGAAGTCGATGGCATGGATGTGCTCGCCGTCAAGGAAGCGGGAGCACGGGCCGTTGAGCACTGCCGCGCGGGCAAGGGCCCCTATATCCTCGAAGTCATGACCTACCGCTACCGCGGCCACTCCATGTCGGACCCCGCCAAGTACCGCACACGCGACGAAGTGCAGAAGATGCGCGAGGAACGCGACGCCATCGAACAGGTGCGCAAGCGGCTGCTCGACAGCGGGGCCTCGGAAGATGAGCTGAAGGCCATCGACAAGGAAATCAAGGACATCGTCAACGAGGCCGCCGAGTATTCCAAGGAGAGCCCGGAGCCGGCGCTAGACGAGCTTTGGACCGACATCATCGTCGAGCCGGGCGAACCGGCGCAGCAGAACGCCTGAGGGGGGAGTTAAGACCAATGGCAACTGAAATTCTCATGCCCGCCCTCTCTCCCACGATGGAAGAAGGCACGCTCGCCAAATGGCTCGTCAAGGAAGGGGACACTGTTTCCTCCGGCGATATCATGGCGGAAATCGAGACCGACAAGGCGACGATGGAATTCGAGGCCGTCGATGAAGGCATCGTCGGCAAGATCCTGATCAGTGAAGGGACGGAAGGCGTGAAAGTGAACACGCCGATCGCCGTTCTGATCGAGGAAGGCGAAAGCGCCGATGATATCAAGGTATCGGCTGACGAGGCCCCGGGTCAGGCCCGGGGCGATGCTGGCGCAGGCGGCGACGCTGCCCCGGCCCCCGAGCCGGGGCCTCAGACCGCCCCCGCAGCGCCCAAGGCAGACCGCTCCCCCGACTACCCCGAAGGCACCGAGATGGTCTCCACCACCGTCCGCGAAGCGCTTCGTGACGCGATGGCCGAAGAAATGCGCCGGGACGACATGGTGTTCCTGATGGGTGAGGAAGTGGCCGAGTATCAGGGCGCCTACAAGATCAGCCAGGGCTTGCTGGACGAATTCGGCGCCAAGCGGGTCGTGGACACACCCATCACCGAACACGGATTCGCTGGCATCGGCGTCGGCGCAAGCTGGGGCGGTCTGCGCCCGATTGTCGAGTTCATGACATGGAACTTCGCCATGCAGGGCATCGACCACATCATCAACTCGGCTGCCAAGACGCTCTACATGTCCGGCGGCCAGATGGGATCGCCCATCGTCTTCCGCGGCCCCAACGGCGCTGCCGCCCGCGTGGCTGCCCAGCACAGCCAGGATTACGCCGCCTGGTATGCCTCCGTCCCCGGCCTGCGCGTCGTCCAGCCCTATTCGGCGGCTGACGCCAAGGGTCTGCTGAAAACCGCAATCCGCGATCCGAACCCGGTGGTCTTCCTCGAAAACGAGATCATGTATGGCCAGAGCTTCGACGTGCCGAAGCTCGACGATTTCACCATCCCCTTCGGCAAGGCCCGCGTCTGGCGGGAGGGCAGCGACGTGACGCTGGTCAGCTGGGGTGTGAGCATGAAATACGCCCTAGGCGCCGCCGAGGAACTGGCCAAGGAAGGCATCGACGCCGAGGTCATCGACCTTCGCACCCTCCGCCCCTTGGACATGGCCACGGTCATCGAAAGCGTGAAGAAAACCAACCGCTGCGTCACCGTCGAGGAAGCCTGGCCTGTCGCATCCATGTCCGACCATATCGGCTCGGAGATCATGCGCGAGGCTTTCGACTATCTCGACGCACCGGTGTTGAAATGCACCGGCAAGGACGTGCCCATGCCCTATGCGGCGAACCTCGAAAAACTGGCGCTGACATCGGTCAAGGAAGTGATCGATGCGGTCAAAGCCGTGACCTACCGGTAAGGAGACAGAGCGATGCCCACTGAAATCCTCATGCCCGCCCTCTCTCCCACGATGGAGGAAGGCACGCTCGCCAAGTGGCTGGTGAAGGAAGGCGATACCGTCTCCTCCGGCGACCTTCTGGCAGAGATCGAGACCGACAAGGCGACGATGGAATTCGAAGCCGTCGACGAAGGCACCATCGGCAAGATCCTCATCAGCGAAGGCACCGAAGGCGTGAAGGTCAATTCACCCATCGCCGTGCTGCTGGAAGACGGCGAAAGCGCCGACGATATCGGGGAGACCTCCTCCGAACCTGCTGCAACTCCGCAAGCCACACCCGCCGCCGAGACAAAACCTGCCCCGGCTCCCGAGCCGGGGCCTCAACCGGCGGCAACGGAAGGCCCCGCATCAGGTGCGGGGCAGCGGGTTTTCGCCTCCCCCCTCGCCCGCCGGATCGCCAAGGACAAAGGCCTCGACCTGTCCCAGATCAAGGGCTCCGGCCCCAAGGGCCGCATCGTGAAGGCGGATGTGGAGAACGCCCAGCCTGGCGCGAAACCTGCCACCGCCGCAGCAGCACCGGCCGCCGCGGCACCCGCCGCCGCTCCGTCCGGAGCGAGCGCCGATCAGGTCGCCGCCATGTTCGCCGACCGCGACTATGAAGAGATGAAACTCGACGGAATGCGCAAGACCATCGCCGCCCGTCTCGGCGAGGCCAAGCAGACCATCCCGCATTTCTACCTGCGGCGTGACATCGAACTGGACGCGCTCCTCGCCTTCCGTTCGACGCTCAACAAGCAATTGGAAAGCCGCGGCGTGAAGCTTTCGGTCAACGACTTCATCATCAAGGCCT
>JBNKWP010000028.1:0-42938 GCA_050299835.1 Silicimonas sp.
TTTCTTGTGAACCGTCGGTTCCCCGCGCCGCAAATCGTCGTCGTCCATGCAAGGCAGATCGTCATGGATCAGGCTGTAGGCATGGATCGCCTCGATGCCCATGGCGCAGCCGATGGCGGTGTCGGAGGGGATGTCGTGGAGGGCCGCCGTTTCCAGCACCAGAAACCCGCGCAGGCGTTTGCCGCCCCTCAACCCGTACTGCATCGCCTCGCGAAGCGAGCCGCCGGGATAGTCGTGGATGTGCTTGTCCAACTCGGTGTCGATGACACCGGCCCAGGTCTTCAGCCGGTCTTCGAAACTCACTGGGGATCGACCGGCGTCGTGCCCTTCGGATTGCCGTCGCCGTCGAGCGTGATCTGGGCGACCTTTTCTTCAGCCTCGGCCAGTTTCTTCTGGCAATGGGCCTTCAGCGCCGCGCCGCGTTCGTAGAGCTTGATCGAATCCTCCAGCGGCACGTCGCCGGATTCGAGCCGGGAGACCACCGCTTCCAGCTCCTTCATCGCATCTTCGAAGCTCATCCCGGCCACCGGTGTCTCGCTCATTTCCCGTGCTCCTTGAGGACTTTCACATGGGCCGCGCCGCTCGCGGCCAGCGCGTCCAGATCATACCCGCCTTCGAGAGTCGAGACCACGCGGCCGTCGCAATGGCTGTCGGCGACCTCGCAGATGGCTTCCGTCACCCAGCGGAAATCATCCTCGTGCCAGTTGAGATTGGCCAGCGGATCGTCGGCATGGGCGTCGAACCCGGCGGAAATGATGATCAGTTCCGGCGCGAAATCATCCACGGCGGGCAGGATCATGTCGCGCCAGGCGCGGCGCATCTCGCGCCCGCCGGTCATGGGCGCGAGCGGGGCGTTCAGCACGTTGTCGAAGGCACCGGTTTCGTGGCTGCCGCCGGTGCCGGGATAGAGCGGCATCTGGTGGGAGGAACAGAACAGAGTGCGCTCCTCATTCCACAGCAGGTCCTGCGTGCCGTTGCCGTGATGGACGTCGAAGTCGAGAACCGCCACGCGGGAAAGCCCGTGATGGTCGAGCGCGTATTTCGCACCGATGGCCGCCGTGCCGAAGAGGCAGAAGCCCATCGCGGTTTCGGTCTCCGCATGGTGGCCGGGGGGGCGCATGGCGATGAAGGCGGTCTTGTCCTCCCCCGCCAGAACCGCGTCGATGGCGGCCGTGATGCCGCCGACCGCGCGCATCGCCGCGTTCAGCGAACCGGAAGACACATGCGTGTCGCCGTCGAGCGAGGCATAGGATTGCGCCGGGATCGCGGCTTCGATGCGGGAAACATAGGCGTCGGGGTGGCAGCGCAGCACATCGTCGCGCGCACCCATCGGCGCCTCGCGCCAGTCGAGGCCGTCAATGGCCTTCAGCGCGGGGATCAGCGCCTCGATCCGGGCCACGCGTTCGGGGTGGCCGGGCGGCATGACATGGGTGAGGGCGGCGTCATGGGTGAAGATCAGCGTCATGTCTTTTGGTGTCAAATCGCGGCGGTGCTGGCAAGGGGCCGTGCGACATAGAAAGGCTGCGAACGAAAACGGCCCCTCCGTTTCCGGAAGGGCCGAACCGGCACGCAAGGGATGAGGTTGCGCGGGCTCCGGTTGTCAGGCCTGTCTGCCCTTGCGACCGACCATACGCAGCAGGGCAAGGCCGGTCAGCCCAAGCGCAATGGAGGGCGGAAGCGGCACCTCCGTCGGGGACGGGTCCGGCGTGGTATCGATGGGCCGTCCTTCATAGCTCCAGAAGAAGTAGCCGTCGGGATCGGTTGCCATGACCTCCGCCCCGGTTTCCGCCCCATCCATCGAAGCGGATGCCGACAGGATAAGCTGCACGTTGACGCTGTCTCCGGGATTGAGCAGGCCAAGATCGAGGGCATCGCTTACGCCGGCGATATCGACCGTCGCCTCGTAACAGGTGTCCATGTAGCAGTTCGATTCCACTGGCGAGCCCGAGAAGTTATCGACATTGAAAAGCTCCGGCGCGTTGTAGTCGCCGCGCAGGCCCATCGACGCCGAATAGCTGTCGCCCGACGAGGTGATCGCGTAGAAGCTCAGTTCGGCCTCGGAGGTACCGCCGCCAGCGTTGAACGTGTGCAGTTGCAGACCCGACAGCGAGAAACTGAATGTGCCGTATTCCGCAACCGTTCCGGTATTGGTGAAGGTCAGGCCAAGCCCGGCATAGGCGCTGAGATCATGCTGCTTGCCATCGGCGGCGAAGCTTCCATAGGCATCGTAGGACGTCACATCGAGCGACAATTGGGAGAACCCCGAGACGTTCTGGAACGCTGTCACCGACGCTCCGAAATCCTGGCCCGACTGGGTTTGCGATTCATAGGCCGTCGGCGTGTTTGAAGTCGTGCTGGTGTTGCCGTCGATCGTCGCGGACACGTTTGCAATCGAATAGGTTACGGTCGCCGCATGCGCCGCCCCCGCCATTGAAAATGCCGCTACGAGAGCGGCAAGGGTGCGTGTCTTCATCTGTTCCCTCCGAACTGATACTGGTTACCACCGAAAAAGGGCGGAAGCTGATTATGCGATGCGATTCTCTCAAGAATGCAAAACATGAGAAATTTATCTCACAAACCAGTCGGACGTCAACATGAAGCGTGAACAGCAGAAACTGGAAACCCGGCGGGCCTTGCTTCTTGCGGCGCGGGCGCTGATGGAACGGCAGGAACCGGTGACTGTCGCAGCCTCCGCCCGCGAGGCCGGGGTGTCGGTCGCGACCGCCTATCGGTATTTCTCCGACCCCGAGACGATGCGGCTGGAATCGGTGGTGGAACTGGACCTGGGGGACTCGGGCGATTTCATGGCCGATCTGGCCAGGCGCTGCGAGACCGAGACATCGGTCGCGAACCGGGTGGTTGCAGCAAATCGCCTGATGACCGAGTTCGTACGCAAGAACGAAGACGCCTATCGCCTGTTCCTGGCCAGGGGGCATGAACAAGTCGTGGCGCATCGGGGCAAGAAAGTGCCCGCGCCACGCGGCGGGCGGCGCATCCCGATGATCGAGTTCGCTCTGGAACCCTGGCGTATGGCGCTGACCGGGCAGCAGTTTCAGGACGCGGTGATGGAGATTTCCCTGGTTTGCGGCACGGAATCACATTTCGTCATGGGCGATGTTTTCAGCGTGGACACGAATACAGCGGACAGCGTGGCAGAACGCCTGATTCACCGCGTGGTGAAAAGTCTTGCAACCGAGTTTGGTGTTCCAGTCTAGCCTCGCCGACGAAGTTCAATCGCCCCCGACGAGGCAATCACACGGTTCTTCACACCTGCCTCATGCCAGGGAAAAGGAAACCGGGCCGAAAGGTTGATTGATCGTTTGCACAGGACGCCGCGATCTGAGACAGATTCCAAATGACCTTGACCGCTTTCCTTGCCGCCTGGTTTCTGCACCTGATTGCCGCCGCCTCCCCCGGCCCGACCATTCTGATGTCGGCGCGGATCGGTGTCACCGAAGGCTTTCGCACCGGCATCTTCTATGCGCTGGGCTGCGCCATCGGGGCGCTGGCTTGGGCCGCAGCGGCGTTGTTCGGGCTTGCGCTGTTGTTCCAGGTCGCGCCCGCCGTGCTTTGGGGCTTCAAGCTGGCGGGCGGGTTGTTCCTGCTCTGGCTGGCGCTGCAGATGTGGCGCCATGCGCCCGACCCGCTTCCGGAAGCGAGGATGGAAACCACGCCGCGCACGGACGTCTCGGCCCTGCGCCTTGGCCTTGCGACGCAGATGGCCAATCCCAAACCGGCGATCTTCTTCGGCGCGGTCTTTGTCGGCACGGTTCCACAGGGCGCCACGCCGCTATCCGTGACGCTGCTCCTCGCCGCCATTTTCCTCAACGAATTGGCGTGCACAGCCGGTGTCGCGCGTCTCTTCTCGTTCGAGCGGTCGCGGGTCGCCTATGCCCGCCTCAAATCGCGCATCGACCGTGTCTTCGGCGGGTTGCTCGGGCTGCTCGGTGTGAAGATCGCCCTTGGCTGAGATCAGTCCGGCGCCAGCATGTACCCAGCCCCGCGCACCGTTTGCAGATAGCGCGGCTGCTTTGGATCGACCTCCAGCTTGCGCCTGAGCCGGGTGATCTGGACATCGACGGCCCGTTCCTGCGCCTGCCCGCCATCGCGTCCGAGATCCTCGACCAGCTTGGACCGTGACAGGGCCTCGCCCGGCTGGGCGGAGAAGATACGCATCAGCTGAGCTTCGGTCGCGGTCAGGCGCACCGGCGTGTCGCCATCCCACATCGTGCCCTTTTCGATATCGTAGCGGAGCCCGCCAAGCGACAGCACCTTGGGCAGAGCGGCATCGGCTTCGGGCACCGGGATGCGGCGCAGGATGGAATTGATCCGCAAAAGCAGTTCTTTCGGCTCGAAGGGCTTCGGCAGATAATCGTCCGCCCCGGCCTCCAGCCCGGCGATGCGGTCCTGGGTTTCGCCCTTGGCAGTCAGAAGCAGGATCGGCAGATCTTCGCGGGAGGCCCTGAGCCGCCGGCAATAGGATATCCCGTCTTCACCCGGCATCATCACGTCGAGCACGAGCATGTCGAAATCCAGCCCGCTCATGATCCGGTCGGCATGGGCCGCGTCGCGGGCCGAGGACACAAGGAAGCCGTTCCGGATCAGGAATTTCTGCAACAGGCCACGGATACGTTCGTCGTCATCGACGATCAGCAGGTGAGCATCTGGTTCATTCATTCGCCGGCCTCCCGCAGGCGAACGTAATGGCGGTGCATTTCGCTGTCCATCATCGCTTCCAGCACCTGGCGGAATCCGACAACCGCCTCCGGCCCGACCTGCCGGAAGGCCGCGCGCATCCGGTTGCGTTGCGCCGTCGACAGTTCGGCTTCCAGTCGCCCTCCCTCGGGTGTCAGGAACAGGTGGCGTTCGCGTTTGTCGCGCGTGCCAATCCGGCTTTCGACCAGCCCGTCCTCGATCAGGGTTCTCAGCACGCGGTTGAGCGACTGCTTGGTGACGCCGAGAATGGAGAGAAGGTTGTTCACGGTGGTGCCGGGGCTGCGGTTGATGAAATGCACCGCCCGGTGATGGGCGCGGCCATAGCCCTTCTCTTCCAGAATCCGGTCGGGATCTGCGGTAAACCCCCGATACGCAAAGAACATCGCCTCGATCCCCTTGCGCAGCTGGTCATCCGTCAGAAAGAGGAGTGTCTCGTTTCCGCCTGTATCCGCCATTGGTCTTCCATCTCAATGCATCGGTGACTTTATGTCAGTGTTGTTGACATTCCAAGCACTGACTGGTAGCGATTCTCAGATTTTCCGCAACTTTATGACCGAAGCGGAACTAATTGCGCAACTTTTGCAAAGGGAGGCCGGAAATGGCTGGCTATGACGATCGCGACGGGCTGATCTGGTTGGACGGAAAGATGGTCGATTGGCGCGACGCCAATGTCCATATTCTTACGCATGCGATGCACTACGCCTCCTCCGTGTTCGAAGGCGAACGCTGCTACAACGGCAAGATCTTCAAGAGCCGCGAGCATTCGGAGCGGCTGCATTTCTCCGCAGGCGAACTGGATTTCCAGATCCCCTACACCGTCGATGAAATCGAGGCCGCCAAACAGCAGGTGCTGACCGCCAACGGGCTGACCGACGCTTACGTTCGCGCACTGGCCTGGCGCGGTGCGGGTGAGGACATGGGTGTCAGCTCCGCCCGCAACCCGGTTCGTCTGGCCATCGCCGCCTGGGAATGGGGCGCCTATTATGGCGACTCGAAGTTCAAGGGCGCGAAGCTCGATATCTCCAAGTGGAAGCGCCCCTCGCCCGAGACCATTCCGGTCCATGCCAAGGCCGCTGGACTTTACATGATCTGCACCACCTCGAAACACGCCGCCGAGGCGAAGGGCTGTTCGGATGCGCTGTTCATGGATTACCGGGGCTACGTGGCGGAAGCGACCGGCGCCAACATCTTCTTTGTCAAGGATGGTGAGGTTCACACGCCCGACCCCGACTGCTTCCTCAACGGCCTGACCCGTCAGACCGTCATCGGCATGCTGAACGATCGCCAGATCAAGGTGCATGAGCGCCACATCATGCCAGAGGAACTGGAAGGGTTCGAACAGTGCTGGCTCACCGGCACCGCCGCCGAGGTAACGCCGGTCGGGCAGATCGGGGATTACAATTTCGAGGTTGGCACGCTGACCCGCGAGATCGCGGAGAGTTACGAGAAGCTCGTGCGGTCCTGAGGCCCGTGCTGTCGGAGGAGATCATCGAAGCGGCCCGGTCGTTCATCGGTCGGACGCGCGAGGTTTCCGACAGCCTGGCACCCGAACCAGCCGGGAAGCTGGCGACGATCCTTGGGCATGAATCGGTCACGCATCTGCCGCTCTGCTGGCACTGGGCCTATTTCAACCGCGCCGTCCCGCCCGCCGATGTGGGACATGACGGGCACGAGAAGCTCGGTTTGTTTCTGCCCGATGTCCCCCTGCCGCGCCGGATGTGGGCGGCGGGCGAGGTGGAGGTGATCCGTCCGCTGGAGTTGGGCCAACCCGCGACCCGCCGCACAACGGTGGAGGATGTCGCGTTCAAACAGGGCCGGACGGGCGATCTTTGTTTCGTCACCATCCTGCACGAGATCGAGCAGGGCGGCGCGGCAGTGATCGAACGTCAAACCGTGGTCTACCGCGAAGCCGGTCAGCCGGAACCGGCGCTGCGACAGACGGGCGATCCGGTGCCCGAGGGCTATCGCACCGTGCCGGACACGACGCTGATGGCCTATTCCTCGATCACCCAGAACGGGCACCGCATCCACTGGGACCGGGATTTCTGCCGCGATGTGGAAAATTACCCGGATCTCGTGGTTCACGGCCCGCTGCTCGCCACACTCCTCGCGGGTGCCCTCGTCCCCGATCCAGCGCCCTGCCGTTTCCGCTTCCGCGCCACCGCCCCGGTCTTCGAGACCAGCCCGTTTCGGATTGCAACGGAAGCGCAAACCGCCCGCATCGAACGCGTCGATGGCGCGACGGCGATGGAAGCCCGCCTCCTCTGAATATTATCGGCCTGAAAGTATCCTGGGGGAGCGCGAGGGGGCAAAGCCCCCTCGCCTATTGTTTTTTCATGCGCACCTGCGGTGCGACGCGACCGGCGCCAGCCGGGCGCAAATGAAAGAAGGGTCGCCGATGTGGCGACCCTTCCGAGAGTCTTGGAGATGGGCCAGTTAGGGACCTTGCAGGTTCCAAGTCGCCCAATCAGGGATGTTCTGTCCTTGGGTCTGCCCTCAGACGACGGCCTCCCTGACTGTCCGGACCTCATTCTCCAATATCGCTCTAGACACTGGACCACCTCCTTTCGATATGTTGCCGATAGGGGGAGCGTGGCACAGATTTGGTGTCTGTCAAATTAATTTACGCAACTGGCGCGGACAATCGCCGCACAATCAGGCGAAACGGCACCAGCGCGAGAAGCGCCAGCCCAAGTTTTACGCACCAGTCGGCTATGGCCAGAGACACCCAGAGCGGGGCCAGGGGGCCAGCTCCCAGGAGCGGCAAGGTCTCATTTGCCCATGACACGTCATTGCCCGGCTCGATGAAACTGAGGCCTGCTGAAAACGCGATGGTGAAGAACAGGGCGGTATCGACGGCCGAACCGAACAGCGTGGAAACCAGCGGTGCCCGCCACCACGCGCCACTGCGCAGCCGGTCGAAGATCGACACGTCCAGGAGTTGCGCTGTCAGGAAGGCCAGACCGGACCCCATCGCGATGCGCCAGGTCACCAGCGGTCCGAATTCGCCCATGATCTGCGTGCCGACCAGCGAACAGGCCACGCCGGTGAGGAAACCTGCAAACACGACCTTGCGGGCGGTGGGCGCGCCGTAGACGCGGTTCATCACATCCGTCACCAAGAAGGCGAGCGGATAGGTAAAAGCGCCCCAGGTCAGCCACTGACCGAAGAGGAACTGCACGAGGATGTTGGAGGCGACCACGATCGTGGCCATGGCAAGAATGCCGGGAAGAAGGCGGGTCATATCTGATTCCGTTTTGACAAGGTGGTCGGAGACTTGGCCCCATCGCGGGGACGGGCCGCTCTAACGCCGCTTGCCTATTCGGTCAAGCGGAACTCGACGAACTGCGTCAGCTCCTTGGCCGAGCCGTTATTGTCCGATACCAGCGTCAGGCGCAGGCCCTTTTCGTCTTCCCAGACGGCGATTCCTTCGAGGTTGCCGTATTCGCCGCGCTCGCCGGTCCAGAGGATACGATCCTCGGTCCCGTCCAGTTGGACGCGGCGGATGCGGTTCTGCCACCAGAGACCGACGACGAGCTTGCGTTCCAGCAGGTAGAGCGATCCGTCGGGCGCGAAATCCGCGCCGACGATGGCGAACACGTCCTGCTCCGGCAGGTAGCCGTCGATCACCCAGAGATTATCCTCGCCCAGACGATAGATCGGGAACCCCTCCGGCAGGGGTTTCTCGCTGAAGACATAGACCGTGCCATCGGGCGCAATCGCGGCGGCCTCCAGCTGCCAGTTCTCGGCATGGTCGTAGAAGGTCGGGTGATCCTTGATCCAGTTGGCTGTTCCGAACACCCGGTCGAACCGCCAGACATGGGCCCAGCGCTCGAAGGAGACCCAGACGGTGCCATCGGGTGCAATCGCCAGGCCTTCGGCATCGGACCAGTCCCCGACCCGGCGGGCGGCGACCGGGAACCCGTCCTGGCCGATGATGGGCTCGATGGTCTCGATTTCCACCGCGGTCATCGCTTCGCCGCGGCGTTCGAACCGGCCTTCCAGCCACCAGCCACGGTCGGTCACCGCGGTAAATCGCGCGCCATCGTCCGCGACTTCCAGTCCGGACACGCCATGGACGGACTCGGTGTCCAGCTCAAGCACGCCGACGGGTTCCAGCGTCTCGCCCGACGCCAGAGCCGGCCAGAGCGCCGCGATCAGCGCGAGAGAACTTGCGCGCATTGCTTGGGCAGATCCGCAAGGACGTATTCGCGCCGGGGCTTCGGAGCGGGCGCGTTGGGGTCGGGCGGCGGCGGGTTCAGGATGTTGTTCACCCATTCCTGCGCATCGGCGCAGCCGTCGCCGCGCGGCGGCGGGTCCTGATCGACGCAACCGCGCGCACCGCGCGGGCAATTCAGCCGGACATGGAAATGGTAGTGATGGCCCCACCAGGGCCGGATCTTGCGAAGCCAGGCGCGGTTGCCTTTCTCATCCTTGCACATCTGCACCTTGGCGCCGGGAAAGACGAAGATGCGCGCCACAGCGGGGTCGCTGGCCGCCGCTTTCAGCAACTCGTGATGCTGCCGGGTCCAGTTCTTGTTGACGAAGGCTCCGTTCGCGCGCCGGAGCGAAATCGAGGAGATATTCTCCCGCTGCTGCCGGCTGAGCTTCAGGTTGGTGCCGGGGCGCAACCAGATATCGGCGTCGAGCCCGATCTGGTGGCTACGATGTCCGGTCAGCATCGGGCCGCCGCGCGGCTGCGAGATGTCCCCGATATAAAGTCCGTTCCACCCCGGTAGCTTGTTGGCTGCAAAGCGGGACAGGCGTTCGATGAACTCGATGGTTTCCGGGTGCCCCCAGTTGCGGTTGCGCGACAGCCGGACGGCCTGCCAGGTCGGCCCGGTATCGGGCAGTTGCACGCCACCCGCGAGACAGCCCTTGGCGTAGGACCCATAGGGCGCTTCGCGATGACTGGAGCCGGATCGCTCCGCTCCGAACAGTTCCTTGGCAAGGGGTTGCGCTGACGCCGATGCAAGTGAAAGGCAGGCGATTACGCAGGCGGTGAGGATGTATCTGACCATTGGTCTGCTCGATCTCCCTCGGGTTTTGTCCACCGTAGCAGAAGAAGTCCCAAAAGGAAGAGTGCGATCAGCGGCAAGACACCGTTTCGCACATCGCCGGTCGCTGCGGTGAAAAGGCCGATCAGCGAGGGCGCGATGAAGGCGGTGGCGCGGCCAGCAAGTCCGTAGAGACCGAAGCCTTCGGTTTCCGCGCCGGGATCGGCATGGCGCACCATCAGCGACCGGCTGGCCGCCTGGGTGATGCCGCCAAGGCCACCGATCATGACGCCGCAGATCAGGAAAACCGTGTCGGGCAGGCTGGACCCTTCGGGCAGGGCCACGCCGAAAAACGCTTCGCGCGACATGGCGGTGATGGTGATGCAGACACCGATCAGAATCAGGACCGCGCCGACGATTACCGGTTTCGGGCCAAACCGCCGGTCGAGCCGCCCGCCGACCCAGGACAGCGCCGCGGCCGAGATGACGGAGACGATGCCGAAGACGCCGATGCGGGTGATCTCCCAGTCGAGCACGAGCAGCGCATAGGTGCCGCCGAAGCCGTAGAGCCCGTTCAGCGCGTCGCGATAGAGCATCGATCCGGCGAGGAAGGAGGCGAGGCTGGGGCGGCCCTTCAGGCCCGCGATGGTCTGGCGCACCCGTGCGATAACCGGCATCCGGTCGTGCGGCGTGTTGTGGCGGTCTTCGCGCACCCACAGGAAGTAGGGCACCATGAAGACCGCGAACCAAAGCGCCACGAAAGGCCCGACGGCACGCGTACCTTCCCGCGCAGTTGCGTCGAGTGCGCCAAAGCCCGGCGCGATCCCGATGACCGTCCTACCGGAGGATTGTTCCACCAGCAGCGCCAGCGCGACAATCAGTGCGATAAGCCCGCCCAGATACCCGAAGGCGAAACCCGAGCCGGAGAGCCTCCCGATTTCACCACGGCTGGCGAGCGACGGCAGTTGCGCATTGGTGAAGATCAGCGCGTATTCCGCCGCCACGAAGCCGATTACGAAGAGCGCAAGGGCAAGAACGAGGTTCGAACCGTCTGGCTGGGTGATCCAGAGAGACGCGGCTGCGATCACGTAAACGATGGAAAATGCGGCAAGCCAGGGCATGCGCCTTTGCGAACGGTCGGCCAGGGCGCCAAGAAACGGCGCTCCGAACCCCACGATCAGCCCGGCAACGGTCAGGGTCAGCGACCAGATCGACTGCGCCCGTGCATCGGCCGCCTGTTCGTCCATCCCGGTGCCTGCGAAATACCCGGTGGCAATGGCGGCGAAGAACGGTCCGAAGACGAAGGTGAGCAAGACAGTGTGATAGGGCTGCGAGGCCCAGTCGAAGAAGTACCAGCCGAGGATACGCTTTCTTGCTGACATGACCTGCTCCCTGCTGCGTTGGTTAGACAGGGGTAGGATCGGCTGCGCAACCTAGAACTCCGGTGGCCAGGGCCGGTCGCACTCCGCCGCGTCCCAGGCCGTGATCCAGTCCGGCAGCGCGGGGCGTTCGGGGGCGAAACCGATGGCCTCGGCCACCTCGCCGGTGGGCACGATGCCCCTGCCGGTGGTGATAGCCGTTCGGATCACCGCATGGGCACAGCATTCCTCGCCCCGCCAGAAGGCCTGGTCGATATAGATGAACCGCGCATCCCAGCCGATGACCCGCGTTCGGAGCTGAATCCTTTGGAACATGGTGATCCGGCGGCGATAGCGCACGGTGCTGCCTGCGACAGTGCCGTACCAGCCCTTCGCCTTCATCACCTTCGGGATGCCCATCCGCGCGAATAGCCCGATCCGTCCCATATCCATCAACATCAGGATGCGTCCGTTGTTGAGGTCGAGAAACGGGTCGATATCCCAGGGCCAGACCAGCATATCTGTGACATGAGGCTCGCCCAGCGCGAGCGCGGGCCGATTTCGGTTCAGCAGGATAGCCTTGGTGAAGCGGAACAGGGGATACATGGCACTCTCCGGATGACTCCCGGCCTTCTCGCCCATCCCTGCCCGAGCGCAAGCACGACGTTACGGGACTTGCGAAGCATCGCCGCTGCGCTTAGATCCCCTGCCATGGTCTCGATCTTTCAAATCATCCTTCTGCTGCTCAACGTGGCGTTTTTCATCCTGCTGGTGCATGTCATCATGAGCTGGCTGATCTCCTTCCAGGTGCTGAACCTGCGCCAGCCGCTGGTCGCATCGGTCTGGGACGGGCTGACCCGCCTGCTGGAGCCGATTTACCGCCCGATCCGCAACCTGCTGCCGAACACAGGCGCGCTGGATCTGGCACCGCTGGTCGCGTTTCTGATCATCATCATCCTGCGCGACATCATCGTTCCCAACATCGCCCGCAGTATTCTCTGACCCCGGTTTCCGCCCCTGCCCCGGCTTGGCCCTTGTTCACCGCCTGTTCACGTGTCAGGACTAGGCCAAGAGCAGTTTAATAAAATCCGAGGCAAACGATGGACGGCGCTTCCCCGACCGCCCACAGTCTTTTATCCGACATCTTCGGCTTCGACGGGTTCCGCCCGATGCAGGAAGACATCGTGCGGGCCGTCGCGGGCGGTGAGGATGTTCTGGCCATTTTGCCCACGGGCGGCGGCAAGTCGCTGTGTTTCCAGCTTCCCGCCCTTCTCCGTCCCGGCCTGACGGTCGTCATCTCTCCCTTGATCGCGCTGATGCGCGACCAGGTGCGGGCTTTGCGCGAGGCCGGTGTGGCGGCGGGCGCGCTGACAAGCGGCAACACGGAAGAAGAGACCGACGCGGTCTTCCGGGACCTCCACGAAGGCGCGCTGAAGCTGCTTTACATGGCCCCCGAACGCCTTGCCTCCGGCGGCACCGAGCGGCTTCTGGCCCAATCTGACGTCACGCTTCTGGCGGTGGACGAAGCCCATTGCGTCAGCCAGTGGGGCCACGATTTCCGCCCTGACTACCTGCGGATCGGGGCGCTGCGCCGGGCGCTGGACGTGCCGCTCGCTGCCTTCACCGCGACCGCCGACAGCGAGACGCGGGAAGAAATCGTCACCCGCCTCTTCGCGGGCCGACAGCCGCGCCATTTCCTTGGCGGGTTCGACCGGCCCAACATCCACCTTGCCTTCGCGCCGAAGCTGAAGCCCCGCGAGCAGATCCTGAACTTCGCCGCCGCCCGCAAGGGCCAGTCCGGCATCGTCTATTGCGGCACACGCGCCAAGACGGAGACGCTGGCAAAGGCGCTGAGCGATACCGGTTGCCCCGCCATCGCCTATCACGCAGGGATGGAGGCCGACGACCGCCGCGAGGTGGAACGCCGGTTCCAGATGGAAGACGGGCTGATCGTGGTGGCCACCGTCGCCTTCGGCATGGGCATCGACAAGCCGGATATCCGCTGGGTCGCCCATGCCGACCTGCCGAAGTCGATCGAGGCCTATTACCAGGAGATCGGCCGCGCCGGTCGCGATGGTGCGCCTGCCGAGACACTCACGCTTTACGGCACCGACGACATCCGCTTGCGCCGGATGCAGATCGACGAAAGCCTCGCCGATGCCGACCGTCGCATGGCGGATCATGGCCGTCTGAACGCGCTTCTGGGACTGGCCGAAGCGCAGGCCTGTCGTCGCCAGAAGCTGCTCGCCTATTTCGAAGAAACGCGTGACGCTTGCGGGAATTGCGACATCTGCGCCTCCCCGCCCGAGACATTCGACGGCACCGAAGCGGTGATGAAGGCGCTCTCGGCCATGCTGCGCACCGGCGAAAGCTTCGGAGCGGGGCATCTGACGGATATTCTCGTCGGCACTGCCACCGACAAGGTGGTGCAGCGCGGCCATGACCGGCTGCCGACTTTCGGGGTCGGTCAGGATATCGACCGCCGCCATTGGGCCGCGATCTTCCGTCAGATGATGGGCCATGACCTGGCCCGGCCCGACCCCGAGCGCCACGGCGCGCTGCGCATGACCCATGCCGCGCGACCGATCCTGAAGGGCGAGGCGCGGATCATGCTCCGCAAGGACGCGCTGACCGCCGCGCCCCGGCGGCCTGCCGCAAAGACGATGGTGGCGGAGGAAGACGCCCCGCTCCTCTCGGCGCTCAAGGCCAAGCGCCGCGCGCTGGCAGAAGCCCAGCGTGCGCCCGCTTACGTCATCTTCCCCGACAAGACCCTGATCGAGATGGCGGAGACGCGGCCCACGACGCTCGACCAGATGGCGAAGATCGGCGGCGTGGGCGCCAAGAAGCTGGAACGCTACGGCCAGACCTTCCTCGAAGTCATCGCGGGCGACGCCCCGCCCGCGCCCCACCCGGCCCGCCGCAAGCTGGCAGGTCGGACGGCGGGGGAGACGTATGACCGGCTGCTCGCGGCTCAGGCCCGGCTGGCACGCGGTGATGACGGCACCGGCAAGCCGATGTCCTGCTCGGCGTCGCTTCTGGCGAAGATTGCTGCGCTTGGACCCAACGCCTCCGATCAGATCGAGCGGCTGCTTGGAGACCGCCTCGCAGACCGCTTCGGCACCGCCTTCGCGGAAATCCTCGCGGACTCCTGACTTCTTCCTGGTGAAAATACTCCGGGGAGGCCCGGAGGGGCAGCGCCCCTCCGGCATCGCGACGCGCAACGCGCGGCGCAATGCCTCTGGCCCCCCGTGCTCACCGTGCTAGGTCTGGAGACCAACAGGAAAGGAACCGCGCCCATGCTCACCGTCGTCTCTCCCGCCAAACGTCTCGACTGGTCCGAACGTGACCACGCGCTGACCGAGCCGGAGTTTCTGGGCGACGCCAACCGGCTTGCGGGACATGCGCGGCAGTTGACGCTGGGCAAGCTCAAGGAGCTGATGAGCCTGTCCGACGATCTTGCACGGCTCAATCGCGACCGGTTTCGGGACTTCGCAAGCGCGCCGGAAGCGGAGAAGCTGCGCCCCGCCCTTTTCGCGTTCGCGGGCGATACCTATCAGGGTTTCGACGCGATCTCTCTGGACGCGGAAGGTCTGGCCTATGCGCAGGACCATCTGCGCATTCTCTCGGGGCTTTACGGTGTGCTGCGGCCGTTCGATGGCATCCAGCCCTACCGGCTGGAGATGGGGAGTCGCCTGAAAACCAGGCGCGGTGGGAACCTCTACGCCTATTGGGGTGACCGCATTGCCAAATCCCTGAATGCGCTGGCGGAAAAGACCGGAACCGATCTTCTGGTGAACTGTGCCAGCCAGGAATATTTCGGCGCGGTCGATCAGACCGCGCTGAAGCCGCGTATCGTCACGCCGCAGTTCTATGAACTGAAAAAGGGTGAACCGAAGATCGTCAGCTTTTTCGCCAAGCAGGCGCGCGGCGCAATGGCACGGTTCATCGTGGAAAACCGGGTCGAGACGGTCGAGGGCCTGAAAGACTTCGATCTGGGCGGCTATCGCTTTATCGGGGCCAAGGACGACAGCCTGATCTTTCACCGGGCCGAAGCACTGGCCGCCTGATCCGCCTGCCCCAGCAGGGGTTCTGCAAATTCGGGGCAGTGGGCCTCGATATGCGCGATCAACTCGGCTTTCTTCACCGGCTTGGTCAGGTAGTGGTCGATCCCCGCGGCCAGGATATCCTCCGCATCGCCTTCCATCGCGTGGGCGGTGATGGCGATGATTGGACAGCGGTCGGCCTTCCGCTCCGCCTCCATCGCGCGAATGCGCCGCGCCGCCTCCTTGCCGTCGAGCTTGGGCATGGAGATGTCGGTGAACAGCAGATCCGGGGGCTGCCATTCGTATTGCTCGACGGCCTCCTCTCCGTTCTCCGCGAAGATCAGGTCGATGTTCAGGCCTTTCAGCATTTTCTCGATCACCAGCCGGTTTGTCCGGTTGTCTTCGGCGACCAGAATCCGCATGGGGCGCGGACCGTTCCCGTCCCCGACCGGCGCATCGACAAGATCGAAGACGTCCGCGTCGAAGAGTGTGCCCGGGTCGGGCATGTCGGACAGCGCATCGACCTCGGTCGCGGTCATTTCTTCCGTCGCGTCGGGTCCGCCATCCTCCGCCACGTCGGCGTCGATCAGTTCCCGCGCCGTCTGCACCGGGTCGGTCGCGCCCGGTTGTTCGTCCGCAAAGGCCGGGAAATCCGCCGTTTCGGGTGGGTCAAGCAGGTGTTCGACCGCGTCCGGTTCAGGTGCCGCCTGCGGGGTGACGGGATCGTCTGCCTTGGTCGCGGGTTTGGGCAGATGCGCCAATTCCACCGCGGTTTCCGGTTCGGCCACAGCGCGCAAGGCCCGCCACAAGGTGTCACGCAGAACCGGGCGCTGCATCATCGCGTCCACGCCCTCCACCATCTTCGGCACGTTGCCGGGCGCGTCGGCGACGAGGAAGATGGCCGCCGGTCCGACCTTGCGCCGCAGCACTTCGACCAACCCTTCGATATCTTCGTCGAAATCGGAGGTCACGAAGAAGACGTCACGGGCCGAGGGCGAAAGCTCGGCAATCATTTCCGGCGTTGCAGCGACGACGGAATTCAGCCCGAGCAGGCTCAGTTGCTTGACCAGAATTTCCCTGTTCAAACCCTCCTGCCCGACGATCACGGCGCGGTCGAGCCAGTCGGGCACCGACATATCCACCTGGGTTCCTTCCACGGCGGGAAGCGAGATCTGGAAACCGAAGCCCGAGCCACGCCCTTCTTCGCTGTCCACCCAGATTTCGCCGCCCATCATGTCGATCAGCCGTGCGCTGATGGCCAGCCCCAGCCCGGTACCGTCATGGGTGCGGTCACGCTCGTTTTCGACCTGGTGGAATTCGCGGAAGATGTCTTCCAGCTTGTCCTTCGGGATGCCGATCCCGGTGTCCTCAACGGTGACGTGGATGCGGTACTTGCCGTCATCCAGTGCAATGCCGGAGACCTGCACGATGACATGGCCTTCAGTGGTGAACTTGATGGCGTTGCCAATCAGGTTTGTCAGCACCTGCCGGATGCGGCCCGCATCGCCGATGAAGCGAGTGGGCAGGAACAGGTCGTAATCCACCGCGATCTGAAGCCCCTTGGCGAAGGCGCCGGGGCCCAAAAGCATGGCCACGTCATGGACACACCGTTCAAGGTCGAACTCGCCCGCCTTTATCGTGACCTTCTCCGCCTCGATCTTGGAATAGTCGAGCACGTCATTGATGATGACCAGAAGCGCCTCGCCCGAGGACAGGATCGTGTCGATATAGGTCTGTTGCTCGTCGTTCAGCCCGGTTTCCGCCAGCAGTTCCGCCATGCCGATGATGCCGTTCATCGGCGTGCGGATTTCGTGGCTCATATTGGCGAGGAAGGCGGATTTCGCGCGGTTCGCGGCCTCTGCCCGGATCGAGGTTTCTTCAAGCTGTTTCTCACGTTCGATCTGCTCGGTGATGTTCAGCGCCAGTGTAACGAGGTCGCCATCCCGTGTGCGCCGGTCGATCAGCTTGATATAGGTGCCGTTCCAGATCTTGAGGACGGCCGTGTCGATCCGATGGGAAGCCAGCCGCTCCATCATCAACGCCTGCCAGTCCGGCGCGCGAAGCCCGGCGGTATCGACGATGCCCTCCTCGGCCAGAAGCGCGAACAATTCCTTCAGCGAAATGCCGGGGCGGACCATCTCCAGACCGTCGAAGATAGCGAGATAGGCGCGGTTCGCCGCGATCAGGGTGTTGTCGGGGTCGAAGACCGCGAAGCCGTCGCGGATGGTTTCCAGAGAATCCCAAAGCCGCCGTTCGGCGATGGTAATCGCGCTTTCGGCTGTTTCGAGATTCTTCTGCGCCTGTTCGTACTGGGCCTGAAAAGTGGCGGCTTCAGACCTTACCGCGACAATTTCCTGCTGGCTCGACGCGATTTCCGTGGTCAGGCTGCGGGCGTGTTTGGAGAGCGTTTCGTTGGCCGCGTAAAGCTCGGATTTCATCTGTTCCATCAGACGTTCGGCAGCCAGCCGGGCGCGGCGTTCGGCAGCCAGTCTTTCGGACAGTTCCATTTGGGCAGCACTCCCTTGGGGGTTGCGCTGCGGTTATGGATTCAAGTTGGTAAATTGCGGGTTAAACCCGGTCAGATCGGGCGAATTCCTTCAAATTGTTCGAAAAAATCGAGGTTCTGCGGGGCGGAACGATCGCCGAACCGCCCGCCCCGAATCGCCTCAGACCGCTTCCAGCGCCAGCGCGATGCCCTGACCGCCGCCGATGCACATGGTCACCAGCGCCCGCTTGCCGCCGATCCGTTTCAGTTCATAAAGCGCCTTCACCGTGATGATCGCGCCGGTCGCACCCACCGGGTGGCCGAGCGCGATGGCCCCGCCATTGGGGTTTACGCGGGCCGGATCGAGGCCCAGTTCCTTGTTCACCGCAAGTGCCTGCGCCGCGAAGGCCTCGTTCGACTCGATGACGTCGAAATCGCCCGCCGAAAGCCCCGTCTTTTGCAACAGCGCCCGCACGGCAGGCACGGGGCCGATTCCCATGACCTCCGGTCTCACTCCGGCATGGGCGTAGCCCAGAATCCGCGCACGGGGTTGCAACCCAGCTTTCTCCGCCGCGCTTGCCGCAGCCAGAACCAAAGCGGCAGCGCCATCGTTGATGCCGCTGGCATTGCCCGCCGTGACCGTGCCGTTCTTCTGGAAGGCGGGCCTGAGGCCCGCCAGCGTCTCCACGGTGGTTTTCTTGGGATGTTCGTCGACCTCAAAGGCGACCGTTTCGCGCCGGCGTTTCACTTCCACCGGCACGATCTGGTCGGCGAAACGGCCTTCGGCGATTGCCCGCGCCGCCCGCGACTGGCTCTCAGCGGCGAAGGCATCCTGCGCCTCACGGGTGACGCCATGCTCAGCGGCCACGTTTTCCGCCGTCACGCCCATATGGCCGGTGCCAAATGGGCAGTTGAGCGCGCCCAGCATCATGTCAACGGCGGAGGTGTCACCCATTTTCTGGCCCCAGCGGGCGGAGGGCAGCAAATGCGGCGAACGGCTCATGCTTTCGGCGCCGCCCGCCAGTCCGAACTCCGCATCGCCCAGCGCCAGCGACTGGATGACCGAAACGATGGCCTGAGCGCCGGAGCCGCAGAGCCGGTTGACGTTCATGGCCGGTGTGGTGTCGGGAATGCCCGCCTCCATCGCGGCAGCGCGGGAGAGATACATGTCGCGCGGTTCGGTGTTGATGACATGGCCGTAGGCGACGTGGCCGATCTGCCCCGGCTCCACCCCGGCCCGCTCCATCGCGGCCTTCGCTACCGTTGCGCCCAGCGTGATAGGTGCGGTTCCGGCGAGAGCGCCGCCGAAGGTGCCGATGGCGGTGCGTGCGCCCGACAGGATTACGATGTCTTCCATGTCTCTCTCCCTTTTCCGGACCTTCCTACGAATTTTCTGCGACGGAAACCCGAATGCCCTGCGTGTAACGATCAGATACCAAGGCAAGGAGACCTGACAAATGGAAAAGAACACGGCCAAGATCCTGCTGGCAAGCACCCTGATCGTATTCGGTGCGGGCATTGCGGTTGCCCAGCAGGGCCCCGGTAACGGGCCGATGAGCTTCGAGGAACTTGACGTGGACGGCAGCGGCGAGATCACGGCGGAGGATCTGACCGCCCGGCGCGACAACCGGTTTGCCGACCTCGACACGGATGGCAATGGCAGCATCAGCCAGGAGGAATTCGTGGCCCATCAGATGGCTCGATCCGAGGGACGCGCCCTGGCGATGTTCGAACGGATGGACATCGACGGCGACGGCGTGCTCAGCCGCGACGTGATCGAACGCGGGCGCGGCGGTGAGCGCGGTGCTCGCATGATCGAGCGCTTCGACGCCGATGGCTCCGGCGGGGTCAGCGCCGAGGAGTTCGAGCAGGCCATGTCCCATATGGGCGACCGCCGGATGGAGCGGCGGGGCAAAGGTGGCGAACGTGGCTTTGGCAAGCGCCACAACTGACCCCAGAAGCGCCGGATTGCCGAGGCGGCGGTTCGGCGCTACGCCGGGAGGGACATGGATCAAGGCACCGATAGCGATGCGCCCGACGCCGCGCTGCTTGTCGCCTTCGCCAATGGCGATGCGACGGCGGGCCGGGATCTTGTCGCGCGGCTTGGTCCGCGTCTTTTCGGCTATGCCGCGCGCGTGCTGGGTGACCGGGCGGAGGCTGAGGACGTGGTGCAGGAGGCGATGATGAAGCTCTGGAAGATCGCGCCCGACTGGCGGCAGGGGGAAGCCAGGGTCTCGACCTGGGCCTATCGCGTGACCGTCAACCTTTGCACCGACCGGCTGCGCCGCCGCAGGACGCGGGCGCAGGTGGCGCTGGATGGCGTGGCCGAGCCGGAATCGGATGCGCCGAGCGTGGTCGAAGCGATAACAGAGAAGGACCGTGCCGACGCGTTGCAGGCCGCCTTGGATAAATTGCCCGACCGGCAGAAACAGGCGGTGGCGCTGCGCCATATCGAGGGGCTGACCAACCCCGAGATCGCGGAGATCATGGACATCGGCGTGGAGGCGGTCGAAAGTCTGACCGCGCGGGGAAAACGTGCATTGAAGGCCGCCTTGATCGGCCGCAAGGATGAACTGGGGTACGGACATGGATAGGGACAGATCCGACGACGCGCTGCTTGACGGCTTGTTTGAAGCCGCAAAGGCCAACCGTCCTGCCCCGGACGACGCATTCATGGCGCGACTGACGGCCGATGCGGTGGCAGCGATGCCTGAGACCTCCCAGGTCGCGACAGACCGGCCCCACCGCAGCACGGTGGCGCGGCTCAAAACCTTGTTTGCCGCGTCGGGTCTTTCCGGCGCTGCCGCGCTTGGTGTCTGGATCGGATTCGCGATGCCGGATCTGGTCATCACCCTGTCGCCGCAAGCCGACGATGTGGCCGGGCTCTCGACGTTTCTCGCAGGCGCCGATCTTGCGATGTTGAGCGAGTGAGGCAGGCCCGATGACCGAGACACCCGCCCCCACATCCAAACCGCGCCGCTGGCTGATGCCTCTTCTGATCGTGTCGCTCGGCGTGAACCTGTTGATTGCCGGCATGGTGGCCGGAAGCTGGTTGTCGCCTGATGGCCCACGCAACCGCGACGAAGGCAGCCGCGCGATCCGGGGTGTTCTGGGCGAGCCATTCTTCCGGGCGTTGCCGGCGGATCAGCGACGACAAATGGCACGCGAGGTCATGGGAGACCGGGAGAGGTTCCGCGAAGGTCGCGAGGCTTTGCGCGCACGGTTCGAATCCTTCCTGACCGCGCTGCGCGCCGAAAGCTTCGACCGCGCGGAATTGCAGCGGCTTCTGGCCGAACAACGGAAGGCGGCGGTGCGTCGCCAGGACTTCGGAGAGGCGCTGCTGCTGGACCGGCTGGAAGCGATGACCCAGGCCGAACGGGTGGCCTATGCCGATGCGCTTGAAGACCGGCTGAAAGGCCTCAGACGCCGCTGACCTCTACCCGGTTTCGACCCTTTGACTTGGCGCGGTAGAGCGCGGCGTCGGCGGCTTCGAACACCGGAAGAAACTGCGTCGGTGATGGTGCTTCGGGCATGTCCGATGTCCCGGTGCGCTTCTCCGCCACACCGGCCTGCACCGCTCCGGCGGCCACGCCAAGGCTGACGGTCACGTCGACTTCAAGACCCGGCCGTACCTTGACGCTTTGCAGCGAAACGGCCCGCCGCACTCGCTCGGCCAGGATCGCCGCCATTTCGCTGGTGGTGTTGGGCAGGATGATCAGAAATTCCTCGCCGCCATATCGCGCGACCAGATCGAAGGCCCGCAGGTTCGACGCCAGCCGCCGCGCCACTTCGCGCAGCACCTCGTCTCCGACCGCGTGGCCATGCGTGTCGTTCACTGCCTTGAAATGATCGAGATCGACGACGACGACGCAGAAGCCGGACGCCGAGCCATCGGCGCAGCTTCTCAGACCGGACAGATAGCGATCGGCATAGCGCCGGTTGTAGAGTCCGGTCAGGTCGTCGGTCATCGCCATCCGGTAGCTTTGTTCGTCTGACTTCCTGAGCGCATCATGCCGGAGCTTGCGGGTGATCAGGTTTCCGATGCGAAGTGCGATTTCCTCTATTCCGGCACTGTCCACGACAACCTCGTCGGCGCCAATGGCCAGCGCGTGAACGGCCAGTTCGGGCTTGTCCACCGGGTAGACCACCATGACAGGCGCGGGACGCAGGTGGGTCTGGTCCCGCATCTCCGGCAAGAGTCGGCTCAGTTCGCGCTGCCCGCAACCGGCATTCAGGACGATGACGTCCGGGGCCACCGCCCTATCGTCATCGGCGAATTGAGCGTTCCCGCTGACCCGGTCCACATTGTGAGTCATCAGCGCCGCAAGCCGGTCGGGAAGTTCGCCAAGCTCGCCCACGCACAGGATGCGGGCCTGCCTGTTGAACCCCGTCAGCGCCTCGGAAAACCCGAAGCTGGCAGCGGTGATCCGACGGCGCTGGCTTTCGCGTTCGGCCTCCTGTTCGCGGATCAGGCCGCGCAGCCGGGCGAGAAGCAGGTCATCGGGCGATTTCGACGGCAACACGTCCCGCGCGCCTGCCCTGAGCGCGAGCAACCGGCGCAGAGGGGATGTCTTGCGATCGACGCATAGGACCGGAACGTTCGAGCGCCGGATCATCGGACCGAGTTCGGCCAGCGCCGCGCCTGGGTGATCGTCCGGCAACCCCAGAAGGATCAGGTCGTGATCGTCGAGATTGCCGGGATAGTCAGTCAGCGCGAAGGCGGTCGAGACCTTGTACCGCGCCGATTCCAGCAAGGCCGCAAACCGGATACGGTTCGTGGCGATCGCATCTATGACAAGAATGCTTCTCTGCATGGAATCTGGGATCTCGTAAAAGTCGTGATATGTTGTTCAGTGTTTCCTCAGAATGATTAACAAACCATTTAACGGAGCAATCATGACCCCACTCGCGCGGGACTCTGCCGAGCTACTGGCCCTGGAGGCCTTGTCCTGGCTGGTGGGCAACGAGGACTTGCTGCCAGTCTTTCTTGGCTCGACCGGCGCCGGGGCCGACGATCTGCGCGGCCGGGCGAAAGACCCGGAATTCCTGGCTTCCGTTCTGGATTTCCTACTGATGGACGATGCCTGGATACGAGGCTTCTGCGACAGCGCTGAATACGCCTATGATCTGCCCGTCCGCGCCCGCGCCGCCTTGCCGGGCGGAGCGCAGGTCAACTGGACCTGAGCGGGATCAGGCGCTTTTCTTGCGCCGCGTTGTCTTCCGTGCCGGTTGAGGCTTGTTCTGGTCGATGAAGTCCAGAACAAGCGGACGGATGTTGTTCCGCCAGCTTTTGCCCGCGAAAATGCCGTAGTGACCGGCCCGCGGCTCCAGATGGCTGGCTTTCTTGCTGTCCGGCAGGCCGGTCAGCAGATCGAGCGCCGCAAGACATTGACCCGGGGCCGAGATGTCGTCCCGCTCGCCCTCGACCACCTTCACCGCCACATCGGTGATCGCACCGATATCGACCTTGTGACCGGCAACCTCGAAATCGTTTCGCGCAATGTCGCGGTTCTTGAAGACGCGCTCGACAGTGGAAAGATAGAACTCCGCCGGCATGTCCATGACGGCGAGGTATTCGTCGTAGAACTTGTTGTGCTTGTCATGATCGCCTGACTCGCCCTTGGCGACGCGCAGGATTTGCTCGCTGAAGGCGTTGCCGTGGGTTTCCGCGTTCATCGACATGAAGGAGGCAAGCTGCAACAGGCCGGGATAAACCATCCGGCCGACGCCCGCATAATTGTAGCCGACACGCTGGATGATGAATTGTTCGAGCTGACCCATTGTCACCCGGCGGCCGAAATCGGTCACGTCGGTCCGCGCCCGATCGGGATCGATCGGACCGCCGATCAGCGTCAACGTCCGCGGCTGCGCCTTGGGGTCCACCTCCGCCAGATAGGCGGTGGCGGCGAGCGCCAGCGGCGCGGGCTGACAGACGGCGATGACATTGGTGTCGGGGCCAAGCTGCTGCATGAACTCGGCCAAATAGAGCGTGTAATCCTCGATATCGAACTTGCCGACGCTGACGGGGATATCGCGGGCATTGTGCCAGTCCGTCACCCAGACCTCCGCATCGGGCAGAAGGCTTTGCACGGTGGAGCGCAGAAGCGTGGCGTAGTGACCGGACATCGGCGCGATCAGCAGGATCTTGCGACGCTTGTAAGGGCGGCCCTGCACCTTGAAGCGGATCAGGTCACCAAAGGGGCGTTTGATCTCCGTCTCGACAGTGACCACATGGTCGCGGCCGTCCGAGGCAACCACGGTATCGATGCCCCAGTCGGGCTTGGCCACCATGCGCGCGAAGCTGCGTTCCGTCACTTCGCCCCAGGCCGCCATCAGGCGAAATGCGGGATTGGGCACGACGCCCCAAATAGGATAGGATGCCATTGAAAGGGCTGTGGCGCCCATCCACTGATTGGTGTTTCGAACGGTTTCCATTAGGTCGTATGTCATCATCTGGCGCATATCACGTTCTCCTTACGACCCCGGAACCGGGATGCCAAAACGTCGCTTTGCCAGTCGATGGCATCGTCGGTAGTTGGCAAATGCTGCAACTGCGAAACGTAAATCGGAACTTAGCATATGACAACTGAAGAAACTGAAAACGCTCAGAATCTCGATGTTCTGAACGAAAATCTCGCTAAGGTTGAAGAGTTATCGCAACGTTTCGTCTCTGCGGTCGCACAGAAAAAGCAAATCCATCCGGGCCTTCAGGGGCCGGGGCAGGATCTCTATATGAAGGCCGCTGCCGCCTATTTTTCCGAGGCCGTAACCCACCCTTCGAAGATATTCGAAACTCAGGTCGAATACTGGGGCAAGGCGCTGAAACACTTCGTGGAAGCACAGGAAAGCCTGATGTCGGGCCACCTGGCACCGCCCGAGGATACCGGCCCGAAGGATCGCCGGTTCTCCAACGAATTGTGGGACAAGCATCCGTATTTCAACTTCATCAAGCAACAATATCTGTTCACTTCCGACGCGGTGAAACACGCCGTCGATCAGCTTGAGGACCTCGACGACACCGACAGGAAGCGCCTGCGCTATTTCTCGCAACAGATCATCGACATGATGAGCCCCACCAATTTCTTCGCCACCAATCCAGAAGCGCTGTCGAAGGCGGTGGAAACCAACGGCGAGTCGCTGGTCAAGGGGCTGGAGAACCTCGTGCGCGATATCGAGGCGTCCGATGGCGAGTTGCTGGTCACGCTGGCCGACAAGAACGCCTTCAAGGTCGGCGAGAATATCGGCACCACGGAAGGCTCCGTCGTTTTCCGCAACGAGCTTTTCGAACTTATCCAATACGCGCCCACGACCGAGACTGTTCACAGGACGCCGATGGTCATCTTCCCGCCCTGGATCAACAAGTTCTACATCATGGACCTGCGCCCGCAGAACAGCCTTATCAAATGGGTGGTGGATCAGGGCTATACGCTCTTCGTCGTAAGCTGGAAGAACCCCGATGCCAGCTACCGCGATTTCGGCATGAGTGACTATGTCGAGAAGGGCTATCTGGCCGCGCTGGACGTGGTGAAGGAAATCACGGGCGAGAAGCAACTCAACGTGACCGGCTACTGCATCGCCGGGACGACGCTGGCGCTGACGCTGGCTTTGCTGCAGAAACGGGGCGACAAGACGATCAAATCCGCGACCTTCTTCACCGCGCTGACCGATTTCGCCGACCAGGGCGAATTCACCGCCTTCCTGTCGAACGATTTCGTCGACGCCATCGAAGAACAGGTGCAGGAAGACGGCATCCTACAAAGCTTCATCATGGGCCGCACCTTCAGCTTCCTGCGGTCGAACGACCTTGTCTATGGCCCCGCGATCCGCAGCTACATGCTGGGCGAGGCACCCCCGGCCTTCGATCTGCTTTACTGGAACGGCGACGGCGCGAACCTGCCCGCCTGCATGGTCATGGAATACCTGCGCGGTCTCTGTCAGGCCAACAGCTTCGTGGGCGACGGGTTCGAGGTGCTGGGCGAAAAGGTCCGCATATCGGACGTGAAGGTCCCGGTCATGTCGATCGCCTGCGAAACCGACCACATTGCCTCCTGGCCAAGCTGCTATGCGGGCGTGCGCCAGATGGGCAGCCGGTCGAAAACCTTCATCGTCTCGGAATCCGGCCACATCGCCGGGATCGTGAACCCGCCCAGCAAGAACAAATACGGCCACTACACGAACTCCGATTGGCCGGAAGCTGCTGCGGACTGGCGTGAGGGGGCGGAATTCCACGAGGGATCATGGTGGCCGACATGGGAGAAATGGCTGGCGTCACGGTCCGGAAAACAGATCGAGGCGCGCGCAGTCGGGACTCACAAGGACTATCCTGCACTGGCACCTGCACCGGGAATCTATGTCGGGGAACCGGCAAAATCTTCGTAAGATACTGATTTTACGAAAAAGAATTTTTTGCTGCACCGCAGCATAACCTCTTGATTTGCTGCGGTGCAGCATGTATATATTTTGCAGTTGCAAAGAGCGGGGTGTTCGTTCCCGCCTCACAGGAATTTATGGAGTAATACCAATGGCCGCTAAAGCTGCACCCGACTACACCAAGATGATGAAAGACATGATGGGCGCTTTCCCCGTCGACACATCTGCGATGACCGAAGCTTTCAAGACGCAGGCTTCCTTCGCTGACAAGATGTCGAAAGTCGTCCTCGACGCCGCCGAGAAATCCACCGAGATCTCCGCTGGCTGGACGAAAGCCACCATCGGCAAACTGGGCGTTGTCACCAACGCCAAGGACGACGTGTCCGACTACACCAAAGCCATGACCGATTTCGCTTCGGCTCAAGCCGAAATGAGCTCGGAATCGATGGCTGCCTTCGCTGAAATCGCCAAGAAAGTTCAGATGGAAACCGTCGAACTGATGCTGGCCGCTGGCAAGGACATCGGTGAAGACGCGACGAAAGCCGTCAAAAAAGCCACCGACGAGATGACCGCTGCCGCCAAGAAAGCGACTGCGAAGTAATCAAGGATTTCTGATTGCCAACTCCTCCCTGTTGGCATCAATCCGACTGGCGGGCCTTCTGGCCCGCTATTTTTTTGTCGGCTGGCACGCTGTGGAGGGATCGAATTTTCTGTCGGTTGGCGCGCTGGGGAGGATTCGAACCCCCGACCCCTTGATTCGTAGTCAAGTACTCTATCCAACTGAGCTACCAGCGCGCGAGCAAGCGGGAGATAACGGTCGGGCGCACGGTTGGCAAGGTTGTTTTTCATCTGCGCCGAAAGTTAACGCCGGATGGCGTGTACGTTCGCCGAATGCCCATCGCGTGACGTTTTGTACATGTTTTCCACCCCGCGAAAACCGTTTTGTACAACCAACCGTACGGTGGAATGAACGAACTCTTGACAAGCCGGGGGTGCCGTTTCGGGGCGCGGTAAGCGAATGACCGGCTCCATGACGCGCGCATCAATCCGCGATGACGACCTGCCCCGTCAAGGCACCCTCCACGCATTTCGCGTAGGATTTCGTGCCTCTGCTGCAGGGCCCTGCACGCGGCCCGCCCGATGTCCCCGCCCGCGCCTGAGTTCCCTGAACACGCCGTAATTTCCGCTTCAAGGGACGAAGACGTCACGCAACCCCGATCGCATCGGGTCTGTTTTCACGAAGATGCCTTGGGTAAGGCGCTGCGATGAGGCAGTTTGGTATGTGCCAGACAATGACACAGAAATTGAAGCGAGAAGGACCATGACCCAGATCAGCGCCCATTCCGACGATCCACACTACGTCACCCGCAGCGGCTGGCTTCGCGCCGCCGTGCTGGGGGCGAATGACGGGATCGTCTCGGTTTCATCGCTGATTGTGGGGGTCGCAGCGGCGGACCCAAGCCCCAGGGCGGTTCTGATCGCCGGGGTCGCCGGGCTTGCGGCCGGTGCGATGTCGATGGCGGCGGGCGAATATGTCTCCGTCTCGTCGCAATCGGACACGGAACGGGCCGATATCGAGCGCGAAAGGATTGCCCTGGAAGAAACCCCGGAGGCCGAGCTGGAGGAGCTTGTCGGCATTTACGAGGAGCGGGGGTTGAGCAGGGCCACGGCAGAGGCGGTAGCGCGCGAGCTGACGGAAAAGGATGCGCTGGCAACCCATATCCGGGATGAGTTGGGGCTTTCGGAGGTCCATACCGCAAATCCCCTTCAGGCGGCGATGGCCTCAGGCGCGACTTTCAGCGTTGCCGCAGCGATCCCGGTTCTGGCCGCATATCTTTCGCCTGCCGCGGCCATCATTCCAACCGTTCTGATCGTGACGGTGTTCGCGCTGGCCGTCCTCGGCGCGCTTGGGGCGCGGGCCGGGGCCGCCCCGCTCGCGCCGGCGATCTTCCGCGTCGTGGGATGGGGCGTCTTCGCAATGGCCGTCACGGCAGCGATCGGGTGGCTGTTCGGGGTGAGTGTCTGAGCCTCGTTTGAAGCAGGTGTAACGACCGGACTGCCGTCTTCAGCCGCAACACGGCGGGTCATCCTTCCTGCGTGATCGGCCGCCTGACGTGCGGAGCGGGCTTCCTTTTCCGTGCTCGGAAATGATGCGTGGCTGATTGCATCAGGCATTGCAGCCGTCGTCGGAGCGTGGCCTGATCCGGGTCACGGACCCATTGCCGAGCGCCACCTCAACTGCCGGATGCTCTGACAGGTACAGCATGGCGACAACGAACTCTTCGTTCACTTTCGTCGCCAGAACAGGGTATTGCAGGAAGGTTTCGGGCGCCTGCCTGCCGGAATACAAAAGCGACAGGAAACGGCCCGCGCAGATCTGCACATCCTCGATTCTGGCTTCCGGAATCAAGTAGGGATGTCCCAAAACGAGGTGGACATTTCTTTCAACAAGGAGATGCGGATCGACCATCCGGCGGTGCCCCGGCCTGTCGGCAAACTGGATGCCATTTCGGGCGATTTCCACATCGTTCAGGCCAAGCATGTCCACCGTGCGAAGCGCGGAGTGAAAGGGGATGGCACCCGCAGCGGTTACTGCGATCTTCGGCCCATCCCGGTAGCCGCCCGGAAATACCTGGTGGAGACGTTCGCCAACGCCGATCCAATCCTGGGAGGGACTGGTCAGGTGTTCCTGAAGAGCTTCGATCCGCTCCACACCGACCAGGTGCCATTCAACAATGTAGTAAATGCACGATGCCAGAACGAGGACCGGAACGCAAATCGCGGGGAAAGTCATCTGGTGATTGGGCTTCAGATAAGTAAAGGCGTTTGCAATCAGAAGCAGAAACACTGGCAGCGCCGGCACCATCATGCGAAACTCCATGAAATCGCCGCCCACACAGATCACGTATGACATCCACAGGACGGAATAGATCGCTATTGGCACGAAGAAAGGTCGCTTCCCTTTTCGAAAGGCCAAAACTAATCCCACAGCAAGAAATGGAGCGATCAAGTAAAATTTTAGAAATCCCATGACGTAATTTATGCCATAAACGACATTGGCAATCGTCACACCTTCCGCCTTGACATAGAATGTGTTCGGGAAAATATTTCCATAGAAATAATAGCAGAATGACAAAAATGCTCCCAGAATGGCGGTCCCCGGGATGAGCAGAACCGCATAAGATATTACGCCACTTCGGCGCAATACCCAGAGCGCCCCTATGCCAACACAAAGAATCAACACCGCGCTGTCGAGTCGGCACAACATGAGCAGCCCGCTTGTCACGGAAAACGCGAACGCGGCTCCCCTGGACTCCGGCTTTTCTATCAAGAGCAGGTAACAATACAGAAGGCCGAGCATGAGAAATGCTTGCTGCATGGTCTCAAGCCCTCCCGTGGCGTAGGAGGTGAAGCTGTAGTTTGCCGTGAGAACTATCAATGCGCCAGCGGCCATCCATGTATTTTGGAAGAGGCGGATGCAAATCAGGAAGAACAAAAGGCACGCACATAAATAATGAGCTATGCCAAAAATCTTTGCCGCTTCCTCCATTGATAAAGAAAGGAAAGGGGCTGTGCTTAGGATTATGACCCAAAGGAAGTTCGTGTAACCCTGAACGTACTGACCCGGTTCCCAGACAAGACCATATCCAGAGACAAGATTACTCGCATATCGAAAGGAAATATAAGCGTCGTCCTGGATAAACGACAATCTGTCAGCGAGCGCTATAAGCGCCAGTGCTATTATTAACGATACAAGCACTTTTATTGGCAAGGGTGCCGGTCTTGCACTCTGGATCTTATCGGACATAGCGGCGGAGAACTGGACGTGAAGCAGTTTATTCGGTTGTTTGAAAATCCAGATTTAGCCGCATCGGGGAGCGCTTGGCAATGGAGAAGATCTTGCGCGGCAACGCCATTTGGCGGGCGAATCCATCCTGCTCGCGATTAAGGGGGGCAGATCGGCGGACGATTAATATGGAATAGCCAATCCGCGCGGTGGCACCTGAAGACCGGAGCATAAGACTGATTGCGCCGCACCTATTCCGCGGCCCGGTCCTGACCGATCACCGCTTTCGGCAGGCTGATGGCAAAGACGGTGCCTTCGGGTCCCGTGCTTTGCAGCGTCAGTTCGCCCCCATGCCCCCGGATCAACTCGGCGGCGATGACCAGGCCCAGCCCGGCCCCGCCCTTGCTGGCAGCGCCCTGGAATGGCGTAAAAAGATGCTCCTTTGCGCGCGCCGGCAATCCCGGCCCGTTATCGCTGACCGTGATCCACCAGTCGCGGTCGCTTTCGCCGGCGGAAATTGTCACGCTGCCCTCCTGCCCGCTTGCGCTGACCGCCTGGCGGGCGTTGCGCACAAGGTTCGACAGCACGCGGTAGATCTGTTCGGGATCGGCCCGCACCATCAGGCCGCCGGGCACCTCGGAAAAAAGCCGCACCGCCGCGCCTTCTGCCGCCAACTGCTCGCCCTCGATCACGTCGGACGCGACGGCGGCCAGCGAAATGACCGAAAGCGTGGGCGCCGGTTCCTCCGCCTTGCCGAAGGCCAGCGTGCTTTCGCAGAGGTTCACAGCGCGGCTGATCGAGTTCATCAGTTTCGGCGCCATCCGCGCCACCACCGGGTCCTCGCTATGGTCGATCCGGTCGGCGAAAAGCTGTGCGGTGGTCAGAATGTTGCGCAGGTCGTGGCTGACCTTGGCCACGGCGCTGCCAAGGGAGGCGAGGCGTTCACGCTGTTTCAGCATCGAGGTCAGGTCGGTCTGCATGGATTTCAGCGCCTGTTCCGCGTCGGCCAGTTCCTTGACGCTGGCTGTGGGGTTGATGATCCGGCGCGCGTCTTCGGGGGCGGCGGCATAGGATTTCATCGCGGAGACGACGCCCTTGATCGGCTTCACCAGGAAATAGCGGACGGCGAAAAACAGCAGCGTGGCCGTAAAAATGGAGATCACGGCCGAGAGGAGCAGGATGCGCACGCCATAGTCCAGCATCGCGGTCCTGAGCGGCTCGGTCGGCATGGTGATCTCGATCAGAAGCCCTGCATCCTGTGCCGGTGTGCCGATGACGCGGACGACCTGCGGCTCGGCGGTCACCAGCCGCTTCATCGCGTCCATGATCAGCGTGCTGGCGGGCGGCGAACGAAGATCGAAGGTTTCATCCACCGGCTTCGGCATGGCAGACGACAGGACAAGCTGCCGGATCTCGTCGCGGCGCAGCACCACGTTATAGACGCCCGCGTTTTTCAGAAGTTCCTGTTCCAGGTCCGGTTCGATCATGTCGTCGGCCAGAAGCGCCAGCGAGGCGATCTGCGCCCTCTCCAGCCGGTTGACCATGTAATCCTGCCGGAATCGCGCGATCGAGGGCACGAAAATGAACACCTCGGCCAGCATCACGAAAAGGATCGTGAGAACAAGGAAGCGGCCTGAAAGCGTGTTCGTGAACATGTGCGTATTATGGAATGTAGCGCTGAACCAATCCAACGACTTTCTTGACCGTCGGATTTTCGAAAAGCGTCGGGGTGAAATAGGCGCCTGCCGCGCGTTTGTTGACCTCGCCCAGTGTCGGATAGGGGGCGACCATGGCGGCGACGGCGCTCATCTTCATCTTGTTGGCAATGGCAAGCGCCCAGACGCCGATCAGGTCGCCCGCGCCTTCGCCGACGATGGTCGCGCCGATGGGGCGTTTCTTCAGCACCATCACCTTGATGAAGCCATCGGTCTTGCCCGTCGCGATGGCCCGGTCATTGCCGGAATACTCGAACCGTACCGTGGTGATGGCGTCGCGTCCGTGGTCTTCGACCGCCTGCGCCTCGGTCGGGCCGATCTGGGCCAGTTCGGGGTCGGTATAGGTGACATAAGGAATGTGGTCGGTCCGCGCCTTTGACGGAAGCGCGAAGAGCATCGAGCGGATGATGGTGCTGGCGTGGTAGCCCGCGACATGGGTGAACTGCATGCCCCCCGCAACGTCGCCGATGGCATAGACGCGGCGGTTGGAGGTGGATTTGAGCGAGGCGTCGACGCTGACGCCCTTGCGGTCATGGGCCACGCCGCCCTTGTCGAGATCAAGCTTGTCGATATTGACCTTGCGCCCCACCGCCATCAGCAGATGCGAGCCGGTGTAGGTGCCGTTCGAGGTCTCGACCGTAATAGTTTTGCCCTTCTTCGAGACGTTTTCGGCCTGTGCGCCTTCCACGATCTCCACGCCCTCGGCACGGAGACGGGCCAGCACCAGAGCTGCCGCTTCGGGGTCATCCTTGCCCAGCGCCTTGGCCCCTTCGATGACCGTTACCTTGGAACCGAGCCGGATATGCGCCTGCGCCATTTCCATCCCGATGGGACCGCCGCCGATGATCAGCAGGTGATCGGGACGGTCCCGCAGGTCGAAGATGGTTTCGTTGGTGTGATGCTCCACATCCTCCAGCCCCGGAATCGGCGGGACAAAGGGCGAGGACCCGGTCGCGATGACGATGCGCCGCGCCTCGATCACATGGTCGCCCGCCTGCACCTCGGTCTCGCTGATGAAGCGCCCGAATTCGCGGATCACGCGTACGCCCAGGCCTTCGAAGCGTTCCTGGCTGTCATGGGGTTCGATGGTGGCAATGGCGCGGGCGACGTGATCTTTCGCGGCGGCATAGTCGATCTTCGGTTTCACCGGAGTCACGCCGTAGCCCTTGCCGGTGGTCATGGCATGGGCATGTTTTGCAGCCGACAGCAGCGCCTTCGACGGCACGCAACCGTAGTTCAGGCAATCGCCGCCCATCTTGTGACCTTCGAGCAGGACCACATTCGCGCCCATCTGCACCGCGCCGGCGGCGACGGACAACCCGCCCGAGCCGGCACCGATGACGAGGATATCAGTCTTGATCCGCTCCATTGCTCAGAGCCCCTCTTTGCCGCGCAGCGCCTTCAACGCAACCGGAAAAACGGCCAGCGCACAAAGCCCGAGGATCGGCAGCAGGATATGCGGCTCGAAGATGATGCCGAGGTTCGGGGTTTCTCCACGGGCGAAGACCTCGCCCAGACCGGCACCGACGGAGGTATAGACCACCGCGCCGGGAATGATGCCGAGGAAGGTGGAGATCACGAAGCGATGCAGCGGGACTTCAAGAAAGCTCGGCAACAGGTTGGCGATGAAAAAAGGCACTGCAGGCACCAGCCGGATCAGGAACAGCATCGACCACTGGTTTTCGTCGATCCCGTCCTTGATCTTCTTGATTGTCCCGTCCGAGGCCTCGATCTTCTCGCCCAGCTTCTCGCCGAACCCCATGCGCGCGGCCAGAAAGATCGCCGTCGCGCCGATGGTAGCCCCGGTGATGTTGAAGAGCGCACCGGGGAAGGTTGCGAACAGGAAGCCGCCGGTCAGCGTGGCTATGGTGGCGCCCGGCAGGGAGAAGGCGACGATCACCACGTAGGCGGCGATGAAGAGGAGAACCGTCAGCGCATAATTCTGGTCGCGATAGGCGATCAGCGCCTCCCGGTTGTCGGCCAGCGCCTCGAACGTCAGGTAATCGCTGAGCGTGAAGGCTCCGATCGCGGCCACGGCCAGAATGATCAGAAGCGGCAGGCGTCGCGCCAGCCCGCCTTGCGTCTCGCGGGGAGTTTCGGTCATCTCACTCACTTCAATCACTTTCCATTGCCTCGGTCCATCGTACATGCCTTCAAAACGAGGCGATTGTCAGGGCCATCACGCGCGAGTGAAGCGGGGTGAACGCTGGCGCGTGCTCAGGCCGGTAAATGAAACAATTCGGGCACCGGAAACATGGAAGACACAGCGAATTATTTCAGTTATTCCGCCCCGATAATGCCCGCCGAACCCGTTGACAGGGGCATTCTATCCGCTTAGAGACCGGGCTTCGGAACACTCACCGCCCGAATCCCGGGCAACCTGACGGAGAAACGTTATGGGGACGAAGCGCACATTCCAGCCCTCGAACCTTGTTCGCAAGCGGCGGCATGGCTTCCGCTCGCGCATGGCGACCAAAGCGGGCCGCAAGATCCTGAACGCACGTCGCGTGAAGGGCCGGAAGAAGCTGAGCGCATAAAGCGCCGGTTTTTCCGATGTGATGGAGCCGCCGCGGGCAACCGCCGGCGGTTTTGTCGTCTTTAGAGCGTTTTGACGTCGCGTCGAAATACTCGCATCGCTTTTTGCGTTGGAGGCGAAGCCGACAGGCAGCGAAAAGCGATTCAACGAAACGTCAAAATGCTCTGACATGCAGTTCCGTGACCTCACCCTCCTCACCAAGCGCGCCGATTTCCTTGCCGCGGCGCGGGCGCGGCGGGTGTCTACGCCTGCCTTCACCCTGCAATACCGCGAACGCGCGACGGGCGAGGCAGAGGGCAAGCGCGTGGGCTTCACCTGTTCGAAGAAGGTGGGCAATGCGGTGGCGCGGAACCGGGCGAAACGGCGGTTGCGGGAGGTGGCCCGGCTGGTGCTGCCCGAGCAGGGACGCGACGGGTTCGATTACGTGCTGATCGGGCGGCGCGAGGTGACGGCGGCGCGGGACTTCTCCGATCTGATGGGCGATCTGCAATCGGCACTGGCCAAGGCGCACCCGTGAGTGTTGCCGCCCGCCTCCTCGCCCTTCCTGTCCGGGCCTATCGGCTGATTTTTTCGCCCTGGGTCGGGTATAACTGCCGGTATCATCCCACCTGTTCGGCCTATGCGCTAGAGGCGCTGGAGAAGCACGGGGCGGTGAAGGGCGGATGGCTGGCACTGCGCCGGATCGGGCGCTGCCACCCGTGGGGCGGGTCGGGCGTGGACAACGTGCCGGACTGAACCCTCGCATTTCCGCACAGGACCCTTGCCGTTGACCTTACACCGATCTGCGGCAAATCTCCCGGCGACCCGCCATGCAGGAGACCGAGATGCCCGACACCTATACTCCCCCTGACGTCTGGACATGGGACAGCGAGAACGGCGGCCAGTTCTCCAACATCAACCGGCCGATTGCCGGACCGACCCATGACAAGGAGCTGCCGGTCGGCAAGCACCCGTTCCAGCTCTATTCACTCGCCACGCCGAACGGTGTGAAAGTCACGGTTCTGTTCGAGGAACTGTTGGCGGCAGGCCATGACGCCGAATACGACGCCTGGCTCATTCGGATCAACGATGGCGACCAGTTCGGCTCGGGTTTTGTCGAGGTGAACCCCAATTCAAAGATCCCGGCGCTGATGGACCGATCGGGGCCAGAACCCGTGCGTGTCTTCGAATCCGGGTCGATCCTGTTGCATCTGGCGGAGAAGTTCGACGCGTTTCTCGGATCGAACCGGCCCGAGATGCTGAACTGGCTGTTCTGGCAGATGGGCAGCGCGCCTTATCTCGGCGGCGGCTTCGGCCATTTCTACGCCTATGCCCCGGAGAAATGGGAATACCCGATCAACCGTTTCGCGATGGAGACCAAGCGGCAGTTGGATGTGCTGGACCGGAACCTTGCAGACCGCGATTTCATGACCGGCGCGGAGTATACCATCGCCGATATCGCGATCTGGTCCTGGTATGGGCAACTGGCGCTGGGACGGCAGTACAACGCGGGCGCGTTCCTCGACGTTGAGAGCTATGAGCATGTGCAGCGCTGGGCGAAGCAGATTGACGCACGGCCGGCGGTACAGCGAGGCCGCATGGTCAACCGCAGCTTCGGGGAGCCGGAGATGCAGTTGCACGAGCGGCACGATGCGCGCGATTTCGAGATGAGGACGCAGGATAAGATCGGGGAGAAGTGAGGGCGTCACAGCACGTCGCGCCTGATCGGATCGGCCCCCCGCCCCGGACTTGATCCGGGGCCTCGCCTTGTTTGCGTGAGGCCTCCGAGGGGGATTTGAGCCCGTCCGACGAAACAGACGCTGGTTGCAAAGACCCACAGCGCGGAACAAGGCCGAAGGCCGCCGCGCGAGCGCATGGCCGTGTTTCGCCAGAGGCGAACCTTCGGTCCGACGGCCAGGCGCTTTGGTGACGTTGGCGCAGACCACAGGCAGAAAATGCGGACCTCACCATAAAGCGCACCGGCTTAAGCGTCGGTGCGCCTGTCCCCGGCCATGCCCTCCCGCGGCTTGGCTTCAACGTCCTGCATGGACTTGCATATGCAGTTCATCGCCCATGTAGAGTCAAAAGGCCAAAGGTCCGCTATGCGGACAAAGCGCTATTTCGCTGCACTTGCGCCAATGGCTGCTTTGGATAACGCCGGATGCTCCAACCGGAGAGCTGCTCACCTCGCAGATTGCTTTTCGTGGCGCCTGATGACTATTCGCCGTGCAAGTTCTCGATACACTTCCGGCCTGCGGTTGTCGTTTTCAACGATCTCCGCTCGTTCGATTTGGAACGTACGGCCAACCTCGCTCTCTGCGATACGGAAACCTTCTTCAATCCAAGGCCTTACTTCATCAGCAGTGAGGCCGACACCGTGATTGCACCCTCCTTTTGGTGGCAAAACTTCAATAGTGAATTTCTGATTGGCACTAGAGCCAAACGTGACACCGAGGTAGTTGTGCGTTGGGCCTGTAATGTGGAACCCCTTATACATTCCATCTTCGACGGTGACGCGCATCGCTCCTGCGTTCCTCAAAAAAATTACCTAGGAATCATTTAGCAGACATTCGACCGTTGTGCAGCATTACGCATTCCGGGCTCCAAGCCGCCCTTAACCAACCGTCAACCTCCCTTAACAGCACCCGCCGCCCATCCGCTCCCAAAGCGCCTGCACCGACGTTGGCACCGACGTAATACCGACGTGACACCGACGCAGTACCGACGTGGCGTTTTCGCCCCTTTCGCCTTGTTTTCCTGCATTAACCTGCCGCACCCCGTTGCCTGTCGTCCGCAAGTCCGCCCGCCGCACGAACCGCAACACCGCTTGCCGCGCCCTCCGGATCGCTCTAAGCCCATGCCATGCTCGACGACGGCGACGATATCCATCCGCTCTTCAAAGGGGCGCCCGCGACCACGGAGTTCAAGAAGCTCCGCAAGCGGATCGTGCGCTATGTGCGCGAGGCCATCGAGCAATATGGCATGATCGAGCGCGACGCCCGTTGGCTGGTCTGCCTGTCGGGTGGCAAGGACAGCTACACGCTGCTCGCGGCCCTCTACGAGCTGAAATGGCGCGGACTCCTGCCGGTCGATCTGCTGGCCTGCAATCTGGATCAGGGCCAGCCGGGGTTTCCGGCGACGGTGCTGCCGAAGTTTCTGGAAGACATGGGTGTCCCGCACCGGATCGAGTATCAGGACACCTATTCGATCGTCACCGACAAGATACCTCAGGGCCGGACGTTCTGCGCCCTGTGTTCAAGGCTCAGACGCGGCCATCTCTACCGGATCGCCCGCGAGGAAGGTTGCTCGGCGGTCGTTCTCGGCCATCACCGGGACGACATTCTGGAAACCTTCTTCATGAACCTCTTCCACGGCGGACGGCTGGCGACGATGCCGCCGAAGCTTTTGAACGAGGAAGGCGACGTCTTCGTCTATCGTCCGCTGGCCCACGTGGCGGAAGCGGATTGCGAACGCTTCGCCCGCGCGATGAACTACCCGATCATCCCCTGCGATCTTTGCGGGTCGCAGGACGGGTTGCAGCGCCAGCAGGTGAAGGCGATCCTGGACGGGTGGGAGAAGAACTCCCCCGGCCGGCGTCAGGTCATGTTCCGGGCGTTGATGAACGCGCGGCCCTCGCATCTCCTTGATCCCAAACTCTTTGATTTTGCAGGGCTGGAACGCGACAGGCCTTAACCGCTTGGTCAGCACTGGTTGATATTCCGGCTTTGTTCCGCGGATATCGAAAGGGCCACCATGCCCCGAACACGCCCAAGCCACCTCCGCTTCGCGCTCGCCAAGCCGCAAATGATGGCTTTCGTTCCGGTGATCATCCTGGCCGCCCATCTGGTCGGCGGCGAAGTCGCCATGGTCGGCGCGGCAATCGTTCTTGCCCCTGCGATCGCACTTGTCATCGGCTGGCGGAAGCCGCTTGCCTCGGGGCATCAGCGCGACTCGCTGACCGGTCTGATCCAGCGCGATGGCCTCGTGGATTGGGTCGACCGGGCCCTGCCACGGGCAGCCAGCGAAGGCTTTCAGGTCGCCGTCATCATGCTGACGATCGACGAACTCGACACGGTGGAGACGCGGTTCGGCCAAGCCCTGCACGACAAGGTGGTCCTTGATTCCGTCGCCCGCCTGAAGGCGCTTCTTCGGGACGAGGATGTCCTGGCCCGTGTCGGCCAGTCCGTGGCCATCGGTCTGGACAATGTGAGAATTCCGGAAGGTGAAAGCCTGACAATCCTGGCCGAGCGCATCCAGCGGGCTTTCGATGAACCCTTCAGCGATGGGCCGACCCGCACCTATTGCACCGTGTCGCTTGGAATCGCCGCCGAAAATCATGTGAAATCGTCTTCGGGCGCCAATATCGTGGCCGGTTCACAGCGTGCGGTCGAATTGGCGGAGTTTTCGGGAGGGGGATCGTTCAGGTTCTACAGCAGCGGCCTGTCGAGCGAGGAGATTATTGACCGCACGACTGCACGCGAATTGCATAACGCCCTTGAAACAAACGAGATCTTTGCCTGGTTCCAGCCACAGGTACGGCTTTCGGACGGCAAGACAATCGGGTTCGAGGCGCTCGCACGCTGGGATCACCCGGATCGTGGCCTGGTCGCCCCGGCCAGTTTCCTGCCGGACATCGAGAAAGCGGGACTATCGCAACGGCTGGCCGAAGTCATCCTGAAGCAATCGCTCATGGCTCTCAGCATCTGGGACGAGGCCGGTTACGACGTGCCCGCGGTTTCGGTCAACTTTGCCGCCGAAGAACTGCGAAACCCGCGTCTTGCCGACTATGTTCGTTGGGAACTCGACCGCCACGGGATTGCCCCCGGCCGCCTGGTGATCGAGGTTCTGGAAAGCGTGGCTTCCGAATCGCGCGAGGACGCGGTCTCCCGAACGCTGCAATCGCTGTCGCGCACAGGGTGCCGCATCGATCTCGACGATTTCGGAACCGGCTTTTCCAGTTTCGTGAATGTCCGTCGCTTCGACGTCGACCGCATCAAGATCGACAGAAGTCTGGTCAACAAACTCGACACGGATATGGATCAGCGGGAAATGTTCTCGGCGATTCTCGCCTTCGGCAATAAACTCGGCATCGACACATTGGCCGAAGGCGTGGAAACCGAAGGCGAAATGGACGCCTTACGGTCTCTGGGCTGCCTTGACGTGCAGGGATACGCCATCAGCAGACCCTTGCCCCTTGGGGAAACCGTAAACTGGCTGGAGGAGAAGGGCGAATTCCGGCTGGACGATCCCGAGGTGGAGCAGCGTGACACGGCCTGAGCGCATGGTCGCGGTTCGGGAAAACGCCTTGACCTTTCTGGTTTCGGAGGATTGAACCACGGGCGCGCTCTGAACAATTGCGGGACCCGTGTTTCATGGACGATCAGAACAAGAACCTCATCCTTGCGATGGTGTTGAGCACAATCGTGCTGGTGGTCTGGATGGTCCTCTTCGCGCCGCCGCCGCAAACCGAAGCCGGTGAGACTGCGGTGACGGAGACGGGCGAGGTGGCAAGCATGCCTGCCGCCGATACGCCAGAGGCGGCGACGGCCAGCCCGGAAGCAACGGTCAACGCCACCCCCGAAGCCATCCGCGTTCCGGTGATTACGCCGAGTCTGAAGGGAAGCGTGTCCCTCACCGGCGGCCGGATCGACGAGCTTTCCCTGGTTGAGTATAAGGAGACCCTCGATGCCGGGTCCGACGACATCACGCTGTTGTCGCCGGTTGGCAGCGACCGGCCCTATTACACCGTTTTCGGATGGGTGCCGGGTGGCGATCTGGCCGATGACGATGTACCTTCGCCCGAGACGGTCTGGACGCTGGAACGCGGAAAGACCCTGACACCGGACAGCGAACTGGTCCTGCGCTGGGACAGCCCCTCGGGCCTGATCTTCCGCCGCACCATCGAAGTCGATGACCGGTTCATGTTCACCGTGACCCAATCGGTCGAAAACACCGGCACTTCTGCTCAAAGCCTTGCACCTTACGGCCTGATCGCCCGCCACGGGGAGCCGCAGGATCTTTCCGGTTTCTTCATCATTCATGAAGGCGCCATTCGCCGGACCGATGGCACATTGGAAGAGGTGGACTACAAGGATTTCCCGGATTTCAGTGCCAACCCCGACTGGAACAACCGCCAGGCACTGGTCGAAAACGCCGAGGAAAGCGGCTGGGTCGGGTTCACCGATCACTACTGGATGACCAGCCTGATCCCCGACCAGGGCAGCGCCTTCACCTCGGTGCTGGAATATGTCGCCTCGCAACAGGTCTATCGCACCGTGGCGCGGATGCCGACAGTCCAGCTTGCCCCCGGTGCTACCGAAGAAGTGACGACGCAGGTGTTCGCCGGGGCGAAGGAATGGGAAACCATTCGCGACTACGAAGCCGGACGCAGGGTCGAAGGCTTCGCGGGCTCGCTGGCCTATTTCTTCGGCTTCGCGGGCGAGGAGGTGATCGAGGGCTTCGTCGATTCCATCGACTGGGGCTGGTTCTATTTCCTGACGAAACCGATCTTCTTCGCGCTCCACGAATTTCACGCTGTCATCGGCAACATGGGCATCGCGATCATCGCACTGACGCTGCTGATCAAGGCGATCCTGTTCCCGCTGGCGCGCAAATCCTATGTCTCCATGGCGCGTATGAAGGAGCTTCAGCCGGAGATGGAAAAGCTGAAGGAGCGCGCCGGCGACGACCGCCAGAAACTTCAGCAGGAGATGATGGCGCTTTACAAGACGGAGAAGGTGAACCCGGCGGCGGGCTGTCTGCCGATCCTGATGCAGATCCCGATTTTCTTCAGCCTTTACAAGGTGATCTTCGTCACCATCGAGTTGCGCCACGCGGCCTTCTTCGGCCCGTTCAACGACCTGTCTTCGCCGGACCCGACTTCGATCTGGAACGCCTTCGGCCTCCTGCCCTGGGCCACGCCGGATACCGGCACGCTTCTGGCGACGATCTTCATCGGCATCCTTCCGATCCTGCTCGGTGTCTCCATGTGGTTCCAGCAGAAGCTGAACCCGGCCCCGACCGATCCGACCCAGCAGATGATCTTCGCCTGGATGCCGTGGGTCTTCATGTTCATGCTCGGCAGGTTTGCCAGCGGGCTGGTGATCTATTGGATCACCAACAACGTGATCACCTTCAGCCAGCAATATTTCATCATGTGGCGACACGGCTACAAGCCGGACCTGCTGGGCAATATCAAGGGCACGAGCAAACCCGCAGCGGCCTCAGCCAACAAAGACAAGGCACCGGAGGATGGCGAGACCCCGGAGGCCGAAGACGCCGGTGAGACTGACCCAAAACCCAAGGGACCGACACCGAAGCGGCAGAAGAAGAAACGGAAATGACCGCGACGCTCGCCCAGATCTGGCGGCACCCGGTCAAGGCCATCGGGCGGGAGGCGCTGGATCGGGTCGATCTGACGGCGGGCGACTGGTTGCCCGATGACCGCGTCTGGGCGGTTGCGCATGAGCGGTCAAAACTGTCGGGCGGTGGCTGGGAGAAGAAGGTCAATTTCCTGCGCGGCGTGACCGACCCGGCGTTGATGGCCGTGACCTCCCGCCTTGACGTTTCGGGCGAGATCACGATGACCCATCCCGAGGCCGGGTCGATCACGTTTCACCCCGAGCGCGATCCCGAAACCTTCGTGGACTGGATCGGCGGAATCTGGTCCAGCGATCTGCCTGCGCCGACTGGTCTTTACCGCGCGACTGATGCGCATCTGACCGATGTCCCGGACCCGTGGATTTCCATAGCGTCGCTCGCCTCCAACCGGGCGCTTGGCCAAAGGATGAGCGTGGAGCTTTCGCCGGATCGCTGGCGGGCCAACCTGTGGCTGGACGGGCTTGCGCCGTGGGAGGAAAAGGAGTGGGTCGGCAAGACGCTGATGATCGGAGAGGTGCGTTTCCGCGTCACCTGCGAGATCACGCGCTGCAAGGCGACGATGGCCAATCCCGCGACCGGCAAACGCGATGCCGATACGCTGGGCGCGCTGTCGGAACTTGGGCATCAGGAGTTCGGGCTTTACGCCGAAGTCATTGATGGCGGCACGGTCGCAGTCGGAAACACGGTCGCGCTATGACCCTGCCCTTTCCCATCACTGAACCGGAACCTTCCCAGATCGAGGCCGGACGGAAGCTGTTCGCGCAGGGCACGGACTTTCTGAAGGGTGTCGTCGCGATGGACGGGATGCCGCCGGATGACCGGCTGGAGGTCTGCTTTGCGGGGCGTTCCAATGTCGGAAAATCCACGCTGATCAACGCCTTGACCGGGCGGAAGGCGCTGGCGCGCGCCTCTAACACGCCGGGACGCACGCAGGAAATCAACTTCTTCACGCTGGCCGATACGCATTACCTTGTGGACCTTCCGGGCTATGGGTTCGCCAAGGCCCCGGTCGCCACGGTGGAGAAATGGCAGCGGCTGCTGAAGGCCTATCTGTCGGGCCGTGCCACCCTGCGACGGGCTTTCGTGCTGATCGACGCGCGGCACGGGATCAAACCGGTGGATGACGAGATCCTGTCGCTGCTCGACACCGCCGCCGTGACGTTCCAGGTCGTCCTGACCAAGGCGGACAAGGTGAAGGCCAAGGATCGCGAGGCCGTGCTTGCGCAGGTCCGCGGCGCGCTGCAATCCCATGTCGCGGCATTCCCCGAGATCGTGGTCACTTCGTCCGAGACCGGCGACGGGATCGACACCCTGCGCGCGGTGATCGCAACGCTGGCTTGAGCAGCGGGTTCAGCCATCGTAGGAAGGTCCGGCAGAGGGACATTCCATGAGACCGAGAGACATGAACCGCGACTGGATCGCCACCGCCCGCACCCTGAACGAAGCCCTGCCCTATCTGCAGCGCTATGAGGGTGCCACCGTTGTCATCAAATTCGGCGGCAACGCGATGGGCGATGATGAGGCGATGGCCGTTTTCGCCCGCGACATCGTGCTGATGCGGCAGGTCGGCGT
>JBNKWP010000029.1:0-38368 GCA_050299835.1 Silicimonas sp.
CCCCCGGCGGGGGGACGCTGTCCCCCCGGCCCCCCCTGGAGTATTTTGGACAGGATGAAGGGGGGAGGGATCTGGAGTGGCCTGGCTTGTTCTGTGATGATCCGGGGAGCCGGGGTTTTGGGTCTCGGTTGTTCGTGCGGAACCAAGGAGACCGACCATGACCAGGGACCACGGACCGTCGATCAAGGATGACGCGGCGTATGAGAGGCTGCGCGAGGAGGGTCGAGTTGATCGAGGCGCTGAGGGCCTGAGAGCCTAGAGCCAGCGGCGGGTTTCGGCGAGATAGGCTTCGTAATCCGCGCCGAACTTTTCCGTCAGGTAGGCTTCCTCGCGCAGGACCACGCCCCGGTGGAAGAGCGCCCAGAGGAGGGCCGTGGCGATCACGCCCCAGTCGAGCGAGAAGATCAGGCTGACAGCCAGCAGGATTCCGATCATGCCGAGATACATGGGGTTTCGGGTACGGCCATAGATGCCGGAGCGGACGATTTTCACGCTGGGTTTGTAGGGGTTGATCGGGGTGCCTGCCTTGAGGAAGGTGCGTGCGCCCGCGATGTTGACGACGAGCGCGGCGACGAGCAGGGGGACGCCTAGAACGATAGCGGGTGGCCAGGGAAAGGGCGGCATGATTAGGAGCGGCAACAGCCGGTCCAATGTCACCGACAGCACGAGTGCGGCCAGCAGGGCGAGCGGCGGGATCACCGCGATTTTGGGGCGGTCTTCCGTCACGATGCCATGTCGCGCAGCTTTTCCAGTTCGGCTTCCGGCCCGTTGCCTCCCAGATCGGTGCCTGCTCGGCGGTCCCAGTAGGCGGCATTAGGTAGGTCGCCCTCGATCCTGTGCAGAAGGGCGTGGATCGCATCGAAGATCGGCTCGCCTTCGTGGTCTTGTGCGATCTCGTGGGCCCGGGTCCAGTCCGGACCGGTTGTAAATCCGCTCTGCCGGATCAGGTCGAGGGCGCGGGTGGCTTCGGAATTGGCTGGCATCACGGTTCTCCAAGATGGTACGGCTGCGGGAAACAGGGAGAAGCATCATGGATCTTGGCATCAGGGGCAAGCGCGGGCTGGTCTGTGCGTCATCGAAGGGGCTGGGCAAGGGCTGTGCCGAGGCGCTGGCGGAGGCGGGCGTCGATCTGGTTCTCAACGCGCGGGGTGCCGAGGCGCTGGAGGCAACGGCCGACGCGATCCGGGCGAAGCATGGTGTGAATGTTACGGCTGTGGCCGCCGATATCACCTCGGAGGAGGGCCGCGCCAAGGTGCTGGAGGCGGCGGGCGATCTGGACATTCTGGTCAACAACGCGGGCGGGCCGCCGCCGGGGATGTGGTCGGACTGGGAGCGCGAGGATTTCATCAAGGCGCTCGATGCCAACATGCTGACGCCGATTGCGCTGATGAAAGCGGTCCTGCCGGGGATGATGGAGCGCGGCTGGGGGCGGGTCGTCAACATCACCTCGCAATCGGTGAAGTCGCCGATCCCTGTTCTTGGCCTGTCGAACTCGGCGCGGGCCGGACTGACCGGTTATGTCGCGGGGACCTCGCGGCAGGTGGCGCCCTCGGGCGTGGTGATCAACAACCTGCTTCCGGGCATCCATGCGACCGACCGGGCCATTGGCCTCGACCGCGGCGCGGCGGAGGCCGCCGGGATCACGCCGGAGGAAGCGAAGGCCAACCGGGAGGAGACGATCCCGGCGCGGCGTTATGGCACGCCGGAGGAGTTCGGGCAGACCTGCGCCTTCATGTGCTCGCAATATGCAGGCTTCATGATCGGGCAGAACATCCTACTGGATGGCGGGGCGGTGAATACGACGATGTGATCGCGGGCGTTCACAAGCCTGTGTGATCGTTGACTTATTTTCACCTTCCTCTGGCTCTGGCATCGCGCGACCCGTAGTCAGTCCGAAATTTCGATTTCGGAGATGTGACCCCATGACTTCCGCCTGGATCGCGGCGCTTGCCGCCGGACTGATGCTGACCACCCTTTTAGCCGCGCCGCGCCGGGCGAGTGTGGAGGGGTTCTTTGGCGGACAAACGCCGGAAGGCTCGGCGCCGGGGCTGTGGACACTGGTTCTGAGCCAGGTGACGACCTGGATATTCGCGCGGTCGCTGATGAACGCTGCGATCCTGGGGTACTATTACGGGATCGCGGGGACGCTGGCTTATGCCGGGTATTACGCGTCTTTCCTGACCGGTGGCTTCATCGTGGCCCGCATCCGGGCGGAGGGCGGCATGAGCGTGCAGGACCATCTGTCCGCGCGGTTTGGGCGGACGGGTGCGCTGAGCTATAACGTGGTCATCGCGCTAAGGCTCTTGTCGGAGGTTTTTGCCAATCTGCTGGTGGTGGGTCTGATCTTTTCGGCGCTGTTGCCGGACAGTGCAGGCGCGGGCACGGCGGCCATTCTTGCGGTGGCGGCGCTTGGCTTTGCCTATTCGGCCTGGGGCGGGCTTTCGGCGGCGTTGCGCACTGACGTGGTGCAGATGGGGCTTTTCCTTGTGGTGTTCGGTGTGGCGTTTGTTGCGCTGGTTCTGTCACCGGAGTTTTCGCTGGCTGCGGTTTTGACCGCGCCGGGCGCCTCGGGACCGGCGCCGGGGTGGGTTCTGCTGGCGGTCGCGGCGTTGCAGGTGTTCAGCTACCCCGCGCATGACCCGGTGATGATGGACCGGGGCTTCCTGTCCGATCCCGAGACGACGCGGCGGTCGTTCCTGCATGCCTTCTGGCTGTCGACCCTCTGCATCATCGCCTTCGGCTTTTTCGGCATCCAGGCCTCTCTTGTTGGAGCCGAATATGAAGGCCAGTTGATCGGGACATGGGGCGCGATGTTCCCGGCCTGGGTCTGGGGCGCGCTACTCCTGTCGCTTCTGGTCTCGGCGCTTTCGACGCTGGATTCCGCGCTTGCCTCGGCGGCGCGGCTGACGGTCGAGGAACTGCGCCTTTTGCCACGGTCGCTGACGGGCGGCCGGGTGGCGATGGCCGCGTTCATGGTCCTTGGCGCGGTGCTGACGCTGTGGGGCAATGCGACGCTGTTCGATGCGGTGGCGGTGAGCGGGACGGCCTCGATGTTCTTGACCCCGGTGCTGGTGGCAACGTTGGTATTTCGGCGCACGGTTCCGCTCTGGTCCTATCTGGTGGCCTTCGCGGCTGCGATGCTGGGGGCCTTCGTCTATTTCGCGAGGGCGGCCGAGCCGGTCGCGGCCATCCTTCCAGAGGCGCATAAATACACGCAGCTTCTGCTGATCTGTATCGTTGTGCTGGTGGTGGGCTTTGCTGCCGTGGCCGCAGGCGTGCGGCGGCGGGGACTTGCCGCGTCGGAATGAGGCTGGTATCCGGCGCATTGATTTCCGATCATCTTGCTCGGGATTGGCACCGAGGGCGGGTTTGAGGAACGAAGACGCAGCACTGGTGGTCGAGGGCCTGAGCTTCGAGGTGCGCGGACGCCGCATCGTCTCGGATGTGTCGTTGTCTGTCGCTTCGGGGCAGGTGACCTGTCTTCTGGGGCCGTCAGGTTGCGGCAAATCGACGACGCTGAGGATCATCGCGGGGGTCGAGCGGCAAAGCGCGGGCACCGTGACGCTGGACGGGCGCGTTCTGTCTGATGACTGGCACCACCTGCCGCCGGAGGAGCGCCATGTCGGGCTGATTTTCCAGGATTTCGCGCTGTTTCCGCATCTGAACGTGGCGCAGAATGTGGGCTTCGGGCTGACGGGTTCGAAGGCAGAGCGCGACGCTCGGGTGGCGGAAACGCTGGAACGGGTGCATCTGACGGGGTTCGAGACCGCCTTGCCGCATGAATTGTCGGGCGGCGAGCAGCAGCGGGTGGCGCTGGCGCGGTCGATTGCGCCGAAGCCCCGCGTAATGCTGATGGACGAGCCGTTTTCCGGGCTGGACAACCGTTTGCGGGACGGGGTGCGGGACGAAACGCTGGATATCCTGAAAGAGGCGGGCACGGCGGTGGTCCTTGTCACCCACGAGCCGGAAGAGGCGATGCGGATGGCCGATGAGATCGCGCTGATGCGCGATGGTCAGATCGTGCAGCAGGGCGCGCCCTATAACCTTTATAATGCGCCGGTGGACCGGATGGCCGCGGCGTTTTTCAGCGATATCAACGTGATCCGGGCGAAAGTGCAGGGGGCGTTGACGACGACGGCATTCGGGGAATTCCTGGCGCCGGGCGTGCCCGATGGCTCGGAGGTGGAGATCATCATTCGCCCGCAGCATTTGCGGATCGACTTCGACCGGGGCGGACGGGGGCCGAACCCAACGCCGGAGGACGGGGTTCCGGCGCGGGGCGTGGTGGTCCGTGCGCGATTCATGGGGCATGAAAGCCTGGTCGAGTTCCGGATGGATTATGACGGCTCGATCCTGAAGGCGACGGTGCCCTCGGTCTTCCTGCCGAAGCCCGGTACCGCGCTTTGGCTGATGGTGCGACGCAGCCGGTGCTTCGTTCTTCCCGTGAAAGCATCGTGAGACCCCGTTGCGCGGTGGCATGAGCCGCTTCTAGGCTGATCTGCATTGAACACATGCATTTCGAGCCATTGCCTTGCGAAACCAGACCATATCGCCCTGGGCGCTGACGATCCTGATCCTGCCGCTTCTGGTCCTGACCGGGTCGGAGCTGATCCTTGGCTTCTGGGGAGATCGGGGTGTGGCGGTGCCGACCGCGCTGGTCGGGGCACCTGAACGCCTGGAACTGGCCGCGCGGTACAAAGTCATGGCGTCCTTCGTGTTTTTCACAGCGATCGCGCTGGCGGTGACGGCGATCTTCCTTTGGGATGTCGGACGGCATTTCAAGCCGCGCTCGATCCTGCATATCGCCATTGCGCTAGTGTTGGTGATCCTTGTGACGCTGATCTTTTCGGTGCTTGAACCCGAAGAAATGAAAAGCTTCGAGACTTACCAGTTGCTGGGGGAGGACCTGTTTCGCGCCGCGCTGGGGGCGGCGAAGACCGGTGACTGCCTGCCGGATCGCGTTCTGTGCCAGACCGGAACGGCCTTCGATGCGATGGTAGCGATGGTCGATCTGTCGAACCATATCGTCTCGTTGGCGGCGGCCTGTGCGCTGACCGGCGTGATCCTGGCGCTGGCTCCGTGTCCCGAGGCGGGGGCTTCGGTGGCGGTGCAGGCTGATTGCCTGCGTCATGCGCGGCGGGTGGCGCGGCGGTATCTGTATTGCACGGGCGCCTTGCTGACGGCGGGGATGCTCTGGGTGCAGGCCTGGATGTCCTGGCCTGCGGTGCTGATCGCGGAGGAGGGCGCGCGTACGGAATTCCTTGGGCTGGTCAATGCCTTCGCGTTGTACCGGGGCACGACCTTCAGCCTGCTGATCCTTTCGGTCTATCTGCCGGTCTATCTGGTGCTGGCTGGTCGGTTCGAGGCGCTCTGGACGGTGGTGTCGGACGATCCGGAGATGAAGACGGACGAAAGCCTCGACCGGATTACCTATACCGAGGCGCTGAAATCGGTGACCGCGATCGTGGCCCCAATTCTGATGGGGGTGATCGGATCAACCTGGAGTGTCAGTTTCGGGTTCTAACCGATCCAGATAATCGGCCAGCGTCTTGCCCGGTTCCTCCTCGAAGGTCTCGAAACCGATGTCGAGCGTCTGGATGCGGTCGACGCGGAACACCCTGAAATCGTTCCGCAATTCGCACCATCCGGTGAAGGTCCAGACACGGCCCCAGTATTCCATTTGCAGGGGCCGGACGGTGCGGGTGGTCAGGGGCTTCTCCGGCGCGGCATAGGTGATCTCCACCTTCCTGCGCGACCGGATCGCGGCGCGGAGCGGGGCCATGTGGACGAAGCCGCGCGCGGCCTCGGCAAAGGGGTAGACGGCGAAACCCCAGCCATTGGCAGGGGCGGAGCGGTCCTCCGGCAGGACGGCGTCCACCTTGTCCGACAGGGTGGCTGCGGCGCGTTGCAGTTCCTCGTCCGCCGCCTTGGAAACGACGGAGAGGCCAAGATGCAGCGCCTCCAACTCGGTGAGCGTCAGGTTGAGCGGCGGCAGGGTGATGGGCGCGGTCATCATGTAGCCCAGGCCGCGTTCGCCTTCGACGGGGATGCCGGAGGCGATGATCGTGTCCATGTCGCGGTAAAGCGTCCGGAGCGACACGCCCAGCCGTTCCGCCAGATCCCGTCCGCGATGGAGGCGTCCGTCGCGGAGGATCTGGATCAGTTCGAACAGGCGGTCGGTCCGGCGCAACAATTACTCCATCTTTTGCAGAACGCGCACATGGCGCATGTTCACGGTGTCCCCGTCGATCATCGGTCCAATGGGAGCGAAGAGGGGGTGTTTCACCACCTCTTGCGCAGCGAGGAGCGCCTCGTCCATCGAGCGCCATTCGACCACATCCGTCCACAGTCCGTCGCTGTCCACCGTGAGCATGCGCTGACGGGCGGTGCCGCGTTCCCGCAAGATGGTCTCGATGCCACGGGCCGCCGCCTCAAACTCGGCGGGATCGGTTTCCGCGTTCAGACGGAAGCTGACGATTTCAAGGACGGGGGTGTCGGGGGCGGTTTGGGCTGGCTGGTTCATGGAACTCACTCCGATTCGGTTTCTGGTCCCTTTCGATTATCGCACCTCAACTGACAATAACCTGTCAGTTGAGTTCGCGCAGCCCGAAAAACAGGGCCAAGGCACACTCACGCGCGATTCCCCCTTTCCGACTACGCGGGAGGCCCGTAAACACGCATCGGGTTTTGAAAACGGAGAGTTGGCACAATGCTGAACAATATCGGCCTTCCCGGCCTTCTGCTGATCGCCATCGTCGTCCTCGTCCTGTTCGGACGCGGCAAGATTTCCTCGCTGATGGGCGAGGTCGGCAAGGGCATCACCGCCTTCAAGAAGGGCGTTGATGACGGCAAGAAGGAGATCGAGGACGAGACGGCAGCGGCGGCGCGCGACGTGACGCCGGAAGAAGAAAAAGACAAGGTCTGAACGTTCTGAGGACCTTCCTTCATGTTTGATTTCGGCTTTGGAGAGCTTCTGGTGATCGGCGTTGTCGCGCTGATCGTCATCGGACCGAAAGACCTTCCGGGCGTGTTCCGGGAACTTGGCCGGTTCACTGGCAAGATCCGCCGCATGGCGCGGGAGTTTTCCCGCGCGATGGAGGATGCCGCCGACGAGGCGGGCGTCAAGGACATGGCGAGCACGTTCAAGGACGCCACCAACCCCACCAAGATGGGGCTGAACAAGCTGACCGAAGCCGCCGACAAGTTCGAGAAATGGGACCCGACGAAGCCGTCCTCCGAGGCGAAGGATATTGGTCCGGAAACTTCGAAGCTGAGCGAAGAGCGGGCGGAGGCGGCGCAGAAGATCCGTGAGCATTCGGCGAAGAAGGCCGAAGAGCGGATCGCGGCGGAAAGAGCCGAAGCCGAGCAGAAAGCCGAGGCCGAAAAGAAGGCCGCCAAGGTGGCGGAGACTGATGCGCCCGCCGACGAGGCTCCCGACGCGCCAGAGGCGAAGGACGCCACATGAGCGAGACCCCGGACGAGATCGAAGACAGCTCGGCCCCGTTGATCGAGCATCTGGCGGAGTTGCGCACACGGCTTATCCGGGCCGTGCTGGCCTTTGTCGTAGGCATCGTGATTGCCTTTGCGGTGGCGGAGCCAATCCTGCAATTCCTGCTGAAACCGATCGAACAGACGCTGCGCGATCTGGGCGACCCGGCCCCGGTCCTGCAATTCACGGCGCCGCAGGAATACCTGTTCACGCTGTTCCGGATCTCGATGGTCTTCGGCTTCGCGCTGGCCTTCCCGGTGATCGCACATCAGATGTGGCGGTTCGTGGCGCCCGGTCTCTACCGGTCAGAGAAGTCGGCGTTTTTGCCGTTCATCATTGCCTCCCCGCTGATGTTCCTTTTGGGTGCCAGTTTCGCGCTGTTCATCGTGGTGCCGCTGGCGATGCAGTTCCTGCTGGGCTTCGCGGATTTCTCCCTCTCGGGTGCCTTGGGCATGCTGGGGCAGGCGGTCGGGATCGACGTGGAGGGCATGCCGACGGAGCCCATCGTGGACGAGGGGCTGAAGATCACCTTCCTGGGCAAGGTCAACGAGTCACTGGACCTGACGCTGAAATTCATCATGGCCTTTGGCCTTTGCTTCCAGTTGCCGGTTCTTCTGACGCTGATGGGCAAGGCGGGACTGGTGTCCGCCCGTGGGCTGGCGTCGATGCGGAAATACGCGATGGTCGGTATCCTGGTGCTGGCAGCACTTGTGACGCCGCCGGATGTGATTACGCAACTTATTCTTTTCGTTGCGGTTTACGGGCTTTACGAGATCTCGATCCAGCTTGTGCGGATGGTCGAGAAGAAGCGGGTTCAGAAGCTGCGCGAGGAAGGTATCCTGGGTGAGGATGAGGACCTTTACTCCGAGTTCGACGATGACGAGGGCGAAGGCGAGGAGCCGACCCGGTGATTGATGATCCGATGGACAGGATCGCCGCCGCTTTGGAGCGGATGGCCCCGGCACCGCTGGAAGCGCCGGATTTCGCGGAGGCCGATGCCTTTGTCTGGCATGTCAGCCCCGACCGGCTGGAGCCTGTGGGCAAGGTGAACCGGGTTCCGATTGACCTGCTGGTGGGGATCGATCGGTCGCGGGACACGCTTGTGGAGAATACCCGGCAGTTTGCGCGCGGGTTGCCCGCGAACAACGCGCTCCTGTGGGGGTCGCGGGGGATGGGCAAGTCGAGCCTTGTGAAGGCGGCTCATGCGGCGGTTCTGGCGGAAGGATTGCCGATCAAGATCGTGGAGATTCAGCGGGAGGACCTGCCGTCGGTGGGTCGGCTTCTGGGGTTGCTGAGGGCCGCTGAAGAGCGGTTCCTGCTGTTCTGCGACGACCTGTCGTTTTCCCATGACGACCAGCATTACAAGTCCCTGAAGGCGGTGCTGGATGGCGGGATCGAGGGGCGGCCAGATAATGTGATCTTCTATGCCACGTCGAACCGGCGGCATCTGATGCCGCGTGACATGATCGAGAACGAGCGGTCGAGCGCCATTAATCCTTCCGAGGCGGTTGAGGAAAAGGTGTCGCTGTCGGACCGGTTCGGGCTGTGGCTGGGGTTCCATCCCTGCACGCAGGATGAATACCTCGCCATGATCCGGGGCTATTGCGACGCTCACGGGGTTCAGATCGACGACGAAACCATGCGGGCTGAGGCCATCGAATGGCAGGCCACGCGGGGGGCGCGGTCGGGCCGGGTGGCGTGGCAGTATTTCACCGATCTGGCGGGACGGAAGGGCGTGACGCTTTAGGCGAAACGCTGGGCGAGATCGTCGGTTTCGGCGTCCACGGCCCAGAACTCCGCCGCACCTTGCGGCAGCTTTTCCAGACAACGGGCAAAGTCGCGGTGGTTGACGCGCCGCCAGAGGGCCCAGGCGGTGGCTTCTATGGCGTTGTCGGGTGTGAGGTTGTGATTGGGGCGGAGCGATTGGGCCTCCCTCGTCATCTCTTCGCGGGTTGCGAAGGGGAGCGGAGCGTCGCCGAGCTGCCAATCCTGCACGAAGATGGCGCGGAGGACCGAGGGCAGGACGTTGGCGAAGGCGATGGCCTGCTCAACCGTCAGGTGCCTGCGGAAGGTGCGGAACACGCCATCCACAGCGGTATAGGCCATGTTGTCGGAGGTGAGCGCCATCCGGTCCTTGACGTCATCCAGGAACGCCCGGAATTCCTGCGAAGAATGCCGGTAGGTCCAGGGCATCGGCATGATTACTTCCGGAACTTGTCGAGGCTCACGATTTCGGCGTCGCGGGCCTTGTCCCCGGTCTCGTCCCCGTCATCGTCGTCTTCCACCGGGGTCGGAGCCGGATCATCGTCGTCGTCATCGTCGTCCTGGGTTTCGAACCGCAGGCCGAATTCGACGGAAGGATCGACGAAGGTGCGGATGGCCTCATAGGGCACGTAGAGCGCCTCGGGCGCATCGCCGAAATTGAGCGTGACCGAGAAGCCTTCGTCGGTGACGTCGAGGTTTTCGAACCAGTGCTGCATGACGATGGTCATTTCCTCGGGATAGCGGTCCGAAAGCCAGTCCGCGATCTCCACGTCGGGATGCATGGTGTCGAAGGTGATGAAGAAATGGTGGTCCCCCGGCAGACCGGATTTCGCCACGTCGATCAGCACGTTCTGAATCAGGCCCCGCATCGCGCGGTGCATCAGGTTGCCGTAGTCGATCATCCGGGTCATCAGGGCTCCGTCGTGGCAGTCAGCGTCAGCATAAGGGATTCACCGGGGAAGAAAAGCAGGCTTAAGTCGGGAAAACAGGCCGTTGGCGGCAGTTCTCTCATGCCGCGGAAATGTCCCGTTCTTCACGGAGAAACTCTTTCTTCGCTATTTGCGCGTATGCGGGTTCCGTGGGGCTTGATCCAGCGCGCGTCCGATACGACCGGGCGGGTGCCGTCTGAGTTGATGGGACCGATGCAGCCAGGGGCACAAGACGCAAGTTTCGGTGATACGTTCCGGGGGCTGGTCGCTCAGATTCGGGTTGCGATCTGGCGCCAGCCGACCCCTGAAGACGTGCGCAGCATCACCCGCGTTTCGCCCTGGGGTGGGATGATCACGGCGCTGAACGTGTTGATCTTTTACATCAACGGGAACTTAGCCGGGGTTCACCGGGGCCTGACGATCTGGTGCGTCTCCTCGATGGTCCTTGCGCTGGTGCTCTTTCGGCGCAGCCGCGCCGCGCAGAATGCCGTGGTTACACGGGTTTCGCCCCGGACCTTTCGACGCCTGTTGCTGTTCGCCTTCCTGATGTCCTGTCCCTGGCTGGCGCTTGCCGGAATAACGCTGATGGACCCGGCGGCGGCAGATCGCAGCATGACCTTCCTGGTTCTGACCGGCATGACGGCCGGCGGCATCCTGATGCTGCATCGGGTGATGGCTGCGAGCGCGATCTATTGCGGCTCGATCCTGGCGGCGACGGTGCTTTCGGCCATGCTCGCCGATGGCCTGCAGGCCTGGCCGATACTTCTTTACGCGACGCTTTTCGGCGCGATGCTCTTCGTGACCTCATCCGTTGTCGCCAAGATGACGCGGGACCGCGACGCCACGCTGTCGGCCTTGCAGCAGGCCAATGCGGAGATCAGGAGGCTTGCGCATGAGGACAAGCTGACCGGCCTGATGAACCGCGCGGCGCTGATGGAAACGCTGGAAACGGCGTCCGGGGCGGGGAACCGATACGCGTTTTTTCTGCTCGATCTTGACCGGTTCAAGAACATCAATGACAGCATGGGGCATACGATTGGTGATGAACTTCTCAAGGATATCGCGTCGCGCCTGGTCGCCGCCACCGAAGCGAATGACCTTGTGGCCCGTCTTGGCGGCGATGAATTTGCCGTGGTGCTTTGCAGGAAGTCCGACTGCGGACCGCTGGAACGCAGGGCAGAGCGCATTCTTGGCGCAATGAATGAACCGGCGCGGATCGGGGGGCACCTTCTTTATCCTGGCTGTTCGATCGGAGGAGCGATCTTTCCCGAGGATGCGGATGCAGTGCCGGGAATCATGATGGCGGCCGACATTGCGCTGCACAAGGCGAAGTCTTCGGGGCGGAACCGGTTTGTCGCATTTTCCGACGATTTGGCGGAGTTGTTGCGTGACGAGGAGCGGATCGCCACCGACCTTCGGGCGGCCCTTGCCGCGGGCGAGGTGGAGGTCTGGTATCAGCCCAAGATCGCGCTCGATACCGGTCGGGCGGTCGGATCGGAGGCGCTGGTGCGCTGGTCTTCGGGCGGGCAACAGATGTCGCCCGAGGTCTTCCTGGAGGTGGCGACGGAACGCGGCTTCATGCCCGAGTTGTCCGACCATATCTTCGAACGCGTCGGGCGCGACATGGTGGATTGGATGGGGCGGGGCGGCGAACTTCTTCCGGTTTCCGTCAATATTCACCCGGTCGATCTGAAGACGCCGGAGCGGCTGATGCGTCGGGTCGAGGCGCTGGCCAGCCAGGTCTCAGGGCGCGACCGGATTCTGCTTGAGATCACCGAGGGGTGCTTCGTCGGGCGCGGCTCCGACGCGGCTGCGGTCCTGATCGACACGTTGAGCGAGGTCGGCTTTTCGCTATCGCTCGACGATTTCGGGACCGGGCATGCCGCGCTCGCGCATCTCAAACGTCTGCCGGTGAGCGAGTTGAAAATCGACCGCAGCTTCGTTGCCGGGCTTGGCGTCTCCCGTCATGACAGCGCCATTGTCGCAGCCATGGTGGAACTCGCGAAGGGGCTGGATTTGAGGATCGTGGCCGAAGGTGTCGAGACCGAGGCGCAAAGGCGCGCGTTGTTGGAACTTGGTGTGCGGGTCGGGCAGGGATACCTGTGGTCGCAGGCGATTCCGGCGGACGAATTTCGTGATACATGGTTGGACGTCAATGCGGCGTCTGCGCCTTATGGGGCCGAACAGCGGGGACGCTCTGCTGCATCGGCGCCTGTCGCCACGCGAGGGAATGACACGGCCCGATCCTGAGCCTATGCTTGGCGAGGAGGCGCAAAGGTGAAGATGTCCGAGATGCGAAAGGGTCGCTGCACCTGTGGTGGCGTTCGGTATGTGCTGAAGGACCGTCCCTTGTTCGTCCATGCCTGCCATTGCACCTGGTGTCAGAGAGAAACCGGGTCGGCCTTCGTGCTGAATGCGTTGATCGAGGCGCGACTTGTCGAGGTCACGCAGGGCGCTCCGGTGATGATCGACACGCCCTCGGCGAGCGGGGCGGGGCAGAAGATATATCGCTGTCCGGATTGCCATGTGGCGCTGTGGAGCGTGTATTCGGGGGCGGGTCCGAAGTTTCTGTTCCTGCGGTCGGGAACGCTTGATGTGCCTTATGGCCCGGATATCCACATCTTCACGTCGACGAAGCAGGATTGGTTGGTGTTGGATGACGGCAGGCCGGTGATGGAGGAATATTACCGGCGTGACGCGCACTGGCCGGATTGGGCCTTGAAGCGGCGGGAGGCGGAACTGGCGCGGGCGTAGGTGCGGGCATGACGTCGTCAGAGGCTCACCCCCCACGATCCAAACGTCACTCATTTGGGGGTCAGTCGCTCGTCGGTCTGCGGCGTGCCCACCATTCGAAGATCGCGGAGACGAGGATCACGGCTGGACCTGCGGTGAAATAGCCGATCACATACAGAATTTGCACCATTCCCATGAGGTCGCCGAAGGCGTCGGGAAGGTGGTTGCAGGAGGTGAATGTGAACTCGGACTGTATGCAGTCGAGTGTCGCGAGCATCGAGAGTGCAAAAAGAGCGAGGCTGATCACGGCGGCCATGCGCAGAAGCCACGTCGCGACACGTGAGCGGGCGAGGCCCGACAGGATCAGGGCGAGCATGGGGGCGACAACGTAGATGAAAACGACAAAAACCCACATGTCTGCAGACTAAGGGCCAATTCGCCATTCTGACGAGAGGGAAAAGGAAATGAAGTGCAGGCTTCTGTTGCCAGGTGCCTGCGAACCCCGCCTTAGACTGCTAGGCCCAAGGGCTTAGATTTCGGTATTCCGCACTGCTTACGCAGCGAGGGCCACCGGAGCTTTGTTGTCGTTTGCAACTAGCTTATGTGCGCCGATAACGGTGGCTTCCAGCCGAGACAAAGCAATCCCCTTTAGACGTCCGTCGATCCTGTTTCGGCCCCATGATCCCCAAACGAAGGATTTTGGTGGAGCCGCCGGGTACCGCCCCCGGGTCCGATCCGCTTATTACGAGCGCGTTTATGTCCATAGTTCCGCAAGGGAACGGATGAGATATAGGCGATGAGGGGCGATCTATCAAGCAACCACCTGCTTAAGACTGTATGAATGCGGGGTGCGGTTGGGGCGCTTGCCTTGCGATTGTGATCCTTAATTGTGACACGAAAACAGGAACAAACGGGCGTATCCTCAACGTCGGTATCGCGTCGGTGTTGCGTCGGTATCACGTCGGTGCGTGCGCACCGACGTCAAACGGGCGGAAGGGCCACATTGGTGCCAGATTCCGCGCGATGCTGGGCCTTGTATTTGATGGAGGCCAATTTGAGACACGGAACATTGCACACAGCCATTTTTGGCGCGGTCCTTGCGATCTGCCCCCTTGCCACTTCAGCCCAGGACGCGGAGGCGGTGCGGGACCGTTTGCGAGCGGTCGCGGAGACCAACCCGGAGCTTGGCATGCAGTTGCGGTCGCTCGACCAGCCGGAGCGTCGGACACAATTTGCGACGACATTGATCCAGGAGTTGTTCCGCGTCGATCCGAATGGACGGGTCACGCAGGACGGCATCGATCTGCGCAAGTCCAAGGATCTGGCCAAGCAGAGGGCGCATCAGTTTTCGCGCCTGTTGGTCTGGGATCTGAATGCGGATGGCCAGATCGATGCGGGCGAGCGGAGGCAGTTTTCGGGAACGGAGGCCGCCGGGGTCGAAGTGGCCTTCGCCGAGGGAGACACAAATCGCGACGGCACCCTGAGCTTTGACGAGATCGTGGCGCTGGGGGAAGCCAATGGCGGGCGGCGTGGCCGACAGTCGCTGGGCAATCTGCTGATGGTCTTCGATTTCGATCAGGACGGAGCCGTGACCTCGCAGGAGATCACGCAGACGATCGACGCGCTGGGGGATGAGCCGTTGGGGCTGGCGGAACTCCTGCAGAACCGGCAGCGCGCCATTGCCCTGAACCAGCGCGTGCAGCGGCAGGAGACAGATACGCGGTGCGATGGCCCGAAACCGGCGCCAGACAGCCAGTTCATCGTTTTGAGCGGATATGAGGGCGACGCGCTTTCGACCGTGGCGCTTTCCGGCCTGGACGAGGTGACGAAGGTTGCCACCATCGAGATCGAGCCAGGCGAGGCGCCTTTGTATCTTCTGGTCGGAACGCGTGAGACGCTGATCTGGGAGGTGACAGGCGCGGTGGAGCGTGTCGCGGCCTTTGTCGCGCAGGGCGGCGGTGTTGTCGGGCTGCCGAAGGACAAGGTGCATTTCGTCGCGAAGAACGGCTGTTTCGGCTATGTCAGCAGCGTCGAGGGCGTGAAGGGCGCACTGGCCTATCGGACCATCGAGAAGAGGTTCGGGCGCGCGCCGAATACCATGCTTGCGCGGTATACGATCAGCCGGATCGCGGTTCCGTCGGGGACCGCGCCCGAGAATACGGGCGATGGCGACGGCGTGGATGTACTTACCCTCGACGGCAAGCGGTTTGAGGTCACGCCCGAAGGCTTGAAGCCGATGGACGAGGCCAGGGACCAGTTGCCCGGACAGGGGCCGTTTGGTGCCGCGCGGACAATGCGGTCCATGCTGCGATTCCACGGCGGCGGGTTGCGCGAGATCGATGCGGATGACGTGGTCGCGGCGGGCAAGGCCGAGGCGTATGATGTCTACCCGCAGGAGGCGGGGCTTCTGCAATTGCTGCTGGACGGCCGCCTGCGGTATTCGCGCGACGGGGTCTATATCGTGGAACAGAACATCCCCCGTTTTCCCGCCGGGCTGTTCGGGGCGCATTCCGTCAAGTTCATGATCGCGGAGGGGGTCGAGATGCCTGGCGGCACGCCGGGACATTCCTCGGTCATCTCGCAGGATGGTGACTGTCTGGCCGGGGTCTGTCGGCGCTGAGGCAGCGGCGCGAGGTCGCCCTTTTCATCATGCGCCATGGCGTCTAACTCTGGTTCGACCAGAAAGGGAGACCGCATGATCCGCGCATTGATCGTCGAGAAGGATGACGAGGGCAAAACCAGCGCCTCGGTTCAGGAGATCGGAGAGGACCGGTTGCCGGAGGGCAATGTGACGGTTGCGGTCGAGTATTCCACGGTGAATTACAAGGACGGCTTGTGCATCGGGCCGGGCGGCGGGCTGGTCCGGACCTATCCGCATGTGCCCGGCATTGACTTCGCGGGCACGGTCGAGGCGTCGGACGATCCGCGCTATGCCGAAGGCGACAAGGTGGTGCTGACCGGGTGGCGCGTGGGCGAGGCCCATTGGGGCGGCTATGCCGAGAAGGCGCGGGTCAACGCCGACTGGCTGGTGCCTTTGCCCGAGGGGTTGAGCACGCGTCAGGCGATGGCGGTGGGGACGGCCGGCTTCACCGCGATGCTGGCGATCATGGCGCTGGAGGATCACGGGCTGGCACCGCATCAGGGCGAGGTTCTGGTGACGGGTGCCGCCGGTGGTGTGGGCTCGGTCGCAACCGCGATTCTTGCCAAGCTGGGCTACGAGGTGGCGGCGGTGACGGGGCGGCCGGAGACGGAATATTACCTGACAGAGTTGGGCGCGTCGAAGATCGTCCCGCGCGACGAGATCAACGAGACCGTCAAGCGGCCCCTGGAATCGGAGATGTGGGCGGGCTGTGTCGATGCCGTGGGCGGCGCGATGCTGGCGCGGGTTCTGGGGCAAATGAAATACGGGGCCTCGGTGGCCGCTGTTGGATTGGCGGGCGGTGCCCAGCTTCCCGCAACCGTGGTGCCGTTCCTGCTGAGGGGCGTGAACCTTTTGGGCATCGACAGCGTGATGCAGCCCTATGACAACCGGGTCCGGGCCTGGGAGCGGGTGGCGCGCGATCTGCCGATGGAGAAGCTTGAGGCGATGATCGTCGAGGCTGGGCTGGAGGACCTCCCGAAGCTGGGCGGTGACATTCTGCGCGGTCAGGTTCAGGGTCGCGTTGTGGTGGATGTGAAAGGCTGAGACACGCGATTTCCGCGCGGAAATCGGGGCTGAAAATGCGCATTTTCCGCTTTCCGGTGGGGAAATTGCCGCCTAAACCGAAAGAAAATGAGGGAGAGAGGCATGAGCCTGGCATTCGTATTTCCGGGACAGGGGGCCCAGACCATCGGCATGGGCCGCGATCTGGCCGACGCCTATCCGGCCGCGAAGGCGGTGTTCGACGAGGTGGATGAGGCGCTGGGCGAGAGCCTGTCATCTTTGATCTGGGAGGGCGAGGCGGATCAGCTGACGCTGACCCAGAATGCGCAACCGGCATTGATGGCGACGTCGATGGCCGCCGTTCGGGCGCTGGAGGCCGAGGGCGTTCCTGTCGGGGCGGCGTCCTTCGTGGCGGGGCATTCGCTGGGCGAGTATTCGGCGCTGTGCGCGGCGGGGGCTTTGGAGCTTGCGGATACGGCGCGGCTTTTGCGGCTGCGCGGCGAGGCGATGCAAAGCGCGGTTCCGGTGGGCGAGGGCGCGATGGCGGCCGTGCTGGGGCTGGAAATCGGGGATGTCGAGGCGGTGGCCGCGGCGGCGTCCGAGGCGGGCGTCTGCCAGGTGGCGAACGAGAACGATCCGGCGCAGACGGTTGTCTCTGGCTCGAAGGCTGCTGTGGAACGTGCGGTGGAACTGGCCAAAGAGAAGGGCGCGAAGCGGGCGATCCTGTTGCCGGTCTCGGCGCCGTTTCATTGCGCTCTGATGGAGCCTGCGGCGGAAGCGATGGCGGCGGCGCTGGCAGACGTGGCGATTGCCGCGCCGTCGGTGCCGGTCGTGGCCAATGTGCGGGCGGAAGCGGTGAGCGATCCGGATGTGATCCGGACCTTGCTGGTGGAACAGGTCGCGGGTCGGGTGCGCTGGCGGTCTTCCGTTGAGTGGATGGCCGGGCAAGGCGTGACGTCGTTCTGGGAACTGGGCGCGGGCAAGGCTTTGTCGGGGATGATCCGGCGGATTGCGAAGGAGGCGGAGACGCGGGCGGTGGGCTCGGCGGCGGATGTGGCGGAGGCTGCCGGGGCGTTGCGCTGACACTTGCGGCGGAGATGCGTATTTTGGACAAGATGAAGAGGCAGGGCAAATGTTCGATCTGAGCGGGAAATCGGCTTTGGTAACAGGGGCTTCGGGAGGGATCGGGGCGGATATCGCGCGGACACTTCACGGGGCCGGGGCGAGCGTTGGCTTGTCGGGGACGCGGGTCGAGCCGTTGGAGGCGCTGGCGGCGGAACTGGGCGATCGGGCGCATGTGCTGCCTTGCAATCTGGGCGATGGCGGGGCCGTGGAGGCCTTGCCGAAGCAGGCGGCGGAGGCGATGGGCGGCGTCGATATCCTGGTGAACAATGCGGGGATCACGCGGGACAATCTGTTCATGCGGATGAGCCTGGAAGAATGGGATGAGGTTCTGTCGGTAAACCTTCGCTCTGCCATGATTTTGTCGAAGGGCGTGATCCGGGGCATGATGAAGGCGCGCTGGGGGCGGATCGTGAATATCTCGTCGATCGTGGGGGCCACGGGCAATCCCGGACAGGCGAATTATGCCGCTTCGAAAGCCGGGCTTGTGGGGATGTCGAAATCGCTGGCCTATGAGGTGGCGAGCCGGGGAATCACGGTGAATGCCGTGGCGCCGGGCTTCATTACCACGGCGATGACGGACAAGCTGACGGATGAGCAGAAGGCCGGTATCCTGGCCCAGGTGCCCGCCGGACGGATGGGCGAACCTGCGGAGATCGCCGCGGCGGTGCTTTTTCTGGCCAGCGAAGAGGCGGGCTATGTCACCGGTGCGACGTTGCATATCAACGGCGGAATGGCCATGTTGTAGGCGCTGAGCGCCGTTACAATAGTATTTGCGTTTCAACGCGCGATGGTTTACGCGGCGCTTCAGCCCCGCTTCAGAGCGGTTGAAGCCGCGTTTTTGCGGGTAATAATGTCGGGATGTTGCCCGAGGGAACACGTGAGGAATTGAAATGAGCGACATCGAAGATCGGACGAAAAAGATCGTCGTCGAGCATCTGGGCGTTGAGGAAGACAAGGTGACGGAAAGCGCCTCGTTCATCGACGATCTGGGCGCGGACAGCCTGGACACCGTGGAACTGGTCATGGCGTTCGAGGAAGAGTTCGGAATCGAGATTCCGGATGACGCCGCCGAGACGATCCAGACCTTCGGCGATGCCGTGAAATTCATCAAGGAAGCCGCCTGATCCAAACGGATCGGTTGCGATTTGGGACGGCGCCTTTTCAGGCGCCGTTTTTCGTTTGGCCGGATTGATGTGAGGCGTCAGGCCGGATTTTCCGAGATCAGGGCAGAGAGTTCCTGCCTTTTGAGTATCGTTTCGAACATCACGCCGGCATAGAAGTTGTTGGCCCAGGCGATCTGCGCCAGCCGGTTCGAGGAGAGAAGCGTGAATGTCGCCGTTGTTCCCGCGGCGGGTGCGCCTTCCCAGGCGACTTTCATGCCGCCGGCCGAGATGTCCACCACCTTGACCTCTTTCTGCACCATTTCCCCAGTCTCGTCCGTGATCGTGACCTCGATCACCATGTCGACGGAGGATCGGGGCAAGCGTTCGACGCGTTTCCGTCGCATGTAGAGGGAATGATAGAAGCGGTAGGCGCCCAGGCAGAACGCGAGTGCTGCAGAAAGGCCGAGGGCGAGATGGATCAGGTCCGTGATCGGGCGTGGTTTCCTTGCAGGCGTGGGGCGGTGGGAACTTTTTTGCGCCGCGAAGGGCGGTTCGACGGCATCGTGGCTGGAGGTGGCGCGGCTGTTCTGGCACTTGCTGGCGATGTAGGTGTCGGCCAGCCAATCGATGTGGAGGCTATGGCGGAAACTGTCTGATTCGTCGCGTTGCCCCCTGAGTGTCGCTTCCGCCAGGGCTTGCGCGTCTTTCAAGGCCTCGGACAAACGCTCGGCAGACACGGTGACGCCGGAGCGCGAAACCTGGCGTGCGAAAGTAACGGCATCCTTGGCCCCCACGAGCACCAGAAGGGTCCGAGCGGCATTGAGGCGGGTCGCTTCCGCGTCCAGCAGGGTGGCGTGGTAGGCGTCATGCAGCGCGCCCAGCATGACGGCACCTTCGCACCGGGCCATTGCCGATCCGGTGGACAGGGCGAGAATGAGGGCAACGCAGGAGATATGCCGCACAAATCGCAGTGTATCGTCCCCCTGAATTTCACTGAAAACACACATTAGTCAGGCCGGTTTTCGCTTTCGTTAACGGGATCGGGGGATGCGCCAGATTGCGCAGGAATGGCCGCGCGTGTATGTCTCAGCCAAGAAGAAGAGGAGCTGGGGCATGCGTCGAGTAGTCGTAACCGGTCTTGGAATGGTGTCGCCGCTGGCGAGCGGGGTGGAGGAAACCTGGTCCCGTCTGCTGGACGGGCAATCGGGGGCGGGGACGATTTCGCGTTTCGATGCGAGTCACCTGGCCACGACCTATGCTTGCGAGGTGCCGCGCGGCGATGGCTCGCACGGCACGTTCAATCCCGATGACTGGATGGAGCCGAAGGAACAGCGCAAGGTCGACGAGTTCATCCTCTACGGCATGGCGGCAGCCGAGCAGGCGGTGAAGGATGCGGGCATCGCGGATCTGTCGGATGAGGAAAAGTTGCGCACCGGCGTGATGATCGGGTCCGGAATCGGCGGGTTGCAGACGATTGCGGAGACTGCCGTTCTGCTGAAGGAGCGGGGGCCGCGCCGGGTGTCGCCGTTCTTCATTCCCTCGGCGCTGATCAATCTTGTTTCCGGTCAGGTAAGCATTCGTTTCGGCTTCAAGGGGCCGAACCATGCGGTGGTGACGGCCTGTTCCACGGGCGCGCATGCGATTGGCGATGCGAGCCGTCTGATCATGCTGGGCGATGCGGATGTGATGATCGCGGGCGGTGCGGAAAGCCCGATCTGCGAGATCGGGATTGCCGGGTTCAATGCCTGCAAGGCGCTGTCGACGAAACGGGGCGACGCGCCGGAGACGGCGTCCCGCCCTTACGATGCGGACCGGGACGGGTTCGTGATGGGCGAGGGTGCCGGTGTGGTCGTGCTGGAGGAGTACGAGCACGCGAAGGCGCGGGGCGCGACGATTTATTGCGAGATTCTGGGCTATGGGCTTTCGGGTGATGCCTATCACATCACCGCGCCGTCGGAGGATGGCGAGGGTGGTGAGCGGGCGATGCGGAATGCCTTGCGGAATGCAGGGCTGTCGGGCGCGGATATTCATTACATCAACGCGCACGGGACCTCGACGATGGCGGATACTATCGAGTTGGGTGCCGTGGAGCGGGTGATGGGCGATGCGGCGGCGGGCGCGACGATGAGTTCGACCAAGTCGTCCATCGGGCATTTGCTTGGGGCTGCCGGGGCCGTGGAGGCGATCTTCTGCATTCTGGCGTTGAGGGATCAGGTGGCACCGCCGACGATCAACCTTGACAACCCGGCGGTTGAACCGACCCTGGATCTGGCGCCGAATGCCAAGCGCGAAAGGGAGATCGGCGTGGCCTTGTCGAACAGTTTCGGCTTCGGGGGCACGAATGCGAGCCTGATCATGGGACGGGCGGATCGCTGATGTGGCGGAACATGGCTTCCAACATGCTGACGCTTATGGTCGTGGCTCTGGTCACGGTCGCGGGACTGATCGCATGGGCGCAGTCTCAGTACGTTGGTGAGGGGCCGCTGACGCGGTCGATCTGCCTGCAGGTGCCAACCGGCGGGTCGATGTTCCGCGTGGCGGAGAACCTTGAGGAGCAGGAGGCGGTCACGAACGGCACGCTGTTCCGGCTGGGCGCGGATTATACCGGCAAGGCCCCGCAGTTGAAGGCGGGGTCGTTCCTGATCGAGCCGGGCGCGTCGATGCGGGACATCGTGGAGACGATCACCGGGGACGGGCGATCGACCTGCGGGACGGAGGTTTTGTATATCGTCGCGGTGAACGGGCAGGAGATTCGGGTCAGGGAGCTGGACCCGGAGACGCAGGAGTTCACGGTCACGGCGGAGTTCGATCCGAAGGCCGAGGATCTGGAGATTCCCGCCGAGTACACGGCGGCGGTGGAAGACGTGGCGACGCAGTACCGCGTGGTGATCGTCGAGGGCGCGACAAGCTGGCAGATCGTCGAAGGGCTGAACGCGACCGATCTGCTGTCGGGCGAAATTGCGGAAATCCCGGCGGAGGGGTCTCTGGCGCCGCGTGAATTCGCGATCCGGCCGGGCGATGACCGGGCCGAGATGATCGCGGCGATGGTGGCCTTGCAGGAAGAGCGGCTGGCCGAAGCCTGGGAAAACCGGGCCGAGGATATTCCGGTCGAGACGCCTGAGGAGGCGCTGATCCTTGCCTCGATCATCGAGAAGGAGACGGCGCTGGCCGAGGAGCGGCCTTTGGTATCGGCGGTGTTCTCGAACCGCTTGCGGCGCGGGATCAAGCTGCAGACCGACCCGACGGTGATCTATGGCGTGACCGAGGGCAAGGGGGCGCTGGGGCGTGGTATCCGGCAGAGCGAGTTGCGGGCGGAGAATGCTTGGAACACCTATGTCATAGACGGGCTGCCGGCGACGCCGATTGCGAATCCTGGGCTGGCTTCGATCGAGGCGGCGGTGAATCCGGCGGACACGGATTTCATCTTTTTCGTGGCCAAGACGCTGGATTCCCGGGACGGGCATGTCTTTGCGTCGACACTGGACGAGCATAACAGGAACGTCGCGGCTTACCGCGAATTGGAGCGGGCGAACCAGTAAGGCATTGAGGTGATGCCGGCTTCGGTGCCGTTAACCGGTTATTAACTGCACCGTACGGTATTTGTAAATTCTATCAATAACTTAGACCTTGACGAAGCGCACTTTCCGGCGTATACCTTCAGGCAAGCTAGGAGACGTGACAGCGCGGCGCGGGACCACCCGCTGCCGCGTTTCCTTTTTCGATTTTACCCAATTTGGCGGAACGTCGCATGAGCAAAGAGCCCTTCAATCTGGAGGACACGGCGCATGCGCGCTGGATATTGAAACAGTCCGAAACGGCGCTGGCGGACGTGCTGGCCGCGTTCGAACTGATAAGCGAACGGATGCTGAGCGGCGAGGATATCTCGCTTGCGGAACTCTCGAAAGCGCGGGTCGCGCTGGGGCAGGTGCGTTCGCAACTCATTGATGAGGTGAGGAAGTATGAAGAGCGAATTCTACGTGAACGGGGGCTCGTTGCCGATGCCCCCATCGACTTCGATGAACTCCGCGAAAGCATCGGGAGCAAGCTTGATCGCATCCGCGAGCACGCAGGCGAGACGTGAGTTCCTTGTAAGCCTGAGCCATGCGGAATTGCGGGGCCTGCCCTATATGTTCGAGTTCTGGGCGCTGCCGCATCAGATGCCGCCGGAAGGCGACTGGAAGACCTGGGTCATCATGGGCGGGCGCGGCGCGGGCAAGACGCGGGCCGGTGCTGAATGGGTGAGGGCCCAGGTCGAGGGAGCGCGGCCCGGCGACCCCGGTGCGGCGAAGCGGGTGGCACTGATCGGGGAAACCTATGATCAGGCGCGCGACGTGATGGTGTTCGGTGACAGCGGGATCATGGCCTGTTCGCCGCCGGACCGGAAGCCGCGCTGGCTGGCGGAAAAGCGGATGCTGGTCTGGCCGAACGGGGCGGAGGCGAAGGTGTTCTCGGCGCATGATTACGAGGCGCTGCGCGGCCCGCAATTCGATGCGGCCTGGGTCGATGAACTGGCGAAATGGCCGAAGGCGGAGGACGCCTGGGACATGCTGCAATTCGCTTTGCGTCTGGGCGACGACCCCCGGCAGGTGGTCACGACGACGCCGCGCGATGTGCCGGTTTTGAAGCGGGTTCTGGGGGCGGAGTCGACGGTGGTGACACAGGCCGGGACGCGGGAGAACCGGGTGAACCTGGCGGCGTCCTTTCTTGAGGAGGTTGAGGCGCAGTTTGGCGGCACGCAGCTTGGGCGGCAGGAACTGGACGGCGTTCTGGTGGAGGAACTGGAGGGGGCGCTCTGGACCAGGGCCGCTCTGGCGGAGGCCGGGGAGCTCGACGTGCCGGAGGTGGATCGGATCGTGGTGGCTGTCGACCCGCCGGTGACGTCGAAGCGGTCGTCGGATGCCTGCGGAATCGTCGTGGTGGGGATCAAGTTTGCCGCCGCCAAGAGGGATTGGCGGGCTGTGGTTCTGGAAGATGCCTCGCTGGAGCGGGCGTCGCCCGTGGAATGGGCGCGGCGCGTGGTCGAGATGTATCACAAGCACGAGGCCGACCGGGTCGTGGCGGAAGTGAACCAGGGCGGGGACCTGGTGGAGGAAATGGTGCGGCAGGTGGACGGCAGCGTGTCCTATCAGCCGGTGCGCGCCACGCGGGGCAAGGTCATCCGGGCCGAGCCGGTGGCGGCGCTTTACGAGCAGGGGCGGGTGGCCCATGCGCGGGGGCTGGAGAAGCTGGAGGCGGAGATGCTGCTGATGCTTCGGAGCGGGTTTGCGGGACGTGGGTCGCCCGACCGGGTGGATGCGCTGGTCTGGGGGCTGACGGATCTGATGATCCGGGGGGCGCCGCAGGCCCGGCCGCAGGTGCGCGGGTTGGGGAATTAGGGGGCGCTGCCCCCGTCCCGGATCAAGTCCGGGACTCCCCCGGGATATTTTCAGGCCGATAATGAGGATTGAGGTCTGCCGTTTCGGCGGACGGAAGGAGACTGCATGGCGTTCGATTTTCTGAGGCGGCGGGCTGCTGTCCCGCCGGAGGTGAAGGCGTCGGCGGCGGGGCCGGTGATTGCCTATGCGGGCTCGGGCCGGGTGGCCTGGTCGCCGCGCGATACCGGGAGCCTGATCCGGCAGGGGTTCACCGGCAACCCGGTGGGATTCCGGGCGGTGAAGCTGATCGCGGAAGCCGCGGCGGCGCTGCCTTTGGTGTTGCAGGATGCTGAGACCCGGTTCGAGGCGCATCCATTGCTGACGCTTCTGGCGCGGCCCAATGCCGGGCAGGGGCAGGCGGAGTTCCTGGAGGCGCTTTACGGGCAGTTGCTCTTGTCGGGCGATGGATATGCGGAAGCGGTGCTGGACGATGCGGGCGGTCTGGTGGAGCTGCATGTGCTGCGCTCGGACCGGATGTCGGTTGTGCCGGGGGCGGATGGCTGGCCTGCGGCCTATGAATATGCGGTGGGCGGCAAGAAGCACCGGTTTCCGGTTCGGGATGGCGTGAGTTCGGTCTGTCATATCAAAGCGATGCATCCCCAGGACGACCATTACGGATTGTCGCCGATGCAGGCGGCGGCCTCTGCCGTGGACGTGCATAACTCGGCGAGCGGGTGGTCGAAGGCTTTGCTCGACAATGCGGCGCGGCCTTCGGGGGCGATCGTTTACAAGGGGCCGGACGGGCATGACGTGATGACGCCGGAGCAGTATGACCGGGTGCTGTCCGAGATGGAGGCCTATCATGTCGGCGCACGGAATGCCGGGCGGCCGATGTTGCTGGAAGGCGGGCTGGACTGGAAGCCGATGGGGTTTTCACCCAGCGACATGGAGTTCCAGAAGACCAAGGAGGCGGCCGCTCGCGAGATCGCTGTGGCCTTTGGCGTGCCGCCGATGATCCTCGGCATTCCCGGCGATGCCACTTACGCGAATTACCAGGAGGCGAACCGGGCGTTCTATCGGCTGACGGTCTTGCCGCTGGTGGCGAAGGTGACGGGGGCGCTGTCGCATTGGCTGGGCGGATTCACCGGCGATGTGGCCGTGTTCAAGCCGGATCTGGACCAGGTGCCGGCCTTGTCGGCGGAGCGGGAGGCGCAGTGGAAGAGAGTGGCGAAGGCGGATTTCCTGAGCGTGGCCGAGAAGCGTTCGTTGCTGGGTCTGCCGAAATTGCAGGAGGAGTGAGACATGGAGCTTGAGCGGAAGTTCTGCCGGGTGGAGACCAAGCTGGCGGTGACCGAGGGGTCGGTGATCGAGGGCTATGCCTCGCTTTTCGGGGAGGTGGATCGCGGTGGCGATATTGTCGAGCGCGGGGCATATGCGCGGTCGTTGAAGGCGCTGGCGTCATCGCAGCGGCGGGTGCGGATGTTGTGGCAGCATGATGCGGGCCAGCCGATTGGGGTCTGGGACGAGGTGCGCGAGGATGCGACCGGGCTTTACGTGAAGGGGCGTTTGTTGCCGGACGTGGCCAGGGCGCGGGAGGCGGCGGCTTTGCTGGAAGCGGGAGCAATCGAGGGGTTGTCCATCGGTTATCGCACGGTGCGGGCGACCAAGGACGACAAGGGGCGGCGACGCCTGCATGAACTGGAGCTTTGGGAGGTGTCGCTTGTCACGTTCCCGATGCTTCCCGATGCGCGGGTGGGCGCCAAGGGGGAAGACCCCGGCGACGACCTGATGCGCGACCTTGCGGCGGTGATCGAAGCGGCCCGCCGCGAGCTGGCACAGGGCCTCTGACAGCCCGCAATTTCGAGGAAATCTGACATGAGCAAACCCGAGACGACGTTTCGGGACGAAGACCGCGTGTCTGCGTCCCAGACGGCGGCCGAGGAGGTGAAGACCGCGCTTGCGGGCCTCGTCGGCGACATCACCGATCAACTCAAGAAACAGGAAGAGCGACTGACCATGCTGGATCGCAAATCAATTTCCCAATCGCGCCGTCCGGCGCTGGCCGCAAGCGCCGAGGCCGAGATGCCGCATCAGAAGGCCTTCGCCTCCTATCTGCGCACCGGCGAGGATGACGGGCTGCGCGGGCTGGATCTGGAAGGCAAGGCGATGTCGACCGCGCTTGCGGGCGATGGCGGGTTCCTTGTCGATCCGGCGACCAGTGCGTCGATCCAGTCGGTGCTGCGGAGCGCCGCCTCGATCCGGCAGATCGCCAACGTGGTCAACGTGCAGGCGACGTCCTACGATGTGCTGATCGACTCGACCGAGACCGGTGCGGGCTGGGCAACTGAGACGGCGGCGGCGACCGAGACGGCGACGCCGACCATCGAGCGGATTTCCATTCCGCTGCACGAGCTGTCGGCGTTGCCGAAGATCTCTCAGCGCCTGCTCGATGACAGTGCCTTCGATATCGAGACCTGGCTGGCCGAGCGGGTGGCGGACAAGTTCGCACGGTCCGAGGCGGCGGCGTTCATCAACGGGGACGGGACCGACAAACCGGTGGGTATCCTGAACCATCCGACGGTGGACAATGACAGTTGGGCCTGGGGATCGCTGGGCTATGTGCCGACCGGGACCGCGGGCGGGTTCAACGGCACCTCGCCGGGCGACGGGCTGATCAATCTGGTCTATTCGCTTGGTGCGCGTTACCGGGCGAATGGCGCGTTCGTGCTGAACTCGAAAACGGCCGGTGTCGTACGCCTGATCAAGGATGCGGAAGGCCGGTTCCTGTGGACCGACAGCCTGACCGCCGGTGAGCCCGCGCGTCTTCTGGGCTATCCGGTGCTGATCGCCGAGGACATGCCGGATATCGCGACCGACAGTTATTCCATCGCCTTCGGCGATTTCGGTGCGGGTTACACCATTGCCGAGCGGCCGGACCTGCGCATCCTGCGCGACCCGTTCTCGGCCAAGCCGCATGTGCTGTTCTATGCGACCAAGCGCGTGGGCGGCGACGTGAGCGACTTTGCCGCGATCAAGCTCCTGAAATTCTCGACCTTCTGAGGAGGTTGAGGATCGGACCGGTCCGGAGACGGGCCGGTTTGCGGGCGCGTGCCGACTACCCCCGTGTTTTGGCTGCTCCCCTCCGTCCTTGTGGCGCGGGGGAAGGCGCGCGCCCGGTTTCGCCTCTTTTGAGGGGTGTTTCGGCCCGTTTCGGGCGAGCGATGGAGGTCAGGTAGATGATATTGATCGAGCAGACCCAGGTGCCGGATGCGGCGCTGCCGGTTGCGGAGTTTCGGGAGCATTTGCAGCTTGGGAGCGGCTTTGCGGATGACGGGTTGCAGGATCCGGTGCTGGTGCCTCAGTTGCGGGCCGCCATCGGGACGGTGGAGGGAAAGACCGGCAAGGCGCTGATTGCGAGGGATTTCCTGTTGGTCAACTCGGCCTGGCGGTCGCTGGGGATGCAGGTGTTTCCGGTGGCGCCGGTGACGGCGATCCAGTCGCTGACCATTGTCGATCTGAACGATGTGTCCACGGTCGTGCCGGGTGAAAAGTACCGGCTGCGGCAGGATGTTCATGCGCCTGCGCTGGTGAGCGTGGGATTGAGCCTGCCGACCATTCCGGTGGGTGGATCGGCGGATATCGCGTTCACCGCCGGGTATGGCGATTGGGCGGACGTGCCCGCCGATCTGCGGCAGGCGGTGCTGATGCTGGCCGCGCATTACTATGAGAACCGGTCGGCGGTGACGCTGAGGGCCGCGAACCTGCCGCAGAGCGTGGTGGGGATTTGCCGCCGCCATGCACCGATCCGGCTGGTGGGAGCGCGGCGGATATGACGCGGCTGTCACGGAAGCTTTTGCTGGAGGCGCGGGTGCGGAGCACGGACGGGGCCGGGGGGTATTCCGGCGGCTGGTCGGTGCTGGGGACCCATTGGGGGGCGGTCGAGCCGCGGTCGGGGCGTCTGGAGACGGGCGAGGAATACGCGCGTGGGCGGGCGTCTTACCGGGTGACCATCCGGGCGGTGCCGCCAACTTCGCTGTCGCGGCCGAAGCCGGGGCAGCGGTTTCGGGACGGGGCGCGGATTTTCGCGATCCGGTCGGTGCGCGACAGCAGCGATCTGCGGTTTTTGACCTGCGATGTGGATGAGGAGGAGGCGTCATGAGCTATGGGGCGTCCGCCGCGTTGCAGGCGGCTGTGTATCAGGTTCTGGCGTCTGATCCGGCGCTGGTGGCGCTGGTGGGGGCGAGCGTCTTTGACGAGGTGCCGCCCGGTCCGGTGACCGGAACGATGGTGAGCCTGGGCGAGGGCGAGGTGCGGGATTTGTCGGATGGCTCGGGCGGGATCGGGGATCACCGGTTCGACGTCAGCGTCATCAGCGATGCCGAGGGGTTCCAGACCGCGAAAGCGGCGGCGGAGGCGGTGTCGGACGCGCTGGTGGGCGCGGTGCCGGTGCTGGCGCGGGGGCGGGTGGTTTCGATCAGCTTCGTCCGGGCGCGGGCGCGGCGGGTGCGGGCCGGGCAGGTCCGGCGGATCGACATGAGTTTCCGCGCGATCGTGGAAGATAACTGAACCATTTCAATGGAGTGAAAGCCGATGGCGGCACAGAGTGGCAAAGACCTGTTGATCAAGCTCGACATGACGGGCGGCGGGCAATTCGAGACCGTGGCAGGACTGAGGGCGACCCGGCTTTCCTTCAATGCGGAGAGCGTGGACGTGACCTCGTTGGCGAGCGACGGGTGGCGGGAGTTGCTGGGTGGCGCTGGCGTCAAGGCGGCGTCGATTTCGGGCTCGGGGGTGTTTCGCGATGCGTCCACCGATGAGCGGGCGCGGCAGATCTTCTTCGACGGGGAGACGCCGGAATTCCAGGTCATCATCCCGGATTTCGGGATCGTGGAGGGGCCGTTCCAGGTGACCTCCATCGAATATGCGGGCAGCCATAATGGTGAGGCGACCTATGAGCTGGCGCTGGCCTCCGCCGGTGCTTTGACCTTCACGGCGCTTTGATGGGCAATCCCTGGGCGGGCGAGGTCGAGGTGTACCTCGACGGGGAGCGGCAGGTGATGCGGTTGACGCTGGGCGCTTTGGCGGAGTTGGAGGCCGGGATGCAGGCCGACAGTCTTGTGGCGATGGTCGAGCGGTTCGAGAGCGGCGCGTTTTCGTCGCGCGACGTGCTGGCGGTGATCGTGGCCGGGCTGCGCGGCGGTGGCTGGCCGGGTGACGTGCGTGACCTGCTGACAGCGGAGATCGAGGGCGGGCCGGTGGAGGCGGCGCGGCTTGCGGGGCAGTTGCTGGCGCGGGCGTTCGCGTTTCCTCAATGACGCGGTTTGCCTGGGGCGATCTGTTGCGGGCGGGCTGCGCTTTGGGGCTGGCACCACGTGAGGTGTGGCGGCTGACGCCGGTGGAACTGGCGATGCTTCTGGGCAAGGACGGCGGTGGGGCTGCTCCGCTCAGCCGGGCGCGGCTGGAGGAGCTGGCGGCGGCGTTTCCGGACATGGATGAGGATATGAGCAATGGCGGAGAGCGATCGGATTGACGGGTTCGAGGACCAGATTGCGCAGCTTGAAGGTGCAATGGCCTCGGCTGGCGACATGGCGCGGGCGCTGAAGGAAGGGCTCGACGAGACGGGCCGGGCGATGGCCTCGGCCGGTGAGGAGAGCAAGGTGTTGTCGCGGGGGTTGTCGCGCGGGCTGCGTTCGGCCTTTGACGGGCTGGTCTTCGACGGGATGCGGGCCTCGGACGCGATGGAGGCGGTGGCGCGGTCGGTGGTGAACACCGCCTATTCGGCGGCGATCAAGCCGGTGACGAAGCATTTCGGCGGGCTGATCGCGGAGGGGCTGGCGGGGTTGTTCGCGGATGGTGCATCGTTCAGCCAGGGCCGGGTGATGCCGTTCGCGTCCGGTGGGATCGTTTCGGGGCCGACTTACTTTCCGATGCGGAACGGGACGGGTCTGATGGGTGAGGCCGGGCCGGAGGCGATCCTGCCGCTTACGCGCGGTGCGGATGGCCGGTTGGGGGTGCAGACTTCGGGCGGCGGGCGGCCGGTGCAGGTCGTGATGAATATCTCGACGCCGGACGCGGCGAGTTTCCAGCGAAGCCAGAGCCAGATCGCGGCGCAGATGAGCCGCGCCTTGTCGCGGTCGCAGCGCAACGGCTGACGTCGCGCGGCTGGCTCGGTCGGGTATTTGCGTATTTTCAACAAGATGAAGGGGGCGGTTCATGTCGTTTCACGAGGTTCAGTTTCCCACGAATTTGAGCTTTGGCTCGGTCGGCGGGCCGGAGCGGGTGACGGAGATTGTCACGCTGGCCAACGGGTTCGAGGAGCGGAACAGCCCTTGGGCGGATTCGCGCAGGCGGTACGATGCCGGGATGGGGATGCGGTCGCTCGCCGATATCGACGTGCTGATCGCGTTTTTCGAGGCGCGGCGTGGGCAGCTTTACGGGTTTCGCTGGAAGGACTGGTCGGACTACCGGTCGTCGGGGTCGCTGGAGGCTCCGGGGTTCGAGGATCAGGTGATCGGCACCGGGGACGGGGTGACGACCCAGTTCTCGCTCTGCAAGACCTATGTGTCGGGTGGGGCGTCCTATGCGCGGCGTATCCAGAAACCGGTGCAGGGGTCTGTTCTGGCGGGAGTGCAGGGGGACGTGAAGGCGGAAGGGGTGGAGTTTTCGGTCGATCTGACGACCGGCATTCTGACCTTCGATGAGGCTCCGGGGCCTGGGGCGGCTGTGACGGCTGGCTTCGAGTTCGATGTGCCGGTGCGCTTCGGGACGGATTCGATCCTGAGTTCGGTGGCCAGTTTCAAGGCGGGAGAGATCCCCAATGTGCCGATTGTCGAGGTGCGGCTGTGAGTCTGGCGGAGCATCTCGCGGGCGGTGTCACCACGGTGTGCCGGGCCTGGGCGGTGACGCGGCGCGATGGGGTGGTGCTGGGGTTCACCGATCATGACCGGGCGCTTCAGTTCGAGGGGATCGATTTTGCGGCGTCGTCCGGCCTGACGGCGCGGTCGGTGGAGCAGACCACCGGGCTTGCCGTGGACAATTCCGAGGCGGTGGGCGCGCTGAGCGACGCGTCTATCCGCGAGGAGGATGTACGGGCCGGTCTGTTCGACGGGGCCGAGTTGCGGAACTGGCTGGTGAACTGGTCCGATACCTCCGAACGGCAGCTTGTCTTTCGCGGCACGCTGGGCGAGGTCGAGCGGCAGGGAAAGCAGTTCCGCGCCGAATTGCGCGGTCTGGCCGAGGCGATCAATCAGCCGAAAGGGCGTGTCTATCAGAAGCCGTGCAGTGCGGTTCTGGGCGACGGGGCGTGTCGTTTCGACACCTCGGCGCCGGGTTTTTCCATCGACGTGACCGTATTGGAGGTTGTCGGGCCCACCGAGGTCCGGATCGCGAGCCAGTCGGGCTTTGCCAATGACTGGTTTCTGCGCGGGCGGGTGACGGTGCTGACGGGCGGCGCTGCCGGACAGATCGGCGTGGTGAAGCGCGATGTCGAGTTGGATGGCGGAAGGCAGGTCGAATTCTGGGAGCGTTTCGCGGGCGGGCTTTCGGTGGGGGACGAGGTTCGCGTTGAGGCGGGGTGCGACAAGCGGGTCGAGACCTGTCGTGAGAAGTTCGGCAACCTGCTGAATTTCCGTGGGTTTCCGGACATTCCGGGTGAGGACTGGCTGGTGTCCTACCCGGTGCGTGCCGGCGCGAATGATGGAGGGAGCCTGTCATGAGAGAGCGGATCGTGGAGGAGGCCCGGCGCTGGCTGGGAACGCCTTACATGCATCAGGCTTCGACCTTGGGGGCGGGATGCGATTGCCTTGGCCTGTTGCGGGGGGTCTGGCGCGAGCTTTGCGGGACCGATCCCAAGGTGCCGCCCTATGCTGCGGGTTGGGATGAGGTGGCGCGGGATGACGTGTTGTTACGCGCGGCTCGCAGGCATTTGGTCGAAATACCGGTGGATGCCTTTCAGGCCGGCGATGTCCTGCTGTTCCGGATGCGTAGGGGCGCGGTGGCGAAGCATCTGGGCATTTGCTCGGGGCGCGACAGCTTCATCCATTCCTATAGCGGTCACGGGGTCGTCGAGAACCGTTTGGGCACGCCCTGGCGGCGGCGCATCGTGGCCGCCTTCGCCTTTCCCGAGGCCCTGAACGCAACCGAAAATGTGAGGGCCTGATGGCGACGATCCTGCTTTCTGCCGCCGGTGCTGCCCTGGGCAGTTCAATCGGTGGCTCTGTCCTTGGCCTGTCGGCCGCCGTTCTGGGCCGCGCGGCGGGTGCGACACTGGGGCGGGTGATCGATGCACGGATTCTCGGGGCGGGGTCGCCCGCCGTGGAAACCGGGCGCATCGACCGGTTTCGGCTGACCGGCGCGAGCGAGGGAGCTTCGATCGGGGAGGTTCACGGGCGGGCGCGGGTCGCGGGGCAGGTGATCTGGGCGACGCGGTTCCAGGAACGCACACGCAGTTCCGGTGGCGGCAAGGGTGCACCGTCGCAGCCGCGCGTGACCGAGTATTCCTATTCGGTCAGCCTGGCCATTGCGCTGGCCAAAGGGGAGATCACCCGGGTCGGGCGCGTCTGGGCCGATGGCAACGAGATCTCGCGCGAGAGCCTGAATCTGCGCGTCTATACCGGTTCGGAGACGCAACTGCCCGATCCCAAGATCGAAGCGGTGGAGGGGGCGGGGAACGCACCGGCCTATCGCGGGACGGCCTATGTCGTGATCGAGGACCTGGAGCTTGGACCGTTCGGCAACCGGGTGCCGCAGTTCAGCTTCGAAGTAATGCGCTCGGGCGAGGGCGATCTTTCTGACATCCTGCGTGCCGTGGCGGTGATCCCGGGCACCGGCGAATATGCTCTGGCGACGACGCCGGTGCATTTTAACGTGTGGCGTGGGCAGACCTATTCGGCAAATGTGCACTCGCCGTCTGGCTTGACGGATTTCGAGACATCGCTGGATGCGCTGACGGAAGAACTGCCGAATTGCGATGCCGCGTCTCTGGTCGTGTCCTGGTTTGGGACCGATCTGCGCTGCGGGGCCTGCGAGATCGCGCCACGGGTCGAACAGAGCGAGATCGAGGCGTCGGTTCCCTGGTCCGTTTCGGGCGTCACGCGCGCCGGTGCAGGCGTGGTGCCGTTCGAGGGCGGGCGTCCGGTTTATGGCGGGACGCCGTCGGACGGTTCTGTCCTGGAAGCGATTGCCGCGATGCAGGATGCCGGCAAGGCGGTGACGTTCTATCCGTTCGTCCTGATGGAGCAAATGGCGGGAAACGGGCTGACTGACCCGTGGACGGGCGCTCCGGACCAGCCGGCGTTGCCGTGGCGGGGGCGGATCACGACCTCGCTGGCGCCGGGGCAGGCAGGATCACCTGACGGGACTGTCGCGGCAGAGAGCGAGGTTGCGGCGTTCTTCGGAACTGCGACGGCGGGCGAGTTTTCGGTTGGCGCGAATTCGGTGAGCTATGGTGGGTCGGATGGATTCAGCTACCGTCGCTTCATCCTGCATTATGCGCATCTTTGTGCCCTGGCGGGCGGGGTCGATGCGTTTTGCATCGGTTCGGAGATGCGCGGGCTGACGCAGATCCGGGGCGCGGGGAACAGTTTTCCGGCGGTGGATCAGTTGCGCGCGCTGGCGGCGGAAGTACGTGGCATCCTCGGGCCGGAGGTCAAAATCGGCTATGCGGCGGACTGGTCGGAATATTTCGGTTACCACCCGCAGGACGGCACGGGCGATGTGTTTTTTCATCTCGACGCGCTTTGGGGCGATGATGAGATCAACTTCGTGGGCATCGACAATTACATGCCCTTGTCGGACTGGCGGGATGGATGGGATCACGCCGATGCCGCATTCGGTTCGGTCCATAACCTGTCATATCTGAAGCAGAATATCGCAGGTGGCGAGGGGTTCGACTGGTACTATCCGTCGCCGCAGGCCGAGGCGGTTCAGGCGCGGAAGCCCATCACGGATGGGGCGTTCGGGGAGCCTTGGGTGTTTCGTTACAAGGACCTTCGAAGTTGGTGGTCGGAAGCGCATCACGAGCGGATCGGCGGTGTGCGGCAGGCGGTGAGCACGGATTGGGTGCCGGGCAGCAAGCCGATCTGGTTCACCGAGATGGGCTGTGCTGCCATCGACAAGGGGACCAACCAGCCGAACAAGTTTCTCGACCCGAAATCCTCGGAATCCTCGCTGCCGAAATATTCGAGCGGGGCGCGGGATGACCTGATGCAGATGCAGTATCTGCGGGCGATGACGGAGTTCTGGGGCGATGCGGCGAACAACCCGGTCTCAACGACTTACGGCGGGCCGATGGTGGCGACGGATCGGATGTTTGCCTGGGCTTGGGATGCGCGGCCCTATCCGTTCTTTCCGGGAAATCTGGAGATTTGGAGTGACTGCGAGAATTATACGCGGGGCCATTGGCTGAACGGGCGGGTGACGTCGCGGACCCTGGGCGGTGTGATTGCCGATATTTGCGAGCAGGCCGGGTGTGGTCCGGTGGACGTGAGCGAGGTGCGCGGGCTGGTGCGCGGCTATGCGCTGGATGGCAGCGAGACGGCGCGGTCGGCGTTGCAGCCCCTGCTTCTGGGCTTCGGGATCGACGCGATCGAGAAGGACGGGATGCTGGTCTTCCGCAACCGGGACGGGCTGCCCGGCGCGTCACTTGTCGAGGCTCAGATGGCACGCGGGGAGGGCGATGCCATCCTGACCCGGACGCGGGCGCCGGAGGCGGAAATGGCGGGACGCGTGCGGCTGGCCTATGTGGAGGCCGACGGGGACTATGAGGCGCGCGGGACCGAAGGGATATTCCCCGATGAGGCCACGACAACGGTATCGCGGAGCGAAATGGCTCTGGCGCTGACCAAGGGGGAGGCGCACGGGATCGTGGAGCGCTGGCTGGCGGAGGCGCGGGTGGCTCGGGAAGGCGCCGCTTTCGCGGTGCCGCCTTCTTCATCGCTGGCGGCCGGTGACGTGGTCGAGATCGGGGGCGACGCTTTCCGTATCGACCGGGTGGAAGATGGCGGTGTGAAGCTGATGGAAGCCGTCCGTGTCGAGCCCGGCGTCTATCGCGGCTATGTGGGGGACGAGAGTGCGATCACGCATCCACCCGTCCCCGTGGCCTTGCCGGTCTGGGCGGAGATGTTTGATTTGCCGTTGCTGACCGGTTCGGAATTGCCCGAGGCGCCGTGGATTGCGGCGACGATGGAGCCGTGGCCGGGAGCCGTCGCGGTTTATTCCTCGCTCGACGGTCAGACCTGGAGCTATGAGACTGAGATGAGCCAGCGCGCGGTTATGGGGGAGACCCTGACGGCGCTGGAGGCTGCCGATTTCGGGATGCCGCAGCGGGGGGCTGGTGTCGACGTTCGGGTGACTGGCGGTGCATTGGGGTCGATCGACGACCTTGCGCTCTTTGCGGGCGGCAATGCCGGTGCGATCAGCGACGGGTCGGGATTGTGGGAGGTCTTGCAGTTTCGCGACGCGACTTTGATTGGCGAGAATACCTGGCGGCTGCAGCATCTGCTTCGGGGTCAGCAGGGCACCGAGGCCGTGATGCCGGCCATCTGGCCGGCCGGCTCGGTTTTCGTTCTTTTGGATGCAGCGCCCCGGCAGATTTCTGTACCGACATCTCTGCGCGGGATCACGCGGCGTTACCGGGTCGGGCCAGCGTCGCGCCCGGTCGATGACGCGACATTCGTGGAACTGACGCATGCCGCGGGTGCATTGGGGTTGAAGCCATTTGCACCTGTGCATCTGCGCGTCCGGCCGGACCTCAGCGGCGGGCACGTTTTCCACTGGATCAGGCGTACGCGGATCGGGGGCGACAGTTGGGATCTGGCCGAGGTGCCGTTGGGCGAGGCGGCCGAGAGCTATCGGGTGCGGGTGCTGGATGGCAACGTTCCGATCCGCGAGGAAACCGTTTTGTCCCCGGCCTGGAGCTATGACGCGGCGACCCGGGCCAGCGACGGCATAGCCGCGCCGTTCACCGTCGAAATTTCCCAGATATCGGACCTTTACGGTCCCGGAAGCGAAGCGAGGATTATTGTCGATGCCTGAAACAGCCAAACTCGGATTGCCGCTGGTGGCCCCGGCGCAAGCGCAGAAACATGTCACCGTGAACGAGAGCCTGACGCGGCTGGACGCGCTTGTGCAGTTGTCGCTGGAGTCGGTTGGTGGAACTCTGCCTCCGTCATCGCCGGGGGAAGGCGAGGCGCATTCGGTGGGGGCAGGAGCCACCGGCGCATGGACGGGGCAGGACGGGCAGGTGGCCGTCTATGCAAATGGAGGCTGGGTCTTTCTGAGCCCTCAGACGGGCTGGCAGGGGTGGTCAGGCGGGACGCGCGTACAGTTCGATGGGGTGGATTGGATCGAGGGCGCGGGCGCGCTTTCGGTGAATGGGGCCGGGTTCGTGCATCGAACCATTGAATTGGATCATGCCGTTGCCGCCGGGGCCTCTTCGGCAGTGAGCGCCGCCGTTCCCGCGAATACGATTGTATATGGCGTATCCGGGCGGGTTCTGAGTGCCATCGGCGGTGCCACGTCTTTCGAGGTCGGGGTATCCGGTTCAACCGATCGCTATGGCAGCGGGATCGGGGTTGGCGCGGGTGCCTGGTTGCGTGGGATGACGGGCTCTCCGCTGGCCTATTACGCCGATACCGATCTTTTGCTGACGGCGCAGGGCGGGAGTTTCGACGGGTCCGGAACGCTGCGCCTTGCGGTGCATTTTGCAGAACTGACCCTGCCGCGTGCCTAACCGCGGGCGCAGCTGACGCAGGTCGGCAGGGTGGGGTCCAAGGTGAGGCGTTTCAGGTCAATGTCTTCCCCGCAGTCCTGGCAGTAGCCGTATTCGCCTTCTTCCATTCGGAGAAGTGCGGCAGCGATGCGGGTTTCGCGGCCTTTCCGGCGGCGGGCGGTGGCTTGCGCCATTGCCTGACGCTGCATCGCGTCCATTCGGGACAGGCGCCCGACCGATTGCTGGTCGAGCGTCACGGTTGCGCGATCTTCGGCTCCTGCCGCGTCCTCGCGGGTGAGTTGTTCGCGTTCGGCGATCAATTCGGCGCGTAATCGCGCGATTTCGGCATCCTTCAGCATCACGAATAGTTTTTGTCAGGGTTTTTCATTGGTCCGAAGGCCCTATCTGTTCTAAAAGGCGGACAGATTGCAAGGAGTGCCCGATGGCGCAAAAACAGCCACGCCCGACCACGCTGGACCCTGTCTGGCAACGTATCCAGGACGATGCGCGGGACGCGATTGCGGCTGAGCCGCTGATTGGCGGCATGATCCATGCCTCTGTTCTGCATCACAAATCTCTTGAAAACGCGCTGTCCTACCGGATTTCGTCGAAGCTGTCCTCGCAGGAGATGTCGGGTCAGCTTTTGCGCGAGATTTGCGAGGAGGCCTATGCCGAGGACAAGTCTTTGGGCGAAGCGGCGCGGGCGGATATCGTGGCTGTCTATGAACGCGATCCGGCCTGTCATTCGCTGTTGCAGCCGCTTCTGTTCTTCAAGGGCTTTCAGGCGGTGCAGGCCTATCGGGTTGGTCATTGGCTGTGGACCCACGGGCGCAAGGATCTGGCCTATTTCATTCAGGCGCGGGTGAGCGAGGTGTTCGGGATCGACATTCACCCCAATGCCCGGATCGGGCGCGGGCTGATGATCGACCATGCGCATTCCATCGTGATCGGGGAAACGGCGGTCGTCGGCGACAACGTCTCCATGCTGCATTCGGTGACGCTGGGCGGGACCGGCAAGGAAGATGACGACCGGCATCCGAAGATCGGTGACGGTGTTCTGATCGGGGCCGGAGCCAAGGTTCTGGGCAATATCAAGGTCGGGCATTGCAGCCGGATCGCAGCCGGTTCGGTGGTTCTGCACGAGGTGCCGCAGTGCAAGACCGTGGCGGGTGTGCCTGCCACTATCGTGGGCGAGGCCGGGTGCGATCAGCCGTCCCTTTCGATGGATCAGATCCTGAACGGTGTGCCGGGCGAATAGGCTCGGCCGGAACGCTTTTCTTTTATGTAACAGGGGACTGCGAATCTCGCGGAACATGCTAGGCTCGTCTCAACAGCCGAGGGGAGTACAGACATGGCAATTCGTCAGACAGAGGGCCGGGGCCGGTTCGAGAGCATCCTGGACACGGTGGGCAATACGCCGGTCGTGAAGATCAACCGGATCGCGCCGGATAATGTGACCGTTTACGTGAAATTCGAGGCGTTCAACCCAGCAGGGTCGGTGAAGGACCGGCTGGCGCTG
>JBNKWP010000030.1:0-34903 GCA_050299835.1 Silicimonas sp.
GGTGCGACCGGTTTGAGACGCACCTTTTACACACGAGGGAAAAAAACGATGAAAAAGGTTCTTCTGGCTTCGACCGCTCTGGTCCTGTCGGCTGGCTTCGCTGCCGCTGAAGTGACTGTCGGTGGTGACGGCCGCATGGGTATCATTGGCGGCGGTATCGATGATACCGCGACTGCTACTATCGACGAAACGGAACTGGGCTTCACCAGCCGTATCCGTATCAGCTTTACCGCGTCGGGCGAAACCGACTCCGGTCTGGCGTTCGGCGGCTCGATCCGTGCCGACAACGCTGGTGGCGGCGCTGCCGGCACCGCTGGTTCGGTCTACATCGAAGGCTCGTTCGGCAAAATCTCCATGGGCGACGTCTCCGGCGCTGCTGAAGCCGCTGTTGGCGACCTCTCGGGCGTTGGCCTGACCGGTCTTGGTGACTTCAACGAAGCCACCTATCTGTCGAACGGCGACCGTCCGGCAGCTCGCTGGGACTACACGACCGGCGATCTTGGTCTGCACGTCTCCATGGACAACCCGCTTGACGACACCGGTATTGGTACCGACAACGCTTACAGCATTGCTGTGACCTACGGCGTCGGTGACATCTCGTTCGGTCTGGGTTACGAATCCACCGACGCGACCGACCACATCATCGGTGGCGTGACGGCTGGCTTCGGCAGCGCGACTGCGAAAGTCATCTACGGTACGGCTGACGACATCGACTTCGATCAGTACGGTCTGTCTCTGGACTTCGTGTCGGGCGCTACCACCTTCACCGGGTTCTACATGCACAAAGAGACCGCTGGCGTTGACGCCGACGCAACAGGTGTGGGCGTTGCCTATGACCTCGGCGGTGGCGCAGCTGTCAAAGCTGGTTACGTTGACGCCGACGGCGACGACGACGCTCGTTACGACCTCGGTATTGCGATGTCCTTCTAATCCTTCGGGATCAGAATTCGGGAAGAGCGGGCCTTTCGGCCCGCTCTTTTCTTTTCGGGGTATCGCGATAGAACAGGGCCCATGAGCCTGTCTTCCATCCAGACCCGAATGCGCGATGCCGCCGCCCTTCATGGCCGGAACCCGCGCGAGATCCACCTGATCGCCGTCAGCAAGGTCCAGCCGCTGGATCGTGTCGAAGCCGTGCTGAACGAAGGCCACCGCGTCTTCGGCGAAAACCGCGTGCAGGAAGCCCAGGGCAAATGGCCCGATTTCAAGTCCCGCTATGACGGCGTGGAACTCCACCTGATCGGCCCCCTGCAAACCAACAAGGCCCGCGCCGCGATGGAACTGTTCGACGTGATCCACACCGTCGACCGGCCCAAGCTCGCCCGGACCATCGCCCGGATCGCGGAGGAAACCGGCCAATGCCCCGAGCTTTTCGTGCAGGTCAACACCGGCGACGAAGATCAGAAGGCCGGTTGCGCCGCGGGCGAGGCTGACGCGCTGATCGCGGAATGCCGCGAACTGGGACTGCCGCTGAAGGGTCTGATGTGCATCCCGCCCGCCAATGAGGCCCCAAGCCTCCACTTCGCCCTGCTGGCGAAGATCGCGAAACGCAACGGCCTGACCGGCCTCAGCATGGGCATGAGCGGCGATTTCGAGGAGGCCATTGCCCAGGGGGCCACCCATATCCGGGTCGGCTCCGCCATCTTCGGGGAACGCGCCTATGGTTGAACGATCAGCCGCGTGCCCGGCACGATCCGCGCCGCGATCCAGGCCAGGTGATCGGGTCTGAGCGCCACACATCCCTCGGTCGGTGCGCCGGGCCGCCGCCAGCGATGCAGGAAGATCGCCGAGCCTTGTCCTGGCATCGCGTCGGGCCAGTTCCAGTCGGTCACGATCACCAGATCATAAAGCCGGTCGGCCCGCCTGAGTTTCTCATGCGAGGCGGCAAAGGGGGCGCGGACGTGGTGATTATAGGCCGCATCTGTTGGATCGTCGCACCAGAGGTCACGCGGGCCAATCGGTTCTGCCCAAGCCGCAGGGCATGCGATCCGGTCCGGGCGATAGAGCAGCCCCACCAGCCGATGTGTCCCCACCGGTGTGCCGCCATCGCCTTCGCGCTTGGCCGACACGATCCCGCCGCGCCCCAGCACGCATGGGAAACGCCGCCCGAGGAACCGCAAACCCATCGGCGTCACCACAAGATCCGATACATCCATCATCGGTCCGCAAATATCCCGGAGAGGATTGGCGAGGCAGAGCCTCGCCGACAGATCGGTGCCGACAGGCTATGAGGCCCGGTCACAGCAAATGCCCCGACTTCCGCGCCTTCACCGCCAGATAGTCCGCATTCTCGGCGCGACGCCCTACTTTCAGAGGCACGCGTTCCACCACTTCGATCCCGTTGGCTTCCATCATCGCCACTTTGGCCGGGTTGTTCGTCATCAGTCGGATGCGGGAAAATCCCAGTCTTTTCAGCAGGTCTGCCCCGGTGCGGAAATCCCGCTCATCATCCTCGAAGCCCAGCCGGTGATTGGCCTCCACCGTGTCGAAGCCCTGATCCTGAAGCGCATAGGCCCGGAGTTTATTGGCCAGACCGATCCCGCGCCCTTCCTGGCTGAGATAAAGCAGCACGCCCTCCCCCTCTGCTCCCATCGCGCTGAGCGCGGCGTGAAGCTGCGGACCGCAGTCGCATTTGCGCGAGCCCAGCACGTCGCCGGTAAAACAGGCCGAATGCAGGCGTACCAGCACCGGTTCGCTGCGGGATGGCTGGCCGATCTCGGTCACGACGTGATCCTCGCCGCCGTCATCGGGGCGGAACACATGCACGCGGCCTGCGCTTGCCACCTCGATGGGCACGCGGCCTGAAACGATGCTCCGATGTGCGACAGGCGCGGTCAGCAGCGGTTCGGTGACATCCACGTCCAGAACCGTCAGTTCCTCAGGCGACTCCGCGATCTGGACGACCAGCACGGCGGGAAGCAATCGGGCCGACTTGACGAGGGTCAAGGCCAGACGTTCAACCTTTGCGTCGCCGCCGCGCAGGGAAAAGAACGGGCCCTTCATCGGAGCCGACAGGTCGTCCTTGGGATCGGCCACGGTGCGCACCCAGTCGGCGCCCACGGCATCGGGCACTTCCAGCCGTGCAAGATCGCGGTCATAGGCGCGCGCCTTGAGGGTCTCGGCCCGGCGGGCGGAGATCACGAGAACGGTCGGGCCGAGGGCCCTAAGCGACTGGAAGCGCTGGCTGTTCAAGCCATCGGCCGCAAGGATCAGCGATGTGCTGCCGACATGTTTCAGCACCACCGGAAGCCCGAGCCGAAGATCGGTGCGGGCGCGCGCGATGCGCTCGGTCGGTGTGGGCAACAGGCTCATGGCGCTCATGTAATGCCTTTCCGGGACGGATGGAAACATCCGCCCAACGCGAAACAGAGTTCACCCGCCCGTGATCGCGCGGGAAATTTCTGAAATCTTCATGAAACATTTCTCCCGTTTCCGACACGAGCGCGTGAAGATTTGCAGCAATGCTTGCCTGAGGCCCGGCCCGAACGCATGTCTTGTGGCAAGACGTAAGTGACGGAGAGCCACGATGGCACAAACCCTGAAGAAGATCCTGCTGGTCGATGACGATGACGACCTGCGTGAAGCCCTGGGCGAACAGCTTGTAATGACTGAGGATTTCGACGTCTTCGAGGCCGGAAGCGGAGCCCAGGCGATGGAGCGCGCGAAGGAGGCCGTCTATGACCTTGTGATCCTTGACGTCGGCCTGCCGGATACCGATGGCCGCGAACTGTGCCGGGTGCTCAGAAAGCATGGCGTGAAATGCCCGATCCTGATGCTGACGGGGCATGATTCGGATGCGGATACGATTCTGGGCCTCGATGCGGGCGCGAATGACTATGTGACCAAGCCGTTCAAGTTCCCGGTGCTTCTGGCCCGTATCCGCGCGCAGCTCAGGCAGCACGAACAGTCGGAAGACGCGGTCTTCCAACTTGGCCCATACTCGTTCCAGCCTGCCCAGAAGATGTTGATAACAGAGGACGAAAAGAAGATCCGGCTCACCGAAAAGGAGACCAATATTCTCAAGTTCCTGTATAGGGCGAGTGAAGGTGTCGTGGCCCGTGACGTGCTTTTGCACGAGGTCTGGGGCTATAACGCGGGTGTCACAACTCACACACTTGAGACACATATTTATCGTCTGCGACAAAAAATCGAGCCAGACCCCTCGAATGCGCGTTTATTGGTAACTGAGTCGGGCGGCTATCGACTGGTGGCCTGACGATTACGGATCCCGTTTCCGTGTCCGGGCAATGACACGGTACCTCCCTGTTGGACTGGCCGGGCTTTTCGCCCGGCCTTTTTTTGTCCGGGCGGTGGAGGAAGGGATTGGAAAGCTTCCTGCATGCGTTCCGAATGGTACGTTCGCCTGAACCGGCTCCCGTGAACTTTTGTACGCGATCCTGAGACCCTCAACACCGTTTTGTACGCTCAAGCGTACTGAGGAGGGTTAAGCAATGGTGAAGAAATCCCGGCAGTCGTCGAACTACATGCGTGGCATCGGAACAAGCGAGTTCCGGCGTCGGCTGTCCCATTACATCGGCTGCGTGCGCTACGGCGGAGACTTCGTGGCGATCAGGCGGAAGGGGGAGGACAACGTCTATCTCATCTCCCAGTTCGATTGGGATCTGCTGGGTCGGAAGATCACGGACCTGGACTCGGGGAAGTACGATCCAAAGCTGAAGGTCCGGCATGGCGGGTCAAGGGAATTGCTGAACTGGGAGAAGCAACGGGAGAGCGTGGCGGCGATGCTGAGCTGGAAGCGTGGGGGTGCGCCGGGAGCGGATGCAGTGCGGGAAGAGCCTGTTGCGTTGGAGGTGTCGGAGGGAGGCGAGAAGCGGGATGCGATGTCGCTGGTGGATGGGGCGCTGGCGCGGTTGGAGGCGATTGAGCGGGTGAAGCGGGGAGAGTGAGGGGGAAGCTCGGTTATGCGTCCCTCGCGGTATCTGGTGCAAACGCAGTGAAAGTCAGCGTTGAGCCCCTCCAAGACATTTGTGCAGAACACAGCAATCAAAGGATGCGGCAGGAAGCGTTTTTTTGGCGTACCCAAGACTTTGCAGATCAACCAAAGCAAACACTGAGGGGGAGCTTTCGCCGCGCATGCAAACGCTTTCAGACGTTCCTTTCGCTACTCAAAAGCGCCTCATTCTCACCAAGAACTTAACATTTTCGTAGCTGAGAAATTTGCACATTCAAGAATAAGGCAAGAGCACCATGAAAAAGATTATTCTACTTCTCGCGTCCGCAGTTGCGCTTTCCGGATGTGCTGTGACTTACCCGCAATCCGCCGATGAAATGCGCGGTATGACATCGTCACCGCTGGCGAAGAAGACCTCGTTTTCGGTGGGTCGGTCACCCAATGCGGTCGCGGCCAGTCTGCGGCAATTGTCCTCCAAGTGCTTAAACCGGACGACAGAGACGCAACAGGTTTATCGCCAGGGCCCCTACGGCCCGCAAAGCGTTTACTTCAAGACAAAATGGCAAACATCCGTGCGGTCCAGTGGCGGGCGCACCGAGATGGCCATGCGCATGATCCCCATTCGTGGTTCAGTAAACGAACCCAAGTCAGGTTACATCTTTTATCTTGTTGACGCTTCGCCAGCAGGGTCGGCGACCAATGTTGAGATTTACGGTGGCTCGTTCGGAATCGGCGCTTTCAACTCCGATGTGAAGGCTTGGGTCGAGGGACGGAAGTCGTCCTGTCCTTCGATGCCGCGATGAGTTTCCTGCGCGTTGCCACTTCGGTGACTGTTCTTTCGGTTCTTGCGGCCTGCGCAAGCGGGCCGCAGACCTGGGATTACTCAGCAACTGGACAGAAGAATGCAAGGACGACCGCCAAGGCGCATGACAAGCGGCTTTTCCTGTCACGCGACGCCAATATCGCCATCCACTACGAGGTTGCTCCGTGCAGGTTCGAATACGCGGGTACGATTGTGGTCGGGGAAGCGCCGCGGGCATTTGCACTTCCGAAGGGCAAGCGGGTGATGGTGCAATTCAATTTTCTCATGCGCGACTCGTTCTTTCAGGGCAGCGCGCACGACTCATTCAACCAGATTCTGACCATTTCGTCATCGGCGAGCTACGAATTCAACCTGATATACGGCAAGGACGGGATCGAGTACTCCGTGATCGAAAACCGGGGAGGGAGCCGACAACCTGCTGCAATGGTGCCGCTCCAGAACTGCACATAGGTCGCCCTTACGGACAAGATCTTCTGAGTCCCCATTGGGTTTTCGTCAGAGGTATTCTGACTTCAATCTTCTCAGACAAGCGACCCCTTGCGGACACACCATGATGAAGGGCAGGTCTGTCCCGCCGAGTGTCGCTTATCCAGTGCTCTAAAGCCGCGCCCCAGCGAGCGGCGACTTTGTCCCGCATAGCGGCCCCCCCCCGACCAAAGAAAAACGCGCCGGATGCAACCGGCGCGTTTGCGTTTTAGCTACCGGGCAGGCTTACCCCTCCAGCCCCAGCTTGTGGACATGGATCTCGTTGATCGGGTGGCTTTCCGCCCCCACGACACCCGGCCTTGCGTGGCGGTAGAGCGAGCGCCAGTAGGGTTGGATGATGGTGCCGTCTTCGCGCAGGAAGGTCTCGATCTTCTCCATGTGGCCGCGGCGCGTGTCGGCGTCGGCGATGGCAGAGGCCTCCTCCAGCATCGTGTCAAACTCGGCGCTGGCCAGACCGGTTTCGTTCCAGGCGACGCCGGTCTTGTAGGCCAGCGTCAGGACCTGCACGCCAAGCGGACGGTGGCCCCAGTCGGTGGAGCTGAACGGGTAGTTGTTCCAGTCGTTCCAGAAGGTCGAACCGGGAAGCACCGTGCGCTTGATGTTGAAGCCCGCGTCGCGAAGCTGGGCGGCGAGCGCGTCGGTGGTGTTCTTGCGCCAGTCGTCGTCGATCGAGATGATCTCATGCTCGTAATCGAGCATGCCGGCTTCCTCCATCAGGGCACGCGCCCCGTCCACGTCGCGTTCCGGTGCGCCGATATCGGCGTATTCGGGATGGATCGGGCAGACATGGTGGTTTTCGGCGAGCGTGCCGCGACCCGCGTAACCCAGTTCTAGGAGCACGTTGTTGTCGACCGCCATGGCAAGAGCGCGTCGGACGCGGGCGTCCTCATAAGGCTTCATGCCGTCCACCTCGGTCAGGCGGTTGGTGCGCAGGACCACGGTGTTGGCGGAGACGGATTCGCTTTGCTGCCAGCCGATGGCTTCGAAGATTTCGACATATTCGCCGACCGTTTCATAGGTCATGTCGATCTCCTCGGCCTCGGCGGCGGCGATATGGGCCGCGCCGTCGGTGCCGTAGTCGATGAATTCGATCCGGTCGAGATAGGCGCCCTCGCCCCACCATTCATGCTCGGTGTTCTTCTCGAGCACCGCTTTCACGCCGACCTCGTATTCGACCAGCTTGTAGGGGCCGGTGCCGACGGGATCGGCGGCCGGGTCGCCGGACCAGCCATCGGGGACGATGGCGGCGGGGTATTCGGTGACGGCGGGGATGATGGTGATGTCGGGGCGGGTGAGCGTGAGCTTGAGCGTCACGTCATCGACCACCTCGATGGCACCCTCGGCCGGGCCGTCGCCCGCTTCGTTCTGCAGGGACCCCATCCGCGCGGCCATTGAGTTGCCTTCCCAGGAGCCATCGCACCAGCGCGTGAAATTATAGGCCACGTCGGCTGCGGTCAGCTCGCCGCGCCCGTCGTTCCACTTCACGCCGGGACGGATGTGGAGCGTGTATTCGGTGGCGTCCTCGTTCACGTCCCAGCTTTCCAGCAGGCGCGGTTCGAAGGTGCCGTCGGCGTTGTACTGGACGAGGTATTCAAGGAACCCGCGCACCACGTTGCCAAGCTGCGGCCAGTTGAAGGTGGGCGGGTCGAGCAGCGCGCGCACGTCCTGCTGAATGCGGATCGTGCCGCCGGCCTGCACATGGGCTGCCGCCTGCACGGGCTGGGTCAGGCCGAGAAAACCATAGGCCGTGCCCGCCGTCACACCCAGCGCGGTGGCTCGGCTGAGGAATTCGCGGCGGCTGAGTTCACCACGCCGAACTTCCTCCGCGTGCATCGCGATGGCGGGGTGAATCGTGTCTCGGCTATGGGTCTTGGCCATGTGCGGCTCCCTTTTGATGTTGTTTTTGCCGCCTCTCGGGGCGGTCTTTCGGCGTTAACTAACCCTTGATTCGGCGCGGGCCGCAAGGAAGTCGCGGGCGGGCGGCGTTCAATCGCCGTGGACGGCGAAGGTTTCGAGCGATGCGCCCTGCGGCGGGATCAGGCGGAAACGGTCGTTCACACCGGCCTCGCCAAGTGTGCGTTCGACCACGATCAGGGTGTTCTCGGCCTGACCGGCGCAGAGATCGGCCATCTGGGCGATTTCCTCCTCCGCCACGGGCCGCGCGGCTTCCAGTGTCGGCGCGCCCCAGCTTTCGGTGAAGTGAAAGGCGAGGATGTCGACCAGCGCCTGCCGTTCGGCTTCGGTGATGGAGGTCACGGCGACGATGGTGGCGCGGCCGAACGAGGTCAGGCCCAGCCAGCCATTGGCGAATTCCTGCCCCGGTTTCCCGGTCAGATCGTCCCCGGTCCAGTTGGAGAAGGCGAAGGTGCCGGGAACGGCCCATTCGCCCGGTTCGGCGGCTTCGCGGTAGACCTCAAGGTCGGTCTCGTCCAGGCGGATGACGCGGGCAAAGTTCACGGGCGCTCCAGCATGAGGGTCAGCGGCAGGATGCGCGTGCCGGAGCCGTCTTTCAAGATCATGCCGCCCCATTCGTCGAGGCCGAGGAAGGTGCCGGGTTCGGGGGTTTCGACGTGCTCGTTCAGGCGATGGGCGCGGGCAAGCCAGTCCTCGTGCAAGGGTGCGAACCCGTCGGTGAGATAGATGTGGAGCCAGTTCATCATGTGCCGCGCCCAGGTTTCCAACAGATCGCCCGTTGTGATCTCCGCGCAGCCCTCGCCTTGGAGCGTGGTCTGGTCGGGCGTCTCGCCGGGGGCGTCGGAGAGGCTGACAACGGGCACTTCCACACCGATCACCAGCCAGTCGGGTTCGGCTTGCGCGTCGGCGGTGGAGGCCGCCGCCCGCAGTCCGCCGCATGAGGCGCCGTTCACGCGGAAGCCTCGCGGCCACTCCAGGTGGAAACCGACTTCCGGCGGGGCCAGCGCGCCGATGGCGTCGTTCATGCCCAGCGCCACGGCGAAACTGACGGAGATGGCTTGCGCCAGCGGGGTTTCGGGGGCGAGCAGGATCGCGGCGCGAAGGGTCTCCTCGCCCGGTGCGTAGAAGACGGTTCCCGGCTCGGCCTGCCCCGCCGCTTCGCAGGCCGCTTCGAACGGATCGCCCGCAACGGCCAGCCCGGTCAGCAAGGGTGGAAACTCAGGCGCCATCGCTGATGGCTTTCTTCCTGGCGAAAATACTCCGGGGCGTGAATTGGCCAGAGGCCAAGAGGGGGGCAGCGCCCCCCTTCCCCGCGCGATGCCACAAGGCAGCGCAATCCCTCATTCCACCTGCTCCAGCGTTTCGATCAACTGGTCGGCGATGGACCAGAAAGGCGCGGCTTCCGGCCCGTCGGGCTTTGCCGCCACCACGGGCGCACCGCTGTCGCCAGCGATGCGGATCGACAGGTAAAGCGGCACTTCGCCAAGGAAGGGCACGCCCTGCTTTTCGGCCTCGGCCTTTGCCCCGCCATGGCCGAACGGGTGGTGTTCCTTGCCGCAGCCGTCGCAGACGAAGGCGGCCATGTTTTCCACGATGCCGAGGATCGGCGTTTCCATGCGTTTGAACATGTCGATGCCCTTCTTGGCGTCCAAGAGTGCGATATCCTGCGGGGTCGAGACGACGACGGCTCCGGCGACTGCAGTTTTTTGGCAGAGCGTCATCTGCACGTCGCCAGTTCCCGGCGGCAGGTCTACGAGCAGAACGTCGAGCGCGCCCCATTGCACCTGGGAGAGCATCTGTTGCAGCGCGCCCATCAGCATCGGGCCGCGCCAGACGATGGCTTCCTCCTCCTCGACCATGAAGCCCAGCGACATGACGGTGACGCCGTGGTTCCGAAGCGGCAGGATGACGTTGCCGACGCTGGAGGGACGGCCCGAGACGCCCAGCATGCGCGGCTGCGACGGTCCGTAGACATCGGCGTCCAGCAGGCCAACGCGAAGGCCGCGCCCGGCGAGCGCCACGGCGAGGTTGGCGGACAGCGTCGATTTGCCGACCCCGCCCTTGCCGCTGGCGATGGCGACGACATGTTTGACGCCCGGCAGTTTTTCGGGACCGGCGGGGGCCTGGGGTTTCGGGGTGAAGTCCTTCAGACCCAGGTCGGGGACCGGCGGCTTGGGCGGCGCGGCTCTCCCGGCCTCGGCATGGGCGGTCATCACGGCGGCGACCGTGCTTACGCCGTCGAGCGCCTTGACCGCCGCCTCGGCGGCCTGCCGGAGGGGTTCCATCGCGGCGGCCTTTGCGGGGTCAACCTCAAGGACGAAGCGCACCTCGCCCCCCGTCACCTTCAGCGAGGTGACCTGACCGGAGGTGACGATATCCACGCCCATCGAGGGGTCCACGACACGCGCGAGCGCGGCCCGGATTTCGGCTTCAGACGCCACTCAGGCGTCTCCCGGCATCTCGATCTCGCCGGTGACGTCGTGGTTGAGGCCCACCGCCTCGATGGTGAGCGTGACCTTGGCGGTGACCGTGCCTTTCGGCAACTCGCCCGCTTCGCGGGCGGCGCGGACGGCTTCCTCGATTTCGCCCTGCGAGGTCACGCCGACCTTCTTGAGAAACTTCCTTAGTGACATGTTGAATGCGTCGTCCGACATGGGTGTCCTCCCCGAAACCTTGCTTTGTGACCGAAGCCGGATAATCTCAGATCGAAAGGGAGGTGCAAGCATCTACTTCTTTGCCGGAGTTCTGATGGCTCTGTCGCTCGTGGCCGCCACGGCGGCGCAGGCCGAGCTGACGTTGCGGATGACGGACGAGATGGTGGCAATGGGCTTCGACAAGCAGTTGCTTCCGCGCTTCAAGTTCAAGCATCGGATTACCGTCACACCGGTCACCGGGGGCGCGGCGGATATGGTGTTTGGGACCGAGGGGGACCGTGTCTTCCAGGTGATCGGCGGCGCGGCGGTGCATCTGGCCATTCTCACCGACAGCGAAGAGGCGCGGACCTTTCGCGACTGGCTGAAATCGGAGCCGGGCAAGGCCGCGATTGAGAGTTTCGCGCCGGAGGGCGCGCCGGTTTACACCACGGAGGCGGCTGTCGTGGTGATCGAGGAGGAGGAAGAGTTCGAGGGCGACACCGCCGTGGGCGCACGGCTGGCCATCGTCCATTGCGGGCGCTGCCATGTTGTGGACGAGCGCAACCGGATGGGCGGGATCGGGTCCACGCCGTCCTTTGCCGCGCTGAGAAGCCGGGAGAACTGGTCGGACCTGTTCCGCGCCTTCTGGGCGGAGAACCCGCACCCGTCTTTCACCCAAGTGGAGGATGTGACCGAACCGTTCGATCCGAACCGGGCAACCCATATCGCGCCGGTAGAGATCACGCTGGAGGAGATCGAGGCCATCACCGCCTTTGTCGCCACGCTGGAGGCGAAGTCGCTGGGCAAGCCGGTGCAGTCGAACTGAGGGGCTTTGCCCTGGCCAGCGCAGGAAATGAGTATTTTCAGACAGAAGAAGCGCATTTGACTCAAATTGGCTTCTTCTGTCGTGAAATACTCCCGAGGGGGGGCAAGCGGAGCTTGCGGGGGAGCGGCGCTCCCCCTCGCCGGTGTGGGGTCAGGCCACGTCGAAGACCAAGGGCTTGACCTGCTGGAAGAGACCCGTCGCCTCCAGATCGGAGAGCGCCTTGGCAGGGACCGGTTCGTCCACGTAGAGCAGCGCGATGGCGTCGCCGTTCTTTTCGTTCCGGCCGAGCGTGAAGTTCGCGATGTTCACGCCGTTCGACCCCATCGAGTTGCCGAGCGCGCCGATGATGCCGGGGACGTCTTCGTTGGTGGTATAGACCATATGCGCGCCGATCTCGGCGTCGATGGTGATGCCCTTGATCTGGATGAAGCGCGGCTTGCCGTCGGAGAAGACCGTGCCCGCGATGGAGCGTTCGCGCTGGTCGGTGACCACGGTGAGTTTCATGTAGGCATCGAACACGCCGGTCTTTTCCTGCGTGGTGGTGGAGACCTTGACGCCGCGATCCTTGGCTATGACCGGGGCGGAGACCATGTTCACGTCCGGGTTGGTGGCCTTCATGATCCCGGCCAGGGCGCTGGCGTTCAAGGCAGCGGTGTTCATGTGGCTGACTTCGCCATTGTAGAGGATGTTGATGGCGCGGATCGGTTCGTCGGTCAGTTGTCCGACGAAGCTGCCGAGATGGCCGGCCAGTTTCACCCAGGGGCCCATGACCTTGGCTTCTTCCGCCGTCACCGAGGGCATGTTGAGCGCGTTGCTCACGGCCCCGGTCAGCAGGTAGTCGGACATCTGTTCGGCGACCTGGAGGGCGACGTTTTCCTGCGCTTCGGTGGTGGAGGCGCCGAGATGCGGGGTGACGACGACGTTCGGCAGGTTGAAGAGCGGCGATTTGGTGGCCGGTTCCTCGGCGAAGACGTCGAAGGCAGCACCGGCAACCTTGCCTTCTTTGAGGGCGAGAGCCAGGGCCTCCTCATCGACGAGGCCGCCGCGCGCGCAGTTGATGATGCGGACACCCGGCTTCAGCTTGGAAATCGCCTCCGCCGAGAGGATGTTGCGGGTCTTGTCGGTGAGCGGGACGTGGAAGGTGATGAAGTCCGACCGGGTCAGCAGCTCGTCGAATTCGACCTTTTCCACGCCCAGCTTGTCGGCGCGTTCCTCGCTCAGGAACGGGTCATAGGCGATGACCTTCATCTTCAGCCCGTGGGCGCGTTCGATGACGATGGAGCCGATATTGCCCGCGCCGATGACGCCAAGGGTCTTGGAGGTGAGTTCCACACCCATGAAGCGGGATTTCTCCCATTTGCCGTCATGGGTGGAGGCGCTGGCTTCCGGGATCTGCCGGGCGACGGCGAACATCATGGCGATGGCGTGCTCGGCGGTGGTGATCGAGTTGCCGAAGGGCGTGTTCATGACGATCACGCCTTTTTTCGACGCGGCGGGGATGTCGACATTGTCGACGCCGATCCCGGCGCGGCCGATGACTTTGAGGTTGGTTGCGGCTTCCAGCACCTTTTCGGAGACCTTGGTGGCCGACCGGATGGCGAGGCCGTCATAATCGCCGATGACTTCGAGGAGCTTTTCCTTGTCCTTGCCGATGGAGGGGTCGAAGGTGACGTCGATGCCGCGATCGCGGAAGATCTGGACGGCGGTTTCCGAGAGTTTGTCGGAGACGAGAACTTTGGGCATTTTATTTGGTCCTTCTTGCCACGGTGTCCCGGACTTGATCCGGGACCTCATCGCGGCGCTCTATGGGGAGGCCCCGGGTCAAGCCCGGGGCGCGTGTTGTTTATCAGGCGGCTTCGGTCTGTGCCGAGATCTCGGCCTCGAAGGCCCATTCGATCCAGGGGATCAGGGCTTCTATGTCCGAAGTTTCGACCGTGGCGCCGCACCAGATGCGCAGGCCCGGAGGGGCGTCGCGGTAGGCTCCGATATCCAGCGCCGCGCCTTCGGTTTCCAGCCGTTTGGCCACGGCCTTGGCGAAAGCCGCGCCGTCTTGGATGCGGTCGTCGGTGAACTTCAGGCAAACGCTGGTGTTGGAGCGCGTGGCCGGATCATTGGCGAGGTTGGCGATCCAGGGGGTGCGGTCGCAGAAGTCCCAGAGCACCTTGGCATTGGCATCGGCGCGGGCCACGAGGCCCTTGAGGCCGCCGACGCTTTCCGCCCAGTCGAGTGCCTTGAGGTAATCCTCGACGCAAAGCATGGACGGCGTGTTGATCGTCTCCCCCCGGAAGACGCCCTCGATGATCTTGCCGCCCTTGGTCAGGCGGAAGATTTTCGGCAGCGGCCATGCGGGGGTGTAGGATTCGAGGCGCTCCACGGCGCGGGGGCTGAGGATCAGCATGCCGTGCGCGGCCTCTCCCCCCAGCACCTTTTGCCAGGAATAGGTGACGACATCGAGCCGGTCCCAGGGGAGATCTTGCGCGAAGGCGGCGGAGGTGGCGTCGCAGATGGTCAGCCCCTCGCGGTCGGCGGGGATTTCGAACGCATCGGGGACGCGGACGCCGGAGGTGGTGCCGTTCCAGGTGAAGACCACGTCGCGGGTCCAGTCGACGGCGTTAAGGTCAACGATTTCGCCGTAGTCGGCGGTGGTGACTTTCGCGTCGAGTTTCAGCTGCTTGACCACGTCGGTGACCCAGCCCGCGCCGAAGCTTTCCCAGGCGAGCATTTCGACGGGGCGCTGGCCGAGGAGGTTCCACATGGCCATCTCCACCGCGCCGGTGTCGGAGGCAGGCACGATGCCGATGAGATAGTCGGCGGGGATGCCGAGGATCGTGCGTGTGCGCTCAATCGCGTCTTTCAGCTTGGTCTTGCCGATGGCCGCGCGGTGCGAACGACCGAGGGCGGCGTCACTGAGGCTTTGAAGCGTGAATGTGGGGGGTTTGGCGCAGGGGCCGGAGGAGAACCGCGGGTTGGTTGGCACGGTCTCAGGTTTGCGCGCGGCGTCATGCGACGCCGGGTTTTGCATATCCATTACTGAATATCCTTCCAGATATATGCCCCTCGTTGGGGAGGGGTGTCCCACGGACGCGCATATGCCTGTGGGGGATTCGGTGCAACTGGAATCTTCGTCGCATCTGCGGAATGCCCGCTGGCAGTCGCCTGCCCGCTGCGTTAGAGGGGCGGCGGTTCCTTGCAGGAGGCCCGCGCCCATGCCCATCGTTTCGCTCATTGCCCGGACCGGCGGGCTGGACCCGGCTCTGGTGTCGTCGCTGCAGAGTGCCTGGAGCGGAGGGGACGCGCTGTGGCTGTCGCCGGATGAGGCGGCGGAGTTTGCGGTGGCCGAGGGGCCTTCCAATCTGGCGGAGGTTCGGGCGGATATCGCGCCGATGGGCGTGGATGTGAATGTCATCCCCGACCAGAACCGGCGCAAGTCGCTGCTGATTGCCGATATGGACAGCACGATGATCGGGCAGGAATGCATTGACGAGCTGGCCGCCGAGGCGGGTGTTGGTGAGCGGGTGGCGGAGATCACCGCGCGGGCGATGAATGGCGAGCTGGATTTCGAAGCGGCGCTGACCGAGCGGGTCGGGCTCTTGAAGGGTTTGCCGGTGGCGATCATCGACCATGTGCTGGCGACGCGGATCACCCATTCGCCGGGGGGTGCCACGCTGGTGGCGACGATGAAGGCTGCGGGCGCGCGGGCGGCGCTGGTCTCCGGCGGGTTCGTGCAGTTCACCGACAAGGTGGCCGCCGCGCTGGGCTTTGACGAGACGCGGGCGAACCGGCTGGTCGAGGCGGAGGGCAAGCTGACCGGAGAGGTTGCGCGGCCCATTCTGGGGCGGGAGGCCAAGGTGGAGGCGCTGCGTGAGTTCGGCGCCGATCCGGCTGATGCGATTGCCGTCGGCGACGGGGCCAACGATCTGGGGATGATCGGGGCGGCGGGCATGGGCGTGGCGCTGCATGCCAAGCCGGTGGTGGCGGAGGCGGCACCGCTCAGGATCGACCACGGGGACCTGACGGCGTTGTTGTTCCTTCAGGGCTATTCGCGCGACGAATTCGTCTCAGCTTAATATTTCACGACCTTGTTAATTAACAATTGCGCGAAATAAAGAATCGGCGCATGGTACTCTCCATGACGACGCTGACCCCGATATTTGCCGCCCTGTCCGACGAGACCCGGCTGACGCTGGTGGAACATCTGATGGCCCATGGCGAGGCTCCGGCGGGAACGCTGACCGATCTGGCGGGTCTCTCCGCCCCGGCGGTGTCGCGTCATCTGAAGGTGCTCCGGACGGCCGGTCTGATCGACCAGAGGGCCGAGGGCACTCACCGCTATTACCGCGTCCGGCCGGAAGCCATGAAGGCGATTTCGGACTGGACCATCGACCACCGCGCGTTCTGGAGCGGCAGCCTTGAGAGGCTGGACACGCTTCTGGCGCTTGATCCGGGAGAAGAGACATGAGCGAGACGATGACGGATACTCAGGAGCTTGAATTCATCCGTGACTACAAGGTCAGCGTGGCCCGGCTTTGGGCGGCGGTGACCGAGCCGGAGGAGGTCATCCAGTGGTTCGGGCCGGAAGGCGTGCGGGTCGAAACGTGCCGGATGGATTTTCGCAAGCGCGGGCCGTGGGACTGCGTGATGGTCGGGCGCGAGAGCGGCGACCGGTTCTGGGTGTCGGGCGAGGTCACCCATGTGCGGGAGCCGCAGGATGGCGAGGGGTCGGTCGGGTTCACCTGGGCGTGGCATGACGAGAACGACAAACGCGGACCGGAGAGCCACGTGATCTTCGAGGTTTCGCCCCACGGCGATGGCGCGCGGTTCCGGCTGATCCATCGCGAACTGCCGAGCCTCGAGGCCGCGCAGCACCACAGCAAGGGCTGGCTGTCGACGCTGGGCCGGCTGGACGCCCATATCGGCTAACCTCAACAGCAAGGAGACATTCGAATGCCAAGTTTCATGTTTGCCTATCACGGCGGGAAGACACCGGAGACCCAGGAGGAGATCGACAAGGTCATGGCCGCCTGGGGCGCGTGGATGGAGAAATACAAGGATGTCCTGGTCGATCCCGGCAATCCCGTCGGCATGTCGAAGACGGTGTCGTCTTCCGGCGTGGCCGATAATGGCGGGGCCAACCCGCTGTCGGGTTACACGATCGTGTCCGCTGCGGATATCGACGCGGCCTGCGAGATCGCCAAGTCGAACCCGATGCTGGACGATGGCGGCTCGGTCGAGGTGGCGGAGATCCATGTGATCGAGATGTGAAGCGGTTGCGCCGCCTGAGGGCGTCGCGCCGGTGAGGGGGCATGCCCCCTCACGCTCGCCCGTGATATTTGCAGGCTTATGTAGCAAACGCACCAGATTGCAGAACTTGTAGAGGTGCGAAATATCTCCACAAATTACCGGGTGTGCGGCAGGCTCACGAACACGGTGGAAAGCTATTTCTCCCGCCTTCGCCCTATGGTCATGGGTCAACGCCACCATGTGAGCGCCCAGTATCTCTGCCAGTACGCGAACCACGCTGCATGGCTGGAAGACGACCGCCGCACCGACAACGGGAGGCTGGCGCGGGTCGGGGTGTCGAATGGCACGCGCGCGCCGGTCAGCCGTCAGTGGAAGGGGTATTGGCAGCGGGTGGCTTAACAGCCCGCTGAAGAACGCCTGTACTCGTTCGGCCCAAAGCTCTCGTCTTGATCCACAGAAAGCGCCCTAGCTTTCTGCTCGTCAGTTAGCAGCGAGAAGAGTCCGACCATGGGGAGGGGCTTGTTGGGCACGACTTCAGGCTCGGGGGGCTGCACCGCTTCCCTCCGAAACTTTCGCCCAAGGTTCTTGAGCCTATTTGTCATAGCAAACGTCATACCAAGCTTCTCTTAAGAATCGGTTCGCTTGAACCGTCTTTAACCTCTTCAAAGCCGAATGTTCCAACATATAGCACCTTTAGAACGTCATTTACAGGCTGAAGGTGTATCTCTTTACATCCATACCTCTGCCCCAACGTAGCGGCCAAATCTAGCATGACCAGAGCGCGACAACCTTTCATGTTGCAGTCTGGTCGCGGGTCACCCTCCAAAAGCCTGACCAAAACACGGTCTCTCGTCAGCCTGAAGAGAGCCAGCGCGCACAGGCGACCTTCAGCTTCTAACGCTACGATAACGTCCTTTGGGCCACGATAGTTCCGCTTTACCTCAGACCAATCCCAACCGGCATCTCCGTGCCTTGCAACGCTGCACCATTGCGACTTGAATTTCTCTTCAACAGACAGTGACCACAGTTTGACGGTGTAATCATGGCCGATCTGTGACGAGAGATTGCTGTAAGAAGCGGCTACCGCTTCCTGCCACGCCTGCTCTACCCGGCGTTGTGCCTTTCTCAATTCGGCGTTCATGTGCCTGCCGCCTTTAATTCCGGCTATCAGGCGTTGACGTTCGTCCTCTTATATGGGACATATATTGTGTGCAAAACGTCGCTGATAGCGATTACTATGGGGTAGGCCGAAGTTCTGGCCTGCCCCATTTTCTATCACGCAACATCAGGTAGATCTAGTCAAAGCGCGTTATTTCGCCACACCCGCCCCTCACGCCTCACCCAGCCCTGCGTTCTTCAACCGCGTCAGCGTGTTTGAAACCCGTATAGAGGCGTCCTCGTAGGTTAGATCTGGCCGTAGCACTTAATATGCCGGTACATGTCAGGGCCGCTCTGGGGCCGCTCTGCGAGGGCTGATAGCACGGCTTGCTTCAACTCTCTGGACTTGAACGGGGCGCGGTAGGCGCAGGGCTTCGGGATCGGGACATCCCGCGCCTTCAGCAACGCCTCTACCTGCGTCGGGTTCTCGCCATCGCCCCATATGATCTGCTTTCGAAGGGCGAGTGGAGCGTTCTCCATAGTCCTGTCCTGCACGGGGATTCACTACAGGGATCCGGCGTGCCATGCTTGGTGCGCTTGATGCATGGGGCCGAGTATTTCTGCCAGTAGGAAGCAGAGGGACGCTTTTCCTCTGCCTTTCATACCGCTAAACCGGCGGGCATGAGTTACAATACCTACGGACATCTCTTCCGCGTCACCACATGGGGCGAAAGCCACGGGCCCGCCCTGGGTGCGACCATTGACGGCTGCCCGCCGGGTGTGCCGCTGGAGGCCGCCGACTTGCAGGTCTGGCTGGACAGGCGCAAGCCCGGCCAGAACAAGTTCACCACCCAGCGCCGCGAGGCGGATGAGGTGGAGATCCTGTCGGGCGTGTTTGAAGGTGTGACCACCGGCACGCCGATCCAGCTGATGATCCGCAACACCGATCAGCGGTCGAAGGATTACGGCGACATTGCCGAGAAGTTCCGGCCCGGTCATGCCGATATCACCTATTGGCAGAAATACGGCATCCGCGATTATCGCGGTGGCGGGCGGTCCTCGGCGCGGGAGACGGCCTCGCGCGTGGCCGCGGGCGGTGTTGCGCGGGCGGCATTGGCCAAGCTGGTGCCGGGGCTGTCGGTGACGGGCTACATGGTGGGGATGGGCGACAAGATCATCGACCGGTCGCGCTTCGACTGGGACGAGATCGGGCGAAACCCGTTCTGGACGCCGGATGCCGATGCCGCCGCCCGGTGGGAAGGCTATCTGGACGGGTTGCGCAAGTCGGGGTCCTCCGTGGGGGCGATGATCGAAGTGACGGTGCGCGGCTGTCCGGCAGGACTGGGCGCTCCGGTCTATGCGAAACTCGACACGGATCTGGCGGCTGCAATGATGTCGATTAACGCGGTCAAGGGCGTGGAGATCGGCGAAGGCATGGCTGCGGCGACGCTGACGGGCGAGGCCAATGCCGATGAGATCGCGATGGGGCCGGACGGGCCGGTCTTCTCGTCGAACCATGCAGGCGGCATCCTGGGCGGGATATCGACCGGGCAGGATATTGTCGTGCGCTTCGCGGTGAAGCCGACGAGTTCGATCCTGACGCCGAGGAAGACCATCACCAAGTCGGGCGAAGAGACCGAGATCATCACCAAGGGGCGGCATGATCCTTGTGTCGGCATTCGTGCGGTGCCGGTGGCGGAAGCGATGGCAGCGGCGGTGATCCTCGATCACCTGTTGCTGGACCGGGCGCAGACGGGCGGGGTGCGGGGACCGATTGGCTGATCTGGCTGACCGGTTGCTTGCGTGCCTGGGCGATGGGGACGCGGCGCATGATGTGTTTCATGCCAAACGTGTTCTGAACAATTGCCGTGTGATTGCCGAGGGCGAAGCCGTGCCGCTGGACCGGTCTCTTGTCGCGGCGGCCTGTCTGCATGACCTTGTGACCCTGCCCAAGGATGACCCGGACCGGCACACCGCATCGCGGCAATCGGCGGAGGCGGCTCGGCCGATACTTGCCGCTGAGGGGTTTTCGACCGAGGAAATCGAGGCGGCGGCGCATGCCATCGAGGCACATAGCTATTCCGCAGGTGTGACGCCCCGCACCGATGCCGCGCGCATCCTGCAGGATGCCGACCGGATCGAGGCGCTGGGAGCGATTGGGCTGGCACGGGTCTTTGCCGTGTCGGGTGCGCTGGGCCGGGCGCTTTGGCAGGGGGCCGATCCTTTCGCGAAACAGCGCCAACTGGATGACAGCAAATGGGCGCTGGATCATTTTCAGACCAAGCTGTTGCGGCTTCCCGAGACGATGAACACCGCGACGGGCCGCGCACTGGCCCATCGTCGTGCAGACCGGCTTCGGACCTATCTGGGCGATCTTGCGGAAGAACTTGGTTACACGGGAGAACCTGCCTGATGTCCGATCATTTCCTTGTCGTCATACCGGCGGACCCGAAGGCCGCCCTGCCGGAGAGTGCGGAGGCGCTTCGCGCGGCGCTGGAAGGGATCGCGGGGAGTGGCGAGTCGCGGGTCAAGGATTTCGGGCGCATTCAGTTCGTCGATTGCGGGGAGAATTTCGAGCGGATCCTCTGCCCCGCCTGCGGTGACGCGTTGGACACCGGCTGGTGGGGGCATCAGATGGACCATTGCTGGGATGCCGAGGCGGGCTTCAACCTGCACGCCCACGCCCTGCCCTGTTGCGGGGTGCCTTTGTCGCTGGACAAGCTGGTCTATGAATGGCCGCAGGGCTTTGCGCGCTGGATGGTGTCGGCCCGGAACGAAAACCGGGTGCCGCTGACGGCCGAGGAACTGGGGCGTCTTGAAGCGGTGGCAGGTTTGAAACTGCGGGCGATCGCCCAGCACTATTGATCGTCAGCTTGTGGCCCGCCCCCACATCAGGCCGACAAGCAGGATGGCCAGGACGACCCAGACTGCGGCGCTGATGATCCGGCCCCGGCGCGCCTTCTTGTTCTCGAAGAAGGTGCGCGGGCGGATGCCGCGCCAGAACAGGATGCTCTGGGACGCGAGGTTGATGGAGACGACATTGACGCAGAGCAGAAGGGCCGCGTTGCCCGCCATGGCCCATTGGCCGGTGCCAAGGAAAAGGCCGATGGCGCTGGTGGGCGGCAGCAATGCCACGGCGACCATGACGCCGACCAGCGTTGCCGACAGGCCGCTGACGAGCGAAAGCGCAGCCGCCGCGCCGGAGGCGAGCGCGATGAAGAGACTGGTGAAATCGACACGGGCTCGGGAGATCAGTTCGTCGGCGGAGAGGTCACCGGTCCAGAGCAGGCCGATCACGATGCTGAGGGCAAGCGCGATGGCGATGCCGACCGCGTTGGTCAGAAGCGCACGGAATATGAGCTTGCGGTCACCCAGCGCCACGCCGACCGAGAAGGCGAGGTTGGGACCGAGAAGCGGCGCGATCACCATGGCGCCGACCACGACCGCGACGTTATCGGTCAGCATGCCGAGTGCCGCGACGATGGTGGAGAGAAAGACGAAGACCATATAGGTCTGGCCGAACTTGGCCTGTTCCCAGACCTGGTTCCAGATTTCCTCCCGCGTCATGCTGCCGATCTTGTTCTCGGCAGCCTTTTCGACCTTTTCGCGTTCCTCTTCTTCGTCCTTCGGCAGCGGAATGGTGGTTTCCACTGGCAGGATGGTCATGCGCCAGTCATCGCGCGACGACAGCCTGGACTGGATGGCATCGACAATGTCCTGGCGGGTCTCGGGGCCTGCGACCATCGTGACGGTCACCCGGTCGTCCTTCTGCGTCTCCGCGTAGGTCTTGATGCCGGATGCGCCGATCTCCTCCACATGTCTGCAGATGGAATCGACCGCCTGCTTCGGCGCACTGAGGAGGATCATGCGGACACTCATGACGGAAATCTAGCATGTCCCCCCCGCCCCGCCAGATTGCCCTTCCAATTTGCATAAAATTGTTCTTCTTCTTGGCAAAAATACTCCGGGGGGCGAGGAGCGGTCCGGCGCAGCCGGTGAACTCTCCGACGGAGAGTTCAAGCGACGAGCGGGGCGGAGCCCCAGCAAAAGGCGGAAGGCAGTACGACAAATGGATATCCGCGCGCTGATCGCTGGGCTGAGCTTTGCGTTCATCTGGTCCTCGGCCTTCACCTCGGCCCGCATTATCGTCACCAACGCCCCGCCGCTGTCGGTGTCGGCCATGCGATTCCTGATCGCGGGCGTGCTGGCGCTGGCAATCGCGAAGGCGATGGGGCAGTCGTGGCGGCTGACACCGGCGCAGTGGCGGCTGACGATCCTTTTCGGGATTTGTCAGAACGCGCTTTACCTGGGCCTGAACTTTATCGCGATGCAGACGGTGGAGGCCTCGGTCGCGGCGATCATCGCGTCATCCCTGCCCTTGCTGGTGGCCCTGGCGGGCTGGCTGATCTCGGGCGAAACCGTGCGGCCGCTCGGCATGGCGGGGCTTGCCGCCGGGATCGCGGGCGTTGTGCTGATCATGGGATCGCGGGTGACACAGGGGCTGGACCTCGGCGGGGTCGGGCTTTGCGTGCTGGGCGCGCTGGCGCTGACTTTTGCAACGCTGGCAGTGCGGGGCGCCTCGGCGGGCGGCAACCTTGTCTCCGTCGTCGGCTGGCAGATGCTGGTGGGGTCGGTGGCGCTGGCAGGACCGGCGCTGATTTTCGAGACCTGGGAGGCAAACCTGACGCCAGTGGTCGTGGCGGCCATCGTCTATACCATCATCGTGCCGGGGCTGATCGCGACGCTGATCTGGTTCTGGCTGGTGCGGCGGATCGGGGCGACGCGGGCGGCGACGTTTCATTTCCTGAACCCGGTTTTCGGGGTGGCCATCGCGGCGCTGTTGCTGGGCGAGGCGGTGGGGCCTCTCGACGCGGTGGGCGTGCTGGTGACGACACTGGGGATTCTGGCTGTGCAGATTTCCAAGGCGCGGCCAAGCGTCTGAAATAATTAGCCATAGAACCTGACGGGCTTGTGAGATGACAGTGTGCATCGCTGTCGCCATATTCCCGGCGTGGAATACGTCTATGGATATGCAGCCGGACTTCTGACGCTGATCAACCCCTGCGTTTTGCCGATCCTGCCCATCGTGCTGGTGACCGCCCTGCAGGCTGGCCGCGCCGGGCCTTTGGCGGTGGCGGGCGGTCTGAGTGTGTCCTTCGTCTCTCTGGGCCTGCTTGTCGCCGTCGCTGGCCGTTCGCTGGGGATCACGGAGGGGACGCTGGCGAATGCGGGCGCGGTGATGATGATCCTTTTCGGCATCGTTCTGCTGGTGCCGCGCTTTTCGGAGAGTTTTGCCACGGCGACTGCCGGTTTTTCGGCCCGCGCCGACGCGCGGATCGAGGAGACCGAACGGGGGAGCCTGTCAGGCCAGTTCCTCGCCGGGGTGCTTCTGGGTGCCGTTTGGAGCCCATGTATCGGGCCGACGCTGGGCGGTGCGATCGCGCTGGCGAGCCAGGGGGAGAGCCTTGGCCACGCGACGCTCATCATGGTCTCATTTGCGCTGGGGGTGTCGACGATCATCCTCGCGCTCGGCTATGGCGCTCAGTCGGCGATCCGGAAGCGGCAGGCGTGGATGCGCGGGCTGGCCGGGTCGGCGCGGCCGATCATGGGGGCGGTCTTCGTGGCGGTGGGGACCGCGATCCTTTTCAAGTTCCACCACACACTGGAGTTCTGGGCGCTGGAGACCCTGCCCGCCTGGTTCACCGAACTCTCTGTTTCGATCTGAAAGGATATCTCATGGACCGTCGCACTTTCCTTGTCTCTGGCACCGCCCTTGTCGTCGCAGGTCCCGCGTTGGCCGCCAATGGCGCGAGTTACTCACCGGGGCTGGTTCAGAAGGAACTGGCCGCGGGCAAGACGGTGTTTGTCGATTTCTACACCGATTGGTGTTCGACCTGCCGCGCGCAAGGCGCGAAGATCGCGCAACTGATGAAGGACAACCCGGCCTATGAGGCGAATGTGAGCTTCATCAAGGTGGACTGGGACAAGTACAGCGGCTCCGATCTGGCAAAGCGGCTGAACATTCCGCGCCGGTCCACTCTGGTGGTTCTGCGCGGCGACCAGGAACTGGGGCGGATCGTCGCCGGGACCAGCACCGCGAAGATCAAGGCGCTGATGGATACCGCTCTGGCGGCGGCGACGGCCTGATCTTTGCGCTTCTCCGGTTTGCCGCTATGACGCGGGAATTGGAGGAGCGACATGGATTTCAAACCCGATACGTTCGGCATTCTGAATGTCGAGGACTACGATGAAACGCAGGACCCCGGCACGACGGAGGAGGCGGTTGCCCTGATCTCCGATATTGCCGGTGAGGGCCGGATTCTGGAGCTTGCCATCGGGACCGGGCGGGTCGCCCTGCCGCTGGCCGCGAAGGGCCACCGGGTCGAGGGGATCGAGGGATCGCCCGAGATGGTGGACAAGATGCGGGAGAAACCCGGCGGTGCGGATATTCCGGTGGTCATCGGCGACATGGCGGATGTGGCGGTCGAAGGGGTGTTCGATCATGTCTTCCTGATCTTCAACACGCTCTTCAACCTGCCCGATCAGGAGGCGCAGGTGCGGTGTTTTCGGAACGTGGCCGAGCGGCTGGCGCCGGGCGGGTCATTCCTGATCGAGGCCTATGTGCCCGATCTGTCGGGGTTTCGTGACAACCAACGCGTGGGCGTGCGGCGGCTTGATATGGAGAATGTCTGGCTGGAGGCGGAGAAACACGATCCGGTGCGGCAAAGGTTCGAGTTCCAGCGCGTGCGGATCACGGCGGACGGCATGAAACTGGTGCCGTTCCCGTCGCGCTATGCGTACCCGCCGGAGCTTGACCTGATGGCGCGGCTGGCGGGGCTGACCTTGGAGAACCGCTGGGGCGGGTGGAAGAAAGAGGCGTTCACCGGCGAAAGCGCGATGCATGTTTCGGTGTATCGCAAGCCGGGATGAGCGGAGCCTGCACTACCGCACGAAAAAAGGGCCGCCCGGGGCGACCCTTGAGACAGTCATGTCATTCGGATCAGTCGTTGACGCTGTCTTTCAGCGCCTTGGCGATGGTCATCTTGACCACCTTGTCGGCGTCCTTGTGGATCTGCTCGCCGGTGGCGGGATTGCGCACCATGCGGGCAGGACGTTCGCGGCAGTAGATTTTGCCGACGCCGGGGAGCGTCACTGCGCCACCGCCGGATACTTCCTTGGTGATCACCGACACGATCGCGTCAAGAGCGGCGGTTGCCGACTTCTTGTCGCTGTCCATCTCGTCCGCGAGTGCTGCGACGAGCTGGGTTTTGGTCAAAGGTTTTGCCATCTGAATTCTCCTCGTTCTGGCCCGGTTATAGGGGCTCATTGCCCTTGTTTTACTGGATATTGCGGGAATACACAACGATTTGTGGGGCAGGCACAAGCACAAAGCGCATTTTGTGGGCGTTTTTCGGCTGACCCGTCAGAGGAAAGCAGTTTCCTCGAAACTTCGCAACTTTCGGGAGTGGATGCGCTCCAGCGGCATTTCCCTGATTGATTCCATAGCCTTAATGCCTATTCGCAGGTGTTGCGAGACCTGAGTGCGATAAAATTCGCTGGCCATGCCGGGGAGTTTCAGTTCGCCGTGCAAAGGCTTGTCCGACACGCAGAGAAGCGTGCCATAAGGCACTCTGAAGCGGAATCCGTTGGCCGCGATGGTGGCTGATTCCATGTCGAGCGCGATGGCGCGGGACTGACTGAGTCTCTGCACCGGGCCGGACTGGTCGCGCAGCTCCCAGTTGCGGTTGTCGATGGTGGCGACGGTGCCTGTGCGCATGATGCGCTTGAGGTCGTAACCTTGGTATTTGGTCACCTCGGCCACCGCCTGTTCCAGCGCCACCTGTATTTCCGCCAGCGCCGGGATCGGCATCCAGACCGGCAGATCATCGTCGAGGACGTGATCTTCGCGCAGGTAACCGTGGGCGAGGACAAAATCGCCAAGGCGCTGGGTGTTTCTCAGCCCCGCGCAATGGCCGACCATCAGCCAGGCGTGAGGGCGCAGAACCGCGATGTGATCGGTCGCGGTCTTGGCGTTCGACGGGCCGACGCCAATATTGACCAGCGTGATCCCAGCGCCTCTGGCACGCTTGAGGTGATAGGTCGGCATCTGTGGCAGCTTGTCGGGCACGTTCAGGGGCGCGGCGGGATCGGTGATCTCGGTGTTGCCGGGACCGACGAAGGAGGTGTAGCCGCTGTCGGGGTCTTCGAGCACGGCGCGGGCATAGGCTTCGAATTCCTCGACGTAGAACTGGTAGTTGGTGAAGAGGACGTGGTTCTGGAAGTGCTCGGGCAGCGTCGCGGTGTAATGCGCCAGACGCGCCAGCGAATAGTCGATGCGCTGCGCGGTGAAGGGGGCAAGCGGGTGCGAGCCGTCTTCGAAGGTGAAGCCGTAGCCGTTGACGATATCGTCGTTCATCGAGGCAAGCTCGGGCACGTCGAACACGTCACGAAGGGAGAACTCGGCGGCGCCCTCCTGCGGCACGGTCAGCGCCGGATGGTTGGCCACGGCGAAATGGACCGGCATCGGGGTTTGCGACACGCCGATGCGGACGGGCATGCCGTGGTTCTTGATCAGCAGCCCGATCTGCTGGGTCAGGTAATGTTCGAACAGATCCGGGCGGGTGACGGTCGTGGAATAGCGGCCCGGTTCGACCACATGGCCGAAGCTGAGGCGGGAATCGACACCGGCGAAGGTGTTGGTGGAGATCCGGATCTCGGGGTAGTAGGCGCGGACGCGGGAGGCGGGGCGGCCGTTGGCCATCGCATCGGCAAACTGGTCGCAGAGAAAATGGACTGCGCCGTCATAGAGGGTTCTCAGATGGGCGACGGCGGCTTCTGCTGTGTCGAAGGCCTCCGTTTCCGGCAGGTCGGGGGTAAGAACGCGGGGGGGCGTCATTTGGACTCTCCCAAGAGGTCAGTCAGTTCGAAACGGTCGACATCGACAAGGCCGAGGTCGGAGATGCGCAGCGACGGGATGACCACAAGCGCGAGCAACGAGTGCTGCATATAGGCGTTGTTGAGGCTGCAGCCGCAGGCCTCCATCGCCTCCACCATCTTCTGTGCCTCGGCGGCAACCTCGCGGGCCGGGCTGTCGGACATCAGGCCTGCGATGGGGAGTTCGACCAGCGCGATTTCCTGACCGTCCTTGAAGACGGTGACACCGCCGCCGACCTCGCCGAGACGGTTGGCGGCAGCGGCCATGTTGGCGCGGTCGGTGCCGACGACGATCATGTGGTGGCTGTCATGGGCGACGGTGGAGGCCATGGCCATCTGGCCCTGATACCCGAAGCCTGAGACGAAGCCGTTGACCACGCCACCCGTGCCCCTGTGACGTTCGACCAGCGCGATCTGGGCCACGCCGTTGTCGCCCTCGACCACGCCGTCGACGACGGGCAGGTCGGCTTCGAGCGCCTCGGTCGGGGCCTGGTTTTCGACGACGCCGATGACCTTGGCGTGGACACGGTTGGCACCTTCGGGGGCGGCGATTTCGAAATGCTGGGGCTCAAGCGTCTTGCCGAGATGGACGGTGTTGCGGCTGTCCTCGGGCCAGTCGAGATGCGGGCAGGTGGTGGTGAGGTCACCGTTCTGCGCGACGGTGACGCCGCGGGCGATGACGTGTTCGATCGGAAGGGTACGAAGGTCGGAGGTCAGGACCACATCCGCCCGCCGCCCCGGCGCGATGGAGCCGAGTTCCCGTTCCAGGCCGAAATGGGTGGCGGTGTTGATCGTGGCCATTTGCAAGGCGATCAGCGGGTCGCAGCCGCAGTCGATGGCGTGACGGACAACGCGGTTCATGTGGCCGTCATGGACCAGCGTGCCGGAATGGCAGTCATCGGTGCAGAGGATGAAATTGCGGGGGTCGAGGCCTTTTTCGGTCACCGCCGTGATCTGGCTTTCGACATCGTACCACGCCGAGCCGAGGCGCATCATCGAGCGCATGCCGTTGCGGACCCGCGCGATGGCGTCGGCCTCCGCCGTGCCTTCGTGGTCGTCGGCCGGGCCACCCGCAACGTAAGCCGAAAAGGCGATGCCCTTGTCGGGGCTGGCGTAGTGGCCACCCACGGTCTTGCCGGCATTCTGGGTCGCGGCGATTTCCGCCAGCATCTTGGGGTCGCCTGCGATCACACCGGGGAAGTTCATCATCTCGCCGAGGCCGATGATGCCGGGCCATTGCATCGCCTCGGCCACGTCATCGGGCGTGATCTCGTACCCCGTGGTCTCCAATCCGGGGGCGGAGGGGGCGCAGGAAGGCATCTGGGTGAAGATGTTGACGGGCTGCATGAGTGCTTCGTCATGCATCAGGCGGACGCCGCGCAACCCCAGCACATTGGCGATCTCGTGCGGGTCGGTAAACATGGTGGTGGTGCCGTGGGGGATCACGGCGGCGGCGAACTCGGCGGGGGTCAGCATGCCGGACTCGATATGCATGTGACCGTCGCAAAGGCCGGGGATCAGGTAGCGGCCTTCCGCTTCGATGATTTCGGTGGCGTCGCCGATGCAATGGGAGGCGTCGGGGCCGATATAGGCGAAGCGACCGGCGGCGATGGCGACCTGCCAGCCGTCGAGCACTTCGCGCGACTGGACATTGACCAGCTTGCCGCCCCGGATCACCCTGTCGGCGGGCGCACGGCCAGCGGCCACCGCGACCAGATGCGCGCCGCTTTCGGCCCATGATTTGATTGGCGTTTCCATGTCGCAGAGTTTCATCCATTCCGGGCCCATGCAAGAGCCGGAAGATGAAATGACGATGAAACCCGAGGTCACGATCACCTTCTGCGCTCTGTGCAACTGGACGCTGAGATCAGGGTGGACGGCACAGGAATTACTTGCCAGATTCGGGGAGGATCTGGGCGCGGTTGTCTGGGACCGGAAGGCCGATGGCGGTTTCCCCTCGGCCAAGGAATTGAAGCGTTGGATCCGGGACAAGGCCTGGCCGGAGCGGGATTTGGGGCATATCGACGGTTGAGACGTTGCGTTCACGGGGAAATAGACGTCTCCGACGCGAGTCTTGCAGGCACCTAACGTGGTATGATCTTCTTAGACTGCGGCCTGGCTTCCCGGTCTCGGAACCCGCCCCGGGTTCTCTCAAATCGGGAACCCGTGCCGGTCTTCGCGGTTGACGCTGCGAAAACGCATCAAAGGAGAAACATCATGCTCGGTTGGGCAATTGCATTTTTCATCGTCGCGCTGATTGCGGGCGTGCTGGGCTTTGGCGGCGTGGCCGCCGCATCCGCCGGTATCGCGAAGATCATCTTCTTCGTATTCGTCGTTCTTTTCGTGCTGGCCATGGTGGTACGGGCCGTCAAGTGACGTCCTCCCGTTTGACACTGCAACCGATCCGTCGAAACATCACTTCTGACTCGGGGAGTTGCGACCATGCCGACAAACAAGGAACTCGAAGCCGAACTTGCGCAGGCGCGCAACGACATCGCCAAGCTGGCCGCGCTGGCCGGTGAAAAGGCCATCGCGCGCGGCAACGGCATAGCCGATGGCATCGAGGCGACGCTGAACGACATGTCCGACGAGGCGCGGGCTGCGTTCAACCACGCACGCAAGGAAGCTGCCGCCGCACGCGGGGCCGTGGAGGAACAGATCAAAGGCAACCCGCTGGTGGCGACCGGGATCGCCTTCGGCGTGGGCGTCATCTTCGCCAGCCTTCTGAACCGCAGGTAGACGATGAACGTGGTCGGCCTTGTGATGAAAGAGTTGCTGCGCCCCAAGGCGCGGCAACTTTCCTATGCCCTGGCGGTTTGGGGACTGGTCGCGATCCTGTCGCTGATCGCCATCGGATTTCTGGTGGCCGGGGTCTTCCTGCTTCTGTCCGAACCGCTCGGCGCGGGAGGCGCGGCGCTGTTGACCGGCGGCATCCTTATCGTTCTGGCGATCATCGCAGTCATGGGGCTTGAGATCGCCCAAAGGCGGGCTGCGAAGACGCACACACCCGATCTGGTGGTACTGATTGCCGCGGGCGTTCTGGCCGGTCTGGCCGGGTTTACCGAACAGAAGCTGGACGAGAAGAAGGACGACGAGGCCTAGGCTTGCCTTTTCCTGCGCAAACACAGAGTCAGGGCGGCATGACAAAGAGCCTTCTGTCCATCGGGCATGGATATTCCGCCCGCGCCCTCGCCCCGCTGCTGACCCAACGCGGCTGGCGGGTGATCGGAACGACGCGGAGCGCGGAGAAAACCGAGGCGCTGGAGACGCAGGGCGTGGAGGCGCTGATCTGGCCCGGCGCAGATCTTCCGATCGAGGGTGTGACCCACCTTCTGACCTCCGTCGCCCCGTCGAAGGACGGCGATCCGGTTCTGGCCGAATTTGCCGACCGGTTGCGGGCGGCGGAGAACCTGGAATGGGTCGGCTATCTTTCGACCACCGGCGTCTATGGCGATCATGGCGGCGGTTGGGTGGACGAGACCGCGCTGCTCACGCCTTCAACGAAGCGTGGCGCGGCCCGTGTTGCGGCGGAGGCGGCCTGGGCGGAGCTTGAGCTTCCGCTCCACATCTTCCGGCTGGCGGGCATCTATGGGCCGGGGCGCGGTCCGTTCGCCAAGGTGCGCGACGGCAAGGCGCGGCGGATCATCAAGGAGGGGCAGGTGTTCAGCCGCATTCATGTGGATGACATCGCGGCGACCGTGCTCGCGTCTATCGACCGACCAAACCCCGGTGCGGTCTACAATGTCTGCGACGACGATCCGGCCCCGCCGCAGGAGGTGCTGGCCCATGCCGCCGAATTGCTGGGTGTCCCGGTCCCGCCTGCCATTCCGTTCGAAGAGGCGGAAATGACCGAGATGGCGCGCAGTTTCTATTCCGACTCCAAGCGCGTGCGAAATGACCGCATCAAGTCGGAACTGGGCGTGAGGCTGAAATATCCCGACTTTCGGACCGGCCTTGCCGCGCTTCTTGACGCAGAGCGCGGCTGACATCTTGCACCTGTCCGGGCATGCGCCATATGCCACGCAGAATGAACAACGAGCCCGCCATGTCCTTCCGATCAAGCCTGTCCGAGATACTGGACCGGCCTGCTACCCAGAACGTCATCATCGCTGTGATCGTGGTAAACGCGATCACCCTGGGGATGGAAACCTCGGACAGCATCATGGCCGGGATCGGCGGGCTGGTTATCGCCATCGACAAGATATGCCTCGCCATTTTCACCGTCGAGATCGCGGCCAAGCTTTATGCGCGGGGAACCCGGTTCTTCCGCAATGGCTGGAGCCTTTTCGATTTCGCGGTGGTGGCGATTTCCTATGTCCCCGATGCCGGGGCGTTTTCGGTGCTGCGGGCGCTGCGCATTCTGCGGGTGTTGCGGCTGGTTTCCACCATGCCGCGCCTGCGCCGGGTGATCGAAGGGTTTCTTTCGGCAGTGCCCGGCATGGCGTCGGTCTTCGGGCTGATGGCGCTGATCTTCTACATCGCCAGCGTGATTGCCACGAAACTGTTCGGAGACAGCTTTCCCGACTGGTTCGGGACGCTGGGGCGGTCGGCCTATTCGCTGTTCCAGATCATGACGCTGGAAAGCTGGTCGATGGGCATCGTGCGCCCGGTGATGGAAGTCTACCCTTACGCCTGGGTGTTCTTCGTGCCGTTCATCCTGGTCACGACCTTTGCGGTGGTGAACCTTGTGGTCGGCCTGATCGTGAACTCCATGCAGGACGCCCACGCGGCGGAAGAGGTCGCGGCGACCGAGGCGCACCGGGAAGAGATGATGCGGCGGCTGGAATCCATCGAGCGGAAGCTGGACGGACGCTGAGCCGCCTATTCGCGTAGAAGTTCCGCGATGGCCGGGTAACCGGACGCTTCCGCCATTTGCAGCGGTGTCCTACCCTGCCGGTCAGTCAGGCTTCTGTCCGCGCCCGCCTCCACAAGTGCCTTGACCACCCGCTGGTGACGCGGCCCGCCATCGCCAAGGATCACCGCCTCGATCAGCGCGGTCCATCCGAGGTTGTTGACGTGATCGAGAGGTGCTCCGGCAGAGATCAGGCGCCGGACCACCTCGTCATGCCCCAGATGCGCCGCCGCGATCAGCGCGGTGCCATCGTAGGGGCTGGTGATCAAACCCGGATCGTTGCCCAACTCGATCGCCACCGACATCAGGTCCGGATCATCCGCCACCGCCGCGATGGTAACCACGTCATAGGCTTGGAATTCGAGCGCGTTCATGTCCGCGCCGGCCTCCGCAAGCGCACGAAGCGCACCGTCCTGGGAGGCGAAGGCCGCGACGTGGGCCGGGGTTCGGCCGCGGCTGTCCCGCGCCTCCAGATCGGCGTTCTGCGCAAGGTCGCGGATCACTGCCACGTCGCCCTGATGCGCAGCCAGGTGCAGACCGGTGTACCGTGCGATTTCGGTTTCGCTGGGGGCGACCTGCGCGAAGGCGGCGGAGGATACCAAAAGCCAAAAGGCAGCCGCGATGAAAGACATACCGTCCCTCCTGGTTTCGGGGATCATCGGACCAGAAGGGCAGCAGATCAAGCCCGCTTGGTCAGCGCCTCGACGCCCAGAACCTCCAGCACCTTCGCCTCGATATGCTCGGCGTTCATCGCGGCGACATCATACATGTCGCGCGGGCTGGCCTGGTCGATGAAGATATCGGGCAGGACCATGGAGCGGAATTTCAGGCCGTGGTCGAAAACGCCTTCCTCAGCGAGCAATTGGGCGACATGGCTGCCGAAGCCGCCCACCGCGCCTTCCTCGATGGTGATGAGCGCGTCGTGCGTTTCCACCAGCTTCAGGATCAGGTCGCGGTCCAGCGGCTTGGCGAAGCGGGCGTCGGCCACGGTCGGCGCGATGTTCTTCGCCGCCAGCGCCTCGGCGGCGGCTTCGACCTCCTGAAGCCGTGTGCCAAAGGACAGGATGGCGACGCCCTTGCCCTCACGGACGATCCGACCCTTGCCGATCTCCAGCACCTCGCCCCGTTCCGGCATCTCCACGCCCACGCCTTCGCCCCTCGGGAAGCGGAAGGCGATGGGGCCGTCGTCGTGGGCGGCAGCGGTGGTGACCATGTGGACGAGTTCGGCCTCGTCGGCGGCGGCCATCACGACCATGCCGGGAAGGTTGGCCATGAAGCCGATATCGAAAGCGCCCGCGTGGGTCGCACCGTCTGCGCCCACCAGACCGGCGCGGTCGATGGCGAAACGAACCGGCAGGCGTTGCAGCGCGACGTCATGGACCACCTGGTCATAGCCGCGTTGCAGGAAGGTCGAATAGATCGCGCAGAACGGTTTCAGCCCGCCCGCGGCAAGACCGGCGGAGAAGGTGACGCCATGCTGTTCGGCAATGCCCACGTCGAAGCAGCGGTTCGGGAAACGCTCGGCAAAGAGGTTAAGGCCAGTGCCGTCCGGCATGGCGGCGGTGACGGCGGCGATCTTGTCGTCGCGGGAGGCGAGGTCGAGCAGCGTGTTGGCGAAGACCTTGGTGTAGGACGGCGCGTTGGACGGCGCTTTCTTCTGTTCGCCGGTGACCACGTCGAACCTGGCAACGCCGTGGCCCTTGTCGCGGGCTTTTTCGGCGGGCGCGTAGCCCTTGCCCTTCTTCGTCAGGACATGGATCAGGATCGGCCCTGTCGCGCGGTCCTTCACAGTGCGCAACACGGGAAGCAACTGGTCGAGGTCGTGGCCGTCGATGGGGCCGAGATAGGAGAAGCCCAGCGCCTCGAACAGCGTGCCGCCATCGCCGACCATCGTGTGCTTCAGCATGTCCTTGGCCCGTTTCGCGCCTTCGCGGAAGGGTTCGGGCAGAAGGCTCACCGCGCCCTTGGCGGCGGCTTTCAGTTCCTGGAACGGAGCGCCGGCGTAGAGCTGCGAGAGGTGGGCGGACATGGCCCCCACGGGGGGCGCAATCGACATCTCGTTGTCGTTGAGGATGACGATCAGGCGTTTGCCAAGGTGGCCCGCGTTGTTCATCGCCTCATAGGCCATGCCCGCACTCATCGCGCCGTCACCGATCACGGCAATCGCATCGCCCAGGCCCGACTCCGTCGAACCTCCAAGGTCACGCGCCACGGCGAAGCCGAGCGCGGCGGAGATCGAGGTGGAGGAATGCGCCGCGCCGAACGGGTCGTAAGGCGACTCGCTGCGCTTGGTGAAACCGGACAACCCGTCCTTCTGGCGCAGCGTGCGAATGCGGTCGCGCCTGCCGGTGAGGATCTTGTGGGGGTAGCACTGGTGGGAAACGTCCCAGATCAGCTTGTCCTTGGGCGTGTCGAACACGGCGTGAAGCGCCACGGTCAGCTCCACCACGCCAAGGCCCGCGCCGAGGTGGCCGCCGGTTTCGCTAACCGCGCTGATCGTCTCGGCCCGGAGTTCGCGGGCAAGCGTGTTCAGTTCGGCGTCGCTCAGACGTTTCAGATCGGCGGGGGCGGACACGGTGTCCAGCACGGGGGTTTGCGGTCGCTCAGACATGGGCGGTCCCTAACACATTAGCGGTCGCGGGAAATTACAAAACGCGCCGCGTCCCTTAGGTAATCCGCTTGTGCAGAATACAAGGAGAGTGCGTCAATCGCGTCCGCAACCAGGTCGCGGGCACGGGCTTTCGCGCCGTCCAGACCCAGATGCGAAACAAAGGTGGCTTTTCCTGCCGCATTGTCCTTGCCAACCCGTTTACCGGTGGTGGCCTCATTGCCTTCCACGTCGAGGATGTCGTCGGCGATCTGGAAGGCGAGGCCGAGGGCGCGGGAATAGTGTTGCAGCGGCCTGATGTCGGCCCCGGCCATGCGCGGTCCCGCGCAGGCGGACCATTCGATCAATGCGCCGGTCTTGCCAGCCTGAAGCGCGGTGATCTCGTCGAGCGTCAGCGGGGTCTCCGCCTGTTCGGCGGCGATGTCGAGCGCCTGACCAAAGGCCATTCCTGCGGCACCTGAAGCGCGCGCGAGGGAGCGGATCAGTTCGACCTTGCGATCCGGGTCCAGCGCACTGTCCGCCACGAGTTCGAAGGCAAGGCTTTGCAGCGCGTCACCGGCAAGGACCGCAGTCGCCTCG
>JBNKWP010000031.1:0-33386 GCA_050299835.1 Silicimonas sp.
CTGGAGCCAGGAGATCACCGACTGGATCGATATTCCTTTTGGGTTTGGCGGGTCAACAGAGTCCTACGATCCGGCCGCGCCCCACGATCCGGCCGTCAATGGCCCGTTCCGGAAGCTCCCCGTGAAGATCACATCACATCAACGGATGGGGGCTGGCCTGATCGGCACATCAACGGAACTGGCATTCGACACGACCTATGGGGATCGTGTCGCCGTCACCGAACATGGACTTGCAGATGCAAACGGCACCGACCTCGCGCCCGGCGACAATATCCACACGGAACTTTCCTATGTGCACAATCTGTCCGATTACATTGTCGACCGCCCCAGTGAACGCAAGGTTTACAAGGGCACCGCGGCCTCTGGCAACACGGCCGACTGGATCGCGCAGGAGTTCTTCTCCTATGACGGTCAGCCAAATGCCTCCGCGCCCACACGCGGCAATCTGACCAAGGTCGAGATTTGGGACGGGACGGGCACGACGTCGCTCACCGATGAAGCTGCTTTCGCCTACGATGCGTATGGAAATACCCTTTGGGAAGACGACGCGCTCGGCCACCGGACGAGCTACACCTACGACACGTCGCGCCATCTGTTCCGAACAAGCGAAACCAACGCTGAGGGGCACACGGTCACTACGACATGGGACGAAGCCTGTCAGGCTCCGGATACGGTCACGGATGCCAACAGTCTGGTCACCAGCTTCACCTATGACATCCATTGCCGGGAGACTCGGCAGGATTACCCGGACACCAGCTATCTCACAACCGCCTATCTGGACCTCGGCGACCCGGCTTTGCAGAGCATCGAGACCCGCCGCCCCTCCGGTTCGCTGCTGTCAAACGCTGCGGAGACAATCGAACGGACATGGTTCGATGGCTTCGGTGAAACCTACCGGACAGAGACCAGCGGCCGCACCAACGACCCAGCCGACCTGATCGTCGGACTCAGCCGCCACGACGCGCGCGGACGCCTTGTCGAACAGAGCATCCCGCTCAGCCCGAGCGAGGCTGCGGTCTCGCCACTTCCGTCGACAGATGTGGCCACGTTCGCCTACGATCCGCTCGGCCGGGTGCTGGAGACGGTAAACCCGGACGGGTCGAAGACAACGCAGAGTTACGTCCACACCCCCATGACCCATTGGGGTGCGTCCGTCGATGTACCCACGGTTCACGCGCGAGATGAGAACTGCCACGACGCCAACGGCGCCACCATCTGCGGCGAGGTTTGGACCATGTCCGACAGTCGCGGCAACGTCGTGCGGACCGACCGCAACGACGCGCTCCTGCAGGATGTGGGCGCCACCGCTGCCACCGCGACCACCGAGTTCTTCATCGACCGCTCCGGAAACCTCACTGACGTCATCGACCCCTCCGGCCAGCAATGGACCTATACCTACGATGTCTTCGGCAACCGCCTGACCGCCGACGATCCGTCGCTTGGGCTTTGGACCATGTCTTATGACCGGAACAACAACCTCATCGGTCAGACCGATGCAGCGGGCAACACCATCGCCTTCACCTACGACGACATAAATCGTCCGCTCACGAAGACAGTGTCAACAAGTGGCAATGCTCAAAGTGGCTCCGGCCACCCGTTTCTGACGATCTACTCACATGGTTCGCAAGATGTCTCCGGAACCGTGAGTACGTCGTCAGATGGCACGACCATAACCATTGAGGGGAACGCCTGGAAGCATATCGACGCGCCAATCACAATCACACCGACAACGGTACTTCGTTTCCATTACTTTTCGGACAACGAGGGCGAGCAGCACGCGATTGGTTTCAAGAACACAAACGACGGGGGAGGAAACATGACAAACCTCTTCCAAGTTCACGGCACTCAGGGTTGGGGACTCGAAACAACCTATGACGGTCAATATGCAACCGGCGATCCAGCTCAGCTTTACGAGATCCCTATTGGTCAGCACTATACTGGCACATTCGATCGGTTGGTCTTCGTGGCAGATGACGACGTCGCTGCAGACGCAAAAAGCGTCTTTAGCAACATCCAGTATGGCGAACCAGGCAATCTGCACACTGTGAACTTCGGCACGACCTCATCGGGAAGCAATGGCTCAGAGATCGTCACGACGATGACCTACGACCAGGCGCAGACCGGCGGGCACAACATCGGTCAACTCACCACCATCGCCAACCCCGACCACTCCATCGCCTATGAATATGGCCTGAACGGCCAGGTCGCCCGCGAAACCCACACCATCGGCGCGCAAAGCTACGATCTGGAGTACAGCTACGACAGCGCAGGCAACCTCCTCGACCAGAAGCTGCCCGCCACAGCCAGTTCCACCGCCACAAGCTGGACCGGCACCTTTGCCTATGACGCTGCCGGGCGGCCGATCTCCTTCGGCAGCCACATCACCGACACGACCTATGACCGCCGTTCGCAACCCCTGACCACCACTTTCGGCTCCGGCGCCAGCACAGCCTTCAGCTATGACCCCGAACGCGGCTGGGTCGACACGATCGAGGCCTTCAACGGCGCAAGCGCAAGCATCGCCGCCACCGCCTACACAAGGAACCCGACTGGCCAGATCGCCTCGATGGACAGCAACCTCGCCGCGGGCGACTACGCCTATAGCTACGACTATGCCGGGCGGCTCCTCTCGGCGGACAACACCTCCGACGACCAATACGACCAGAGCTTCACCTATTATCGCTCCGGCTCCATCGCCTCGAATTCCCATGTCGGCGACTACTACTACTCCGCCTTCACTCCAGCCTTCGCGCCGGAAACCGTGGTCACCTCAGTCGGGACGGAGACGCTGACCTACGACGCCAACGGCAACATGCTGACCGGCTTCGACGGCAAGGTGATGACCTATGACGGGGAGAACCGGCCGCTTTCGGTCACCAGGGACGGCGTTACGACCTCATATGTCTACGGCGCCGACGGCTCCCGCCTGAAGACGATTGTCGCGGGCGAGACCACGCTCACCTTCGGCCCGGTCGAAATCCGCGCCTTCAATGGAGCCACCACAGGCGACGTCATCACCTATCCGCACCCCGACATCCGGCTGGTGAACGGCACGGCCGAGGCGCTCCACCGCGACCAGCTTGCGAGCGTCCGGGCGATCACCGACACCTTCGGCGCGCTGGTGACCGAGCGGAGCTACAAACCCTTCGGCGAGATCACCGTGGACACCACCTCAGTCGGTGTGGCCGACGAGACGAAGGGCTATATCGGCGAGCGCTACGACAGTGACGCCGGTCTACAATACCTCAACGCCCGCTACTATGACCCGGCGCTGGCGATGTTCATTCAATCCGACTGGTGGGAGGTGACAGAGCCGGGGGTGGGGACGAATAGGTATGCGTATACGGGGAATGATCCGGTGAATGCCAGCGATCCGGGGGGGAATGGGTTTCTGAGTGGGATTGGTGACGCGTTGCGCGATGCTGGCCAATCAATTCGTGAGAGCTTCCGCGCCTTGGGCGATGCCATATCGGGAAATGTGACACGGATCGCGAATGATCCCACTAATGGTCGATTTGGGTCAGCCCATGTGAATGGCGTCACATACAGCTGTTACGGTTGCCAGGGGACCACTATCACGAATGGCCCTGGGACAGTGATGGCGGCCGCAATTGATGTTGCGTCCACCTCCATCGGTGTGTCTCAAAGCCCAAGTAATCCCGCTTCGATTGGAGACCGAACTATCGGCAAACCGCGCCCTCGCGGTGGTTCTCATTGGCAATACTTCGCTGGAGCCTTGGTGGAGCTTGCCGACAAGTTGGGCATGGAGCGATTCTTCCACTACACTTCGGCCACAGGCGCTGACAGCATCAACGCTTCGGGTGTGATAATAGCTAATGAGCGTGGAATCGTATACTTGACTAGAGCACAACTTGGACCAAATGACGCGAGAAATAGCATCTTCATCATGAACCCCAGTGCCGTTCTGCAAGGGAAAGGGGATTTTGCGGCAGTCGTTTGGGGCAGCGACGATTTTGTGAGATTGCTAACTCCTGACCCATCGATAGCTATAGGACTGCGTCACCCCGGTTCCATAAGGAATAGACGCGGACATTCCTATGTAACTGAAGCGAGGCAAAACCCATTCCCAGATACGATCCGGTAGAAAATGCCCATGAATTTAGATATTGATGAGACAGAGGCCAGACAGTTGTTTGCAGCGCTTTTGGCTAGCAAGTTCATGTCGGAGAAATCGGCGGAGATTGTCCATCTAGGTATTGTTAATCGAGTTCTTCGACAAATTGTGGCGAATGCTTCAACGGAAGAACGTACTTACTTCTACGATGGTTACCTTTCTCAGGCATTCAACCCACGTTGGAATGAAGAGTTTAACTTAAATTTGCATGAATTCAGCCCGAAAGGCGACCGATTAAACGCATTGAAAGAAATTTGCTACCCCTACAAGATCGACGAGTTGGTGATGGCAAGGATATTATCGAACGCAGACGATGCCGGATGATTTTGCTGTGGAGCAGATCATTTCGTCAGAATTGGATGCAACTGTTAGTCCGAGGGTTTCACGCGCCTATGACCGGCAGTATCGCTCAACATTGAGATTGGATAAGTTGGCCGGCTTTTGGTGATAGAATGTGGTGCGAGCAATCGTCGGGCATGCATGTCCATGCATCGAACAACGCCCTCCCCATCCACCCCCCATAAACCCCACCGCACGCCCGCCTGTACAAAACGGTATCCCACCCCTCCCAACCCTGTACAAAACGTCACGAAACCGCGCCCGCGCGAACGTACCATTCACCCTCCCGTCACATCTCTCACCACCCCCTGACCGCCCCGCGCGGCGGGGGTGTGCCCCGCTCAGAACCCGGCCCAGAGCACCTTGCCCTCCCCATCGGGCCGGATATGCACCACGCCCACGGGCAGCATTCCCGCCCCCGTCACGCGCTCGACCCGGAAGTTCACGCTCGAAGCAGGCGAGGCCCAAACCTCCTGCCAGACCGGCTCCAGCACCTTCCGCACCGCCTCAGGCGCGTCCTCCAAAGACACGCCCGGACGCCCTGAATAGACCGTCGCGGTCGCCATCAACAACGCCCAGTCGGCCTCCACCGCCTCTGACACGCGAAGCAAATCCTCTATACGTAACAGGCGCTTGGAGGTCTGCCGCCAGGTTCGGAAACGGGCGATCTCCAACTCCGTTAACCCGATGGCCCCGAGGTAAGCGTCGAGCAGTGGCGGCTGCGCCGTGTTCAGATCAACCAGCCCGCCGACGTCTGTGACGCGAAGTTCATGAACCTCCCCACCCACCGTCACCTCGACCGGCCCACTCTCCAGAGGCCCCCTCACAGCCCTCAAGAGGGTGACGTTCAGCGCACTCCGCTCCGCCAGGATCACCTCCGTCTCCTGGGTCTGGATATGCGCAAGACTGAGGCGGGTTGATATCGCGAAGAGCAACGTCAGAATGGCCAATGTCGACAGAACGACGATCAGCGCAAAACCGGAGGACCGTGACCCGTGATCTTTGACCGCAACCATGGTCTTGAGTCTACCGGCGTTGAACCCAAGCGTGCAATGGTCCTCCTTCCTCTCCATGCGGTGGTCTATGCAGGTCTGGCGGTGATCTTCTGGCCGCAGCCGATGGTGGCCTTGGTTTTGGCTGTGCTGCTCGTCGGAATCAGCGTGGCGGACATTCAACGCTTTGAAATCCCGGATAGTTTCTCGGCTTTGCTCGTGGCCACGGGCGTGGTTCAGCTAGTCTTGACGGGCGCGAACCGGCTCGATCACGCGGTTGCCTTTTTCGCCTTCCCGACGGTTCTCTACCTTGTCGGCGTGGTCTATCTGCGGATGCGGGGTCAGCCCGGTCTCGGTCTTGGCGACGTCAAGCTCGCCGCAGGTCTCGGGCTCTGGCTTGGGGTCCAGGGCAGCGTCTGGACATTGCTGGCGGCCTCCCTCTCGGGCATCGCTACACTGTTGGCAATCCACAGCTTGCGGCGCAGGTCTGCGGAAGATCTCATCGGATCAGGCGTTGCCTTCGGCCCGTTCCTTTGTCTATCTGCATGGGCCATCTGGTTGCAGGGGAACGCGGCGTGAGCAGACGACAGGTCGGTTGGACATCGAAGAGCGGAGTCACAATTCTCGAAGTGCTGGTCGTGCTCGCCATCATCGCGATGATCGCGGCGGTCGTCGGGCCCCGCGTGGTCGGCTATCTCGGACGGGCCAAGACCGAGACGGCGGCGCTCCAGATCGACCAGATCGAGAATGCGTTGCAGCTGTTCTACATCGACATGGGACGCTACCCGGCAGAGAGCGAGGGGCTGGCCGCCCTGATGAGCGCACCGTCGGGATCGTCGGACTGGGCCGGCCCGTACCTGTCCAGTGACGAAGCGCTGTCCGATCCGTGGGGCCGCGATTACCTCTATGAGGAAGCGGGTGATGGTGTGGACCCGAGTGTCTTCAGTCTCGGTCGGGACGGAACACGGGGCGGATCGGGGGAGGACGCCGATATCGGCGCCTAGTCGGCATAGACTAGCTCGACCGTGAATTCGGGCCAGACCACGTCCTCGCCCTCGGCGGAAATCCGAACCAACTCCGGTAGTGTCGCGCTGTTGCTCCATTCCTCCTTCCATTCGCCCTCGGAATAATAGCTGAGTGCGACCGAAGAGACGCCGGATGCGAGCGGCGCGGTATAGCGGCGAAGGTCCGCCCCCGCGTCATCGAATGGTTCGATGGCCACGATCAGAGCGAGGTTCTCCCGTGAGACGGAGACCTTCAGACCGGCCGCATCCCGGGCAATCCCAATTGGCGCGAGCGTTACGAATGTGAGGGACTGCCCGGTGCCGTCAAACTCCTTGGGGAATGGCGTGAGCAGGTTCGGCGGCGTGGCTCGCTCCATCAGGCGGCGAAGTTGCGCGCGGGCGGCCCCGCTATCGCCGCGACCGAGGGATTGCGCGCGGCTGTAGGTTTCGGTCCCAAGGCGCATGGCACTCGCAAGTCCTGCCCCGATGATCGCCAACAGCGCCAGTGCCACAAGCAGTTCTAAAAGAGAGAAACCGGCGCGTCTATTCATTCGGGATGTGTCGTTGGTCGGAGGCGGTGGCCATCTCGCGCCCGGCGGCGTCCACGACCGTAACCATGATCTCAACCGATTGCGCCCCGCTGGAGCTCTCGCCGAAGCTCACTGTCTGAATTGCACGCCAATCGCCGTCCTCGACGACTGTCTCGCCCGCTTCAAGCGGTTGTTCGGTGGCCAGAACGGCCAGACGTGACCGGGCGAAATCGTAGGCCAGAACGGCATCGTCACCGCGCGACGCTCGTGTGAGAAGGCGGGCCTGCCCAGGCAATAATGCGCTCAGCACAAGCGCCATGATGGCGAAGGCGATGAGCACCTCGAAGACGGAATAGCCCTGTCGACCCGTCACGGCTCACGCTCCTCAAGGCGGCCGGACAGCACATTCATCGCAAGGCGCATCAGCCGATCTTCCTGGCTGAGGCAGATCTCCACGGCATCCACGGTGCCGTCGGAATAAAAGGTGACGCTGACAGGTTCCGCGTCGCACGTCTCGGCTTCCGGCTCCCAAAGCAGATCTTGACCTTCCGCCACCGCGCGGTGACGGGTCCTCGTTGCCTCGTCGATCAGTTCGCCCGCCGCCGCGTTCAGCCTCAACGCGGGCGAAGGCACGGGTCGCGCGGCCAGCACGACACCGGTCATCAACGACAGCACCGCAAGGGTGACCAGCACCTCGAACAGGGTGAACCCGGCGGTTCGCAATGGGTCAGGACGCAAGCTCATTGAGGTCGAGGACGGCCCCTATTGTGGTGAAAATCAAAAGCCCGACCGTCAGGCCGATGAGTAACGTCAGGGCAGGCGTGATCAGCCGCAGGATCTGCGCCAGTTGCCCTTGCGTGCGCTCCTCCAGCAGGCGGGCACCCTGCGCCAGCATCTCCGCCATCCGGTCGCCTTCCTCGCCCGCCTCGACGAAAGCCAGCGCGCTTTCCTCGGCCAGACCACTCTCACGAAGGGCGACCGTCAGGGTGTCTCCCGCTTCGATCTTGGTCCTGATCTCCTCGATACCGGTTTGCCAACGCGAGGTTGCGGAGGTTTCGGCGGCTGTGCCGAGAGCGGTCGGCAATTGCGCCCCACTGCCAAGCATCAGGTGCAGCGTCTGAAGGAAGCGCAGAGTTTCACGCGCCCGGGCATAGGACCGAAAACCGGGAAGCTGGGTAAGAGCCGCCCCCAATGTCTTCGCGATCGTTGCGCCGAAGACGACCAGTACCAGCACAATGGCTCCGGCCACCATCACGACAGAAAGCCACTGCGTTCGGATCAGCGCACCCATTCCATTGAGCGCAGCCAGAAGGGCAGGGGGCTCCGCACCGGCAGACCGGAAGACGGGAACGAGTGTGGGCGCGAGAAAGAAGATCAGCATCAGCACCACGAGGATGGACATGACCATGAGGATCGCCGGATAGATCAGCGCCTGGCGGACCTGCGCCGTGTTCCGCAGCTCCGCCTCCAGCATCCGCGCGATATTTCCCGCGACCTGTTCCAGCCTGTTGGCGCTTTCGCCGATCCGGACGAGACCAATGAGACGCTCGGGGAAGGCATCGGTCTCCGTCATGGCATCCGCCAGCGTACTACCCGCGCTCACCTGATCCGTCAGGCCGGAGAAAACGCGCTTCGGCTTGCGATCCCGCGCCTGGCTTGCCGTGAAGGCAAGGGCACGGATCACCGTGAAGCCCGAGGCCAGCATCGTGTGAAGCGTTCCGAAGAATTGCGCCTGCTCCTGCTTCTTCAGATGCTGGTTGCCGCCGAATAGCGAAATGTCGCGCTGCCACCACGCCTCGGATGTCCCGCCTTCCTCCACGCTGACAGGTGTCAGTCCCTTCCGGCCCAACTGGTCCATCGCGGCCAGATCGTCCGGCGCATTGATGTCGCCCTTGACGAGCGATCCCTCGCGGTCGAACGCGCTGTAGGCAAAGCGCGGCATTACCGCAAAATGCGATGGCCCGTCTGGGGGCGAGGGATGCCGTTCCGGACGAGACCGTCGGAGCCCTGAATGCGGCGTCTCAGTTCGTTGGTCACGGACCGGCTTTCATGGCCGTTCCGCACCACGCGCGGGGTGATGAGGACCAGAAGCTCGGTCTTTTCGATCCGGTCAGAACGATTGCGGAACAGCCCGCCGAGGACGGGAACATCGCCCGCGCCAGGAACTTTCGAGTTGTTCCGGTTGCGTCCTTCCTCGATCAACCCGCCAAGTGCGATGGTCTGCCCGTCGGAAACCACCACATTGGTCTTGATCTTCCGCTGCGAGATGGTCGGGCTGTCGATGCCCGAGGTCGTGGTGTTGGAAACGCTGCTGACCTCCTGCTCGATCTCCAGCGCGACCTGGCCTGAAGAGGAGACGCGCGGCCGGACGGTCAGGATAATGCCGGTGTCACGGAAGGAGATCGTGTTGACCACCGGCGCATTCGGATCGCTTGTGTCGCGCACTTGTTGCGTGGCGATGGGCACCTCGTCGCCGATCTGAAGCCTTGCCTCCTGATTATCCACCACCATCAGCGAGGGCGAGGAGACGATATTAACGTTGGTGACCGAATTCAGCGCGTTCAGAGCCACCCGCGCGTCCGAGCCCTGGAACAGGAAGGACAGGCCGGGGAAATTGGCCGACACTGCGCCGGAGCTGGCATCGGTGAAGGTTGAACTGAAGTCGCCGTTCTCGAAGAACCAGCGCAGCCCGAAATTGAGCTCGTCATTCAGCGTGACCTCGGCCACGGTGGCTTCCAAAAGGACCTGCACCGGTCGCGTATCTAGCGTGCGGATCAGTTGGGAAAAGCTGCTCTGTTCGGTGTCATTGCCCCAGACGATCACGGCGTTCTTGCTGTCATCGGCAACGACGCGCGGCTGCCCCTCCACGGCGGGACCGCCATCCTCGCCAGCGATCTCACCGATCATCGACGTCAGGATTGGCGCCAGGTCGGCCGCGCTGCGGTTCTGGAGGGAATAGACGACCGGACGACGACGCGCTCCGCCCGCGGTGCGGTCAAGATCGCGAATCCACCGCTCCGCCTCATCGAGATACCGGGCGCGCGAGGTGATGACAATGATCGCCCCCAGCCGTTCTGAGGGCACGAAGGTCACGACATTCTGCAACCCGCCGCCTTCCTGGGTTTCGAAGATCAGCCCCAGTTCTTCCACCACGGCCTGTGGTTCGGCGGCGTTCAGCTTGAACAGCCCCACCGATTTGCCCTTCAGAACATCAACGTCGAAGAGGTTCACCGCATCGAGGGCGGAGGAGATATCCTGACGGCTCCCTGCGATCAGCAGGATGTTGCGGTTCGGAATGGGCTCCAGCCGGATTGTTTCGCCGGCAATGGGCCCAAGCAGACGGATCATCTCCGCCGTTCCGATATATTCCAGCGGCACGGCGACAATGCGCGCACCCACCGTCGCCTGGTTGCCAAGCTTGACCACCCGTTGTCCGCCACCATTGGCGGGCACGATCTGGATCAGGTTGTCCGACACCCGAAGCGTCGCGCCGTTCAGTTCCAGCACCGTCTCGAAGGTTTCCAGAAGCAGCCGTTCGCTCAGGGGACGCGAGGTCTGCAACGTCACCTCGCCGGTGATCCCGGGCTGGATGGTGTAATTTCGGCCCAATGCATTGCCAAGCACCGCCTGCGCGGCCTGCTCGATGGGCACGTTCACAAGGTTCAGAGTATAGGAGCCGTCATTCGACGGCACGATCAGATCGGTGACCGCACCTTCGCCGAGGAACTCGTCCGTCCCCAGAGACCGGGTCGATCCGCGCCGATCAAGTGCCGCGCGAAACTGTTCTATCGTGGAAGCCCCGCCGCCGGACGCGTAGTCGCGGTTGGCCAGCAAACCGCTGCCGCCCCCGGAGCCGTCGCCCATGCCACAGGATGAAAGGGCTAAAATACACCCAATTGAAAAAATGCGCCGAAGCGCCCCGCCTGCTCTCATTCAAATAGTTCCAAACGAACTTTGTTATCCTCGGCTGCCAGTTCCAGCCAATCCTTGCCTGCGCCGGTTATGGTCCAGCCGCCAATTTTTTCGCCCTCAGTTAACCAAAGCGCCTCCCCGCCTTCAACGGCGATCAAGGCCTGAATGCGAGAACCTGTGGACATGACACCCAGAAGACTCACTTTCGGTAATTCAGGTGCCGGAGGCGGGGCCACGACCGCGACTTCCGGTTCGGGCTCGGGGGTCTGAGCTTGCGGTTCAATTGGTCGGCGTGTGATCTCGAAGACCGGACGGTCCAGAATGGCCTGATAGTAGACGTCGCTTCGCTCCAGCGTCGCCGGCGTCCGAGCCGATTGCGCCGCCGATCCCTGATCATTCCGGTCGCTCCCAACTTCTTCAGGTTCAACAGCAATGTCGCGTTGCACCGCAAAGGCGATACACCCCGCAAGAAGCGCCGCAAGCGATCCGGTGCCCAAGAGCCTCAGCAGCAACTCCATCACGTCCCGTCCCCGATCAGAAGCGGGGCCGCAATGTCGATCTGCGCAAACAGAACTGGCAGCACCGAGGTTTCATTGGGCCGCACCAATCGCCGTAGCGCCGCTCGGTCCACCGGCAGGGCAGGGGACGTGTATTCAATCGACCGCAGAAACCCCGTGAGCTGGGCCAGGTCGGCCTCGAACTCGATCCGAACGACCGCGCTTTCCATCCCGTCGCGGTTTGCCGCGGGCAGGGGCGTCATCGACCGGAAGGCAATGCCGTTTTCGGACGCGGCCTTCGACAGCGCGCCCTGTATGCGGGCATAAGCCTCACCGGTCTGCCCGGCGGTCCAGAAGGCATTGTTCGACTGAACCGAACCGAGCGCAGCGCTTTCGGCATCCAGTCTCGTTTTTGCTTCGGTCAGGCGCATGGTTTCCGTGATCGCGCTGTCGAGGCGCGCCAGTGACTCCGAACGCCATTGGGACAGCGGCGTCACTAGCACGAACCAGATGACCGCAAGTGTCATCACCAGCAGGCCCAGGGCCAACAGTTTCGAAAGACCCCGCGTCATTCCGCACCGCCCGGTCGCGTGGCGATTTCGAACTTCTCCCGACCCGAGCTTGTCCGGGTGGTCGGGCCGCTCAGACGCGGATTGCCGAACTGCCGGTTCTGCGACAGCGCCAGAACCAGATCCGATGCCGTGCCCGATGTCTCACCCGAAAGCGTCATTGCAACAGGTGTGAAACTCATGGCCGTAAGCCAGGTGTCGTCGGTCAGCGAGACCGTGACATTCCGCAGGCTCTCGACCAGTCGGGGGCGAAACTGCAGAGCCGCGCGAAGCCGGTCCTCCTCGCTTCGTTGGGCGCGGAGGGTGTCGAGCGTGCGGCGCAGATCGACGGTCTCCCTGCGCAGGACTTGCAGCTCCGATTCCAACTTGGCCAGTTGGGTTCTGGCCTCGAAGGCAGGCGCAAGCCAGAAAAAGCCTGCCACGCCGATTGCGGACAGGGCGAGGACCGCGTTGACACGCCGCCATCCCCGGCCCTGGCGCTTTCCGGAACTGCCGGCTTCCTGGAGGGCGAGCAATACCTTTTCCCCATCGGCCACCCGAAAGCGCCGAACAGTAACCCCGATCTCTGCCAGCTTGCGCCGAAGCGCCGCAAGGTCGGCCTTCTTCGCGACGTATTGCGTCGCGATGATGGATTGCCCGCTGATCCGTTCCGGCCCGAGTGTCCAGACAGCCGCATCGTCCGGAATTGGTGTGTTGCGCTTCAGATCGAGCCTTGCCAGAGCCTCCAGCTTTGTACGCGCCTTTTTCGGAGCCTCGATCCTGCGTTTCAGAACCATGTGATCCGGCAAGGTAACGTCCACACGCCGCGGGCGTTTCAAGCGGGGGATCACCGGGGGATCAGGGCGTAGGATGTCGCTTGGTATTTCGACCCGTCCCCGTTGCGCCCGTACCTTCGCCAGGTCAGGCTCGAAGGTGGCAGGTCGTGCGGAACTTCCACCCAGAAAGGCGATTTTCGCCGCATCTGGTAGGATTGACGCCAATTCGCCGCGCCACCAACGCAGGAAATCTGTGATCGAAATCATTGTGCTCAAATAGCCCCCTTTGCACCGAACGTAATTTAGGTGCAGATTGAAGCCCAGAGATTTTCCAACCTGATTGCCATGTCCGTTTTGCCGCACCAGTTCTCGAAAGACGATTTCCTTGGATACCTGATCTCCGAGGGGATACTCGACGAGTCGACGAGTTCGCGCGTCCGCTCGGCGGCCGAGATATCCGGGACGTCGATCGAACGCGCAGTCCTCGAACTCGGCCTGGCCAGCGAGGAAGACGTGTTTCGCGCGCTCGCCCGCCACCTCAGCCTGCCTTTCGTAGGGGCGACCGATGTGGCGCCGGGCCTGGCAGCGAAGCTCGGTCTGGAGCAGGGCTTCCTCGAACGGGTCTCCGCCATCCCGGTGAAAACTGAGAAGGGCGTTCTGACCGTGGCGACGGCGGTCGCCGACAGTCACAGCGTTCTTCAAAGCATCGGCTTCTACCTCTCCGTCCCGGTTCACGCGGCGATTGCCACGCCGTCTGCGATTCGGGACACGCTGGCCAGTTCTGCGAGCAAAGACACCGCACCCACAGGCGCGGCGGCCAGTGACGTGGATCGGCTGCGGGCGCTCGCAAATGACGGGCCGGTGGTCAAATACGTGAACGACACGGTGGCAAAGGCCGTGGCTGCGCGCGCCTCCGACATTCATTTCGAGGCACTGGAAACCGGTGCGCGCGTTCGGTTCCGGGTTGACGGCGTGATGAGCGTCGAAGGAAGCGTCTCCGCCGACCGGTTGGCCGCCGTCATCTCCCGCGTCAAGGTCATGGCCGACCTCAACATATCGGAAAAGCGCCGACCGCAGGATGGCCGGATCACGCTCGCCGTGCGCGGACGGAACGTGGATATAAGGGTTTCCACTCTGCCCACACAGTATGGTGAAAGCGTTGTCATGCGGCTTCTCGACCAGGAAAGAGTAGAACTCGACTGGGAGTCGCTTGGCTTCGGAACTAACCGCATCGACGCACTTCGCCGGATCCTTGGCCAGCCGAACGGCGTCTTCCTGGTCGCGGGACCGACCGGCAGCGGCAAGACCACGACCCTTTACACGGCCCTCAAAGAGATCAACAAGGACGACCGCAAGATCGTCACGGTTGAAGATCCCATCGAGTACTCGCTTGGGGGTATCAACCAGACCCAGGTCGATCCGGCCATCGGCATGACCTTCGCAAAAGCGCTTCGCGCGATTCTGCGGCAGGATCCCGATGTGGTCATGGTCGGCGAGATCCGTGACGAGGAGACGGCGGAGATCGCGGTGCGCGCGGCACTGATCGGGCGGCTTGTCCTCTCGACCATCCACACAAATGACAGCATCTCCGCGATCACGCGCCTCATCGACCTCGGCGTTCCCGAGTTCCTTCTGTCGAGTACTCTACGTGGTGTCCTATCCCAACGGCTCGTCCGTCGTGTCTGCGACGACTGCGGAGGCGCGGGAGGTGACTGCTGCAACAACACGGGCGAGCGTGGCAGACAGGTTGTCTCTGAGCTTCTGCCGGTCAACGGTGACGTGGCCAGGGCCATTGCGGACAGGGACTCCGCCGGCGCCGTTCTCGAAGCGGCGCGCCATGCGGGATTTCGGACGATGCGCGAGGATGGTGAGAAACTTGTCGCCAACGGTCGCGCAAAAAGGGTGGCAATCGAGCGCGCATTGGGTCTCGAATTATTTCAGGAATTCTAAATTACCATTACCAAGGCTGATATTTTGGGAGATTGTTGATTTTCCCATCCCGAACGGTTGATCGACGCAATTTTTCTGTTTAGCGTTTCGGTTAATTGGAGATTTCTTCCGGGGGGAAGTGGGATTGCTTAAGGTATTTTCGAACGCCGTTTTGGCGGGTGTTTTCGCGTCTGTACTGACAACCTTCTCAACACATCAGGTTCAAGCGGGCGACGGGCCTTTGCCGGTCGCCGCCAGCCTCGGCGTGTCAGTGGTTCTCGACCCGACCGACGGGATCGACTGGACCGCTGGCGAGGGCCTGATCCCCGCCTGGAGCTGGGAGACGCAGCCCGGAACCAGCGTTGCCGATTTCAGCGATGCGACGGCTTTGCGCCCCAGCTTCACGCCGGATGTGAATGGCACTTGGGTCGCCCGGCTCGACCTTTTCGATGCCGCCGATCCGGCGGTCCTGGTCTCGACCGTGTTTCTCGACATCTCGACCGAGAACACAGCCCCCGTCGCCCGCATACGGGCCCGAGGCATGCCCGGCGGCGCCAGCCCGCTGACGCTCGACGGAACCCCCAGCTTTGACGTCGACGGCGACGCCCTCAGCTACGGTTGGAGTCTGGTGTCGGCCCCCACTGGGCACGCCGCCGGTTTCAGCGCGACCGATGGTCCCTTCACCGACTTCGCCTTTGACCTGCCGGGCACTTATGTGGTCGGGCTGACGGTTCAGGACGATTCCGGACTGAATTCCGAGATGGCAACCTACGAGATCGACCTGTCCGGCGCGGCCGATCTCGATCTTGAGGCCACACTTTCGACGTTTAACCTCGTTACGAATCTCTACAGCGGCAACCAGGAGGTCGAGGGCCGGACCTTTATCGGGTCCAACGTGCAAGGCGTGACCGGCCAGTTCGGCTACGACCCGGCCCAGGACGGCACGGGTTTCGCCGAACTCTATATCGACGGCGATCTGACGAACTCCACCATCAACCTGACGCCGGGCGACGAGGCGCGGATCTCCGGCACGGCCAGCAATACCAATGTCAACAACGGCACCTTGGTCGAGAACGCGACCGACCTGCCGGCCTTCGATTTCCAGGTCTTCCGCGACCAGTCGGCCTTCCTCGCGAACCTGACCGGGGAACCGGCCGACCTCTCCGATCAGAACAACAAGCGCTTCGGCGGCGCGCCCAATGCGGTGGCGGGCGAGGCTGATTTCGGGCCGAACACCCGCATTGTCGAAGTCGCGCTGCAGGACCTGCAATCGGGCGGCTATTCGATCGACGTGTCGCAAGCCGATACCGTCATCATCAATGTCTCCGGCACTTCCGGCACGTTCCAGATGAACCCGCTTGGCGGCACGGGGTTTGCCGGAAACGTCCTTTGGAACTTTTACGAGGCCACCAACATCAACGTGAACGCCGTGCTCGCGGGTCATGTGCTGGCGCCGTACGCACGAATGTCGGGCTTTGCAGGTTCCGGCGAAGGCACTGTTATCGCTGACGAGGTTCAACTGACCAATGGCGAGCTGCACCAGCAGCCCTGGGCCGGAGAGGTGCCGGCGGCGACCGGCCAGACGGGCAGCGCGCGGGCCGTGACCCCGGTGGCGGACCTGCGTTTCGACCAGATCTCCGGCGCGGTGGGCGAGGCAATCCTGATCGAATCCTTTGCGTCCACCGATATTGACGGTGGTCCGCTCGTGCCGACGTTGGACCTCATTTCAGCGCCCGCAGGTTCGGTGCCGACACTGGTGACCGATGCCGATGGCATTGCCACATTCACGGCAGACCAGCCCGGCGAGTACCTTGTCGGACTCTCGGTCGATGACGGCGGGCGGATCGGTCACGACCAGCTCCTGATCTCCGTCGGCGGCGGCAACCTGCGTCCCGTCGCCAGGATCGACGATCTGCGGGACGCCGCTGTTGGAGCGGTATCGACCCTTGATGGTAGCCAGAGCTTCGATCTCGACGGCGACCTGCTGAACTATCGCTGGGCGCTTCTCTCCGCGCCGTCCGGCAGCACCGCGACGCTGGGCGATGCCAGCAGCCCGCTTGCGACCCTGACCCCGGACGTGGCGGGTCTTTACGTGGTGCAGCTGACGGCGAATGACGGCACCGTCGACGGCGTGCCCGCCACCCGAGCCATCGTCGTCGGCGCGCCTCTGCCTGAGGCCAATGCGGGCCTCGATGCCGTGCCGGATGCGAATGGCGAGGCACTGCTTGACGGCGGTCTCTCGAACGCGACCGCACCCGCCTACACCTGGTCCCTGCTTGGGGGAAATGGCACGCTTGACGATGCAACGCTCGCTGCGTCTCTCCTGACCCTTCCCGCCGCGACCACCGAGGTCGCGCAACTGATCATCGCCGACGCGAACGGCATCTCTCTGCCCGACACCGTGTTCATCGGCGACACCGCGCTGCGTCCCGTCCTGTTCCGCGCCAGCGTGACCCAGTCGGGCGGTGCGCCCGTCCAACTCAGCGCCCCTGCGCAATCCCAGGACGCGAACGGCGACGCGCTCACCTACGCCTGGTCGCTGCTCCACCGCCCGACCGGCAGCACGGCCACCATCGACCCCGATCCGTCTGTCGCAAAAGCCTCCGGTGACACGCTCAGCTTCACCGGCGACATCCCCGGTCTCTATCTGATCCAGCTGGAAGCCAGCGACAGTGCGTTCGCCGCTGAGCCCGTCGTCATCGCGCTGACAATCCTGAACGATCCGCCCGTCGCCTCCGCTTTGACACCCGCCGACACCTTCGTCGGCGACACAGCCACGCTCGACGGCTCCGCCAGCTTCGATCCCAATGGCGATGCGCTCACCTATGTCTGGACAGTCGTCTCTGCCCCGACAGGCTCGACGGTCACCATCACGGACGCGTCGTCGGCCATCGCGAGTTTCACGCCGGATGTTAGGGGCAGCTACACGTTCCAGCTCGAAGTCGCCGATTTCGAGACCTCCGACACTGTTCAGGTCACCCTGACCGTCCCGAACCGGGCGCCGCTCGCCGCTCTCGATGGACCAACGGAAGTCGCACCGGGTGAAGAGGTTTCATACTCCGCACTCGGCTCGACCGATCCGGACGGAGATGCGCTGTCATTCTCGTTCGAGCTTGTTTCGTCGCCTGCCGGTTCCTCGCCTGTTCTGGTCGACCTGGCGCCGGGCGAGACCGGGTTCGCCACCGATCTCGCGGGCGACTACGTGCTTCAGGTGACTGTCTCCGACGGATTGCTCTCCGCGACCGAGACTATCCAGGTCGCCGTTCAGGCCCTGAACGCGCCCCCGGTTCTTGGTGAGATACGCGACCTCTACACGGTCGAGCTCGGGCTCGAATTCGCACTTGATATGACAGGCAGTGATCCGGACGGAGACGACATCACCTTCTTCGCCACCCCGCTGCCGCTCGCATCGGGGATCACGCTGAACGCGCAGAACGGCGAGGTTCGGTTCCGCCCCGAGGCGGGCCAGACTGGGAGCTACAGTTTCACCGTGGGCGTCTCTGACGGCGCACTCACCGACACCGCAATCCTGAACATCGAGGTCGTGCCCGGCACCGCCAGCGATACTTCTGTCTACGGACGGGTGCTTGATGCCGCCGATTTCGCAAACGGTGTGGAAACACCACTGGCAAATATGCCCGTCCGGCTCCGTGATGCAGCCCTGATGACGGTGACAAACCCGGATGGCACATTCGATTTCGGAAGCCTGACCGCAGGGTTGGATCAGGTGATTATCGAACCTTCCGCCGCGGGCGGACCGGGCGGATATCTCGGCACCGTGCGTCCGATCTCGATCACCGAAAACCAGAACCGCGACCTGTCTCCTGACTTCCTGCTGACCCCGCTGAACGAGGGCTGCGCGCAGGTTGTATCGGGAGTGGCTACGGTTCTGACAGGCACGAATTCCGGCGTCACCGTGACCATCGCGGCCGACACGATCCGCGAGTCCGGTGGGGCACTCTACACCGGCAATGTCTGCCTCGCCGCGCTGCCGCAGCTTTCCGACGTGCCGGGTCTGCCCGATGGCACGCAGGCCTGTAACGTCTACGGCGTGGAGGCCGCAGGCGCCTCCTTTACCCAAGGTGTGTCCATCTCGGCCCCGAATGTCGATCAGCTCCCCGAGCAAACTCGCCTGCGGCTCCTGAAGCAAAGTACCGTTTCCGGAGCCTTCCAGACGGCGGGCAATGCCTTTGTCGATCCCGGAGCGGCTACAGTTTCTTCGACGGTCGGCGGCTTCGATCAATCCACGCTCTTCACTTTCCTGCCTCAGGCACCCCGCTCCGTCGCCAGTGCGGATCAGCCGACCGGCAACCGGATGCTGACCCCTTTCGAGGGCGACCTGAATGAGGTCTACACTCTGCCCGGCTACTTCGCATTCAATCAGGCTCAGCAGGTGGGCCTCAGCTATCACAGTCAGGCCGCCAACCCCACGATCATCGTCGCGGGCGACGTGACCATCGCCAACGACGCCTCGCTCCCGGTCACACTCTCCGGCGCGCTAAATATTGGGGGGCTGTCCCTCAGCGACACGAACCAGTGGACACCGCGCGAAGGATTGAATGGCCAAACGCCAGCCCTTGTCGGGGAAGAGGTTACTTTGCGGCAGTCCATTCCGGTCGATGGTTCGGGGCTGGATAGCGGACGCTACGGATACAGCTATCAGTCACAGGCGAAATACGCCTGCTCGACCGTGTCATCGCAGCACAATGCGGAACTCTACGTCCAAAACGAAATCCAGAGCCCCTATGGCAACGGTTGGTCGATCGACGGTCTACAAAAACTGACCGTCAGCCCCGATGGCAAGGTGGCGATCATTGACGACGATGGCATCTCGACCTTCGATCCCAAGCCGACGCTTACCGAATTCGTGGATGAACCTCTGGTGTTCCCTGCTGTTGGTCCGACCGGCCTCGGCACACTCGATCTGGACAATGACGGTGACCTTGAAGTTGTCTTCGCGGACAGCGGCACCGGAAGCATCGGGTTGATCTCAAACTTTGGAAACGGTGAGTTCCAGTTGGAAACGCCCTTGATTGTCGGCGATCCGAACGATGTTGGCCAAACTGGTTCCTTCGTGCCGAACCTGGCCGCCCTATCCGTCGGCGAATTGACCAACGATGGCTTGGATGATGTCGCTTACGCCCTCCAGCGACAGCAAGGCTACGGTATTGCGGAAAGCGATGGTTTCGGCGGCCTCGTTCAGGGCTTCGAAGATCTCGGGATCAAACGGCGCGCACTGGATATTGTTGTCGCCGACATCGACGAGGATGGGTTCGAAGACATAATCTATGGCGCCAACACGGGCTTTTTCAGCTTCATAAACGACGAAATTTGGGCCAGTTATGGCGGTGTGACCAGTCGGACGCTCAGCCGGATCTCGTACCGCGGTTTCAGTGGGCGCGGCACGCTTCAGGTCGAAGTTGGAGATGTCGATGGCGATGGTCGAACGGATGTCGCTTATCGGACACGCGAAGGTGTCGACTTCGTCTTCAACAGCGGAAACCGGAGCTACAGCCTGAGCGTTCTTCGCGCGGGCAACGGCGGTTACAACTTCCTCGGTAACTACTTCCAGATGGCCGATTTCAACGATGATGGTCGGCTCGACCTAGTGTACAGTTCCAGCAGTCAACTCCAGATCCTGCTGAACACCACAGGTCGCGCTTTTGCGGCTCCTGTGATGCTGCCGCGTCCCCCCGGTGCAGGCGCAGGTCTTCCGGTTAATCTCGGTGATGCAAACGGCGATGGGTACGTCGATCTTGTAGTGACCAGCGGCTCCGAGCTCTTCGTCTATCTCAGCAACGGGGACGGCACCTTCCAACCATTCGAGACCGGCCTTGTCGACTATCCGGTGACCATCACCGACATCGCGGACATGAACGGAGATGGCAGTCTGGATCTGGTGTCGCTGCAGCGGTTCTCAGTCACGATCCATTTTTCCGAGCCGTCGGCTTCCGGCGAGTTCGTCGCCGGGGCAGGGGAGTTCTCGCAACTGACGCGACTTCCGGACGGCACCTACGAGCGGCGCTACAAGGACGGGATCGTCGTTGTCTTCGATGCCAACGGCCTGCAAACCGCTATGGTGGATCGTCAGGGCAATCGGACTGAGTTCGCCTATGACGCGGATGGAAGGCTTGCCACCAAGACGGACCAGGTCGGCGGTGTCACGAGTTTCGCCTATGGCCCGGATGGACGGATGGCCAACATTACCTATCCCGATGGGCGCGTCACCGAGTTCGCCTATGACGATGTGGGCAACCTCAATAAGGTCACCGAACCGACCGGCAGCCAGGTGTCCTTCGCCTATGACGAAAACGGGCGGCTGATAAACACCACGAACCAGAACGGCAACAACACGCTCTATACCTATGATGCGGTTGGGAATTTCACTGGTGGAACACTGCCTGACGGATCCAGCATCTCGCACCAGATAGCGTCCTCGCTCGGCCTGGTTGACGGTCTCGGTGGACTCTCGACGCAGCCTTTGGTTTACGTCAAGCCGGAAGACCGCATAACCACCGTCACTTCGAAAACCGGTGAGGTCACCGAGATCGAGGTGAATCAGTTTGGATCGATCGTTCGGATTCTTGACCCATATGGCCGGAGAACGCTTATCGAAAGAGATGATCAAAATCTGGTCACACGGGTAGAGCGGCCCTTTCAGGATGTTCCTGGCGGAAAACGAGTCGATACCGTTGAATATGATTCCCGCGGAAACGTATTGGAATATCGTGAGGCGGTTGGTACCAGCTTCGAGCGTGTTTCATCTTATGTTTACGAACCGACCTACAATAGACCGCTCCAAATAACTCTGCCCGGTGGCATCGTCACACAATATGAGTACGACGCCTTTGGCCAAATTACAAAGATGACTGATGCCGAGGGAGGAGAGCGGACATCCATCTATACTCCTGAAGGCAAGCTGGAACGCGAAACAAACGAAAACGGCAACACATTTGAATACACCTATGATGGTGATCTCAATCTTTCTGGAATCACTTTCCCGAATGGAAATACGATTGATCATTCATATGACGCATATGGCAACATAGTCGAAACTATCGAGGCGGCCGGCACCGCTTTGGAGCGTCGTCGAGTTTATGATTTCGACGCTCTTAACCGACCTTTGGAAAAGACCGATGCTCTGCAGGAGTCCGTTCTGATGACCTATGACGCCGGTGGAAATCAAATTGGTTTTGAGGATTCTCTTGGCCGTTCATCCTCGGCGACATTCGACATTATGGATCGCGCAGTTGGCGGTACGGATCCAATGACGGGTACGACCTCCATAATCTATGACGTTATCGGTGTTGAGACAAAGTTCACCGATGGTCTCGGAGCAACGGACATCGTTCGCTACGATACAAATGGCCGGATCGCTGAAAGGGCAGAGCCACACAACGTCGTGCGGAAATACGAGCATAATCTGATCGGCCAGATCTCCAAGCTTACGGATGGTAAAGGCGGCGAGATCAATCTTGAATATGACGTCTTCGGACGGGCCACCATGCGCCGCGAAGCAACAGGTGAAATCTCGACCGCTGTATTTGATGCTCGGGATCTGATGGTGCAAGTCGTCTCGCCGACCGGTGACGAATTTACATATTCCTACGACGAACTGGAGCGCCTGACTGAAATCCAAACACCCGACAACACCATTTCGATGTCTTATGATCCGGTCGGCAATCTGACTGGCGTCACCGACAACGACACCACAGTCACAATGACATATGACGAGTCGGAGCGGGTCGAGACGGTGACATACGACTATCCCGGCCTTCCGGACCTGGTCACCCTGATCTACGAATATGATGTTCTTGGGCGTCGTGTACGAACGACTGACAGCTTTGGTGGGGTCGCAGAGTTTCAATACGACCTGGAAAACCGTCTGACGCAGATAACTGCACCTTGGACGGGGACGTTGAACATGACCTATTCGGCGGATGGGCGACTTGTTTCTAGGGCATTTTCAAACGGCAGCCAGACAAGCGTCGTCTTCGACACGACTTCGGCAAGACTGTCCGAGTTCAGCAATACACTGAACGGCACATTGGTAAATGGTGATGCCTTCGAATACGATGCATCGGGACGTGTGAATATCGTTCGAAATCTCGCCGATATCAATTTGAGCAAGTCGCTCGCCTATGACGCAGGCCGTCGTCTTGTGGATGTTTCGCAAGGCATGCCGATCCTTGATGGCGGTACGCCCATTTCAATTGAGAACTATGAGTATGACGCCGAGGACAATCGTACGGTTTCGCACCTTTCCAGTGCCAACCAGTATGATGCGCGCCATCAATTGCTGGGCAACTCCGAGGCCACTTTCACCTATGACGCGAACGGAAATCGCCTTACGCGCACCGATCTCGATACCGGTGAGGTGATCACGTATTCTTGGGACGCGCAGGACCTTCTGGTCGGTCTCACCTCAAACGAAGGGTGGTCGGTAAACTACCGCTACGATGGTCAGCAGCGGCGCGTTGGCAAGAGCTATACTGCTTCAAATGGAAAAGTTACCGACACTGCATACGTCCTTGACGGACCAAATGTACTCTTCTCGTTCACGACCACCGATGGCGTTACAACCGCCCGGCGTTGGCTGAATGTGATTGGTCTCGATAACCTCTTCGCCTTTGAGGAGTATCCTTCCGCGACAGCAACAGCCGGCACCGGCACGGTCTATGAGGTGCATCAGGATTACCTAGGCAGTGTTGTGGCGGTTTCCAGCCACGCCACCGGTACGATTGAAGCGCGGTACTCCTATGACAGCTTTGGAATACGTACGACCGAGTTCGGCACGATCGAACCCGGATTTGGCTTCACCGGTCAGCAGTTCGATCCCGAGACTGACCTCCACTACTTTCGCACCCGATACTATGAAAGCCGCGAGGGACGCTTTCTGTCCATGGACCCGCTGGGATTCCCGGATGGCATTTGGAATGCATATGTCTATGCTTTGAACTCGCCGTATCAGTTTACTGATCCGACCGGACTTACGATCTCCCCCTCGTTCTCCAAGTTGACATTGGACCAGACGATGATGGGCCGGGAAAACCCACCTTTGTTCCAAGGTGTTGTTGTGAACGCGCTTCTAGCTGCTTTCAACAGAGCGTTGGACGCGCTTTATGCGGGAGACATCGGGTTTGGATTTCCGGGTGTATCAAGTCTAGACACGCCGGTTCGCGATCCGCAGCGCTTCAGTAATTGCCATCCAATCGATCCTAAAAAGGCAACAGCGGTCATGAATATCTTCCGACCGCATCCCAATATTCCGGACAATGGCCATGCGCGCGCCATTCAAGAAAGAATCCTTTTCCTATACGCCTTGAACGGTTGGCACAAACAACCATACCGCTACAACAGCATCGTCTCAAACCAAGCGCAACGGAACGCTGCAGGACAGATGGTCAGCACCTGCCAGCCAGACCTTCAGTACAACTTTTTTGCTTTGCATTATCTTGAGGAGTACATGCGTCCTTGGAACACGCTTCAAGAGTTCAACAAAATGCTGATCATGAACCGCGCGGACCCATTGGCAGCCCAGGTGCCCGTCGCACTGGGCAGTGGTCGTAGAAAATGACAACTTCAGGCCTGAACGTTTGCTTTTACGACATGCCGTTCGACGAAGCCGAGAGCTGGATCGCCGGTTACGCTGCTCATTTCTCGAAAACGGGTATGGTGCGAAAATCCGTTGTCGATGCCTCAAAGCCGCTGGACGTGTTCGATCCACCCGACCCGATGGCTGTCGGAAAGCCGTCCAATGCGGAAGTGAGTTCGATCTTCGGCGACGTTTCGGCCATCCGCGATGCGGATCCGGCCAACGGGATCGTGTCGGAAATGGTGGACCAGATGCAAACGCTTCTGACGCAGCTTTCCAGCGGAGCTCCACCGCCCGAACTCGTGATCCGCGCTATCGAACCGTCCATCTCTTCGGACCTTACGTTGGTGGAAATGTCTTACGGGGAGGAAAATCTCGATTTCGATGCGATTGGCAGGCTGTCGGGAGCGGCCTTCCATCGCTTCCATGAATCGTACGAGGTAGGTAGTCTCCAGCAACGATTCTTCACAATTAGATCTGCTGGGGACGTCGTTCGCAGTTTAGGCCTGACGCGCGAGGGATCGTCCTTATCCTTTATAGCGGAAGGCAAGGTACAGCCATGGGAGGAAACCGATGCGTATAGGAAGGCAAGCCCGGACGAACGTTTGACGCGAGAGTTGTTTGATCGATATCTCACAGACCTTGGGCTTGATGTTGACGCCGTCATCAACCGGCGGTTCTCGAGAATAAGTGAGTATCGTGAAACCGTGGAGCTGCCAAAGGCGCTTGATACACGCGCGACAAGCCTTGAGTTCCACGTATTGTTTCAGGATGCTGTAAGGCTTAAATAGAAGCATGCTCGTGATCGCCCTTAGATGGCGCACGTAGTGTGAGCTACTCCCCAATCCTTGGACAGTTTCCGGCGTAGATTAAGCTACTCTTTGCACCTGCTGATCGGTTTGGGTTTCGTTTTTTCTCAGCCAATAGACCACGGCGGGAGGTTTGCCGCTAAGGGCGGAATGTGGGCGTTTGCGGTTGTAGAACTCCACCCATTTTCCAACGCCCGCCTTTGCCTCTGATCCGGTTTCCCAGGCGTGCAAATAGACGCACTCGTATTTCAGGCTCCGCCAGAGCCGCTCCACGAAGATGTTGTCGAGGAATCGGCCCTTGCCGTCCATTGAGATGCGCACGCCCGACCGCCGCAGCCGGTCTGTCCATGCAAAGGACGTGAACTGCGATCCCTGGTCGGTGTTCATGATCTCGGGCGAGCCGAACCTGGCGATGGCCTCGTTCAACGCTTCGACACAAAAGTCTGCCTCCAGCGTATTCGATATGCGCCAGGCCAGAACCTTGCGGGTGTGCCAGTCCATGATCGCGACCAGATACAGAAAGCCCCTACGCATCGGCAGATAGGTGATGTTGGCCGCCCAGACCTGGTTGGGTCGAGATACGCGCAACCCCCTCAGCAGATAGGGATAGGTCTTGTGGCCTTTCGAGGCATTGCTGGTGTTGGGCTTCTGGTAGATCGGCATCAAACCCATCAGCCGCATGAGACGGCGGATTCGTTTCTCATTTACCAGATGGCCCTCGTTGCGCAGCTCCTGCTCCTCGATCTTGGCATGCAGTTCATTGACCTGCTCTTCATCGATCTGCGGGGCTTTCGTGCCGCCACGCTCAAACACCCCGGACGCCCCCTCTAACAACGCCTTCTTCCATGTGTGGATCATCGTCGGGTGAATCCCAAACCGGCTCGCCAACTCGGCCACCGTCTGCTCACCCTTCAGCGCCTCAAGCGCCACCTTCGCCTTGAACTCCGGCGAATGCTGCTTTCGTTTCGACATCTCTGATCTCCTGTTCGTCGAAGATCAGCAGACAACAAATCGTAGCTTACGTCAGTGTCCGAATTTCGGGGGGTAGATCAGTCGCTGTTTCGCGATGATCTGGCTCGGTCTTTTGCCGCTTCGTGGCTATTCTGATCCTCTGTTTTGCTGAACATAACGCTGGACCAACTCATTGCGTGAGGGTCGTGTACAGCGCAGCGTTCGGCTCAGTTCCAAATCGGTCAGAGTATCGGACGGTACGAGGCCAAATCCAATAGTCTGGGATTTGGCTAATTTAATGGTTGATGCAAAACGAAACATCCGCTTAGCATAGCCTTATTAGAAGACAGAGGGGCTGACATTTGTTAAAGCATTTTTGCGCGGTTTTAGCCGCAGTCTTTTGTATTGCCGCGTCGGTAGCTCAGGCACAAAACCTCCGTTACGAGACCTGGTGGGGCAATATCTTCAGTCTACACCCAGATCAGAAGTCAGTTGATAAGTGGTGCAAGCTGGCAGATATCGGCGGCCCGTCATGGTACGCCTTCCGAGGTCAAGCTTATATCGGCAAGACTCCCCTGAACCCTGAGCAGGATGTTTTCCGGTGTGAGGATACCAAGGGTCACACCGCGGATGTGAACAAGATCTGCAAGGTCTATGACGGTACGACTTTCCTCAGAGAGACGTTGGGTGACTGCCCAGAGGAATGTAACGTTTGTAATCAGCCACCTGGCGCACTTGCCGACAGTGTCAACACGGATGCACCTGTTGAGATTCCCAGTTTTGCCAAGGTCGAGAATGTGGCTGATTGGGTTTCTCCGAGAGACAGCCGTTTCCGACTTACAAGACTTTATCGCTCGGACGATTTGCTGGCAGAAGTATTCGAAGTGCCCGATGTGCGAGACGGATTGGCCGGTATTTGGCGCTTCGGATACGACGAATTTCTTCGTGAAGGCCGGAGCGGCGAAGCTCTAGGCAAGTTGAGTTACTTCGTGCCTAATGGCGGTGTCTATATCTTTGATCAGGCGACTCTTGCGCCCAACCGTTCGGGGCACGCATTCTCGCTCGCCTACGCCGGTTCCGACATCGTCCTCTCCGACGGCAGCGGACTGCAAAAGACATTCGTACAGGGGGCCGACAGCTATTTCATGCTGACCGAAATGGCCTGGGGTGACGGCTATTCTATTGCCTTCGAACGCGGCACCGACGGTCGGCTCCTGGCCTTTGAAGACAACAAGAACCAACGGGTCGAAGTCACATGGTCGACCAGCGTCGTGCCAAACTTCTCTAATCCGCTGATCTCCGAATTTCAGATCGACCCCGAATATGACGGCAGCACGTTTTCTCCCGAGATCGCAATCGAATTCACCTATCAGCAAAACACGATTGTCGCCGATAATCCGATGCTGAAGACGTCCGAGATCGTCGATCTTGCAACGTCGCAGTCGGAAATCCAGCACAACCATTCGTTCCTGTTTGGCAATATCACGTATCCGCCCAAAATGACGGCGGCCTTCGATGGCCGTCTCGATCAGGGCAGCAATCCCATTCAGTACAAGACCGTGACCTATCACGGCAGCACCAGCACCTGGCTTGACCGTGTGTCCTCGTCGGAGCTTGCGGGGGGCGCAAATCGCAGTGAATTCTCCGAACTGCCCGACGGGCGCATCAGCATCCTGAACGCGCTCGGTAGGGAAACGCTCTACACTTACACAGGGCAGGGCGCCGATCGCCGCCTTGAGAACGTTGAAGGGGTTCCGACGCCACATTGTCTCGGCACCAACGAGACCTATGATCACAGCACCAATACGCTGCTGGGCGAAAAAATAGAACGCAACGGGTCCAAGACGACCTTTGTGCGCGATGCGGACGGAAACATCACGACCAAGACGGAAGACGCCGATGGCCTGAACCCCAAGGTCACGACCTATACCTGGCACGCGACCTTCCGTAAGCCGCTCACGCGCGAAACGACACATCTGCGCGAAACCTTCGGATATGACACAGACGGTTTGCTCACAAGCTATGCGCAAACCGACATCCTGACCGGCAGCCCGACAAACGGCCAGACCCGGACCTGGGCCTACACTTACACCACGCTGGCCTCTGGTCTGAAAGTTCTGACCAGCGTTGATGGCCCCGGCGACCCGCTAAATGTCACCGACGTGACAAGCTACACCTACAATACCGACGGGACTCTGGCCTCGATGACCGACCCGAACGGCCTGATCACGACCTATGACAGTTACAGTTCCCTGGGGCAGGTCACGCAGACCACGCTGCCCGACGGTGTCGAATGGGGCTTCACCTACGACATCGAAGGCCGGATGCTGACCTCCGCGCGCGACCCCAACGGTGCGTCGCCCGAAACAACCAGCTTCGTCTATGACGAGGCCGGGTTGCTCACCGAGTACACAAATGCCGACAGCCAGACCTGGAGTTTCGAATATGACGGTGCGCGCCGCCTGATTAAGGCAACAAACCCCAGCGGCGAATATGCGTCCTATGAATATGACGCGATGGGCAATGTCACCGCGCAAAGCCAGCATCAGGCGGGCGGGGCACAGACCTTCCTCCAGACCTCCGAGTTCGACGAGCTTGGCCGGATCCTGCGCGTGAATGGAGCGTCGGCGCATCAGTTCGCCTATGACGAGGAAGACAATCTCGTCTCCACTGAAGACGCCTTCGGTCTGGCCCGTACCCAGACCTATGACGCACTGAACCGTGTCCTGTCCGTGGTCGATGAGCATGGCTACACCACGCTTTTCGAGCATGACGAAAACGATCAGGTGACCGAGTACACTGACCCGCGCAGCATCGACACCGACTTCGTCTACAATGGCTTCGGCGAGCTCATGTCCGAGACCAGCGCGGACCGCGGGACCATGTCCTACACCTACAACGCGCGCGGTCTCATAACTTCGATGATCGACGGTCGCGGTGTGCTGACGAACTATTCCTATGACGACGGCGGGCGGCTGATCTCCAAGACCATCCCGAGCGACAGCACGCTCGATCAGAGCTTCACCTACGGTGCGAATGGCACCGCCTCCGCCGGCAAGCTCATCACGGTCACCGACCAGAGTGGCAGCACAAACTACGCTCACGCCACCTCGGACGGCCTGCCGCAATCGGAAACCGCGTCCGTCGCGCTGGAAAGCTACACGACGGCTTTCGGCTTCGATGCCGTCGACCGCATGGACAGCGTCACTTATCCCTCCGGAAATGCGGTTCTCTACAGCTACGACACCGATGGCCAGATCTCTGGCGTTACATTCGATCCTATCGGCCAGTCTGCCATGCAGGTCGCGTCTTCGATCCAGTACCAGCCGAACGGTCCCCTGAGCCAGCTTGTCTATGGCGACAGTGCCACGCTGACCCAGGGCTTCGATGACTCATATCAACTGACCTCCCAAACCGATGACATCTCCGGCGTCTCGCTCAGGGAACTGGCTTTGGACTGGAGCGGTCGCGGTAATCTTGCCACCGTTGAAGACATTCTGAATGGCAACAACGACCGCAGATATGGCTACTCCTCCGCCGGACGTCTGGCAACGGCCTCCGGCGAATGGGACGGTCTGGCCTATTTCTACGACGCCGTCGGAAACCGGTCTTCGCTGTCAATGGGAACGGTCAATCCCGAGCCGAGCACAGCGCCCGGCGCTCCCGCCCCGAATGGCGGTGATCCGTATTGGGACAACGTCACTTATATCGCGGGCTATGAGGACGATCTTGCGGATGAAAGCGCGGCAGGCCTTGGAGAGCCAAACTACAAGACCCTTGCCGATGTGTTCGCCGTCAAGCCGGAAGCGGCCCAAATCGGCAGCGCGGGTCTTTCGGTCAACAGGGACAATCAGTACGAAGGCTTTGGTACCTACGGCGTGCAGTCTGGGATCCATTTCGGAACCGGCGACTTCACGATCGAGGGCTTCGCGCAGTCGACCCACAACGACAACAACACTGCTCACTCCATGCTGGGTAACTGGCATTGGAGTCACAATAACAGCTGGCATGTCTTCTTGAGCCAGGACTGGGGAAACAAGGTCGGCTTCGGTGTAGATGGGTATCCAACTGTTGCCGGAACCACCGACCTCGGAACCCAGAAATACCACTTCGCCGTGACGCGGACCGGGGATGTCCTGAGGATATTCGTCAACGGCGTCATGGAGGCCAAGGCGACGGGTTGGGACAATATCGTCGTCGGAACCAATAGCCGGAGCTTCGTGGTGGGCGGCGGCGATGCATCCATCCACGAGCGGTGGCGGGGGTATCTTGACGAGCTACGCATCACCAAAGGTGTGAGCCGGTACTATGACGACCTGGGCTTTGCAGTGCCCACAACGGCTTATCCGAGAGACACAAGCGACCCGCACTGGTCCTCGGTCACCTACCTCGCCGGGTTCGAAAATGGGCTGGCGGACGAAGGGCCATTGTCACTCGGAACGCCAAGCCACCCGAACCTCCAGGATCCGTTCGACAAACGCGCATCCGCTGCGATCCGGGGCACCTCTGGGCTGGCCGTCAATGTCGATGGTCAGAGCGATGGATATGGCTCGTATGGGTCATACGCTGGGATCGATTTTGGACTCGGCGATTTCACAATCGAAGGTTTCGCAAAATCGACATCGAACAACGGTTCATATAACCATGCGATCATAGGCAATTACCACTACCACTATCCGGGAACATGGGCAATTTGGCTCCTAAAAGATAGCGTCAATCGTGTCGAGTTTGGCAGCTCCGGCAAATGGATTACGGGATCGACAGATCTGAACAATAATTCATTCCACTACGCCATATCGCGCAATGGCGACGTCATGCGGCTGTTCGTCAACGGCGTCATGGAAGCCAAACAAACCGGATGGGCGAATGTCCATGTCGGAAACTCGCAGCGCGAGTTTCGGATTGGGGGAGTAGGGTACAGTGCCAACTGGCTACAGTACAAGTACAGATGGCGAGGCTACATCGATGAAACCCGCATCACCAAGGGCGTCGGTCGATACAACAGCGACGCCAACATCACCGTTCCGGCCTCCGCCTATCCCCGGTCAGGTTCCTTCGCGCCGAAGGAAGGCGAGGGCCTCCTCCAGATCCTCTCCCAGCACGTCCCATCCGCCTCCGGCCTCGGCGTCACAACCGAAACCCAGTCCATGCCACTGGGCGATCCATTCACCGACCGGCACATGCTCGTCAACGTCGCCTGGCGCGGCCCGAACGCGGCTGAGATCACCTCCGTTACAATAGGCGGCGTCGCGGCCACGCGGCTCCACCGATTGACCTCCGGAACCGCCACGGAAAACGCCGAGCTCTGGGCCGTGCCCATGTCCACCGGCACCGAGGCCGACGTCGAAGTCACATGGGACACTGCCATCTCCCACCGCCACGTCACGCTCTACGCGGCGCCGCTCACGTCGCTCACGCCGCACGCGGTGGCAACGGGCACGAGCGGTGGGGTCGGCTATCAGGCCTCCGGCGTCACACTCCCGCGCGGCGCCATGCTGATCGGCGGCACGCTGGGCGATGCCTATGACGACACGGAGGCGGGCAAATACGCCCCCGCCGCGCTCAACTGGGACGCCGCCAACCAGCGCTCGGCCCGAAACGGCGTCGAACTCCAGTCCCACGTCTTCTCCATGGAGACCCCGCTTGAACAGGCGGCCACCATCGCCCTCGAAGGCCCATCGCCCTTCTACGCCGTGATCCTCGGCGGTCAGGATTTCCTCGACCCCGGCACCGTCACCACCGACACCTACACCTACGGTCCCACCGACAACCGCCTCGCCTCCATCGCGGAGGCGGGCGGCCACACCCGGACCTTCACCTACGATGCGAGCGGCAACACCACTTACGACAACCGCTCCGGCGGCGGCTACGGCTACACCTACGACGCGCTCGGCCGCATGGCGTCCTTCTCGATCAACGGCGTCCTGCAGGCGGAGTACGCATACAACGCGCAAGGGCAGCAGGTTGTGCGCCGGTTGACGCAATCCGGGCAGACGATCCACAACGTCTTCGACCTCGACGGAAACCGCATCGCCGAGTACCTTTACGACGAGGTGGGGGGCACATCGACGCTGATCCGCGAGTATATCTGGCTGAACGGTCAGGTCATCGGCGTCTGGGAAGGAGGACAGCTCTTCTACGTCCGTACCGATCATATCGGTCGCCCCGTCTTCGCGACCAACGACCTCGGCCTGAAGGTCTGGGAGGCGAGCTATCTCCCCTTCGGCGGCGTCCACGCGTCGAGCGGTCCGAACAGCGACCTGCGTTTCCCCGGCCAGTGGTTCCAGTCCGAGAGCGGCCTCCATCAGAACTGGATGCGCGATTACGACCCGACCACCGGGCGGTATTTACAGTCCGACCCGCTGGGGCTTGTGGATGGCGCGAGTGTGTATGGGTATGCGTTGCAGAACCCGGGGCGGTACGTGGATCCGAGGGGGGAGGCCAGCATCCCACGCCCGGGACCAGTGCTGCCATTTTCTCCCGGCGGCGATGGCGGTATGCCAATGCCTGATGACTACAACGATGCCTGGAATGATCTGCTAAATTGGAGCCACAAGTACAATCCGTTCGATCTTTTTCTCCAGTGGTGCTTTGATCCGGGTGACTCAAATGGCGGCGGAACAAAATGCACATATACTGGTGAGCGGTTCGGTGTTGACGAGGGGCGCCTAATCTTGGTTTGCTACTATTCATGTGAAGACGGCAAGAACATAGCCATTGAAGAGAGCCCAACCGAAGGATGCCCAAAGCCGACAATAATAATCGAATGAATAGTCGTTACATGAAACCGGATGAAGTCGTGTTTACGGATGCTGCTTGGAAAAGACTCTCCGTGCTTCTCAACTCTTGGTGTTCAGATGAGTTTCCAGTTCTTGTAGAATCCAAGAAAGTAGTTTGGCATGAGCCAAACGGGAGTAAGACATCTGAGGGGCCGAGATTTATTTTTGGGGGATACAGTGCGCAAAAAGTTCCGAATGGATGTAGGCACAGGCTCAACGGCGTCGATTTTGGTGTGCGCATTTTGCTACCGGTCTTGATTGATCGCGTGAGGATCGACTACGACAAACGACGATTTATCAGGTTGGGCCAATAAAAAATTTGTCGAAAGACAGGCCAGCGCTCCGCCCTCAGCGGCGACCGGCTCCAGACCCACGCCTTCTCCATGGAAACTGCGCTGTCGCAATCCGCGACGATCAACATGGAAGGCCCGTCGCCCTTCTACGCCGTCATCCTCGGCGGGCAGGACTTCCTCGACCCCGCCACCGTCACCACCGACAGCTACACCTACGGGGCCACCGACAACCGCCTCGCCTCCATCGCGGAGGCGGGCGGCCACACCCGGACCTTCACCTACGATGCGAGCGGCAAC
>JBNKWP010000032.1:0-33300 GCA_050299835.1 Silicimonas sp.
AGCGTGTAGCCCACGGCGAGCTTGGCCGCGATCTTCGCAATGGGGAAGCCCGTGGCTTTCGACGCGAGTGCCGAGGAGCGGGAGACGCGGGGGTTCATTTCGATTACGACCATGCGGCCATCGGCGGGATTCACGGCCCATTGGACGTTGGAGCCGCCGGTTTCCACGCCGATCTCGCGCAGGACGGCGATCGAAGCCGTCCGCATCATCTGGTACTCTTTGTCGGTCAGCGTCAGCGCCGGGGCGACGGTGATCGAATCGCCGGTATGGACGCCCATCGGGTCCACGTTTTCGATGGAACAGACGATGATGGCGTTGTCGGCGCGGTCGCGGACAACTTCCATCTCGTATTCCTTCCAGCCGAGAAGCGACTCGTCGATGAGGATCTGCGCGACGGGGGAGGCCTCCAGACCGCGACGGCAGGTTTCGAAATACTCGTCGCGATTATAGGCGACGCCGCCACCAGTTCCGCCGAGCGTGAAGGCGGGGCGGATGATGGCGGGCAGGCCGACATCGTCCAGCGCAGCCATCGCGCTTTCGAGGCCCTTGGGGATGTCGTATCTTCCATCCGCACCCTTTGGGGCTGCGACGATGGTGGCACGAGGGTTTTCCAACCCGATCCGGTCCATCGCTTCCCGGAAGAGCTTGCGGTCTTCGGCCATCTCGATGGCCTCGCGCTTGGCGCCGATCATCTCGACACCGAACTTTTCGAGCACACCCATTTCTTCCAGCGCCAGCGAGGTGTTGAGTCCGGTCTGTCCGCCCATGGTCGGCAAAAGCGCGTCGGGGCGTTCCTTTTCGATGATGCGGGCCACCACGTCCGGTGTGATCGGCTCGATATAGGTGGCGTCGGCCAGACCCGGATCAGTCATGATCGTGGCGGGGTTGGAGTTGACGAGGATGACGCGGTAGCCTTCCTCGCGCAGCGCCTTGCAGGCCTGGGCACCGGAATAGTCGAATTCGCAGGCCTGTCCGATGACGATGGGACCGGCACCGATGATCATGATCGACTTTATGTCGGTTCTCTTCGGCATCTCGCCCCCAGCAGTTCAAGCAAATTGTCGTGCCTTATAGGGATTGCGCCTCCGGGTGCAAGAGCGAGACGACATGCGGCTGCAATCCCTGGGGAAACAATCGCGTCAACGGTCTGTTTATGCCCTAATCTCGTCACATGCGTCGGGTCCAAGTGTGAATCTGATTAACGTGCTTCCTGAACCATGAGCGTATTTTTTCGTTATACTCTGGCATACTTCCTTCTGGCGACCGCCGTTAACCTGCTTGTTCGCGGCGAATTCTACACGGCGAGCGTGCGGGCGATCTTCCGGTCCAGAAGCTTCGTGGACGTCGCCGGGCGGGGCATCGTCGTCTTTCTTCTGCTTTTCGCGATTGCCTACTTCACTAGTCCGTCGGTACGGGACTTCCTACTTCGGCTCCGGAACGCGGCCGTCGGCACAGTGCTTTGCTGCATCTTCCTTGGCGCGTTCTCGACGGTGAAGACCGCCATGCCGCTGATCGTCGAGCATTTGGGGCAGGTTCAATTCTTCGCCGATCCGTTTTTCGCCGAATTCGACCGTCTCCTGCATTTCGGCGTCGATCCATGGCGCTTCGCGCATGGAGTGACCCACGGGTTCGGCCTCGACAACTTCGCCAATCACGCGAGTCTATTCTACGGGCTCGTGTGGTGTATCCCGGCCTTCTATCTTCCCGCCATCTTGCTGTTGCTTGGCGAAGACCGCCGGACGGTCGTGCATTTCGTGACTCTTTACGTCTTTGCATGGGTGATCCTCGGTAATGTCGTCGCGCTGATCGGCAGTTCCGCTGGACCTGTCTATTACGATCGCCTGTTCCTGACGGACCGTTTTGCCGATTTGCACCCGTCAATGATGGCGGCGGGGTTGAAAGACAGCTTCTTCGGACTGGTTCAGGATCAGCTTTGGACGGCATATCAGGAGAAGATGCAGACCGTGGGTTCCGGTATCTCCGCCTTCCCGAGCCTACATCTTGCAACGGCAACGATCCTGGCTGTTTACCTGTCTTCGAAGGGTCGCCTTTTCGGAGCAATCGGATGGACGTTCGTTGCGGTGATCCTCTTCATCTCCGTCTGGAACGGGTATCACTATGCCATCGATGGCTATTTCTCGATTGCCGTCATGTGGGGCCTCGACAGATACTTGCGGTTGCGGTGGTCTGATCACGCGGGAACCGTTGCGACCGAGGTCGACGATGTTGATCTTCCGGTTGCAGTCCCGGTGACTTCCCCTGCCGAGTAGATTGTTCGGATGGGCATCAGCTTGACTTCCGGGCGAGGGAGAGGTGTATCGGCGCGAAATGCAAAGAACCTCTCGATGGAATCTGCCATGCACGCCTATCGCAGCCAAACCTGCGCCGAACTGAACGCCTCCCATGTGGGGGAAACCGTCCGACTGTCGGGCTGGGTCCATCGCATTCGTGACCACGGTGGCGTTCTGTTCATCGACTTGCGCGACCATTACGGGATCACGCAGGTGCTCTGTGACCCGGATTCGCCGGTCTTCAATGAGGTGGAGAAGCTGCGGTCGGAATGGTGCATCCGGATCGACGGCAATGTGAAGGCGCGCGCGCCCGAATTGGTAAATCCGAAGATTCCGACGGGCGAGATCGAAGTCTTTATCCGCGACCTGGAAGTCCTGGGCGATGCGGAGGAACTGCCGCTGATCGTTTTCGGAGATCAGGAGTATCCCGAGGAGACGCGTCTGCGCTATCGCTTCCTCGATCTGCGGCGCGAGGCGATGCAGGAGAACATGAAGCTGCGCTCTGATGTCGTGGCCTCGATCCGCCGCCGGATGTGGGACCGGGGTTTCCGGGAGCATCAGACGCCGATCATCACCGCGTCCTCACCGGAAGGTGCCCGCGATTTCCTGGTGCCGTCGCGTCTGCATCCGGGCAAGTTCTATGCGCTGCCGCAAGCGCCGCAGCAGTTCAAACAGTTGCTGATGGTTTCTGGCTTCGACAAATATTTCCAGATCGCGCCCTGCTTCCGCGACGAGGACCCGCGGGCCGACCGGTCGCCCACCGACTTTTACCAGTTGGATATGGAGATGAGCTTCGTCACCCAGCAGGACGTGTTCGATACGGTTTCTCCGGTGATCGCCGGGATTTTCGAGGAGTTCGGCGGCGGCCGGAAGGTGGATGCCGCTGCCGAGTGGCCGCAGATTTCCTACCGCGATGCGGCGAAATGGTATGGCACCGACAAGCCGGACCTGCGCAACCCGATCAAGATGCAGGATGTGTCCGAGCATTTCCGGGGGTCGGGCTTTGCGATCTTCGCCAAGATCCTGGAGCAGGAGGGGACGGAGATCCGGGCGATCCCGGCGCCGACCGGCGGGTCGCGGAAGTTCTGCGACCGGATGAACGCCTTTGCCCAGAAGGAAGGGCTGCCGGGGATGGGGTATATCTTCTGGCGGGAGCGGAACCCTCGCGCACTTCCAAACGAGAAGTTGTCAGAAGCATATTCAACCCTACTAGAACTAACTGTGGAAAGGCTCAAAAACGGTGCAGAAGTGCACGAGATTGAGGGCTTCATGGATACGCTAGAGAAGCTCGAATTGGAGATGTCTTTCGAGCCAGGTGCCACAGGTCACACCAGGATTGTCATTTTGGAGAACGAGGAAGAGATTTCCGCAGCAATCCAATCTGGCGATTGGGCAGAAGCCGATAGATTGATGGGACTGCACAGCGTTCACATGGAAGCTGCCGGGCCGCTGGCCAAGAATATCGGCCCCGAGCGGACCGAAGCCATCCGCAAACAACTGGGCCTCGGCGTCGGCGACGCGGCCTTCTTCCTTGGCGGCAAGGCCAAGAGTTTCGAGACCGTTGCGGGCAAGGCGCGGGTCGTCATCGGCGACGAGCTTGGTCTGACCGAGACCGACCGGTTCGCCTTCGCCTGGATCGTGGATTTCCCGATCTACGAGAAGGACGAGGAAACCGGCAAGGTCGATTTCGAGCACAACCCGTTCTCCATGCCGCAGGGCGGGATGGAGGCGCTCAACGGCGATCCGCTGGCCGTGCTGGGTTTCCAGTATGACCTGGCGTGCAACGGCTATGAGCTGGTATCGGGCGCGATCCGGAACCACCGCCCGGAGATCATGTTCAAAGCCTTCGAGATCGCGGGCTATGGCGAGGACGAGGTGAAGAAGCGCTTCGGCGGCATGGTCAACGCCTTCCGCTTCGGCGCACCGCCCCACGGCGGTTGCGCTGCGGGGATCGACCGGATCGTGATGCTGCTGGCGGACGAGGCGAATATTCGCGAAGTGATCCTCTTCCCGATGAACCAGCGGGCGGAAGATCTTATGATGGATGCGCCCTCCGATCCGACGAACGAGCAGTTGCGAGAGCTGCGCCTGCGCGTGTTGCCGCCGGAGGAATGACACCGCCGCTTTACTCTGCATCTGTGCCGGTGTTCCGGCATTACCTTGCGCGGGCAGAGGCACTGGTCGGGGCGACCGGGGGCAGGGCCGATATGCTGGCCGCGCGGCTGGCCCCGGACATGTTCACCGCCGCCGAGCAATTCGCCACGGCGGCGGGATTCGCGTTGCGCGGGACCTATCCGTTGGCGGGCCTGACGGTGCCGGACTTCCCGGATCTGGGTCTGGATGCGGAGGGGCTGAAGGCGCGGATCGGCTTTGCCGACGAGCATCTCGCCAGCCTGTCGCCGGAGGTCTTCGAGGGCGCGGAGACGCGGATGGTGGGCCACCGGGCCGGGTTTGCCGAGTTGGAGCAGAGCGGTGGCGATTACCTCACGCTTTTCGCCATGCCGAACTTCCTGTTCCACCTCTCAATGGCTTTTGCGATCCTCCGCCAGAACGGGGTGAAGATCGGCAAGGCCGATTTCGACGGGCTGCACGACTATCCGCAGGGGTTCCGGTTCTAAGGCTTGAACCGTCTTCGATTCCGGCCCATCACGCTGACATGGATCTCGCGAACTGGACCCCGCCTCCTTTGCCGACCCGTGCGCCGATGCAGGGGCGCTATGTCACTCTGGAACCGCTGGTGCCTGCGCATATCCCGGAATTGTGGGAGGCGCAGACCGATCCGGAGACCTGGCGGTATATCCCTGTCGGTCCCTTCGGAACCGAGGCCGCGCTGGGCGACTGGGTGGGGCAGGTTTGCAATGAAGACGACCCTCTTCAGTTCGCCGCCCGCATGGAAGATGGCCGGATTGGCGGGACGCTTTCAGTCATGCGCCAGAATCCCACCGCCGGGTCGGTTGAGGTGGGCTATATCGTCTTCACGCCGCGCCTTCAGCGAACGCGGGAAGCGACCGAGGCCGTCTATCTGACGATCAAATGGGCTTTCGAGGCGGGGTATCGCCGGTTCGAATGGAAATGCGACGCGGCCAACCTGCCGTCGCGGCGGGCGGCGGAGCGGTTCGGTCTGTCCTATGAGGGCATCTTCCGGCAGGCGGCGGTCGTGAAGGGCAGGAACCGGGATACGGCCTGGTTTGCGGCGATTGACGGGGAATGGCCGGCCTTGCGATCAGCGTTCGAGACCTGGCTGGATCCGGCCAACTTCGACGCAGAGGGTTGTCAGAGGCAGAGGCTGTCAGACCTCACGCGACCGATCCTTGTCATGCGCGATCCCGGCCTCCAGGCGTAACACCCCTCCGTCGCTGGACGCCCCCGGTGGCCCAAGCTATGAAACGCCATGCTCGACAGGCTTCATTCCGCCGGCTTCGATGTGCTGACGCGCAACCATGCCGAGGCGATCCTGGCCCATGATTTTCCGGGCGAACTGGACCTGCTTGTCCGGGTGCTGCTGGAGTTTCGGATTTCGCTGTCGGAGGTGATCTCGGGCGGGGGCGGCGAGGCCGGGCTGACCCAGCGGCTGCGGCACGAGTTGTCGGACATCAACTGGCGAAAGCATAATTTCAGCGTCTTGACGGTGGTGGACGGACGCGCCCGGACCGGGATCAGCCACGAGGTTGATCATGTGAAATTCGCTGAGGCGGGCGCATTGGCGCTGGAGATCGAATGGAACAACAAGGACCCGTTCTTCGACCGGGATCTTGAGAATTTCCAGCGGTTGCACGGGTTGTCCGCGATCAGCGTGGGCGTGATCGTCACCCGCGGCGCTTCGATGCAGGAGGCGTTTTACGACCGGATCTCGGGCTGGATGGAGGCGCGGGGCCTGCAGTCGGAGGATGATCTGGATCGTCTGGGCATCGGTTCAAGAACCGCCGCGCAGCAACGCGCCGTCGCCGACAGAGTGTCGAAGGGGGAGCCGTTTGCCACCGCCTTCGCGCGAAAATTCGTGGCCGACAAGTTCGGTCAGGCAACGACCCATTGGGCAAAGCTGGAAGAACGGGTGAACCGTGGCGTGGGCAATCCCTGTCCGCTGTTACTTCTGGGATTGCCCGCCGCGATACTGGTGGATGAGACCGGTTAGGTCGTCATCGGGTAAAGATGTACGCGCGTTCCCGTCGGCACCCGGTCATAGAGATCGGTCACATAGCCGTTGGTGAGCCGGGCACAGCCATTCGACACGCGCGTCAGGATCGTGTGCGGCAGGTTGGTGCCGTGAATCCTGAGCATCGAGTCGCCGCCACCGGGGCGGAACAGATAGAGGGCGCGGGCGCCGAGCGGGTTGCCCGGACCGCCGGGCATGCCTTCTTCCCATTCGGCATATTTCGGATTGCGCTCGATCATCTCGGGCGTCGGTGTCCAGCTTGGCCATTCCTTCTTGGCGCCCACGACATAGGAGCCGGGTTCCCACAGATGACGCTTGGCCACACCGATGGGGTAGCGGATCGCGCGCCCCTTCTCCATCGTCCAGAAAAGCGCGAACTCATCCGGCTTCACATGGATGACACCGGGTGTCGTCGAACGGCCGACGCGGATGATCCGGGCCTTGCGCGGGTCGATGACGTCTTCTTCCGGTTCCTGCTTCGCTTTCGCGGCAAAGGCAGGCAAACCCGCAAATGCCGCTGCCGCGGCGGTTCCGCCGAGCAGTAGGTCTCGTCTTGGCAGCATAATTCTCGCCTCGTTAACATTTCCCCGGAAACCACAGTAATTGGGCAAATACGGCGAGGTCACGGCCTTACAGGTTTGTTATTGTGGAAATTTTGGAAACTGCGACTTTCGTGTCATTCCGCCGCGAGGCCGGAATTGTAGCTGTAAGTCTTCCAATCGGGCTTGTAATCGGCGTCTGCCTGGTTGCCCCAAACCGTCCAGCCCTCGCGGATTCCGCGCCCGAACAGCTCCAGATAGGGACCCCATGAACAATCTTCTATGATCCGGTATTGTTCGTCCGGTTTGCGGGAATGTTCGCGTTTCCGGCTTTGGATCATGTTGACCTGACGCCGTCCGGGCGCTTCGGTGCGCACGTTCTTGCCGCGTGTGCCGAAGAGCAGGATTTCCGTCACATTTCGGAAATAGAAGCCCACGCCGCGCCCGTCGGAGCCGCCATCCTTGCGGATCTTGTGCCAGACGATGTTGGATTTGTAGTCGAATCCCCAGGCATTCAGCACCGCAAGGCCTTCGGGCAGCAGCGCATTCGGCACCCAGAGATAGCAATGTGCCCGGTCCGCGAGGTGATCCGCAACCGGCAAGGCGCAGATTTCTTCAAGTTCCATAGTGGGATAGCGGGCGAGGCGCTTGTGCTCCGGGGCCACTTTCCCGGTGCGGTTCACGAATCGCCAGGGCGGGTCCGCAAGCACCGTGCCGAACCGGTCGTCACCCAGGAATCGGGCAAGGTCTTGTGCTGCGGTATTCGTCATATCCAACATGATGATTGCTCGACACGGGAAAGGCCAGTGGAACAATAGGGGAACAATCCACCCAATGCAATCGTCAGACCGGCTCAAGCGCGGCCGCTTCGTCGAGAATACGCAGAGCGATTTGCTCAACCTCGCCCAGTTCGAATTCCACCATGGTGAGATCCCGGATCGATTCCGCGATTTCCGCCAGTCCGCGGCGGTCGGTGCATTTCGCTAGGCCACTGAGAAAGTCCGACACGTATTCAAGCACCGGCAGATCCGGGGCACCGCGCAAGAGGTCGGCGGCCAGCGAAAGATCGTCGCGAAGCGCGATCACATCCGGCTTCACTGTATCGGTGTTCGGCCTTGCGATGCGGGACGGGCGGCTTTCCGGCGGCAGAAGCGCAAGGACGGTGGACTGAAACGTCGATATGGAAGCCAACGGCTTTGGCAGAAAAGCATCGGCCCCGGCCTGAAGCGCCGCGTCTTTCAGCGATTCGTCGCCCGATGTAGCTATGATGCCTTCGATCCGGGGCTCCGAATGCGAAAGCCTGTCGATCAGTTCCAACCCGGAGCCATCGGGAAGTCCCAGATCGACGACCACGATGCGGGGCCGATAGGAACAAAGGTGCCGTTCCGCCGTCGCCAGACTGGCCGCGCGCCGGATACGCGCGCCGGAGCGTTGGCAGATCAGGCGTAGGGCTTCACAGGCATGGCGGCTGTCCTCGACCACCAGGATCATCGTTCCCAAAAGCGGCCTATCCGCCGTCGGCGGTTGCAGCATGACCAGATCTTCCAGGGTTGCAGGCAAGGCAGCCTCCGTGGGTGATTTGTCTGTTATTTGGACCGATAATGGCTAACGCGGCGTTAATCGCGCACCTGCGTCGCTCTGCCCCTTTGTTTCGGAGAACGGAGGTGGCATATCCCGGAAAAGCCTCTGACCGGGATTGATACGATGATCGGAAGATTGAATCATGTGGCGATCGCGGTGCCGGATCTCGACGCGGCGGCGGCGCAGTATCGAGATACGCTGGGCGCCGATGTCGGTGAGCCACAGGACGAGCCAGATCACGGGGTGACGGTCATATTCATCACCCTGCCGAACACCAAGATCGAATTGCTGTATCCGCTGGGCGAGAACTCCCCGATTGCCGGATTTCTGGCAAAGAACCCCGCAGGTGGCATCCACCATATCTGTTACGAGGTGGACGACATCCGGGCCGCCGCAGCAAAGCTGACCGCGTCGGGCGCACGCGTTCTGGGCAATGGCGAGCCGAAGATAGGGGCACATGGCAAGCCGGTCCTGTTCCTGCATCCGAAGGATTTCACCGGAACGCTGGTGGAATTGGAGGAAGTCTGATGGGCGTTGTTCCCGGTCTCGTCCTGTTCGCCGTCGTGTGGTTCATGGTGCTTTTCGTGGTTCTGCCGATCCGGTTGGAGACGCAGGGCGATGTCGGAGAAAAGGTCGAAGGCACCCATGCGGGATCGCCCGCCACTGGTTTCACGATGAAACGGCGTCTGCGGGTGACCACCTTCTGGGCCGTGATCGTCTGGGCGATCATCGCGGCCGTGATCATCTGGGGCGATATCAGCGTGCGCGAAATCGATCTGTTCGGGCGGATGGGATCCGGGGGCGAATAGGGCTCCGCCCTCTTGGCCTTCGGCCAATTCACCCGGAGTATTTCTGACAGGATGATGGACGATTTGAATTAAGTTGTCCGGTTCAGCCCGTGGAAGATGTGGGTGAAGGTGGCGACGCCGAGGATCGGGATCACAAGGTTCAGGATCGGGATGGAGAGCGGCACAGCCATCAGGATGCCCGCCACCCAGATCGTCAGCATGTTCCGGCGGTAGGATTGGCCGGCCTCGCGCCGTCCCAGCCTGCGGACGGCGATCATGCGGTAATACTCGCGGGAGAGCAGGAAGCCGTTCAGTCCGTAGAAGACAAAGGGAGCCAGCGGCGTGAAGTAGAGGATCAGCGCTGCGAGGTTGGCGAGCAGGATGATGACGAGGAAGGTGAGGCTTTCGCGGATATTCTCGGCGAGGCCCACATGCAGGGCGGGACCGAGGGCAGGGTAATGTCGATCCTCCACTGCGTCTGCCACGTCGTCGAGGAAGAGGCCGGTGAAGGCGGAGGCGACGGGGACCATCAGGAAGACCGACAGGACCAGCATCAGAAGGAGCGAGCCCCAGGAGAGGAGGGTGTTGGAGACGCCGAATTCGCCGATCCAGGGTAGCGTCATGGTGTCGGGGACGAGCCAGGCGATGCCCCAGAAGGCGAAGGCGTAGAGGCCGAGCAGCAGCAGGATGGTCAGGCCGATGCCCTGTGCGAGGACGCCGCGGAAGCGCGGGTCAGTCATCTGGGACAGGGCGGCGGCGAAACTGGTAAAGATCACGCGTCGATCCATTCGGTGATGGCATCTAGATCGGGGCGCGGGCGGTCGGGGGGCGGATTGGTCTCGGTGCCGAGATGGATGACACCGGCGATCCATTCATGCGGCATGAGGCCCAAATGCCGTTCGCGCCAGTCAGCATCGTGGCTGGCCCAGCCGGAGAGCCAGTTCGCCCCCCAGCCCGCAGCGAGGGCGGCGTTCAGGAGTTGCATGCAGACGGCACCGGCGGAGAGGGTCTGTTCGATCTCGGGGACCTTGTCGGACGGTTTGGGGCTGACGACGACCACCACTGCGAGGTTGGCGCTTGCATATTCCTCGACCGATTTGGCGATTTTCTCGGGCGGCTGGCCGAGTTCCTCACCTTTTGCGGGCAGGGTGCCGGCGAGGCGGGCGAGGGCCTGCTTTTCAAGGACAAGGAAGCGCCAGGGTTCGAGCTTGCCGTGATCGGGGCTGCGGGCCGCGATGGTCAGGAGGCGCTTGAGGTCGTCGCGGGTCGGGGCAGGCCGGGTCAGGGTCTTTGCCGGGCGGGAGCGCCGGGTTTCGAGGAAGGACAGAGCAGCGGGGTTCGGGTCGGGCATGAGGTCTCCTTGGCTTGGCTGCAACCTATCGATCGCGCTGGGAGAAATCCAGATGCGGAGGAAATTCTCGACTATATCAAAAATTCGTTATATAGAGTTTTTGTTATGGAGATTGAAAGAGCCCTGACCGCCCTTGCGGACCCGACCCGTCTGGCCATCGTCACGCGGCTTGCGGAGGAGGGAGAGACCGACGCGACCGAGCTTGCGCGGCCCTTCGAGATTTCGCAGCCCGCCGTGTCGCGCCATATCCGGCTTCTGGCCGAGGCGGGGTGGGTGACGCAACGCAGGGTCGGCACGCGGCGTCCGGTGCGGCTGTCGGGCGAAAGGTTAACGCAGCTTCACCAATGGTCGGCAGGTTTGCTCCAGATCATGGAGGCGAATTACGCCCGGCTCGATCAGATATTGGAAAAGGATGAATGAGAGATGACGCTTGAGGTCGAGGAACGCGGCGAGACGGAACTGGTTTTCACGCGGATGTTCAGGGCATCGCCAGAGAGACTGTTCGAAGCCCATACCGATCCGGCGATCATCCGAACCTGGATGCTGGGGCCGGAAGGGTGGACCATGCCGGAATGCGAGAGCGATCCAAGGCCCGGCGGACGGATCCGGTTCACCTGGGCCAAGCCGGGGCAGGAGTCCTTCTCTCTGAACGGGACCTATCTCGAACTCGATCCGCCGCGCCGCATCGTTCATCGGGAGGAATGGGACGCGCCCGGCATGGTGCCCACCGTTGTCACGACCGAGTTCGAGGCGGAGGGCGAGGGGACGCGGATGACGATGGTGGTGGCCTATGCCTCAGCCGAGGCACGGGTGGCGGCGCTGGCGACCGGCATGGTCAGCGGCATGGTCGAGACCTATGACCGGCTGGACCGGATGGCGTCTTAGGGGACGGCGCCGGATCCTGCGACGGCGGGTCGCTTGGCCCAGTTCCTCCGAAACCTTGCAGGTCAGTCCGACCAGGATAGAGGGGGCGGCAGCGGCTGGTTTGCGAGGTCGATCCTTATGACGCGACGCTTCGCCGGGGAGGTTGAGGGGCGCGACCTGTGCAAGGTCAACATGGAGAGCGCGAGGATGTCCCCGGCCTCGGCCTCCTCGATCTCGATTGGATATCTTGCGGCCACGTCACTTGCCATGTCCGAGGGGACAACGCCTTCGCGATGGCTGCCGCGTGCGAACTCCATCGCGCCGTTTTGCGCGTCGGTGGCGTCGAGATGTATGCGAAGAAATATCATGTTCTCCAGTGTTTCGGCCGGTGGTTCGCAATGCCAGACCCCGCTTTTGCGGGTCCAGTTGTGGAAGCCTGACACCTCTGACTTCTCTGAGACGGCGATAACGCGATCCTGATGCCAGGGCAGGCCCCAGTTCGCGGCCCGCGATTTTTCGAATGTGACCACCCGGACCGGGAAATAGCCGGGTAAATGAGCGCGCAGGATGTCGTCCAGAGCGGTGCCGGAGATCAGGTCGGAGGGCCGGGCGATGCGCTGGCCGGGTCGGTCTGCTGCAAATGCCCGCGCAAGCCTTGTCCTGTCCTCGGGCGTCAATGCGCCGCGAATCCAGGCGCAGCCATCCTGCGCGAGCTGGGACGGCAGGGTGCTCAAAGGGCGTCCGCCATCTCCGCGATCAGCGTTTCCACGAAGGCGTCGAAGCGGGCGGAGGGTTGGCGGGCTTCGAGCGTGGCCTTGAACGGGTCGGGGGCGGTGATGGGGCTTCCGGACATTTCCTGCAACACGGCGTGGCCGCAGAAGGGGACGTAGACTTCGGAATAGCCGCCTTCATGCGCCATCATCAGTCGGCCCGCGCAGATGTCTTCCGCAAGGTCTTTGACCTGTGCGGTCATGGCGCGAAAGGTTTCTGCACTCGCCAGCATCCGGGAGAGCGGGTCGAAGGCGGAGGCGTCGAAGCCGCAGGCGATGATGAGGACCTCCGGTTCGAAGGCGCGGATGGCGGGCAGCGCGAGGCGCTTCATGGCGGCGAGGTAGCCCTTGTGGCCGGTGCCGGGGGGAAGCGGGATGTTGAGGTTGGTGCCTTCGCCCGCGCCTTCGCCCCGGTCAGAGACATCGCCGGTGTCGAGCGGGTAGTTGTGGTCCTGGTGCAGCGAGATCGTGAGCACGTCGGGGTCGGAGTAGTAGATCGCCTCGGTCCCGTTGCCGTGATGGACGTCCCAGTCGAGGACGGCGAAGCGTTTGGCCTGCCCCTTGGCGCGGGCGGCCTCGATTGCGATGGCGATATTGGCGAGCAGGCAGAAGCCGTTCTGCCAATCGGGGAGGCAATGGTGGCCGGGCGGGCGCGACAGCGCGTAAGCGTTGCGGCAGGTGCCGGTGAGGACGGCGTCGAGGGCACCGATGGCGAGGCCGGCGGAGAGGCTGGCGTAATCGTAGCCGTCGGGGCCGAAGGGGGCGCGGAGGCCGAGTTCGCCGCCGCCGGACTCGGCCGTTTGGCGGAAGAGCTTGAGAAAATCGGTGGGGTGGACGCGGGCGAGGTCGTCATCGGTGGCGGGCGGGGCGCTGGTGGCGTGGAGGTCGCCCAGAAGGCCAGTGACCTCGATCAGGTTTTTCAGGCGGCGCTTGGTTTCGGGGTTCTCCGGCAGACCGCCCGAGGCGGCGGGCTGGACGAGACCGGCCACGGGGAGGGTGAAGTTGTAATTGCCACCGGAGTGCCAGAAACAGCGTTCGTCGAAGAAGAAACCGGTCTTGCCGCTCATGCGTCACCCGGCGCTTCGAACCCGGCCTCCTTGTGGGAGCCGTCGCAGAAGGGCTTGTTCTTCGACTGGCCGCAGCGGCAGAGAAAAGCGCGGGTGCCGCGATGGAGGCGGTGGCCGGTGCCGGAGGTGATCTCAAGCGGTCCGCGGGCCTCGATCGGGCCGTTTTCGCATTGGATGATCTGGAGGGGCTCGCCGGGGTTCTCGCCGGGCGCGTCCTTGCCGGAGGGATCGGGTTCGCCGGTGGCTTCGAAACCGGCCTCCACGTGGGAATAGTCGCAGAAGGGCATGTTCTGAGACTTGCCGCAGCGGCAGATGGTGGCGCGGGTCATGGCCTCACCCTTGACCGTCAGGTTCCCGTGATAGGCGTTCGGGCCGTTTTCCAGCGTGGCGGCGCGATTGATGCCGGGGGGCGTTTCCTCATGCCCTTCCCGGGTAAAGGTGAGCGCACCCGAGGGGCAGCTGCGGATCATCGCCGCGATTTCCTCCGCTGGTGCGGCGTCGGGATCGACCCAGGGGCGGCGGTCGGGGTCGAAGACCTGCGGGAGTTTCAGGAAGCAGTTCCGGGAATGGATACAGCGCTTCATGTCGAAGCTGATGGCGATATTTTTGCCTGTATAGGTCTTGGGCATGGCGGCTCTCCCTGATCTGGGGAACAGCCTAGCGTGACGCGGGCGGTCTGCAACTCCGATCAGGGGCTGCGCCGCGCTTTGCGCGCCGCGGTGGGGCCGCGTGCTGGCGCACGCGGCCCGATGCGTATTTGCGACAAGATGAAGAGGTCAGGCGGTCAGCCCGTCAGGTTCCGAAAGGTCGTGGGCGCGGCAGCAGGCGGTGACGGTATTGGCCAGGAGGCAGGCGATGGTCATGGGGCCGACGCCGCCGGGGACGGGGGTGATGGCACCCGCCACCTCGACCGCCGAGGCAAAATCGACGTCGCCGGTGAGGCGGGTCTTACCGGGTTTTTCGGGATGCGGTTCGCGCGTGATGCCGACGTCGATCACCGTGGCGCCGGGTTTGACCCAGTCGCCTTTCACCATTTTCGCCCGACCCACGGCAGCGACGAGGATGTCGGCGCGGCGGCAGACATTGGCGAGGTCTTTAGTGCGGGAATGGGCGATGGTGACGGTGCAGTTTTCACCGAGCAGCAGCTGCGCCATCGGCTTGCCGAAAAGGTTGGAGCGCCCGATCACCACCGCTTCCAGCCCGGTCATGTCGCCCAGCTGGTCGCGGAGCAGCATCAGGCAGCCGAGCGGGGTGCAACTGACAAGTGCCTCCTGGCCGGTGGCCAGCCGTCCGGCATTGGCGACGCTGAGGCCGTCCACATCCTTGGCGGGGTCGATGCGGGCCACGGTGCGGCGTTCGTCGAGATGGTCGGGGACCGGGAACTGGCACAGGACGCCGTGGACCTTGGGGTCGGCGTTCAGCTCGTCGATGAGGGCGAAGAGCTCTTCCTCGGAGGCGTCGGCGGGGAGCTTGTGCTCGAAGGACGCCATTCCGGCCTCGATTGTGGCCTTGTGCTTGGCGGCGACATAGACCTCGGAGGCGGGGTCTTCACCGACCAGAACGACCGCGAGTCCGGGGGTGATGTCGTGCTCATCTTTCAGGCGGCTGACATGGGTGGCGACCTTGTTGCGGACCTGTGCGGCGAAGGCTTTGCCGTCGATGATGGTGGCTGTCATTGTGTCACTCCCTGGCGATTTTGCGCGGGATAGCAGGTGTTCAGGGGCCGGTCGAAGTCGAAAACGTCGCATCCGTGGCCGGTTCCGTCAGATCAGGAGCGAGGCGGCGCCTTCGTGTTTGAGGAGCGCCACCTTGGTTTCGATCCCGGTGCCGCCGGAGAAGCCGCCGAGCGAGGTGGCGCCGAGGATGCGGTGGCAGGGGATGATGAGCGGGATCGGGTTGCCGCCGCAGGCCTGACCGATGGCCTGCGCTGGGGTGTCGAGGTCGCGGGCGAGGTCGCCGTAAGTTCTTGTTTCGCCGAAGGGAATGACGAGCATCGCGGCGCAGACGTGGCGTTGCAGGTCGGAGCCGTGGACGGTGAGGGGGAGGTCAAACTGCTGGCGGTCGTGGGCGAAATATTCGCCGATCTGGCTTGCGGCATCGCGGAGGAGGGGTGTGTCGTCATGATGGACTCCGCCCCATGCGACGCGGGTGATCGAGCCGTTTTCCTCGGTGATGGTGAGGGGGCCGGTGGGCGTGTCGGTGGTGAGGCTGGGCATGGGGTGCGTCCAGGAAGAGGTTAATGCAGGGTGCGCGCGGTGGGGCGTTGCCGCAACCCGGATCCGGCGTTAACGACTGTTTTTCTGGCGAAACAGGGCGAAAACGGGACGTCGGTATCGCGTCGGTACAACGTCGGTATTACGTCGGTGCCTGCGTCGGTGGGTTGGGGATAAGTGGCAGGGGTGAGCTGCGTGCGGTAAGAAAGGTTGCCGGGGCGTTAACGGCCTTCAAAACCCGTTGGAGAACAGTGGCTTGGCATGGCTTCGCTTTGTCCGTCCGGCCCGGCTGACCTAACGGGCGCCTTCGGGGAGACTGTCGCGGGACGAGGACGTCTCTCGCGGGAGGTCGTCTTCGATGTGGAGCCAGGGGAGCCGTTCGGCCTCGTGGCTGTGGATCTGCGGAGTGAGATCGGCGGCCTGGTCGATCAGGCCGAGGGCGATCCAGACGAGATCGGGGAAATAGTCGTAGCGACCGGTGAGAGGCGAGCCGCAGTCGGGGCAGAAGCTTCGGGTGACTCCGGGATTGGCGGTGATCGCTTTGCCTTCGTTCGGGTGAAAGGCGACCTCGCCCTCGCGGAAAGCGGCGAAGGCGGTGACGGGGGCACCGGTGACGCGGCGGCAGTCGGCGCAATGGCAATAAGCGACGCTTTGCGGGGGTGTCGTCGCGCGGAAGGTGATCGCGCCGCAGTAGCAGCGGCCGGTGATGTTGGATGGTGTGGTCAATACATCGTGGTCCGGTAGGCGTCTTCCAGACCGGCATCGAGCTTTTCCATCTCGGCAGGGTCTTTGGGCGTGCGCTCGCTCTGGTCCATGATGATCTTCATCAGAGACGGCATTTCCTTGCGGTCCTGAAGCTCGTTCGGGTCCCAGAGCTTCGAACGGCGGAAGGCCTTGGCGCAGTGCAGGAACAACTCGTCCACGGTGACGACGATGGCGAGCGTCGGGATCCGGTCCCGGACGGCCAGCAGCTTCAGCAGGTCGGGGTCGTGGGTGAGTTGCGCGGTGCCGTTGATCCGAAGCGTTTCATCGAAACCCGGCACGAGGAAGATCAGGCCGACCGAGGGGTTGGCGACGATGTTCGACAGCGTGTCGAGCCGGTTGTTGCCGGGGCGGTCGGGGATGAGGATCGTCTTGTCGTCGAGGATCTTCACGAAGCCCCTTGGGTCACCGCGCGGGCTGACATCGGCGGTGCCGTCACTGGACTGGGTGCCGATGCACAGGAAGGGGGACCGTTCGATGAAGGCGCGGGCATGCGGATCGATGTGGTCGACGCATTTGAGCTTGGCGTTCTCATGCGTCGGCGGGTAGGCGGCGCGGAGGTCGGCGTCAGTGGTGATGAGGTGGGCGGGGTTGAGATGGGTCATGGGAATGCGGTCAGGTTGAATGCGGTGTGGACAGGGTAGCAGGTTGGGGGGCGATGGGTAGGGCGAAGTCCCTGGGCACGGAATCAAGGGGCGTCAGCCCCGCCGTGCCATCGCCGGACCGGCCTGCGGTCTGGCGATTGGTTTCCGCTTGCGCCTAGCTCAGGCAGAAAATGTACCTGGCCACCATAAAGCGCACCAGAATATCCGTGTCATCGCCAGCCCCCGGTCCAGCGACGACACGGCTCGTTTCTGGCTACCCCAGCGCCTCGTTGCACCTCGCGCAGGTGCCCGCATGAGCGTGCGTGCCGACGTCGGGGAGGATTTTCCAGCAGCGCTGGCATTTCTCGCCCTCGGCTTTCTCGAAGACCACGCCGATGCCGTCCACTTCCGGCAGGCGGAAGGCTTCCGCTGGGCTGGGGTCAGCGGTGAGCCTGACGCCGCTGGTGATGCAGAGGTCTTCGAAGGTCACGGTTTTCAGCGCGGCGAGGATGTCGGTGTCTTCCACATGGACGGTCGGCGCGGCTTCGAGCGAAGCGCCGATGACCTTGTCGCGGCGCTGCACTTCGAGCGCAGCTGTCACCACGCGGCGGGTGCGGCGGATGCCGTCCCATTTGGTCGCGAGAGTGTCGTTGCGCCAGGAGGCGGGAGTCTCGGGTATGTCCTGGAGGTGGATCGAGCTTTCATCGTCCGGGAAGCGGGAGAGCCAGACATCTTCCATCGTGAAGACCAGCACCGGGGCGAGCCAGGTGGTGAGGCGGTGGAAGAGGATGTCGAGCACCGTGCGGGCGGCGTTGCGGCGGGCCGAGGGGCCGTCGCAGTAGAGCGCGTCCTTGCGGATATCGAAGTAGAACGAGGACAGGTCCACTGTGGCGAACTCGAAGATCGCGCGGAAAACGCCCTGGAAATCATAGGCATCGTAGCCTTTCCTCACCTTTTCATCCAGTTCGGCGAGGCGGTGGAGGACCCAAGCCTCCAGTTCGGGCATGTCCTGCGGTTCGACCTTTTCGGCGTCGGTGAAGCCGTTGAGGTTGCCGAGGATGAAGCGGAGCGTGTTGCGCAGGCGGCGGTAGCTGTCGGCGACGCCCTTCAGGATCTCCGGCCCGATGCGGTGGTCGTGGGTGTAGTCGACCTGCGCGACCCAGAGGCGGAGGATGTCGGCGCCGTATTGCCTGACCACCTCGTCGGGGACGATGGTGTTGCCGAGCGATTTCGACATCTTCTCCCCCTTCTCGTCGAGCGTGAAGCCGTGGGTCAGGACGCCGCGATAAGGCGCACGGCCGTTGGTGCCGCAGCTTTGCAGGAGCGAGGAGTGAAACCAGCCGCGATGCTGGTCGGTGCCTTCGAGGTAGAGATCGGCGATGCCGTCTTCGGAGCCGTCCTCGCGGTCCCTCAGGACGAAGGCGTGGGTGGAGCCTGAGTCGAACCAGACGTCGAGGATGTCGAAGACTTGGGTATAGTCGTCATGGGCGACGTCATTGCCGAGGAAGCGTTCCTTGGCGCCGGGCTTGTACCAGGCGTCGGCGCCCTCTTGTTCGAAGGCTTCGAGGATTCGCGCGTTTACTGCCTCATTCCGGAGCAGAAAGTCGGAATCGGTGGGCATCGCGCCTTTCTTGACGAAGCAGGTGAGCGGGACGCCCCAGGCGCGTTGGCGGGAGAGGACCCAGTCGGGGCGGTTCTCCATCATCGCATAAAGCCGGTTGCGGCCCGATTTCGGGGTCCATTGCACGTTGTCGATCTCGGTCAGCGCGCGTTCGCGGATCGTGGTACCGAACTGGTCCTGACCGTCGCCCACGGGTTTGTCGATCGCGGCGAACCATTGCGGCGTGTTGCGGTAGATGACCGGGGCCTTGGAGCGCCAGCTATGCGGATAGCTGTGCTTGATCTTGCCGCGGGCGAGGAGGCCACCGACCTCCACCAGCTTGTCTATGACGGCTTTGTTGGCGTCGCCTTCGCCGCCCTTGCGGTTGAGGATGTATTTGCCGCCGAAGAAGGGGAGGTCTTCGCGGAAGGAGCCATCATCCATCACGTTGTAGGTGATGACCTGATCGAGCATGCCAAGGTCGCGATAAAGCTCGTATTCTTCCATCCCGTGGGACGGGGCGCAGTGGACGAAGCCGGTGCCTTCTTCGTCGGTGACGAAATCGGCGGCGCGGAAGTCGCGGGGGGCGTCCCATTCGCCGTCGGAACCTTCGGAGCAGGCGAGGGGGTGATGCAATTCCAAACCGGCCAACTCTTCAGCGGTCACATCACGCAGGCGACGATACTTTGTCTCTTCAAGGCGCGCACGGCCCATGACCTCGCCCGCCAGCTTGTCGGCGAGGATGTAACGATCGCCGATCCGTGCCCAGCATTCTTCGGGGCGGCCCGTCACCTCGTAGAGGCCGTAGGAGAAGTCTTTGCCGTAAACCACGGCCTTGTTGGACGGGATGGTCCAAGGTGTAGTGGTCCAAATGACCACATAGGCCCCGGCTAGTTCCGCCATCGAGTCACGAAGCTTGTTGACCGCTGCTTCGTCTTTACCAGAGGCTCCCTTGTTGAGTTCGAAAACTCGAAACTTGACCCAGACGGTGAAGCTTTCCTTGTCGTGGTACTCGACCTCGGCCTCGGCCAGCGCGGTCTTCTCGATCGGTGACCACATCACGGGCTTGGAGCCCTGGTAGAGCGTGCCGTTCATCAGGAATTTCTGGAACTCCTCGGCGATCACGCGTTCGGCGTGGAAATCCATCGTGAGATAGGGCTTGTCCCAGGTGCCGGTGACGCCGAGGCGCTTGAATTCCTCCCGCTGGATGTCGATCCAGCCTTCCGCGAAGGCGCGGCATTCCTGGCGGAATTCGACGATGTCGACCGCATCCTTGTTCTTGCCCTTCTTGCGGTACTGTTCCTCGATCTTCCATTCGATGGGCAGACCGTGGCAATCCCAGCCGGGGATGTAGCGGGCGTCGCGGCCCATCATCTGCTGGGAGCGAACGACCATGTCCTTCAGGATCTTGTTCAGGCCGTGGCCGATATGCAGATGGCCGTTGGCGTAAGGAGGGCCGTCGTGGAGCGTGAACGGTTCGCGGCCTTCGGCCTTGTCGCGGAGCTTCTGGTAGACGTTGATCTGCGCCCAGCGGTCGAGCCAGCCGGGTTCGCGGTTGGGGAGACCTGCGCGCATCGGAAAGTCGGTTTCGGGCAGGTTCAGCGTGTCTTTGTAGTCAGGCGTGTCGGCACACATGGGTGGTGTCCTTCGGATTCAATTGTTCGGAGGGTGGCGGAGTGAACTCAACGCCATTTGCCCGGCAGCCCATTGGTTCAGAGCGCCGGGACCGTAATTCGAATGATGATCGCGGTCAGGTTCATCGTGAGGTGCTTATAGGCAAGGGGTTCGGGGCGGACAAGCCGCGATGATCGCGAAAACTCGAATCAAATTTTCCCGCGCCCGCGTTCCCCCGTCCTCCCACCCCTCTTATATCGGGCGGTCAGTTAAGACTGCGTAAAACGCGATATGTATCTCCGAGATGACTGCGGTGGAGCATGCGTATTTATGACAAGATGAAGCGGGGATGGTCTTCAATCTCCTGTCGAAACTCCATTGGCTCAAGACTTCCAGTCCGGTGTCGAAGCGCTTTCAGGTGAAAAGGGTGCCTACATAAAAGGCGATGGTGGCCGCAACCCCGCCGATGGCGAGCGTCTCCAGCCCCGAGCGCCACCAGGGGGCCAGCGACCAGCGGGATTTCAGGGCGCCGACGCCGAAGAACGTCAGCCCGGTCAGGGCGATAGACCAGCGGAACGGTTCGGCAATCGAGAAGAGATAGGGCAGGAGCGGGACCATGCCCGCCGCGAGGAAGGCGAGGAAGGTTGCCTGCGCGGCGCGCATGGGGTGCGGATCGACCGGGGACAGGCCGTATTCCTCGACCAGCATCATATCGATCCAGGTCGTGCGGTTCTTCGCGATGGCATGGACCGCACCTTCGAGCACGTCCCCGGAAAGGCCCTTCAGCGCGAGGATCTCGCGGAGTTCGGCACGCTCTCCGTCGGGTGCCAGGCGAACGTGGCGTTCTTCAACGGCGCGCAGGCGCCTGGCGTCGTCCAGTTCGGCCTTGGTGCCCGCGTAATTTCCGGCGGCCATCGAAAACCCGTCGGCAAGCACGTTGGCGATGCCGAGCGCGATGATGACCCTGGGCGAAAGTTCCGCGCCGACGACACCGGCGACAATGGCAAATGTCGTGACCGCGCCGTCAATGGCGCCGTAGATCACGTCTCTCAGATGTGAACGCTTTCCTGTTTCGGCGATCCGACGCGCGATCTCTTCCGGCTCGTGTCCGTGCTCCAGCATGGCGGCGCTCCTTTACTGGGACCGCTCCTAACCCCTGGGGCGCAAGACGCAAGCCTCTCAGTCGGTTTCGGCCGTGTCCTCAAGGAACCGCAGGATCATCGTGAAAAGGCACACCGCGATCAGCACGATCTGGGCGATCACCGACACAAGGTGGAATGCGGCGAAGTTCGAGGCCAGGACAAGTACGGCGGCGACAGTGTTTCCGGCAAGAAATGCCACACTGTCGCCCGTAATGACGCGCCTAAACAACAGCGCATAAGTGCCGACAAACACTGATACTCCCAACACTCCGATCATCCGGAACAGCAGGACGACCTCACCCTCACTCAACACCCTGTCGACCCCTTCGAAAAATCGGCGACCCGCCTGAAATGACAGCGGCGGGTCCGCCTTGTTACACACACCCCCGGGAAGAAACGAGGTATGGTCAGCTTGCGCCTTCACGCGCAAGATTCCGACGGGAAACTTGTCAAATTCACGGTGCATTCCCGGAATCTGCGCCGACTTGCCTGCGACATCCGGTTTCATGTGCATTTCAAGGGCGGGAGCGGTATGTCAGCCAAAACCGGGAGGCATGTACGATGGGCGGGGATTTCACCGAAAAGAAGGCTCGCGCCAGCGGTTGGTTTCGAGAATTGCGGGACGAGATCGTTGGAGAATTCGAAGGATTGGAGGACAGCCAGTCCGACGGCCCGATGGCGCATTTGCCGGCGGGGCGATTCGAGGTGACCGGGACATCCCGGAGCGCCGAGGATGGCTCGGACGCGGGCGGCGGGCTGATGAGCGTCATGCGGGGCGGGCGTGTGTTCGAGAAGGTGGGCGTCAATGTCTCGACGGTTTACGGGACGCTGGGCGACCGCGCGCAGAAGGCGATGGCGGCGCGCGGGGTGCCGGGAATGGCGGAGGATCCGCGGTTCTGGGCATCCGGGATCTCTCTGGTGGCGCATATGCAAAACCCGCATGTGCCGAGCGTGCATATGAATACGCGGATGTTCTGGACGCCCCATGCCTGGTGGTTCGGAGGCGGGTCGGATCTGAACCCGTGTATTGAGTATGACGAGGACACGACCGATTTTCATGGCGTGCAGAAGGCGCATTGCGATCCGCATGGCGCGGAGATCTACCCCCGCCTCAAGGCCTGGGCGGACGAGTATTTCTATGTCCCGCACCGGGGGCGGGCGCGGGGCGTGGGCGGCATTTTCTTCGATGATTGGAATACGGGAGACTGGGAGGCGGATTTCGCCTTTACTCAGGATGCCGGTCGGGCGTTCCTGAAGGCCTATTTGCCATTGGTTGAGCGTCGGCGAATGACACCGTGGAACGATGACGACAAGGATGTCCAGCTTGTGCATCGGGGGCTCTATGCCGAGTACAACCTCGTCTATGACCGGGGAACGAAATTCGGTCTCGAAACGGGGCATGACGCAAATGCCGTGCTCATGAGCCTGCCGCCATTGGCGAAATGGGTCTGAACGGCGTTTTCAGCCGACGGCGAAGCCGAAGATGACCGCGAATATCGTCGCGCCGATAAGCCAGGGGACCGCCCAGGACCAGTTTTTCCCGTCGGCCATGTCCGGCACGTCCGTGCGTGGCGGTTTGAGGGTCGGAAAAACCTTGGCTTGAGACGGCACCCGCGACGCCTGCCGGTCGTCATTGGCGGGCGAGGGCGTATCCAGGATACGCTCACGTTTCCGCCGGGCCACATTAAGCCGGTGGTAGATATTACCTGTGCTTTGCTCCGCCCGAGTTTCCGCCGGGCTTCCCCTTCCGAACGACACTGATAGTCACCTAATGCACACTAAGATAGCCTTATGACGATATCAGGATTTGGCCCAAAAACTACCATTTTAAGAGGCTTGGCTAGAGGCGCGGAATGATTGAAAGAATTTATCTGTCCACAGATGTGCCCCCAGAATCGTCCTTTGGTGGCATTCCTGAAATCATGTCGCATAAGGTGCCTTTGTCATTTTGCTGGAGGGGACGCTGTCCCCGCTCGCTGACGCGAGCCCCCCTGGAGTATTTTTGCCAGGGCGATGGACACTTTTAGACAGATTGTCGGGGGCCGGGATCAGGGTTTGAGGAGAATCTTGCCGAGATGTTTGGCGGATTCCATCAGTGTGTGGGCTTTCGCGGCCTCGTCAATCGGCAGGGTGGCGTGGGTGACCGGCTTCAGTTTGCCATGCGCGAAGAGCGGCCAGACGTGTTCGGTCAGCGCGGTCGCCACCTCGGCCTTGAAGGCATCGGGGCGGGAGCGAAGGGTGGAGCCTGTATAGGTCAGGCGTTTCAGCATGACCGGCATCAGGTTGATTTCGACCTTGGAGCCGGCGTTGAAGGCGAGTTGGATGATGCGGGCGTCGGGGCTGGCGGCCTTGATGTTCCGCGCGATGTAGTCGCCGCCGATGATGTCGAGGATGATATCGGCACCACCTGCTTCGCGGGTGATCTCGACGAAATCTTCTGTTCTGAAGTTGATGGCGCGGTCGGCGCCGAGGCTCGTGACGAAAGCCGCGCCTTCGTCGTCGGCCACCGTGGTCAGCACTGTCAGGCCCATTGCCTTGCCGAGCTGGATGGCGGTGGAACCAATGCCGCCCGCGCCGCCGTGGACGAGGAAGGTGGCGTTCTGCGGAATGGTCTGTTTGTGAAAGACGTTGCTCCAGACCGTGAAAAAGGTCTCGGGCAGTCCGGCAGCCTCGACTTCGTCCACGCCATCGGGAACGGGGAGGCAATGCGCGGCGTCGACGGCGACGTATTCGGCATAGCCGCCGCCATTGGTCAGCGCGGTGACGCGGTCGCCCGTCTGCCATTGGGTGACGTCGGAGCCGGTGGCCACAACCTCGCCGGAGACTTCCAGCCCGAGATGCGGCGAGGCGCCGGGCGGGGGCGGGTAATGGCCGCGACGTTGCACGAGGTCGGGGCCGTTCACGCCGGCGGCGGTGACCTTTACCAGCACGTCCTGTGGGCGGAGGTCGGGAAGCTCGATCTCGGCGAGTTCCAGCACGTCGGGCGCGCCGGGTTCGCGCATCACGACCGCGCGCATGGTCCTGGGCAAATCACTCATAAGCCCCGGTTTCTCAGATAGCGCCGCCAGCGGCAAGCACCTGATCCACCACCTGTTGGGGTGTCCTGGCGATGCGGACGCCCGCATCCCTGAGCCGCGCGATCTTCTGATCCGCCGAAAGTCCGCCGACTGCGGACAAGGTCCCCGCGTGACCCATGCGGCGGCCTTCCGGTGCGTGACGCCCGACGATGAGGGCGATCACGGGTTTGCCGTAATCTGTGGTGGCGAGGTATTCGGCCGCGCGTTCTTCCTCGCGGCCCCCGATCTCGCCGATCAGGACCACGGCAGTCGTTTCGTCGTCTTCCTTGAAGAGTTTCAGGCAATCGGTGAAGCCGATGCCATGCAGCGTGTCGCCGCCGATGCCAACCGTGGTTGACTGGCCGAGATTTGCCGCCGAGCAGTTGGCGAGGATTTCGGAGGTGAGCGACGCGGAACGGGAGATGATTCCGACGCCGCCCACCTGGGCGTCCTTCGTGGGCATCACGCCGATCTTGCATTGATCGGGGGAGAGGATGCCCTGGCTGTTGGGGCCGATGAGGACGGTTTTGGGGCCTTCCAGCGCGCGTTTGACGCGGGCCATGTCGTGCTGGGGGACGCGTTCGGTGACGCAGACGACGACGTCGAGTTCGGCCTCGATGGCTTCGATCATGGCATCTGCCGCGTTGGGGGCGGGCACGATGACGAGGCTGGCATTGGCGCCGGTTTCCGCCTTGGCGGATTTTACGTCGTGGAACATCGGCAGGCCGAGATGGGTGGTGCCGCCGCGACCGGGGCGGACACCGCCCACGTAGTTGGAGCCGTAGCGCATGCCCTGATCGGCGTAGAATGTTCCTGCGCGGCCGGTCATGCCCTGGACGATGACGCGGGTGTCTTTGTTGACGAGAATGGACATCAGGCACCTCCTGCCATGTCGACCGCGCGGGTGACGGCGGATTGCATGTCGCTGAACTGTTCGACCGGAACCTTGCGGTCCTTCAGGATCTGGTTGCCCCAGTCCGCGTTGACGCCCGCAAGGCGGGAGATGCAGGGCACCTTGCGCTGGCTGCGGCTATAGGCGAAGGCGACGCCTTCGGCGACGGTGTCGCAGACGGTCATGCCGCCGCCGTGGACGTTGAGCAGGATGGCGTTGACCCGGTCGTCCTTGAGGAGGAGTTCCACGCCCTTGGCGATGTCGAAGCTGGTCGCCGTTGTCCGGATGTCCATGAAGTTGGCAGGCGCACCGTCGGCGTCGATGATCATGTCGTTGGTGGCCAGCCCGAGCCCCGCACCGTTGACGATGACGCCGAGATTGCCGTCGAGACTGACGAAGTTGATGTTGCTCTTCTGGGCTTCTGCCTCGTCTCTGGACAAGCCCTGGTTGGCGAGGATGTCGTCGAATTCCGGGTGACGGAATGCGGCGGAGGCGTCGAGCGTGATCTTGGCGTCGATGGCGATCCACTTGCCGTCTTTCGTTTTGGCGAAAGGGTTGATTTCGAGAAGCGCCATGTCGTTTTCGGTGAAGGCGGTGAGCGCAGCGGCGATCTGGTCGGTGGCGGACGGATCGTCGATGCCTGCCTCTTTCAGAAGTGCGCCGATCTGCGCGGTCGTGTCGTCGCCATCGAGTGCGGCGGTTTTGACCACGCTGTCATCCATGCGGGCGCGCTGCTCGAATTCCACGCCGCCTTCGGACGAGGCGATGAGGAACGGAGCGCCGGTCTCGGGGTCGAGAGTGAGCGCGACGAAATGTTGTTCGGCGAGATCCTGGGCGGCTTCGACATAGACGACATTCACCACTTCACCAGCGGGGCCGGTCTGTTCGGTGACCAGCTTTGCGCCGAGGAGCTTGGCAGCCTCGTCCTGAACGGAAGAGGGGGTGGCGGCGAACTTGATGCCCCCTGCCAGTCCGCGACCACCGGCAGCGATCTGGGCTTTCACGACGTATTTGCGGGCTTCGAGCTGGGCGCAGACCGATTCGGCTTCCTCCGGGGTACGCGCGCGCCGTCCCGGCGGCACATTCAGGCCATACTGGGCCAGCAGTTCCTTGGATTTGTACTCCGCGAGCAGCATCTTCGCCTCCCCTGCATCGATGTCTCTGGCATTTGGTATACCAGTTGAAATATTGAGTCAAATAGCGTGCTTGCAGGCACAGAAATTTAGAACCCCTTATGCCAAATAAGCTGTATTTATGAGGCTTTTTTCAAAATAGTTTGCCGGACGAAACGTATTGTGTATGGTATGCCAGCAAATGAAGACGAAAGTCTCGGCTGGGAGAAAGAGCGCTTTACGGGGATGAAGCTTAGTCCGATCACAACGAATTTCACGCTGAAAGATCACGTCTATGAAAAGCTCAAGGACGCGATCACCGGCATGGATATCTATGACGAAGCCGCCGAGCTTCGTCTGGACGAACGGACGCTTTCGGAGCAACTCGGCGTGTCGCGGACGCCGCTGCGGGAAGCCATCGCGCGGCTGGAGCGGGACGGTCTTGTCGAAGTGATCGCACGCAAGGGCGTCTTCCTTCAGCGCAAGAGCATGGACGAGATCCTGGAGATGATCGTGGCCTGGGCAGCGTTGGAAAGCATGGCGGCCCGGCTGGCTGCCGAGCGGGCAACGGACCTGGAGATTTCGGACCTGCGCCGGATCGCGGCGAAATATAACGAGGGTGCGATGGACACCCGGATTTCCGAGTATTCGGATGACAACATCCGCTTTCATCAGCACATCCTGGAGATCTCGAAGTGCAAGCTGCTGCGCGAGATGGCGGACAAGCTGTTCATGCATATGCAGGCGATCCGCTTGCGGGCCATGGGCGAGGGCGACCGGATGCAGCGGTCGCTTGTCGATCATGCCGAAATCATCGAGGCGCTGGAGGTACGTGATGCCGACCTCGCTGCGACCCGCGTACGTGAACATACGATGCGCTTGCACGATCACATTCGGCGTAGCTGGACTCAACTGGAGAAGGACCGGGCAACCGCGAACGGCGGTTCGTCGCAAGGGGGAAGATAGATGGGAATATCCGAAACGCAGGCCGATCTGATGGATCGGGCCGAAACCGCGCCTGACACTCTGACGGACGGGTTTCACCTGCTGATTGACGCGCTGAAGCTGAACGGTGTCGAGACGATCTACAACGTGCCCGGTATTCCGATCACCGATCTTGGCCGCTATGCGCAGGCGCAGGGCCTTCGGGTGATTTCGTTCCGCCATGAGCAGCACGCAGGCTATGCCGCGGCCGCGGCCGGGTTTTTGACCAAGAAGCCGGGTGTCTGCATGACGGTTTCGGCGCCGGGCTTCCTGAATGGTCTGACGGCCTTGGCCCATGCGACGACGAATTGCTGGCCGATGATCCTGATTTCGGGCTCGTCGGAGCGGGAGATCGTCGATCTTCAGCGCGGCGACTACGAGGAGATGGACCAGCTTGCCATCGCGCGGCCCCATGCCAAGGCGGCTTATCGCATCCTTCATGCGGAGGACATCGGTCTGGGCGTTGCGCGTGCGGTGCGCGCGGCGCTCACGGGGCGTCCGGGCGGTGTCTATCTGGATGTGCCGGGCGCATTGCTGGGGCAGGTGATGGATGCGGTCGAAGGGCAGAAATCGCTGATCGAGGTGGTCGATCCGAACCCGGCCAGCGTGCCGGCGCCGGAAGCGATCGCGCGCGCTGTCGATGTGTTGAAGTCGGCCGAGAAGCCATTGATTATCATCGGGAAAGGCGCGGCCTATGCCCAGTGCGACGACCTGGTGAAGGAACTGGTCGAGACGCTTGGTTTCCCCTACCTGCCGATGTCGATGGCCAAGGGGCTGTTGCCGGATACCCATCCGCAATGTGCGTCGGCCGCGCGGTCGCTGGTGCTGAAGGAAAGCGATTGCGTCTTCCTGATCGGTGCACGTCTGAACTGGCTGTTGAGCCACGGACAAGGCAAGGGCTGGGGCGAGAAAGGGTCGAAGAAATTCGTCCAGATTGACATCGAGCCGACCGAGATGGACAGCAACCAGAAGATCTCCGCGCCGCTGATCGGGGATATCGAAAGCACCTCGAAGGCCCTGCTGGAAGCCATTGGTTCTGATTGGAAAAAGCCGTCCGAGGCGTGGACCGGCGCGGTGCGCGACAAGGTCACGGCCAATGTCGAGCGGATGGCACCGAAGCTGCGCAACAACAACTCGCCGATGGATTACCAGGGCTCGCTCGGTGTCATCAAGGATATGATCGCGGAGAACCCCGATGTGGTTCTGGTGAATGAAGGTGCGAACGCGCTGGACCAGTGCCGGTCGATCGTCGACATCCACAAGCCGCGCAAGCGTCTGGACGTTGGCACCTGGGGGATCATGGGGATCGGGATGGGGTCCGCGATTGCGGCGGCCATAGAGACCGGCAACCAGGTTCTGGCGGTCGAGGGCGACAGCGCCTTTGGGTTCTGCGGCATGGAGATCGAGACGGTCTGCCGGTACAACCTGCCGGTCTGCATCGTCATCATGAACAACAATGGCATCTATCGCGGCGACGGTGAGAACTGGGGCGACGGGGACGATCCTTCGACCACGGTCTTCGTGAAGGACGCACGTTATGACCTGATGATGCAGGCCTTTGGCGGCGTAGGCGTGACGGTCGACAATCCGGATGCGCTGCGCGAGGCAGTGAAGGAGGCCTTTGCCAGCCGCAAGCCGACGCTCATCAACGCGGTGATCGCCGAAGGCGCAGGGCGCGAAAGCGGCAATATCGGAAATCTCAATCCAAGCTCGGTGGTGGCGCAGGCGCGCTATCCTCAGGCGAAAAAAGTGTAAGGGGGCAAAGGGTTATGAAAGCTCTTGAAGGTGTCAAGGTTCTCGACTTCACGCATGTTCAGTCGGGGCCGACCTGTACCCAGTTGCTTGCCTGGTTCGGCGCGGATGTGATCAAGGTTGAGCGTCCCGGTGTTGGCGACGCGACGCGGAAACAGCTTGTCGACGTACCCGGTGCGGACAGCCTCTATTTCACCATGCTAAACCACAACAAGAGGTCGATCGAGCTGAACTCGAAGAACGAAACCGGCAAGGCAGTGCTGACCCGGTTGATCGAGGAATGCGATGTGATGGTGGAGAACTTCGCGCCGGGGGCGCTGGATCGGATGGGGTTCACCTGGGAACGTATCCAGGAAATCAACCCGCGCATGATTCTGGCTTCGATCAAGGGCTTCGGTCCCGGCAAGTACGAGGACTGCAAGGTCTATGAAAACGTCGCGCAATGCGCGGGCGGGTCTGCGTCGACGACCGGCTTCCGGGATGGCCCGCCGCTGGTGACGGGGGCGCAGATCGGGGACTCGGGCACGGGCCTGCACCTGTGCCTTGGCATCGTGACGGCGCTTTATCACCGCGAGAAGTCGGGCCGGGGGCAGAAAGTATCCGCCGCGATGCAGGATGGGGTTCTGAACCTCACCCGCGTGAAGCTGCGGGACCAGCAGCGTCTGGAGAAGGGGCCGCTTAAGGAATACAGCCAGTATGGCGAAGGCGTGCCCTTCGGCGAGGCGACGCCGCGGGCGGGCAATGACTCGGGCGGTGGCCAACCGGGCCGCATCCTGAAATGCAAGGGCTGGGAGACCGATCCCAACGCTTATACCTATTTCATCACGCAGGCGGCTGTCTGGGGCAATGTCTGCGATGTGATCGGCAAGCCGGAGTGGAAGGACGCGGAAGGCTATGCGACGCCGCCGGAGCGGCTGGACAAGCTGAACGAGATCTTCGACGCGATCGAGCAATGGACGATGACCAAGACCAAGTTCGAGGTCATGGATATCTGCAACCCGCTGAACATTCCCGTGGGTCCGATCCTGTCGACCAAGGAGTTGATGGAAGACGAGGGGCTGCGCGCCACTGGCACGATCGTCGATGTCGATCACCCGGAGCGCGGCCGTTACACCAGCGTCGGTTGCCCGATCAAGCTGTCGGACTCGCCGGTGGAAGTCGAACGCTCGCCGCTGCTGGGTGAGCATACGGTCGAGATCCTGAAGGACGTGCTGGGCTATGACGGCGAGGCTCTGAAGGAAGTGATTGAGAGCGGCGCGGTGGGTGAGCCCAAGGCGATGGCTGCTGAGTAGAATTTCTGGTGCGCCCGGGGTGGGGCACCTTCGAGGCGGAGCCGCCGCAAGAGCGGCCCGCGTGACGGAGAAGACAAGGGAGTGGCGCAATGCGTCTGATCGTGATGGGCCAGCAGGCCTTTGGTAAGGATGTCCTTGCCAAACTACTGGAAACCGGCACCGACGAGGTGGTCGCGGTCTATTGCGAGCCTGACCGCGACGGCAAGCCGGTCGATCCCATCAAGGAGTTTGCGCTTGAGAAGGGGCTGCCGGTTGAGCAGCCTGCGAATTTCGACGATCCGGCGGCGCTTGAGACCCTGAAGGGCTACAACGCCGACCTGATGGTCATGGCTTTCGTCAACGTCTTCGTGCCGGAAGCGGCGCGGGACACGCCGACCCACGGGTCGATCTGTTTCCACCCGTCATTGCTGCCCAAGTACCGGGGGCCGAGCGCGGTGAACTGGCCGATCATCATGGGCGACACCAAGTCGGGCTTCTCGTGGTTCTATCCCAGCGACGGGTTGGACGAGGGCGACAGCCTCATGCAATGGGAATGCGAGATCGGGCCGGATGACACGGTGATCGACCTTTATTTCAAGAAGATCTACCCGGTCGCCGTCGATAGTGTTCTGGAGGTCTGCGACCTCTTCCGCGCCGGCAACCCGCCTCATATCGTGCCGGACGAGGATCAGGCCAGCTATGAACGGCGCTGCACCTCGCGGCATTCCGGCATCAACTGGCATGCGCCCGTTGACCAAGTCTACAACCTGGTCAGGGGCACCAATCCCGCGCCCGGTGCGCATACCACTTACAAGGGGGCAAAGCTTATGGTCTTCGACAGTGCCAAGGTGAAGGGCGACGGTATTTCGGGGCGCATTCGCGCGATTTCGGAAAACGGGGTGGAGGTGCAATGCGTGGGCGGCCGCCTTCTGGTCAAGCGCGTCCGGGCCGAGGGCGGCGCCAAGGTGCCAGCCGCTGAATGGGCCGCTGAAGTGGGCCTTCAGGTCGGCGACGAGTTCGGAAGCTGAGGGGCGAAGACGTGGCAGTAACCAATCTCGATACGATCATGCTGCCCGTCCGTGGCGACGGGAAAGGCGACAATGTGCTCGCCCATGCTGCCGCGTTGGCGCGCAAGCACGGTGCCCGCGTGAGGGTGGTGAACTGTGCGCCGCGTACCAAGGACATGATCCCCTACGGTGTCGTCATTCCGCGCATGTTCAGAGAGCAGATCGAAGCGGCGATGAGTGCGGGGGCTCACGAGACCGAATTGCATCTGATCGAAGAATTCAAAGCGCTGGCCGGGAAATTCGGGCTGGCGGAAGAAGACCATCAGCCCGGCAAGGCGACGGCCCGGTTCATTCACTATGAGGGCAAACAGGTCGATGCGGTGAAGACGCACGGTCGGCTGGTCGATCTGATTTGCGTGCCCAAGCCCGATGCGGCGACGAACCTGGGTTTCAATACGCTGAAATCCGCGCTTTTCACGTCCGGTCGGCCGGTGATGATGTGCCCCGATCGCGGGACCGTCGAGGACGGATTTGCCGATCATGTGGTGATCGCCTGGAACGGATCGATCGAAGCGACGCGGGCAGTGGCGATGACCATGCCGTTTTGTTACGCCGCCAAACAGGTGACGATCCTGTCCGGGAAATCGGGCGATATAGTGCCGGGACCTGAAGACTTGCAGCGCTACCTCGAACTGAAGGGTGTGCAGGCGAATTTGCACATCTTTTCAGCGACAAAGGATAATGTCGGAGCACAGCTTTTGGAGCAAACAATGTCTCTTGGGGGTGGTGTGCTTGTCATGGGCGCGTATCATGAAAGCTATGAGCGCGAGTCTCTTTTTGGAGGGAATTCGCAGTCCGTCGTCGAAGCGGCGGAGATACCAGTCGTACTTGTGCACTGAGGAGAGTGTGCAGGTGATGAGGTTTCAATGAGGGTGAAGAAAGGGAGTAAAAAGTACCCGAGAAAATAAAGGTGTAAGCTATCGAGCTGCATGAACCAAATAGGGAGTAATAGACTATGAGTATTTTAAAAACAGTTGCAGTGAGTGCTCTTGCTCTGTCCGTCGCGGCACCCGCCGTGGCCCAGGACTGGGCGCCCAAAAAGCCTGTCGAATTTATTATCATGGCAGGCACCGGCGGCGGCGCTGACCAGATCGCGCGTCTGTTGCAGGGGCTGATTGAAAAGAAGGGCCTAAGCTCGCGCCCGTTCATTCCGATCAACAAGCCGGGCGGGTCGGGCGCTGAAGCGCTGCGTTACCTGCAGGACAAGGCTGGTGACGATCACACGGTGATGATGACGCTGAACAGCTTCTACACCACCCCGATCATCCAGGAAGACCTGGGTGTCGACGTGACCGAGTTCACGCCGATCGGCCTGATGGCGATGGACACGTTCCTGCTGTGGGTCAACACCGACCGTGAGGACATCACCGATCTGGACAGCTATGTTCAGACCGTGAAGGGCGCGGGGCTTGACTGGAAAGTGGGCGGCACGGGCTCGGGTCAGGAAGACTCGGTTCTGACCGCGATGATGGAAGCCGCGTTCGACTATGACGTGACCTACATCCCGTTCCCGGGCGGTGGTACCGTTGCCAAGAACCTCGTCGGTAACCAGATCGACTCGACCGTGAACAACCCGGCCGAGCAGATGGAGTTCTACCGCGCAGGCAACACCAAGCCGTTGGTGCAGTTCACCGGCGTGCGTATGGAAGCCTTCCCGGACGTTCCGACGGCCAAGGAACTGGGTATAGACATCGAGTACTACATGCAGCGTTCGGTCAACGGTCCTCCGGGCATGTCGGAAGAGGCGGTCGCCTTCTACACCAATCTGTTCGAAGAACTGTTCAACAGCCAGGAATGGCAGGATTTCTGCGCCTCCGACGGTCTGACCTGCGACAATTTCCTGTCCG
>JBNKWP010000033.1:0-32568 GCA_050299835.1 Silicimonas sp.
CCCCCCCCCCCCCCCCCCCCCCCCCCCCCCCCCCCCCCCCCCCCCCCCCCCCCCCCCCCCCCCCCCCCCCCCCCCCCGGGTCGGGCCGTCAGGCCCGAAACCCTAGTTCTTCACCACATCGTCGAGCAGGAGGAAAAACGACGGCTGCAGCGAAAACTCGGAAACACGGTCACTGGTCACGGCATTCTGCTTCCAGTTGGCAACGAAGACCCAGGGCGCATCATCCTGCACGATGGTCTGCATCTCCTTGTACAGTGCCGCGCGTTCGTCCTGGTCGGTCGCCACGCGGGCGGCTTCCAGAAGCTCGTCCACCTTCGGGTTGGAGTAATACCCCGAATTGAACCCGCCTTCTTCCGGCCATGCCCCGGTGCGGAGCGCGAGGAACGGCAGCGTATCCGGGTCGTTGGTCATCCACGCCATCTCGGCCATGTCGGCCTTGCCTTCGAGGCCGGGGTTCACATTGCCGAGGAAGGTGTTCCATTCATAGGTCTCGATGGTGACGTCGAAGCCCACGGCCTCCAGATCGGCCTGAATGGCGGTGCCCATGGCGATGGGGTCGAGCATCCCCGAGCCGCCTTCGGTGACGTAAAACGTCAATTCCGCGCCCTCGGCCCCGGCTTCGGCGAGCAGTTCGCGCGCCTTGTCAGGGTTATAAGGATAGGGCTCAAGGCTTTCGTTATAGGCCCAGGCGAAGGCAGGGGGCGTCGGGCCGGCGGCGACCTCGGCGGTGCCTTCCAGCACGTTATTGACCAGCGCTTCCTTGTTGACCGCATAGTTCGCGGCCTGACGGACCAGCTTGTCGGCGAAGGGTCCTTCCTTGGCGTTCAGGATCAGGAACCACACATGCGGTCCGGCCTGTTCGTGAACGGTGTATTCATCGCCCTGAAATTCGCTGAGGGCCACGGGCGGGACTTCCACCATCAGGTCGATGCCACCGGCCAGCATCTCGGCGGTGCGGGTATTGGCGTCGGTGATCGGGCGGAAGACGACCGCCTGAAGTTCCGGCGCGCCGCCCCAGTAATCGGGGTTCGCTTCGACGACGACCGCCTCGTTCGAGCGCCATTCGGCGAATTTGAACGCGCCGGTGCCCGACGGGTTGCGGCCGAACTCCGCGCCATGCTGTTCGACGGCGGCGGGCGAGACGATCAGCCCGGTGGGATAGGCGAGGTTCGACAGGAACGGCGCGTAAGGCGCGTTCAGGGTGAACTTGACCGTCAGCGGATCGACGACTTCGACGTCTTCAACGGCGGAGAAGAAGAAGGCCAGCGGGAAGGGGCCGGTGTTGTGATAGGGGTGATCCTCTTTCAGCATCCGGTCGAAGTTGAACTTCACGGCGTCCGCATCGAAGGCGCTGCCATCGTGGAAGGTGACGCCGTCGCGGAGCGTGAAGGTGTATTCGGTGCCGTCCTCGCTGATCTCCCAGCTTTCCGCCAGCGCCGGTTCGACTTCCAGATCGGCCGTGTAACGCACCAGTCCCTCGTAGACGTGGTTCAGGAATGCGATCGTTGACTGCCGTGACCGCAGCAGGATCAAGCGCCTTCGGCTCGGCGATCTGTCCGACGATCAGAACACCGGGAGGCGTCTGGGCCGCTCCCCCCGAAACCCCGCCCAAAGTCAGCGCGCATGCGGTTCCGAGCGTCAAAAGGCTGCGGCGTGAGAATGAAAGAAGCGACATGTTCTTTACCTCCGTGTTGATCTTTGACATTTATTTTTCATGATTAATTTCATCAGGCCAAATTTTCATGATAAATACAAGAGTCATCGCGTGGAGGTGCCCGCATGACGATCTCGATATTGGCATTCGATGAAAAAACAGGCGCTTACGGTGGCGCTGCTGCGACCGGAAGTCTCTGCGTGGGCGGCTGGGTGCTGCGTGGCGATGCCGAATCGGGGTTGAGCGCATCGCAGGGCTCGCTCCCGTCGACCTTTTGGGGCACCGATGTCCTGGCGGCGATGAAAGACGGTCAGAGTGCGGAGGCGGCCGTCCGCGCCGTCACCGAGCGGGACTCGGGGCGCGACGAACGGCAACTCTCGGCACTGGACCTCCAGGGCCGGACCGCATGTTTCACCGGGGCGGCAAGCATCGCCAGCGCTGGCTGTCGCACATCGCGTCACGTCATCGTCGCGGGAAACCTGCTTGCGTCGGAAAAGGTGCTGGAGGCCTGTCTTGACGCCTATTGCGCCTCCGAAGGTTCGCCGGGATCGCGATTGCTTGCCGCTCTTGATGCCGCCGCCGAGGCAGGCGGGGACAGTCGGGGCTTTCAATCGGCGGCATTGCTGGTCGTCAGACGGGACGCGGCCCCGCTGACATTGCGGATCGACCATTCTTCCCGGCCGCTTGCCGATCTGCGCCACCTTCATCAGCGGGCGACGAGCGGCTCTTATGCGCAATGGGCAAGCCTTGTGCCCACTCTGGACGATCCCGAGCGCGCGACTCCCTATTTCGAGGACAGCGGGACGCCCGTGTGAGCATCGCGGCCGTTATGAAATAAACCTTTTCATTACAACGGCTTCCTGATCCTCCATCAGGCGTCTGGCCATTAGCATATGTTCTTTCATGATGCTGCGGGCCGCCGTTGCGTCCCCGGCGCGGAGCGCGGCAATAAGGTTGGACTGGTGGGTTCGTCCCCGCTGCCAGAGTTCAACATTGGGTTCGGCGTAGAGTTTTTGATAGACGGTCAGGTCGGTCAGAATCTGCGCCATGAAATCGACGAAGAAACTCAGGAGCGTGTTGTCTCCGAACTCGGCGAGACGGGCGTGGAAGCGGAGCGAGGCGACATGTTGCTCGCGTTCTTCCGATGCGTCGCGGGCCGGGGTGGCGTAGACCGTCATGATATCTTCGAGTTCGCCAAGCTGGGTCTCGGTCAGTTGACCGGCCAGGGAGGCTGCAAGTTCGGGCTCAAGGGCGATCCGGACCTGATAGATGTCCCGGATCGAGATTTGCTTGAAGTAGAAATAATTGGCCAACAGGGCATGGGCCCGGTCCGAACTGACCTCGCCGACAAAGCTGCCCCCGCCCGGACCGGTCTTGGTGACAACAAGCCCCTGTGCCTGCAACAGACGCATGGCTTCGCGGATTGTCCCCTTCGACATGCCGAACCGTGCGATCAGTTCGCTTTCGCCGGGCAGGCGGTCGCCCGGCTGCAGTCCCTTCTCGACGACCCAATCCTTGATCGCTTCGGCGACCCGGTCCGGACGGGATCGACGGGTACTTCCGTGGTTCTGCAATTTCGTCATGGGTTCCCCAATTCGCGCCCCAAGGACATACAAGCAATCCATCATGATAAACTCAAGGGCCTGGTGCTTCAGGTTATACGACGGGCGCGGGGGCTGTCGCCGGGCTGCCCGAAGACCTGCAACCGTCGCCCCTCGGTCGTCTGACCCTTCATGTGTGAGCAATTCAATTGTTTACCTGCTTAACGAAATTGGGGTAGACTTGCGGCGTCAGGGAGGAGACAGGCGATGACGCAACAAAATTGGGCCGGAGGTGCCGCGATTGTCACGGGCGCTGCGTCCGGGCTCGGCGCCGCAACAGCGGAACGTCTGGCGGCAGACGGGCTTTCGGTCGCGGTTTTCGATCTCAACGAGGAAATGGGGCGGGCGCATGCCGGGAAGATCGGCGGAACGTTCGTCAGGGTCGATGTGTCCGAGCCGGCATCGGTTGCGTCGGGCATCGAGCAGGCGGCTGCCGCGCTTGGCCAGATCCGCATTCTGGTGAACTGCGCCGGAATAGGCGGGGCCGCAAAAACGGTGTCGCGTGGAGAGGCGCATGACCCGGCGCTGTTCGAGAAGGTACTGCGGGTCAACCTGATGGGCAGCTTCAACTGTGCCAGTCAGGCCGCCGCCCGGATGGTTGCGGCCGAGCCGCTGGGTCCGGATGGCGCGCGCGGCGTGATCGTCAACACTGCCTCCGTCGCCGCTTTCGACGGGCAGATCGGACAACTGGCCTATTCCGCCTCGAAAGGCGGGATCGTGGGCATGACCCTGCCGATGGCGCGGGATCTGGCCGACAAGGGTATCCGCGTCTGCACGATCGCGCCGGGTCTGTTCCTGACGCCGCTTCTGCATGAGCTGCCGGAAGAGGTGCAGGCGTCGCTTGGCGCTCAGGTGCCGTTCCCTTCGCGGCTTGGCGCGCCGGAGGAATATGCGGATATGGTGAGCCATATAACTCGAAACCCGATGTTGAACGGGGAAGTCATTCGATTGGATGGTGCCATTCGAATGGCGCCTCGATAGGTGGCGACGATGAGCACGCTGGACCCGAGCGATTTCTGGAGCCCTGATTTCGAGATCATCACCCGCGACGATGGCTCGATCCTGATGAGACAGAAGGCGGCTTTGCCAGAACATCTGCCGACGCTGGCCGATTACCTGGACAAATGGGCCGATGCGACGCCCGATCAGGTCTGGATCGCGCGGCGTGAGAATGGCGGCGACTGGCGCAGGATCACCTATGGCGCGGCGCGGGAGATGGCGTTGAGGATCGGCGGCAGCCTTCTGGAGATGGGTCTGGGGCCGGACCGGCCGCTGCTGATCCTGTCGGGCAACTCGCTGGAGCATGCGCTGCTGGGCGCGGCCTGTTTCTATGTCGGCATTCCCTACGCGCCGGTCAGCCCGGCCTATTCGCTGGTCTCGATGGACCACGGCAAGCTGAAGGACATCGCCGCGTTGCTCAAACCCGGCGCGGTCTATGCCGAGGACGGGGCGGCCTTCGCGCCCGCCATCGACGCGATCCGGACGGAGGGCATGCATGTCGTGACCCTTGCGGAGGGCGGTACGACCACGTTTGCGGCTCTGGAGGACGGATCGCCGGATCTTGCGCGAAAGGCACGGGCCAAGATCGGCGCGGAGACGGTGGTGAAATACCTGTTCACCTCCGGGTCCACCGGCTCCCCCAAGGCCGTCATCAACACCAACGGCATGATCTGCGCCATGCAGGCGATGGTGCGCGATTGCTATCGCTTTCTGGAAAAGCGCCCGCCCGTGGTGCTGGACTGGGCGCCGTGGAACCATACGGCGGCGGGCAACAAGGTGTCCTATCTCGTCCTGACCAATGGCGGCACCTATTACATCGACGATGGCAAGCCCACGCCGGGTCACTTCGAGGAGACCCTGCGCAACCTGCGGGAAATCTCCTGCACCTGGTATTTCAACGTGCCGGTGGGCTGGGACAGTCTGGTGGAGGAACTCGACAGGGACGAGGCTCTGGCCCGGACCTTCTTCAGCCAGCTTGGCATGATGTTCTATGCGGGCGCGGGCATGGCGCAGCACACGTGGGACAGGCTGCGCGACCTTGGGCGGCGGGTCACCGGCCACGAGGTACTGCTGGCGACCGGGCTGGGTGCGACCGAAACTGCACCCTTTGCACTGGCCTGCACCGAACCGCAGGAGATCGCCGGGAATGTGGGCGTACCGTCCGCCGGGTTGACGATGAAGCTGGTGCCCAATGGCGGCAAGCTGGAACTGCGCCTGAAGGGGCCGACCATCACGCCCGGTTATCTGGGTGACCCGGAGAAGACGGCGGAGGTCTTCGACGAGGAGGGCTATTATTGCATGGGCGACGCGCTGAGGCCCGCCGATCCCGACGATTTCTCCAAGGGCTTCTTCTTCGATGGCCGGGTGGCCGAGAACTTCAAGCTCAGCACCGGCACATGGGTCGCGGTGGGCGCGTTGCGGTCCAAGCTGGTGGACGCAATGGCCGGACTGGTGCGTGACGCGGTGATCGTGGGGGAGGATGAGGCGGAACTGGGTGCTTTGCTGATCCTGTCAGAGAAGGCAAAGCGCATGGGAAGCGATGAGCTTGCAACAGCCCTTGAGGCGCATCTTGCCCGCGCCGCGGCCAGTGCCACCGGATCGGCAAGCCGGGTCCGGCGGGCGATGATCCTTGACGCGGAGCCGAGTTTCGACCGGGGGGAGGTGACGGAGAAGGGCTCGCTCAACCAGCGGGCCATGCGGTCGAATTTCAGCGATGCAGTTGCCGATATGTATGCCGGAAATGGCCAGGTCTTCCGGGTCTGAGCTGCGGGACATTCCACCGCTGACGCGCGTTTTCAAACATGCTAGGCGTGGCCCCGGATCCGCAATTTGTGCGGGGGGGAGGGATGTCATGTCGGATATGTTTTCATTGCAGGGCCGCCGCGCTCTGGTCACCGGGTCGTCTCAGGGGATCGGCTTCGCGCTGGCACAGGGGCTGGCCAAGGCTGGCGCAGAGATCGTCCTGAACGGGCGCGATGCGGCGAAACTCGATGCGGCGGCCGAAAGCCTGCGGGCCGAAGGCGCCACAGTGCACCTTTTGCCCTTCGACGTCACCGACCATGATGCGGTCCGCGCGGCCGTCGATGCGTTCGAGGCCGAGACCGGGGCCATCGACATCCTTGTGAACAACGCCGGGATGCAGCACCGCACGGCGCTGGAGGATTTCCCCGCCGACGCTTTCGAGCGGCTGTTGCAGACCAATATCGCCAGTGTCTTCCATGTCGGTCAGGCCGTCGCGCGGCACATGATCGGGCGCGGGGCGGGCAAGATCATCAATATCGCCAGCGTTCAGTCGGCGCTCGCCCGGCCGGGTATTGCGCCCTACACCGCCACCAAGGGGGCTGTGACGAACCTGACCAAGGGCATGGCGACGGATTGGGCGCGGCACGGGCTGCAATGCAACGCGATTGCGCCGGGCTATTTCGACACGCCGTTGAACGCGGCCCTCGTGGCCGATCCCGAGTTCTCGGGCTGGCTGGAGAAACGCACGCCCGCCGGGCGCTGGGGGCAGGTCGAAGAACTGGTGGGGGCCTGCGTGTTCCTGTCGTCGCCCGCGTCGAGCTTCGTCAACGGTCACACGCTGTTCGTGGATGGCGGCATCACGGCGTCTCTTTGAGTGCTGCACCGGCATAAGCGTTGCTTACGCGAAGCCCGGTTGGTGGCTGAGAGGGTTACCTGACGTCAATGCAGCCCAAAAATAGGGCGACCGAAGCCCGATAGCTGAAAAGATAGGCAATATCGCCGATATTCAATTTCCGGGAGGCTCGTGAAATGGGCACTCCCCGACCTTCTGCCTAAGAGTCAGCCCCGGACGAAGGTCCGAAGAAAACGTGCGATGGCACCCGGCCTGTGAAACCTGAATACCATCGCACGTCGCACAATAATATGCGGGGATGGCATATGGCGACAAATGAGCCAGATGGCAACAATCCCGCGCGACATGCAAAGGGATTAGGAATGTCTAGGAAAATTCTTGCAAGCTCCGCCGCCGCGCTGACGCTGCTCTCAGCGCCGGCACTGGCTCAGGATTGCCCGATCAAGGTGGGCGTGCTGCATTCGCTCTCCGGTACGATGGCGATTTCGGAGACGACGCTGAAAGACACGATGGAAATGCTGGTCGACCAGCAGAACGAAGCGGGCGGCGTGCTTGGCTGCGAACTGGAAGCCGTGGTCGTCGACCCGGCGTCGGACTGGCCGCTCTTCGCTGAAAAGGCGCGCGAGCTTCTGACCGTTCACGAAGTGGACGTGATCTTTGGCAACTGGACCTCCGTGAGCCGGAAATCGGTTCTGCCAGTGATCGAGGAACTGAACGGCCTGCTGTTCTACCCGGTCCAGTACGAAGGTGAAGAAAGCTCCAAGAACGTCTTCTACACCGGCGCTGCGCCCAACCAGCAGGCGATCCCGGCGACGGATTACTTCCTGGAAGAACTGGGCGTCGAGAAATTCGCGCTTCTGGGCACCGACTATGTCTATCCGCGGACCACGAACAACATCCTTGAGTCCTATCTCAAGCAGAAGGGCATCGCGGAAGAAGACATCTTCGTGAACTACACCCCCTTTGGTCACTCCGACTGGTCGAAGATCGTGGCTGACGTCGTGGCGCTGGGCGCCGACGGCAAGAAAGTCGGCGTTATCAGCACCATCAACGGCGACGCGAATGTCGGCTTCTACAAGGAACTGGCGGCTGCCGGTATCTCTGCCGATGATATTCCCGTCGTCGCCTTCTCGGTCGGTGAGGAAGAACTCGCCGGTCTCGACACGTCGAACCTCGTCGGTCACCTGGCGGCCTGGAACTATTTCCAGTCGGCGGAATCGGACGCCAATGACGAATGGGTCGCCGCCTGGAAAGCCCGCATGGGTGAAGACCGCGTGACCAACGACCCGATGGAGGCCCACTATATCGGCTTCAACATGTGGGTGAACGCGGTCGAAGCGGCTGGCACCACCGATGTGGATGCGGTCCGCACCGCGATGTACGGCCAGGAATTCCCAAACCTGACCGGCGGCACGGCTGTCATGCTGCCGAACCACCACCTCGCCAAGCCGGTTCTGATCGGCGAAATCCAGGCGGATGGGCAGTTCGATATCATCAGCCAGACCGAAGAAGTGCCGGGCGATGCCTGGACCGATTACCTGCCGGAATCGGCGGTCCTGAAGTCGGATTGGAAAGACCTCGGCTGTGGCATGTACAACACCGAGACCGAAACCTGCGTGCAGATCAAATCGAACTACTGATCGAGCAGACGTAAGGACTTCGGGGGCGGCGCCTGTCGCCCCCGGATGATCCAGAGGGGCAGAAATTTCATGTCGGTTTTCCGTCGGTACGTCATCGGTGTCACGTCGATGCTTCTCACCGTCCTCGCCCTGCCGCTTGCCGCGCAGGAAGCCGAGGCTCCGATCCAGCAGCTTCTGCAGGAGCATGGCGAGATCATCGCCAAATCTTCCCGCAAGACCATTGGACCTGCCATCGACGCGCTGGCCGCGAGCGGGCTGGCCGAGGCGCAGACCGTGCTCGACAAATGGCAGAAGAAGGAGATGTGGTTGAACAAGGAGACCGGTCTTTTCGTCTATGCCGAGGAGATCGACCGCGACACAATCCGTACTTTCGATTTCGCTGACGGGGCGGAAATCGGCGAGGTTGCCGACGACATTTACAAACAACTGAAACCCAACAGCGGCATTCGCGGTCTGATCGCCGCCGCACTGGTGCAGTTCCAGCTTCGCGATCCGAACCCAATTGCCCGCGCTCGCGCACTGTCAGCCATCGAGCGCGATGCCGAGGAGTCGCATCTGGGCGCACTCCGCGCCACGGTCGAGGATGAGACGGATGCCGCGCTGAAGACACGGATGGCGCGGCTTGAACGGCTTCTGACCATTCAATATGGCGAAAGCGACGAAGAGCGCATGGAAGCCATCGAACATTTCGCGGGCGATCTTGGCCTTGACGTTCGCGCCGCGCTGAACCCGCTGGTTTCCGTTCGCATCGAGGCGGCAAAGGACGCGCCCGAGAGCGATGACGTGGCACGGGTCCTGAAGCCCGGCTCGGAGGAGCTGACCCGCGAGGACGCTTACGCAATCCTTGTCCGCGCCGATCTGGCCGCGCCCCGGATCAGCCGGGACGACAAGCGCAATGCGCTGATCGCCAATATCGCGGATGGGAAGGTGGCAGGCGTGCAGGTGGCGAGCCTGAACACCGAAGACGCCCGTGACCTCGCCTATGCCTCACTGGCCGAGGCCGGTGTGGTCGATGCCGTCGCCACCGAGGCGGAGGTGGACGAGCGGCTTGCCGAATACACCTTCTTCGAACGCTATTCCGGCGCACCGCCCTCCGTGGCACTGGCCGCCGCCGCTGTGTTGAACGGGATCGAGACGAAGGTGGCGCTGAACCAGACGGCCGATCTGGCCCTCGACGCGGTGTCGCTCGCCTCGATCTATTTCCTTGCCGCCATCGGTCTGGCCATCACCTTTGGAGTGATGGGCGTCATCAACATGGCCCATGGCGAGTTCATCATGATGGGGGCTTATACCGGCTTCGTCGTCCAGCAGATCGTGCCGGACCATACGCTGTCGATCATCCTTGCCATACCGCTGGCCTTCGCGATCACCTTTGCCGCCGGTGTGGCGATGGAGCGGCTGGTGATCCGGTTCCTCTACCACCGCCCGCTTGAGACGCTTCTTGCCACCTTCGGCATTTCCATCGCGCTGCAACAGATTGCCAAGAACATCTTCGGCACCCAGGCCCGGCCGCTCACCTCGCCGGGCTGGCTCGACGGGTCGCTGGCCTTCAACGACATCGTGTCGATCAGCTATATCCGCATCGCGATCTTCGTGCTGGCGCTTCTGTTCCTCGCGCTGTTCCTTTTCGTGATGAACAAGACGCGGCTCGGGCTGGAAGTCCGCGCCGTGACCCAGAACCCGCGCATGGCGGCGTCGATGGGGATCAATCCCGACAAGATCAACATGCTGACCTTCGGCTTCGGCTCCGGCATTGCCGGGATCGCGGGTGTCGCCATCGGGCTATACGCCAAGGTGACCAGTGAAATGGGGTCGGATTATATCGTCCAGGCCTTCATGACGGTGGTCGTGGGCGGGGTGGGCAACATCTGGGGCACGCTTCTGGGCGCCTCGATGGTGGGCACGTTGCAGAAGGGGATCGAGTTCCTGAACCCGTCGAACACGCTGGCGGCGCAGACCTATATGATCCTGTTCATCATCCTCTTCATCCAGTTCAGGCCGAGAGGCATCATCGCCCTCAAGGGCCGGGCGGCGGAGGCATGAGGATGGGTTTGCGCTGCCTTCGGCATCGCCCGGCTGGGGGCTCCGCCCCCAGACCCCCGGGATATTTCTGGGCCAGTAATGGAGGCGGGGTATGAGCGATATCTCAGTCGGTACGATCCGGCGGAAGCCGCTGGTGGTGCAGTATCCTTCGCTGCTGATCTTTCTTGGCTGCCTGGCGCTGTTCACCCTGGGTGTAACGGTTCTTTCCGAAGGCTTCGGGATGGGCGTGATCTCGACCAGTTTCGTCAAGACGCTGGGCAAGACGCTGTGCCTCTGCCTTGTCGCATTGGCGATGGACCTGGTCTGGGGCTATTGCGGCATCCTTTCGCTGGGGCACATGGCGTTTTTCGGGATCGGCGGCTACGCGATCGGCATGTGGCTGATGTATACGCGCACCGAGTTGATCGTGACGCAGAGCCTGATGAACCAGCCGCTGCCGCCAACGCCGGAAGAGATATCGGACGGGATCGCCACGCAGATCTTCGGGGTTGTGGGCGCGTCGGAATTTCCACCGATCTGGGCGTTTTCGCATTCGCTGACGCTTCAGCTTCTGGCGGTGGTGCTGGTGCCGGGGCTGCTGGCGCTGGTCTTCGGCTGGCTCGCCTTCCGGAGCCGGGTCACAGGCGTGTACCTGTCGATCCTGACACAGGCGATGACTCTGGCGCTCTCGCTCTACCTGTTCCAGAACGACAGCGGGTTGCGCGGCAATAACGGTCTGTCGGGACTGCAGAACCTGCCCGGCCTTGGCGATGTGCCGCAATCGGTGGTGTCGGTCTGGTTCCTCTGGGCGTCGGCGCTGGCGCTGGGTCTGGGGTATCTGGCCTGCATCGCGATCGTGTCGGGCAAGTTCGGCTCGGTGATCCGCGCCATTCGCGATGACGAGGCGCGGGTGCGGTTCCTTGGCTACCCGGTCGAGACCTACAAGCTTTTCATTTTCACCTTCACGGCGATCCTCGCCGGCATCGCAGGCGCGCTTTACTACCCGCAGGCGGGCATTGTGAACCCTGCCGAGATCGCGCCCATCGCGTCAATCTATCTGGCCGTCTGGGTGGCTATCGGGGGCAGGGGGCGGCTCTATGGCGCGGTGATCGGCGCGGCCTTCGTGTCGCTTTTGTCGACATGGTTCACTGGCGGGCAGGCACCCGACATCAACCTTGGCTTCGCGACGATCCAGTGGGTCGACTGGTGGACCGTGCTTCTGGGGCTGTCCTTCGTCGCCGTCACGCTCTTCGCGCCCAAGGGCATCGGCGGGCTGTTCGACCTGATCGCCGCCAAACGGTCGCCGGACAGGCACGGCGCGGATCTGGGGCCCGATCCGGGCGCGCTTCGGGAAAGGGAGGCCGAGACATGAGCATGCTTCTGGAAGTCTCCGGCGTGTCGAAAACCTTCGACGGGTTCAAGGCGATCAACAACCTGTCCTTCAACATTGGCCCCGCCGAGATGCGGGCGGTGATCGGGCCGAACGGCGCAGGCAAGACCACGTTTATGGACATCATCACCGGCAAGACCAAACCGGATGAGGGCCGGGTGCTTTGGGGCGAGAAATCGCAATCGCTTCTGGCCATGTCGGAAAGCAAGATCGCACAGGCGGGGGTAGGGCGGAAGTTCCAGCGCCCGACCGTGTTCGAGGATCAGACGGTGGCTGAAAACCTGATGCTGGCGCTGAAGAAGAGCCGCAACCCCTTCCGGGTCCTGCGCTTCCGGGCCGGGGCGGAAGACCATGCGAAGGTCGGTGAACTGGCGGGTGAGATCGGTCTCTCCGGTGCCTTGGGCCGCAAGGCGGGTGAATTGTCGCACGGGCAGAAGCAATGGCTGGAGATCGGGATGCTGTTGGCGCAGGACCCCAAGCTCTTGCTCGTGGACGAACCCGCCGCGGGCATGACCCCGGCGGAACGCGAGCACACCACGGACCTGCTGGTGGAGGCGGCAAAGACCCGCGCCGTCGTCGTGGTGGAACATGACATGGAATTTGTCCGGCGGCTGAACTGCAAGGTGACGGTGCTGCACGAAGGGTCGGTGCTGGCCGAAGGGTCGATCGACCATGTGACCTCCGACAAACAAGTGATCGAGGTGTATCTTGGCCGATAATCTCCTCTCTCTCGACGGGCTGACGCTGCATTACGGTGGCAGCCAGATCCTTTATGGCATCGACATGCAGGCGGCTATGGGGCAGGTGACCTGCGTCATGGGCACCAACGGGGTCGGCAAGACAAGCCTTCTGAAGGCGATTTCCGGTTCGCACCCGCGCTCGGGCGGCAGCTACAAGCTGGATGGCGAGGATATCGGGAAGACCAGCGCCCATGTGCTGGCGCAGAAGGGCGTGGCTTACGTCCCACAGGGGCGCGAGATCTTCCCCTTCCTGACGGTGCAGGAGAACCTGGAGACCGGGTTTGCCTGCCTGCCCGGTTCCGAGCGGAAAATACCGGATGAGATCTTCGACCTCTTCCCGATCCTGAAGCAGTTCCTGGGGCGTCGCGGCGGCGACCTCTCCGGCGGCCAGCAGCAGCAGCTTGCCATCGCGCGGGCGCTGGTGACGAAGCCGAAGCTGCTGTTGCTGGACGAGCCGACCGAGGGTATCCAGCCGAACATCATCCAGCAGATTGGCGAGGTCATCGGATTGCTCCGTGACCGAGGCGACATGGCCATCGTGCTGGTAGAACAGTTCTTCGACTTCGCTTTCGGCCTTGGCGACCGGTTCCTCGTGCTGGAACGCGGTTCGGTGAAGATGAGCGGACGCGCGGGCGAGATCGAGCGCGACAAGCTGCTGGCGGCGGTGTCGGTCTAGGAAAGCCCCAACGCCTTCCGCCGCTCTTCCGCAAAGCCCTGCACCAGCCGGTCGGCGATGAAGGCGAGGATCGCCATCGCCGCCCCGGCACTGACACCCAGCCCGACATCGGCCTGACCCAGTGCGAGATAGATCGACTGGCCCAGCCCGGTCGTTCCGATCAGCGCGGCGATCACCAGCATGGCGAAGGCATAGAGGATCGTCTGGTTCAGTCCCAGAAGGATGACCGGCGCGGCATAGGGAATGCGCACGTCGCGCAGCATCTGGCCCGGTGTCGCCCCGCTGGCCGTCGCCGCCTCCAGCAGGTCCTTCGGGGTCGAAACGATGCCGGCCTGAGTGTAGCGGATCATCGGCACGATGGCATAGGCGCAGATGGCAAGGAACGCGCTGAACTCGCCGATCTGGAAGAACATCAGCATCGGGATCAGGAAGACGAAAAGCGGGATGGTCTGGAGCATGTCGCAAACGGGACGGAGTATCCGCCACGCCAGCGGAGAGACAGCGGCCAGAAGGCCGAGTGCGCCGCCCAAGAGTGCGCAGGCGACAACCGACGCACCGGCCAGGTAGACCGACAAAAGCGCCCGGTCCCATAGGCCGGAGATCAGGATCGTGCCCATTAGCCCGGTCGCGATCAGGGCGAAGCGCGGACCCCGGCTGACCCAGGCCAGCGCGGCCGTTCCCACCAGCACGAAAGGCCAGGGCAGGTTGGCGATCCCGGTTTCCAGCATCCCCACGGCGATCATCGCCAGCACGCCCGCCACCGTGCGACCGGACAGGGCCAGCAGCGCGCCCGCGAGTGTCGCGGCAGCAAAGAGCCACAAGCTCATGGCACCCGTCCACTGGAACCCCCAGGTGAAGGGCAGGACCGCCTCGTCCAGCCCGATCCGAAGCGGCAGCAACCCGTAGAACATCGCGCCGTTCTTGATCCCGTCCAGCGCCGCGCCGTTGGCTGCCGTGAACTCGCCCAGCGACTTGTCCACCTGCTCGGCAACGCCGCTGAAGATGCCCTCCGGAGCGGCCCCGCTGCCGATCAGATACATCACAACCGCTGCCGCCACGCCGATGCCGAATACCCCCCACGCGATCCGCGCATCATACCGCTTCCGCTCCAGCGCCAGTTGCGCCGACATCCGGTCGATGACGATGGCGAAGGCGACGATCACCAGCCCGGCAAGAAACGCCTGCCCGAACTGCGCCTTGCGCATTGTCAGAAGAACCTCCCAGCCGATATCGTCGAAGCCCCCGATTACGGCGGCGATGATGACCATCGAAAGCGCCGCCATCAGGCTCTGGTTGAAGCCCACCATGATCTGTTGCGAGGCCGCCGGGATCTCCACGAGGAACAACTGCTGCCACCGCGTGCCGCCCGACATGACGGCAGCTTCCTTCACTTCGGGATCGACGCGGGCCAGCCCCAGCATGACGTTCCGCGCCATCGGCGGGGCGGCATAGATGGCCGAGGCCACAAGGCCGACAACCGGGCCGAAGCCGAAAAGCAGCATCAGGGGCGTGAGATAGGCGAAGGTCGGGATTGTCTGCATGGCATCCAGCGCGACGTCCAGACCTCCGCGAAGGCGCGGCACCTCATTGGCCAGAAGCCCCAGACCCGCACCCGCGATCATGGCGAGCGGGACCGAGACGACGACGAGGGAGAGCGTGTTCATGCTCTCCTCCCAGTAGCCCGACAGCAGGACGAAACCGAAACCCGCCAGCCCGAGCGCCGCCATCCGCCATCCGCCCAACCGCCAGCCGATGGCGGTGACAAGCCCGATCACCACGGGCCAGGGTGTGCGGGCGAGCGCGAAATTGGCCCAGTCCATCGGATGGGCGATCATCCGGGAAAACCACCGCATGGTCGGTTTGATGACGGCCAGGACCGCCTCGACCCCGGTTCCGACCCAATCGGTGGCGGGCAAGGTCCAGTCTGTGGGGAATGCAAAAAGCCAGGGCGCGTTTGGCTGCAGCATCAGGCAGAGCGCACCGGTCAAGAGCGTCGCCAACGCGGCAAGCAGGCCGGGGCTGAACTGGGAGGCGGTCAGAGGGCGGTCGATCGCCGTCATGCTTCCGCCTGGAGCGCCTTGGCAAGGTCCTGCGGATGAACCATCCCAAGGACATTGCCGCTCGCATCCCGCACCGGCACCGGTTCATAGAGCTTCATGCAGGAGGCGAGAGCATCCTCAAGCGTCATGTCAGGACGCAGGCCCGGATCGTCTGGCCCGACCCCCGAAATATCGCCCCGCATCACCGAGCCGACCTTGGCGTGCCGCCCCCGCGCCACGTCGCGGGCGAACTCGCGCACATAGTCGTCCACCGGGTTCAGCACGATCTCCGCCGGCGTGCCGATCTGCACGATCTCGCCATCCCGCATGATCGCGATGCGGTCGGCCAGCTTCAGCGCCTCGGCAATGTCATGGGTGATGAAGACGATGGTGGTGTTCAACCGCTTGCGGATGTCGAGGAATTCGTCCTGCAACTGCCGCCGGATCAGGGGATCGAGGGCCGAGAAGGGTTCATCGAGAAACCAGACCGAACAATCCCCCGCCAGCGACCGGGCAATGCCCACCCGCTGACGCTGGCCGCCGGACAACTCGCGCGGATAGGCATTTTCGCGCCCCGCCAGACCGACCATCTCAAGGATGGGCTTCGCCTTGGCATGGCGCTCCGCCCGCTTCTTGCCGCCGACCTTCAGCGGGAAGGCGACGTTGTCGATCACGCTCATATGCGGGAAGAGGCCGAAATGCTGGAACACCATCCCGATGGTGCCGCGCCGCATCTCGGTCATCCGCTTGGAACTGGCGGCGAGCACGTCCTCGCCCTCGATCTCGATATGCCCCGATGTCGGTTCGACCAGCCGGGAGATGCCCCGGATCACGGTCGATTTGCCCGATCCGGAAAGCCCCATGATGACGAAAAGCTCGCCCTCGGCCACATCGAAGCTGACACCGCGAACGGCCGGGATAAGCCCCTGTTTCTTCAGCCTTTCCGCGATCTCGGCAGGCGTCCCGCCCGGCTCCCGTGCCTTCGCGAATTTCGACGGCACATCGGCACCGAAGACCTGCCAGAGGTCCTTGACCGAAATGGCCGATTGGGTGCCGCCGTCTGCCATATGCCTCACCGCATGTCCCGGCCCCGAGCCGGGACCTCATCGCCAGAGGCCCCGGATCAGGTCCGGGGCTTGCGCGTTCAGTTCACCGCAGCGTCAACCACGGGCTTCCACTTGTCCTCATTGGCGCTGATCCACTCGGCCACGACCTCTTCGACCGCGTTGCCATCGACATCGACCGCACCCATCATCGGCTGCGCGTCTTCCACCGCAAGCTGGTAGTTCGAAAGGATCTCGTAGGCCGCCGGCCACTTGTCTTCCATGCCCGACCACGCTGCCTTGAAGATCCGCGTCGGCGCGAAGCCGCAATCCATCGTGGCATCGGGGTTCGGGCCGACGGATGCATCGGTGAAGCATTCGTCGCTGCCGACCGGCACGTCCACGAATTGCACGTCATAGGCCGACATCGCCCAGTGCGGCTGCCAGAAGACGATGAAAAGCGGCGACTTCTTCTCGGTCGAGGCGCGAAGCTCGGCGATCAGCGCGCCTTCGGAGCCAGCCGGGACCGCCTTGAACGGCAGGTCGAAGCCGGTGATGCGTTCGGCCCCCGGCGTGCCCCAGTCGGCGGGGTAATCGACCAGACGGCCCATCGGCAGTGTCTCGGCGGTCGCGAAGACGCCAGCGCAGTCCTTCAGCGCTTCCCATGCGGGCAGACCGGGGCAAAGCTCGGCCACATGCGCGGGGTAGGCGAGACCTTCCTTGGCGTCGAGGCCCAGATCCCCGATCTCCACCACCGTGCCTTCGTCGATCTTCTTGGCGTATTCGTCGGAGACGTTGGACGACCAGATCTCAAGCGTCGCGGTGATGTCGCCATCGGCCAGCGCCTGGAACTGGTTCATCATGCCGGCGGTCACGTATTCGACCTCATAGCCCGCCGCCTTCAGCATCTCGCCCGCCACATGGGTGGTGACGTGCTGCCCTGTCCATTCGTTGATCGCCAGTTTGATCGGCTCGTCCACCGCGCCCAGTTCTGCGGCACTCGCGGTGCCCGCGATCAGGACAGCGGTTACTGTTGCAATGGTTCTTTTCATCTTGAACACTCCCGGTTTTTTTCTGGCCAACCTTCGTCGCAGGACGGGCGGCGTATTTTCCGGCCCAATGGTGCAGTCTACGCGCGGAAGGGCAAGGGCTTTCTTCAGACACCGATCCCCGCGGTCAGCCCCCCGTCGATCAGGTAATCCCCGCCGGTGCAGAACCCGGCCCGGTCACTGCAGAGAAAGGCGATGAGTGCACTTGTTTCTTGCACCGTGCCGACGCGGCCGATGGGATGGGCCTTGCCGAACTCTTCGATCATCTTCTCCGGGTCTCCGTTTTCTCCCGCTGCGGTGCGGGCCGCGAATTCCAGCAGCGGCGTGCGGATCGACCCCGGACTGATCGAATTCACCCGGATATTGTCCTTCGCCGCATCCACCGCCTGGGCGCGGACCAGCGCGTGAATGCCACCCTTGGACGTTGCATAGGCCAGAACCGCGTTCTGGTTCGCATGTCCCTGAACGGAGGAGACATGCACGATCGACCCGCCGCCGCGTGCCTTCATGTAGGGATAGGCGTAATGCGAGGTGAGGTAGCATGAGGTCAGGTTGATCCCGATCACCCGGTTCCAATGGGCGGGATCGGTCGTTTCCGTTGTCCCATAGGTCTGGACGGCGGCGGCATTGACCAGAATGTCAATGCCCCCTTCTGCATCGCCGATGGCCTTGATCCAGCCTTCGACTTCCGCCGCTTCGGCGACGTCGATGGCGGCTACGGCGAGCGGCAGATCACCCGCCACCTCGCGCGCCTTGGCGTTGTGATCAGTGTCGTTGCCACAAACGAACACCTTCGCGCCCTCCCGCGCCAGATGCAGCGCCGCGCCCAACCCGATCCCGCTCGACCCGGTGACGATCGCGATTTTTCCGGTGAACTCACCCATGGTTTCTCTCCAGTGCCCGCATGACGCCCCTCAACTCAGCAAGGCCCTTCAGCCGTCCGATTGCGGAATAACCGGGCAGCGTCCTTTTCTCGATGTCATCCAGCAAAAGGTGCCCGTGATCCGGGCGCATGACGATTGACGCGTCCGGCTGGCCTGCGCGTCGCCGACGATCCTCTTCCGCCAGCAGGATGTCGACGATCTCGACCATATCGGTCGATCCCTCCAGATGGTCGGCCTCGAAGAACGAGCCATCCTCCTCCCGCCTGACGTTCCGCAGATGCGCGAAATGGACGCGCGGCGCGAGACTGCGGAGCATCCCGGCCAGATCGTTGTCGCCGCGTGCTCCAAGCGATCCGGTGCAAAACGTCACCCCGTTCGCGATGCTCGGGTTGGCTTCAATCAGTGCTGAATAGTCGGACATCTGGCTGACCACGCGGGGCAGGCCGAAAAGCGACCAGGGCGGGTCATCGGGGTGGATGGCGAGCTTCACGCCCAGTTCCTCGGCCACGGGCACGATTTCGGACTGGAATGCGATCAATCGGGCGCGCAGGTCGTCGGGCCCCATGCCGTCATAGTCGGCGATCAGCCTGGAGATGCCTTCGCGGGTATGGTGCCCCTCTGCGCCCGGCAGGCCCGCTATGATTGTGTTCTCAAGCGTCTCGACGTCTTCTGGGGACATACCAGCCAGCAGCGCCTCGGCCCCGGCTGCCGCCTCTGTGCTGTAATCTGCCGCCGCGCCCTTGCGGCGAAGGACGAAGAGGTCATAGGCCGCGAAGGCCACCGGATCGAAACGCAGTGCCAGCCCGCCATTCGGGGCGGGAAACCGCAGATCGGTTCGGGTCCAGTCGACCACCGGCATGAAGTTGTAGCAAATCGTTGTGATCCCGCAGTCTGCGAGATTTCGCATCGTGTCGATCCACCGGCCAATGGCGTCAGACGCACCGCTTGCGCCGGTTTTCACCGCCTGGGGCACCGGAATGCTCTCCACCACGCTCCAGACCAGCCCTGCTTCGGCCACTTCCGCCTGCCGTGCCCGGATCGCCTCCACCGGCCAGACGCGCCCGTCATATATCTCGTGCAAGGCTGTCACCACGTCGGTGGCCCCGGCCTGCCGGATATGCGCAAGCGGCACGGGGTCATTCGGTCCGTACCACCGCCAGCCCTCTTTCATTTCGGATCCTCCCTTGCGGCGGAGTTCACCACGATTGCCGGTCCGACTGCAACGCCGTATAGCCCCTCACCATGACCTCGCCTTGTTTCACCCTGACCGTCGCGACCTCTGCGGACGGCCTGATTTCCCCCACGACCGACACTCCGACCCATTCCTGGGTGAGCGCCGAGGAGCAGGAGCTGTTCTTCGCCGATGTGGAAGCGGCGGATTGGGCGATCATGGGACGACATACGCACGAAGCGGCCGACAAGCCGGACCGGCGGCGGATCGTCTTTTCGACCTCGCGTTCAGGCTGGCAGCGCCCAACCCAGCTTTGGTTCGATCCGACCGGCGCATCGCCGCAGGATCTGGCGGATCAGGTGCGCGATGTCCGGCCTCTGCGTCAGGGACTGATCCTGGGAGGGACGCGTGTGCATGACTGGTTCCTTGCCCATCGGGCCATCCATCGGGTGAATCTGACCGTGGAGCCGGTGCGGTTCGAAACCGGGCTTCCGGTCTTCACTGGCCAGCAACAAACTGATCCGGTTGGAATTTTTCTTGACCTGGGGTTCCGGTTGTCGGCTGATCGACGGCTCAATGAGGCTGGCACGCATTACTATGAGCTGACGGTCGCGTGATCGAATGAATTCTTCGCTGACCAGACCGCGATGCTCTGCTACGCTGCCGGAATGGATCCGATTTCGCTGGCCTTTTACGCCATTGTCTGCGGGCTACTGAGCCTTTTTGCTCCCAATCTGGGCGGAGCGATGCCCCGGCTTGCCCTGGGTGCGGGTGTCGGCGTGGTGGCGGCAACGGTTCTTCCAATCCTCAAAGCCATGATGGGGTTCTGACAGATGCGGCATCTTGCCATCGCTTTCATGGTCGCAGTCCTGCCGGGAACGTCCTTTGCCTGGGTCGCCGGAAACGGTCTGATCGTTGTCGAACGCCGCGACGGGTTCGAAGTGCCGTATCGCGGGCTTTCCGGTGCGCCGGATTTCTGGTGCGCTGCCGGTGACTATGTGGTGCGAAAGCTGGGGCGTGCGCCGGGCACGAAAATCTACCGGACCTCCTCGCCGCCACGGCGCAGCGGGCAGGGCATTCTCTTCAGCCTCAGCCCCGAAGGCGCGAAGAAACCGGGCCTGATCGTCTTCAGCGGAAGCCGGGGCATTTCCGCCGGACACGCGCGGGAACTCTGCAATGAGTTGCGAGGCGAGTCTTCCGAGTAACACCTTTATCTAGCGCGTACGTTTCTGCCCTACCCAAAATGAGGCGGCTACCCTATAACATGTGTGGGATCGGCCCTTGGGGCCGCAACAGGCAGGGAGAAGAGGCGGATGCGCTGCCCGTTTTGCGGAAATATCGATACTCAGGTGAAGGACTCGCGGCCAGCGGAGGACCATGTCGCGATCAGGCGGCGGCGATTCTGTCCGGCCTGTGGCGGGCGCTTCACAACTTATGAACGCGTGCAATTGCGCGATCTTGTCGTCATCAAATCGAACGGCAAGCGCGAGGATTTCGACCGGGACAAGCTGGAACGCTCGATCCGGATCGCCATGCAGAAACGTCCCGTCGAGCCGGAACGCATCGACCAGATGATCTCCGGGATCGTGCGGCGTCTGGAAAGCATGGGCGAGACCGACATTCCGTCCGCCACGATCGGGGAGATCGTGATGGAAAGCCTGGCCCGGATCGACACTGTCGGCTACGTGCGTTTTGCCAGCGTCTACAAGAACTTCCAGGCTGCGGATGACTTCGACAAATTCGTCAGCGAATTGCGACCCCCGCAGAAGGACGAGTGAGCACGCGCTTCTCAGCAGAGGATGACCGGCATATGGCCCATGCGCTGTCTCTGGGCGCGCGCGGGCTGGGCCGGGTCTGGCCCTGGCCCTCGGTCGGCTGCGTGCTGGTCCGCGATGGCCGCGTCGTCGGGCGGGGCACCTCCGATCCGGTGAGTGTGCGCCATGCCGAACGGGTTGCGCTTGACCAGGCTGGAGAGGCCGCGCGCGGTGCGACAGCCTATGTCACGCTCGAACCATGCTCGCATCAGGGCCGGACGCCGCCCTGTGCCGATGCGCTGATCGCGGCGGGCGTGAGCCGCGTGGTCGTGGCAGCGGGCGATCCCAATCCGCTGGTCGCGGGGCAGGGTCTGGCAAAGCTGAAGGCGGCAGGGATCACAGTCGAGACCGGACTGCGGGAGGCAGAGGCGAGGGAGAGCCACAAAGGCTTTCTTTCCATCGTCACCCGAAACCGCCCCAGCCTGACCCTGAAACTCGCCATGACGCTCGATGGCCGGATCGCCACCGCGACCGGCGAAAGCCGCTGGATCACCGGGGCGGAGGCACGGCGTGTCGTCCACTCCATGCGCCTGAGCCATGACGCGGTTCTGGTCGGCGGCGGCACGGCGCGGGCGGACGATCCGACGCTGACCGTGCGCGACCTGGGGGCTGCGCATCAGCCGGTGCGCGTCGTCGCCTCCCGGCGGTTGAACCTGCCCTGGCCGAACCGTTTGGCCGGAACGGTGGGCGAAGGGCCGGTCTGGCTGGTTCATGGGGCCGGGGATGCGGATGAGGCGGACCGCTCGCGCTGGCTGGAGGCGGGCGCACAACTCATCGAGGCCCCGGTGGGCGAGGGGCAGCTTGACCCTGCCGGGATATTGACAGCGCTCGGCTCGGAGGGAGTGACACGGGTATTCTGCGAAGGGGGCGGTGCGCTGGCGGCGTCGTTCCTTGGCGCGGGGATGGTCGATGAACTCGTCGTTATGACTGCGGGCTTCGCGCTGGGTGCGGAGGGGCAGCCGGGAATTGGGGCCTTGGGTCTTTCGACGCTCGCGGATGCCAAGCGGTTCCGATTGGAAGAAACGCAACGCCTCGGCGCGGACCTTATGCACCGCTGGGTGCGGGCGGACTGAAAGCCCTCAGAAAAGGCTTCTGAGCCACGCCATCACTTTGTTGACGGGTGGCATCTCGACCCCTTCCGCCAACAGCCTGACCGCCGTCTCGGGCGGGATCGGGGCGCCGGTCCGGGGATCGAAATAGCGCGGATATCCGATCAGGCAGGCATGGGCGAGCTGTTCCAGCGTGACCTCATGCGACGAGCGATGCGCGGGGCGGGGGGCCAGATCGCGCGTCAATCCGCGCCCCGCGTAGAACGGCATTCCAAGGCAGGTCACGGGCTTGCCGCGCAGGAGCGCCTCGAACCCCAGAGTCGAGCTGATCGTCCAGACCTCGTCCGCTGCCGCAATCGCCTCCGACGCATCGACGTTGAGCAACGCGAAATTCGCCAGCCCTTCCAGATCGCCCTCGGGCACGGCCCCCTTGCGCAATCCCGCCTCCACATCCGGGTGCGGCTTCCACAGGATCGTGGCGTCGGGGTTCGCGTGACGTGCTTGCCTCAAGAGTTCGAGATTGGCCCGCACCTCCGACCCGCTCAACTGCACCGAGGCATCGTCTTCCACCTGTCCCACGACCAGCACGCAGCGCCGATCAGGCGGCAGCTCCGGCATTTCGCCGCGGATGTTGTATTTGGTCAAACCCAGGCGGGTAATCTGGCCGATCAGGCGACGTGCGCGTTCGATTTCTCCATTCGGCAGGCTAGCGCTTTGGCTGAACAGTACGTCCAGATCGCACTCTCGCGTAGGATCGAGGTACAGCGCGCGGCTGTCCAGAACCAGCGAGAGTGGCGGCACCAGCGCCGCACCCAGTCCGCGCGACCTGAGGAACCCGTCCTCCATGCGCAGCGTCCCTTCCGGCGCATCGCCCATGCCCCAGATGACGGGCGTTCGGTCGCCCGCCGAACCGCCGAACTTCACCCGCTTCTCCCGCCCGAAGGCGCGTTTCAGATGCGGACGTTTCCACGGCTTCATGCCGCGCATGACATAACCCTGTCGATCCTCGCGCCAGGCCCGTGCCTCTGCCGCGAGTTGCGCAATCACATCCTCGATCTCGCACAACCGGTCGCCGGACGGATCGTACCAGACCGGGTAAAGGATCATCGCCGCCGCAAAGAGCTGCGCCCGCGTCAGAACCCGCTCCCTGCGCGCCGGGGCGTTTTCGTCGATGGTCAGACCCCAGCCCGCGTAAAAGGGCTGCCCGAAAACGCGCGGCTTGTGGCCCGCGAAGATGGCTTCGAAGCCAAGCGTGGACGAGTGGGTGTAGACGCCGATCGCGCCCTCGAACAGGACCCAGGGACTGATCGGTGCGTCATAGACCGACACCCGGTCGATGCCCTGAGACGCCTCGTAAAGTCCGTCACGCGCACCGCCCCGTGTTTCGGGATGGGCTTTGACAAGGATTGGGGCACCAGGGTTCTCTTCGGCGGCATAGGTCAGCATCTCGCGGAACTCGGCGCGCCCCGCGCCCATCAGTGCCGCATCGCCCTCGGTCTGGTCGATGACGACCACATAACCGGGGGCGGGGGGGGCGATAGTGGGGTCGGTCGCGGAATACTTGCCCAGATGCCAGTGCTTCAGGCTGTCGATGACGTTCCGGGCCCGGTTCAGGAGCGCGGTGTCATCAAGCGGATGCGTGGCCAGGAGGCCTTCCAGATCGGAGGGGCAAGAACCGTCGAAATGCACGCCCGTCTTGTCGAGATTGAGACCGATGGGCGAAGAGGCGCGAAGCCTGTTTGGGTGGACCGAGCGCAAGAAAGCGTCCTCCACCGTCAAAACCGGCGCCTCGGCCCATCCGGCCACCGCCTCTCCCCGCCAGGCCGTCCGGGTCCGCCCCCAAAGCCCGACCCAGTCGCCATCGCCGGGCACGCCAAGCGATAGGTGCCACCCTGCCAGGTCCAGAATACGTTTCAGGCGGCCTTCGGTAAGAAAGCCGCCTGAATAAACGCATAGGCGCGTTCGGTCGTCGTCTGTCACTCCGCGAGCGAGTCGAGCGATGCTGCCGTGGTCGCCGGAGCGACGATTGCGCCAAGGACTTTCGAGAACTGGTTGTACGGAGCTTCCGTCACATAGACCGTGTCCTGGTTGCGAATGTCGAAATCGCGGGCCAGGAAGATGCCGTTCGGCGAGGTCAGGTCCAGCACGTAGACAAAACGCTGTTCTCCCGTGAGGTCGCTCCGGCCAAGAACCTTGTTGGCGATATGTGCCGGTTCATCGCGGAAGATGAAGATGCCCGTCGGATCCGCCGAAAACGAGCTCAGACCGCCAACGATGGCGAGCGCTTCGATGCCCGAAACCTTCTTGGTCTCGAACGGTACCTTGGTCTGGGCACCAGTGGTGCCGAGCGCGGTGTAGAAGCGTTCGTCCTGTTCGACCAGAATGCGGTCGCCAGCGCGCAATGCGATGTCGAGCCGCGGGTTGGTATAAAGGTCTTGAAGCCAGATCGTTCCGCTATGCCCGCCACGCAGCAGCGTGATCTGGGTGACTTCCGGCGGAAGCGTGATGCCGCCCGCCGTGGCCAGCATGGCCGTCAGTGTCCGGTTCGGACGCTCAATCGGGTAGACGCCCTGTGCGCCAACACCGCCGACCAACGAAACGGTCGCGCCATCGCCGGCAAGGCGTTGAACGACAACCTGCGGGTCAGGAGTCTGCGCTTCGAGCTTTTCAGTGATCAGGCGACGGATGGCTTCCGGCGTGTTGCCGCTGGCCTTGATACGGCCGGCATAGGGCACGAAGATGAACCCCGACCCGTCGACCTGGATTTCCTCGAGAACGGCAGGGCCGCCTTCGCTTGACGCGAGAAGGCCGTCATCGACGTTTTCATAGATTTGCAGACCAAGCGTATCACCCGGCCTCACCGTATCCGATCCCAGGACGCCGGCATGGATCAGTTTGCTGGAGAACCCGAGCGGCGGGGTGTATTCCGTCGCCCTGTTCACCGCATTGTCCACCGTGACGATATACGCATCGCCCTGTTCCTGAACCGAACCTTTGAAGATTTCGCCTTTCGTGGGTCCCGACCGCGGGAGACCGCAACCGGCAAGCATCGTTGCCGACAAACACACCGCCACCCACTTGGCGCTTTTGGAAGTCCTGGTTTTCACTGTCCGACCCTCGACTAAATATGCCGTGTTATGGCTAATTGATTACAACCTAGAATCAAAGCATCATTTTTTCCAGTTTTCGAACAATTCCTTACTGAACCAAACGAATGTGTTGCTGTGCGGCCTCAGCCTGTGAACGCTCCAGGCGTTGATAGGAATCGTGCAAAGACAGCATGAGATCCGGCAGTTGGCGAAGAAGTTTCCGGCGGGAGATTACTCCGTAAAATCCTCCGGGTATCTGTGATGTGGCCAGCAGGAACGCACGGTACCGGCAATAGGCTTCGTGGTCCGGCGCTTTCGGTTCAGCGAAAAACTCGGCGACCGGTTGAGTGGAAACGAATTCCGGACGGTTATAGACCGCATCACCGAACGCCTTCAGCGGCATGGCTCTCCACAGCGCCTGCTCTGCGGCCGTGGAATTGACAGTAAGGGCGGACCTGGCCGTATCCAGCAGACGCGCCAGCTTGCCGCCGGTCAGCAGATGCACGCGTCCGTTCAGATCATGTTCGGCCGCCAGCCTGCGGATCAAAGGACGGAGCGGTTCGCGGCCATCTTCCAGCGGATGGGCTTTCAGCACAAGGTGGTGATGTCGCGGAGCGCCTTCGGCGAACCCCCGGAAGACCATTGCCAGAAAGCTCGCCTGATCGGGAAAGGGTCCGTGATCGAGGAAATTCGCGTCATGGGCTAGTTGCAGAAGTACCAGGTGGTAAGGGAATCCGCCGTGGCGCACGCGCAATGTGGTGAGGCTCCGCAAAATGGTCCGGACGGGGGCGAGCAACAGTTTTTGCAGGTGAAGCCGAAACTCGGACCAGTAATCAGGGGTACGGTGGGGTTGGAAGCCAGGATAACCGCCGTTCCCCGCCAGAAGCCGCGCATGATAGGCGGCGCCCCAGAACATATGCGCCCGCATGTCGCCCCAGCGGTCCGGGGCTTCGTGCAGGGCGGGTGCGCCACCACTTAAGGCCTGGGCCATCTGATCCAGCGAGAGCCGCGTCACCGGAGATGCGGCGTTTGCCCCGCCGCGCTCATAGGTCACCCAATAGGGACGCAGGTAGCCTTCCTCGAACACATGCGGGATCAGTCCAAGCTCCTGCGCCACCGAAAGGGCAATCTTGTGAACCGGCCGGCTGCTGCCGTACAGCACGAGGTCGGTCACGCCGTCCCGGTCGATGAGCCGTTTCAGAAACGCGGCGAATCGATCGGGTGTCTCGCGGAAGGGTTCGTAACCGCCGCCGGTCCAGAACAGACGATCGGCGCTATTGAACCCCACGCGGCATGTCCGGGCTCCGGCCTGTTCAAGCCTGTTGGCAAGACTGTCGAAGAACGGCCCGTGCGGTCCCTGAAGGAACAGGAAATGCCTGTCAGATGTTCGCGCCCCGCCCATGTCCATGCGACTTGTTAACCGGTCGATGCGGGCGTGTCATCCGTTCACCTTGCAGCATATCCCGGCCCGGTCTAGTCAGGATTGGCGTTCAGCGAGGAGACGGACATGTTCACCGGGATCATCACCGATCAGGGCACCATTCTGGAACTGGAACAGTCCGGCGACCTCAGAGCGCGGATCGGGACAGGCTATGACATCTCTGGCATCGACCTCGGCGCGTCGATCGCCTGTGACGGCGTTTGCCTGACCGTGGTCGATCTGGGCCATCAGCCGCAAGGCTGGTTCGATGTCCAGGTCTCCGCCGAGACGATTTCCAAAACCAATCTCGGGACCTGGGCCGTCGGGCGCACCGTCAATCTCGAACGCGCACTGAAGGTCGGAGATGAACTGGGCGGGCATATCGTGTCCGGGCATGTGGACGGGGTGGCCAGGGTCGTTGATATGCGCGACGAGGGCGACAGCACACGGGTCACGTTCGAAGCGCCGCCCGGTTTGGCCAGGTTCATCGCGCCCAAGGGCTCGGTCGCGCTGAACGGCACGTCGCTGACCGTGAACGAGGTCGAGGGCAACCGGTTCGGCATCAATTTCATCCCGCACACCAAAACGGTCACCACCTGGGGGCGTGTCGCTGTGGGCGATGCGGTCAATCTGGAGATCGACACGCTTGCCCGTTACGTGGCGCGATTGGCGGAAACGGCGGCATGAAACCGCTGGTGCTCGCTTCGCTCGAAGATGACACGGGGGAGCGCTGCGTTGACATCCTGCGCCTGTCGGAGGCTGAATACGGCTATTCGGAATGTCGAAAAGACCCGGAAGATCCGCATGGCTGGCGCCGCATTCACGGGATCGCTGGCGGCTTCCTGGATGAATCCACGGCGCGCGCGGCCGCGCACGAAGCGGTGAAATGGTTGAAGGAGATTCAGCAATGAGGATCGGTCATAACGGCGGCCCGACAATGGAGCAGGGGCGGGGCTGGCGGCGCTACGCCTGGACGCGGGCACGGGCCGATCTTCTGCCGAAAATGCCGATCGAGGTGGTCCGTCGCCGGGTGAGGCGGGCGCGGCAACTGGGGATTGATTACAAGGCATATGCCGGGATCCGGGCCGCGACCGGCCGCGATATCATCGCGCTCTTGTTCTCCGACAACGCGCTCCGGCTTGCCGCCGACGCGCGCATGCCGGCCGACCGCGCTGCCTTGCTGGATACCGTGCGGGATGCCGATCTCCTTGCCCTGCTGCATCCGCCGCAAACCGCCGATACATTCCTTGCGGCCCATCCCGCCTTCTCCGACGCCAACCTCGCCCCCGGCCTCCGCGCCAGCTGGAGCGATATCCGTGCCCGCGTGCTCGACCTGAAGGGCAGTCTGCCCGCCGATGGCATCGTTGTGGTAGGGGAAACCTGGCTGGAACGGGACTGGTGCGAGGCCGGCCGTCTTGCGGGCTACCTCCCCGCCCAGCGTTACTTCGGCAACTGAGCGCCTTAACGCGTCTTTTTCGGTCCAGAGATATCCGACTGCCGACCGAAGGGAGGCGGGGGCAGAGCCCCCTCCGCGCTTGCCACACGCGGCCCTGCGCCGCAGCGTTCCCTCTGGCCAAGCCGGACCGCTTCCGTTAAGCCCCGCCTGCACATCGAAGCTGCCGCGGACCATGCCACCCATGTCATTCGAGAAACCCGGACCGGTGGAGGAGAACTGGCGCGACGCCATCTCCTCCGTCGAGGAAATCATCGAAGATGCGCGCAACGGGCGCATGTTCATCCTGGTCGATCACGAGGATCGGGAGAACGAGGGCGATCTGGTGATCCCCGCGCAGATGGCGACGCCCGAAGCGATCAACTTCATGGCGACCCACGGGCGCGGGCTGATCTGCCTGTCGCTGCCGGGCGAACGCATCGACGCGCTCGGCCTGCCGCTGATGGCCTCGCAGAACTCGTCGCGGCACGAAACCGCCTTCACCGTTTCCATCGAGGCCCGCGACGGCGTCTCCACCGGCATCTCGGCGCATGACCGCGCCCGCACCGTGGCCGTGGCCATCGACAGCGGCAAGGGCGCGCAGGACATCGCCACGCCCGGCCACGTCTTCCCACTTCGTGCCCGCGACGGCGGCGTTCTGGTCCGTGCGGGCCATACCGAGGCGGCGGTCGACATCTCGCGCCTTGCCGGCCTCAATCCCGCGGGTGTAATCTGCGAGATCATGAACGAGGACGGCACCATGAGCCGTCTGCCCGATCTCGTCGCCTTCGCGCAGCGCCACGGCCTGAAGATCGGCACGATCAGCGACCTGATCGCCTATCGCCGTCGCAACGACAACCTGGTCGCCGTCACCCGCGAACAGACTATCTCATCGGAATTCGGCGGCGGCTGGACGCTTCGTATCTATACCGACACCGCGCATGGTGATGAGCACATCGTCCTGATCCAGGGCGATATCACCACCGAGGAGCCGGTGCTGGTGAGGATGCACGCGCTTGACCCGATGCTTGACGTAATCGGCCTTGGCCCGACCGGTCGCCGCAACGAGTTCGGCGACGCGATGAACCTGATCGCGAAGGAAGGCCGTGGTGTCCTTGTGCTTCTTCGCGACACCACAATGAAGCTGAACACGGGCGATGCGGCCTCGCCGCAGACTCTGCGCCAATACGGTCTTGGTGCACAGATCCTGTCATCGCTCGGGATCAGCGACATCATACTCTTGACCAATTCGCCGCAGCCAAGAGTCGTGGGTCTCGACGCCTATGGGCTCGAGATCGTCGGAACCCGCAAGATCTCGGATCTCGGCTGATGGCAGGGCATTCCGATAACGATCTGGGTCTGCCCAGCTTCGACACTCCAGTGAAGGTCGCGCTGGTGATCGCGCCCTATTACACCAAGATTGCCCGGCAGCAGATTGCCTCGGCCGAAGGTATCATGGAGCGTGCCAAGGTCTGGCACGAAACGATAGAGGTTCCGGGCTCCCTCGAAGTTCCGACCGCGATCGCGCTTGCCGGTGATGCCTATGACGGCTACGTCGCGCTGGGCTGCGTCATTCGCGGCCGTACCAGCCACTATGATGTGGTGGTCGAACAAAGCGCGGCAGGGATCATGCAGCTTGGACTTCAGGGCTTTTGCATCGGCAATGGCATCATCACGGTCGAGAATATGGACCAGGCAGAAGAACGCGCAGATGCAAACCGCCTGGACACGGCGGGAGGGGCTGCGGCGGCGGCGCTGCATCTGATTGCTTTGAAAAGACGTTTCGCATGAACAAGATACGCCAGGAAAAAAGTGCCGCACGTCTCTACGCCGTGCAGGCGCTCTTCCAGATGGAGGCGTCGGGCCACGACGCCAACCGCGTCCAGAAGGAATTCGAGGAACACCGCTTTGGCGCGGAGTTCGACGGCGACACGCTGGCCGAAGGTAATCTCGACCTGTTCCGCAAGCTGATCGACGACGCGGTCAACTGGCAGTCGAAGATCGACCAGATGACCGACCGCGCGCTCGTCGAGAAATGGCCGATCAACCGGATCGACCCGACATTGCGTGCCCTGTTCCGGGCAGCAGGCGCCGAACTGGTAGAAGGTGAGGCACCGCCCAAGGTCGTGATCTCCGAATTCGTCGATATCGCCAAGGCCTTCTTCCCCGAGGGCCGCGAGCCGAAATTCGTCAACGCCGTGCTCGATCACATGGCGCGTGAGGCGAAACCGGACGCGTTCTGAGCGTCACTCCGCGGGGGCGAAGATCGCCTGTTCCAGGAATTCGTTCCGGAACTTGCCGTCAGGGTCGTAGGATCGGGCTAGCTCCCTGAACTCCTCGAACCGCGCATATCTCGACCGGAAAAGAGCCGGGGGCATGGTCGTGACCTTGCCCCAATGCGGCAACGGGTCGAACGGGGCGAGAGCCGCTTCAATTATGGGAAGCACTGCCTGCACCGCCTCCCAATCTCGTTTGAAGGTGAAGTGAAAGGCAACGTAATCTCCGCGGCTGCCGGGGCTCATCCAAAGCCGGTCCGCCGCGACCGTGCGCAATTCGGAGGTGAGGATGATCCCCCGCAGGCTCTCGCCGACCTTGCGCATCGCGGCGATGGCCTTCGCGGCTTCCTCGCGGGGCATGAAATACTCGGCCTGAATCTCCGCGCCGAGGCTGGGGGAGAACTCCATCCGGAAATGCGGCAGTCGTGCGTACCAGGGTCCCGGTATGCCCATCTGTTCCGTGCAAACGCTGGCGTCTTCTCCGGGCAGCGGGTGCATCGGGTGCGGTGCGGCGGGTGCGCCGAAGAAGTTCCCCTCGGGGGCGGGATCGACGGTGCCAGCCGCGACCTTTTCCTTGACCCAGACCGAATGCGTTCTGTCGCCCGTCCAGTCGGTGAAGATGCTCACGCTTCTGGCGGCTGCAAAGATGGCGTCGAACTGGTCAGCCAGAACATCGAAGGGCAGATCGGTGAAAAGCCGCTGGCGAACCTCGTATCCGGGTTCCACATCCAGCGTGATCCGTGCCACGACACCAAGCGCACCAAGCGCGACGACGGAACCGTCAAACGTATCGCCGTCGCTTTCACGCGACAGGGAAACCAGGTCTCCGCCGGCCGTGATGATATCCATTGCTGTGACAGAGGTTGCGAGATTGCCCAGATCGGAACCCGACCCATGGGTCGCAGTTGCCACCGCTCCGGCCACCGAGATGTGCGGCAGCGACGCGAGGTTGGCCAGCGCCAGGTTCCGGTCGTGCAGGGCAGGGGCAAGCTCGCCATAGCGAATGCCGCCTTCCACCGTGACCGTCTGGCCGGTTTCGTCGATGGAAACCACGTTGTTAAGCTGGTCCAGCGAAAGCTGCACCTCGCTCGAATCGGCAATAGCGTTGAAGCTGTGCCGCGATCCCAGAACCCGAAGTTTTCGTGCGGAGGCCACGATGTCCTGCACTTCTGGAATGCTGTCTGCGCTCCTGAACACCGGTGCCCGGTAGGTGACGTTTCCCGCCCAGTTTGTCTTCACCACGATCTCCCTCCCCAGAGCGGGACGCGCCCGCGCCAATTCACCGGCCAAGCCAATAACTGACAGTCGAACTCGCAAAGGAGTTTACACGTTCGGCAGAGCGGTCCAATTGCGAAGATGCCACGCGGTGCCGACCCTCCCTCCGTTGCGTCAGGATTTCAGCAATTCGGCACGTTGACAGCGAGCCCGCCAAGCGCGGTTTCCTTATATTTCTCGCTCATGTCCTCGCCGGTCTGGCGCATCGTCTCGATGGCCGCATCGAGAGGCACGAAATGCGATCCGTCCCCTCGCAAGGCCAGCGAGGCCGCCGAGACCGCCTTGATCGCGCCCAGCCCGTTGCGCTCGATGCACGGCACCTGAACCAGGCCCTTCACCGGGTCGCAGGTCATGCCGAGATGATGTTCCAGCGCGATTTCCGCCGCGTTTTCAATCTGTTCCGGCGTCCCTCCCAGAACCGCCGCCAGGCCGGCCGCCGCCATTGCGCTGGCTGATCCGACCTCCGCCTGGCAGCCGCATTCAGCCCCGCTGATCGAGGCGTTGAACTTCACCAGCCCGGCAATCGCCGCAGCAGTCAGAAGGAACTCGCCAACCCGCGTTTCGGAGGCTCCGGGCACGTGATCCAGCCAATACCGAATCGTCGCGGGGACGACGCCCGCGGCGCCATTGGTTGGCGCCGTCACAACCTGGCCGCCAGCGGCTTTCTCCTCGTTGACGGCCATGGCATAGACGCTGATCCAGTCGTTAA
>JBNKWP010000034.1:0-31388 GCA_050299835.1 Silicimonas sp.
TTGGCGTCCATCATGCCCGCGCCGGTCGTGTCGCGGAGTTCCTTCACCTGTGCAGCGGTGATAGCCATTTTTCGGCTCTCCTCAGTGTCTTACATTAGAGTGTGAAGGCGCATAACACGCCTTCCATGTCAGTCCGGTGACAGGCTTATTCAGCCTTTTCCGCCTCGCCCTCGACAACGGCCTCGGCAGCTTCGTCAGGACTCGCGCCCTCCTCGACCGCCTCTTCAACGGCTTCTTCCATGGCACCGATATCGACGCCGGCGGCACCCAGTTGGGCGCTCATGCCGTCAAGAGCCGCGCGGCTTGCCAGGTCGCAGTAAAGCGCGATGGCCCGTGCCGCATCGTCGTTGCCGGGAATGATGTAATCCACGCCCTCGGGCGAGCAGTTGGTGTCGACGATTGCCACAACCGGAATGCCGAGCTTCTTGGCTTCCGCGATGGCCAGGTCTTCCTTGTTGACGTCGATGACGAAAAGGAGATCCGGCACACCGCCCATCTCGCGGATGCCGCCGAGGGAGGCCTGCAGCTTGGACTGCTCACGCTCCATGCCCAGACGTTCTTTCTTCGTCAGGCCTTCGGCCCCTTCCACCATTTGCTCGTCAATCGCCTTGAGGCGCTGAATCGACTGCGAAACGGTCTTCCAGTTGGTTAGCGTACCACCGAGCCAGCGATGGTTCATGTAATACTGCGCGCAACGCTCGGCCGCATCGGCAATCGGCTTCTGCGCCTGCCGCTTGGTGCCGACGAAGAGCACGCGTCCGCCCTTGGCGACGGTCTCGCGGATGACATTCAGAGCAGCGTCCAGCATCGGGACGGTCTGGGTCAGGTCGAGGATGTGAATGCCGTTGCGGTCGCCATAGATGAACTCGCCCATGCGGGGGTTCCAGCGTTGCGTCTGGTGACCGAAGTGAACGCCAGCTTCCAAAAGCTGACGCATAGAGAATTCAGGGAGCGCCATGTCCAAGGTTCCTTTCCGGTTTGCGCCTCGGCAGAGCCATCAAGGGATTTCTCCCAACCGGCGGACCAAAACGGGGATGTCTCCCCCGATTGGCCCAAGCCCTGCCTGTGAAGTCCGCGCGAGATAGTCGCTTCGTAAACAGGAATCAAGAGCAAAAGCACGTCTGACTCGCCTGCCCCGAATTATTTGGCGGCCCCCCGTTCGATCTTGCGCCGCGCACGATGCGGTGCGAATGACATTGCCATGACAAAGCCGACGCTGACCCACCGGGTGCAGGACATCATTTCTCGCGCAATTCTGGGAAGTGCCTTGAGCCTTCCTTATGAATTCCGTGTCCGCCTGGTGGGGCGTATCTTTTCGCATATGGTCGCGCCCCTGGCCGGGTGGAACACACGAGTCCTGAACAATCTGGCCTATGTTTATCCCGACATGAACAGTACGGAGCGCAAACGTATTGCGCGTCAGGTTGCGGACAATGTTGGTCGGACCCTGATCGAGATCTATTCCGGCGACGAGTTCATTTCCCGGTCCATGACATCGGAGTTGTCCGGGCCGGGTCTTCCGGCGCTGCAGGCCGCCCGTGAAAGTGGCAGGCCGATCGTGCTAGTGACCGCGCATCTGGGTAATTACGACGCGGTGCGATCAAAACTCAGCCGTGAGGGCTATCCGATGGCGGCGCTTTATCGCCCCATGAAGAACCCCCTCTTCCACGCCCATTACCTGAAAGCCATCTCGACGATCGCAGAACCGGTCTATCCAACCGATGCCCGCGGGATTACGGCGCTAGTCAAACATCTCAGGTCTGGCGGCGTAATCGGGATTGTGGCCGATGTCGGATCGACCAAGGCCCCGCTGCTGAAGTTCTTCGACAAGCCCGCACACACGCCGCTTTCCGCCGCGGAATGGGCGATGAAATTCGATGCGGTTATGATCCCGGTCTTCGGATTGCGACAACCGGATGGCCTGTCGTTTCGCCTGCATGTGGACGAACCGATCCCCGCTGGCGCGCCGGAGGCAATGATGCAGCACTACAATGACGTTGTCGAAAAGATCGTCCGGGCGTCGCCAGAACAGTGGTTCTGGGTTCACCGACGCTGGAAGCTGAGCAAAGCCGCGAAACTCAGCGCAGGCGTGTCGCCCCCAAAATAGGTCCGCCAACTCCGGCTTGTACGAGAACGACGACCGGACTGTTGCCGGGGACTGACGCAGTTGCGCTGTAGGTCCCCTGCCCGTTCCATCTGCCGACCGAGTTCAGAGTGCGTACCACATTGTAGTAGGTGATCCGACGACCGGCATTTTCACCGCGACGGATATCCACGGTTTCCTTGGGCGAATAGGTGGCCACCTGAACCAGCAGCGCCGGAACCTGGCCGGAGGCGGTCGCCTGAATTTCAACCGTACCGCCATTTCGTCGCGCCCGGACGGTGACAGGTAGTTCCTGTTCGGCATGTTTGCGAATGGTGTGGGCCACCTTCATGCCTTTCGAACCGACGACGTGATCAACCCCGCCAATCACCATCTGAGGCGTATAGATCGTGCGCTCCCGTTTTGCCCGTGCGTATGCGCGCTGACGGTCAGTGAAACTCGGGCTGGCAAATTCATCCTTCCAGCCAAGATAGTCCCAGTAATCGACGTGATAGGCCAGGGCGATCACATCGTCCTCGTCGGCCAGTTCGCCGAGGATACGGTCGGCCGGCGGACAGGATGAGCATCCTTGGGAGGTGAACAACTCCACGACCACGGTTTCGCCCGCCTGGACCATTCCTCCCAGAGCCATCCAGCCTGCAATCACCAAGCCTGCCAATCGTGTCATACTTTTCCATCCGCTTTGTCTGTCCCTAGTCTGCGTAGCGAAATCGTTCCTGACGCGCCAATCAAGGTTTTGCGAGAGTGCGTTACATTCCTGGATATTCAAATGCGGCCTGCGGCCACGCTTCGTCACAACGAACTCCATGACATTCCGTCCGGGCGGCCTATGTTGTATTCGGATTCAGCACTCATTCGAACACCATGGAGCCCCCCATGCCCATCACTGTCGGCCACGATTCATCGAAAACCCGCAAATCGATGACGTCGAATGGAAAATCCGTCGATTACTACTCGATCCCTGCTGCGGAAACCGCAGGTCTCGGCACCTTCGAGAAACTACCGGCGGTGCTCAAGGTTGTGTTGGAAAACATGCTGCGCTTCGAAGACGGAAAAACCGTCAGTGTCGATGACATCAAGGCGTTTTCCGAATGGGGTGCAAATGGTGGCAAGAACCCCCGTGAAATCGCCTACCGTCCTGCCCGCGTGCTGATGCAGGATTTCACCGGCGTGCCTGCGGTGGTCGATCTGGCCGCCATGCGCGACGGGCTGAAGGCGCTCGGCGGCGATCCGCAGAAGATCAACCCGCTGAACCCGGTGGATCTTGTCATCGACCATTCGGTGATGATCGACGAGTTTGGAAACCCCCGAGCCTTCCAGATGAATGTGGACCGCGAATATGAGCGAAACATGGAACGCTACACCTTCCTCAAATGGGGTCAGTCGGCGTTCAACAACTTCCGCGTCGTCCCGCCCGGAACCGGCATCTGCCACCAGGTGAACCTGGAATATCTTGCTCAGACCGTCTGGACAGACACCGATCAGGACGGTCGCGAAGTCGCCTATCCGGACACGCTGGTTGGGACGGACAGTCACACCACGATGGTCAACGGCGCGGCCGTTCTCGGCTGGGGCGTCGGCGGTATCGAGGCTGAGGCAGCCATGCTTGGCCAGCCGATCTCTATGCTGATCCCGGAAGTTGTCGGCTTCAAGCTGACCGGGAAGATGTTCGAAGGCACAACTGCCACCGACCTCGTCCTCAAGGTCGTCCAGTTGCTGCGCGAGAAAGGCGTGGTCGGCAAGTTCGTCGAGTTCTACGGCGACGGACTGGATCACGTCCCGCTGGCCGACCGCGCGACCATTGGCAACATGGCACCTGAATACGGGGCCACCTGCGGCTTCTTCCCGATCGACGGGGAAACCCTGCGTTATCTTGAACAGACCGGGCGCGACAAGGACCGGATCGCACTGGTCGAAGCCTATGCCAAGGAACAAGGCATGTGGCGCGGGCCAGGCTATGAGCCGATCTATACCGACACGCTGGAACTCGACATGGGCACGGTTGTGCCCGCCATCTCCGGTCCGAAACGTCCACAGGACCACATCGCGCTCGACAAGGCCGCGCAAGCGTTCCACGCCCATGTGGAAGGCCAACGTAACGGTAAGGACATCAGCGAGGTGGCTGAAGTCCGCTGGGAAGGCGAAGGTGGGCAGCCGGAACCGCGAACCATTCCCGGCGATGTCGGCCACCATAATCGCGGCTATGTCGAGATCACCGACATCGACGGCGACCGCGAGGCGTTTCAGATGCATGACGGCTCCATCGTCATCGCCTCGATCACCTCATGCACCAACACCTCGAACCCATATGTCATGATCGGAGCAGGCCTCGTGGCCCGCAAGGCCCGCGCATTTGGTCTCAACCGAAAGCCGTGGGTGAAGACTTCGCTCGCACCTGGCTCCCAGGTTGTTTCTGCCTATCTCGAAGCGGCCGAGCTTCAGGACGATCTGGATGCCATCGGCTTCAACCTCGTAGGCTATGGCTGCACCACCTGCATCGGCAATTCCGGTCCGCTCGATCCTGCGATTTCCAAATGCATCAACGACAACGACCTGATCGGAGTCGCGGTGCTTTCAGGCAACCGCAACTTCGAGGGCCGGATCAGCCCCGACGTGCGCGCCAACTACCTTGCCTCCCCGCCCCTCGTTGTGGCCTATGCGCTGGTGGGCGACATGAACGTCGACATCACCCGCGAGCCTCTGGGACAGGACAAGGACGGAAACGACGTCTACCTGAAAGACATTTGGCCGAGCCAGAAGGAAATCGCGGACCTGGTCGAGAAGACCGTCACCCGCGAGGCCTTCCAGTCCAAATATGCGGACGTTTTCAAGGGCGACGAAAAATGGCAGGGCGTCAAGGTGACAGAGGCCGAAACCTATGACTGGCCTGCGAACTCCACCTATGTGCAGAACCCTCCCTACTTCCAGGGCATGGGGGCCGAACCCGGTGTCATCAGCGATATTGAAGGCGCGCGAGTGCTCGCCCTTCTGGGCGATTTCGTCACGACCGACCACATAAGCCCCGCCGGGTCCTTCAAGGAATCGACGCCCGCCGGTCAGTATCTGGTCGAACGCCAAGTGCCGGTGCGCGAGTTCAACTCCTATGGATCGCGGCGCGGCAATCACGAGGTCATGATGCGCGGCACGTTCGCGAACATCCGCATCAGGAACGAGATGCTGGACGGCGTGGAGGGCGGCTTTACCAAGGGACCGGACGGCACACAGACCTCGATCTATGACGCGGCGATGGCCTATCAGGAGAAGGGTGTGCCGCTTGTGATCTTCGGCGGAGAACAATACGGCGCGGGCTCCTCGCGCGACTGGGCGGCGAAGGGCACGGCGCTGCTCGGCGTGAAGGCGGTGATCGCCGAAAGCTTCGAGCGAATCCACCGTTCCAACCTGGTCGGCATGGGTGTCATCCCATTCGAGTTTACCGGCGGCGACACCCGCAAATCGCTGGGACTGACGGGCGAGGAATCCGTGTCAATCCGCGGTCTCGAAGGCGATCTGAAGCCGCTTTCCACAGTGCCCTGCTCAATCGCCTATCCGGACGGCTCGACGAAGGATATCGAACTGAAATGCCGGATCGATACCGCCATCGAGAAGGAATATGTCGAGCACGGCGGCGTTCTGCACTACGTGCTGCGCAACCTCGCTCGGGCCGCGTGACCGGGAACGAATGCAGAGCGCGTCAGCACAATAGGGCTGGCGTCATCGACAGGATCAGAAACGCCGCCATCGTCCGGTTGAAGGTCCAGAGGCGGCGCTCATCGCTCAGCAAGTTCTGGAACTGCCGCCCCGCCAGAACCCATATACTGCAAGAAGGTGCCGCCACGAAAAGGTAGGCACCCGCAATCCAAAGGAGAGCGGAAAGATCGCGGTCGGGCGAAAAAAGCGTGATCGCACCCACAGCCATCGTCCAAGCTTTCGCGTTGACCCATTGAAAGGCCGAGGCTTGCAGCCCGTCAGCGTGTGGCCGGTGGCCTTTCTTTCCGACGGCACCGGGACATGATCGTGAAACAATGCTTCTTGTGGCTCCGGCAGGTGAAATTCGATTCTTCGAGGCGGCTTTGATCTCAAATCCAACGGCTTAACCGCGGCCTTTTCCGGAAACGTCGCTAGTTGACCTCACGGAATTGTTTCGACCTGCGTGCCAATTCACCACAAAATTGCCTCAAAACTTCCCAATAAGGCAAAAGGATGGCACCCTGCCCTGCGTAAAGAGTTTCTGGGGGAAACATGAACAGTACGAGTGACCGGCTCAGGGTTGTGGCGCGATCCATGCCTTTGTCCCTGCCGCCGATCGAGGCCGGGCTGCTGATCGTCCTGATGATCGTCTGGCTATTCGGCTGAGGCGGCCGCAATCGCGGGCTTGATGCGCTTTTCCATGAGAGGTGCGTTGATCGGGCCCCTGATGTGCAGAACGACCGTGCCATTTCCATCAATCACGAACGTCTCGGGCAGCGCATAGACGCCCCATTCGATGCTTTGCCGGTTGCTCGGGTCCGCGACATTGGCCGTGTAGGGGTTGCCGAGATCGCCAAGAAAGGTCTTCGCCTGATCAGGCGTATTGTCCCGATTGACGCCGTAGATGGGCACGGTCTTCGCCAGTTCCACCATATAAGGATGCTCCACCCGGCAGGGTGCGCACCAACTGGCCCAGAAGTTCAGGACCTTAGTTCCCGGCTCGGTCAAAACCGACCGATCGAAGCTGGGCAGATCCCCCACCGGCAGATCGACAATCGCTGGCGCGGGCAAACCCTCCTGCGCCGATGGAAGCAGGTCGGGATCGTCCCGGAACATGCCGCCCAGGAAAAGCCCCGCGATGCCTGCGAAGACCACCGGGGGAACCACGGCCAGCCAGGGAAACTTATTGGCCATGTTTGCGTCCCTCGGCCTCTTCCAGCCGCTGACGCGATAGCCGCGCCTGACGCCAGCTCAGCCCGATCAGCCCCGCCAACAGGACCAGCGAGCCGATATAGGCCAGCGTGACCTCCGCCGCATATTGTCCAAGATCGGGCATCACACCATCCGCTCCCTGAGTTCAAGCGCATGGATCCGGCGCAGCCGGATCTCGCTCCGGGTCCTGAGCAACACCAGTGCGACGAACAGCAAGATGAACCCGGCGATGGAAATGACCAGCGGCTGCCAGAACACGTCCGAGATGTTTTCTTCCTGGTCGAGTGACAGCGTCGCGCCCTGGTGCAGCCCCTGGTTCCAAAACAGCACTGCATAGCGTGACAGAATGGCAAAGACCGAACCGACGAGACAGAGAACACTCGTCAGATCCGCGGCCGTATCAGGGTCCTCCACGGCGCTCCAGAGCGCGATATAGCCCAGGTAAAACAGGAACAGGATCAGGAAGGACGTCAGCCTTGGATCCCATTCCCACCATGTGCCCCACATGGGCTGACCCCAGACCGCACCAGTGAAAAGTGCGATCAATGTCATCGTCATGCCGATCGGAGCGGCGGCCTTGGCGGCCAGCGCGCTAACATGGTGGCGGCGGATCAGCCAGACGAGCGAGGTGACCAGCATCATCGCCCAAGCGTTGATCGCCATCATCGCGGATGGAACATGCAGGTAGATGATCTTGACGGTCGAGCCCTGGCGGAAATCATCGGGCGTGAAGAAGAAGCCCCAACCGATGCCGACAACAAGCGCCAAGGCGGCCAGCACGAAAAGCGGCCGCAGCACCTTGTCGGTGAGGCTCATGAACTTACGAGGATTTGCATATTCCCAAAGCGACATGGGCGGAACTTAGTCGCAGCCTGTGACACTCTCAAGCGCCACCGGGTCGCAGGCGCGGCAGGTGATGGAGCCGTGATCCGAACTGTCACCTGAGGTTCACCCGCAGTGCGGCCGCGGCGGCAAACGGCACGATGGCGAGTGTGCCAAGCGTGATCGCGGCCACCAGCAGAACCGGCGTCGTCGTCGCGAACCCGTCGGCTGCTCTCCGCACCGCATCGGCGCCGAAGATCAGGGTCGGCACGTAAAGGGGCAGGACCAGCAAAGACAGCAGCAGCCCGCCCCGTTTCAGCCCGACCGTCAAAGCCGCGCCGAAGGTGCCCAGCGCAGAGAGTGCAGGTGTGCCGAGCATCAGAGCGAGAACCAGTGTGCCGAAAGCCTGTTGCGGCAGGTTGAGCAGGAAACCGAGAACCGGAGCCACGATCGTCAAGGGAAGTCCGGTCGTCAGCCAATGCGCCAGCGCCTTGGTCAGCACCAGCGACTCCAGTGGGAGCGGGGCAGTGGCGAGCAGTTCCAGAGATCCGTCCTCGTAATCCGTGGCAAAGACGCGATCGAGCGACAGCAGGCAGGCGAGCAGCGCGCCCACCCACAATACACCGGGTGCGATCCGCGAAAGAAGCACGTTGTCAGGGCCGACACCGAACGGCACCAGAACCACGACAATCAGGAAAAAGGCCAGCGCCAGGCCGAATCCGCCGCCGGACCGGATAGCCAATTTGATATCTCGGGCGACCAAACGGATCACAGAAATGCCTCGTCGAACGCATCGCCCAGGGTAGCCTCGGATTTAAACTGTGAGACGTCCAGTTCCTCCGCATCGAGACCGAGGTCTATGTGAGTCGCAATGATCGCGGCACCGCCTTTGGTCAAATGTGCGCGAACCGCGCTGGCGAAGAGATCGACCGCATTCCTGTCGAGCGAGACCGTCGGCTCGTCCAGTGCCCAGACCGGGCGTCCGGTGACCAAAAGCCGCGCCAACCCCAGGCGCCGTTTCTGTCCGGCGGAAAGGGTCTGCGCGCGCCGGTGCTTCAGATCGGTCAGTTCGAAGGCTGTCAGGGCGTTGCCGATCCCGGACTGCCCGAACAGCCCTGCCCAGAATTCGAGGTTCTCCACCACGCTCAGGGTTGATTTGATGCCATCGGCATGACCTGCGAACGCGATGCTTTCCGGCTCGGCTTCGATCCTTCCCGAAGCGGGGGGCTGCAATCCCGCAATCGTCCTCAGCAGCGTCGTTTTGCCCGATCCGTTGGGCCCGCGCAGGATCAACGCCTGCCGGGCCCTGAGTTCCAGGGTCACGCCCTGCAGGATCTGCAACCCGCCCCGGGTGCAGGCAAAATTGTCCAGTCTCAATAACGGGGTCGTCATGGGGCCACGTTTTGGGCCATGCCGGGACTGAAGTCCACTCGCTCAGATCGGGAGGAGCGCGAGGCCGACACGCCTCCCCTCGCCCAACAGCACGTTATAGGTCCGGCAGGCTTGCGGGGAGGACATGACTTCGGCACCAATCCCCGCCTCTTCCAGTGTGTCCCGCAAGCCGACGGGCAGATGCGCTATCTCCGGCCCCATACCAAAGAGGACTACATCGACCGAATCTTTCGCCGCAAGTAAGGTCTCATCGTCCTCCAGACCTTGCCAGGACTTGATACCGGCAGGCAAAAGCAACAGCGGCGCTTGTTGCGTGACGCCCCCGATCCTGAAAAATCCGGGACCATATCCGTCAACAGGCAGGGCGCCCGAGAATTCCACTTCGTTCAGGCGCATGGTCAACCTTTCCAGATGGGCAGGCCCAGAATGGCCGATCCGGCGATGATTGCATAGGCGACCCGCCGATAGAGCGCTTCGTGCCCAGGCCGAAAAAGCCTTGCACCGATCCAGTTACCCAGAACATAGGGAAGGATCATCAGAGCACCGAGGACGAGCCCGGATGCAACGATGTATCCGTTCCAGCCGAGCACAGCGAGCAGCAACACATCGGCAAGAATCAAGTAGAGCGTCAGCGTTGCCCGTACCGCAGCGGCTGGCAGGGTAGAGGCCATGTAAAGCAGAATGACCGGAGGCCCCGGCAACCCGACACTTCCCAGCAACAGCCCGCCCAAAGCCCCCGTTGCAAGAGTAATGCGCCGAGTGATCGCACCATGATACCGCACTCCGAGTATCAGAACTGCGAGCATGGTGAATGTGACCAGCGACACGCCCCAGCGGAAAGCGTCCGGGTGTACAAGGGACAGGATCCATACACCGACCGGCACAAAAAGCGCCGCCCCCGCCAAAAGCCATAGAAGATCGCGCGACTGACCCTCGCGCAGGGCACGCGGAACATGGATGAGCGGCGCAATGAGGTCCTTGACCACGAGTGTGGTCAGCGCAGCGAACGGAGAGAGGACCTGCCCGGCGAAAGGCAGATAGATCATAGCCGTACCGAAACCCGCGAAGCCTCGGACCACTCCGGCGAGAAACGCCCCGAAAGTGAGCATCGCCAATCCGCCGCATCCGGTCAGATCCGAAAGGAAATCACACATCGATACCCACGGCATTCTGGTGCCCGGTTCTTGTCACCGCTTCACGACAGATCTGCACCCGACCCTCGGTCTTCCGGGCCGATGTCATTTTTCAGCTATCAACATTGGCGAATTGCGTTCCCGCCCCGCCGCCTTCGGAGGGTTTCGACCAGTCACGTTTCACACCCAGATACAGCACGACATTCTTGGCGACATAGACCGAGGAATATGTACCGATGATAACACCCCAGGTGATGGCGAAGACGAAACCACGGATCACGTCGCCACCGAAAATCAGCAGTGCAAAGAGGGCGATCAGAGTCGTCCCCGACGTCATCAGGGTGCGGGAAAGGGTTTCGTTCACCGTGCGGTTCATCACCTCCATCAGCGGCATTGCCTTGAACTTCCGCAAATTCTCGCGAAGCCGGTCGAAGATCACCACTGTATCGTTGATTGAATAGCCGACGATGGTCAGAAGCGCGGCAATCGTTGCAAGGTCGAAGCGGATTTGCAGCAGGCTGAAGATCCCGATGGTTATTATGACATCATGGAACAGAGCCGCCACGGCTCCGACGGAAAACTGCCATTCGAAGCGAAGCCAGATATAGATCAGGATCCCCGCCAATGCCGCCAGCACGGCCAGAACTGCCGTCTGGATCAATTCGCCGGAAACTTTCGGGCCGACGCTGTCCACGGACGTGAACTCGATGGACGGATCAATCTCCTCCAGCGCGGTCTCGATCTTGCTTACCACCGCGTCTGTTACGCTTTCCTCACCGTCCTGCGCCTGAATGCGGATCAGCGCCACGTTCTGCTCCGGTCCGAAATTCGGATCGAACACCTGGGTGACCGTGACCTCTCCGATGTCGAGCGTTTCGACCGCACGCCGGTACGCCCCATCGTCGATTTCCTGAACCGCCACGGTACGGATTGAAGTTCCGCCGCGGAAATCGATGCCGAAGTTCAGGCCGACAACCAGCCAGAGGATGATCGACGCGATGACGGCCACAACGGATGCGCCGAAGGTGACGGTCCTGTAGCGGAAGAAATCGTAGTTGGTTTCCTGTGGGACAAGTCTCAGTCGCATGTCTTAAACCTCGATTGTCCGTGGGCGTTTGCGTTCGAACCAGAACACAATGAAAAGCCGCGTGACGAAAATGGCCGTGAAGACCGACGTGATGATTCCAAGTCCGAGCGTCACCGCGAAGCCTTTGACCGGACCGGAGCCGAGCGCGAACAGGATCGTCGCGGTAATGAAGGTGGTGATGTTGGCGTCGATGATGGCCGACAACGCTCTTTCATAACCAAGGTCTATGGCCCGGCTCGGACCTTTGGCCGTCTTGAGCTCTTCTCGGATCCGTTCGAAGACCAGCACATTGGCGTCCACCGCCATACCGATGGTCAGAACGATCCCCGCGATGCCCGGCAGGGTCAGAGTTGCGCCAATCATGGACAGCAACCCGAACAGCATGGCCACGTTCAGGATCAGCGCGGCATTCGCGAACATCCCGAAAATGCCATAGGACAGGAACATGAACACCATGACAGCCAGGAACGCCACGATACAGGCAATGGTTCCGGCGTCGATGCTTTCCTGACCCAGGGTCGGGCTCACAGTCTGCTCCTGAAGGAAGACCAGTTCCGCAGGCAAGGCCCCTGCCCTAAGCAGTACAGCCAGATCGACTGATTCCTCGACTGAGAAATTCCCGGTGATCTGTCCCGAGCCACCGGTGATGGCTTCCTGGATCTGGGGCGCCGTGATGACTTCGTCGTCCAGGACGACAGCGAACAACGCGCCAACGTTTTCCGACGTATATTGCCCGAACGTGCGCCCTCCCGCCGGGTTGAACCGGAAGCTGACCGAGGGACGTCCGTTCCGGTCGAAACTCGGTTGCGCATCGACCAGGTCATCGCCGGACAGGATCGACGTCGCCTCGACCTCATAGAATTGCGAGGGCGGCTGGCCGGGCGGTGGAAGCTCCGGCAAAACGATGTTGCCCGAACGCGGCTTGGTGCCCTCCGAGACGATTCCTTCCACCGGGTGGAACGTCAGGCGCGCCGTTGTTCCGATGAGTTCCTTCAACTCACCGGCCGATCCCAATCCGGGCACCTGGATCAGAATGCGCGTTTCGCCCTGGCGCTGGATATTCGGTTCGCGGGTCCCCACCTCGTCAATCCGGCGCCGAATGATTTCAAGGGATTGCTGAACGGTCCGCTGATCGGTGGCGATCTTTTCGTCCTCGGACAACTCGACGCTCAAGACATTGCCCTGCCCCGTGACAACGATGTCGGTCGCCCCGACACCAGAGAGGCTGACAACCGGCTGCGCGATACCGCGTACTGTCTCCACCGCCGCTGCCAGGGCTTCTGAGTTTTGAATGCGAATACGCAGGACATCGGCCGGTCCGTCGACCAGACGCTCAATGAAACCCACCTCGTCACGGACATCGACGAGCGCACCGCGCGCGGCAAGCCAGTAGCTGTCCATGCGGTCCGCATAGACGTCTTCCACCTTCACCTCGGCAAGCAGTTGAACGCCGCCCCGAAGATCGAGACCGAGATTCACAAGCCCGTTTGGCAGGAACCCTGGCCAGGCGGAGGCTGCAGCCTCTCTCTCCGGCGAAGACCCCAGAAGTGTGATTTCCTCAACAGCGTCATTATGCTGTTCGACTGTCGAATAGAAGAAATTCGGGAACGAAAAGACCACGCCCGCCAAGCATACAGCCAGGATCGCCAGGCGCTTCCATAGAGGGATCTGAAGCATTAACTTGCCGGTTCGGTTTTGGAACGGACCTGCTGAACCGTACTTTTGATGACGCGGACGTTCACACCCGAAGCGATTTCCAGCTCAATCTCGCCATCATCGCGCACTTTCGTTACTTTGCCGACGATGCCACCTTGAGTGACGACCTGATCGCCACGGCGCAGCGCCTCGACCATGGCCTGATGATCTTTAAGCTTCTTTTGCTGCGGTCGTATCAGCAGAAAATAGAAGATCGCAAAAATTGCGATGAAGAACGGTAGCTGCGCGAGAAGGCCCGGCCCGGCGGCTCCGGCCGCCTGCGCATATGCGGGTGTGACGAGCATGGGTGATTATCCTTGTTCTTTCAGGCCGGCCCCAGACACCGGGTGCCGCCCCTTTTCTGTCGGCGCGCACCCTATCTGCGGGTCAATAGCTTGGCAAGCAAGGGGAGCGGCAGAAACCGTGGTCCGCTCGGCGCTGCGTCAGGCCGGCATCGGTGCCGTCTCAGACGGCTTGACCCACTGTTGCGCCACGTCCGCGACAATGTTCGAAAGTTCCCTGAGCGTCGTACTGGCCTGACTGCGGGTCTGCCAGAACAGCGGCATATGGATGCGCTGTCCAGGGACGACTTCGATCAGTTCGCCATTCTCGACCATCGAACCAACGGTGAGGTGGGGCATCATGGCCCAGCCAATTCCCTGCTGAGCGCACAAAAGGTGTCCTTCATAGGACGGCATGTCATGATGCGTGATCTTGACGTCTTCACCGACCACCTGATTGATCCATTGCCTTGGCAGACTATCCTTCCGGTCAAAGCGGATGGCGGGTGCCGCAGCCAGAGATTTCGATGAAACCCCGTCCTTGAAGTAGGTGGAGAAGAATTCCGGAGACGCGACGGCCAGATAGTCCATATGACCAAGCGGGACAGCCGTACACCCGGCGATATGAGCATCGGACGTGGTCACAACGGCCAAGGCATCACCCGAGCGCAGCCTTTCCTCCGTGAACTCCTGGTCGTCAGGAATGACTTCAAGCCACAGGCCAAGATCGTCCGCGGCCCGCTTGACCACGCTTGGGAACCATGTCGCCAGACTGTCGCTATTGACCGCGATCCGAACCTTAATTCCTGCCGAGCGACGGCCGCCGCCGGTCATGGACAACTGCTGACCCAGTTCATGGCGCAAAAGTTCGATCTGTTCGTGATGCTGGCACAGAAGCATGCCGTCTTCAGTCGCCACACAGGGCCGCCCCCTTTGGACAAGGATAGATCCAACCTTCTCCTCGAGTTGCTTGATTCGCTGAGACACTGCCGATTGGGTGACATTGAGGGTCTTTGCCGCCGCATCAAACGACCCGGTTCGCACGACTGCCGCCAGTACAACGAGAGAATCGTAGTCGAAATCCATGCCACACCGCCCTGAAGAGCATAAGTTTACCTAATAGCCTAGCGAGTCACCCGCCCGCCAACCACGCAGTATATAACATTTCGAACGTGGGTGATGTATTGGCCACATTAGGATGATTAATAACTCCTTTCAGATCGCCCCGGAACTTGTTGAAAAAGTGGAAAAAATATGTCCTTTTTAAGAAGGGATTGTAGATGGGGGTAGATATGTCTGCCAAAAAATTACGCGCGCGATATACGCGCAAATTCGTCGGTATGGAAAAATACTCGCGCAGTATCGCGTGGTTAATTCTAACGAGTTACATTCTTCAGATAGCAATATCCGTCGCGGTCGGGGACTACCTGCTTTCATTGCCGACGACAGCGCTGACCGGCGCGGGAATTGGTATGTTGATGCTATTTGTAGGCACCCGTATGCGCGGCCTGAACAACATTATCCATGAGTGTTCGCACGCGACATTCAGCGGGGTACGTGCGGACAATGCGCGGATTGGCAAACTCTGCGCAGCTCTGCTGTTCAATTCTTTCTCGGCCTATCGCGATGAACATTTGTCTCACCATGCGCATCTGGGCGACTACGAACATGACCTCGACCTGCAAGGAATCGAGGGTTTGAAACTGCATGAGGAATTGACGCCGAAGGTCGTCCTGCGGCACCTTCTGACACCGCTCATCGGTCGCCAACTGCCTTATTATCTTGGCCTGAACATATCTGCGCAGGATGGGCTGGCCTATCAAATCCTCAAAGCTGGAATCCTTGCTTTCGTGATCTTGCTCACGATTGCATTTCCCCTGACGACGCTGCTCTTTGTCGTCGCGCCCTTTGTCCTGATCTACTCGGCCCTCAACTACTGGGCCGACTGTCTGGATCACGCGGGCATCGTGGCGAGCGGAGATGATCTGACAGCCTCCCGGAATATCCTTGCGCCCGGGCTTCTCCGCTGGATGTTCTTCCCGCGAAACGATTGCTACCATCTGGTACACCATCTTTTTCCGCATATTCCGGCGCGGCACCTAGGCAAATCCCACGAATTGCTGACGCAGGATGATATCTATGCTTCCAGAACCAATGCAGTGCGAGGCCGCCGGGCACCCGAGAGCCCTCTGATTCCGGCCGAATAGCGCCTCGTCCTGATGTGGATTGGCCGCGGACATATTGTTTCCGCGGCCATCATCACATGCGCCGAAGTAATATATTCAATTAGTTTAGGGATTTACCGGCCATTCCTGATCTGGTCCCATGTGCCGATCGCCTACGGCGTCATTGTAACCATTTCTAAAGCGGCATAAGTATATGTTATGCAAGATGCGCATCTGAAGCGGTGCATCCCTCAATTGTCCGTTTTATCCGGGCATCTGCTTTCAAGCTGCACGACATAGCGGCTTGTGATCAATGACTTGCAGTTACTGGGATGGGTTCGGCGGTGATTGGGTAATTACGATGTGGCGCCGTCCGGATGGTCGACGCCACATTCAGTGAGTGAGTGGGTGTGTGAGTATCTCGACAAGGTACTGTGTGTGGTCTGAACAACTGCTAGAGGCGAAGTTGGACCAAAAACGGGCAAAACTCGTATAATTCTGTGCGGCTCCCCGGATCACGGACCACTCCCAATTTTCGGCCTGATGTCCAACGAAGGTCCAATCTTTGCATGAAATAGGAGCTGGAATCGTCAGATCGGCATCAAAGCGGTTTGCGCCCACTGACCTAACCGGCTAAAGCGCGAAAAACGCTTGGAGATTCAAATGCCCGGCCACTTAAGACTTGGCATCGCCGGTTTGGGCACCGTCGGTGTCGGCACAATCCGGATCCTGCAACGCAGCCAGGACTTGCTGAAGGCACGCACAGGGCGAGGAATATCCATCTCGGCCGTATCCGCACGCGACCCGGACAAGGACCGGGGTCTGCGGCTCGGGGATTACGCTTGGGAAGACGACCCAGTAGCACTTGCCCGGCGCGAGGATGTGGATGTCTTCGTGGAACTGATCGGAGGATCGGACGGTATTGCAAAGGACGCCGTCGAGGCCGCGATCGCCAGCGACAAGCATGTTGTTACTGCCAACAAGGCCCTCCTCGCCACGCACGGCAATTCCCTGGCGGAAGCCGCCGAAAAGGCCGGAGTGGCTTTGCGCTACGAGGCCGCCGTCGCCGGTGGTATTCCCGTGATCAAGGCCCTGAGCGAAGGGTTGGCCGGGAACGAGATCACGCGCGTCATGGGCGTGATGAATGGCACCTGCAATTACATCCTGACGCGGATGCAATCGGCCGGTCTGTCTTATGAGACCGTTTTCAAAGAGTGCGAGGAGCTTGGCTACCTGGAAGCCGATCCGACGCTGGATGTAGGTGGCATAGACGCCGGGCACAAACTGGCGTTGCTTGCGTCCATTGCCTTTGGCAACCAGGTGGATTTCGACGCACTTACAATCGAAGGCATCGAGCGGATCACGATTGAAGACATCGAGCAAGCCGCGGATATGGGGTATCGGATCAAACTGCTGGGCGTCGCGCAAATGAGCGGGCGCGGCCAGGAAGCGCGCATGACGCCGTGTTTGGTGCCCGAAAGTTCGCCTCTTGGACAGTTGGAGGGAGCGACCAACATGGTCGTTCTGGAAGGCGACAGCGTGGGCCAGATCGTGTTGCGCGGCGCCGGGGCCGGCGAAGGGCCGACTGCGAGCGCGGTGATGGCAGATGTCTGCGATATTGCCCGCGGCCTGATACTGCCGGTCTTCGGCATTCCCGCCGGTCAATTGAAGCCCGTAACCAAGAGTCAACAAGCCACTCCAGCACCCTACTATCTGCGCATGGAGCTTCTCGACAAGCCGGGGGCTCTCGCTCGTATCGCTTCCGTGATGGGCGACGCGGGCATATCCATCGATCGTATGCGTCAATATGGCCACAAAACTGAACAGGCACCGGTGCTGATCGTGACGCATAAGACGTCCCAATCCGATCTGGACCGTGCAATCGAAGCGATGCCCGGAACCGGTGTGCTGGCCTCGGAACCCGTAGCGCTTCGCATTGAAACCCCCTGACGTTCAGAACATGGTAACCTGTTCCGGTATCTTTAAAGGCTATGCAGTACCGTGAGCGGCGCAGAGTGACGACATTCAACGTCACGATCAAAGACGAATGGGGCAGAAAATCTGCTGACATCATCGACGTCACCCGGCACGGTGCCCGCGTTCGATTGGCATTGGGTAATCTCGCGCCGGAAACCGAAGTAATCCTGAACATCTGCGGCGGGGATCACAAAGCCGCTGTCATCTGGAACAAGGAAGGCGACGCTGGCCTTCGTTTTGAAAAAGCGTTGTCACGTGAGTTGGTCAACAGCGTTCAGCGATCATTGGGACGAGTGCCGAGGGACAGAAAACGGCGGTTTCTGATGCAGTGACCACGCCTCCGTAGGTAGTTCGGACAATTTTTGGTCGCGTCATGACGTCTCGAGGCTCCCCGCAGTCCGACAACCAGCGTCGAACGCGGGGTGCGTAAGCGGCTCTCAGTCCAGTTCGCGCGACTGAAGAATGCGTTTCACTTCGCTGCGAACCAGCTTCCGAACATTGTGAGTGATTTTCTCGCCCAGATCCCCCTGGAGTTCCTGCCGTATCAGCCGTCCCACCAGCAGTCGCATGGCTTCCTCGTCCGGAACGGCATCCAACGCAGTTGCAGCCTGTTCGCTGGGCGTCAGGACCAAAGGCGCAGGGTCGTCTTGCACCGGCTCAGCTTCGGGTTCCGAGTTGCCCCGTTCCGCGGCTTCTGAAGATGATGACTCTGCCGTCGGTGTCGTTGCACGCGGAGTGGGAGCCGGTTGCTCCGAATTCTCGGCTTTGGAATCCCTGGGTTCAATCGTTTCCGGATCGGTCCCAGACGCTTCCGAACCTGAAATGGATGCGCGAACAGCAGCGGTCAACTGGGCATCGAAATCAATGCTTTCCGACTTCGGTGCGCTCGTCGATACGATCTGGCTGGCGGGCGGCTCGGGGTCACCGCCGCCCCGCTCTATCCGCGCCTCGATTCTTGCGACAACGTCGTCGGGATCGGAAAATGCGTGGACCTCGGCAGAAGACGCTGGCAGCGTCGGAACATCTTCCGCCATAGGAGCTTCACAAAGCCCGGGTTCCAGAGCTTGCCGGTCATGACGGAACTGGACCGGCTCATCGCCAATTTCGTCATCGGAGCTTTCCGTTGCCCGGTCGACAAGCGCGATCTCGCTCAATCTCAGACTTGTGCGGGACCGCCCGACATCTGCTTCCGAAGGGCGTGGGCGCGTGAATACGATCCGGTCCGGCCGGTGCTGCGCTTGATCTTCGCTTCCATCCGGTTCGAACTCGTGCTTGCCACTGTCCACGGCAGCTTCCAACTCGGCAATCCGCTCTTCGAGGGAACGCTTGTCCGCCCGCGCCCTTGAGTCGGTCTCGATTCGATCCTTCGATGTCAGGATAAGAGCACCGTCCTGCGGTTCCTGTCGTGTTGTGCGTCGCTTCGGAATCTCTTGCGCAACAAGCCGACGGACCGAAGACAACACATCTTCGACCTTTGGATCAGGCGCTGAATCTGCCATGTGCCCTCGTCTGCTTCTTTCCCCCGGTCGCCAAACTAACCGGAGGAGCACTGGCGCACAAGTTCTTGATCACTCAGACCTTACTCTTTCCCAATGGCCCGCAGGACCCGGTCCAGACGCTTCCCTTGCGGACTTACATTTACACCTGGAGCGTCCTTGACAGCATTGTAGTAGGCGGCGGGATCGTAGATCGGCACGTTCAGCCCAAGCCGCTGAGCGGTCAGACGCCCCGTCGCATCGAGTACACGGTACACCGCAATTTGCCGGTCGACTGTCGCCGAGACCAGGTTGGTCTGGGCATCGAGAAGTTCCTGTTCCTGATCGAGCACATCGAGCGTTGTGCGCGCGCCCAGTTGGAATTCCTCCCTAACGCCCTCAAGTGCCAGGCTTGCGGCTTTCACCTGACGGTCGGATGCATCGATACTGGCAATCGCGACCGCAAGATTGGCATAGGCGTTCCCAACTTCCTGATCGACCTGCAACCCTATTGTGTAAAGTTGCGCACGGCTCTGATCGCGAAGCGCTTGTGCCCGGCGCAACCCACCTGCAATCGCACCGCCCTGATAAATCGGTCCGGACAGTGTAAGGCCGATGCTGCTGCTGTCATTGCCATTATGATCCACCGCCACACGGGCGTCACCGGTCAGACGGGGATAGACACCACGACGCGCAGATTCGATCCCCAGCTCGGCTGCAGCCACCTGATGCTTTACCTGCGCAATGGCGGGATTTTCCTGCCGCGCGACAGACCTCGCGGCCTCCTCCGTCCCAGGAATGGCGGGCGTACGCGGAGGGGCACTCAACTGTCCAGGATACTCGCCGACCGCGACCCGGTACTGTTCGCGGGCAAGTTCCAACCCTCCCTGTTCGGCCGCCAGCCCCGACCGCGCAGCAGCAAGACGCGCTTCGGCAAGAGAGACATCCGTTCGCGTGACTTCACCCACGTCGAACCGGTCGCGCGTCGCGCGCAACTGCTGGGTCAGAAGGCGCACGTTGTTCTGCCGAAGCTCGACGAAGGCCTCTGCCCGTCTGACACCGAGATATGCGCTTACCGCATTGAACAGAACCGCATTCTCCACATCGACCAGCGTCGCCCGCGTGGCCAGAACCGACTCCTTGGCGATGTCGACGCTCAGGGCCGAGCGCCCGAAATCATAGAGCAGCATCTGCGCCGTCAACGCGGCAGACCCCGACAGAGTATCGCCCATCGTTGGTTCAGAACGGGTAATGTCCACCGCATAGTTCAGCACCGGACGGAGCGACGCAACCGCCAAGGCGACGTCTTCATCCGCGGCGCGCAAAACGGCGCGATTTTGTTCGATTAATCCACTATTGCGATAGGCCTTTGCCAGGGCATCGGACAGCGACTCCGAAGCGACAGAACCGGCAGATGTCAGCAACACCAATGTTGCAGCCAGTGCTCGTTTCATCCTTACCCGTTCCCTTCTTTTTAGAGTGCGAAGCTACGCTCCACCTCAAAACCCGGCAGCACCGGCGCCGTCGCATTGAAGGCGAAACGCCAGTTCACGACCCCGTCCACGAGTGTGCCGACACGTACCTGACCCAATGCGCCTTCCATGAAGATGGCAACGATCCTGCCGCCCTCTTTCAATTGACCGCAAAGTTTTTCCGATACGGTCTCGACACCACCCTGAATCAGGATGACATCATATGGAGCAGAGCTATCCGCTCCCTCCGACAAGTTCGCCTCGACAACCGCAACATTGTCTATGCCAGCTTCCGACAAGGCACTTTCAGTCTCGGAAACCCGTTCGGCACTGTCTTCCACGGAAATCACCGCATCCGCCAAATGAGCCGCGAGCGCGGCGGAGTAGCCAAGGCCCGAGCCGATATCAAGAACGAGATCGCCTTTCTGGATATTGGCCGCTTCCAGCATCTTGGCCAAAGTTCGTGGATCGAGTACCACACGTCCATCCCCCAACCCGACATGTTCTCCGACGTAGGCCATCGAACGTTTTTCGGCCGGAACGAACAGCTCGCGCGGAACTGTCAGCATGGCGTCGATAATCGGAAACTTGGTCACATCGGATGGGCGCACCTGCGTATCGACCATGGTGATGCGGCTGCCGGCAAAGTCGGTCATTACTAAACTCTTTCGTTCAGTCCTCTTCCCGGCGTTGAACCACAACTCCCAGCTTCGGGCAAGGGACATGCGTTTCGAACCGAGGTCCGGTAGAGCTTGCAAGCCCGTCGCAAGCGATTTATGAGCAGGGTCTCTCTGGCGAGTTGGCGGAGTGGTTACGCAGCGGATTGCAAATCCGTGTACACCGGTTCGATTCCGGTACTCGCCTCCACAGCATCTTTTTGTTTTTGCTGAATTTCCCTAACGTTGCCACAAAATATTCCGGATCGGTTTTTGGACACAACGCGCGCGCAGTCCGTGGTTCATTTTGGTACGGATTTTTGCTGTTTCAACAAAGCGCCTGTTTAATGGTCACTTGCCAAGATAGCTAGATTTCCGAGCTATGGCGTCAGAACCATCACTGTGCTCAAAAAGCTGAAGTTGCACTTGGCACCATCGGCTCACCTTCGGGACGAATGTTTGAAAGTGCACCAGTTCTCCAGGATGCGCCAAGCCTGCCATCCAGTTGCAGCGTGGCGCGACGGCCAAGACTGTCACAGCCCAAATTCGAGCATCCTGGTCGCGCAGAACATCCGGCAGATTGCGATAGCCGCGCGTCTTGCAGCAGCCTGCTCAGGTCTGCCGGATCAAATCAGCCAAACAGCCATCCTCGGCACAAGGTTGCCTAAGGGTTCTTCGAGCCATGCATGGAAACAGACGGGTGTGCCCCCCCTACACCACCAGTTCGACCAACACCGCGACCATCAAGCCCACAACGGCCACAAGGGCCAGCACATAGTCCCCCGGAACGGCGTCCTCCGTGCCTAAAAGCATATCCAGCAACCTTTTTTGCATCTTGGCCCCCACCAAGTGTGTCGCGCTGAATTCTAAAGCCCCACCTCCCAATGACCAGTCCACAGAACGGAAACAATCCGTTGCGGCAGTGCAGAAACTTCTTGGCAAGGCCGATGTGATTGAGTAATTAAATTGCGCAGATACGCGAGTCAATGTTCAAAAATTGCGAGGACGCTGTGATGCTGGATAACCAACCCCGGGGCACGATTGTCATCGAAGACCTCGAAGTGGGCATGATCCGCACGCTCACGAAGGAGATCACTGACCTCGATATCGAGCTGTTCGCGCAGATCTCCACCGATCAAAACCCGGTGCATCTCGACGACGATTACGCCCGTGACACCATCTTCGAAGGACGCATCGCCCACGGAATGCTGACCGCCGGGCTGATCTCTGCCGTGATCGGGGAGCAGCTGCCCGGCCACGGCACCGTCTATCTTGGCCAAACTCTAAAATTCGTCGCCCCCGTCCGACCGGGAGATCTCGTGACGGCGGAGGTTGAAGTTCTCGACATCGACTATGGGCGCCGCCGGGTTCAGCTCGACACGCGTTGTCTTGTCAAAGGCAAGCCGGTGCTGAAAGGCGAGGCGACCGTGCTTGCGCCGTCGGCGAAATTCGACTGAACCCTTCCAGCGGGCCCGTGGCTCACCCAAGGGCTGACGCGGTCGGCACGAGCAAAATCGCTGTTATCACGCCCCTTGTCACATTCGTGACCGACATTCCGCCGAATATGTGCTAGGATCGCCTTCAGAGTTGGAGGACATTGTCCGGCCAACCGGGCGACCTGATCGCACCCCTGATGTGGCCGGACACATTGGAGGGAGTATTATGGTCAAGACAATCGGAAATCCGCTCACCTGGACCGCGCGCGGCCTTGCTGGCACGGCCGAGCATGTCGCCCATTCCGTCGAGAACATTGGTGGTGAAGAGAACGGCGTACCAAGAGTGCAGCCCCTGATTCTAGAAGACATTCGTGAAGTCCTGAGGCTGGGCTATGACGACTTCGCGGCAACCCGCGCCGATGTCATGTTCATCTGCCTGATCTACCCCATTGTCGGTGTCGTGCTGGCCGCCGTAGGCTTCCATGCCAACCTGCTGCCCGTCCTGTTCCCGATAGCCGCCGGCTTCGCTCTCCTCGGCCCGGTCGCGGCCATCGGTCTTTACGAGGTCAGCCGACGCCGGGAGAAAGGCGAGGATGTCTCTTGGCTCGCGGCTCTCGGGGTGGTCCGCTCCCCGAACTTCGGTGCCATCCTGACGCTCGGCCTCTATCTCGCCGCGCTGTTTCTTGCCTGGATCGTTGTTGCGCATCTGATCTGGGCGTTGACCCTTGGCCCCGAGCAGCCGGCATCAGCCTCTGCCTTCTTTTCACAGGTCTTCACCACCGGCGCGGGCTGGACGATGATCGTGGTTGGCATGGCCCTCGGCTTCTGCTTCGCTCTCGCGGTGCTGGCCACCAGCGTGGTGAGCTTCCCGCTCTTGCTCGACCGCAATGTCGGTGTGCCGCTTGCGGTGACCACCTCGCTCCAGGTCTTCCGCGAGAACCCCAGAGAGATAATCACCTGGGGCCTCGTGGTGGCGGGCCTTCTGGTCCTGGGCTCGATCCCCGCTTTCATCGGTCTCATCATCGTGCTCCCGATCCTCGGCCACGCGACCTGGCACCTCTACCGCCGTGCCGTGAGTTTCTGACCTAGACCGGGCCAGAATGTCAAAAAGGAGGTCACCGATGCGCTACGTCACCATCACCACCTGGGAAATCGAGGACAGCACGAGGTACAACGCATTCCTCGAAGCGGTCGAGCAGAAACGGCTTCCGGCCCTGAAGGCTCTTGGCGCCAATCGCGTGACCGTGGTCCGCACCAGCGACCGGACCTGCGCGGCCGTCACAGAGTGGCCCGACAAACCCACCCGCGACGCCGCGGAGATGAAGATCGACGAGGTTAGGCGCTCGGTCCATCGCGAGGTTCACACGCGCATGACCGGAGAGATGAAGGGCGAGATCGTGGCGGACGTTTGAAGGTTCCCGGAAGGGCCCGGATTTCTTCCGAGTCTCGTGAAGGACCATGCAGAATTTGCTGAAGTCCAGCGGCAATTCCTGTGCGAAAAGAGCTGATCCTGCCTGATAGCCTTCCTTCCAATGAGCCATCACATGGAATAATCGATGCCCGCCAGACACCTGAGATCGCTTGCCCCAACCGGGCGAATCGATAGCATCCGACATGCCTGCCGGGGTCTGGTCGACCTGTATAGCGGCCAGGCCAATTTCCGGTTTCACGTCCTCGCTGCCGCTGGCACGGTTCTCGCTGGTCTCATCCTCCGGATCGACGCCGAGGACTGGCGGTGGATTGTCCTGGCAATCGGCTGGGTCTGGTTTGCCGAGGCCATCAATACCTCGATCGAACATCTGTGCGACGTGGTCACGACCGAAATCGACCCCGGCATCCGCCTGGTCAAGGATGTGGCTGCGGCGGCGGTCTTGATCAGCGCCCTCGCGGCCCTCATCATCGGCCTTTCGATTTTTCTGCCGCATATCTGAGTGTCGAACTCCCCTCTTGCGGCACTTCCGCCGCCAAGTTACCCCCACGCCCATGCGCTACCTCCGCGACACCACCTACATGGACACCGCCAACCGGGGCGCAACCGCCGCCATTGGCAATTTCGACGGCGTTCATCTCGGCCACCAGGCGGTCTTGCGTATCGCCGCCGGAGCTGCGCCGGCCCCACTCGGTGTCGTCACGTTTGAGCCGCATCCCCGCGAGTATTTCGCACCGCAGTCCCCGCCCTTCCGCCTGATGAGCGCCGCGGCCCGCGCCCACCGGCTGGAAAGCGTCGGTGTCGAACGGCTCTACGAACTTCGCTTCAACGAACGCCTCGCCTGTCTATCGCCGGAGGCGTTCTGCACGGACATCCTTGCAGGGGAACTCGGCCTCGCCCATGTCACTGTCGGCGCGGATTTCTGCTTTGGCAAGGATCGGGCTGGTGACACCGCTCTTCTTCAAAGGCTCGGCCCGCAACTCGGCTTCGGCGTCACCATCGCCGATCTGGTCGAAACCGGCGGCATTGCCGTCTCATCGACCAAGATCCGGCAGGCCCTGTCGGACGGTCGCCCCGAGGATGCCGCCGCCATGCTTGGTCACCTGCACCGGATCGAGGGTGAGGTCATCCGGGGCGATCAGCGCGGACGCGAACTCGGCTACCCGACCGCGAACATGTCCATTGACGGGCTATTTCCACCGAAATTCGGTGTCTACGCTGTCCGTGTCGATGTGCTGACCGGCGAGAATGCTGGCAACCACACTGGCGTCGCATCCCTCGGCACCCGTCCGATGTTCGGAGAAAACCGGCCAAACCTCGAAACCCATGTCTTTGACTTCAAGGGCGATCTCTATGGCGCCGAACTCAGCGTCGCGTTGGTCGCCTATCTGCGGCCGGAGCAAAAGTTCGAAAGCCTGGACGCGCTGATCGCCCAGATGGATGCCGACAGTGCCCGCGCCCGTGAGCTCCTTTCCAAATGACCGATCCTATCGACCGCTCAGGCCTGCGCGACCGCTATTGGGAGCGGGTTCCGCTGAAGAACATGACCCCCAGGGAGTGGGAAGCCCTCTGTGACGGCTGCGGCAAGTGTTGTCTGAACAAGCTCGAAGACCCGGAAACGCAGGAGATCGCATTTACCCGCGTGGCTTGCCGACTGCTCGATGGCGAAACCTGCCGTTGCGCACAATATGATATCCGCAAGCAATTCGTCCCCGACTGTGTTGTCCTGACAGCCGCGAATATCGCCGAGATCGCCTACTGGATGCCCGAAACCTGCGCCTACCGCCTTTTGTTTGAGGGAAAGCCACTTCAGGACTGGCACCCGCTCATCTCGGGCTCCGCCGAGACCGTTCACGACGCTGGTATCTCAGTCAAAGGCTGGACCGTACCGGAATTCGAGGTTCCGGAAGAGGAATGGGAAGACCACCTGATCGAGGATCTGTAATGCACTTTGCGTCCGACAATTCCGGCCCCGTCCACCCCAGGGTGATGGAGGTGCTCATGACCGCAAATGAGGGCTGGGCGATGCCATATGGCAACGATGGCTGGACCCGCCGCGCTGCCGACAAGGTCCGTGACGTCTTCGAAGCACCGGGCGCGGCGGTCTATTTCGTCGCCACGGGATCGGCCGCGAATGCGTTGGCCATGGCAACGATAACAAAACCTTATCAGACGATCTTCTGCACGCCCGAGTCCCATATCGAGAATGACGAATGCAATGCGCCTGAATTCTACACCGGAGGTGCGAAACTCACTCTGATTGCATCACAGGATGCAAAGATGGACCCCGGCACCCTCGCCGCCCGACTGTCCGGACCCGCCCATAGCGGTGTCCACAGTGCCCAGATGGGACCGCTGTCGCTGACCAATGTGACCGAATTGGGCACGGTTTACAGCCTCGACGAACTGCAAGCTCTGATCGGGATCGCAAAGGCGCATGGCCTGCCCGTCCACCTCGACGGAGCCCGCTTCGCCAATGCTCTGGTGGCGCTCGATTGCACCGCCGCCGAGATGTCCTGGAAGGCCGGGGTCGACATCGTCAGTTTCGGCGGCACGAAGAACGGGCTGATGGGAGCGGAAGCCGTGGTGATCTTTGACGAAAAGCTTGCCTGGGAATTCGAACTGAGGCGCAAGCGCGGCGGCCATCTCTTTTCCAAGAGCCGCTATCTCGCCGCGCAGATGGACGCTTTTCTGACCGGGGATCTGTGGCTCGAAATGGCTCAGAAGGCAAACGCAGCAGGCCAGAAGATCGCTGCGGGGCTGCACGCCATCGACGGTGTGGAACTGCTTCACGACCCGCAGGCAAACATGATCTTCGCCGCCCTGCCCACCGCCGCGCATCGTCGACTTGCGGCGGCTGGGGCGCAATACTACCCCGAGGCTGGCGCAACTGAACGTGCGGAAAACGAGACCGCGTCAGCCCGCATCGTCGCGGATTGGTCCTGCCCGGATGAAGATATCCACCGTTTCTTGGCACTGGTTTCGGGCTGATATGGGATGACAGACGACATTCCGGGCAGAATGTCGCCATGCGTTACCTGATTTTTGCAATCCCGCTCCTCCTCCTCGCCGCCTGCGCCACGCTGTCGGCGGATGAATGCCGCGCCGGAAACTGGGAAGCGATCGGTCGCTCCGACGGTGCCGACGGTCGCCGGGAAGATTTCATCCTTCAGCATGCAAAGGCCTGCAACGAACACGGAATTCTGCCCAACAAGACGGAATGGATACGCGGGCGCGCCGACGGCTTGCTGCTCTATTGCACACCATTCAGAGCCTATGATGAGGGCAGACGTGGCAGGCGGCTTTCCCCCGTTTGTCCGGCCGAGGAACTTGCAATGCTCGGGCGCGCAAATGACCGGGGACTTCGCCGTTATGAGATCGAACAGGAGATCCGTGCGACCGAACGCGAAATCACAGCAATCCAGTCCCAAATCGCCACTCTACCCAGCGACGATCCAAGCCGCGCATCGCTAGTGTCGGAAATTGGCCACCTGCGACTCGACCTGTTGTCGCTTCGGGCCGCGCGCGCGCGCTATCTTTGATCAGGCCACCTTTGGCAAAGCCTTGGGCAAATAGACCCGGAATGCCGTCCCATCCTCTTCAGGCAGGTATATAACGTCGCCTCCAAGCCGCTTCATCACCTCGCGACAAATCGCCAGCCCAAGACCGGCCCCGCCGGCAGCGCGGTGATCGGAACCACGGGCGAATTTCTCGAACATCACGGCCTGCACCTCCGGTGGGACACCCGTTCCGTTGTCGACAAAATCCACGACGGTCCGGCCGTCCGCCTGTCCGACTTCGATGCAGAGTTTCGGACTATCCGCAGTGCAGTACTTCTCCGCATTCGCGATGAGATTGATGAAGACCTGCTCCAGCCGGTCTCCGTCGGTGTGGAGCGACACAGCCTCCGTGTTTGGATCACGCTCGATCTCGAAAGGTTGGCCGGGCCGGTGGGTCGCGGAGATCGCGCGATCCAGCACCGCCTTCAGCATGATCTCCTGCTCGTTCAAAGTGACCTGACCGTTTTCAAGCACGCTCAGGTCCAGAAGATCGTCCAATAGGCGGGTCATCCTTTTTGCCTCGTCATGAATGATCTGGGTATATCGGTGCCGGTCCGGGTCAGACATGCCTTCGCCCTGCATCAGGATCTCGCTGAACGACCGGATCGAGGTCATCGGCGTACGCAATTCATGGCTGATCTGGCTGAGGAAGGCATCCTTCTGGACCGACAGCGCCATGAGCTTTTCGTTCGCTTCGCGAAGCTGACCCGCAGTATTGCTCAACTCAGTACTCTTGGCTTCCAGCTGGCTTGAATATTCAAGGATCTGCTGTGCCTCGTCTGCCACCTTCATCAGGTCCTCGACGGAGACCGCCTCGCCACCGGTGATCTGCATGACCATCGCGTGAGCCGTCGCCGCGCCGACGGAACCCGCCAGCTCACGCTCCAGCCGTTCGAGAAAGGCAGGCGAAACATCTGGCAAATATCCCTGCTTCCCCTGGCTTTGAGCTTCTGCGACGAACAGCGCCTGCGCTTCCGCGCCGCCCAGAATCCGTTGTGACATCATCAACAAATCCTCGGCATCCGCTGCCCCGCCCTTCCAGCCCGGCGCACCCGCCGAATAGCGGAAAACATTGATGAACGCCGCCGCCTGAAGCCGTTCAAGGGGGGTCGGATAGGTGAAAAGAGACACGGAACAGAACACGACGGTATTCAAAAACATCGACCAGAACACCGCGTGGACCAACGGGTCCATGCCTTCCAAACCGAACAACGCCTGCGGGCGAAGAAATCCGATCCCCAATGGCCCCTCGGCGAAGACGGAGGCCGTCATCAGCGTGGTCTCGCCGAAACTCGGCAGAAGCGAACACCAAAGCCACACGAGAAGCCCCGTGCTCAACCCCGCCGCCGCGCCATAGCGGGTCGCCCCGCGCCAGAATACCCCGCCGATCAGGGCAGGCATCACCTGTGCGGCCCCGGTGAACGCGATAAGCCCGATTGCTGCCAGCGCTCCTCCACCGCCGGAAAAGACGTAATACAGGTAGCCCAAGGCCAGCAATCCCGCGATCGACAGTCTCCGGGACAGGATCACGACCGACCGTACATCCCCCGAAACCGTGGCACCGCCCTGCTGGCGCGAAAGCCAGAGCGGCATCACGATGTGGTTGGACACCATCGTCGATACCGCGATGGCCGCGACGATCACCATTGATGTCGCAGACGAAAAGCCACCGAGAAAAGCCAGAAGGGCCAGTGAGTTGCGGTCGAATTCAAGTGGAACGGTCAGAACATAAAGGTCGGGGTTTGCATCCTCGGGCAAGACGTTCAGTCCGATCGCTGCAATCGGCACCACGAAAAGACTCATCAGAAACAGATAAAGCGGAAACGCCCAACTCGCTGTTGCAAGATGGCGCTCATGATAATTCTCGACGACCATGACGTGGAACATCCGCGGCAGACTGATGAATGCCATTGCGGCCAGAAATATCAGTACCATCCAGCGCTCCGGCCGGATATCCTGCGCCGCGATCTCGGAGGCTGCGATAATATCGAGTGTCGGGCCTGGACCGCCCGCCAGGATAAAGACCACGAAGATCCCGACCCCCAGAAGCGCAACGAGTTTCACCACGGCTTCGACCGCAATCGCACTTACCACCCCATGATGACGCGCGTTCACATCCAGATTTCGCGTGCCAAACAATATGGTGAAGACAACGAGGCCGATGGCCACGACGAAGGCCGTCTCGTTCAACCCCTCTCCCGGATGGGAAGAAAACACATCAAAACTGAGCGTTACGGACTGTAGTTGAAGCGCGATATAGGGCATCGTACCTGCAACTGCGAGAAGCGTCACAAGCACCCCGATCAGGTTCGACTTCCCGTATCTGGAGGAAATCAGGTCGGCGATGGAAGTGATCCGTTGAGTTTTCCCGATGCGCACCAACCTCCGCAGAAGCACCCACCAGCCCAACATGACCAATGTCGGCCCAAGATAGATCGTGACGTATTCCATTCCCGAGCGCGCGGCGTATCCGACCGCGCCATAGAACGTCCATGCCGTGCAATAGATTGAGAGCGACAAGGTGTAGATCAGGGGCGAGTGCAGCCACCCGACCCGACCTGCCGCGGCCCGCTTATCGGCCCAGAAAGCAATTGAGAACAGCGCGGCCACATAAAGGACGCAGACGGTAACAAGCAGATCGAACGTCACCGGCGCAACCGTCTCAAACCGGGCCGGGACTGTCGAGATCCGCGACGCTGCCGTCCACGCCCGATCGGGAAAGGCTCCGCGCCAGGGCGGCGGCCAGCAGGATCAGCAATGCCCAGACCGTGAAGATAAATAGAAGGGCTTTTGCCGTCACAACGAAATAACCGGGGATCGCAAGCAGGATGAAACTCAGCACCGGCAAAAGGCGGGCGGCATCGACCAGCCGGCGCCTGCTGAAACTCTCTTTTTCAAGAGAAACGGACCGGTCAGAAGGTTCCGTCACCCAACCAACTCCCGAACCGTGTCCAGGATTTCTCCATTTGAGAACGGCTTTGTCATGAAACGGCTCGCACCAAGCTTTTCCGCAAGTTGGCGGTCCTTCTTCTGCCCACGTGCGGTAAGCATGAGCACAGGCAAGTCGCGGGTCTCTTGCGCGGCTCTCAAGTCATTCAGAATGTCGTAGCCGGACCGGTTCGGCAACATCACGTCGAGTATGATCAGGTCGGGGGCCCGCGACTGGATGGCCTCCAATGCGGACTTGCCATCGGAATGGGTATCCACCCGCCATCCATCGCGTGAAAGGATGAAACGGATTGCTTCGATGATGTTGGGCTCGTCCTCTATGAGAAGGACCCGTCTTTCAGTCATCGAAACTCCCCTCCCTTCGATGCTATTTCTCACACTATTGCCGATGGCCCACGGCCTGTCAAAGCTTCCCGGACATGAAGGTTCAAGCAAAAACAGAGGGTTCTCGACGCGCGGCACAGTCGGATTCCGTGCAGATCCGGCAGGACATCCCGACCGTCATCGCAGCAGGCGCCGAACGGTCGGCCGGATGGATCAGCATCCAGGCCTCCGCCACCGGCGGCCGGTCATACCCGCCGGGATGCGACTGCTCTGAAATGGCGAGGAGGTCGAAACGGGCCTCGTCCCGCCCCGATACGTCTACTGTCTCCGAAACTGCCATCATCGGCCGCTGCAGCGCGGTGAAGATCGGCCAGTATGGACAGGCGGCGCTGTAACGGGGCAGTTCGAAACCGGGAAGCGGCTTGCGGAATGTAAGGGTTCCCGAAGCGTCGCAGGCCATCCTCGACGATTTCAATCGCTTCCGCTTCGCTCTCCGGCCCGGCGATCTGCCCGACGATGAGCGGTAGCATGT
>JBNKWP010000035.1:0-27549 GCA_050299835.1 Silicimonas sp.
CGATCAGCGGAATGTCGGAGGGGTTGTTCAGTTCCCAGAAGGCCCTGCCGCGCGCTTCCACCTCGACGCAGCGGACGGGCAGGCCGTTTTCGAGGAAGCGGAGCTGTTCGAGGCCTTCGGCGGCTTCGATCACGCCCATCGGTAGGTCGGCATAGGCGCGGAGCGCATCCGGGCGGTAGGCGTAGCAGCCGACATGGTGCCAGACGGTCAGGCCGATCTCATGCGCCTTGTCGGCGAACGGCAGGACCTCCTTGGAGAAATAGAGCGCGTTTCCATCGGGGCGGAACACTGCCGTCGTCGCACCTACACGGTTCTGCTTGCGGTCCTCGCGGAGCTTTTCGAGGTGGTCGGGATCGGTGGCGAGCACGGGCGTGGCCATTTGGACGCTGGTGTCGGCCATCGCGTCGATCAGGGCTTCCACGTAGTGCGGCGGGGTCAGGGGCGCATCGCCTTGCAGGTTGACCACGATTTCAGGTTCGGCATCGAGCAGCGACAGCGCCTCGGCGCAGCGTTCGGTGCCGTTGCGGGGGGCTTCCGAGGTCATCAGCACATCTGCGCCGAACGCGCGGGCGGCCTCGGCAATGCGAGTGTCGTCGGTCAGGACATAGACTGCATCGACGCCGGTCACCGCTTTCGCGGCGTCCCAACTGCGGTGGATAAGGGACCGGGAGGCGCCGGTCGCGCCTTTCAGCATCGCCAACGGTTTGCCCGGAAACCGGACAGACGGGTAACGCGCGGGAATGAAGATGACGGTCTGCAACGGTGCCTCTTTTTCCCAAGGCTTACCGGAAACGATCATGCAGGCAAAGATCGTCGCGGAAAATGATTCATTTTCCGCCTATCCGCGAAACCCGGTCGCGACGACGAATTTTTCCGAGGAATCCGACCTAGACGCGGGCGGTTTGACATTGGCGACCTTGTCGAAACGCTGCTTCAGAAGCGCCTGGAGGCCCGATTCCGCGCCGCCCGCCAGCACTTTTGCAACAAAAGTGCCGCCCGGCTCCAACACGTCGAAGGCCAGTTCGGCCGCCGCCTCGCAAAGCGCGACGATCCGCAGGTGGTCGGTCTGCTTGTGGCCCGACGACGCTGCGGCCATGTCTGACATGACCACATCCGCATTGCCGCCGAGCCAGGCTTTGACCTTGTCGTCGGCCCCGTCTTCGAGAAAGTCGAGTTGGTGAAGTTCCGCGCCCGCGATCGGCTCAACCTCCTGCAGGTCAACGCCGAGTACCGTGCCTTGCGGGCCGGGCTGGTCGCCCAATGCGTTGACGCGCTTCACCGCCACCTGGCACCAGCCGCCCGGCGCGCAGCCAAGATCCACAATGCGGGCACCGGGTTTCAGGAAGCCGTATTTGTCATCGAGTTCGAGGATCTTGAAGGCGGCGCGACCGCGATAGCCCTCCGCCTTGGCGCGGCGTACATAAGGGTCGTTCAACTGGCGTTCGAGCCAGCGCGTCGACGACAATTTGCGTCCGCGCGCGGATTTGACCTTCACCTTCAGGTCACGCTGTCCTCTGCCGCTGGATTTCTTCGCCATGCGTCTTTCCTGGTTGCCACCGGTTCAATGCGTATTTGGAAAGAGATGAAGAGGGAAGGGTCAGCTGCCCATGATCGCGAGGACATAGCCTTGCGTTTCGCGATAAGGCGGGACGCCTCCATGTCTTTCGACCGCAGCCGGCCCGGCATTATAGGCCGCCAGCGCCAGCCGCCAGGAGCGGAACTTGCGGTATTGCTCGGCCAGATAACGCGCCCCGCCATCGAGATTCTCCAACGGGTCATGCGGATTGACGCGGAGCTTGGCCGCCGTGCCGGGCATAAGCTGTGCAAGCCCGATTGCGCCTTTGTTGGATCGCGCCGAGGGGTTCCAGGCGCTTTCCTGTGTCACCAGGCGCAGGAACAGATCCTCCGGCACGTTGTGGCGGCGTGCGGCTCTGCGGGCCGCGGTTTCATACCGGCTGCGATACGCGCCCTTGTATTTGAGAATGGTTTCCGTGGTTGGCGCGCCGGGGATATAGACCTCGGTCGGGCCGAGTTGGACGGGGCGCGTGTTTCTCTGTGCGGTGCGCTTGTCGAGGATCGCGGCCTGACGTTCGAACAGGGCTTTGCGGGCCTTGTCATCCGCCGCATCTGCGTCGCCGGGGGCGGCCAGAACGAGACCGGTCGAGATCACCGCGAGCCAACGAAGCATGATTTCCCCCAAGGCGGACTGGTACAACGCTGTCAAAGATAATGGAAAAAGCCCTTCAGGATCAACCCTTGGGCTTTTTTGCAATCGCTCGAGCGTACCCTTCGCTCAGGTTGGCGGGCCGCCGAAGCCGCCCGCCGGATGGTCAGATCAGCTTGCCCATCGCGACAGCGGTGTCGCTCATCCGGTTGGAGAAGCCCCATTCGTTGTCATACCAGGTCAGGATACGGACCATGTTGCCGTCCATCACCTTGGTCTGGTCCAGGTGGAAGATCGACGAATGCGGATTGTGGTTGAAATCGGTAGAGACCAGCGGTTCGTCGGTATAGCCGAGAATGCCTTTGAGCGGGCCTTTCTTGGCAGCCGCGACGATTGCGGCGTTCACTTCCTCGACCGTGGTTTTCTTTTTGGATTCGAAGGTCAGGTCCACGACAGACACATTCGGCGTCGGCACCCGGATGGCCACACCGTCGAGCTTGCCGGCCAGTTCCGGCAGGACAAGACCCACCGCCTTGGCGGCACCGGTCGATGTCGGGATCATGTTCATCGCCGCGGCGCGGGCGCGGTAGAGATCCTTGTGCATCGTGTCCAGCGTCGGCTGGTCGCCGGTATAGCTGTGGATCGTGGTCATGAAGCCCTTTTTGATGCCGACCGTGTCGTTCAGGACCTTGGCGACCGGCGACAGGCAGTTGGTCGTGCAGGAGGCGTTCGAGACGACCTTGTGCGATTTCTTCAGGTCTTTGTGGTTCACGCCATAGACGATCGTGGCGTCCGCATCGGTGCCGGGGGCGGAGATCAGCACCTTGGAAGACCCGTTATCCAGATGCGCCTGGCATTTCTCCTTCGAGGTGAAGATGCCGGTGCATTCCATCACAACGTCGACATCCGACCAGGGCAGATCAGCGGGGTTGCGGATCGCGCTCACCTTGATCTTGCCGCGACCGACATCGATCCAGTCCTTGCCGGATTTCACATTGACCGGGAAACGGCCATGCACGCTGTCATAGCGCAACAGGTGCGCGTTGGTTTCCACGGGACCGAGATCGTTGATCGCGATCACTTCGATATCCTCGCGGCCCGACTCGATGATCGCACGCAGGACATTGCGGCCGATCCGGCCAAATCCGTTGATTGCTACTTTGACAGCCATGGACAGGTCTCCTTCTTGGCTTACTGGTCAGCGCCAGACGGCGATTAGGCCAATCAGATCGAGGAAGCGGCGGGCGAGAAAATGCGAAACTCCAAGCCCAAACGCATAGTCCAGCGTCAGGAAAACGAGTATCGCCACGCCGATATAGAGTGCGATCCGATTGGTCATCTCGCGCGACTTATGGCAAGAAGTCTCGTGGTCTGAAAGGGGCAGGGGTAGGCATTACTGAAGTTTTTCACCTGTTTGTTCCCGACAGACGTCATTGAGCTTCGGTATCCAGCCAGATCGTGACCGGCCCGTCATTGACGAGCGCCACTTTCATGTCCGCGCCGAACTTCCCCTTTGCGATCGAAAGGCCCTGTTCGGAAAGGCGTGCCGCAAAGACATCGACCAGCAAGGCCCCGGCCTCCGGCGGCGCCGCAGCGGAAAATCCCGGCCTATTCCCGCGCGAGGTATCCGCGGCCAGAGTGAACTGGCTCACAACGAGGGCTGAGCCTCCGGTATCGAGAAGCGAGCGGTTCATGCGGCCTTCGTCATCACGAAAGATACGCAGCTTCGCGATCTTGTCGGCAAGTCTTCTCACCGGGGCTTCGTCATCCCCGGCCATTGCACAGACGAGGATCAGAAGCCCGGCGGGGATCTCGCCGATCACCTCGCCCTCGACACGCACGCTGGCCGCACTGACGCGCTGGATCAGGGCCCTCACAGTTCGGACCGCTTTGGCGGGTTCGCGCCCGCGCGGCTTACCGTGACGGCAGCGGCCTTCGCTCCAAGCGTCAGGGCGGCTTCGAGTTGCTCGCGTGATATCCCGCGCACGTCTTCCTTGCGGGTCAGACCCTGTTCGCGAAGCCCGGCCAGGAACCCGCCGTTGAAAGTGTCGCCCGCACCCACCGTATCGACGACATCGACCTTGGGGGCCGGGACGAAAACCTCGCCATGTGCGGTGTACCCTGTCACGCCACGAGACCCTTCCGTCAGGCAGATCACCGCCGGTCCCATCGCCAGGAGCTCCCGCGCCCTCGCCGCGGGATCGCCCGCGCCGCGCAACCAGGCCAGATCCTCGTCGGAGACCTTCACGAGATCCGATTTCGCAACCATGCGGTCCAGACGGGCGCGATAGGAGACCTCGTCCTGAATGAACCCCGTGCGTATGTTCGGGTCGATCATCGTGACGCGCGTTCCGCCTTCGCGCATCAAAAGCGTTTCAAGTGTCGCGGCGCAGGGCTCCACCGCCAGTGAGATGCAGCCGAAAAGCAGCGTGTCGACACTGTCGTCGATTGTCGGGATATCGCTTTCCGACAGCATCCTCACGGCGCTGTTCTCGTCATAGAACAGGTAGGTCGCGTGCCCATCGGACAGCTTGACGAAGGCCAGCGTGGTCGGACGATCCGGGCGCGCGACGTAGCGGGTATCGACATTCGAGGCCTGGAGCGTCTCCATCAGCATATCGCCGAAGAAATCGGTCGAGATCCCGCTGAAGAAGCCCACTGGCTGGCCGAGACGCCCGATGGCGTTGGCCGTGTTGAAGACCGACCCGCCGACATATGGCTGGAACGCCGAACCGCCGTCTGCCGTCTCTCGCGGCAGCATATCCATCAGGGCTTCGCCCGCGCACAGGATCATGGTTACTCTCCCTTGTTGATCTTTGACTAGAATGCGGTGTTAGCGCTGACAAGGGCGCAATTCCCCCTCAGCAACACCTTACACCCTTCAAAGTTTGGGCGCATTCCGGTGTGAAACTGGGCCTGTTGTTGAGAGGTAGAGCCATGTACCGAAACGCGGCCCTGACATTGTTGTCGCCCGAGGAAATCCGCGCCGTCGTCGTTGAGCGGCTGCGTGCCGAGCTTCCCGGCCTGGCCCTCGAGCAAAGGCGGGGCGAACCCTACAGGTTGACGCTTTCCCATCCCGAGGCCGGAGATTTGGTGCTCAACCTTGGAAATCTCGTCCACGAACTGCGCGGCGTGCCTCCGGTTGCCGCAGAGCGTCTGCTCGACACATATGTCTCCCTGGCAAAACGGGCCATGGCCCCGCCCAAGATCGCCCTCGGAAAGGTCTATCCGGGGTTGCGGCACCGGGCATTCCTGGATGCGACCGGCCAGGATTTGAGCGACCGGTTGCTGGGAGAGGGGCCGGGCGATCTGGTGAGCGTCGTACTGGCCGATCAGGACGATGGGCTTGCCACGCTGAACGAAAAGGCCGTTCGGGGCGCGGGCTGGGCACCGGAAGAAGTTATGGTCGCGGCTGAACAGAATTTTGTCGAATTGCTGTCCGGATCATTCCGTGCCGCTTCGCCTCGGGACGGCATGCTGACGCTGGGCCTGGTCGAGTATCCCTGGCTGGGAACCAGCATCCTTTTCGTTCCCGGCCTGATCTCCAGCGTCATGCAGGAACGCGGATGGCGGCGGGCGTTTTTGGCCGCGCCGACACGGGAGACGGTCGATCTGGTCGATCTGGACCAACCGGAGGCGCGTGAGGTCATGGAAAGCTGGGCGGCGCAGCATCTTGCCGGCCCGCGGACCCAGTCGGAATCGATCTTCACCTTTGAAGTTGGCGACGAAGACTACCGCAAATCCCATCGTATGTGCGAAGGTCGGCTTCTGCGTCTGAACTAGAGCGTTTGCGGGTCAGTCGGACCCGAGCATCGCTCTTCGCGTTCGAGGCGAAGCCGAGAGGCAGCGAAAAGCGATTCAATCTGTTCCTGAATTGCTCCAGGCGCGCCTAGCGGTACTGACCTTCCGCGTAGAGATAGCCAAGAATGGCCGCAACGATCAGGCCCGCTACGACCGCCAGTGTGATCTTCCACGCGGACCAGGGCCGTTCGCCCGAGACCTGGCCGGTTTGTCCATTGACGACGAAACGAAACGATCTTCCTCGGAATTTGTAGGCCGCGATCCAGATCGGCACGAGGATGTGCTTGAAGGTCATGTCGGAAAGTTTCGTATCCACATCATCCACGCGCTGACGGTCGCCGCCGATGTCGAACTTGATATCGCGCAGGATCTGGCGATCCATGATCTCCCGCGCCTCGTGGAACGCCGGTTCCAGTTCAATCGTATAGGCCTCTGCCCGGAACCCGGCGAGATACTCAGGCTGATAGGGTTCGAGGCGTGTCAGGTCCCAATGCACCATCGTCCGGCGAAATCGCTCCGGCAGCGCCGAGGAGGCAAGCACCAGCACGTCGTCAAAGAACCGGGCAACGCGCCCCTGAACATTTTTCCAGCGGATTTTCGGGACATTGACAGTCTGTCGCTTGCCATTCCGTACAACTGTCATGCGTTCGTGATAGACCGTCCCGCGCTGGCCACGATAACTCGACGCGGTGTCGGCATCGAAAGTCCAGCACGGTGTGTATACGCCGGTCATCCGGCGGCCCTTGCGCGCATATTCCATCAGGCCCGACGGCGCGAACCAGAGCGAACCCATCCACCGGGTCAATTCCTTCCGCGCCTCGCCTTCCGTCAGCATGAAAGGCAGAACGGCGGCAGGCTTGATCTGCCGGGACAGGCCGGTGTCACTGACGACCGGAGTTGCGCAGAACGGGCATTCTTTGGCGTGAACGTCGGGGTCGAACTCGGTGCGCGCGCCGCAATTGGGGCAGGTGGAGACACGTGTTTCCTCCATCTCCATCGTGCCTTTTCCGGCGCGCAGAGCGCCGACCAGATCCTGTTCCCGCACGGCTGCGGACCGGCTCCAGGGACCGTGTTCGATGCTGCGCGTGTTGCCGCAATGGTCGCAGACCAGCCGGTCCTCGCCTGGGTCGAACCGCAGGTCCGAGCCGCAGGAATCACAGGGAAACCGGTGTTCCTCGTTGGCTATGGCCTCCATTGAGCCGTTTTCTGCTTCGGCATATGTCACGATATGGCCTCTACCTTCGGCTCGGCCGCATCCGCGACAGCAGACCGTCCTTCAGGACGAACTGGTGGTAAAGCGCGGCAACGGTGTGCAGCACGGCGACCGCCAGCAACAGGGACTTGAGGAGTTCGTGGATATCCCCGGCACCCTCTAGCCGCAGGTAGAAGGCGAAGCCCCCCGACCAGGGCGTCAGGATTGCAAGGGCATAGAGCGCCCAATGGGTCCAATCCGCGGCCTTGCGTTGCCATGCCGGGTCGCTTTCAGGCGGCGCAGGCGTCCCGCGAAAAAGCCTCAGCGCAAGCCGGAACAGCATCAGGAAGAAAACCGTAAGCCCAATCTTGCCGTGGAGCGGCAGCGCGCTGTCGAGCGGCAGATCTTCCCAATCGTCCATCTGGTCGGACAGGAGGAAGGCCGCGACGATCAGGATCACGACCAGCCAATGCAGGGTGATCTGAAGCAGGGAATATCCATCGACCGCGCGACCTGGCATCGGGTGTTCCTTTCTGCGCCCGCCCTAGCTTTCCGGCGGTGGCGGCGGCATGACGGTGAAGAGTTCCGCCAGTTCCGTTTCCTCTGCGTGTTTCCAGCCGTCTTGCCCCGGCGTCCAGACATGGGTCTCGCGCGTCACCTCGCCGTCGGCGGCCTTCTTGCCCATGGTCGCCTTGGAAAACGGCCCGGACGTTTCTCCGTCTTTGGCGATATGCCAGACGTGTTCTACCGGCGGCGGGGGCGGCGGTGTCGGGGCGGCAGGGGCGCGGCCCCACGGGCCAATCCCGCCCATGGCCATGCCCATTCCGGCGCCCATCCCCATGCCCATCGCCTGACCGGCAGCACTTCCGGGCTGCCCCATCGCCTCGGCCGTCTTGTAACGGAAATGATCGTCAAGCGACCCGACGACGCCCCGCGACGTGCGCTGGTCCAACGCCCGTTCGACAGCGGGCGGAAGCGAGATGTTCTCGATGTAAAGCTCCGGCAATTCGATCCCGTAGGAGGCGATCGTCTCCGAGATGGCCTCGGCCAGCAGCTTGCCCAGATCCCTGGTGTTCGCCGCCATGTCGAGCACCGGGATGCCGGAGGCGGAGATCACGCGGGAAAACTCCTGCACGATGATGTTGCGGATCTGGAAGCTGATCTCGTCCATGGTGAATTCGCCGTCGGTACCGACGATTTCCAGAAGGAATTTCCCCGGATCGCTGACCTTGACCGTGTAGGTGCCGAACGCGCGAAGCCGGGTTGGCCCGAACTCCGGGTCGCGGATCATGATCGGATTCTTGGTGCCCCATTTCAGATCGGTGAACCGGCGGGTGGAGACGAAATAGACCTCCGACTTGAACGGCGACTTGAAGCCGTGATCCCAGTGCTGAAGCGTGGTCAGGATCGGCAGGTTGTTGGTCTCAAGCATGTAGAGACCCGGCATGAACACATCCGCAAGTTGCCCCTCATGGACGAAAACTGCGGCCTGACTTTCGCGCACGGTCAGCTTGGCCCCGTACTTGATCTCGTGGTCTTCGCGGTCGAACCGCCAGACCATGGTGTCGCGGGTGTCATCGGTCCAGTGAATGACGTCGATGAATTCGCCCGTCAGAAAATCAAGAATGCCCATCGGCTCCTCCGTGGTCGGCATTTTCCGGCTTGGAAAATGCATGAGAAAATGACGCATCTTCCCGCGTCGCGTCTACGTGCGAGGCCTGCGTCAGAAATCGAGACGAGAGATGCGTCACGTCTTGCATGCGGTCAAAATCCTACCCCGACACGCGCCCGCGCCAGCCGGGACACAATCGGCCGCGCCTGATCCGCCGTCATGCCTGGTCGAAGCGCAGGGTCGTAGAGCATCGACAACATCTGCTCGTCCATCGTCGTCAGCCGTCCGAATTCGTCATCGTCGTTGAAGATCGAGGGCCGCGCCTGCGGGCTGTCATTGGCCAGGCCAAGGCCTTGGGCCAGTTCCTCGTGAATGCAGGACAGGCGCAACAGCAGGGGCAGTTCCGCCCGAATGATGGCAACGGCTTGAGTGATGACGCCATCGTTTCGTGGGTCGGCGGCGACAACCAGACAGTAGCTTTCCCGGTCGAGATTCTGGATCAGGTCGATTTCGCGCTGGCGGATGTTGGGGATGAGACGCCGGAGCGTTGGTCCGGAGACTCGACGCTCCTCCTCCGACAGCACAAGCACGCGGAAATTTCCGCCGCGCTCGACATAGCCGACCGGATGGCCGGTAATCTGACCCAACCGCGTCGCAAATCGACGGATCGCGGCACGATCGTCGGTCATTTTTGCTGGATCGACGCTGGCCCCGAACATTGGCTCGATCCGGATCGGCGCTTCCCAGCGGCGTAAAATGCTCTCTGACTCCTGGCGGACGAGGGTCGGGCCGACATCGCTGAACTCGCGCGAAAAGGCGATGGCCATAAAGGTCTCCGCCAGACGACGCTCATCAAAGGGCACGTCCGGGCCACCGCCATCGACGCGCAGCAGCCCACGCGTCCGGTGTCCGGTCTCGACGCGACCATAATAGGCGGCAAGGGCCTTGCTTTCCTCGGACTGCCCTTCGACCACAACCGGAGGGCGCGGGGCAGGCGTGACACCCGCCCCGAACATGCCGTCAAACTCGCCGCAACCGGCGAGTGTCAGGACAATTCCCAGAGACAAAGCAACGGCAAGGCGCATGGGATCAGGCCGGGACGCTCTCCCCGGCATTGCTGCCGGTGCCATCCTTGCGGGCCTTGGCGGCGGCAAGGGTGTTCTTGAGTTCCGATTCCATCTTCCGAAGCTCCTCTTCCGCCTCGGCGCGTTTCTTCTTGCCTTCGTCGGCGATCTGCAGGCTTTCCTCGATCGTCGCCACAAGATCGGCATTGGCCTTCTTGACGGCTTCGATGTCGAAGACGCCGCGCTCCATTTCCTCGCGGATCATCTTGTTGGCGCTGCGCAGGTTCTCGGCATTGGCCGTCAGCAGTTCGTTGGTCAGGTCGTTGGCCTCGCGCACCGCTTCGGCGGCTTCCGACGACCGCTGGATGGTCACCGCCTGCGCCAACTGGGTCTCCCAGAGCGGCACGGTGTTGACCAGCGTCGAGTTGATCTTGGTGACCAGCGACTTGTCGTTTTCCTGAACCAGCCGGATCGAGGGCAGCGACTGCATCGTCACCTGCCGCGTCAGCTTCAGGTCATGCACCCGACGTTCCAGATCGTCGCGGGCAGCGCGCAGGTCGCGCAACTCCTGCGCCTTCATCACGCCCTGATCTTCTGGCGCGGCCTGCACCTCGGCTTCCTTTGCCGGGATGTCGGTTTCGTCCAGGCGTTTGATCTTCTCTTCGCCCGCCGCGATGTAAAGCGCCAGTTCGTCGTAGAAATTCAGCGTCTTGTCATAGAGCATGTCCAGCGACTTGATGTCCTTCAGAAGCCGGTGCTCATGGCCCAGAAGATCGTCGGTGATCTTGTCGATCTGGTCCTGCACTTTCTCGAACTTCGCCACGAAATTGTGGATCGGCGCAGCGCGGCCGATCAGTCGTTCCCACCAGGACCGCTTGCGGCGCACGTCCAACTCGCTGATCGAAAACCCGCGAATGGTGGAGACGATGTTGCGCAGGCTGTCACCGGCGGGACCGACATCCTTGTTGCGGACATCGGCCAGCATCGACTGGCTGATTTCCTGCAATTCGGCCTGGGCGGCGGAACCGAAGGAAACGATGGAATTCGTGTCGCTCATGTCGAGTTCGCCGATGCGGCGTTCGATTTCCGCTGTGGTTTGCGGATCGGCGGCTTCGAAGGCAACGATTTCGTTTGCCGCAATGGGCTCGGGCAGCAGCTTCTCGCTGACCTCCTTAACCATGATCAGGGATTTCTCCGCCTCCTGACGCACACGTTCTTCCATGAGATGTTCCTTCCTCGCTGGTCAAATATCGCTGTGGACGCCTTCGCGTTCCAGCCGGTCGCGGAGCACTTCGATTTCCACATCCAGCGAGGATTTGTCGTCCAGCAGCAGTTTTTCGGTTTTTTGTGTAAATGAACTTTCGAGATCGTCGAGCAGCGCCTCGTAATCGGCGCGGGCTTCTTCGTTCTTGGATCGCGCATAGAGATCGGCGAATTGCACCGTCGCGTCGCGTGCGCCCAGCAAATAGACACCAAGGAAACGCCGCGCGCTGGTCAGGTCGCGCGGGTCGTCCTCCACAACGCGAAACATGCCGCGCGCGGTTTCCACGAAGTCCGCGACGCGGCGTTCCAGTGCGGGAACCTGCGCACGGCGGATCGCCTCCTTCATCGCGGCAAGATGGCGCTCAGCCTCGTCAACGACGCGGGCCACGCGGTCGGTCTGGTAGTCGTTCATCCCCTCGGTGCCCTTGTCCTTCATCGGGTCGGGGCCGAAGGCTGCGAAGTGCAGAACCGTGCCGAGAATGAAGTAGAGCGCCGGGTTCAACAAGCCGAAGGTCTCGGGGTTCAGACCGGCGAGGGCCAGACCAAGGCCCGTCAGAACGCTGCCGAGGATCTTTCGGGGAATGGCGGGTTTCTTCGCCACGCGCCGCGCCGCGTACGCATCCTCGGCAATCAGCCCTTCCTTTGTCAGCCAGGCGGCAAGCATCATCGTGCCGAAGGCGACGATCTTCAGGAACATGCCAAGGGGTTCAAGCTGAAAGGCCACAAGCAACATTGCGACTGGCACGATGAACAGGAAGTTCACCCGCGCACCGCTCCGGCTGCGGCGCAGCCCGTCCGGGCGTCTCGGATGCGAGGCGGACCCGGGAGAATATTTCCCGCCATAGCGTTCCGTCATCAGGAGGCCCCCGACAGGGATACGTAAAAGATCAGACACAAGAGCAGGAAAAAGGCCGCTTTTTGCATGGTACTCCCCGTAGCCACGGCGCTCGATTCGACCGCGCGTTCGAAACCTCGGGCCGCGGCGCGAAGCAGTGTGACCGTCAGGCCGACGACAATGACCGCCGCGATAAGGGCCAGTGCGAAACGTTGCATCGGATGCGAAACCCCGCTTGTTCGCCGACAACATATGAAATCATGGCTCGCGTTGCCATAGCGGACCGGATTGAAAGCTCTGTGACGGTGCGACAATCGGCATTTGGATCGGCAAAGCCGGGAAATCAGCCGGTCTCGCTATTTTCTCTTGTTTCCAGATGGTTGCCGGTTCCGCCTTTCGGCGCTTCCGGGTTTGCCTCGGGGTTTCTGACGTTTGGGGCCGTTTTTTCCCCCTTCAGGCGATTCGAGGCCAAGTTGTTCGCGCACGATCTTCTGACGCAGCTCTTCGACGGCGCCGGTCTTCAGGTTGCCGAGGCTGAACGGCCCGTAGCTGATCCGGATCAGCCGGTTCACGGCAAAACCGATCGCCTCCATCGCGCGGCGGATTTCGCGGTTTTTTCCTTCGCGGATCGCAACCGTGACCCAGGCGTTCCGGCCCTGCTGGCGGTCGAAACCTACCGTCATCGGGCGGAACCGCTCGCCATCGAGTGTCAGCCCTTCGCGCAACGGCGCGAAATCCTCGTCCTTGGGTGTGCCGTGCAGTCGAACCCGATATTTCCTGAGCCATCCGGTGGAGGGAAGTTCCAGGCGGCGCTTGATCTCCCCGTCATTGGTCAGAAGCAGCAGCCCTTCCGAATTGAGATCAAGGCGACCGACCGACATCACGCGCGGCATATCCTCGGGCAGCGCGGCGAAGACGGTTGGTCGGCCCTTCTCGTCGCGCGTCGTGGTCACCAGTCCCGCGGGCTTGTTGTAAAGCCAGATGCGGGGCGGGTCGCGCTCCTCCAGCGGCTTGCCGTCCACGGTGATCTTGTCGGTGTCGGTCACGTTCAGCGCCGGGCTGTCAATGGTCTTGCCATTCACCGATACGCGACCCTCGGTGATCATGCGTTCCGCCTCGCGACGGGAGGCGATCCCGTGACGGGCAAGGACCTTGGCGATACGGTTGGAGGAGGGAATGTCGGACATGGGCGAGGCATAGCCCGCGCATCGGCAAAACGCACGTGGTTCTTGCGGATGTGTTTCAACCGCGTATTTGGAACAAGATGAAGACAGGGTTTCGCAGTCATATGGACCTGGCGCTGGACGAAGCGGAAGCCGCCGCCGCGCGGGGCGAGGTGCCGGTGGGTGCGGTGCTGATTGGTCCGGGCGATAAGGTGCTGGCGGTGACGGGGAACCGGATGCGGGAACTTCGCGATCCGACCGCCCATGCGGAAATGCAGGCGATCCGGGCGGGGGCGAAGGCGCTGGGATCGGAGCGGCTGACCGGTTGCGATCTTTACGTGACGCTGGAGCCTTGCCCGATGTGTGCTGCCGCGATCTCGGCGGCTCGGATCGCGCGGCTCTACTACGGCGCGACTGATCCGAAATCGGGGGGCGTGGCGCAGGGGCCACGGGTGTTCAGCCATCCGCAATGCCACCATGTCCCGGAGGTTTACGATGGGATCGGGGAGGCGGCCTCGCGCGATTTGCTGCAGGCGTTTTTCAGGGAGAGGCGGGGCGATGGAGATTCGTAAGCTGCTGGTGACAGTGGAGGAAACCCACCGGGAAATCGGGCGTGAAGTGACACCGCCGACGCGGAAGGCGCTGGCCATGGCGGTGATCGCCAACCCGTTTGCTGGGCGCTTCGTAGCGGACCTCACACCGCTGATCGAGATGGGCGCGGACCTGGGGGCCTTGCTCGGTGGCCGCGCGGTTGCGGCGCTTGGGATAGAACCCGACGCGGTCGAAAGCTACGGCAAGGCCGCGATGGTGGGCGAACGGGGCGAGTTGGAACATGCCGCTGCACTGCTGCATCCAAGCATGGGCGCGCCTTTTCGTGAGGAGGTCGGCGGAGGTGCGGCTCTTGTCCCGTCGGCCAAGAAGCGCGGCGGGCCAGGGCAGACGCTCGACGTGCCGCTTGGCCATAAGAACGCTGCCTATGTCCGCAGCCATTTCGACGCGGTGGAGGCGCGGATTGCCGATGCACCGGGTGCCGATGAGATCCTCGTGGCGCTGGCCGTGACCGACAGCGGGCGTCCACTGCCACGCGTCGGCGGGCTGACGACGGACGAGATCGAGGGCAGGGACGGGTTGCGCTAAAGCTCGACCGGCTCCATCACGTCCGGCGTTTTCACATTCACGCCGGGCAAACCGGCGATCAGCTCGAAGGCGTCCTGTTCGAGGATCGGGAAGGTCTTGTAATGGACCGGGATCACCGTTTTGAAATTGAAGTATTTTTTCGATGCCCAGGCCGCAGCCTTCATGTCCATCGTAAAATATCCGCCCGCCGACAGAATGCCCACATCCGGCGCGTGATATTCGCCCATCCAGCCCATATCGGCCATGATGGTGGTGTCGCCCGAGACATAGACCGTCTTCCCTTCGGCCTGCAGCATGAACCCGACCTCGCTGCCGGCGCAGGCGGGACCGTTCGGCGTGCCGATGGTTGAGGAATGGCTCGCGGGAACCATCGTCACCGCCACGCCGCCCGCATTGACCGTCCCGCCTTTGTTGAAGCCGATCGTCGCGATGCCCTCATGTTCCGCCCAGTGGCTCATCATATCGTACTGGCCGAGGACGGGTACGCCGAACCGCTTGGCCAGTGGCAGAACGTCGGTGATATGGTCGCCATGCGTGGGTCAGCAGGATATGCGTCGCACCCGCGACGGCGGCCTCGTGCTGCGCATCCGGCAGGCTGGGATTGCCGGAAAGCCAGGGGTCGATCAGCAAAACTGCCTCCCCGGTTTCGATCCGCAAGGAGCCATGACCGAGCCAGATGAATTGCATGGGGTAACTTCCTCGATTTCTTTCACGGGAGACTAGCGCATCGGTGACGTGACGCTAGTGTCTCCGGGGCATGGACTGGACCCGCAGCATCGACGCCTATTGCGAGCGCACCGACCCAGGCTATTGGTCGGAGCCGGTCAATGCCGTGACGAACCTCGCCTTTATGATCGCGGCCCTCATCATGTGGCGGCGCTGCGCGGGGCTGTTTTGGGGCAGGGCGCTGGCCGCGATCCTGTTTCTGATCGGCATCGGGTCCTACCTGTTCCACACCCATGCCACCGCTTGGGCCGCGGCGATGGACACGACGCCGATCCTCGTCTTCTCGATGCTATACATCTTCCTGTCGAACCGCGATTTCTGGGGCTGGCCGGCCTGGGTCTCGGCGCTGGGTGCCGCCGCCTATCTGCCCTATTCGATGGCCGTGACACCGGTGTTCGAGGAATTGCCGTTCTTCACGATCTCCAGCTTCTACTGGCCTCTACCGCTGCTGATCTCTGTCTATGCGGTCTTGCTGCGGCGGCGCGCGCCGGAGACCTCCCGGAACCTCGCCATCGGCGCTGCGATCTTAAGTGTCTCGCTCACCGCGCGTTCGCTGGACGAGCTGCTCTGTGGAGCTTTCCCCCTCGGTACGCATTTCCTCTGGCACATTCTTAATGCCATCATGCTCGGCTGGATGATCGAGACCTGGCGACGGCACGTCGCGCGTTAATTTCGGGGTTCCCGGACTATTGGCATCGGCGGGCCTGCGCGGTAAACGGGCCGCTGATCAATGGAGGTTCGCATATGTCGATTGACCGCGAAACAGCGCGGAAAGTGGCGCATCTCGCCCGGATCAAGGTCGAGGAAGACGACCTCGACGCGCTGGCGGGCGAGTTCAACGCCATTCTGGGTTTTGTCGAGCAACTGAACGAGGTCGATGTCGCGGGCGTGGAGCCCATGACCTCGGTGACGCCGATGCGTTTGAAGCGGCGAGAGGATGTCGTGACCGATGGCGGCCAGCAGGAGAAAGTCCTGTCGAACGCGCCCGATGCGCGGGAAGGGTTTTTTGCCGTGCCGAAGGTGGTCGAGTGATGAGCGAACTGAACCAACTGACCATTGCCGAAGCCCGCGACAAGCTGCGGGCGGGCGAAGTAACCTCGCTTGAACTGACCGAGGCCTGCCTGAGCGCGGCCGACGCGGCGAGCGCCCTGAACGCCGTCGTGCATCCGACCCCTGATCTGGCGCGCGATCAGGCGAAGGCCGCCGACGACCGGATCAAGGGGGGCGATGCGCCTGCCATGTGCGGCATCCCGCTTGGGATCAAGGATCTGTTCTGCACCAAGGGCGTGCCCAGCCAGGCGGCGAGCGCGATCCTGAACGGGTTCAGACCGGAGTATGAATCCACCGTCACCAGCCAGTTGTTCGACGCGGGCGCGGTGATGATCGGCAAGCTGAACATGGACGAATTCGCCATGGGGAGTTCCAACGAGACCTCCACCTATGGCAATGTCGTCAACCCGTGGCGGCGCGGCAATGAGGATACGGACCTGACCCCCGGCGGCTCGTCCGGCGGCTCGGCGGCGGCGGTTGCGGCCGATCTTTGCCTTGCCGCGACCGGCACCGATACCGGCGGTTCCATCCGGCAACCGGCGGCTTTCGTGGGCATCACCGGGCTGAAGCCGACCTATGGGCGCTGCTCGCGCTGGGGGATCGTGGCTTTCGCCTCCTCCCTCGATCAGGCCGGGCCGATGACCAAGACGGTGCGCGACGCGGCGATCATGCTGCAAGCGATGGCGGGGCACGATCCGAAGGATTCGACCTCCGCCGATCTGCCTCTGCCGGATTTCGAGGCGGCGATCACCGGCGATATCCGGGGCAAAACCATCGGTATCCCGAAGGAATACCGCATGGACGGTATGCCGGATGAGATCGAGACGCTCTGGACGCAGGGTCGCGAGATGCTGGCCGATGCGGGCGCGAAGATCGTCGATATCTCCCTGCCGCACACCAAATACGCGCTGCCCGCCTATTACGTGGTGGCGCCCGCCGAGGCGTCTTCGAACCTTGCCCGTTATGACGGGGTGCGTTATGGCCATCGCGCGAAGCTGTCCCAGGGCGACGGCATCACCGAGATGTACGAAAAGACCCGTGCCGAAGGCTTTGGCGACGAGGTGAAAAGACGTGTGATGATTGGCACTTACGTGCTGTCGGCTGGTTTCTACGATGCCTATTACAACCGGGCGCGGAAGGTGCGGGCGCTGATCAAGAAGGATTTCGAGGACGTCTTCGCCACCGGCGTCGATGCCATCCTGACGCCCGCCACACCGTCTGCGGCCTTCCCGCTTGGGCAGGAGTTCGACGACCCGGTGCAGATGTATCTCAACGACGTCTTCACCGTGACCGTGAACCTGGCCGGGCTGCCTGGAATCGCGGTGCCTGCCGGGCTCGACAAGCAGGGATTGCCGCTTGGCCTGCAACTGATCGGCAAGCCTTGGGAAGAGGGCGAGTTGCTGAATTTCGCACAGACGCTGGAAGATCGTGCCGGATTTGTGGCCAAACCGGCAAAATGGTGGTAAATTGTCGCAAAACAAATCGGCAGAGCAGAACATGATTTACAAAATTTCGACTGGACTGGTCGTGCTTGCCCTTGCGGGCTGTTCGACCCCCGTGCCCGACAGCAACCCCAATGCCCGCGGCGTCGGCTTCGGAGACTATCAGGCTTACGAAGCTAACAGATCAGCCCGGGATTCGATGCTGGAGGCGCGGATTTCGAGCGAGCCGGCAGAAGGCACGCAGATCGCTCAGGATACGATGAACGTTCTGAACCAGACATCTCCGCAGGGGACAACAGCGGTGGCAAGCGTGCCGCTGTCAGCCGGTAATCCGAACATCTCTGATGAACAGGATTTCGCGGCTGTGTCTGCGCGCGAGACCATCGAAAGCGACCGCGAACGCCTGGCCCGGCAGCGTCAGACCATGGAAGTGGCGCAGCCGGAGGCCATTCCGGACCGTCCTTCGGGCCACGCCGCGCCGAACATCGTCTCTTACGCGCTTGCGACGACCAACCCGGTCGGGCAGCCCGCCTACAGTCGGTCCAGAAGTTTCAACGAGGATCGGTACCGCCGAGCGTGTTCCGAGTTCGCATCGCCCGATCAGGCGCAGGCGGCCTTTCTTGCGGCCGGTGGGCCGGACAAGGATCGCCGGGGGCTTGACCCCGATGGCGACGGCTTCGCCTGTTTCTGGGATCCGCGCCCGTTCCGCACCGCGCGGGGCGGCTAAGCCTCATGGAGATCGTCGACCGCCCCTCGCCAAATTTCGGATCGCGCAGGGGCGGGGTGGCGGTCTCGCTGATCGTCCTCCACTACACCGGGATGGACAGTGCCGAGGCGGCGCTGGAGCGGCTTTGCGACAAGGAAACCGAGCTTTCCGCCCATTACCTGATCGCCCGTGACGGCACGGTTTACCACCTGGTGGGTGAGGAAAACCGCGCCTGGCATGCCGGTGCGGGCAGTTGGGCGGGGCATGAGGACATCAATTCGCGCTCCATCGGCATTGAGCTGGACAATGATGGCAACGGCCCATTTGACGAAGCTTTGATGGCGGCATTGGAAACCCTTCTGGAAGACCTGCTCGACCGGCACGACCTTCCTGCGAAATCGGTGATCGGACATTCGGACATGGCGCCGGAACGCAAAAGCGATCCCGGTCCGTATTTCGACTGGGAGCGGCTGGCGAAGAAAGGGCTTTCGATCTGGCCCGAACCGGCGATGCGTGGAGATTTCATGCGCGATGCCAGTTATTTCGGCTACCCCGCCGATCGTGACGAAGCCAGTATCCTTGCGGCGTTCAGACAACGGTTTCGCCCATTTGAAACCGGCCCCCGATCCGTCGCGGACGATGCCATGATGGCCGGACTTGCGCGCCATTTCCCGGCAGATGTGACCGAGCGCAGCGCGCGCCGCACACCCTCCCGGCCACTCCGCCCCTTGACCTGAACGGCAATTTGGCGCGAAACTTCTCCAGAATTAAGCTGGAGTGCATTTTTCGCATCGGACATGGCCAGCCAAATCATTTCTTTGTCGCCAAGGGATATCGTTTTGCGCGACGTTGCAGAAGAGTTTGAAGGGCGTTTTGTCACTGCATTGATCGCAGGGGATGTCGATGCGCTCGTGGCACTGTTCCAGCCACCATTGCCGGTTTTCTTTCCAGGTGGCGTCAAGGTCGATGTCAATTCGTCTGACGTATATGACGGGATCTCCTTTTTCGTGGAGGGGATCAGGAAGTTCGGTGTCGTTCGCGCCGAGCCAAAGATCAGTCACGTCAGACAGAGGGATGCGACTGGCGCGATCTCCTACTTTGTGGAGACCCGGATGTTCGATCGGAAAGGCAACTGCGTTCGAACGGCACTTGCCTGGCGCTTTCTCGAAATAGGAAAAGACGGTTACCGGATCACGATGCAGGATGTTCAACAGCCGGCAATCGGGGTTTCGAACGGAAACCGGAAACTGAAGTTCATCAACTGATCGCGGGCTTTACGCGACGGGCGTGAATGGCTATCTGACCTTCTGCGGATGGCTGGATGGCCGCGGGACCTTCGGGTCACGAGGAAAGTCCGGACTCCACGAAGCAATGGTGCCGGGTAACGCCCGGCCGGGGAAACCCGAGGGACAGCGCCACAGAGAACAGACGGCCCTGCACGCAGGGTCACGGTGAAACGGTGGGGTAAGAGCCCACCGCGGGCCTGGCAACAGGAACGGCACGGCAAGCCCCACCAGGAGCAATGGCGAATAGGGGGTCCAGACGGGCAGCTTCGGCCCGGACCCCGGGTTGCCAGCTTGACCCTGTCGGCAACGGCAGGGCGAGAGGAATGGTCATCGCGTCGCAAGGCGTACAGAATCCGGCTTACAGGCCATCCGCGTTTTATTTCCCGCTCGCACGCCTTCCTTGCTACACTGAATTTCTCCAAACTTTTTCGAAGGAACTATTTACATGACCATCTATAATCAGCACGTGGTTGCCGTGAATCTCACTTTATCCGACATGACGGACATTACCATCACGCATTATTGCAGCGACAAGACTGCGACTTTTCATATCCCAAGTCTCGCGAAGGGTGAAATCACAGCGTCTCACGACTTCCAGTCGGTATCCGGCCACAACGACAGTTGGGACATCGTCGCCAAGATCGGCAGCAAGACCGTGAGTGTCAGGAAGAAACAGTGCAATGTTCCGAACGAGAACGGTGGAACGACGGCACTCGTGTTCCACAAATCGACTGTCACATATGCGACGCCCGATGACGGTCCGTGCTCTTCCAAATACGATTAACCGCAAGGGGCCGTCGTCGGGCGGCCCCTTTCCTCTTTCGCAAATCCTTTCGTCGCCGTAGCGTGACAACAATGGATTGTATCGCAGGGAGAAATTCATGAGCTTCGTCCGCACACTTGCCACGCTGGCCGCCGGTTTCGCCGCCGCCAAGGGATATGACAAATACAAGGACATGGGGGGCATGCCCGGCGTCAAGGATGCGCTGCGCCAGAATGAACAGTTCAACCAGATGAGCGACCAGGCGCTTGCCATGATGGAAAAGGCAGGCCTGCCGACCGCGCAGCTCAAATCGATGCGCGACCAGTTCCTTGGCCAGGCCGAAACCGCCAGCGAAAGTGCCATGGCAGGCATGGGCGGGCTGATGACCGCGCTTGGCGGCGGCATGGCCGGCGGAGCCGAACAGACCAGCGCCTTGATCGACAGCCTGACCGGTACGACGGCCGCCACCGACGCGATGGAGGAAAACGCCAAGCTGATGATCCGCGCCATGATCCAGGCCGCCAGGGCCGATGGCGAGATCGACAAGGAAGAACGCAAGAAGATCATGGATCACTTGGGCGATGCCAGCGAGGAGGAACTCGCCTTCATCGAAGCGCAACTCGATGCGCCGGTAGATCCCACCGCGCTTGCTTCCGACACTTCGCAACAGATGGCGGCGCAGGTCTATGCCTCCGCGATCATGACGATTCGCGTCGATTCGCTGAAGGAAGCGGACTACCTCAACCAGCTCGCAAACGCGCTTCACCTGTCTGATGAGACGCGGGAGCGGGTCCACAGTGCGATGGGGATTTCCTGACTTGACAGGTCGCGCCCAGTCTTTAGAAGGCAACCTTCAGGATTTCCCGGTCTCCGCCTGATCGCGGGGACCAACCAGGAGAGAAAAAATGGCGAAACCGACGACCATCAAGATTCGTCTGAATTCGACCGCGGACACGGGCCACTTCTATGTGACCAAGAAAAACGCGCGCACCATGACCGAAAAGATGGTGGTGCGGAAATACGACCCGGTTGCGCGCAAGCATGTCGAATACAAGGAAGGCAAGATCAAGTAAGATCGCGCCTTTTCTGACGATGACGGGCCGCGTGTTCAGCGCGGCCTTTGTCGTTCAGGGGATGCGATAGGGGCTGTCGGCAGGCTTGCCGTCATGCGTCCTCCAGGTGCGCGTCCCCGGCTCGCGCTGATATGTGAGTATCCGGTCATTGTCCGGATAGGTGATCACATCGTTCGGTGCGCGTGTGCCCATCACCAGGTATCGAACCGGCTCCTCCGTGTCGTTGACCAGACAATGGCCAACAGGTTCGCCCGCCTTGAATGTCGCCGCGTCTCCAGGTTGAAGCGTTGTCGTCGCATCGCCTTCATGCAGGGTCACGGCTCCTTCCAGAACATAGATCAATTCATCTTCGGTCTGGTGCCAGTGCTTGATCGAAGACGCCGACCCGGGCGGGAGGATCTCGACGAAAGCCCCGAATTGGGTCAGCCCGCCGGCATCGCTGAACAAAAGAGCCTCATAGGGGCCGCACGGGTTTCCGGCGCCGTCGGATTGATCGCGTTTCACGGTTTCACTTTTGTGAACTGGCATCTGGATCGTCCCTTTTGGATACTGTGGTCTGGAACCGGAACCGTCAGGATACCAGCTATATTTAATGAAGACAGCACTCGACATCCGCACAGCGACACCTGCCGACCTGCCGAAGGTGGACGCGCTTCTGGCGCGGTCCTATCCGGCGCTGCTGAAGGGGGCCTATCCGCCATCGCTTCTGGTCACGGCGATCCCGCTGATCTCCAGGGCCCAGCCCGCGCTTCTGGCCTCCGGCACATATTTCGTGGTGTTGGACGGGACGGAGATCGTCGGTGCCGGCGGCTGGACCCGCGCGGTGCCGGGCGGTGGCGGGCGGGGCCACTCGGGTGTCGGCAACATCCGACACGTCGTCACGGATCACCGGCGCGTCCGCGAGGGGATCGGACGTGTGCTGATGACGCATATCTTCGACACCGCGCGGGAGGCGGGCGTGCGGCAAATGGAGTGTTTTTCCACACTCATGGCCGAACCCTTCTACGCCGCTTGCGGGTTCGAGACCCTTGGCCCGATCTCCCTCACGCTGCGCCCCGGCATCGACTTTCCGGCGATCCACATGCGCCGGATGCTCTAGAGTTCGCCTGCGCGCGCCCTGAGCCAGTCCCGCTCGCTCTCGCTTCGGCTCAACCGGATGGCCTCTGCATAGGCCCACTTTGCCGCCTCGGTATCCCTGGCCCGCCGCGCAAGCTCTGCCGTGGCTGCGTGAAACGGCTGATACCCGTCGAGAGCCTCCGCCAGCGCCGCCAGATCGCGCCGCGCTGCCGCCAATGCCCCGGTCTCCGCCTTGGCGACTGCCCGGTTCAGCGCCACGATGGGGGAGGGGGCGAGCGCCAGCAGCCGGTCATAGAGCAACAGGATCTGCGGCCAGTCCGTCTCCTCCGGGGTCTTTGCCTGAACATGCAGCGCAGAGATCGCCGCCTGAACCTGGAACGGGCCGGGCAGGCGGCGGGCCACGGCGCGATCCAGCACGGCCAGGCCCTCCTCGATCTGAGTCGCGTGCCACAGGCTCCGGTCCTGCTCCCCCAGCGGCACCATACGCTGCTCCCGGTCGAACCGTGCATCGCGTCGGGCATGACTGACCAGCATCAAGGCAAGCAGCCCTTCGATCTCGGGTTCGTTGGGTGCAAGTGCAACCATCAGCCGCGTCAGCCAGATTGCCTCGTCGCAGAGCCCGGTGCGGATCGGTTCGTCGCCGGAACCGGCCGTCCAGCCTTCGTTGAAGATCAGGTAGAGCACATTCAGAACCGAGTTCAGCCGCCCGTCCCACTCCGTCCGCTCTGGCACAACATAGGGTATCCCCGCCGCCGCGATCTTTGCCTTTGCCCGCGACAGCCGTTGGCCCATCGCCGCCTCAGTGTCGAGGAAGGCCCGCGCGATCTCCCGCGTGGTCAAACCGCACACGGTCCGCAGAGTCAGCGCCACCCGTGTCTTTTCCTCCAGCGCGGGGTGACAGCACGTGAAGATCAGCCGCAACCGTTCATCGGGGATATCGGGCAGTTCCATGCCGCGGTCCGCTTCATCTTCTTCCATCAGCCGCACCACCTCGGGCGCGGCGGAGGCATGGCGTTTTTGCTTTCGCAGCCGGTCGATGGCGGAGCGTCGGGCAACCTGCAAAAGCCAGGCATCGGGGCGGTCGGGCAGGCCGGTGCGCGACCAGTGGACCAGAGCGCGCTCCATCGCATCCTGCAACGCCTCCTCGGCAAGGTCGAAACTGCGAAGCGAACGGATCAGGGCCGACAGCAGCCGCCCGCGATCGTTCCGCATGATCCGCGCGACTTCGGCAGTAAGATCGGCCCCGCTCATCCGCCTGTTTCGGACGGGAAGACCGCCACGGGCCGCAGCTCGATTGTTCCGTATTGCGCAGCCGGGATGAGCGCCGCACAGCGCAAGGCCTCCGCCTTGTCACTGCAATCCAACAGGTAAAACCCGCCCAACCGCTCCTTGGTCTCAGCAAAAGGTCCGTCGGTGACCAGAACTTCGCCGTCGCGCACCCGCACGGAGACTGCTTTTTCGACCGGCTCCAACGGGTCGGCATCCACCATCACGCCCGCTTCCCGGAAGGTCCGGTTTGCGGCGACGTAACCCGCAACAATCTCATCGTGATCGGGTGAAGCCGGCGTTGGCCGCCGGTCTTCCTCCCAGTAAAGCAGTGCGAGATAGCGCATCGCTACTCCGGCAGATCCAATTCCATGATCGGCCGCAATTCCACCGTGCCGTATTTGGCATCAGGAATCAGCGCCGCCATCTCGATTGCCTGGTCGAGATCCTTGCAGTCCAACAGGTAATACCCGCCCAGCCGCTCCTTGGTCTCCGCGAACGGCCCGTCCATCGTCTCCATCTTGCCATCACGGATGCGGATCGACGTCGCCGTGGAGGTATGCTGCAGCGCCTCCCCGCCCAGCATGATTCCTGCATCCTTGTAGACCTTCGTGGCGTCCATATAGCCCTGCATGTAGCCATCGAAACCATCGTCTCCTGGCACTGGGCTTGAGCCATCTTCTCCATAGATCAAAGCAAGGTACTTCATCTGATAATCCTTTCGGTTCGGGTTGAGTTTTGCGCTCACGGCGCGGCCTGTCCAGCGCTCAGCCGAGCGGCGGAACGAGGGTCGGAAACGCGGGAATGCGATCGGTGGCCAAGATCGATGTCAGGACAGAGGTCATTTCACACTCCCGTTCGAGTAGAGATGACCCAAGGACGCGCAGGCTTGCGAGATTTCGACAGTCGCGCATGAAAAGATTCTCGGAAATTCCGCAAGGCATTGTTCGCAGGAAGGAAATTCGTTCTCCAAGTTTCGGCAGAGGAGATCGTGAACGGATCTCTGTCACTCGAGGCAAAGAAACTCGCGAACCATCGCTGCGATGAAAAATAAATTCTCGAAAAGCAGGACCTCCGAGCCATTCAGGCTTCGGAGGTCCGACAAAAACATACCATCAGGAAAGCTGCCGCCCCTGGCTGGTGGTTAATCCCTGCACATCCTGCAGTCCCCGCAAATGGCGCGGTTCAAAGCATGTCCTTGACCGTCTTGACCACGTTCTCGGCAGTGATTCCGAAATGCTTGTAAAGCTCGCCCGCCGGCCCAGAAGCGCCGAAGCCCTCCATGCCGACAAACGCAGCCTTGGCCTCCCGCCCACGCTCGCCAAGAAGCCAGCGGTCCCAGCCTTGGCGCACGCCCGCCTCGATGGCGACCCTTACCGGACCTGCGGGCAGCACCTTCCGCCGGTACTTTTCGTCCTGGGCCGCAAAAAGCTCGGCGCAAGGCATGGACACCACGCGCGTTCCAATTCCGTTTTCTTCCAGAATCCCGCGTGCCTTGAGCGCGATCTCCACTTCCGACCCGGTGGCGATCAGCACCGCCTGACGCTTTGCCGTGGCCTCGGCCAGCACATAGGCACCCTGAGCTGTCAGGTTCTTGGTCTTGTGCTCCGTCCGCACGGTCGGCAGGCCCTGACGCGAGAGGGCAAGAACCGAAGGTGTGCTCTCCGCAGACAGGGCCAGTTCCCAGGCCTCTGCCGTTTCCACCGCATCTGCCGGACGGAAGACGTTGATGTTCGGCGTGGCCCGCAGCATGGCCACATGTTCCACCGGCTGGTGGGTCGGGCCGTCTTCGCCCAGACCGATCGAGTCATGGGTCATCACGTAAGTTACCGGCACGCCCATCAGCGCGGACAGACGCATGGCACCGCGCGCATAGTCGGTGAAACACATGAAGGTGCCGCCATAGGGCTTGATCCCGCCATGCAGCGCCATGCCGTTCATGGCCGCGGCCATGCCGTGCTCGCGGATGCCGTAATGGATATACCGACCCTTGCGGTTCTCGGGGTTGAAAATGCCCAGGTCGGGCGTTTTCGTGTTGTTCGATCCGGTCAGGTCGGCCGAGCCGCCCAGGGTCTCGGGCACGACCGGGTTCAGGACCTCCAGCGTCATTTCAGAGGCACGGCGCGTCGCAACCTTCGGCGCGGTCTCCGTCAGTTGCTTCTTCAGAGCCCGAACGGTCGAAGAGAGTTTGCGCGGTGCCACGCCTCCCATCACCCGTTGAAATTCGGCCTGACGCGAGTTGGAAAGAGTCGCGAAACGCTCTTCCCATTCGCCGCGCACGGACGCGCCCCGGTTGCCGATCGCGCGCCATTGCGATTTCACGTCGGCAGGGATGTCGAACGGCGCGTGCGGCCAGTCATAAGCCTTGCGCACCAGCGCGATTTCCTCGTCACCAAGCGGCGCGCCATGCGCCTTGGCCGTGTCCTGACGGTTCGGCGAACCAAAGCCGATATGCGTCTTGCAGGCGATCATCGTCGGCTTCTTCGTCGATTTCGCCTTTATCAGCGCCTCGTCGATATCCTCCGGATCATGTCCGTCGCATTCCAGAACGTGCCATCCGCTGGCCTGGAACCGCTTCCGTTGGTCGGTGATGTCGGACAGGCTGATCTCCCCGTCGATGGAGATGTTGTTGTCATCCCACAGCACGATCAGCTTCGACAACTTCTGCATCCCCGCAAGCCCGATGGCTTCCTGACTGATCCCTTCCATCAGGCAACCGTCGCCCGCGATGACATAAGTGTAGTGATCCACCACCTTCTTGCCGAACCGCGCCCGCAGCGCCTCTTCGGCCATCGCGAAACCTACCGCGTTGGCGATCCCCTGCCCAAGCGGGCCGGTCGTTGTCTCGATCCCCTTGGCATGGCCGTATTCCGGGTGCCCGGCGGTGATCGAACCCATCTGCCGGAAGTTCCTGACTTGCTCCAGCGTCATGTCCTCGTACCCGGTCAGGTGCAGAAGCGCGTAGAGCAGCATGGAGCCATGACCGGCCGATAGGACGAACCGGTCGCGGTCGGCCCAATCCGGCGCCGAGGCGTCGAAGTTCAGGTGTTTCTCAAACAGGACTGTCGCAACATCCGCCATGCCCATCGGCATCCCCGGATGGCCGGAATTCGCCGCCTGAACCGCGTCGATGGCCAATGTCCGAATGGCGGCCGCGCGGGCGAAATGATCGGGATGAAGTTCCTTCAGCGTGGCGATGTCCATGAAAGCGGTCCCCTCGGCCTCAATGCGGTTGGCGCGGTTGATAGCACCCCCAACCCCGAGCGCAAGAGAGGCAGAACGGCCCGAATTCATTCGGGGGATGAATTGCCCGCTGCATTTGGTAGTTTTGTCTGGGACAGTCGGCGCAGACCGCGATTCGAAAGGTTGACGAGCCGGCCCGAAAAGACTGGGACGAGGCATGGACGATATAGCAGAGTATGAGCGCCGGATCACCGCGGCGCTTGACCGGGCCGCGCAGGCGCTCGACAAGCTGGGCGCGGGCGATGGCGGGGATACAGAGGCGCTGAAATCGGAACTGGAGGCCGAACGGGTCGCCAACCAGCAGCTTGAGGAACGCGTGCGCGCGATCAAGGAAACCCAGGAAAAGACGGTGAAATCTCTGGAATCCAAAGTCGCGGAGCTGAGCAATGCGCTGACATCGCGGGACGCCGAGATGCAGCAGCTTCGCAGCGTGAACGAGGAGTTGCGAACCTCCAACGGAGCGCTGCGCGAGGCGAACGCGAAGGGCCTCGGCGACAGCGATCTGGTCAATGCCGCGATGGTGACGGAGATCGAAAGCCTGCGGGCCGCCCGTGCCGCCGAACGGGCTGAGATCGAAGACATCCTCGCCACGCTAGAACCTGTCCTGAAGGAGGCCTGAGATGCCCGAAGTGAACATCGAAATTGGTGGTCGCACATTCGCGGTGGCCTGCCAGGAGGGCGAGGAG
>JBNKWP010000036.1:0-27085 GCA_050299835.1 Silicimonas sp.
CAGGAGCAGATCGGCCAGCAATTGGTGGAGGAAGTGGAGCGGGTGACTGGTTCGCCCTGCGCCACGCCGTCCGGGACGCGGGCGCTTGCGAGGCTGGCGGAGCGGCTCTTTCCCGACAGCGGGACGCAATTGATCGTCCTTCCCAGCACGCTGAAGACCACGTCGCATGTGCCGGGGGGAACGCTGTTTCTCAGTCACACGCTTGTCGAGGATTACGAGGTGCCGGAGGTCGTGGCCGGATATGCCATGGCCGAGCAGATGCGTGCCGGAACCGGCAAAACCCTGGGGCGGTTGCTGGAGGCCAGCCCGTTTCGCGCCTCGCTGGCGCTGCTGTCGCAGGGCAAACTTCGGCAGGTCGATCTGCAGCGCATGGCGGAGGAACTGGTGGTTCGTCCCCCCGAGCCGGTCGATGATGCAGCGCTGAGACAGGCGCTGACCGCGCGACAGGTGGCGAGTGCACCCTATGGCTTTGCGGTCGATATCTCGGGCGAGGCGACCGCGACGCTTATTGCCGACACGCCCGGTGCCAAGCCGGTTCTGGACGACACCGACTGGATCGCGTTGCAAGGCATCTGCAACGAATAGAGCTATTTGGTTCCGAACATCCGGTCGCCGGCATCGCCAAGGCCGGGCATGATGTAGCCCAGCTCGTTAAGTTTCTCGTCCACCGCAGCGGTCACGATTGGGACGTCCGGGTGCGCTTCCTTCATGCGGGCGACGCCTTCGGGCGCGGCGAGCAGGCAGAGGAAGCGGATATCGGTCGCGCCCGCCTCTTTCAGCAGATCAATGGCGGCGACGGAGCTGTTGCCGGTGGCCAGCATCGGGTCCACGGCGATGACAAGGCGCTTGCCCAGATCGCCAGGCAGCTTGCAGTAATATTGCACGGGCGTCAGGGTTTCCTCGTCGCGGTAAAGGCCGACGAAACCCACCCGCGCGGACGGAATGAGGTCGAGCATCCCGTCGAGCAGACCATTCCCGGCGCGCAGGATCGAGACCAGCGCAAGCTTGCGGCCCGCAAGGACCGGCGCGTCCATTTCGCACAGCGGGGTTTCGATGACCTTGGTGGTCATGGGGAGTTCCCGCGTGACCTCATAGGCCAGCAACAGTGAAATCTCGCGGAGGAGCTGGCGGAAACCGGCGGTCGAAGTCTCCCTCTCGCGCATCAGCGTCAGCTTGTGCTGGACCAGCGGGTGATCGACGACGGTGAGATGTTCGGACATGGGCGGATACCTTGCGGGTCAGAGAAAGGATGTGCCGGGGCCTTGCGGAGGGACCCCGAGATGGTGGGCGATGGAGGTGCCGATATCGGTGAAGCCGACATGGCCGATGGGTTTGGGGCCGACACCGTAGCCGAGGACGGGCACGCGTTCGCGGGTGTGGTCGGTGCCTGTCCAGGTCGGGTCGTTGCCGTGGTCGGCGGTGAAGATCATCAGGTCGCCGTCCCGCATGTTGGCGAAAAGACGGGGAAGCTGGGCGTCGAACCATTCGAGATGCGCGGCATAGCCGGGCACGTCGCGGCGGTGGCCGTAGAGGCTGTCGAACTCGACGAAATTGGCGAAGGTGAGGCTGCCGTCTTCGGCGGTTTCGGTCAGTTTGACGAGGCCTTCCATCAGGTCGCGGTCCGGGCCTTTCACCACGTCGTCGATCCCCTGCATCGAGAAGATGTCACCGATCTTGCCGACGGCATGAACCTTGCGCCCTGCCCCCTGCACCCAGTCGCAGAGCGTCGGTTTCGGGGGCCTGATCGCGTAGTCGTGGCGGTTGGAGGTGCGTTTGAAACTGCCCGGCTCGCCGATGAAGGGGCGGGCGATGACACGGCCGACGCGCATCTCGTGTACGGTGGGAGCGAGGGCTTCGCAGAGGGTCAGGAGACGGTCGAGGCCGAAGATTTCCTCATGCGCCGCGATCTGGAGGACGCTGTCCACGGAGGTGTAGCAGATCGGCCAGCCAGTCTTCATGTGCTCTTCGCCGAGCCGGTCGATGATCTCCGTGCCGGAGGCGTGGGTATTGCCGAGGGTGCCGTCGGTGCCCGCTTTCGCGGCGATCTCGGCCAGCAGCTCAGTAGGAAAGGCCGGGTCGGTCTTGGGGAAGTAGTGCCAGTCGAAGGGAACGGGGACGCCCGCGATTTCCCAGTGGCCTGAGGGGGTGTCCTTGCCTTTGGAGATTTCGGTGGCGGCGCCCCAGAGGCCCTGGGGGTCAGCGTCGAGGCCGGGGGCGTCGAGATTGTCGGCGAGTTTGAGGGCGGCGCCGAGGCCGAGCGCGTCAAGGTTGGGGAGGTTGAGGCCGTGCGCCTGTGCGATATGCCCAACGGTGTTCGCGCCGGTATCCGGCACATCACCGTTGAAATACTGGTCCGCGTCGGGCGCGCCGCCGATGCCCGCGCTGTCCATGACGATGAGGAACGCGCGGGCCATCATGTCACCCTGTCGATCAGAAGCGGCACCGGGTCGGCCTCATCCGCGATGGTGAGCGCGGAGAGATAGGCGCGTTCTGCCGCTTGTGCGGCCTTTTCGCCCGCTGCATGAAGGCGGGCGACGGGGGCGCCTTTGGCGACTTCTGTGCCGATGGGCAAGATGTCGGAATAGCCGACCGAGGGGTCGATGCGGTCGTTGTCGCGCAGACGCCCGCCGCCCATATGGACGACGCCCATGCCGATGGCGTGGCCGTCGAGCGCGGCGACTTTCCCGGCGCGGGGGGCGGCGATTTCGCGGATGACGTTGGCCTCCGGCAGGCGTTGCTGCCACTGGGTGCTGAACTCTTCCGGTCCGCCGAGCGCGGTGACCAGCGCGTCGAACTTTGTCCGCGCCTTGCCGTCAGTCAGGGTGTCGCGCAGCTTGACGGCGGCAACTTCGGGGGCAGTGTCGTAGCCTGCCAGCACCATGACCTCGGCTCCGAGGGCAAGTGTCAGGTCGACGAGGCGGGAATTCTTCGGGTCGGTCAGGGCCTGCATCACCTCGACCACCTCCAGCGCGTTGCCTGCGGCGGGGGCAAGCGGCTGGCTCATGTCGGTGATGAGCGCGGCGGTCTTGCACCCTGCCCCGGTCGCGGTGGTGACGAGGGACTGCGCGAGCTTGCGGGCGTCTTCTTCGGTTTCCATAAAGGCACCCGAGCCGCATTTCACATCCAGGATCAGCGCATCCAGTCCGGCGGCGAGTTTCTTGGACAGGATCGACGCGGTGATCAGGTCGATGCTGGGGACGCTCGCGGTCACGTCGCGCACGGCATAGAGCCGCCGGTCGGCGGGGGCCATGTTGCGGTCGGCGGAGACGATGGCGCAGCCGATCTCGTCCATGATCGCGCGGAAGCGGTCCTCGCCCACATCGGTCGTCACGCCGGGAATCGCCTCTAACTTGTCGAGCGTGCCGCCGGTATGGCCGAGGCCACGACCGGATATCATCGGAACGGGAACATCGACGGCGGCGAGCATCGGGGCGAGGAGAAGCGACACGCAATCGCCGATGCCTCCGGTCGAATGCTTGTCGACGACCGGCTTGCCGAGCGACCAGGCGAGCACATCGCCGCTGTCGCGCATGGCCAGTGTCAGGGCGACGCGGCCTTCCTCGCTGAGGCCTTTGAGCAGGACCGCCATCGCGAAGGCACCGGTCTGGGCATCCGTCACCCGGCCATCGGCGAGGCCGCGCGCGAACCAGTTGAGTTCGCTCTGGCTTGGCTCGTCCCCGTCGCGGATTTTCTCGATGATGGTGACCGCGTCCATCAGACGTTGTCCATCTGGGATTTGACGAAGGCCCCCGGCAGCAGGTCTGCGACCGGCATGGTCTGTTTTTTGCCGTCCGTGGTGGCCATTGTGATCGTGGCATCCGGGCTGGCGAATTCGAAGAGCTTCTGGCGGCACCCGCCGCAGGGTGTCACCGGAACGGGGCTGTCGGCAATGACGGCCACTTCGCTGAAACCGGTCTGACCGGAGGCCACCATTGCCGCGATGGCCCCCGCCTCCGCACAGGTGCCTTCGGGATAGGCCACGTTTTCGACGTTGCAGCCGGCGTGGATGCTGCCGTCGGTCGCCCGGAGCGCAGCGCCGACCTTGAAGCCCGAGTAAGGCACGTAAGCGTTTTCGCGCACGGCGGCGGCGGCGCTTAACAGGTCTTCGGGATCGGGCATGGTACGGCGTCCTTTTCAATGCAAACTGGCGCGGGCATGGCCCGAGTGCAAGTGACAAGCGGCTTGATATCGCCGGTGCTTTGGCCGATGACTGAATACCGGGGTATGCAAGACCCCGGATATGGCAGACATACTAGATAGTTTAATACTAAACTACTTTCCGGGAGGGACATCGCCAATGGTCAATGACGCGCGCGAAAGCTCGTTGAAAAAGGCGTCGCTGGAGTATCACGAGTTTCCGAAGCCAGGAAAACTCGAGATTCGCGCCACCAAACCCCTTGCCAATGGCCGCGATCTGGCCCGCGCGTATAGCCCCGGCGTGGCCGCCGCCTGCATGGCGATCAAGGAAGACCCGATGGCGGCCAGCCGCTATACATCGCGGGCCAATCTGGTGGGTGTCGTCTCAAACGGTACGGCCGTGTTGGGCCTTGGAAATATCGGCGGTCTTGCGGCAAAGCCGGTGATGGAGGGCAAGGCGGTGCTCTTCAAGAAGTTCGGCAATATCGACTGTTTCGATATCGAGGTGAACGAGACCGATCCCGAGAAGCTGGCCGATATCGTCTGTTCCCTTGAGCCGACCTTTGGCGCGATCAACCTGGAAGACATCAAGGCCCCGGACTGTTTCATCGTCGAAAAGTTGTGCCGGGAACGGATGAACATCCCCGTCTTCCACGACGACCAGCACGGAACGGCCATTGTCGTGGGGGCGGCGGCGATGAACGCGATGCATGTCTCCGACCGGAAATTCGAGGATATCAAAGTGGTTTCCACCGGCGGCGGCGCGGCGGGGATCTCCTGTCTCAACATGCTGGTGAAACTGGGGGTGAAGCGGGAGAACGTGTTCCTCGTCGATCTGCACGGGCTGGTCCATGAAGGCCGGGAGGAGGAAATGACGCCCCAGAAGGCGGAATTCGCGCAACCGGGCGGACCGCGCAAGCTGGGCGACGTGATCGACGGCGCGGATCTGTTCCTTGGCCTGTCCGGTCCCGGTGTGCTGACGGCGGAGATGGTCAAGTCGATGTCCGATGCGCCGATCATCTTCGCGCTGGCCAATCCCGATCCGGAGATCGACCCCGAGGAGGCCCGCGAGGTCGCCCCCGATGCCATCATCGCCACGGGCCGGTCCGATGTGCCGAACCAGGTCAATAACGTGCTCTGCTTTCCCTTCATCTTCCGCGGCGCGCTCGATGTGGGCGCGACCATGATCAATGACGAGATGGAGGTGGCCTGTGTCGAGGCCATTGCCAAGCTGGCCCGCGCCACTACCAGCGCGGAGGCGGCGGCTGCCTATAGCGGCGAGGAACTGACATTCGGACCGAATTACCTGATTCCGAAACCTTTCGACCCGCGCCTGACCAGTGTTGTCGCGAGCTCCGTTGCCAAGGCGGCGATGGAGAGTGGCGTCGCCACCCGGCCGATCGAGGATTTCGACGCCTATAAGCGCAAGCTCGAAGGCACGGTCTTCAAATCCTCGCTCATCATGCGCCCGGTCTTCGAGGCGGCGGCCAGCGCCAGCCGCAAGATCGTCTTCGCCGAGGGCGAAGAGGAACGCGTGTTGCGCGCCGCGACCGCGATGATCGAGGAGACCACCGACAAGCCGATCCTGATCGGACGTCCGGAAGTCGTGGAAACCCGGATCAAGCGGCTGGGCCTGCCGTTCCAGGCGAACCGGGATTTCGAACTGGTCAACCCGGAAAACGACCCGCGCTATCGCGATTACTGGACGACCTATCACGAGTTGATGCAGCGCAAGGGCGTCACGCCGGAACTGGCCCGCGCCATCATGCGCACCAACACCACAGCGATTGCCGCGGTCATGGTGCATCGCGAAGAAGCCGACAGCATGATCTGTGGCATGTTCGGCCAGTACCTGTGGCACCTGCGCTATGTGACCGAAGTCTTGGCAACCGGCGGATTGCACCCGGTCGGCGCGCTGAGCCTGCTGATCCTGGAAGACGGCCCGCTTTTCGTGGCCGACACCCATGTTCACCCCGAACCGACGCCGGAGCAGATCGCGGAAGCGGTGATCGGCGCGGCGCGGCATGTGCGGCGTTTCGGGGTCGAGCCGAAAATCGCGCTCTGCAGCCACAGCCAGTTCGGCAATCTGGACATCGACACCGGCAAGCGGATGCGCGGTGCACTGGAAATCCTGGACGCCGAGCCCCGCGACTTCGCTTACGAGGGCGAGATGCACACCGACACCGCTCTGGACATGACGATCCGCGAACGGATCATGCCCAACGCCCGGTTCGAAGGCCCTGCCAACGTGCTGGTCTTCGCCAATTCCGATGCGGCCTCGGCAGTGCGAAACATCCTCAAGATGAAGGCGCAGGGGCTGGAAGTCGGCCCGATCCTGATGGGCATGGGCAACCGGGCGCATATCGTGACGCCCTCGATCACGGCACGCGGGCTCCTGAACATCTCGGCGCTCGCCGGCACGCCGGTGGCCCAATACGGGTGAGGTGAAGCGGCAGGTTGACGCTGTTGGCGATAACAGAACTGTTCAGATGCTCGCGTTGGCGCTAGGCCACCGGCGAATTGGAGGAGTGGTGCAATGAGCTACAGTGACGTTTACCGGGCCTGGCAGGACGATCCCGAAGCATTCTGGATGAAAGCGGCAGAGGCGATCGACTGGGACACGCCTCCGTCAAAGGCCCTGGATGACAGCAACGCGCCGCTTTACGAGTGGTTCTCGGACGGCATGGTCAACACCTGCTGGAACGCCGTCGACCGCCATGTGGAGGCCGGTCGCGGCGAACAGGTGGCGATCATCCATGACAGCCCGATCACCCATACCAAGCGAGAGATCACATTTGTCGAGCTGCGCAACCGGGTGGCGACGCTGGCCGGTGCGCTGAGGGCGAAGGGCGTGGAGAAAGGCGACCGGGTCATCATCTATATGCCGATGGTCCCCGAGGCGCTGGAGGCGATGCTGGCCTGTGCACGGCTGGGCGCGATCCATTCGGTGGTTTTCGGCGGCTTCGCGGCGAATGAACTGGCGGTCCGGATCGACGATTGCACCCCCAAGGCCATCATCGCAGCCTCCTGCGGGTTGGAGCCGGGTCGGGTGGTGCATTACAAGCCATTGCTCGATGGCGCCATCGAGATGGCGGAGCACAAGCCGGAGTTCTGCGTGATCTTCCAGCGCGAACAGGAAGTGGCACATCTGGAAGAGGGCCGCGATTATAACTGGCACGGCTTCCAATACGGCGTGCAACCCGCCGATTGCGTCCCGGTCGAGGGCAACCACCCGGCCTATATCCTTTATACCTCGGGCACCACTGGTCAGCCCAAGGGTGTGATCCGCCACACCGCCGGACATCTCGTGGCGCTGAACTGGACGATGTCGAACCTTTATGGCGTAAAGCCGGGCGAGGTGTTCTGGGCGGCCTCCGACGTGGGCTGGGTCGTCGGCCACAGCTATATCTGTTACGGGCCGCTGATCCACGGCAACACCACCATCGTCTTCGAGGGAAAGCCCGTGGGCACCCCCGACGCGGGCACCTTCTGGCGGGTGATCCAGGACCACAAGGTTGTCTCGCTTTTTACCGCGCCGACCGCGTTCCGCGCAATCAAACGGGACGATCCGGAGGGCAAGCTGGTGGGGGATTACGATATCTCCTCGCTCAGATCGCTGTTCCTGGCCGGGGAACGGGCGGACCCGGCGACCATCGAATGGGCGCAGGCGAAACTGGGCGTGCCGGTGATCGACCACTGGTGGCAGACGGAGACCGGCTGGGCTATCGCGGGCAACCCGATCGGGATCGAGGAATTGCCAGTGAAACTCGGCTCGCCGACCGTGCCGATGCCCGGATACGACGTGCAGATCCTCGACGAGGCGGGCCACCCGGTCGCGGCAGGCGAGCTGGGCGCGATCGCGGTGAAACTGCCGCTGCCGCCGGGCACGCTGCCAACGCTCTGGAACGCGGAAGCGCGGTACAGGAAATCCTACCTCAACACCTTCCCCGGCTATTACGAGACCGGCGATGCGGGGATGAAGGACGAGGACGGCTATCTTTACATCATGGCCCGCACCGATGACGTGATCAATGTCGCGGGTCACCGCCTGTCGACCGGCGCGATGGAGGAGATCCTGGCAAGCCACCCCGACGTGGCCGAATGCGCGGTCATCGGGGCCACCGATACGCTGAAAGGGCAGTTGCCGCTGGGGTTCCTCTGTACCAATGCCGGTACGTCGAAATCCGACGCCGATATCATCGCTGAATGCGTCGCCCTTGTGCGCGAGAAGATCGGACCGGTCGCGGCCTTCAAACACGCCGTCGTGGTGGACCGGTTGCCCAAGACGCGTTCGGGCAAAATCCTGCGGGCAACGATGGTGAAGATCGCCGACAGCGAGGATTACAAGATGCCGGCGACCATCGACGATCCGGCGATCCTCGGTGAGATCGAGGTGGCGCTGAAAGCCATCGGCTATGCTGGCGGTTGAGGCCGTGGAGGGGGCTCTGCCCCCGCCGCCCTTCGGGCGGCCCCCCGGGATATTTTCGGGCCAATAATAACACTTTGGTAACCAGGTCTACCGATGCTGCAGCCACGGTACAGGCTGGGAAGCCGATGACCGTGGCCGGTAATAACCGGGTGGCCCGCTTCACCAGAGGCGGGTCACGTCATTATCGGCCCGGAAATATCCTGGGGGAGCGCGAGGGGGTGAAACCCCCTCGCCCGCGGCGACGTCGACAGGCGGCGCAAGACCTCAGAGGAACTGTTCCCGGATCAGGCGTTCTTCCAGCCCGTGACCCGGATCGAAGAGGATGCGGTGTTCGACCGTGGGCTCGCTTTGCACCTCGACCCAGGCGACATCGTGGACGGGGCAGCCATCGGCATCGGCCATGACAGGCCGTTTTCCCGGTTCGAGAATGTCAAAGCGCACAAGCGCGGATTTGGGCAGAAGCGCGCCGCGCCAGCGTCGCGGACGGAACGGGGCGACGGCCGTCAGGGCAAGGATCTCCGAGCCGATCGGCAGGATCGGGCCATGCGCCGAATAGTTGTAAGCGGTGGACCCCGCAGGTGTCGCGACCAGCGCACCATCGCAGACGAGTTCCTCCATCCGCGGCCTGCCATCGACGGAGATCCTGAGCCGCGCGGCCTGCGGGCCTTGCCGGAGAAGCGAGACCTCGTTGATGGCGAGGCCTTCGATGACTTCTCCATCGGCGCGACCGGCACGCATGCGAAGCGGGTTGATCACGGCCTCTTCGGCGGCTGACAGGCGCTGCGGCAGGTCCTCTTCGCTGTATTCGTTCATCAGGAACCCGACTGTGCCCCGGTTCATGCCATAGACCGGCTTGCCCAGAGGGCGCACATCCTTCAGCGTTTCCAGCATGAAACCGTCGCCGCCAAGCGCCACCACCACATCCGCCTCCGACGTCTCTGACTGGCCGTAGAGTTTCTGCAGGGTCGCCAGGGCCTCCTCCGCCACGGCGGAACGGCTCGCACGGAAGGCGATGGATCTGGATGGGCGCATGAGTTCTCCCTCGCAAGTGCGCCAAGATTGCGCGGGTCGCGGTGAAACTCAAGGTTTCCGTTGCCCGAAAATGAGGTTAAGGAGCGCGCGAAACGTCTGCCCTTCCTAAGGATACAGTTCATGAACGCGCCAGAACGTACCAAAGCCTTCTTCACCGAAAGCCTGTCCTCCCGCGATCCCGAGATCTTCGGCGCAATCGGCAAGGAGCTTGGCCGCCAGCGTGACGAGATCGAGTTGATCGCCTCAGAGAATATCGTGAGCCGTGCGGTCATGGAGGCTCAGGGCTCGGTGATGACCAACAAATATGCGGAAGGCTATCCGGGCCGGCGCTATTACGGTGGCTGCCAGTTCGTTGATATTGCAGAGGAACTGGCCATCGAACGGGCCAAGGAACTGTTCGGTTGCGGCTTCGCCAACGTGCAGCCGAATTCCGGCAGCCAGGCGAACCAGGGCGTGATGCAGGCGCTGATCAAACCCGGCGATACGATCCTTGGCATGAGCCTTGATGCGGGCGGACATCTGACCCACGGCGCGAAACCGAACCAGTCGGGCAAGTGGTTCAACGCGATCCAGTACGGAGTGCGGCAGCAGGACCTGCGTCTGGATTACGACCAGGTGGCGGAACTGGCCGCCGAACATCAGCCGAAGCTGATCATCGCGGGCGGCTCGGCCATTCCGCGCCAGATCGACTTCGCGAAGATGCGCGAGATCGCTGACAGCGTGGGTGCCTATCTGCATGTGGACATGGCGCATTTTGCCGGTCTGGTGGCGGCGGGCGAACACCCCTCCCCCTTCCCGCATGCCCATGTGGTGACGACGACGACGCACAAGACGTTGCGGGGCCCGCGCGGTGGGATGATCCTGACCAATGACGAGGACATCGCGAAGAAGGTCAATTCCGCGATCTTCCCCGGCATTCAGGGCGGTCCGCTGATGCATGTGATCGCTGCAAAGGCGGTGGCCTTTGGCGAGGCGTTGCGGCCGGAGTTCAAGGCCTATGCGCGGCAGGTGATTGAAAACGCGCAAGCCCTGGCCGATGAATTGATGAAGGGCGGGTTGGATATCGTCACCGGCGGGACCGACACCCATGTCATGCTGGTGGATCTGCGCCCGAAAGGCGTGACCGGGGTTGCGACTGAGAAGGCGCTGGGCCGGGCACATATCACCACCAACAAGAACGGCATTCCCTTCGACACGGAAAAACCGACGATCACCAGCGGCATCCGGCTTGGCACGCCTGCCGGGACGACGCGGGGATTCGGCGAGGAGGAGTTCCGTCAGATCGCCCGCTGGATCATCCGGGTTGTGGACGGGCTGGCCGAGAATGGCGAGGACGGCAATGGCGCGGTCGAGGATGCGGTGCGGGCCGAGGTGCAGGCGCTTTGCGACCGGTTCCCGATCTATCACGGTCTTTGATCGTCAGTCGAAATAGCCACGCCATAGGGCGAAAAGGAAGATCCCGACGGCAAGCGTGAACGGGACGAAGACGATGAAGGCGAGCCGGTCGAGGAACGCGGCGATGCGCTCGGCCCTCGGGTCCTGTTCATCGAGGAATTTCCGCAGCTTACGCTCGGCCCGCTTCAGCCTTTTCGGGTCCACGCGGTGGGCAAGTTTCGGGTTTTCGGCCAGCGTCGCGGCCTCCGCGATCGCCTCTGCATCGCGCTTCAGATGGCCGGGCAATCTGCGCCCGGCCCGCGCCGTGACATCGGACAGCGAGCCTCCGCGCAACCGAAGTTGCCGGGCCATCGTGTCAGCCAGATCATCTGCCAGTTCACCTGCATCCATGCGGCTGGCGATACCCCGCCCGACCGGCTAAGAAAAGCCCATGTTGACGAGAGTGACCCACGGTGTTGCGACCGGGAATACGCCGGTTCTGATCGCCCATGGCCTGTACGGTTCGGCGCGGAACTCGGGCGCGATTGCCAAGCGTCTGAGCGATGACCGGCAGGTCACGGCGGTGGATATGCGCAACCACGGCGAAAGCCCCTGGTTCGAGACGCATAGTTATCCGGATATGGCAAGCGATCTGACCGGGGTTCTGGACACCCCGTCGGATGTAGTCGGGCATTCGATGGGCGGTAAGGCGGCGATGATGCTGGCGCTTAACCATCCGAATTCACTTCGGAAATTGGTGGTCGCCGATATCGCGCCTGTTGCCTATGGGCACACGCAGGTTCAGTTGATCGCCGCGATGCGGCAGGTGGACCTGAGCCGGATCGAAAGCCGCCGGGACGCGGATGAGGCCCTGTCGCGGCATGTGCCGGAACCGCCCGTTCGCGCGTTTCTTCTTCAGTCTCTGGATGTGAAGGCGCGGAAATGGCGGTTGAATCTGGACGTGCTGGAACGGGAAATGCCGAAGATCATGGGCTTTCCGGAGGTTGAGGGCCGGTTCGAGGGGCCGGTGCTGTTTTTGTCCGGGGCCGAAAGTGATTATGTTAAGGCAGATCATCGCCCTGTGATCAAAGAGCTTTTCCCCAATGCGCGCTTTGCGAAAATTCCCGGCGCCGGTCATTGGCTGCATGCCGACCGGCCACGGGAGTTCGAGGCGGCGGTGCGTGCTTTTCTGGACGCATGAGAACAACACATTGATCTGAAAAGGAAAAGGCGTCAGGTGCTTGGGGGTGACCCCTTGCGACACTGACGCCTTCCTGAACCTTCCCCCCAGAGGGCTTGGGCCCAGCATGCTTCGGGTGTTGCCACCGTCCGCTGACGCTCCGGTTGCCCGTCACGCCGCAAAAAGACCCGCGTTTCAAGACCTTGCCGCTTCACCTCCGAGGAGCCTCCACGTTCTCCGGCCCTGCCCCGCGATCCATCGCTTCCCTGCCTGGACACATGTTCCCGACTGTTCCGCTTTGAACCCGAGGGGTCCCTTGCCCCGACCCTTCGCCAGGCGATTGGCCGGTAAGGAAAGCGTCACAAATTCATGACCGTCTGGCAAGAAAATAGCACTGCAGCATCAAATTTTCATGGGGATAACCCGTTGGAATATATTGGGAAATCTCTGGGGATAAGTCGAAAAATCGAGATGTGACAGGCTCATGACGACCGCGGTGATCTAACGCGTCCCCTTCCCGCGGAATATCGGTATTTCTGCACCTGCAAAGGCGATTTTCGCGGGTTTTCGGGGCGGAATCAGCCTCTTCCCCGCGACTCAGGCAGATGCCATAGTCGGGAAAAGACAGGAGAGTCCGATGCGATTGATTTTTGCCCTTTTGCTGCTGACCGGTGCCGGTTTGACCTCGGGTTGCGTGCCCGTTGCCATTGGCGCGGGCGGTGCGATTGCCGCCGATACCATCGCGGAAGACCGGGGCGGCGACCTGTTCTGATCGTTAACGAACGTACCGGTTCAGGTTAACGGTACGTTCAGGGACGGCGCGTTCCGTGAACATTTGTACGTGTTTCGCGGGGCGCGAAAACCGTTTTGTACGCTCCTGCGCACGGTGGGGTTAAGCGTTCCCTACTCGCCCTTGAGCGGGCTCAGCGCGTGGCCGACGGCGCCGGTATAGGCGCGCACCGAGCCCGGCGTCGGCCCGCCGCCGGAGACCTGCGGCAAACTGCCCGACTGGACGAAATAGAGCCCGAGGCCGATGGCCGTGCATATGGCGAGTAGGCGCATCATGGGGCGTGGGTTTACGCCCCGATTGTGGCGTTAGTTCGGCACGGTCTCAGGCGGCGCAGGTCTTGCAGAAGGGCGTCTCGGGCACGGCGTCGAGGCGTTCGGGGGAGATGTCGTTGCCGCATTTGACGCAAATGCCGTATTCGCCCGCCTTGGCGCGGGCCAGCGCGGCGTCGATGCGGCGGATCTCGTCGGCGTCGTGCTGACCGAGCGATGACAGAACCTCGTCGCCCTGGCGTTCGGAGGCCTGATCCTCCCAGTCCTTGGGGGCCGGATCGTCGAGCGCGCCCTCGATTTCGTCGAGGTCTTCCACGAGTTCGGCACGGCGCGATTTCAGGCGGTCGATCAGGGCTGTGTGGTCGGTCATTGTTCGCTCCTTTTCGGCGCAATCTGGCATGGCCCGGCGGGGCGGAACATGACCTGGATCAACTGCGCGGGCGCGTGATTTTCCGGGCGACGAGCCATGAGACCGGGATCGAGAGGAGGAAGCCCAGAAGGGCGGCGATCAGGAGCGGCTGAGCCGTGTCGAGGCCGAGGGTCAGGGCCGCGATCACGGCGCTGCCGGCCAGCGTGGAGCCGATGAAGATGTGAATGATGAGGAAGAGTTGGGTCATGGCTGGGCCTCCGGTTTTGGCGGGAGGGGTAGCATGGGGTGGGGGTTGGCGCTTTGATCTGGGGCAAGGTTTTGGGGGTGGCAAATTTCGCACCTAGTAGGAACTGCACCGACAGTTCGCAAAATATAGCGGCGCCTCACAATAGAGAGTTATCCACAACAATTTCACAGCTTCATGTTGACAAGCGCTATATTTAGTGGTGAAATCAAGAAAAGATCCGGAAATTCCGCGATATATGCCATGTGGCTGTTGACAGCCGCTGGTTTGCCGTCCCATCATTGCCAAATGACTTGCCGGAGAATCGGCGACGCCGCCATGGTGGCAAGACCAGGCGGCGTCTCACTCCGGAACCGCGCCCAAAAGGGGTCGCGGCGGTAGTTCGGCGTGCAAACCGAGTGAATCAACTCGGGTCGGATGAGTCAAGCGGCCTCGCTAACCTGCGGCACTTGTCGCAATTTTCGCGAGGCTCTTCATGCCGAACTACTATGTAAACCGAAACGAGCAACCTGACGGATACCACGAAGTTCACGTTGACGACGGTTCATGTCCATATCCCCCTGAACTTCGAAATCGGGTTCCGCTCGGCTTCCATCCGAATTGCGCGAGCGCGGTCGCTGCCGCCAAAGCAATTTACTCCAAATCTGACGGGTGTTACTGGTGCATTCCTAGGTGCCATACGCGCTGACGAAGATGGGCCCGGCTTCAATCGGGCCCACCGATGTAAATTGAGTGGCACCATAACCAAATGGACTCAGGTTAAATTGAATTATTCCATTGCTCACGCAATCAGTCAGAAAAACTCAAATGGCTCCTATCTCAGAAACGCAGTCCTCTTTTATTGCCTTTAGAATTAGTGGCCGCAGCTTAAGTGAGGCGCGGTAAAACTGTCCACGCGATCCATAAAGACCGTGGGCAAACCCATTTCGCAATGCGCACGCAACCGAGAAAACCTCTTGGAGGTTTCCATTTGAGAAATTATCAAGCCTATCTTGAAGAGCCTGTCTGTCCATGAAATTCCGTAACTCGGTCAGAGACTTAAGGCTGATAGACTTTCTTATTTCGCTTGCTTCTACCAAATAATTTCCAGAGATCACATCGGCTAGAGAATGCCACCGCCTATTATTTCTTAGTCTAGAATACGCCTCAAATGCCACGAAGGCGGCTGTAATTTTAATCTGAGCGGTATAGTGAACTCTTGTTCTCTCAGCATAATCAACGTATTGGACGTCAGATATTGATTTAGCAAGTTTGAATTTGGATGCCGCCTTTAGTAATCCGTAGACATAGTCTTTGCCCTGAGGTGATTTCCTAATGTCGTACCCTCGGGCTTTGGCACTCTGGACCGATCCAAGTGCAGAAAGCCGTAAGTCTTCAAACTCTTGCGGAACCCAATTGTTTCCCAATGTCCAGCACTCCATTTGCCGTCGGTTTTCTCAAACTCGACCCACGACCTTCACCCATCCATCTTCAGCGCATTTATGAAAGCCTCCTGAGGAATTTCAACCTTCCCGAACTGGCGCATCTTCTTCTTCCCGGCCTTCTGCTTCTCCAGAAGCTTCTTCTTCCGCGTCGCGTCCCCGCCGTAACATTTCGCCGTCACGTCCTTGCGGAGCGCCGAGAGGGTCTCGCGGGCGATGACCTTGCCTCCGATGGCGGCCTGGATGGGGATTTTGAACATGTGGCGGGGGATGAGGTCCTTCAGTTTCTCGCACATCTGGCGGCCCCGGCTCTCGGCCCGGTCGCGGTGGACCATCATCGACAGCGCGTCGACCGGCTCGTCGTTCACCAGGATCTGCATCTTGACGAGGTTGTCCTCGCGATAGCCGATCATCTGGTAGTCGAAGCTGGCATAGCCCTTGGTGACGGATTTGAGGCGGTCGTAGAAGTCGAAGACCACCTCGTTCAGCGGCAGGTCATAGACGACCATGGCGCGGGAACCGGCATAGGTGAGGTCCATCTGGATGCCGCGCCGGTCCTGGCAGAGTTTCAGGACGTCGCCGAGATATTCGTCGGGCACGAGGATGGTGGCCTTGATGCGCGGTTCCTCGACATGGTCGACGTAAGTCAGATCCGGCATGTCGGCGGGGTTGTGGAGTTCGCGCATCGTGCCGTCTTTCATGAAGACGTGGTAGATGACGGACGGCGCGGTGGTGATCAGGTCGATGTCGTATTCGCGGTCGATGCGGTCGCGGATCACTTCGAGGTGGAGCAGGCCGAGGAAGCCGCAGCGGAAGCCGAAGCCCAGCGCGGCTGAGGTTTCCATCTCGGCGGTGAAGCTGGCGTCGTTGAGCTGCAGCTTCTCGATGGCGTCTCTCAGGTCCTCGAAATCGTTGGTGTCGACGGGGAAGAGGCCGCAGAAGACGACCGGGACCGACGGCTTGAAGCCGGGGAGCGGTTTGGCGGTGGGCTTCTTTTCGTGCGTGATAGTGTCGCCGACCTTGGTGTCGCGGACCTGCTTGATCGAGGCGGTGAAGATGCCGATTTCGCCGGGGCCGAGTTCCCTGATGTCGACCATCTGGGGCTTCAGGACCGAGAGCTTGTCGATGCCGTATTTGGCGCCGGTCTGCATCATCTTGATCTGGTCGCCCTTGCGGATCACCCCGTCGATGACGCGGATCATCACGACGACGCCGAGGTAGCTGTCGTACCAGCTGTCGACCAGCATGGCCTTCAGGGGCGCGTCGCGGTCGCCTTTCGGCGCGGGCAGGCGGTGGACGATGGCCTCCAGCACGTCGGGTATCCCCAGGCCCGTCTTGGCGCTGATCTGGACGGCGTCGGAGGCGTCGATGCCGATCACGTCCTCGATCTGTTCCTTGACGCGGTCGACGTCGGCGGCGGGCAGGTCGATCTTGTTGAGAACCGGAATGACCTCGTGATCGGCGTCGATGGCCTGGTAGACATTGGCGAGTGTCTGCGCTTCGACGCCTTGAGAGGCGTCGACCACCAGCAGCGAGCCTTCGACGGCCTGCATGGAGCGGCTGACCTCATAGGCGAAGTCGACATGGCCGGGGGTGTCGATGAGGTTCAGGATATAGGTCTCGCCGTCCTGCGCGGGGTATTCGATGCGGACGGTATTGGCCTTGATGGTGATGCCACGCTCGCGCTCGATATCCATCGCGTCGAGCATCTGTTCCTTCATGTCCCGCTCGGCCACGGTGCCGGTGAGCTGGATCAGCCGGTCGGCCAGCGTGGATTTCCCGTGGTCGATATGGGCGACGATGGAGAAATTGCGGATGTGGGTCAGGTCGGTCATGGTTGGGGAGATATGGAGCGAAGTTGGGGTGTTGTCGAGAGGTGTCGACGCCGGCACCTTTATCAAGAGTATTTGAAATGACCTACCAAGAATTCATCGCGAATCCTGAACATTCGAACTCGCAGTTCCGCTTGTCGGTCGGTACGCGTGCATTGACGAGAGCCGTGCCAATTCTCACTTGTGTAGATGAACACGAAGAGGAACATGCCCGACTAGCTCTGGTTGTGTTTCGGGTGCTTCTGACGGCTTGGGTTGCTTCTGTCAGGTCTGAACCGGAGCTAGTTCGAACCTTGGAGCGCGCCGGAAAACGTGCGGCCGTTCACTTGCAAGAACGTGATTTTGCCAATTGTGAGTACGCTGCGCGCGGCTGTGTTCAAGCAGCCTCATTTCTTAGTAATGAAACGACAGGCGAAAACATTCGTAGATCTGTCATGCATTCAGCGGATGCAAACCATGATGCGATCTTCGGCGTTCTCAGCCCTGGTACGGCAGACATCGCGAACGGAGATTTCAACGCGGCACTAGATGCCGACGTGAACCGAAGCCACGGCGAAATTATCACTTCCAGTCTTTGGGGCTCGGCTTACGTCCCGCCATGGCTTAAGGATTTCGTTGGAAAGCGCATAGACGTCTTGGACGAAGTGCCGGCTCTGGCTTTCTGGAAAAGATGGTACGTCAGCGCGCTCAACGGGGCCCCATTGGATTGGGAACTGCAAAGAGACGTCGCGCTCATTCCTCATGAGGTCTGGGACGAAGGCCCGGAGTCGGTTTCGGAAGAAATTGCAAAGATTGAGTTCAAGTACCGGACAAGCGCTGTCCAACGGTTAGTTCGCAATGATGAAAAGGGAGTCTTTGAACCTGAAGAGGACGCCCTGCCACCCAGCGAACTCGCCGACTTCGTATCAACGAGAATCGAGAACGCCCTGAAGGCCGCGCTTCAAAGTGTTAGCCCGAACATCTTCAACGAAAACTCCTATGAAGTCATCGTCGTCCGGGACACGCTGGCAAGCGAACCGAGAAGCATCAGCATATTGGCGACAGGGTTTTATGATGCCGCCTTGGCGCTCCAGAAGAACAATGGAACGCTTTATCCCGAAGAAGTTGCGCTGACGAACCTCATGAACGCGCTCGGGGCGGCGACCGAAGAACTTTGCGAGTTAGACGAGGATGCCAAGCGGCGTTGTGCAGTATTGGCGGGCTACAATCCTGTGAAATCCGTGGACGATTTGCCTGTCGAGGATTTGCTGCTTATTCCTGAAACGGTGGCGGATCAGGTCAGCGATCCAGCGCGCAAGATCATCGAGAGCGATGTCGAGCGCGCGCTGAGCAAGGAACGACCGCCGACGAACACCATTCGCATCCGTTTGTCGAACTGGCTGACCACGATTTCCATCTGGATGGATCGTGCGATGAAAGGAGACAAGAAGGCCAAGTGGCTTGCGGACGTTGTGAAGCGGCTGAGGGATTGGTGGCCGGACGAATAGCCACTTCAGAACTGAGAGCAGCCCCCAACACGAGGGTGGGCGAGAAGCGACCCGCGCCTCATGGCCGGGTCGGGCGCTGCCCGGTGTTTCAAACCGGGCGGGACAAATGAGCTTGCTCGCGACCGGCAATGGGAGTGGTGAATTTGGCGGGGTGAAACCCCGCCCTACGGGGTTGAGCAAAACCGCTCTACAGCGCCCCAGCCTCCTGCAAAATGCGGGTAAACGGCTCCAACTCCTTCTCGAACCGCCGCCATTTCTCCACCGAGCCGGTATTGATGCCGGAGCGGACCTGCGCCAGCGACAGGGTCTTCACGCGGTCCTGCACCGCCTCGGGGCTGAGGCAGGCGTCGTTCCAGGGCAGGCGGCATTCCTCCAGCAGGCGGCGGATGCGGGGTTCCGGGTCGGAGACGAGGGTCGCGTAGTCCACCGCGACGACCCGATCGCCCAGGGTCTCGCGCCAGTGGGCCATCACCCGTTCGACGTAGAGATAGAACTGGGCGATGCCTTCAAGGCTTGTGGAATAGGGGTGGGAAGGCACACGCATGGCGTTGGAATAGATCGAGAGAGCGATGGAACGCGGGTCGCGGCGGGTTTCCAGAAACACCGCTTCGGGATAGGCGGCGGCCAGCATACCCAGCCGGAAGCAGTTGGCGAGGTACTTGTCGAGGTAGCGGCGGGTTCGCCCGAAGGTCGCGTGGATCTGGGAGATGCCCGCATTCCCGGCCATCCGGACGGCATCGCGTTTGGGCGCAAGGTCAAGCGGGAATTCGGGGGCAAGCAGCGAGTCCTCACCGATGCTTGCGACCTCGGGATGGGCCGCGAGGATGCGGTCGGTCAGCGTGGAGCCCGAGCGGGGCATACCCACGATGAAGATGGGCCGGACCCCTTTTGTGCCGACTTCCGACAGCGTCTCGATCCTCGCGCGGGTCCATGTGGAGACGATCTGGTCGCCCTGGGTGATGAAGTCCTTCGGGTTGAAAGGCACACCCTCGCCGTGAAGGGCGTTTGCGCGGTGCAGCGCCGGGAAGACATCCGCGTCGTTCTTCAGGTCGGTCTCGGCCTTCGCACGGGCGTAGAACGCCATGGCAAGTTTTGGGAGGTTGCGTTTTGTGTCTTCGGGCTTCGTCTGGGCGCGCAGGGTCTTAAGCACCGGATCTTCCTCGGTCCAGCGGGCCATGGTGCCATAGTGATAATAGGCGAAGGGTACATCCGGGTTGCGTTCGATCAGATCGACCATCGCCTGCCGCGCCTCGTCCAGACGCCCCATCTGCGCCAGAAGTTCGGCGTAGTTCAGGGCGAGCTCGTCAGGCATCGAAGGCAGCGACCGGGCATAGTCCAGCGCCTCTTCTTCGCGCCCTGACCCTGCAAGGGCGTCAAACCGGGTCCGTTGCACCTTGGGACCGTCCGCAATCCGGGCGAGACGTTCGACCAGTGGCAGCGCCTCCGGCGCGCGCTTGAGCATCACCAGCGCAAAGGCGCGCAGCTGAAGCCCGGTTGGGTCATCCGGAGCGAGGTCCAAAAGTCTTCCGGCGTGTTCCGCGGCTTCGGCATAGCGACCGGACTGCACGCAGGCATCGGCGAGGTTGGTCAGCACATCGCTGGAGCGCGGGTCGTGCACGGCCGCGTTGCGGAGAACGGCGGTCGCGTCATCGAACCTGTGCAACAGGGTCAGCGTGAAGCCGAGATTGGCCGCCGCGCCGGAGAATTCGGGGGACAGGCGCAGGGTTTCGCGAAAGCAGTCTATGGCCGTTTCGTGATCTTCGGCCGCAAGCGCCGCGAGGCCACGCAGGTTGTGGACGAAGGCGCTTTTTGGGTGGCTGGCGAGCAATGCCTCGGCCTTGGCCCGCGCCTCTTCGATGCGGTCCTGGCGGAGCAGGTCCTGCACAGCCTGTGCCTGGGCCGGGTCGACGCCGCCCAGCGCCGCACCGCCCCGCTGGATGCCGGATTTGGCCAGTTCCATCAGCTTCTTGCGCGCCGGCGGTTTCAGGGGTGCCTTCTGCGCAGTGCTGCGGGCACGTCCCTTCTGCCCGGCCTTGAGGAGTTCCAGCACGAATTCCTGCCAGAGCGCCTCATTGCCACCGCTCGCTTCGGCCGCGGCCCGGAAGCGGGAAAGGGCAAGGTCAGTATTGCCTATGTCGCGATGCGCCCGCGCGAGGAGCAATTGCGCACCAACGAGTTTCGGCGCGGCCTGCGCCACCGGCTCCGCCAGACGGATCGCGCTCTGCGGGTCGCCCGCCACGAGCTGGCGCTCGGCACTGGCGAGGGCGGCGCGGAGTTTTTCGGGGAGCTGGGCCATGAGGTCAGGCAACTCCGGTCGGGCGCGGGGCGAAATCACGCTTGTAGGCAAAGTTGGTCATGATTGGGGGAGATATGGAACAGGTGTGTGGAGTTGTCGAGGGGCAGGCAAGTCAGGACGGCACACCGGCGTCACACCTTGTGCACCACCGCCACCTGGTCCCGCCGTTCCTTGGTGAAATGCGCCTGGAAGACGAAGCAGCCGGAGATCTGGGGAGCGAGGGCCTCGAAGGCGGCTTCGGTCTTCTTGTCCTTGTGCTCAAAGCGGCGGTGCGCCGCGAAGTCTCGGAAGAGGGCGGCGGTTTTGGTGATGCCCTTTTGCTCGTAGGCGTCGGGTTGCCAGCGGAGGTCTTCGATAACGTAGAGGCCGCCTGATGCTAGTCTCGGGAAGAGTTCCAGAAATCCGTTCTGCTGATGGTGAGAGGCGTGGCTGGCGTCGTCGACGATGATGTCCGCCGACCCCAGAGCCTCGCCCGCCCGCGCGATGGCGGCGCGGTCGTCCATGTCGCATTGCAGGAAGCGGAAGCGGTCATGTTCGAACCAGGAGAAGTCGGAGACGTCGAGGCCGACGATCTGCGCCTTCGGGAAGTATTCGAGCCACATGCGCACCGATGGCGCGTCGCGGGTTTCGCGGGTGGCGTCGTGGCCGTGCTCGGGGCCGCCGATCATCAGGCCCATTTCGAGGAAAGTGATTTCGCGGTCCCGGTAGGGGCGAAAGAGCATGTCGTAAAGTTCGGTATAGCGGTGCTTGGACGGCCCCTTATCCGACCCGTAGCGGTCGGCGAGCTGGGTCAGCGGGCCCTGGCTGATGCGCGAGCGGTCGAGCATCAGGCGAGACACCCCGACCCGTCGGGCAGGGTCCAGAGGGTGCCGTAATAGCCGCGCACCACCGCCAGCAGGTCGGCATAGGCCTCCCCGATGTCATTTCCGGCGCCGCGGAAGGCGCGGGAGCGCCAGCCGGGCGGCCAGTGGAGTTTCACCGCGGCATCAAGGGACCACAATGGTCCGGCCCGGCTGGCCGATCGGATGACGGAGAAGCCGCCGTCGCAACCCGGTTTCAACAGGGCGTTGAGGTCATCGGTCAGACGTTCGGGAAAGTTCTCCGGCGTGAGACGGTTGTGGAAGAACGCGGCGGCGGGCGCGGCCTGTGCAGCCAGCGCGCTTGCTGCGGCGAGTTTCGTGATGACCCGGCGGCTGAGATCCATGGGCCGAAGATGCAGCGCCCGGGCGGCGGGCGCAAGTCTCAGGCAGCCTCGTGGGCCATCACGTCCACCAGCGCCTCGACCAGGGCGTCGTCGCGCAGGCGCAGGGGCGCGTTGAGCGCGTCGGCCATGGCCATGCGCAGGACCAGGCCGAGGAGCGCGGTGTGCATGGCGGCGGCGGCGCGGCGGGCGTCCATCTGGCGATCATAGCGACCGCAGGCGACAAGGTGATCGGCGAGCCTGTCGTACATTTCGGTGGTCGAAGGATGGATGCGGCCGAGCGTGGTCAGCATCTGGCCATTGCGGCCCGGACGCTGGCCGATCTGCGGCGTGACATACATCAGGCGGAACCGGTCGAGATCGGAGGTGTGGAACACGGCGAGCGCCCCGATATAGGCGCGGATCGACTGCGACGCGGTATTGTTCGCGCTGACCGCCCCCTGCCCCGCCGCGCTTTCGGCTTCGAGTGCGGGCCGGACCAGCGCCTCGATCAGGCGGGCCTTGTTCGGGAACCAGTAGAGCACGGCCTGTTTGGACACGCCGACACGGGCGGCCACGGCATCGAATGTCAGGGAATCCGGACCATTGGACCGGACGATTTCACGAGCTGCGGCGAGGATACGGGCCGCAGTGTCACCCTTCTTGGGCATACGAGTCACCTTCACTTACCAGCGGCAAGACTAAGCGGTCGGCCTTCGCAGGGAAAGGAACGCTACGGAAACCAAGTGTTTCCGCATGGCGCATCAATCCTGAGCCTGCCACGCCCGGTTTCAGAGGAAGAAAATGTCGTCGATGAAGAATTCGTCGCCTTCGCCTGCCTCGACCGAGAACTGTTCCACGTTGGTGGCGTTGAGGAATTCCAGGATGTTGTCCGGTGTCAGGTCGTCGGAGGTCACTGTCACCGTGCCCGTGGCATTGCCGGAGGCGTCGGCGAAGGTGAAGATCGCCTCCTCCCCTTCGTCCAGCCCGGTGATGGTCATCCCGCCCAGGTCGAACGGGTCCTGGAATTCGTGGGTGACGTTCAGCTCATGGGTGGTGCCGTCGGCTTCGGTCCAGACGCGGAATTCGTCGTCGCCGTCATCGTCGTAATCGTAATCGCCATTCGCCTCCTCGTCGCGAAGCTCGAACCAGTTGGTGCCGCTGGAGAGCTGACTGATGACGTAGGATTCGTCAGGGCCGTCATAGTAGTTGTTGTAGCCCACGATCTCCGCTGTGAACGGGTCGAGCGCGGGGGTCATGGTCTCAAAATCGATATCGCCCGGAGGGGCGGGATAGCTGACGGCGAAGGTGACGTCGCCATATTCGGTCGCGGTGCCGTCGGAGGCTTCGTACCAGAAGGAGATCGTCGGGATCTCGCCCGTGTCGGTGTCGTAGACGTCGTTCGGGTCCCAGGTCATGGTGCCGTCGGCGAGGACGGTCAGGATCGAGCCGTCAGACAGCGTGACGCCGTTGGCATAGTCCGCGAACGGCACGGCTTCGTCGATGAAATCGGTGTCCCACTGGCCGTCTCCATCAATGTCGAGCTGGATGTCGGAGAGCCCGGTGACGGTCAGGCCTTCGCCCAGGTTGCCGCCTTCCAGGTAGTCGTTCTCCAGCACGTTGATGGTGACTGTCGCGTCGCGGTCGACGAAGGAGAAATCGCCCTGCGTGGTGATCGTGCCCGGCGCGGGGCCGACGAAGACGGTGACGCTGGAGACGTTGGTGATGGTGTCCACGTCACCCGAGCCGTCATTGGCGGCGACCTGGTAGCCGACGATTTCCTCGTAGACCTTCTTGCCGCGCGTCACCTCTTCGGTGATCGCGGTGATGGTGTAATCGTCTTCGCTGTCGGCATAGTAGAGGACCGCGTTGGTGCCGCCGCCGCCGTCGATCATGTCGCTGCCAGCGCTGCCGATGAAAAGGTCGGCGCCGTCGCCGCCGTTCAGCACATCGTCGCCGTCACCGCCGTCGATGGTGTCGTCGCCCGCGCCCGCTTCGATGGTGTCATTGCCGGCGTAGCCGTAAATCTCGTCATTTCCGCCGAGGCTCCACAGGATGTCGTCGAGCGCGGTGCCTTCGAGGAAGTCCGCGCCCTCGGTCCCGACGAGTGCTCCGTCGGGTGGTGGCGGTGGTGTCGTGTTCTTGCCCCCGCCGCCTCCGGCTCCGCTTGGTTTCGGCATGTCATCCCTCCGGCGCAGTCGCCCTGACTTCGGTTAACTTTACGTCAGCCAACGTGGCACAGGCCGGACTAGATACCGCCGATTTTCTGTCATTGTCCGCGAAACGCGATTGATCGTGATTTTTGCGCGGAAATGTTTCGACAAATTTCGACGGGGGTGAATGGCGGATGAACGCAGCCCGAATCATTTCGGGCGGAAAAGCGAAGGGGCGGCCCCGAAGGACCGCCCCTTGTTGTCGGCGAGACAGGCTTACCGGTTGGCGGTGGTGATCAGCGGTGTGATCCGGCGCACCGCGGCGCGGCGGTTTGCGCGTTCGGCACCAAGCGTCAGCACCTTCAGGTCGCTTTCTCCATAGCCCTGAACCACGAGGTTCTCGGGCGGCACGTCGAAATACTCGGTCAGGGCCAGCGCCACGGATTCCGCGCGGCGGTCCGAAAGCGCCAGGTTCATCGCGGCATTGCCGACGGCGTCGGTGTGGCCTTCGATCAGGAAGACCTCACCGGGATTGTCGGCAACGATGTCCGCAATCAGGTTACCGAGTTGCGAGAGTTCTTCGGCCTCCTGCGCGTCGATCACGGCGCTGCCGGTACGGAAGTTGATCGCTTCCAGCTGTATGGCGGGCGCCAGTTTCCGAACGCGTTCGATGTTGCGCACCTGGTAAAGCGCGAAGCGGCGGTCGGCGCGGTTGGCGCGCTCCAGCGCGGCGCGAAGGTCGTCCGCATTGGCGTCGGACGCCACGCTCACCGCTTCCACAGGTTCGGGAAGGGTCGCAATTTCCACCGGCTCGATATCGGTCGTGTCGTCGATCAGCACCGTCTGGGTGCCGTCCGGGTCAATTCGCACGCGGCGCAGCACGCGCAGTTCGGGATCGCGGATCGTCATGATCTGGACGCCGTTTTCGCGGGTGACAACCGTGCGGGTCGAGCCGTCTTCGAAGGTCTCGCGGCGAACACTGGAACCCGGACGTTCGATCAGTTCGTTGTCGTCGCGCAGCACGCGATACCGACCGTCCTGCAGCACGACAACGCGGTCCTGCGATTTGCTGACGACCTGCGCGTCGGAATTGTCGCCCAGCGCCCTGCCGACCACGACCGCACCGAGACCGACAAGCAGGGCCTTCTCAAAATCGCTGAGGCCGCCGCCATCGGAAGAGGCGGTCGCATTGGCCGTGGTTTCCATCTGGCCCTGAAACTCTTCGGAACTTGACCGCGAGTCCTCTTCGGTGACAACGGTTTCCTCGATCTCGGCGGCTTGCGCGTTTTCGTTGGACGCAGCCGATTCCGTCGGGGCTTCCTGCTCGGCCACTTCGGCCTGACGTTCCGGGTCGGCCTGTTCGGCAGATTGCGCCTCGATTTCTTCGGCGGCGGCTTTCATCTCTTCGGTGAGAGAGTCTGCGAGCGATGCGGCTTCCGCCTCGGCGGACTCGATTGCTTCATCAACTACCGTGCCCAGATCCGTCTCGGCGGTTTCAGCTTCGGCTTCGGTTTCCGTCTGGGCTTCGGCTTCCCCCGTTTCGGGTTCGGCCTCGGCTTCCGTTTCGACCGCCACTTCGGCTTCGGCGGCTGCGGTATCGCTCTCGGCGGTTGTCTCTACCTCGGCTTCCGCCTCGGCAGTCGCTTCCGTCTCCACCTCTTCGACCGCCTCCTGGGTTTCCGCAGCAGCAGTCTCCGCCTCCGTTTCAGCTTCTTCGACCGCGGCCTCGGCGTTGTCGATGGCCGATTCCACCTGTTCTTCGGCTTCGGCCTGCGCTTGTTCCACCTGCTCTTCAGCTTCGGGCTCCGCGTCGGCGGTCACCTCGGCTTCGGTTTCGGCCTCAGCTTCGACGTTTGCTTGCGCATCAGGCTGAGCCGCCTGAATCATCGCGAACTGCGCGTCATCGGCGCCCAGTTCGGCGATCTGCGGAACGGTGAGGCAAAGCGCCGGTTCGCCGTCCACGCTGCCAACGATGATCTCTTCGGAGACCTGCGCGCCCTGAAGCGCGGCGGTCTGTTCTTCGCCCAGAACCAGACCGGCCTCCGAAGCGGTTGCCGCTGTCACGGCGAAGCTGTCCGCCTCGCAGGATTCGACCAACTGCTGCGCGGGCACAACTGTTGGAATCGAAAGCGAAAAAGCGGCAATCAGGGCCGTGGTGTTGTTGATTTTCCTACCCATGACGGGGTCCTCCGGATGTTCCGTATTCGACAGACAACCGGCGACCCCTGAAACGGTTCCATCGGATTCTTTATAACACTGAATTCGCAATAAAAAAGCCCCGCCGAAGCGGGGCTTTCAAATGGTCTGGAATGGACGATCAGTCGTCTTTGCTGAGCGCCGCGCCGAGGATGTCGCCGAGGGACGCGCCCGAGTCCGAAGACCCGTACTGTTCCACCGCTTCCTTTTCTTCCGCGATCTCGCGGGCCTTGATCGACAGACCCAGGCGGCGCGACTTGGCGTCCACGTTGGTGACGCGCACATCGACCTTGTCTCCGACCGAGAAGCGGTCGGGGCGCTGTTCGGCGCGGTCACGGCTGAGGTCCGAACGGCGGATGAAGGATTTCGCGCCTTCGTATTCCACCTCGATCCCACCATCTTCGATGGAGGTCACGACAACGGTGATGATCGAGCCGCGCTTCACGCCGTCAACGACGTCGGAGAAGCTGTCATCGAGGGCCTTGATGGAGAGCGAGATACGCTCTTTTTCCACGTCGACCTCGGTGACGACGGCCTTGACCTCATCGCCCTTGCGGAAGTCCTGGATGGCGTCTTCGCCGCGCTGATCCCAGGAGATGTCGGAGAGGTGAACCATCCCGTCGATTTCGTTTTCGAGACCGACGAACAGACCGAATTCGGTGATGTTCTTGACCTCGCCCTCGACATGGGTGCCG
>JBNKWP010000037.1:0-25118 GCA_050299835.1 Silicimonas sp.
TTCTTCGCGAACTACCGCCCGCAGTTCTACTTCCGGACGACGGACGTGACCGGGACCGTTGAACTGCCGAGCGGCACCGAGATGGTGATGCCGGGCGACAACCTGAAGTTCACGGTCGAGCTGATCGCACCGATCGCGATGGAAGACGGCCTCCGCTTCGCCATCCGCGAAGGCGGCCGCACCGTCGGCTCGGGCGTTGTGTCGAAGATCATCGAGTGATCCTGAACGCGTAAGCAAATGGGTGCCCAGCGCCCAAAAGAAGGCCCCGCTTCCGCGGGGCTTTTTCATTTCTGCGTTTCGCGCAACTTGGCAAACCCCGCAGGCCCGCCCATACTGCCCCTGCAACGGCGGTTCTTGGATGGCGACGCATGGTGACATGCAACGCCGGGGCGGGGCATCCCCGCCTGCGAGACCTGGCTGGACATTCACGGCGCTACCGAATCTGGGCTTCACCCAGGCCTGGTAGCGCAAGACGAAGAGAAGCAAGGACCGCCCGTTGCGACCAAAGGACTTCGCCGCCAACCTCGCCTATAGCCTTTCCATCGCCGAGTGGAGCCCGTCAGGCCTCGAAGCCCTCCTGAAACGTCGCCTGCCGGAGGCGCTGAACCGCATGGCACCCGAGCTTGCGGCGTATCTGCTCGACAGCTTTCCGACGATCTACGCCCCTACTGCCCGGGCGATTTCGTCGGTGTTGATGGACGCGCCGCAATTCGACCTTCTGCTGCGCTATTGCCGTCGCCGCAATGTCTGGCCCGACCTCGACGACAGCACACCCGTCATGCGGCCGCTTCCGGCCTTTGCCAATCTCGACATCCCCGTGCTTCCGACCGTCGCCGCGCTTGCGGACTGGCTGATGCTGGATCTGGGCAGACTTGACTATCATGCGGACCCGGCGAGCCGGTTCGAGGAACATGGCGACGTTGCCGTCAACCACTACCGCTACCTGATCCGACGAAAGGCAAACGGCGGCACGCGCCTGATCGAGGCACCGAAACCGCGGCTGAAGGCGCTCCAGCGCATGGTGCTGAACGGTATCGTCTCGCGTCTGCCGGATCACGGGGATGCGTTCGGCTTCGTCCCCGGTCGCAACTGCCTGCAGGGGGCTGCGCGGCACGCGGGCGAGCCTGTTGTCCTCTGTTTCGACCTGAAGGACTTCTTCCCCTCCATCGCATCGGGCCGGGTCTTCGGAATGTTTCGCTGCCTCGGCTACCCGAACGCGGTGTCCCGTTGTCTGACTGGTCTTTCGGTTTCCAAAACGCCCGCGTGGATGCTCGAACGCCTGCCAGTGGTGGATCGCGCGATCTATGGCCAGCCGCATCTTCCGCAAGGCTCGCCGCTCTCGCCCGCGCTTGCCAACAAGGCGGCTTTCGCGCTTGACCAGCGCCTGTCCGCGCTGGCCCGGCGGTTGGATGCGAATTACAGCCGCTACGCAGATGACCTGAGCTTTTCCGGCGATCCTGCGATTGCCGGCACCCTCCTTCGCGCCGTGCCCGAGATCGTCCGGGACGAGGGCTTCGAGGTGAACCCCGCCAAGACCCGGATCATGTCCGCGACATCGCGCCAGACGGTAACCGGGGTCGTTGTGAACCGGCATCTGAATGTCGAGCGCAAGAGTTTCGACCGTTTGAAGGCCGTCATCCATGCCTGCGGCAAGGCAACGGACACACGGTGGCAGGACGCACGGTTCCGGGCAGAGCTTCTTGGCCAGATCGGATGGGTCGAACAGGTCAATCCGCATCGCGGCCTGAAATTGCGGCAACTGCTTGCGGACGCGATTGCACGGCGGGCCTGAGCAAATCGAAAAACGCGCTTTCTGTTGGCCGTGGTCCTTGCCATAGATCGAAGGCACACGGGAAACGGAAGACCAATGCCGCCGCTCCGTATCGACAACCGCACCGCCCGCAGGCTCTGGCTGACGGCGCAGGGCCTGAACGCCGCGCCGACGGGCACGCTCGATGTGCTCGGCATGATCAAGCGGCTCGGCTTCGTGCAACTCGATTCCATTCAGGTGGTCTCCCGCGCCCATCACCACATCCTGTGGAGCCGCAACACCAATTACCGTGAGCCGATGCTTGATCGTCTGCTGGCCCGCGACCGCGCGATCTTCGAGCATTTCACCCATGACGCCTCCGTCCTGCCGATGGACTTCCTGCCCATGTGGGAGCGACAGTTTCGTCGCAAGCGGGAGCAGATGAGCCGCGCAGGCTGGTTCCGTAACCTGCCGGACGAGCCGGAGCGCCTGGAGATCAAGGAACGCATCCGGCGGGAAGGGGCGCTGTCCACCCATGCCTTCGACACGAAAATAGAAGGTAGGAAGGAGATGTGGACCCGCCCACCGCACAAGGTGGCGCTGGATTTCATGTGGTATGCGGGCGAGCTGGCGACCTGTCACCGCCGAAGCTTCACCAAGTATTACGACCTCACCGAACGCGTCTTCCCGCATTCGCTGGACGAGATCGCGCTGCCGGATCACGAACAAGTGGACGGGCTTTGCACGCAGGCGTTGGATCGCATGGGCTTCGGCTCCGCCGGCGATGTCCAGCGGTACTGGGATGCGGTTTCGAATGAGGAGGCACGGGACTGGGTGGCCACCACACATGTTGTCCCCGTCGAAGTGGAAACCGCCGACCGCACCTGGTTCAGCGCTGTGGCGCCTGCCGATATCGAGGCCCGGCTTGCCGCGCTCACGCCCTCCACCAGCCGTCTGCGCATCCTCAACCCCTTCGACCCGGTGATCCGCGATCGCACGCGCCTCGAACGGCTCTTCGGTTTCAATTACCGGGTGGAGATGTTCGTCCCCGCCGCCAAACGCGTCTGGGGCTATTATGTCTACCCGATCCTCGAGGGCGACCGCTTTGTGGGGCGCATCGAAGTCAAGGCCGACCGCAAGGCTTCGACCCTGACGGTCCTCAACTTCTGGCCGGAACCGGGCGTCAAATGGCCGCCCGCCCGCCATGACAAGCTTCGGGCCGAACTGGACCGGTTGCGGCGCTTCGCTGGCGTCGAAACCCTGGTCTGGCCTGACGGGGATTGATGACGAATTCCCAAGAATTGCCGTAAATTCGCGCGGTTTGTCCTGTGATGTGAACGGAAGACCGGGGAGGGGGAAGCTGCCAGGAGCGTTCACATGCGCCCAATTCCCTTATGCGTCGCGGCCCTCTGCCTTGCCACGCCGCTTGCCGCGAAGCCGCTTATCACCTCGTCAGAGGACACTGCGGTGCGCGTCTGCCTCGCCCGCAGCGAAAGGCCCGAGCGGTTGATCGAAGCTTGCGATCTTGCGCTGACCGATATCCGACTGACGCAGCGCCAGCGGGCCGAGCTGATTGTCGCGCGGGGCGACGGTTATCTCTGGCTCGACCGCTACGACTCGGCGGAGGACAGCTTCCGGGAGGCCATCGCGCTGGACGATGGTGACGCCAATGCCTGGAACGGCCTTGGCTGGACATTGTGGGAATCGGAAGGCGACGCGCCAGCATATGAGGCGTTCGAAGCGTCGCTGGCCCGGAAAGTCACCGTGCAGGGGCTCGGCGGCAAGGCTGCGACAGGCCGGCGCATGGGCGTGCTTTCGGGCAGACAGGCGCGGGAGCTGCTCTCTGCCGCGCTCTCCATCGACCCGGATTACATCTGGGCCGTGCGCGAAGTGGCCTGGAGCTGGCTCGACGATGGCAAACCGGCGCTGGCGGCGGAGCAATTCCGTACCGCGCTGGACATCGAACCGGAGGATGTGAATGCCCGCTATGGCCTTGGCCGCGCGCATCTGGCGGGTGGCGATGGCGAGGCGGCGCTTGCCATGTTCAACGAGATCCTCACCGAATCACCGGAGGAGTTCCCCACGCTGGTCTACCGGATCATTGCGCTGCGCGATCTCGATCGGAACGCGCAGGCCCTGCGGGAAGCGGACCGGCTGATCGCCGCTTTCCCGGACCGGACCTCCGGCTATATCGAACGCGGCCAGGCCCTGCTTGCCCTGGGCCGTCGGGGGGAAGCGATCGAGAACTATGCCCAGGCCGATAGCAAGCTGGGTCCGAACAACGCAATTCTCTACTGGTATGCCGACGCTTTGTCCTCCGACAGCCGGTTCGAGGAGGCGTTGCAGGTGATCGACCGGGGTCTGGCTCTGTCTGGCGCGGACCATTCCGACCATCTCCTGCGCAGCTATATCGCGCTGGAGCTTGGCGACTATCGCATTGCAAGGGAAGCGGCGGAAGCTTCGCTTGCCACCGGGGTCGAGGACCCCTGGGCGCATTACTACGTGGCCATCACCCTGGTGCATGATGGCGAGGTGGAGCAGGGCATGGAATGGTTCGAAAAGGCCATCGCAGGCGGCCTTCCGGCCGACCGCGTGGGCGCCTTCGCCAGCGAGTTGATCTCCACCGGCAAATATGTCGAGGCGGCCGAGCTACGGTTGAAATACTAGGCCGCCCCGACCGCTTTTCGTCCTGCCGTTGGCCATCGTGCTGTGTGATTCCGACAAGTTGGACCCTCGAGCCGATGAACACTCCAAGGACGTCAGTTCGATCAAAGAGCCGCGACGGTACCCGGCGTGTCCCGCAGGCGGCAACGAACAGGCACAGCGGTTCACCCGACAATCACGTCTTGATTTCGTGCCAGCGCTGCCGTAACCCGTGCGTCGGCGCTTTAGGGGTGTAGCTCAGTTGGTAGAGCGACGGTCTCCAAAACCGTAGGTCGGGGGTTCGAGACCCTCCGCCCCTGCCACCGCAATGAGGACACCAACCTCTTTGCCGCCGATGCGCGCCCGCTGGCAGCAGCTCGTCCACGAACACGAAACAGTCCGTCGCCAATCTTGGGATTCCGACACAATTTTGCCCGGATTCGGTGCAATCAAGACATCAATCCGTTCGCTTTTTCGGAGTTTGACGATGTTTCGCATGTTCAGTTTCCTGCCCCCGATCGGGTCCTACATCCTGGCCATCGGTGTGCTGGCGGGCACTTATTACCTGCAAAGCGCAATGGTGGAGGCCGATCCCGAGGCCAATGTGAACCGGATCTGGCTGGTTGGCGGCATTCTCGGCTTCCTCCTGGGATTCGGCGGATTCCAGAAGAGCATGGAGATGCGCGGAGAGGCGATGCAGCCCCGGGTCTCTTCGTCCGACGTCCTTCAAAAGCTGACACCGACAGAGACCGGCAAGGCCGGTGCCGAGCTCGACGGTCCCCCGGACAATGCCCACGGACCGGACGCGGATTCGCCCCTTGGCCGTATTCGAGCAAGGTCAAACCCGGTCGAGAACGTGTGATCCCTGCGGGCGAGGGTTGAAAGCCCGCGTCGAAGCGCGTATCTGCGCCGAAACGCGCAATCAACGCCGCAAGGGTCACGATGGTCAATCCTGCTCAGTTCGTTCAACAGGTCCGCTCGGAAGTCGCGAAGGTCGTCTGGCCGTCGCGCCGCGAAGTCATGCTGACCAGCGTCATGGTGTTCGTCCTCGCCATCCTGACCGCCGCCTTCTTCTGGCTGGTCGACCGGGTGATCTTCTCCGGTCTCGAAGTGGTGCTGACCTATTTCGGAACCTGATGCCCCTTGAACTCGGGCGATCCCGGCGTTATCAGGCAGTGGTTGAGCGGCGTGCATGTGAAAGTGCACGCCCCTTTTAATTTCCGGCAGTCGCAAACTGCCCCCGCATGAGAGGACCCCAAGTCATGGCGAAGCGCTGGTATTCCGTTAGCGTGCTGTCGAACTTCGAGAAGAAGGTTGCCGAGCAGATCCGCCAGTCGGTCATCGACGCTGGTCTGGAAGAGCAGATCGAGGAAGTGCTGGTTCCGACCGAGGAAGTTATCGAGATTCGCCGCGGCAAGAAGGTCACAGCCGAACGCCGCTTCATGCCGGGCTACGTCCTCGTGCGGATGGAAATGTCGGACGAAGGCTACCACCTCATCAACTCGATCAACCGCGTCACCGGATTCCTCGGCCCGCAAGGCCGCCCGATGCCGATGCGCGATGCCGAGGTGAACGGCATCCTCAACCGCGTCGAGGAAGGGGAAACCGCGCCGAAGCTGATGATCTCCTTCGACGTGGGCGAACAGGTCAAGGTCAACGACGGCCCGTTCGAGGATTTCGACGGCACCGTGGAAGAAGTGGACGAGGACAACCAGCGCCTGAAGGTGACAGTTTCGATCTTCGGCCGCGCAACGCCCGTCGAGCTGGAGTTCACGCAGGTCTCCAAGCAGAACTGAGTCGCTGCTCCACAGTCAGAACGATTGCAACTTTGGATAGAAGCGGCGGTTTCCGCCGCTTTTTTCTTTTGTCGTCCGTCTTAACACTTTCGACACGAAGACTAACGCAATCACAAGATATGGTGGTCCGGCCTCCTGACGCCCCAACACGCACCGACGTGATACCGACGTCATACCGACGCGATACCGACGTGCCGTTTCGCTCCAGTCCCCTTGATTTGCTGGCGTTAACCATTTCGGGCCACTGCGGGCGCTGCAACGCCCCGAACGTTGCATAAATCCCTTGAAAACCGGGGCGGGCCCGTGTACTCCCCGCCGGTCTGCCAAGGCAGGCGTACTAGTGGGAGGCGAGGGCATCGCGATGTCCGGACCGGACCACATCAACCATATCCTGCGGGACGCGTCCCAACGGAGTTGAGAAAAGGAGTTGGTCTTATGGCCAAGAAAGTAGCTGGCACCATGAAGCTTCAGGTGCCCGCCGGACAAGCGAACCCTTCCCCGCCGGTCGGCCCGGCGCTGGGTCAGCGCGGCATCAACATCATGGAATTCTGCAAGGCGTTCAACGCCAAGACGCAGGAGATGGAACCGGGCGCACCCTGCCCGACGATCATCACCTATTACCAGGACAAGTCCTTCTCGATGGACATCAAGACGCCGCCGGCGTCGTACTTCCTGAAGAAGGCCGCCAAGCTCAAGTCGGGCGCCAACAACCCGTCGCGTGAAACCGTCGGTACGGTGACCACCAAGCAGGTGCGCGAGATCGCGGAAGCCAAGATGAAGGATCTTTCCGCGAATGACGTGGAAGCAGCGATGAAGATCATCCTGGGCTCTGCCCGGTCGATGGGTATCGAGGTGAAGGGCTAAGTCATGGCGAAACTTGGAAAAAGAACCACCGCAGCCCGCGAAGCCTTTGCCGGCAAGGAAGACGTCACCGTCGAGGAAGCCGTCTCGCTGATCAAGGCGAACGCCAATGCGAAATTCGACGAAACCGTCGAGATCGCAATGAACCTCGGCGTCGATCCGCGCCACGCCGACCAGATGGTCCGCGGCTCGGTCACGCTGCCGAACGGCACAGGCAAGACCGTGCGCGTCGCCGTTTTCGCCCGTGGCGCGAAGGCCGATGAGGCCACCGCCGCTGGTGCCGACATCGTTGGTGCGGAAGACCTGATGGAAACCGTGCAGGGCGGCAAGATCGAGTTCGATCGCTGCATCGCCACCCCCGACATGATGCCGATCGTCGGTCGTCTGGGCAAGGTGCTTGGCCCCCGCAACCTGATGCCGAACCCCAAGGTCGGTACGGTGACCATGGACGTCAAGGAAGCGGTTGAGGCCGCCAAAGGTGGCCAGGTCCAGTTCAAGGTCGAAAAGGCCGGTGTCGTGCACGCGGGTGTCGGCAAGGCCTCCTTCGACGAGGGCAAGCTGGTCGAGAACATCCGCGCGTTCGTCGATGCCGTATCCAAGGCAAAGCCTTCGGGCTCGAAGGGCACCTATATGAAGAAAGTCGCCCTGTCCTCCACCATGGGACCCGGCATTTCGGTCGATGTGACGGACGCCACCGGGAACTGATCCGAGACGCGAATATTTTAAGGGGCGGGCCGTTGTGCCCGCCCTTTTTCGTTATAGGTTCGGGGCATGCGCCTGATCCTCCTCCTTTCGCTCTTCACGGTCGGTTGTTCCGATGAGACGATCTCGGGCTATGCCGACCGGGACGCCGTTTACCGGCTGACGGAACTTGGCGGTGAACCTTTCACGGCGAAAGCGACCATTTCCTTCCCCGAAGAAGGCCGCGCGGTCGGTCAAGGACCTTGTAACACCTGGTCGGCAGAACAGAGCGTGCCATATCCCTGGATCGACCTCGGCCCGATTGCCGCCACCCGCCGCGCCTGTCCAGATCTGGAGGCCGAAGCGAAATTCTTCGAGGCGCTCGCAAGCGTCAGTCTGGCCGAGGTTTCCGGTAATGTGCTGCTTCTGACAGGAGAGGTCGAGATGGTGTTCAAGGCCGATTGACGGGCCTGCATGCGGAGACAATACCCGAAACTGTGACGGCCGTTTATTCGAACGTCCTCGATCTTGCCTTCAAGGTTGGGGCCGGGCTTGACGAGACTGACACAAATCCTTCGATCACCTTTCTGAAAGGCGCGTGCGAGATGCATGCCGAGCCGAGGGAGCAGGCGAAAGCCGGCGAAGATGGTGTTCCGCTCAATCCCAACGGCACACCGAAAAAGAAGAAGCTCTATCGAGGTCAGGTCTATTACGAGTGACCACGCCAGTTCGATCTGAATGGCCCTGCCATTCGGCGGGGTTATTCATGTGTTGAGAACATCCATCAGCCTTTGACGCGCGGCGGGAAGAGGCCGTGTGCCCAGGGCCGGGGCAAGCCGGGATTGAAGGAAATGTCCAGTGACCCGAAGCCCGTCGCGGATGTCGTCATAGGATGTGCCGGTGCCCAGCAGCGCGGGCGACAGGGGCAGAAGCTTGTCGGCCCATTGGCCCGCCTGATCTGCCGAGACGGCCCGGCCGCTTTTTGGAGAAATGTAGATCAGGTCTTCGGTGCTGCCGGAAACAGCGCAGGACCGCAGGTCAAGGCCGAAGCCAAGCTCGTCCAGCAGGGCCAGTTCCCAGCGGAGATAGGCGAGCGGCCAGATCTCCTGATCCATCATATCGATCACCGTCATCGTGCCGCGATAGATGTCGGCATGGGGTTCGCGTTCGGGCAGAGCGAAGGACAGCAGGCCAGTCAGCGCATTCAATCCCGCAAGTGTCTTGCGGTCGCTCATCAGGTAGGCGCGCGATTTCAACGGCTCAACCGTGAAGGACCCAAGATGGTTCTCCAGCCGCGCCTTCCAGGACACGTCCAGTTGCGTGCCGGGCTGCAACACCGCCGCCATCCTGCGAGACCCGCCGCCGCGCACGATCCCGGCGTGGCGGCCGTGTCCTTCGGTCAGAACCTCGATGATCGCCGCGGATTCCCCGTGGCGGCGGCTGGTTAGCAAGAGCGCCTCTTCGCGCCATTCCATCAGGCGCCCTCCGCCGCTTTGCGCCCCTTGTCGGTCAGCTCGTAGATCCCTTTTTCCACCCGATTGAACCAGCCATAGTGGTTGTCTGCCATCAGGCGGGTGGCCTGTGTCACGCCGGTCTCCCTGGCAACCGTTGCCCCCTTGGTCGGACCGGCGGAGGCAAGATGCCCCGCACAGCGGAGTGCGTCCTGCCGGTAAGCGGTGACCAGCCCCTGCCGGGTCGCGCCGCCGGTGTTCGGGTCGCCTTCCCGCCGGGCGAATTCGCGCAGCAGCAGGTTTTGCCGCCGTTTCGATTTGCGCGGCGCGTAAGGGCCGGGGTCGCAATGGACTTCGAGATGCGCATCCTTCATCCGTACGGTGATCAGCCCCAGCCCCAACCTGCGGCAAAGCGTTTTCATCTGCTTCAGTGCCGTCTGAAAGCGCCGCCCTTTGCCGCGCGGCGCTGCGACATAGACCCAATCGGTGATCGACTGACGCGCCACCGCCTGATGGATCAGGGAAAGCGAAAACCCCGTCTTGAGTTCCACAACAACCGGGTCCTCATCGTCACGGCAGGCCACGACGTCGGCGGCGCCGATCTCGGCCTTCACGGTGTAGCCCTGACCTTCGAGGAAGGCTTTGACGGGCGGATAAAGCTCGGTTTCCTGCATGTGGGTCTTTGCCTCTTGGGACGTGACACTAAGCCCTGCCGACACCGGGTGACAAGGCCTGGACAAGCCGTTATGAGAGCCGCGAAATAGCCACGAGTGAGACGTTTTCCCATGACCATCAAAGTCTTTGGCCACAAAAGCCCCGATACAGACTCGACCGGATCGCCGATCATCTGGGCCTGGTATCTGAACGAATGCCGCGGCACCCCGGCTGAAGCCCGTCTGCTGGGCGAGCCGAATTCCGAAGCCCTGTTCGTTCTTAGCCGGTGGAACCTGGACAAGCCGGAATTCCTTGAAGACGTGGGCGAGGGCGACACTTGCGTGATCGTGGACACCAACAATGTCGCCGAACTGCCCGCCGGAGTGAACGACGCCAGCGTCGTGGAAGTGATCGACCATCACATGCTGCAGGGCGGGTTGAAGACCAAGGGGCCGATCAACATCACCATCCGCCCGGTCGCGTGTACGGCGACGATCATGCATGATCTCATGGGCGCGGATGCCGAGAAGATGCCCAACGACATCAAGGGCGCGATGCTGAGTTGCATCCTGTCCGACACGCTGGAATTCCGCTCTCCCACCACCACGGATGTGGACCGGCAACTTGCCACGCAACTGGCCGCAGAGCTTGGCCTGTCGATCCCGGACTATGCAGCCGAGATGTTTGCCGCGAAATCCGATGTGTCCTCCTATTCCGATGCCGAGCTTCTGCGCATGGACAGCAAGGAATACGAGGTGGATGGCAAGAAGTTCCGCGTCTCGGTTCTTGAGACGACCTCGCCGTCGACCGTTCTGTCCCGCAAGTCGGGCCTGATGGACGACATGGTGACGGTCGCGGAGGAAGACGGCGTCGATCAGGTGCTGTTCTTCCTTGTCGATATCCTCAGCGAGGAAGCCATCCTCTTCGTGCCGAACGATTTGGTGAAGACCGTGGCGGAAAAGAGCTTCGGCGTCACCGTGGACAGCGACCTTGTGGGGCTTCCCGGCGTGGTCAGCCGCAAGAAACAGATCATCCCGGCGCTCAAAGTCTGATGCAGATCGTCGAAAGCCTCGCCGAGATCTCGGACCGCTACGACGCGGTCTTCTGCGATCTCTGGGGCTGCCTGCATGACGGAATCGAAGCCTTTCCTGAAGCGGTGGAGGCTCTGCGAGCCTTCCGGGCCAAGGGCGGAAAGGTCGTTCTTCTGACGAACGCGCCACGGGCGCGGGCTGAGGTTGCCAAGCAACTCGTGCAGTTCAAGGCACCTGACGACTGTTGGGACACGATTGCGACCAGCGGCGATAGCGCACGGCTTGCGATGTTTCGCGGCGTGGTGGGCCGCAAAGTCTATTTCATCGGGCAGGAGTTCGACCTGACCTTTTTCGAGCCGATGAAAGTGGTTGAGAACCCGGTGGCGATTGAACGGGTGGCGCTGGAGGACGCGGAAGGCATTGTCTGCCTCGGCGTGCCCGACCCGCATGCCGATCTTTCGGTTCACCGGCCCGAGCTGCTCTATGCGAAGCAGAAGGGTCTGAAGCTTCTCTGCGCCAACCCCGATATCGTGGTGGACCGCGGCGAGACGCGGGAATGGTGCGCCGGTGCGCTCGCGCAGCTTTACGAGGAAATGGGGGGCGAGAGCCTCTATTTCGGCAAGCCGCACCCACCGATCTACGATCTGGCCCGGAGGCGACTGTCGGAGCTTGGGGAATTGCCGCCGGATTCGCGCATCCTTGCCATCGGCGACGGAGTGCTCACGGATGTGAAAGGCGCGCTTGGCGAAGACCTCGATGTCCTTTTCGTAACCGGCGGTTTGGCGGCGGAGGAAACCGGGACCGAGCGCCAGCCCGATCCTGCAGCTTTGGACGCTTATGTCGGCGAAATCCAGATGACGCCGACCTACGCCATCGGTTTCCTGCGCTAACCGAAAACCCCGCGCCGGGTCAGGTTCAGGCCGGAGGCAACCAGAACGACGAGGATCGCCCAGCGGAATTTCTCCTGATCCAGACGATCCTGGATCGCGAAACCGGCGGCCATTCCCAGCATCGCGGGCAGGACCAGCAGGGCCGAGAACCTTAGCCCGTTTGCATCCAGCACGCCGCTGCGGAGATGGGCGAGTGTCAGCGCGGTTGCGCCGAGCGCATAGGCCACACCCTGCACCCGTACATGTTCCACCTTCGGCACATTCAGCGCCGTAAGGTACAGAACGGTCGGCGGTCCCCAAACGCCGGACAGCCCCCCGATACCGCCTGCAAATACGCCCACGCCGATCTCAGCCACAAGGTGATCTTCGGCATCCAGCGTCGGTCGCCAGCCAATCAGTTGCAGGACCGCGAAAAGCGTGACCGGAATGCCAAGGATCAGGAACAGCGTCGAGGCGGGCAGGTGGGTGACGAATTGAGCGGAGATGACGAGGCAGATCAGGACGACCGCGATGAAGCCCCGGTGTTTCCTGGCCGAGGACAGCGCCGGGCCAAGCCCTTGCCGTCCGGCCTGCCAATAGTTGGCGAAGAGCGCCGGCAGGATCAATCCCGCCAGTGCCACCTCGGGCGCGAGAAACGATGCCATGCCGGAGATCATGATCATCGGCAAGGCAAACCCGGTGACGCCTTTTACGAAGCCGGCGAGAAAGGTCAGGCCGACTGCGGCAAGAAGCAAGAGGAGCGGGATCTCCATAGAGATGCATTATCCAACAGCACGGGGGAGGAGAAGTGCAAACAGATGCGACACTATTGTTCAAAAACTTATCTCGGAACGAAATCTTCTTGCGCTGCAACTGCATTGTGCTTAGATCTTCGCAGGTGCAGAAAGATGGAAGTGTAAGATGGCGCATGATGGTGGTTCCCGGATGAGCGAAAGCCCTGTTCTTGAAGGTCTTCTTGATCTGACCCGAGCCGCGGTGCCCCCCGCCGAATCCCTTTTGGCCCGCGCGACAGATGTGCTTCGCGCGCGTGTTCAGACGGACGGCAAGATTGACGCGGACCTGATCGAAGCCGACCAGACGGCCGCTCACGGTCTTGCCTGGATTGCCACCTATGTCGAAGCCCTGCGCCAGATGCAGGCCTGGGCGGAAGCGCTGGTGGAACGGGGCAAGTTCGGCGAGACCGAGCAGCTGATCCTGCAAATTGCCTTCGGCGAATACCTCTGGCAGCTTTATGGCGGCATCCCGATGAGTCAGGGCGAAATCGTGCGCCCTCAGGACGTTGGCCTGTCTCAGGACGATCAGCGCCTTCTGATGAACGATGCGGTGATGCGGCTCACGCAGGAGGGCAACACGCAGGCCGCGCGGATGCGGCTCGTCACGCTGATGCGCCAGCAGAACGCCGACATCACGACCGGGGCTACGGGCCTCGACGACGAGTTGGAGATGATCCGCGAGCAGTTCCGTCGTTATGCCAGGGAAAAGGTCGAACCCTTCGCCCATGAGTGGCACCTGAAGGATGAACTCATACCGCTCGATGTGATCAACGAACTGGCGGAGATGGGCGTCTTCGGCCTGACCATTCCCGAGGAACATGGCGGTTTCGGCTTCTCCAAAGCGTCGATGGTTGTGGTCTCAGAAGAACTGTCGCGCGGCTATATCGGCGTTGGCTCACTCGGCACCCGGTCGGAGATCGCCGCCGAGTTGATCCTTTGCGGCGGCACCGAGGAACAAAAGGCCAAGTGGCTGCCGGGTCTGGCGAGCGGGGAAATCCTGCCCACCGCCGTCTTCACCGAACCGAACACCGGCTCGGATCTGGGCTCGCTTCGCACCCGCGCGGTGAAGGATGGCGGCGATTGGCTGGTGACGGGCAACAAGACCTGGATCACCCATGCCGCGCGAACCCATGTGATGACACTTCTGGCCCGCACCGATCCCGACACGTCGGATTATCGCGGCTTGTCGATGTTCCTCGCCGAGAAGACACCGGGTACCGACGAAGATCCGTTCCCGACCGAAGGTATGACCGGCGGCGAGATCGAAGTCTTGGGCTATCGCGGCATGAAGGAATACGAACTGGCCTTCGACGGGTTCCGGGTAAAGGGCGAGAACCTGCTGGGCGGGGAGACCGGCAAGGGGTTCAAGCAGCTCATGCAGACCTTCGAAAGCGCCCGCATCCAGACGGCAGCGCGTGCGATCGGGGTTGCGCAGTCGGCGCTCGATGTGTCGATGCGCTATGCCGAGGACCGCAAGCAGTTCGGGAAATCGCTGATCGAGTTCCCGCGTGTCGCCTCGAAGCTGGCGATGATGGCGGTGGAACTGATGATCGCCCGCCAACTCACCTATTTCTCGGCCCGCGAGAAGGATGAGGACCGTCGCTGCGATCTGGAAGCCGGGATGGCAAAGCTGCTCGGTGCCCGCGTGGCCTGGGCCGCCGCCGATAACGGGTTGCAAATCCACGGCGGCAACGGTTTTGCGCTGGAATATGCGATCAGCCGGATTCTCTGCGACGCGCGGATTCTCAACATCTTCGAGGGTGCCGCCGAGATCCAAGCGCAGGTGATCGCAAGAAGGCTGCTCGGTTAGCAAGACTTTGCGTTTATGAAGTTAAGCGCCTACATCTTTCTCCAACGGAGGTGAGCGTGGCGTTCTTCAGCTTTTTCGGATCGTTGGTGATCGGCGGCATCGTCGCCTATCTGGCGGAAAAATGGGATTTCACTCATCACGGTGTGGTCCAGGCAATCATCATCGCGCTGGGCGGGGTTGTTCTGTTGTTCATGGCGCGGGTGATGTTCGGGGTCTCCTTCGGCTCGCCGGGCGTCAACGCCATCATCGGCGCGCTCGGTGCGCTGATCCTGATCCCGTCGGAGGCCGTCTCGCGCCGTCGCCGCGACCGGCGCTAGGCGTCTTTCTTCCCCGGCTTGTACGGCTTCATACCCGCCCGCGCCAATTCATCGGCGCGTTCGTTCTCCGGGTGGCCCGCATGACCCTTCACCCACTCCCAGGTCACGTCATGCCGCGCCTGCGCCTCGTCCAGCCTGCGCCAGAGGTCCTCGTTCTTCACCGGTTTCTTGGCGGCGGTGCGCCAGCCGTTCTTTTTCCAGCCGTGAATCCAGCTTGTCACACCGTTTTTCACGTAAGTGGAATCGGTGATGATGGTCAGGGCGGAGGGGCGCTCCAGCGCCTCCAGCGCGGAGATCGCGGCCAGCAACTCCATCCGGTTGTTCGTCGTTTCCGCGTCGCCGCCGTTCAGCTCGCGCTGCTTCAGAATCGCCTCCCCACGTCGCGCAATCATCAGAACGCCCCAGCCGCCCGGTCCTGGGTTTCCGGAACAGGCGCCGTCGGTATAGGCCAGAAGCTTGGTCGTCATGCGGGGATGTCGTTCAGGCCGACATAGCCTGGCATTGCCGCGATGCGGTCGAGCCAGCGCCGGATAGCGGGGAACCGGTCAAGGTCGAACCCGCCCTTGGTGCCCGCCGAATGTGTATAAGCATAAAGCGAGATATCGGCGACCGTTGGACCATCCGTTGCGATCCAGTCATGCTGCGAGAGCCGGTCTTCCATCTGCTGCAACCGCTTGTGACCTGCGTCCAGCAGTTCCTGAAGCCGCTCCGGCGTGCGCAGGTGCTTGCGGTTCTTGTAGGTTAGGATGGCAGCCCGGACCGCGATGACGCCTTCATGCTGGTTCTGTTCCCAGAACATCCACGCCAGTGTCTGGGCACGAGCCACCGGGTCGCTCGGCAACCAGTCGGTGCCCTCGGCGAGGTAGCAGAGGATGGCGTTCGATTCCGGCAGCCGCGTGCCATCGGGCAGCTCCAGAACCGGCAGCTTCTTCAGCGGCAGCGTCTTCGATGCATGAGCATCGGCCAGCGCGGTCGTTTCATATTCCATGCCGACATGGGTGTAGTCGCGACCGAGCAAAGCGAGCAACAGCCGGACCTTGTAGGAATTGCCGGAGGAGGGCATCGAGTAGAGCGTGTAATCAGTCATTCTTGCGGGCCTTGAATATGATCCAGGGGTCAACGGTGCCGCCGAGGCCGGCTTCGGCCCCGGTGACGCGAGTCAGAACGGAGAGGCCGACATCGCTCAGGAGCCCGGTGATCTCGTCGTCTTCGTAATAGGCGTAGAGCCGGCCAAGGCTGTCGCGCTTCTCGCCGCTACCCGACTTGAGGCCAAGATGCAGGACGCCTCCCGGTTTCAGGGCGCGGGCAATGCGGGCAAGGTGGCCGGGCATCTCGGACTTTGGAGCGTGGAGGAGCGAGAAGTTGGCATAGACGCCGTCAAAGGTTTCGGACGCGTCGAGTTCATCGAAGCCCGCAATCCGGACCGAGACGCCAAAGCGGTCTTGCGCGAGTGCTGCCATCTCCGGCGAGGCGTCCCACGCATCGACCTGCAGACCGGCCTCGTTCATCGCAGCGGCCGCACGACCCGGACCGCAGCCGAGGTCAAGCACACGTCCTCCTGTGGGCAGGCTTTCGATGAAGTCCGTCAGCCGGGGATCGGGGCGGCCCGTTGCGAAACGGTTCGCGTAATCCTCCGCCCTTTCCGCATAGACACCAAGGGTCCGACTGTCGGCCGTCATGCGCGTTCCAGCGCCAGCCGTCCGGCCAGTGCCGCGAAGGTTGCTGCAAATGCGCGGCGGAGCCAGGTCATGGCCCGTTCGCTCGACAGGATGCGGTTGCGCATCGTGCCTGCAAGCAACGCATAGAGCGTGAAGGTGGCCGCCGTCATCGCGACGAAGCTGATGCCGAGCATAATGAGCTGCCGCGTGCCGGGCAAAGCGGGATCGACGAACTGCGGAAGGAAGGCCAGGAAGAAGAGCGGCAGCTTTGGATTGAGGATATTCAGCATCACGCCACGGGTCACGATGCGCAGACCCTGCGCCGGACTTTCCGGCTTCACCTCAAGCGTCCCGGTGCCACGCAGCGCACCCCAGGCCATCCAGAGCATATAAGCGACGCCCGCCCATTTGATCGCCTGAAAGAGAACCGCCGAGGTGTGCAGGATCGCGGCAAGTCCAAGAAGGGCGGCAATCAGATGCACCATGGTCGCCAGCGTGCAACCCATAACGGCCAGCATCCCGGCGCGAAGCCCGCCGCCGATGGTGACTGACAGCGTGTAGACCACGCCAATCCCCGGAACGAGGCAGACGATGAAAGCGGTGGTGAGAAACGCGATGGACATCAGGCTAGTTCCCTCAGGACACGGGGGACTTTGAACTCGACGCGCTCGATGGCGGTTTCCACCACCTCCACCGTCACGTCGAAGCGGGCGCGGAAGGCATCGATCACCTCGTTGACCAAGACCTCCGGCGCACTGGCACCCGCCGTGATCCCAAGGTTGCGGATGCCGTGCAGGGCGCGCCAGTCGATATCCGCGGCGCGCTGAACAAGCTGGGCATAGTCGCAACCTGCGGCGCGCCCTGTTTCGACCAGCCGCCTGGAGTTGGAGGAATTCGGCGCTCCGATCACCAGAAGCGCGTCGATCTTCGGGGCCACGGCCTTGACGGCTTCCTGCCGGTTGGTGGTGGCGTAGCAGATATCTTCCTTATGCGGGCCTGCGATCGCCGGAAACCGGGCCTGAAGTGCGGCGACGATATCAGCCGTGTCATCAACCGACAGCGTTGTCTGGGTGATGAAGGCCAGCTTCTCCGGATCGCGCGGGCTCAGGCGGGCGACATCCTCGACCGTCTCGACCAACAGAACCTCGCCATCCGGCAACTGCCCCATCGTTCCCAGCGTCTCCGGGTGGCCGGCATGGCCGATCATCACCATCTGAAGGCCATTCGCGTTGTGGCGTTCAGCTTCAATATGCACCTTGGAGACCAGCGGGCAGGTGGCATCGACAAAGACCATCTCGCGCCGCTCCGCCTCGGCCGGAACGGCCTTGGGCACGCCGTGGGCGGAGAAAATGACTGGTCGTTCGGGCGGGCAGTCGTCGAGTTCTTCGACAAAGACCGCTCCTTTCTCGCGCAGCCCGTCCACCACGAACTTGTTATGGACGATCTCGTGACGAACGAAGACCGGAGCCCCCCATTTCTCCAGCGCCATCTCCACGATCTTGATCGCGCGGTCGACGCCGGCGCAAAAGCCCCGGGGGGCGGCAAGATGGATCGTGAGCGGCGTCATCGTCATGGGCGGGTTCTCCTGCCCGAAGACTTATGACGGGAGGATCGGCAGATCCAGTCCGCAGATTGAACTGAGGTATGCTGGGGAGTGACCTTGCTCGGGCGCGATCGGTCAGCCTGTTTCGCTGACGGCGGCCCGACACCTGGTCCGGGGTTCGACTATTCCTCGTCGTCGCGCGGTTCGCGCGGCGGGCGGCCAATCACTTCACGAAGTTCATCGAGTTCGATGAAGTTGTCGGCTTGGCGACGCAATTCGTCGGCAATCATCGGTGGCTGCGAGCGGATGGTCGATACGACCGAAACGCGCACGCCCTGGCGTTGCAGGCTCTCGACCAGCGGGCGGAAGTCGCCGTCACCGGAAAACAGCACGATGTGATCGACGCGTGGTGCAAGCTCCATGGCGTCCACCGTCAGTTCGATGTCCATGTTGCCCTTGACCTTGCGACGTCCCTGGCTGTCGGTGAATTCCTTGGCCGGTTTCGTGACCATCGAAAAACCGTTGTAGTGCAACCAGTCCACCAGCGGGCGGATCGGCGAATACTCGTCATTTTCGAGAAGTGCAGTATAGTAAAAGGCTCGAACCAACTTCCCACGGCGGAGAAATTCTTGCCGCAGAAGCTTGTAGTCGATATCGAAGCCAAGTGATTTTGCGGTCGCGTATAAATTCGACCCGTCGATGAACAGCGCAAGCCGTTCGTCCCTATAGAACATAAAACGTCCTTCCTATTTTTGGCGACCGGACATTCGTGAACGGGGGGTCGGGAACCCACCATGTCCGACTGCGCGAAATCTAATTAAACTCACGCTACAATTGCAACCTCTGCTTGGGCAAAGTTGACGTTACGTCAGCTATACTAATGTAGCATTAGAGTCACTAATACATAGGGCGATCATTGGATAGTCGATGTTTTCGAAACCGCTTGTGTTTCCTGTCCCAAAGGACTACCTACACGTCCTGATCCAAATTCGACGGAGAAATTCATGGCCCGCGTGACGGTTGAAGACTGCGTAGACAAGGTTCCGAACCGGTTCGAGCTGGTGATGCTTGCCTCGCACCGTGCCCGTGAGATTTCGACCGGCGCGCCGCTGACTGTGGACCGCGACAACGACAAGAACCCTGTCGTCTCGCTGCGGGAGATTGCCGACGAAACGCAGTCGGCCGAGGAATTGCGCGAACGCATGATCGAGGCGCACCAGACCCAGATCGAAGTGGACGAGCCGGAAGAAGACGCCATGGCGCTTCTGATGGGTGCAGAAAACGACAAGCCCGCCGAAGATGATCTGAGCGAAGAAAAACTTCTGCGCGCGTTGATGGAAGCTCAAGGTCAGCCATAAGGCTGACCGCGCCGGTCGGGGATGGGATGTTTGACGCAGACGACCTGATCGCACTGGTCGAAAACTACAACCCCAGGACCAACGCAAAGCTCATCCGCCACGCTTTCGACTATGGCGAACGGATGCACGAGGGGCAGTTCCGCCACTCGGGCGAGCCCTATTTCACTCATCCCGTCGCCGTTGCCGCCATCCTGACGGAAATGAGCCTTGACGATGCAACCATCGTCACGGCTCTGCTTCACGACACGATCGAAGACACACGCTCGACCTATGCCGAGATCGAGATGGAATTCGGATCGGAGGTGGCGGAGCTGGTCGATGGCGTGACCAAGCTGACAAACCTTCAGCTATCGTCACTGGAGACCAAGCAGGCGGAGAACTTTCGCAAGCTCTTCATGGCGATGTCCAAGGATCTGCGGGTCATCCTCGTGAAACTGGCCGACCGTCTGCACAACATGCGCACGATCCGCGCCATGCATCCCGACAAGCAGATGCAGAAAGCCCGCGAGACGATGGACATCTTCGCACCGCTGGCGGGCCGGATGGGCATGCAGTGGATGCGCGAGGAGCTGGAGGATCTGGCCTTCCGAGTCATCAATCCCGAGGCGCGGACCTCGATCATACGCCGCTTCATCACGTTGCAGCGTGAAACCGGCGACGTGATCCAGAAAATCACCACCGATATCGAACATGAGATGGACCGGGCCGGCATCGAGGGCAGCGTCATCGGACGGGCCAAGAAGCCGCATTCCGTCTGGCGCAAGATGGAAGAGAAGAAGATCGCCTTCTCCCGCCTCTCGGACATTTACGGCTTCCGGATCATCGTGAAATCGGAGGCGGATTGCTATCGCACCCTCGGCGCTGTCCATCAGCGCTGGCGTGCCGTGCCGGGGCGCTTCAAGGACTACATCAGCCAGCCCAAGACAAACGGGTATCGCTCGATCCATACCACCGTTTCGGGCCGCGATGGCAAGCGGGTCGAGATCCAGATTCGGACGCGCGAGATGCACGAGGTGGCCGAGGCAGGCGTGGCGGCGCATTGGGCCTATCGCGACGGGGTGCGGGCGGAAAACCCCTTTGCCGTCGATCCTGCCAAATGGATTGCCGGACTGTCGGAGCGGTTCGACACCGAGGAGGATCACGACGAGTTCCTGGAACACGTCAAGATGGAAATGTATGCCGACCAGGTGTTCTGCTTCACGCCCAAGGGCGAGGTGGTGAAGCTGCCGCGCGGTGCGACGCCGCTCGACTTTGCTTATGCGATCCACACGCGGATCGGCGACAGTTGCGTGGGTGCCAAGGTGGATGGCATTCGCGTGCCGCTCTGGACCCGGCTCAAGAACGGGCAGTTGGTCGATATCATGACAGCCGAGGGTCAGCGCCCGCAGTCCACCTGGATCGACATCGTGGCGACCGGTCGCGCCAAGGCTGCGATTCGGCGGTCGCTTCGGGAAGAAGACCGCGAACGCTTCGTCAAGCTGGGCCGGGAACTGGCCCGCGTGGCCTTCGAGCAGATCGGAAAGAAGCCGACCGAAAAGGCCCTGCGAACGGCGGCCAGGCATCTTGGCTACGACAGCAGTCAGGAGCTTCTGGCGCTGATCGGTTCAGCGGAAGTCACGTCGCGGCAGGTCGTGGAAACGCTGTTTCCGGGGGTTGCTCGAAAGGAAGGCGACGAGATCGACAGCGCGCGCGCCATCGTCGGTCTCAATCCGGGTCAGACCTTCCGGCGGGCCAATTGCTGCCAGCCGGTGCCGGGGGAAAGGATCGTCGGCATCAGCTATCCCGGCAAGGGCGTGATCATTCATGCGATCGACTGCGGAGCCCTGGCCGGTCTGGAAGAGGAAAGCGGGCGCTGGGTCGATCTGCACTGGCAGGAAGGCCGGCACCCGCCGGTCCACAATGTCAGCCTGGATCTGACCATCGCCAATGACAGTGGCGTGTTGGGACGGATCTGCACCTTGATCGGCGAACGCGGAGCCAACATCTCTGATCTGGTGTTCATCGACAGAAAACCGGACTTTTACCGTCTTATTGTTGACGTAGAACTCCGGGATGTAGAACACCTGCACACGGTGATGCTGACTCTGGAAGCCGACAGTGACGTGGCTTCGATCGAGCGCCACCGGGATCTGGAGCGTCGGCCCTGAGGCGGGCCAAAGCGGGGTTGGTGAATTGGTTTTCAAGCGGCGTACGCCAAGGACCTACTTCGAGGTCGTCAGCGAAAGCTTCTACCCCAAGGGCGGGTGGCGCCGTGCATCGCAATACATTGTCCATCGCCTGCGCCGCCTTCCCGACCCGGCCCACAAGATCAGCCGGGGCATCGCGGCGGGGGTTTTCACCTCTTTCACGCCATTCTTCGGAATGCACTTCGTCATTGCCGGGCTGCTCGCCTTGGTGATGCGCGGGAATGTCCTGGCCTCGCTTCTGGCGACCTTCGCCGGCAACCCGCTCACCTTTCCGCTGATCGCGGCCGTCTCGCTGGAGATGGGGGGGCTGATCCTGGGCGAACAGCCCCTGCACCTGCCCCTTGTCTGGGGGGCGTTCACCGGTGCGGCGAACGACCTCTGGACCAATTTCATCGCGATCTTCACCGATGATGTCGCCAACTGGGCCGGGCTTTACCTTTTCTGGGACCGGGTATTCCTGCCCTACCTCGTGGGGGGCATCCTGCCGGGCATTGCTGCGGGTCTGGCCTCCTATTTTCTCGCCAATCCGGTGATCGCCGCCTACCAGAAGGCGCGCCTGTCACGGCTGAAGAAGAAGTTTGCCAAGCGGCGCGAACGCGCGATCTCGCGGCGGATCGAGCAGGAAAAACGCGAAGTCATCTCCAAACGCGCAGCCGCGGAATAGCCCGCCGGCTCTTGCCCTGACCGGGCGCTCATGCGACTTGAATGGCATGGCAAAGAAGGCAACGAGCAGAAAAGCCAGCACGCGCCGAAAGACGAAAACGCCGCCGAAAAAGTGGCGCCCTTTCGCATGGGTGCGGCGGGCTGTTCTGGCGTTCCTGCTCGCCGTGGTCGGTTGGGTCGGCCTTTACGCGCTGATCCCGCCGCCGACGACGCCCTATATACTGGCCGAGGGTATGGAGCTTAACGGCACGCACCGCGTCTGGGTTTCCGCCGATGACATCGCACCGGTGATGCTGCGGGCGACCGTGGCCGCCGAGGATGCCAATTTTTGTCTCCACTGGGGATTTGACATGCGCCAGCTTCGTGCCGCGATCGCACAAGGCGGAAACCGCGGTGCCTCCACGCTGACGCAGCAGACCGTCAAGAATGTCTGGCTCTGGCACGGGCGAAGCTGGCCGCGCAAGGCGCTGGAAGCGGTTTTCACGCCTGTGGTGGAGATGCTCTGGTCCAAGCGCCGGATACTGGAAGTCTATCTGAACGTGGCCGAGTTCGACACCGGGGTCTTCGGAATTGAGGCCGCCGCCCAGCACCACTTTGGCATTTCTGCCAGCGAACTGACCGTGCGGCAGGCCGCTCTTCTGGCTGCCGTCCTTCCCAATCCAAAGGGTCGTCAGGCCGTCAATCCGTCCACCGCGACGCAGAAACGGGCCGCGCAGATTGCGGATGGCGCAGCGACCATTCGCCGTGACGGGCGCGCCGCGTGTTTCGAATGACGCGGGGTGAGTTGAAACTTCGCGCGTCGCGCGGCACAACAAGGTAATTGTCTGAGGGGCAAGACCGGCAATGATCCGATTGTACCACGTTCCGCTTTCTCCGTTCTGCCGCAAGGTGCGGTTGTCGCTTGCGGAAAAGAAGCTGGAAGTCGAACTCGTCGAGGAGAAATACTGGGAACGCGATCCGGATTTCATTCGCCGCAACCCGGCGGGCAAGGTGCCGGTCCTGAAGATCGACGGCGTGACGCTGTCGGAAAGTGCGCCGATCTGCGAATATCTCGAAGAGAAATATCCCACGCCATCGCTGCTTCCGAAGGACCCGGTCAAGCGGCACGAAGTCCGGCGTCTGGTCGGCTGGTTCGATGACAAGTTTCACTCCGAAGTCACCTCCAAGCTGCTCTACGAGCGTGTGAACAAGAAGATCACCAAGGAGGGCTATCCCGACAGCGGCAACGTCAAGGCGGGTGCGCGGGCGATCAAGTTCCACCTGGAGTATCTTGGCTGGCTTCTCGACGAACGCCGCTGGCTGGCCGGGTCGGAGCTTTCGCTGGCCGATTTCGCCGCCGCAGCACATCTGTCGGCGCTGGACTATATCTCGGATGTGGATTGGACCCTGAACCAGTCGGTGCGCGACTGGTATTCCAAGATCAAGTCACGCCCGGCTTTCCGCAGCCTTCTCGCCGACGCGGTGCCGGGTTTTCCGCCGCCGCAGCACTATGCCGATCTGGATTTCTGAGAGTTCTGCGAGGCGCTGCCTCGCGCTCCGGAGTATTTTCACCGGGATGATGGACAAAGTGACTTGAATTGTCCGGACCTGAAATCCCGTCTGCATGCCGAGGCCAAGGCCGCGGGGTTTGCAGAGATGCGCGTCTGTGCGCCGGATGCAATCAGCGGCGTACCGGATCGGCTTCGGGCATTTCTTGATGCCGGGTATCACGGACAGATGGGCTGGCTGGCCGACCGTGCCGCGTGGCGAGGCGATCCACGGGCGCTCTGGCCGGAGGTCCGGTCCATCGTGATGCTGGCCGAACCCTATACGCCTGAGCATGATCCGCTTGATGACCTTGCGCAGAAAGAGCGCGGCGTGGTTTCCGTCTACGCGCGTGGCCGCGATTATCACGATGTGGTCAAGAAGCGGCTGAAACGCGTCGCCCGCTGGCTGGTAGCCGAAGCCGGGTGCGAGGTTAAGGTTTTCGTCGATACCGCGCCGGTTGCCGAGAAGCCGCTCGCCGCGGCAGCCGGTCTTGGCTGGCAGGGCAAGCACACCAATCTGGTCAGCCGGTCGCTGGGAAGCTGGTTCTTCCTCGGTGCGATCTTCACCACTGCCGGGCTCGAACCGGACGCACCGGAGGATGACCACTGCGGCACTTGCCGACGCTGTCTCGACATCTGTCCGACCGATGCGTTTCCCGCACCCTACCAACTCGACGCCCGGCGCTGCATTTCCTACCTGACCATCGAGCATAAGGGCCCGGTGGACGTTGCACTGCGTCCCGGCCTCGGCAACCGCATCTATGGCTGCGACGACTGCCTCGCCGTGTGCCCCTGGAACAAGTTTGCACAGATGGCACGGGATCAACGCTATGCGGCGCGCGGCGATCTGGACGGTCCGGTTCTGGCGGAGCTTGCCGCGCTTGACGATACGGGGTTCCGCGAGAAATTCTCCGGCTCACCGATCAAGCGCACCGGGCGCGACCGGTTCGTCCGCAACGTGGCCTATGCCATCGGCAATTCCGGTTCGCCCAGCCTGATCCCCTCAGTTCAGAGACTGCTGGACGATGCGGACCCGGTCGTGGCAGATGCGGCGCGGTGGGCAATGGAGCGTTTGAGAGATGACTGAAATCACGATGGATCGACTCGTCGAGATTCTGGAGGACCGGGGGCGGGAGGCACGCCACATCTCCGCCATCGCGGGTCCGCCGGGATCGGGCAAGTCAACCGTCGCTGACCGGGTGGCCAAAGCCCTTAACGCGCGCGAAGGCGGCAGCGCCGCCGTCTTCCCGATGGACGGGTTTCACTATGACGATGCGGTTCTGAATGCGCGCGGCTGGCGGCCCCGCAAGGGTGCGCCACACACGTTCGACGTGGGCGGCTTCGCGTCCCTTCTGGCGCGGCTTCGCGACAACCGTGAGGAGGAGATCGCCGTCCCGGTTTTCGATCGCGGCCTTGAGATCTCGCGCAACGCGGCGCGGATCATCCCGCGCAGCGTGCGTCACCTGATCGTCGAAGGAAATTACCTGTTGCTGGATGCCCCGCTCTGGCGCGATCTGGACTTCGATA
>JBNKWP010000038.1:0-21822 GCA_050299835.1 Silicimonas sp.
TTATGATATTGTATTGAGAATGTGTCATTTTGTCCCCGGCCCCCGCAAAATACGGGTGATGCCATCGCGCAATCGTCGGTACCGTTCGAACGGGGTTGCCGAACAGGTGAATAGCATGGCCAAAGGACGAACCGCCTGCCTCACCGCTCCTGAGATTCTCGACTGGGCTCGAGTCCACTTCGATGCAAATGACGCGAAGGCGGCAGAACAGGATGAGCATCAACCTGCAGAAGCAGTGTTGTCGTCGTCACGCTCCGGGTTTTCAACCTGGATGCGGTCGCGCATCCAGTCGAGGAACTTGATCAAGGTGCGAGAGGGTGCGGTGTTCTTAGGCCAGGTCAGGAAATATCCTTCGCCGCTATAGCAAGTGAGATCTCCGAACGGCGCAACGAGGCTACCGCTCTGCAATTGACGCTTGACGAAGATCTTCACAGCCAGCGCAACGCCTCCATCCATGGATGCGGCTTCATAGGCCAGGGCCGAACTTTCAAAGCGGATACCGGGTTCGGGATCGACGTCGGCACCGACCCGTTTGATCCAGGCCGCCCAATCGGTCGGCCGGGCCATCGAGTGCAGCAATCTTACCTTTCCCAGATCATTGGGCTCATACAGCCCGTGCTGTTCCTGATAGTCCGGGGTGCAGATCGGGATCAGTTCGACATCCACAAGCTTTTCCGAATGCAGGTCCGGCCAATCGCCCTTTCCTGCCCGGATTGCGGCGTCGAGATTTTGGCTTTCAAAATCGACCGGCGCGGTTGAGGTGCTGAGACGCACCTCTATCCTCGGATAGGTGTCATGAAAGTTCGTCAAGCGCGGGATAAGCCAGCGCTGCGAAAAAGTCGTGTAAGACTGAATGGCCAGAATATCGCGCCGACCGCGCCGGGACACCCGCCGGGACGCCGTGGCAATATCCTGAAAAGCGTTCGCAATGCCGTCATGCAACTGACGGCCTTCATCCGTCAGTTCAACACCCCGATGCAGACGCCGGAACAGGGTGACGCCAAGGTAATCCTCCAAGGTCTTGACCTGCCGACTGACAGCGACCTGGCTGACATTCAATTCCTCCGCAGCCAGTGTAAGACTGCACAAACGCGCGGCGACTTCGAATGTCCGCAGCGGATTGAGTGGTGGAACTGGGCTCGTCATCTTCCCTTATGTCGCAACCGGGGTATCTTCCAAACCGAAGCTCAGATGCAAGGGATCGCCCGGGCGAGGTGTTATGACCCATGCACTCGCAGTCTGATTGACCTGCCCAATATTTATACAAGCCCGGTGACGGAAAGCTAGATCCGTTCCAAAGCGATGGCGATCCCCTGGCCAACGCCGATACACATGGTTGACAGTGATTTCTCGCCCGGCTGCAAATCCAGCATCGCCGTGCCGGTGATACGGGCCCCTGACATGCCCAGGGGGTGACCAAGCGCAATGGCTCCGCCGTTCCGGTTTACGCGGGGGTCGTCGTCGGCGATGCCAAGTTCGCGCAGGGTTGCCAGTCCTTGCGACGCAAAAGCCTCGTTCAGCTCGATGACCGCGAAATCCTGTTCCGTCAATCCAAGCCGCGCCATCAATTTTTTCGACGCCGGCGCCGGACCAAAGCCCATGATGCGGGGGGCGACACCCGCCGTTGCACCGCCCAGAACCCTGGCGATCGGGGTCAGGCCGTGCCGTTTCGCAGCCTCCTTCGTAGCAAGGATCAGTGCTGCTGCACCGTCATTGACACCCGAGGCGTTGCCAGCGGTCACCGTGCCATCCGCCTTGACGAAAGTCTTGAGCTTCGCGAGGTCCGCAAGCGTCGTTGCGGGGCGCGGGTGTTCGTCCGTGTCCACGACGACCGGATCGCCCCTGCGTTGCGGGATGGTGACCGGAGTGATTTCCTGCGCCAGCCGTCCGCTTTCCATCGCCGCACCGGCCTTTTGCTGGGAGCGCAGGGCGAAGGCGTCCTGATCGGCGCGATTCACATTGAAATCCTCGGCCACGTTCTCAGCCGTTTCCGGCATGGAGTCGACGCCATATTGAGCCTTCATCAGCTTGTTGACGAAGCGCCAGCCAATAGTGGTGTCATGCACCTCGTTTGCACGGGTAAAAGCCGCCGTCGCTTTTGGCATCACGAAGGGTGCGCGCGACATCGATTCGACACCACCGGCGATGACAAGCTCCGCTTCGCCGGACTTGATCGCGCGGGCGGCAGTGATCACCGCGTCCATGCCAGAACCACAAAGCCGGTTCATCGTCGTACCAGGCACGCTTTCGGGGAAACCGGCCAGCAACAGCGACATCCGGGCGACGTTGCGGTTGTCCTCCCCGGCCTGGTTGGCGCAACCAAAGATGACCTCGTCCACCGCGGCAAGATCCAGCCGCGGGTTGCGTTCCGCAAGGGCGCGAAGCGGGATCGCCCCGAGGTCGTCCGCCCGCACCGACGACAGTGCACCGCCGTATCGGCCGATGGGCGTTCGGATGTAGTCGCAGATAAAAACGTCAGTCATGTCCATGGTCCTTGCAGAAAGTTTCCGGCGACGGCCTAGGCCGCCTCCGGAACAGTCGGGGAGTTACGCGTCAGCCGAGAACGATCAGGCTGTCACCAGCCCGTGTCCCCTGCCCTTCCGGCAGCACGAAGACCGGATTGATCTCGGCTTCATTAAGGCGGCCATCCAGCGTTTCCGCCATTGCCGAGAAAGCGACCATCGTGTCGATCAACGCCTCGATATCGGCCTTGGGGCTGCCTCGGAATCCTTTGAGAAGCGCACCGGCCTTTATCTCGTCGATCATGTCGCGCGCGCTTGTGCGATCCAACGGCAGCAACCGGATCGCGGCGTCTTTGTAGAGTTCCGTTGTCACGCCACCCGCGCCCAGAAGGGCATAGGCACCAAGCTGCGGGTCGCGGTTGAAGCCAAGGATCATCTCCACGCCGCCCTTGACCATCTCCTGCACGAGGAAACCGTCTATCCGAGCATCCGTCGCCGCACGCACCCTGGTCAGCATGGCCTCGCATTCGCCGCCCACGTCAGCCGGGTCGATGTTCAAGGCGACGCCGCCAACCTCAGACTTGTGGAGGATCTCGTTCGACAGGATCTTGATGACGACAGGGCCATCGAAATCCTTTGCCATCTCCGCTGCCTTTTCCGGGGTCTCTGCCGTGACCTCACGGGTGACGGACACGCCGAACCGGGCAAAGAGCTTCTTGGCCTCGGCCTCGTTCAGAGATCCAGGCGCGATATCGCTGCAATCGACGTCTCGCGCGTTTGACGCGCCATCCTGCGATGCGCCGGTCCTTGATGCGAGCGATTGCAGCGCCGAGGCGCAGCTTTCAGGCGCGGCAAAGGCCGGGATGCCCTGCGTGTTAAGCGTGCGCACGATATTGGGCGCGTCCGGGCTGACATAGGCCAGGATCGGCTTGTCGGTCAGCGCCAACGATTCCAGCACCGGCTGCGCCACCAAGTCAGGTCGAGGAATGGACGACGACCCGACCACCACGACAATCGCGTCGAAGCTCGGGCTTTCCACGAGGATCTTCAGGATCGCGCGGAACAGGTCGGGGCGCAGCCCGGCCAAGGTCACGTCGATCGGGTTCCGGTCAAGCTCGGCCTCCTTGAGGTCCAGCGCCTGCAGCTTGTCGCCCGTCTCCTGGTCGGGCGTGGGCATGTCCAGCCCGGAAAGCCCCACATTGTCAGCCACTACGGTCGCGGCGCCGCCGGTCGAGGTGACGATGGCCACGCGCTTGCCCTTCATCAGGCGGCCCTGCGCCAGCGCCGCCGGAATATCCAGCAGGTCGGCAAAGGTCTGGGCGCGGATGATGCCAAGCTGTTTGAACAGCGCGTCATAGACCTCGTCCGCCCCCGCCAAAGCGCCGGTATGCGACACCGCAGAACGGGCGCCGGATTCCGAACGGCCCACCTTGTAGGCAACGATGGACTTGCCGGCGGCAACCGCCTTGGCCGCCGCCGCGCGGAACCGGGCCACGTTGCGGATGGTTTCGAGATAAAGCGCGACCACTTGGGTCGCGTCGTCCTCGGCCAGCGCCTCCAAAAAGTCCGAGACCTCCAGATCGGCCTCGTTGCCGGTGGCAACCAGCTTGGAAAAGCCAATGCCCCGCGCCACAGCGCGCGACAGCAGCGAGCCCAGAATGCCGCCCGATTGCGACAGCAGGGCGATCTTGCCCGCCGGGAAATCGTCGATCTCCATCGCGCCAGTCGCCGTCAGCGGGATGCCGTCGGTCAGGTTCACCAGACCGATGGTGTTCGGTCCCAGGATGCGCATCTCGCCCGCCGCTTCGCGCAGCTCCTCCTGCCGCTTGCGGCCCTCTTCGCCGGCTTCACCGAAGCCCGAGGCCAGGACGACGGCCGCCTTTGTGCCGCGCGCCGCCAGATCGCGCACCGCGTCAACGACGCGATGCGCACCGACCAGGACAAGGCCCAGATCCGGTGCCTCCGGCAAATCCGCAGCGCTTGCAAAGCTCTTCAGCCCGGCGATTTCTTCGTAGCGCGGGTTGATCGGGTAAATCGCGCCGTTGAACCCCTGCTTCTGCAGGAAGGCAATCGGCCGCCCTGTCAGCTTAGCCGGATCGTTGGAGGCCCCGACAACAGCAACGCTGGTTGGGTTCAGGATGGCTTTCATGTTGGACATTGTGGCAACCCCTATTTCGACAGCTTGTTGAGGAAGTCTTCGACCGATTTGCGATGCTCGGCCGTTGTGTAGCAGACGGCCTGCGCTTCGCGGCCAAGGGCGAAGATCTCGTCGTCGGACCGCTCGAAGGTCTTGTCCATGATCTCCTTGGTCAGCGCGATAGCGGTGGCAGAGCCGACGGTCAGTTCCTTGGCCCAGGCATGGGCTTCGTCCAGCAGCGCCTCGGGCGCGGCAACGCGGTCGATCATGCCGAGCGCCAGCGCCTCGTCGGTTTCCACCACCTTGCAGGAAAAGATCAGCTCTTTCGCCTTGGACAGGCCAACGCGGCGCGGCAGGAAGTACATGCCGCCGCCATCAGAAACCAGACCGCGCTTGATGAAGCTCATCGACATCTTCGCGCCCTCGGCAGCGATGATGAAATCGCAGGCCAGCGCCATATCGAGGCCAAGCCCGTAAGCCCCGCCATTCACCGCCGCGATCACTGGCTTGGTGACGCCGTGAATTGCGGCCACGCCCCGATGCGTACTTTTCTGCCGTTTCCAACCGTTGAAAGCGACCTCGCCGGTCGGCGCATCGAGCCGCGCCCGCATCCCCGCAATATCGCCGCCGGAGCAAAACCCCTTGCCCGCCCCGGTCAGGATGATCGCGCGAACCGTCTTGTCGGCATCCGCCTCGGCAAAGGCCGCAATCAATTCGGCCCGCATCTGGTCGTTGATCGCATTGCGCTTGTCCGGGCGGTTCAGCGTAATCGTCGCGATCCCGTCACTGTGCGAAACGGTGATGAACTCTGGCACGGAAACTGCGGTGTTCATGGCTCTTCCTTTTCATTTATGTGCAGCCGAGGCCGCGATTTCTTCTATTTTCCAACGGATTTCTTGGTCACGGCATCGGGCAGGTCGGTGCCGCCGAAAATTGTCTGTCGCAGGCGCTCCAATTCGGGTCTGGACAGCACCGGGCCGACAAGTTCTTCGTACTTGGCCTGGAGATCGGCCAGGGAAATCGGATTGTCCGGATCGCCACGACGCGACGGCTGGAAATGCGACAGGCTGCGCCCGTCCTTGAGCCGTATATGCAGGCGCGCCATGCGTTTGCGCGGATACTCGGCGGCCAGATCCTCGGCCCGATCGACCGAAATATGCGGCATCAGCGCACGGATCTCCGGGTCGGCCAGTGCCTCGGGAGTAAAGGCAGCCAGCCGGACGCCGCCCAAAACCATCTGGGCCGAAAGGCAGTATTGCGCACTGAACCGCGCCTCCTGCGCGATCTGAGGATCGGGCCGATCGCAAATGTCCTTGGTCGGCCCATAACCCTCTATGCGGATTGCCTCGATGTCATCGGGGCCGAAGCCATGTTCGGCGCGCAGGCCCTCCAACGCGTCAAGCGCAGGGAAGATATGGCCGCAGCAGCCGTGGATCTTCACCGTCATGCGAGTGATCGGGGTCCACTCCCCGGCCCCCTCGAAGGCTGCCTCCCAGTTGCCGGTGCTGTCGCTTGTCGCGGCGGCATACCCTTTGGGGCCATCCAGGCTGTCCAAGGCTCCGGTCGCCCCCGCAGCGGCGGAATACGCCGCAAGAATGCCCGCATCGGCAGCATGTCCGGGATGCATCGGCTTGACCATGCTCGCGCCTTGCAGGTTCTGCTGGATCCCCCCGGCAAAGCTGGCCGCGATGGCGATGGCATTTGCGATCCCCTCGCGATCACAGCCCAGCAGCATCGCAGCGGCCGTGGCCGATCCAAAGGTGCCCACGGTGCCAGTGATATGCCAATTTGCATAATGGCTGGGTTGCAGGGCCATCGCGATGCGGCAACCGGCCTCGTAGCCGCCGATGATGGCGCGGTCGAAAGCCTCCCGCGACGTGCCGATGTCCTGGGCCACAGCCAGGCCGGCGGCGAAGGTCGGCGAGCCCGGATGGTATCCGCCGTCGCGGAAGATGTCGTCGAACTCCACCGTGTGGCTGGCCGCTGCGTTGATGAAGGCGGCGCTGCGCGGGTCAATCCGCCGCTCACTGGTATAGCACCAGGCATTACCGCCGGAACGGCCCAGCCCGCTTGCCGCCAATAGCGTGGCGGGGGTCTGCAACGTGCCCGGCAGGGTCGTGGCAAACCAGTCCAGCGTCGCGCGATGCACCGCGTTGCGCAGATCGGGGCCTATCGGCGCCTCCAGCCATCCAGCCGCCAGATCGGCCAATCTTTCGACGGCGGTCATCATCCGTGAACCTGTTCGCGGATCACCGGACCCGTCGTCTGTAGCGCCAGCCCGGCCAGACAAAGTGCCTCGATTTCCTCATCGTCAAAACCGACGGAGCGCAGGATCTCGGAGGTCTGGGCACCCACTCGCTGAGGCGGCAGGCTCACACCAGTTTCGGACTGCGACATGCGGAACGCCACGGAAGGCACCCGCAACCCTTCCAGGCGACCGCTCGGGTCCGCCAGTCGCAGAAACTGGGCACGGGCCTCCGCCTGCGGGTCGCTGAGCGCCTCTTCAAGGCGGCGAATGCGGGCGGCGGGAACGCGCCGTTCGTTGAAAAACTCCTCCCAATAGGCGGCGGGCATGGTTTCGATTATGGATTTCAGCACCGCATGTTCGTTCTTGCAATCGTCGATCCGGGAAAGATTGTCCGATTTGACCAGATCCTCGCGGCCCAGCCCGATCCACAGACGCCGTTGCTGCCGCAGGTTCGACGCAGCGATCATCAGCGGGGCGTCTGCGGCCTGATACATGCCCAGCGTGGCGAAGGCATAGGAGTTCCCTTTCGCCTTCGGGTGTCTGCCTGTCCAAAGAAAGTCGGTCGCGGGTGCGGTCATCAGGGTCAGCGCAACGTCCAGCATCGAGACCTCGATATTCTGACCCTTGCCCGTGCGCTCACGTTGGTAGAGCGCCGCGGAAATCGCGAAGGCGGCGGTGAGTCCGGTGGCGTAATCGACGACAGGCGCGCCGCATTTCAGCGGTCGGTCGTCGCCATGACCGGTCATGTCCATGATGCCTGAAAAGGCTTGGATCACATTGTCATAGCCAGTCTGATAACGGCGTGGTCCGGTGGCACCGAAGGCCGACACGGAACAATAGATCAGGCGCGGATTGACACGCGCTAGATCCTCGTATCCCAGCCCCAGATCCTTGAACGCGCCGGGGCGATAGTTCTCGACAAAGACGTCCGCAGTTTCAGCCAGTCGCAACAGCGCTTCTCGGCCTGCTTCGGATTTCAGGTCCAGTGCCAGTGCCTTTTTCCCAGCGCCCTGGGCCAGAAATGCAGTACCCATCGCCTCGCGCACCAGATCGCGATCGGTGCCGTTGAAGCGGGCCTGGTCCGGGTCTTTCGGAGCTTCAAGCTTGATCACTTCAGCACCCAGAAGTGCCATTTGATAGCTAGCATAGGGTCCGGCCAGGACATGTGTCGTATCAATGACCTTGAGGCCGGTGAATGCGCCAGACATCTCGTTTTCCCGTTTCGCATCAAGAATTCCCCGCCCGGCCAGCCGGGCGGGGAACTGTGGCTCAGTTTGCGATGAGCCCGGCAGCCACCAACTGCTGCTCCGCCAGCGCCGTCAGATTCCTGACGAATTCTGAGTACTCGACCGGACCGTAGTCGCTGTCTTCGACACCAGCCGCACGGGCATAGGTCTGATAGCTGTCAGTGGCCATCGCCTTGTGGATTGCATCGGCGATCTGCTGCTGCAATTCAATCGGCATACCCTTCGGACCAAAGACGCCACGGACCTGAAGCCAGTTGGTATCGACTTCAAAGCCTTGCTCGCCGAAAGTCTGCATGTCGGGCAGCGTGCCAAGGCGCTTCTCGCCAAGAACGCCAAGCCCTTTCAGGCGGTCGGCCTGGAAGAACTCAAGCGCCGGGCCGAGGTTGGAGATACCGACATCGACATGACCGCCCAGAACCGCGGCGATGATGTCCGGAGTGGATTCGAAGGCGACCCAGTTGAACTTCACGCCTGCGGATTCCTCAAGCATCGTCATGCCGATATTCTGCATCGAACCCACCGGTCCGAAGCCGCCGATATTGACTTCACCGCCGTTTGCCTTGGCCAGTTCGACCAGATCGGTGATCGAGTTCAGCTCTGCGTTCTTTTCAACGAAAAAGATGATGGGGTCGATCTGCGCCAGCGCGATCCACTCGAAATCATCGGGCGAGAACGTCCCGCGCAGGTTGGTCAGCATCCCGGTGAAATGCGTGACTGTGTTGACCCCAAGCGACAGGCCATCAGGCTTGGCCGCGCGGAGCTTTGCCATTTGCGTCGCACCGCCGCCGCCGGGCGCGTTCACCACGACGATCGATTGGCCGATGATCGGCTCCAGTTCTTTCGCCAGTGTCCGGCTGAACACATCGACGCCGCCGCCGGGCTTGGTGTGAAGGATAAACTCGACGGGGCTATCCGGAGCCCAGTCCTCGGCCGCCGCGCCTTGGGCAATGCCCAGAGTAAGCGTTGCCGCGCAAGCGACCCCCGCCACCATTTTCTTGAGATTGCAGATTGCCATTGTATCCTCCCATAGCAGTCCTGAAATGTCACGGCGTTGCCGCCTATCAACAGTCTCGACGGTCCCGTCGCCTGAGTGAACTGAGTGTTTGTCAGGCAACGGGGACTCGAAACTTGGTCAAAGAGCCTTTGCCCTGGCGCGACGTGCCCTCAGCTGGGACAGGCCTGGCAAAGCAAATGCCAGCACCGCGATCAAAATCAGGACCACCGTCATCGGCGAGGTATAGAAGATGTCCCATTCGCCCTTGTTCGAGATCAGAGCGCGGCGGAAATTGGTCTCCATCATTTCACCGAGAACCAGTGCCAGGATGATCGGAGCCAGAGGTATTTCCAGCTTGCGCAGGATGTATCCAAGAACGCCGAAGGCCGTCATCACATGGACCGGGAACATCGTGGTATGCGACGCATAGGCGCCGACATAGCAGATGCCTGCCACGATCGCGGCGATGGCCGGGCGCGGGATGTTCGCGACGCGGGCCCAGATCCTTGCCCCGGCAAGACCGATCAGCACCATGATCGGCACACCGACCCAGAGAGACACAAAGACGGTGTAGGGTATCTCGGGCGATTTCGTGAACAGAAGTGGTCCGGGCTGGATGCCCTGCACCATCAGCGCACCGATCATGATCGCCGTGGTTGGCGAGCCGGGAATGCCAAGCGCCAACAGCGGCGCCAGCGCACCGGCCACGGCCGAATTGTTCGCCGCCTCCGACGACGCCACACCTTCGAGCGACCCCTTGCCGAACTGCTCAGGCGTTTTCGACATGCGCTTGGACACCGCATAGGACACGAAGGATGCAATGGACGCCCCCGCCCCCGGAATGACCCCGATCACATAACCCAGCACCGAACTGCGCAGGATGGCCGTCTTTAGGCCCATGATGGCTTTCACCGGCAGCGCCAGAAGGCCGCCGATGGGTGCGCTTTTCAGCTTCTCCGAGGGGCCATCCTCGATCATGAACAACACTTCGGACAGCGCGTAGAGACCCAATAAAACGGGCACGAGGGGAAGACCTTCGAAGAACTCGGGATTGCCCATTGTGAAACGCGGGACACCTGTCTGCACGTCCAGTCCGATGGTTGCAAGCGCCAGGCCGATGCCCATGGCGACCGTGCCCTTCAGCGGCGACCCTTCGGACAGACCGGCCACGAGGCTCAGCCCGACCAGGGCCAGGGCAAAGTATTCGCCGGGACCGAACCGAAGCGCGAACTCCGACAGCGGAACAGCGGTCAGGATCAGAAGCAGGGTGGAGATGAAGATGCCAGCACCGGATGACAGGATGGAGACGGTCAGCGCCTCGCCTGTCCGCCCCTGTTGCGTCAGCGGGTATCCGTCCCAGGACGTCGCCACCGCGGCGGCGGTGCCCGGCGAGTTGATGAGGATCGCGGTAATGGCACCGCCATATTCGGCGGCAGCATAAAGCGCGACCAAGCCCACGATGGAAACCACCGGGTCCATCCCATAGGTGAACGGGATCAGGAGCGCGACACCGAGGCTCGGACCAAGACCGGGAATGGCCCCGATCAGATAGCCTGCCAAAGCGCCGAACACGAGCGCGAACCACACCATGGGATCGCCGAATGCGGAAAAACCGATTGCAAGATTCTCAAACATCTTTGGTCCCTCAAGGCAGGTTGACGTCGAGCGCCAGGTTGAAGACGACGTAAATGAAGGCCGCGAGCGCGACCGGAACACCGATCAGGTGAAGCGGTCGCCGCTCGCCGCAGGCCAGCATTGTGAGAAATGCAAAAATCAGCACGCAGGGCAGCGTGCCCAGTTCTTCGAAATAGATTGACTGGAGGACAAGCAGGCCCACCGTCACAAGTACGAAAAGCGGTCGCCGGACCGCGACCCATGCGACGGGAACCGGGTCGAGAAGTCGCACGATCGCGGCAATAGCCACCGCAACGATCGCGATCAGGGTCGCCACCGCCAGCAGGCTGGGAAAGCCGCCGGCGCCGATGTCGATCTTGTTCAACGGTGCCGGCAACGCCGTTGCCTGTGCGTAATACTGCCAAAACACCCACAAAAGTGCAGCGCATCCAACCAGATCCAATACCGGCAACGCGCCGCGCACAACATCCCAGTTGAGCCGCCAGCCCAGGGCTTTCTTGTAGTCTTCCATTCGATCCTCCCTCGCCAAAGCACGAAGCGGTGCTTGGGCCAAACTCCTGAGCGTCATTGTCGTAAATTGGGACGCCCGTCGTGAACTGAGTATTTGTTTGCCTTGCCTGCCCCACGGATTGGCCTTGATGCGTCGCGCGACCCGGGAGTTGAACCGGAACCGCCCGCTATCCCTTGTGGCGCGCCATATACATCGGCCCACCCTTGTGGCGCGGGAAACCGTAGCCGGTGATCATCACCACATCGATATCGTCCCGGCTCTCCGCAATTCCCTCGTCGAGAACCGCCTGCCCTTCGCTTTGCATGGTTGTCAGGATCCGCGTCACGATATCCGAGGCAGAGAACGCCCGTCGCGTCCGCCCTGCCTTTGCGCTTTCTTCCTCGATGATCCGCGTCACCTCGGGGTCAATCTCGGCCTTGCCGGTGGAATAGTCATACCACCCCTTACCGGTCTTGCGCCCCAGTCGTCCGGCCTCGCAAAGACGGTCGGCGATGTGGGCATAACGCTCGGCAGGGTCGCGATGCGGCGCATGTGCCTTGCGCTGCGCCCAGGCGATATCCAGCCCGCTCATGTCCTGAACGGCGTAAATCCCCATGGCAAATCCGAAATCCTGCATCGCTGCGTCAATCTCATGCGGCAGGGCGCCCTCTTCCAGCATAAATTCGCAGTCCCGCCGGTAGGCTGCCATGATCCGGTTGCCGATGAAGCCGTCGCAGACCCCGGCGACCACCGCGATCTTGCGCAAGAGCTTGGCAAGCGCCCCACCGGTCGCCAGCGCCCGCGCCCCGGTGGCGTCTCCGCGCACCACTTCGAGAAGCTTCATGATATGGGCAGGTGAAAAGAAATGCAGCCCCAGAATGCGCGACGGGTCTTTCGTCGTCTCTGCCAACACGTTCACATCGAGGTAGGATGTGTTTGTTGCCAGGATCGCCTCTGCGGGCATCACGGCGTCCAGCTTCGAAAAAACCTCCCGCTTGACGCCCATATCCTCGAACACCGCCTCGATCACCAGGGGACAATCCGCCAGAGCTGCATAGTCCGTATCGGTGCTCAGGCCGGTCAGCGTGGCGTCGCCTTTGGCCGCCGCGACCGCACCGCGCTTGACGCTGGCCGCGATCGTGTCGGCAACTCGGGTCTTTGCGGCGTTGGCAGCCTCCGCGTCGCGTTCGATCAGGCAGACCTGCGATCCGGCCAGCAGCAGTGCTGTGGCGATCCCCGCGCCCATCGTGCCGCCGCCGATCACGCCCACGCGCGACAGGTCGGCAGGCGTTGCATCCGCCTGTTTCAGCGCCTGACCCGCTCCGCGTTCCGCGAAAAAGACATGCCGCAATGCCGCCGCCTCGTCCGACGCCGCGAGGCGAAGAAATCGCTCCCGTTCGCCTGCGAGGGCGGCACCGACCGGGTCGTGTGCCGCGCATTTGAGCGATTCAAGCGCCTCGAGCGGAGCTGCGGCACCCCGGCTGCGTTTGCGCAACTGCGCGGCCTGCGCGTCCCAGTCGATGACGTCTCCTTCAACCAGATCGCGGTCCAGCGCCGGCTTGGGCCGACCGGTCGCCGCCAGTTCGATTGCCATCGCGGACGCCTCGGCCTGCAGATCCTCCGAGGCGACACGGTCGATCAACCCGGCGTTCAATGCTTCGGACGCGCCGATGGGCTTGCCGCCGGTGACCAGCTTGATCGCCGTCGCCATCGGGACCAGGCGCGGCAATCGCACCGTGCCGCCGGACCCGGGAATGATCCCGATATTGACCTCTGGCAGTCCGAGCTTGGCCGACGGCACAGCGATCCTTGCGTGGCAGGCCATTGCCAGTTCCAGGCCGCCACCAAGTGCGGTGCCGTTGATCGCCGCGACCCACGGCACCTCGGAGCCAGCAATCGCGGCCAGAACGTCAGGCAGATATGGCGCAACCGGAGTTTCGCCGAGTTCGCGAATATCCGCCCCGGCTACGAAGGAACGACCGGCCCCGGTCAGAACCACGGCCCGCACTTCCTCGTTCCGCAGCTTCTCCACCGCATCCAGCAAGCCCTGCCGCACGTCGCGCCCCAGAGCATTGACCGGGGGATTGTCGATGGTAACCCAGCCAATCCCATCCCTTACTTTGACAGTCACGTCAGCCATGCGTATCCCCTCCGTCGCAAATACCACCAGCCGGCAGTTTCCGCCTGTATAAGGTGCAGCCGGTTTGCCGTGACCAAACCATTGGTTGGGTTCAGGCCAGCCCCGGAACAAGTATGCTGTCAGCATGCAATCCCGTCCGGCCACGTAGGAGAACAGCAAATCATGGGTGGTTCAGACCAACCGCCAAGCGGCAACCCGACCATTCGCACCATCGCCATGCCGGCCGATACCAACCCGGCAGGAGACATTTTCGGCGGCTGGCTGATGAGCCAGATGGACCTCGCCGCTGGAACGATCGCGGCCTATACCGCAAACGGACGCAGCGCCACGATTGCAGTCGATGGCATGATTTTTCACCGGCCGGTCAAGGTCGGGGACGAGGTATCGCTTTACGCGACGCTGATAAAAGTCGGGAAGACCTCAATGACGATTCATGTCGATGCCTGGCGACGCCCGCGAGAGTCGCGCTTCAGCGAAAAGGTAACCGAAGCGAATTTCGTCTTCGTCGCCCTTGACCCCGCCGGCAAGCCCATTCCCGTCAAGATCCCGGCGAATACGGAGTAGTGCCGTTGGAACACCCGACGCGTCCGGGCTAGGTTGCCTTGGCAACCGACTTCCAGCGGAGCCTGATCGTCCACATGCCCCAGTCAGCCCAACAATAAACTCACAGGACATTCCCCCTTGTCGCCGCGCATCAAGACCCTGCTTTCTCTGTCTGCACTCTATCTGGCGGCTTCCTGCGCCGGCTGGGCCTTTGCCTGGCTGGGCATTCCTTTGCCCTGGATGATCGGGCCTCTGGTCCTGTCGGCAACCCTGTCGATCTCGGGCCTGCTCAAGATCAGGGTTCCGGTCAAAACGCGCCCATTCGGCCAGATGACCATTGCCGCGCAGGTCGGGCTGGCCTTCACGCCCGCCGCTCTTGCGGCGCTGCTGGACCTCGCCCCGGTGATGGTCGGAACCGCGCTGGCGTCGGCGGCCTGCGCCGGGGCAATTGCGATAGTCGTGGCGCGGACTTCACGGATTCGCCTGTCACAGGCATTTCTTTCGACCTTCCCGACAAGCCCCGTCGAAGCGGCGATCATGGCTGAACGCCATGGCTGTGACCCGGCCCCGGTCATCCTTGCACAGACAACCCGCATCGCCGCCGTCGTGATCCTCGTGCCAATTGCGGTCTTCGTGCTGGATGGCTGGCCCGACCGCTCCGGCATGATGCGCGGCGGCGATTTCGATCCAATCGGCAACATCTTCCTCGCATTGCTGGCGATCACCGGGGCGCTGCTTTTCAGGCGCCTGCGCCTGTCCAACCCGTACTTCCTCGGTCCTCTGACGTTCTCGGCGGCTGCCAGCGCCATCGGGCTTCACGCGACAGCCTTCCCGTCCGAGGTCCTTTCTCTGGCGCAGATCGTGCTGGGAACCTGGCTTGGCAGCACCTTCCGGCTCGACCTTTTTGCCAATCAAAAGCGCCAGCTGATCGTGATCATGGCCAGCACGCTCACATTGCTGGGTCTGGTCTCTGGTATCGCGGTCGCGATTGCTTGGCTGGCCGATCAGCCTTGGGAAGTCCTCATTCTGGGGGCCGCGCCGGGCGGCGTCACGGAAATGGCGCTGACGGCCAAGTTCCTGGGCATCGACGTCGCTCTGGTGACTGCATTCCAGTTGACGCGGATATTCCTCATGATGCCGAACATTCCCTGGATCATTCGCATGATCGACGCCTACGAGCAAAGAAAGGACTCGCAGCGTTGATCGCTCACCGCCAGCTGGATCTTATCTAGTCAATCACAGCGCGCATTGAAGCACCTTTTCAGGACATCGCGATCATGCGCCCCGAAAACCGCGGAAAGTCAGACCCAGCGTCGGAGATTGATCCGCCGCCGCGCTGCTAGGCGACGTTTTCCAGCGCAAGCTCCAGGTCCGCGATAAGATCGTCAATATGCTCAAGACCGGCGTGCAACCGAACCTGCGGCCGCTCGTCCGGTGCAGACCCGGACGACGAGGGCAAGAGGATCGCCAGACTTTCAAATCCGCCCCAGGATGACCCGACCGGGAACAAGTTCAGCGCATCCACAAAGACTTCGGCGTCGATCCCGTCAGAGAACCGCAAACTGACCAATCCGTTGGTGCCGCTCGCATCCCGTGTCCATGTGTCATGTCCCGGTGTGCCGGGCAAAGCAGGGTGCCAGACACGCTGCACCTCGCGCCGCTCGTCTAGCCAGCGCGCAATCGCCAGCCCGTTTGCACCGTGCCGCTCCATCCGAAGCGAAAGCGTTCGCATGCCACGCAGACAGGCATAGGCCTCATCCGGGGCCAGAAGCTGCCCGCCAAGATGCGTGTGATGGCGCAGTGCAGCGACACAATCTCCCTTTGCGACGACCGCCCCCATCATCGTATCGGCATGGCCGCTCAGATATTTGGTGCCGGAAATCATCGAAATGTCGGACCCTAGCTCCAACGGTCGGTAAAGCCAGCCCGAACCATAGGTGTTGTCGGTGGCAGTGACGACACCATGGGCGCGCGCGCTTTCGCAAAGCGCGGGCAGATCAGGTGTCCTGAGCGTGATCGATGTGGGCGCTTCCAACGCCGCAAGCTTCGTCTCGGGCCGAATCAATGCGGTTAGGTCGGTCGTGTCCCAGGGAAAGACGCTCATCGAAATACCCATGCTCTTCAAATGCTGTTCGCAATAGGTGAGGGTGTGATGAAAGGCGTCTTCGATCACCAGAACATGATCGCCCGGGCGCAGGAACGCTCCAAGAACACCGGCGATTGCAGCAACCCCGGATGGAAACAAGAAGCAACCGTCGCCGCCTTCCAGATCGCGGATGGCATCGGCCAATGCGTGCGCCGTGGTCGTGCCGCGCCGCCCGTAAGACAAAACGCTGTCGTCGTCTTCACGCTTGGCCTTGGTCTCTTTCAGCGCCGCAACCGATCCATGCAGGATGGTCGAGGCGCGCAGGATTCCGGGACTGGCCGCGCCAGGCAATGTGCCGCGCCCGTAAAGCGTCAGTTTGGTATCGCGGTGCATGGCCCCTCCTTTTCCTGAGCTGCCCTGCCCCATCGCCCGCGCGACCTCATATAGGCGCTTGCCCCAAGCCCCAGACCCGCCAGCAGAGCCTTGCCCGACGACGCCCCGATCCGCGAGACTTTTTCGACAGCAAGCCGAACGCCCGGACCATCATCGCAGCCCTGAACCACCAGCATGCGCACCAGATCATGCAGCGGCGCGATGGACTGACCGCGCGCGGCCCAGTACAGAAACGCGCGGCTCAGATCAGTTGTGGCCGCCTCATCGGCAATCCGCGCGACATCGGCAGAATCGGCCCCCGACCAGATGCGCGAAAGAAAAATCCCTGCCAGAACGTCGTCACCCGATGGCGTCAGCCCGCCGCCCCGGCCCTGAAGCAAACGTCGCGCCAAATCGAAATCGGCCCGGTTCAGCGCGTCGGTCAGACGCGAGCAAACGGGCAGAATGTCCTCTGGAAAATACGCGACCGAGCCAAATCGACTGAGCCAAGGAACGATCCTTTCGAAGTCGGCCACCATCGGCACGTCCGGCTGGTAAGGGTACATGTCTCCCAGCAATATCTCGCCCGCTTCGGTGACAATGCGGTCGGCCAGAACCTGGATCGCCGTCCCCTCACGGGGCCGCGGCGGCGCATGCCTCAGTGCGATGTGAATCGGTCCCGCCGGAATGGCAGGACCGCCTATTGCAAATAGGCAGCCGTTCACACGGGTGTAAAATCCATGACGAAACGTAGACAGAACCGACCCGGCCAGCCTCTCATGGGGCCTTGCGCGGGGAATGCCTTCGCCGATCAGCCCGCCTCTGGACAACGCCGTGTCCTCACTGAACCCGCCGATCAAGATCAAGCAGTGCCTCGACGAAGCAGCTCAGCGGCGCCCACGCGACACCGGCACCAACCTGTCCCGACCCGTCCGAATTGTGAATAATGCCTGTGTTGACCGCCGGGGTGATCGATAGTTCCGCCACCTTGCGCACATCTACACCGACCGGCGTGCCAATATTATCAAGAATAGGCAAACGGAATCGTGTGCTCTCGCCAACGCAGATTTTCTGCATGCTTTGCGTTGCCGCGATGGCGTCCGACATACGACCGCCAAGAAATCCCGCCACCGCGGGCGAATTTGCCGCCGCGGGACCGCCAAGCCCGATCAGTTCCAGAACGGCGCTGTCGCCGATGTCCGGCGCACTCGTCTCCGGGCCTTGCCCCGGATAATACAGCGCATCCTGAATCGGGGGCGAATCCGTGATGAACCACTTGTTTTCGCGACCCGGCAAACGAATGCCATAAGTCTTGCCGTTGCGGCTCATGGTGGTGACGATACTGGCGTTTTCGACAGAAGCAGCCGAATCCACCAGTGACTTCGCCGCAGCCATCGCGACGTTCAGGAACATCAGGTGGTTACCGCTCAGAAAGGTCGCGACATCGGCGGCGCGGTCGTGACCACTGGCCACCAGATGTGGCAGCAGATCGCGCAGAAACAGGTTCGTCGTCGCTTGCACCCGCATGTGAACGTCGTCGCCCATCGGGACGCCTTGCGCAGCCAGCGACAGAATGTCGATGTCGCCTTTCGCCTTAAGCGCGCCACCCAGAACCGGGCCAACCGCGTCGCGCAAAAAGCGCAAACGTTCGATCGCATTGTCGCTGTCCACTCCGAACCAAGGCACTTCACCTGACCCCTGATTGACGCCGGAAAACGTGGTCGTTCCGCCGAACTCGTTTTCAACCACATAGACAGGCGCAGATGGGCTGATCGAGGTTGCCATGGGTACAACGGTCGAACTCTCGTTTGCCGGTTTCAGTTCAACTTCGCTGGATGTCACAAGGTCGGCCGCAGCCGCCACATCAGTTGCCCAGCCTTCTGCGACAATCGTCGCTTTGATCGAGCGCTGCAACGGATCAGGCATGTCGTGCCAGTCAATCGCCGGGCCGCAATGCAAAACCGTGCGTTCGCCCATGCCGGGGATCACTGCGCCTGCGCGGTCAATGCCCTTCAGCAATGGCACGCCTTCGTTCAGACGATGTACGACCTCTTTGTTCGCCTTGTCGACCACCTCGGCCTTGGGGCCAAGCAACCGTCCCAAAGCCGCAACCACTTCCGCCACGCCGCCACCGGGTATGCGCCAGTCCACGCCAATTGCGTCGGCACCCTGATCGCGGGCCGACGTTTCAAACAGCGGCAGGCCGATGTTTACGATTTTGGCAGCCTCGGGAAGCTGCACAATGGGAGCGGTCGTCATATCTGTCCTTTCCGGTCCGTTCGCTGCGTTTCGCCTTTCACAAAATATATACTATAGTAAATGAAAAAGGCCATGCGTTTCGTATGATTTATTGTCGCGACCCAAGTGCGGGGTACGTCGCGACCGCCCCCGCGTCCGGCCCGGATAAGGGCCAATGATAGCGCGAATTGGGTTCTCAGATCACGCTGCGCCCGAAGTGAAGCCGGTTGTCTGGATGTCTATTTTCAGATCCGATGCCAGCGTGTTGGTGACATAACACACGCGCCGCGCGGCCTCGGAAACCTCGGTCAGTATCTCGGGATCGCAATCGGCCCGGCAACTCAACGTCACCGAACTGAACCTCGGTCCCGAATAGATGCCGGTGGCATCGACTTTCAAGGCGCGAAGCTCGACCGATTGCTTCTTCGCACACCATGCCATCGCGATGGTGAAACAGGACGCAATTGACGCCAGAAAAACCGATGTCGGTTCCGGCCCCTGATCGGTTCCGCCCACCGAAGCCGGCTCATCGACCGTGATCGAGTACCTGCCCATCTCAACGTCGCAGCACAGACCGCCGCGCCATGTACTTTCGACCGAGCGTTTCCCGCTCAATGGGTGTGCCCGTGATCGTGGTCATGGTCGTGATGGTGATCGTGACCTGCCGGGCGCTTGCAGTAGTCGACCACCAGATGGTCCAGTTCTTCCTTATTGATCAGACCATTACCAACCACCAAAGCCTCAAGCGCCGCGAACCAGCGCTCGTAATAGCGATAGGGATGTTCGATACTGTCGCGGTCCTTTTCATAGTCCGCGATGGCGGAAATCAGGCTGCCCTGAAAATCCTGCCAGTTGAACACACCCTGATCCGCCAGCGCGGCAGCCATGCCAAACGCGCGGCTTTCCCAGGGCTCTTCGAATACCAACTCGCCGTTTGACCGGGGAAGCGGCGTCTCAGACTCCGGACCAAGATTGTCGATCAGGCTCATCGCGCTACCCCACCGAGACCTGTGCCACGCCGACCATGGCGTCGCGAGTCACAAGGCCCGCAAGGTCCTCTTCCGACATGTCTTCCGTGCCCTCCGGGCGCATCGGCAAAACGAAATACCGGTTCTCTGCACTGGAATCCCAAACACGGATTTTCGTCGCTTCCGGCACGTCCAGCCCCATCTCGCTCAACAGCGTGCGCGGTTCGCGGACCGAACGTGCGCGATAGGCCGGGTCTTTGTACCACTTCGGCGGCAGGCCCAGAAGCGGCCACGGATAGCACGAACACAGCGTGCATACGACCATGTTGTGTTGTTCGGGGGTGTTCTCGACCACGACGATATGCTCGCCCTGCGGTCCGGCAAATCCCATCTCGCGACAAGCTTCCGTGCCATCGGCCAGAAGCCGTGCGCGGAACTCATCATCGACCCAGGCCTTCGCCACCACCTTGGCCCCGTTCATCGGCCCGACGTCGTTGACGTAGCGATTGATGAATCCGTCGAGCACCTTGGGGTCTACAAGACCCCGCTCGACCAGTAACGCCTCAAGCGCCTCCACCCTAAGCTGCGGGGACGGGTAATCTTCGGAATGCGGTTTGTCGGTCATACGGCCTCCAGATAGCTTTCAAACAGGTCAATGCGCACGGTTGCCTCTTCAGCGCCTTCGCCCCAAAGCTCCTGCGACGAGAATTCGACGGTGTAGACGTGCTGCGCATCCTCTCCGATAAAGTGAGCGGTGCTGTCGGGAAGAACCGCAGCGGGGCGCTTGGCGATCACCGTGCCGGTGTGGCCACGCACATAGCCCGGAAGCCGCGTGTGTCCTTTTTTGCGCACACTCGAAGCACGCACGGTCTGGCCCGCTTCGAACTTTGGCGCATCCTCGATCACGCGAAGCGATCCCGCGCCGCCCCGTTCGTACTGAGGCTTGTTGACTTCCGCGTCGGCAGGCTCTTCGACTGCCTCACCGCGCATCTTGCGCGCCCGCGCCTCGACGGCACCGGGGGCAATAATGCCGCTGTCCACGCACAGCAACTCAGCCGATTTTATCCAGCGCCCGTAGTAGCCCTCGTCAAGGTAATCCAGCGGGTGCAACCGTTCGAGCGCGTGACGAAACGCATCAAGGTTCGTCCCCGACACGCCCATGGACGCAAGACTCAGAGCGAAAGCGCGCGCTTCCCAATCCTCGTCGAAGACCTTCTCGTCGGGTTCAATTTCAACGGCGCCCCATCCCTGGGTGCCGCCCATGTCATGAATGCCGTCCATAATGCCTCCCGGTCTGATTTTGTCCGAAAGTATGTTCGTCGCTCCAACCATGTCAACTATAAGAAATTTGTTTTAACTAGCGGAAATACTGAATCGCCTACGAATGCTGGCGATTTCGCGCACCGGACCGGCATTAACTATAATGCACCCTTGACGAATTTTTACTAAACGAAATAGTATAAGTCCTATCATAAACGGCAATACCAGCTCAGATAAAGCGAAGAACCCGATGCTCGCAGTCCCCATGCCCGACTTCCTGACATTGCCGAAACGCAGCACAAAGCCGCGAGATTCGGGTATGACGCACGTCGTGGATCGGGGATGTACGGCAAGCGTCACGCACGATCTTCTTTGCCAGGCCGGGCACATCATCGACATCTGGAAATTCGGCTGGGGCATTTCCTATGTCGATCCCGATGCGCGCAACAAAGTGGCCGCGCTTCGCGACGCCGGCGTGCAAACCTGTTTGGGTGGCACGCTGCTGGAGATTGCCTGGTTGCAGCAGAAAACTGAAGCATTCTTCCGATTCGCAGCAGAAACCGGCTTTGACTGTATCGAAGTCTCGGATGGCTCCTGCGAGATGCCGTCGGATGACAAGCTGACCCTGATTGCGCGGGGTTGCGAACTTGGCTTCAAGGTCCTGTCCGAGGTCGGCAGCAAAGACCCCGACCGGACAATCGAAACCGCAGACTGGCTGAGCGCCGTCGAAGCAGACCTTGACGCCGGTGCCTCTTGGGTGGTTGCGGAAGGACGCGAAAGCGGGACAGTCGGCATCTATCAGTCGGACGGCGCAGTCAAAGGCGACCTGATCGGCGCACTGCATAGCAGCCCGTTTGCCAACCGTGTCATATACGAAGCGCCGCGCCGGTCGCAGCAGGTGTACCTGCTGTCTCAGATGGGCAATGCGGTCAATCTCGGCAACATTCAGATTGACGATGTTCTTGCGTTGGAAACGCTTCGCCTTGGCTTGCGGGCCGATAC
>JBNKWP010000039.1:0-20460 GCA_050299835.1 Silicimonas sp.
GAAAGAGATCCATTTTTCGGCCGAAAGATTGCAATCCCGATGACCGATGCCGCCGTCCGCGCCAACATCATTTCCGAAGCCCTGCCCTATATGCAGCGCTACGACCGGCAGACCGTGGTCATCAAATATGGCGGCCATGCCATGGGCGATCCGGCGCTTGCCAGGGCCTTTGCCGGTGACGTGACCCTGCTCAAGCAATCGGGGGTCAACCCGGTGGTCGTGCATGGCGGCGGGCCGATGATCAATGACATGCTCGGCCGTCTGGGGATCGAAAGCGAGTTCGTGCGCGGCAAGCGGGTGACGGATCAGGCGACGGTCGAAGTGGTCGAGATGGTGCTGTCGGGCCTTGTGAACAAGCGGATCGTGCAGGCGATCAACGCCGAGGGCGGACGGGCCGTGGGCCTGTCGGGCAAGGATGCCAGCCTGATGCTGTGCGAACAGGCCGCCCCCGATCTGGGTTTCGTCGGCGCGCCGTCGAAACTGAACCCGGACGTGCTGCGCACGCTGATGTCGGATGAGATCATTCCAGTCGTGGCCCCGCTTGGTTTCGGGCGCGACGGGCAGACGCTGAACGTCAACGGCGACACGGCGGCGGGCGCGATTGCAGCCAGTCTGAAGGCCGACCGGTTGCTGCTTCTGACGGATGTGGAAGGCGTGAAGAATGCGGAAGGCCAGGTCGTCACCGAACTGACGCCTGACCAGATCGGGGAATTGACCAAAAGCGGCGTGATCGCCGGCGGCATGATCCCCAAGACAGAAACCGCGCTGGACGCGATTGCGGGCGGCGTGCGTGCCGTGGTCATCATGGACGGCAAGGTGCCGAATGCCTGCTTGCTGGAGCTGTTCACCGAACATGGCGCGGGCAGCCTGATCCGGCCGCCGCGTGATGGGGCCTGACGGGTTTTACGAGGCGCTGACAGCCGAGTGGCTGGATGTGCTGGGCATGTGTCAGACCTTGCCGGAAGACGGGATCGGGGTTGGAACGCTGGTCCTGCTTGGACCGCGAGAGCCGGGATTCTGGGCGCATGTGGCCGAGGCACCGGAGTTCAGTGACGGTGCAAGCGACCCGCTCGACCGCTGGTCACACCGGGTGATCACGCCCCTTGCGGAACGGTTCGGCGGCGCGGCGCTGTTCCCTTTCGGGGACCCGCCCCGCCCCTTCATCGGCTGGGCGGTACGCAGCGGAAGGGCCTGGGCCTCGCCGGTCGGGCTACTGGTTCACGACAGGGCCGGGCTGCTGGTCTCCTATCGCGGCGCGGTGCTTTTGCCGGGTTCCGTCGTGGACGATGCCCCGCCGGTCAGCCCGTGCCTGTCCTGCACGGAGCGTCCCTGCCTGACCGCGTGCCCGGTGGGAGCCTTGTCAGAGACAGGCTATGATCTGACCGCCTGCCACGGCTTTCTGGACGAACCGGCAGGCCGGGACTGCATGACCAGAGGTTGCAAGGTCCGGCGAAGCTGCCCCGTCAGCCGGTCCTATCCGCGCGATCCCGACCAGTCGGCGTTTCACATGGCGGCCTTCCATCGGTGAAACCGGGCTTGCGTCCGGTCAACTCCTCCGGTCAAGTGACGCCATGCCGCTGACACTGATCCTGATGCGCCACGCAAAGTCCGACTGGGGCGATCCGGGGCAGGATGATTTCGACCGCCCGCTGAACGGGCGGGGCCGGAAGTCGGCCCCTGCGATTGCAGGGTGGCTGGCCGGGAAGGGGTACTTGCCGGACGTGGTTCTGGTATCCGGGGCGCGGCGCACGGTGGAAACCTGGGAACGGATGGCGGGCAGGCTGCCAGAGACGGCCGTGATGGAAAGCGTGCCTGCGCTGTACCTTTCCGACCCGCTGGTCATCCTTGGCGTCCTGCGAGCCCAGAAAGCGCCTACGGTGATGATGATCGGGCACAATCCCGGCTTCGGCATTGTCGCGGCACAGCTTTCCGCCCGCCCGCCGTCACATCCGAAATTCGAGCAATACCCGACAGCGGCGACCACGGTGCTGGAATTCGAGGGCGACAGCTGGGCCGACGTTCAACCCGGAACCGGCACAGTTCTCGACTTCACCGTTCCCAGAGACCTGCTCTAGGGCTTCTTCTGTCTGAAAATACTCTCAAGGGGGGTCCGGGGGGAGCGAAGCCCCCCCCCCGCCCGGTCGACGCGCTGAAAGGCGCGGCGAAATCAGTGGCCGAGGATCTGGCTGAGGAACAGCTGGGTCCGTTCGGACTGCGGGTTGTTGAAGAACTCTTCCGGTTCATTCTGTTCCACGATCTGGCCGGCATCCATGAAGATCACGCGGTTCGCCACCTGACGGGCGAAGCCCATCTCGTGGGTCACGCAGAGCATGGTCATGCCTTCTTCGGCCAGTTCGATCATCGTATCTAGCACTTCCTTGATCATCTCCGGGTCGAGTGCGGAGGTGGGCTCGTCGAAGAGCATGATGCGCGGGCGCATGCAAAGTGACCTCGCGATGGCGACGCGCTGCTGCTGACCGCCGGAGAGCTGACCGGGAAACTTGTCGGCCTGTTCGGGAATCTTGACCTTTTCGAGAAAATGCATCGCCGTCTCTTCGGCTTCCTTCCTCGGAATCTTGCGGACCCAGATCGGGGCGAGCGTGCAGTTCTCCAAGATCGTCAGATGCGGGAACAGGTTGAAGTGCTGGAAGCACATGCCAACCTCGGACCGGATCTTGTCGATGTTCTTCAGGTCCGACGAAAGCACGGTTCCATCGACCTCGATCGTGCCCTTCTGGTGCTCCTCCAGCGCGTTGATGCAGCGGATCAGCGTCGATTTGCCGGACCCCGAAGGCCCGCAGATCACGATCCGTTCTCCGCGATAGACCGTCAGGTCGATGTCGCGCAGAACGTGGAACGTGCCGTACCACTTGTTCATGTTGTTGATGGTGATCGCGACCTCGTCCGAGACCTGCATGTGGCTCCGGTCGATCTGCCGATCGACGGTCGTTTCATGAGTAGCTTCAGCCATACGCGGTCTCCTTTAGCGATGGTCTGTCCGGAGCTTTTGCTCCAGATACATTGAATAGCGGGACATCGAGAAACAGAAGACGAAGAACAACAGCGCCACGAAGCCGTAAAGCTCCCAGACGATGCCACTCCATTCCTGGTTCGAGCGAATGGCGGTCGAAACCCCCAGCGGGTCAAGAAGGCCGATGATCGACACCAGCGTGGTGTCCTTGAACATCCCGATGAAGGTCGAGACGATGCCGGGGATCGAGATCTTCAGCGCCTGCGGCATGATGATCAGCCGCTGCGCCTGCCAGTAATCCAGCCCCAGGCTATCTGCCCCTTCGTATTGCCCCTTCGGCAGGGCGGCGAGACCGCCCCGGATCACCTCGGCCATGTAGGCGGCCGAGAACAGCGTCGCCATGATCATGACCCGCAGGATGATATCGAAATTCGTGCCCGGCGGCATGAAGATGTTCAGAAGCGTGGAGGCCACGAACAACAGGGTGATCAGCGGCACGCCCCGGATGAACTCGATGAAGCCCACACAGAGTGTCTTGACGATCATCAGGTCCGACTGCCGCCCCAGCGCCAGCACGATACCCAGAGGCAGCGAACAGGCGATGGCGACGACGCCGATGGTGATCGACAGCATGACGCCCCCGAAGTCGCGGCTGGCCACCTCGGTCAGCGACAGCGGGATGACAGAAGCCAATGCTCCGGAAATCTCCGGGGCCAGGAAGAACCACCATACCAGGGTCGCGAGGACCGCGAGGATCAGAGCGCTGAGACTGCCAAGGGTGGGTGCCACGAAGCGGTAGGTGAAGTAGCCGATTACGAAACCAAGTGCCGCGGCGATCGCACCCCAGATCGAACCGCCCCAGAGAAGCCAGGGCATGATGAACGGGAAGGCCGCCGTTACCCAGAGCAGGTTCCGGTTGACGTTCGAGAACAGAACCGGGGCAAGTGCAACGATCAGCAGGATGAAGGACAGGATCGGGCGCCAGACCGATTCAGGCGGGTAGAACCCGAACAGAAGCTGGAACCAGCGATCCCGGATCACGCCCCAGCAGGCCTTGCCATGATCGCTGCCCACGATCTCGCGGCACTCGGCCAGCGATCCCGCACCCCAGGTCGGGGATAGGGACCAACTGACGACGCCCTTCACGATATAGGCAATGATAAGTGCGCAGATGACAGTGACTGCGCTGTTGATCCAGCCCGAGAACAGGTTCTCCCGCGCCCAGCCGACGAAGCCGGTCGAGGATAGCGGCGGCGCCTGTTCGGGCAGCATTTCCTGGCGGACGAAGCTTGTATCTGACATCTTATCTCTCCACCAATGCGACGCGGGTGTTGTACCAGTTCATCACCGCCGAGATCGAAAGCGAGATCAGCAGGTAGACCAGCATTCCCATCAGGAGTGTTTCAAGCTCGCGCCCTGTCTGGTTCAGCGTGATCCCCATCAGCGTGCCGGTGAGATCCATGTAGCCCACCGCGATGGCCAGTGAGGAGTTCTTGGTCAGGTTCAGGTATTGCGAGATAAGAGGCGGAATGATGACCCGGAGCGCCTGTGGCAGGATCACCAGACGCATGATCCGGTTGGGGCGCAGGCCCAAGGCACCCGCGGCCTCGGTCTGGCCCTTGGAGATGGCCAGGATGCCGGCCCGCACGTTTTCCGCAATGAAGGCCGCCGTATAGAGTGACAGGGCGAGCCAGAGTGCAATCAGCGAGTTCCTCAGATGGGTGCCGCCGACGAAGTTGAAGCCTTTCAACTCGGGTTTGCCCAGGTGGAACCCCAGGATGATCAGCAGGATCAGCATCGGCACGACCAGAAGACCCAATGTCCAGTACCAGGTCGTTGGCCGGATGCCGGTTTCGTTCTGCGTCTTCTCCGCCGACTTATGAATGCGTCGGATCGCAAAGATCGACAGGCCCAGCACCACCAGGATCGCGATCAGATCCAGGCTGACATCAAAGCGGATCGAGCTTTCGCCAAAGAGGTGGATGTCACCAAGGCTGCGGGAAAACAGCGCCTCGGGCACGTAGAAACCCCGGTTCGTGATGGCCACGCTGTCATTCAGGATCAATGACGCGGTTGCGTCCTCGCCCCTGAATTCCCGCGGTGTCGGCAGCGTTTCGATCAGGATCGCCATGATAAAAACGATCCAGAGAAGCACCGGCACGTTGCGGAACATTTCGACATAGATTGTCATCAGCCGTGCGACCAGCCAGTTCTTCGACAGGCGCGCCACGCCTACAATGACACCGATGATGGTCGCCGTGATGCAGCCCAGAACCGCGACCAGAAGCGTATTCAGCAGCCCAAGAAGCCCGGCGCGCAAATGTGTGTCGCGCGAGTCGTATTCCAGAAGCCTCTGGTTGATGTCGTAGCTGGCCGGTTCACCCAGGAAACCAAAGGACACTTCCTTGCCGAGATCGGCCAGGTTCTGCATGGTGTTCAATACCAACCAGCCCACCAGCAACATGAACCCGATCAGCGCCACGACCTGAATGGTCATGGACCGATAGCGGGTATCGTAGATAAGCATGGAAAGCTTGAAGCCTTCCCTTGGCGGATCTGTAAGCGTCGCCATTCACGTTCCCCTGTTCTTTTCCGGGTTCAGATATTTTTTTAGCTTGTGACCCGGTTTAGGCGCGCCACCCTATGCGCGCATAGAGAAAGGGCGCGGTTCAAACCGCGCCCTTGCCTTTGTCTTACCGGAACGGCGGCGAGTACTGCAGGCCGCCCTGCGTCCAGAGCGCGTTCAGGCCGCGCGCCAGACCGATCGGTGTGTTCTCACCGATGTTACGCTCGAAGCTTTCGCCGTAGTTGCCGACCGACGAGATGATACGGACGGCCCAGTCAGCGTCGAGGCCCAGCATTTCGCCAAGGTTGCCCTCGGTGCCAAGCATCCGGTTGATCTCGGGGTTGTCACCGGGAGCCGATGCCAGTTCGGCGACATTGGCCGAGGTCACACCTGCTTCTTCCGCTGCAACCATCGCGTTGAAGGACCAACGGACGATGTCGCCCCATTCGTTGTCGCCATGGCGCACAAGCGGGCCGAGCGGCTCCTTGGAGATGATTTCCGGAAGGATCACGTGAGCGGAAGAATCCGCGAAGGACGAACGCACGGAGGCCAGGGCCGACGCGTCGGTGGTGTAGACGTCACATGCACCGGCAAGGTACTGCTGTTGTGCCTCTGCCTGGGTTTCGATCGGAACCGGCTCGTAGCTCATGCCGTTCACGCGGAAATAATCAGCCAGGTTGAGTTCGGTGGTGGTGCCGGTCTGGATGCAGACGGTCGCGCCGTCCAGATCCTTGGCCGAGGAGACACCGAGTTCCTTGGGCACCATGAAGCCCTGACCGTCATAGTAGTTCACGCCGACAAATTCGAACTTGAGGTCCACGTCGCGCGACAGGGTCCAGGTGGTCACACGCGACAGCACGTCGATTTCGCCCGAGGCCAGCGCGGTGAAGCGCGTCTTGCCGGTCGTGGGCACGAATTCGACAGCCATTGCATCGCCAAGGACGGCAGCGGCCACAGCGCGGCATACATCGACGTCGAAGCCCTGCCAGACACCATTCGCATCAGGCGCCTCGAAGCCGGGCACACCGGTCGAAACGCCGCAATTCAGTGTGCCACGCGCCTTCACGTCGTCAAGCGTGGCCGCGCCTGCGACGCCGCCCACAAGAGCGGCACCTGCGAGAGCGCCAAAGAATACGGATTTTTTCATTTTTACCTCTTCCTGGTATGCCGCTTTGGACAGCGGCGAAACGATCCCTGCGAGAGATCTTTGATACCGTTGACGGTTTTTCCGCCTAACGCGCGGAATTTGGGCGGATTCCGGCTGTTAGGTCAAGGGCCGGTCCTAAAAAAGGGCCAAATACCGGTGCTGCGCGTTACTTGCCGAAAAACTGGGAGCCGCAAGCGAGGATGCCTAAATTTTCAGGCGGCGTGAAAAAAATCGCTGGCGTGAAGGAAGGCATTCTTTTTAATTTCCGCGTGTTCAAGGGCTTCTTCATCTTCGCCCCATTGCTCGATCTGCCAAAGCTCATCGACGCGCGACAGAGACCAGATCCGGTCGGCTTCCGTTTTGGGTTCCGTTGCGGAAAGTCCCAGGATGAACGACCCCGAAAGCGTCACAAGATCGTGAAATCCCGTCAGTTGGAAATTCGACATGCTTCGCATGCGGGCCGCAAGCCGGTCGAGATCCGATTGCGATTGCTCCACCGGCATGACACCGGAAGTCACGGCAAGGCGCGCACCGTATGTCTCTGCCGCCCAAGCCAGCATCGGGTCCCAGGCCGAGGCCTGTCGGTCCACCAGCGCCTCCGGTCCGTCGGCGCGATAGCACAGCAGATCGGTTTCCGCGTATCCGGCGAGGTAGTCCGAGACTTCGGCGCGTTGCAACGCCACCTTGTCGATGGCCGCGTTGGCGGATTGGGTCCAGGGCATTGTCGCCGGGTCAACGGTTTTCTCCTGCGCGTCCCACTCCGCGATCACCCGGTCTGCCATCTGGCTTGTCGGAACGATAAGCGCCTTTTTTGCCGGTGTCTTCACCGGGCGGCCGTCCAGACGCACTTCGAAGCCGCCATCGCAGGGTTCGGCCACAACGTCAGTCCAGAAGCGCTTCATCGCCCATTCGGTCATTGCCAGTCCTCGTCTTCGAACGGATCGGCGGGCACGTCGTTGGCCGACCAGTCGAGCATCTTCCAGGTGCGCGTCATGTGGTCAGGGAGCGCGGCGGTCAGGGTCATGCGGTTGCCGGTGACCGGATGGTCGAAGCTGAGGCTTCTGGCATGCAGGTGCAGCTTGCGGCTGATCTCCCCGCCCAGTTGCGCGCCCCAGCCATCGCCGAGGTTTTCCTGACCTGAGCCACCATATTTGCCGTCGCCCACGATCGGGTGGCCGATGGCCGCCATATGGGCACGGAGCTGATGGGTGCGCCCTGTCACCGGGACCAGCGCCACCCAGCTTGCCCGCGTGCCGAGCGAGGAGAGAACGGCGTAATCGGTCGTCGCGTGTTTCGCGCCGTCGGTGGCATCGACCTCCTTGGGATGGATCGGGATCATCTTCTCACCCTCACCTGCCTTGCCGTGGCCCGGTGCCTTGACCAGTCCGAACTGGATCGTGCCCATCCGGGGGCTGGGCGATCCGGCGACGGCGGCCCAGTAGATCTTGCGGGTGTCGCGGGCGCGGAAGGCTTTGGTCAACGCGCTGGCCACCGCACGGGTGCGGGCCATGAGCAGGATGCCGGATGTGTCCTTGTCGAGCCGGTGGACGAGGCGCGGCTTTTCTTCCGCGTCGAAGGTCAGCGCCTCGGCCAGCCCGTCCACATGCCGGGTCTGTTTCGAACCGCCCTGGCTGGGCAGGCCGGGGGGCTTGTTGATCGCAAGGATGTGGTCGTCGCGATAGATCACCGCATCGCGCATCATCTTCGCGTCGGCTTCGCTGATCTGGAACGGCTTCGGTGCGGGCACGGCGCTGTCCGGCAGGGGTGGCACGCGCACTGTCTGGCCAGCCTCGACGCGGGTGGCGGGCTTGACGCGCCCTCCATCGACACGGATTTCCCCTTTGCGGCACATCTTCTCGATCCGGCCCTGCGGGACATGCGGGAAGCGGCGGCGGAACCAGCGGTCCAGCCGCTGATCGCCTTCGTCGCTGCCGATTTCAACCTGCTGGACGCCGCTCATGTCATCACCGTCCTTGCCACGGCCATACCTGCCATCAGGCCAATGATGGAAAGAACGATGGACAGGATCACGTAAAGTGCCGCCTGCCCCTGTTCGCCGCGTTCAAAGAGCGTCACCGCTTCCAGTGAAAAGGCCGAAAAGGTGGTGAAGCCGCCCAGAAGCCCGGTCATCACGAAGGGCGACAGGTGGGTCAGACCGCGGTTGGCCGCGAGGACGACGAAGGCCCCCATCAGGAAGCTGCCGATGATGTTGACGCCGATGATGGCCACGGGGAAGCCTGTCGGTCCTAACAGACGGAACACTCCGACACCGAAGAGGTATCTGAGCGACGCGCCGATGGCTCCGCCAAGGGCCACTGAGAGAAGGGGTGTGAACATGGCGCCGGATCTGTCGCGCGGCTGCGGGGAAGTCAACTGTTCCGCTTCGACCGCAGTTTAACGAAGTAATCCAGCCGACGCTTGAGTTCCCGTTCGAAGCCGCGTTCGACCGGCAGGTAGAAGGCTGGGCGTTTCATCGACTCGGGGAAATAGTTCTGGCCGGAGAACCCGTCTTCCGCGTCGTGGTCATAGGCATAGCCGTCGCCATAGCCTTGTTCCTTCATCAACTTCGTCGGCGCGTTCAGGATGTGCTTGGGCGGCGGTTCGGAGCCGGTCTGTTTCGCGCTGGCGCGGGCCGCCTTGTAGGCAACGTATCCGGCATTGGATTTGGGGGCCAGCGCGAGGTAGGTCACGGCCTGCGCCAGCGCCAGTTCGCCTTCGGGGCTGCCAAGACGTTCATAGGTCTCCCAAGCGCCGAGGCAGATGGCCTGCGCCTGCGGGTCGGCGAGGCCAATATCCTCAACCGCCATGCGGGTCAGCCTGCGACCGAGGAAACGCGGGTCTTCACCGCCTTCCAGCATCCGCGCGAACCAATAGAGCGCGGCGTCCGGGTCGGAGCCACGGACGGATTTGTGCAGCGCCGAGATCAGGTTGTAATGCCCGTCGCCGGATTTGTCATATTGCGCCGCGCGCCGGGCAAGGCGGGCGGACAGATTTGCGGTGTCGAGCTTGTCCACGCCTTTCCAGGACATCACCTGTTCGATCAGGTTCAGAAGTGCGCGGCCGTCGCCATCGGCCATCTCGATCAGCGCATCGCGGGCCGGACCGTCGAGCGGCAAGGCCCGGTCCAGTTCTTTCTCCGCGCGTTGGGCAAGTTGTTCGAGATGCACGGGCGTCAGGCGTTCCAGCACGACGACCTGCGCACGGGAGAGAAGCGCGGCGTTCAGTTCGAAGGAGGGGTTTTCGGTGGTGGCCCCGACAAGAAGGATCGTGCCGTCTTCCATATGCGGCAGGAAGCCGTCCTGCTGGGCCTTGTTGAAGCGGTGGATTTCATCGACGAACAGAAGTGTTCCCTGCCCGTTGCGAAGCCGCAGTTTCGCGGCCTCGAACACCTTCCGCAGGTCGCCAACGCCCGAGAAAATCGCGCTGATCTGGACGAAATAGCGGTCGGTCTCCGAAGCCAGCAGCCGCGCGATGGTGGTCTTTCCGACACCGGGCGGCCCCCAGAGAATGAGGGACCCGAGGCTGCCGGCCGCCAGCATGGAGCCCAATTGTCCCTCGGGGCCGAGAACGCCCTCCTGCCCGATCACTTGCGACAGTTTGGCAGGCCGCAACCGATCGGCCAGCGGACGGTTCGCCGTCACGCCCTCGGTTGTCGGAGTTTCACAGTCGAACAAATCGGCCATGCCAATTAGCTAGTGGCGAAAGGCCGGAACGGGAAGGGTTCTTCTTGTCGTCCCGGCCCAAGGCAGTTTGAGCTAGTGCATCTTTGTTGCAAGCGAGATGTTCACACAGACACTGCGGTCGCCGTCATCGGTGGCGATCGCCGGACCGGCGGGAACACAGTCGATACCAGTGCGACGGGCCGGGCGCGGGCTGTGTTCCAGGACAATGCCGATATTGTGCAGCCTCCGGACTGGGTTGAAGAACCGTCAGGCGGAGGGGTGGTTCCGCGCTATCAGATCAGTTGGTATTCTCGTGCCTTCTTAAGCGCCTGGGCCGTGGTTCGCGCGTCGAGACGCGCCCGTGCAGATTGCAATCGCGCCTTGAAGGCGCTTTCCGATATCCCCAATTTTGCTGCTGCGGCAGCATGCCGGTCCCCATCAGCCAAAAGACGCAGGGCCTCGATCTGGGCCGACGTCAACTCGGTCGGGGGCTCGGCGGCGCGATGCAGGTTCTGCACGATACGCGCCGCTTCCAGAATTTCGTCATCCGTGAATTCGCGCGTATCATGCGCTATCCCAACGATACTTCGCGAGGTTATCGGTCCCCACGAGATAACTGCCCCATAATTCAGCCCGAAACGACGGGCCTGACCGAGAATATTGAAAGGATCTGGAAGTCTGATCGCACTCCAGCGCGTATGTCCCTTCACCCCGAGACCCCAGAAAACAAGGGGATCGCGGAGTGCATACGCATTCTCGTCATACACTTTGGTCCATAGCTCATCATAGGTTCGTACATAGATGAGGGGGGAGGCAAATCGGATATGGAGCCCGGCGGAAAACCCGACTGGCGCAAGGTCAGACAGTAAATCGAGGTTGGCCTGAAGCGAGGCCGCCTCATGCCGCGACCCGCTACGATCCCAGCTTCTGGTCAGGATCTCGTACGGTTCGTTATCACGCCACATGAAAAACCATCTCCCGGCAACCGAAACGCTCGGAAGCCAAATCACTGTCTGCTCCGGATCGAACCGCACTCACCTGTACTTTTAGACAGTTTGCCGGTCAATTCGTCAACTTAGGAGTGTGCCTCGGGTGAACTACTCAATGAAAACGCAAGTAGATCATGGAAGAAGTGAAGAATTGCACTCAATCTGTGGCGAATGACGCTCTCGATCGTCCTCGCTCGGCGTTCTCGCGCTTTGGCCAACTGAAACGAAAAACGCCGCCCGAATGTCGGACGGCGCGAAACTCTGACGATGCTCAGAGTGTTATTCCTCGGCGAGTTCCTCTTCCGCTTCCAGACGCGCGCGGTCTGCGGCACCCTTGGCGTCGAGGTCGCGGTCGACCAGTTCGATGATCGCCATCGGGGCCATGTCCCCATAGCGGAACCCGGCTTTCAGAACCCGGGTGTAACCCCCGTTGCGTTCTGCATAGCGGGGTCCGAGAACTTCGAAGAGCTTGGCGACGTGCTGGTCCTGCTTCAGACGCGAAGCGGCCAGACGACGGGCGTGCAGATCGCCCTTTTTGCCAAGGGTGATCAGCTTGTCCATGATCCGCTTGAGCTCTTTTGCTTTCGGCAGCGTGGTCTTGATCTGTTCATGTTCGATGAGCGACCCGGCCATGTTTGCGAACAGGGCCTTGCGGTGCTCATGGGTGCGGTTCAGGCGGCGATAGCCTCTCGCGTGACGCATATTTCATACTCCAGTCTGGTGCCCTCTACGGGCGGTTTTGCTTTGTCCGGCCGGTGTGCGTTCCACCGGCTCTCCTTGGGGTCTTCCCGGGCTTGACCCGGGACATCGACATCCCCGCCGTTCGACCCGAAACGGCGAGACCCCGGATCAAGTCCGGGGTGATCACTTTGCGATCAGAACTGGTCCTCGAATTTCTTGGCCAGATCCTCGATGTTCTCCGGCGGCCATTCCTCGACATCCATGCCAAGGTGGAGACCCATGCCGGACAGCACTTCCTTGATCTCGTTCAGCGACTTGCGGCCGAAGTTCGGGGTGCGGAGCATCTCGGCTTCGGTTTTCTGGATCAGGTCGCCGATATAGACGATGTTGTCGTTCTTCAGGCAGTTCGCAGACCGCACCGACAGTTCCAGTTCGTCCACCTTCTTCAGCAGAAGCGGGTTGAACTCGAGCCCGTCATCGTCGTCCTGCGTACGGGCCGCTTCCGGCTCGTCGAAGTTGACGAAGATCGTCAGCTGGTCCTGAAGGATGCGGGCGGCCAGCGCCACAGCATCGTCAGGGGAGACCGAGCCATCGGTTTCCAGCTTCAGCGTCAGCTTGTCATAGTCCAGAACCTGGCCTTCGCGGGTCGGCTGTACGTCATAGCTGACTTTCTTGACCGGCGAATAGATCGCATCGACGGGCACAAGGCCGATCGGCGCGTCTTCGGGGCGGTTCTTGTCGGCGGCGACATAGCCCTTGCCGGTGGCAACGGTCAGTTCCATGAACAGGTCCGCACCATCGTCGAGGTGGCAGATCACGTGTTCTTTGTTCAGGATCTCGATGCCTGCGGTTTCGCCGATGTCACCCGCGGTGACGACTTGCGGACCCTTGACGGAGATCGAGAGCCGCTTCGGGCCTTCGACATCCATGCGGATCGCGACGCCCTTGAGGTTCAGCACGATGTCGGTGACGTCTTCACGCACACCCGCGACGGACGAGAATTCATGCAGAACGTTGTCGATCTGCACCGAGGTGATCGCGGCGCCCTGAAGCGACGACATCAGCACGCGGCGCAGCGCGTTGCCGAGCGTCAGGCCGAAGCCACGCTCCAGCGGTTCGGCGATCACGGTTGCCTGACGCGCGGGGTCATTGCCCGGTTTCACTTCAAGCTGTGTCGGCTTGATCAGTTCCTGCCAGTTCTTATGGATCATGGACTTCTCCTCAATGCTTGTGCCGCTGGACCCATGACCCAGGTCCGGACACTCCCGAGGTCGGGGCGGGTGCGACCCACCCCGGCAAAAATCAGACGCGGCGGCGCTTCGGCGGGCGGCAGCCGTTGTGGGCGATCGGCGTCACGTCGCGAATTGACGTGATGTTGAAGCCGACAGCGGCGAGGGCGCGCAGAGCCGATTCACGGCCCGAACCCGGCCCCTGAACTTCGACCTCCAGCGTGCGGACGCCATGTTCCTGCGCTTTCTTGCCCGCATCCTCGGCCGCCATCTGTGCAGCGTAAGGCGTGGACTTGCGCGAGCCTTTGAAGCCCATCGTTCCGGCGGAGGACCACGCAATTGCGTTGCCCTGAACGTCGGAGATCAGAATTTTCGTGTTGTTGAAGGTCGAGTTCACATGAGCAACGCCGGAGGCGATGTTCTTGGAGACCTTCTTCTTGACGCGACGATCACGTGCCATTGGTCAGACCCTCCCTTATTTCTTCTTGCCGGCGATGGGTTTCGCCGGGCCTTTGCGCGTGCGCGCATTGGTGTGGGTGCGCTGACCGCGCACGGGAAGGTTGCGGCGATGACGCAGGCCACGGTAGCAGCCAAGGTCCATCAGGCGCTTGATGTTCATTTGCGTTTCACGGCGAAGGTCACCTTCAACCGAGTAGTTGGCGTCGATATGTTCGCGGATGGCGAGCACCTCGGCGTCGGAAAGTTCGTTCACCCGGCGGGCCTGGTCGATGTTGACCGCGTCACAGATGGCTTTCGCCGAGGACGGTCCGATTCCGGTGATATAGGTGAGGGCGATGGGAACCCGCTTTGCAGTCGGGATGTTCACGCCAGCAATACGTGCCACGTCTATGGTCCTTTCGTTGCGGTTCCGTAGCTCCGGAACCTTTTTTCACAACGTAAGCCCGGAGCGTTTCGGCCACCGGGCTTAACAATGATTCTCGTTCGAGATGGCGGTAACTATGGTCTTAAGCCGTGGACGTCAAGGGCAAGTGCCGTCCTTTGGAGCCTTTCCTGATTCCCGTTGTCGGCCCGCAGGATTTCCTTTCGTCCGCGCCCGGCCAATAGTGGCGATCCAAACTGATCCAGATCAAGGCACCCGCGTGCCCTGCCATCTAGTGGAGCAAAGGTAATTCACGTGGGACATTGCTGTGAAAGACGGATTTGAGACGGAACGACTGATCGATGCGGTCAGGCGACTTTCCGCGAATATCGACGCGGTGGCTTTGGAATTCGGTCGCCACCTGACGGAAAGAGATGTCACGGAACTCAGGAACATTTCGGTTCTGCTGTGCAATACGGCCGATCATTTCGAAAATCCATCGCTGACCTCGCCAGCGGCGCATGATCCCGACACAAATCCGACGCGTCGGCATTAGGTTCAACCGCCACCCAACGCGATCCCGCGCCGGGTCCTGAATTTCGTTCAGCCCAAAGCCTCGTCGATCTCGGCCGAAACCTCGTCGACTGTACCCAGCCCGTTCACCGGCTTCAGCGCGCGCGCGTGGAAATAATACCCGATCAGCGGCGATGTCTTCTTGTAATACTCCATCAGCCGGGTCTTGAGGCTTTCCTCATTGTCGTCGGCGCGGACGGGTTCACCCGCCTTGCGGGCCTCTTCGGCGCGGCCGACGATGCGGCTGACCAGCACCTCGTCATTGACCTGCATCTCGATCACGGCATCCAGGTCCTGCCCGGTGGCGTCGAGAATGGTGCCCAGTGCGTCGGCCTGGGCCAAGGTGCGCGGGAAGCCGTCGAAGATGAATCCACCGGGGCTGCCGGCCTTCAGTTTTTCCTCGATCAGGCCGATCACGATTTCGTCCGTGACCAGTTCGCCCGCGTCCATGATGGCGGCGACCTTTTTGCCCATTTCGGTGCCGGAGGTTCGCGCCTCCCGCAGCATGTCACCTGTTGAAAGCTGCACCATGCCGCGTTTTTCCACGAGGATACGCGCCTGCGTTCCTTTCCCTGCCCCCGGCGGGCCGAGGAGTATGATATTCATCGTCTTGCCGTCCCTCTGGTCTTTCCACCGCGCTTCTTGCCGCGCAGCTGAGACTTTTCGATCAGCCCTTCATATTGATGGGCCAGAAGATGGGACTGGACCTGTTGAATGAAGTCCATCCCCACGCTGACAATAATCAGGATCGAGGTGCCACCGAAATAGGCCGTGATGGCCAAATTGCCGCGGATGAACTCCGGGATCATGCAGACCAGTGCCAGATAGGCCGAACCCAGCACAAGGATGCGGCGCACCACGTATTCCAGATATTCCTCGGTCTTCTTGCCGGGGCGGATACCCGGGACGAAGCCGTTCTGGTTCTTCAGGTTGTCGGCCACATCATCGGGTTTGAAGGCGACGTTCAGCGTATAGAAATAGGTGAAGAAGATGATCATGGCCGCAAAGAAGGCCAGGTAGAGCGGCTGGCCGGGGCCGAAATAGGCGAGAATCCAGCTCATCACCGGGCTGGTGTTGGTGCCGGAGAAGGTGGAGAGCGTGGTCGGCAGCAGCAGCAACGAAGAGGCGAAGATCGCCGGAATCACGCCTGCCGGGTTCACCTTGATCGGCAGATGGCTGGAGCCGCCATCATAGACTTTCATGCCGACCTGGCGGCGCGGGTACTGGATGTGGATGCGCCTTTGGCTGCGCTCCATGAAGACCACGAAGACAAGTGTCGCCGCGAGCATCAACAGGATGCCCAGGATCACCGCGGTGGAGATCGCGCCGACACGGCCCTGTTCGAAGAACTGGGCGAAGGCGGCAGGCAGTTCCGCGACGATACCGACATAGATGATGAGCGAGATGCCGTTGCCGACGCCGCGTGCGGTGATCTGCTCGCCGAGCCACATCAGGAACATGGTGCCGCCGACCAGCGTAATGACCGTCGCGATGCGGAAGAACCAGCCGGGATCGGTGACCAGATCACCCGCTTCCATCGACACGGCAAGGCCGTAAGCCTGAACCGTGGCCAGAAGCACCGTGCCATAGCGGGTGTATTGCGTGATCTTGCGGCGACCCTGTTCGCCTTCCTTCTTCAGTTGCTGCAAAGGTGCCCAGGTGGCCCCCAGAAGCTGAACGATGATCGAGGCCGAGATATAGGGCATGATCCCGAGCGCGAAGATCCCCATCCGCGACAGTGCGCCGCCGGTGAAGAGGTTGAACACCCCGCCGATGCCGCCTGCCGCCTGTTCCATGAACTCGCGCAGAGCCACGCCGTCGATCCCCGGCACCGGGATATAGGTGCCAAGACGGTAGACGATGAGTAACCCGAGAGTGAACAGAAGACGCTGGCGCAGTTCCGTCGCCTTGCCGAGCATTCCCCAGCTGACGTTGGATGCCATTTGTTCGGCTGCAGATGCCATTGCCGACCTCTTATTTAAGCGGATGCGCCGCCAGCCGGTTCCCCGGGCGGCAGCGCTGGAAAACTTGGGAACATGTAAGCGGCTGGGACGCCGCTCACAAGGCGTTACTCAGCTGCTGCCGCCGATGTGACCGTTAGCGAGCCGCCGGCCTTCTCAACCGCCGCAATCGCGGATTTCGATGCGCCGGTGACGGTGATTGAGGTCTTGGCGCTGAATTCACCCTTGGCGAGGACGCGAACACCGTCCTTCTTGCGGCGGACAAGGCCACTTTCGACCAGGCTGTCTTCGGTGATGTCACCCTTGAGCTTGCCCTCGTCGATGAATTTCTGGATCAGACCCAGGTTGACCACCGCGAACTGCTTGCGGTTCGGCTTGTTGAAGCCCCGCTTCGGCAGACGCTGGTAGAGCGGCATCTGGCCGCCTTCGTAGCCGTTGATGGCCACGCCAGACCGCGATTTCTGACCTTTGATACCCCGGCCTGCGGTCTTGCCTGTGCCCGAACCCGGACCCCGGCCTACACGCTTGGCCTTCTTCGTCGCACCGGGATTGTCCCGGAGTTCATTCAGTTTCATGTCGCTTCCTTTTCTGCCGGACACGCCCCCTGAAGCGAACTGGGACGGACACGGCGTTTCTTGGTTGTTGGTGTGCTCGTGAGGGAGCACCGGGGGCGTATAGACGTGGGCCTCGTCTCATTCAAGAAGGAAATGTTACGACATCCCCACATGCCGCGGGCCCAAGCCGGGCAGTGCCTGCCCGTGGGATGGCGCTCCGACAATCGTGCGTGAGCGCTTTATGGTGACACCCACACTGTTTGCCCGAGGTCATCGCGACTTGGCCAAAGCGCCAGCCCGCTGGACGGGCAGGCGCTGCCCGTCGCCTTCGGCTTTATTCCGGGCTATCAACGCTCTTTGAATGCAAACGCCCCCGGCGAGCCGGGGGCGCTTCGTGCTCACTTCAGATCAGGCGAACTTCCTGATCTCGCCCGACTTCAGCCGGGACAGGTAGCTGTTCAGTTCCGCCTTCACGATCGGCATCAGGAAATAGAGGCCGATGATGTTGACCACCGCCATTGCGAAGATCGCAGCGTCCGAGAAGTCGATCACCGGACCAAGGTTTGCCGCCGCGCCGATGACGACGAAGATGCAGAAGATCACCTTGAAGGTGATTTCCTTGCCCTTGCCCTCCCCGAAGAGGAACGTCCACGCCTTCAGCCCGTAATAGGACCAGGAGATCATGGTCGAGAAGGCGAAGAGGATCACCGCGAGGGCCAAGACGTACTGGAACCATCCGAAGGCCGAAGAGAAGGCCGCCGAAGTCAGGGCCACACCTTTGTTGCCGTCGATGGTCTGGATGGTCGAGGCGCCCTCGTCAAGCAGGTAGAGGCCGGTTGCCGGGTCAGCGACGAGCTGGCCGGTGATGATGATGACCAGCGCCGTCATGGTACAGATCACGACAGTGTCGATGAAGGGCTCCAGTAGCGACACGAAGCCTTCGGTGATCGGCTCCTTGGTCTTCACCGCCGAGTGGGCGATCGCGGCCGAGCCGACGCCCGCCTCGTTCGAGAACGCGGCCCGTTTGAAGCCCTGGATCAGGGCACCGACCATGCCGCCAGCGACGCCGAGGCCGGTGAAGGCACCTGCGAAGATCTGACCGAAGGCCCAGCCGATCTTGTCGGCGTTCATCCCGATGATGACCAGTGCCGTTACCACATAGAGCACGCCCATGAAGGGTACGACCTTCTCTGTCACCTGCGCGATGGATTTGAGACCGCCGATGATGACGGCGAAGACAATGGCGGCAAAGATGATGCCGGTGATCCAGCCGGGATAGTCGCCGACAACGTTCGAGATCTGTGCATGGGCCTGGTTGGACTGGAACATGTTTCCGCCACCGAGTGAGCCGAGGATACAGAAGATCGCGAACAAAACGGCCAGGAACTTGCCCGCCGGGATGCCGCGTTCCTCGAACCCCTTGGTGATGTAGTACATAGGGCCGCCGGATACGGTGCCGTCTTCGTATTCGTTCCGGTACTTCACGCCGAGCGTACATTCGGTGAACTTGGACGCCATGCCCATCAGACCTGCGAGGATCATCCAGAACGTGGCTCCCGGTCCGCCGATGCCGACGGCCACGGCGACACCCGCGATGTTACCAAGACCGACTGTGCCCGAGAGTGCCGTTGCCAGCGCCTGGAAGTGGCTGACTTCACCTGCATCGTTCGGGTCGGAGTAGTCGCCCTTCACAAGAGCAATGGAATGCGGGAACGCACGGAACTGGATGAACATGAAGTAGAAGGTGAAGATCGTCGCCGCGACGACCAGCCAGGCGACGATCCACGGGAAGGACGTTCCCGGAAACGGACTGAAGATCAGGTTGACGAACCAGCCGGTCGAATTGGCGAAGATTTCGTTCACTTTCTCGTCGATGGATTGTGCCGCGGCCTGACCGGCAGCAAGAATGAATGGCAGGCCCAACGCGCCCGCCTTGAATGCGTTTCTCATGGTGTTCCCCCGGTTCAAGGTACGATGGTCACGGGAACTGTCGCTTCCTGAGCGAGCGTTCCGGCAACCGATCCGAATAGGCGTGACGACAGTGTCGAGTGGCCAGTTCTGCCAATGACGACCTGTTTCGCGCCGGTTTCCTTGATGATGGCGGCCAGCGTGTCGGCGATGTGACCGTACTTGATCACCGTTTCCGCCTGAACACCAGCGGAGGCGAGTTCCGCGCGGACCGGGGCAAGCAGGGCTTCCTCGGCACGCGACATCTCTTCGCGGCGGCGGACATGGCGTTCTTCCAGTTCCTCGGGCGTGAGGAACGAATAGGGCGACCATTCAAGCACATGGGCGACAATAAGGTCTGCCCCCTGGGCTTTTGCTAAGGTTGTAGCGAAGGCGAGCGCACTCTTGGAGGCGTCGCTGTCGTCATACCCCACGACTATTTTCTCAGACACTCTATCCCTCCATTTTGCTTATTAATTATGCAACGGAGCGTAGGATAACTTTCCTCAATGCGTCGAGAAGTTTTTTGTTATGGTTCTGTCATGAAACGAAAAATGCCCTGCCGATGGACGGCAGGGCATTCTTTTTCATCGGTTTTTCGTGGTTCAGCCGCGTTCTTCGACGATTTCCACCAGATGCGGGATCTTGTTGACCATGCCGCGGACGGAAGGGGTATCTTCCAGTTCGCGGGTCTTGTGCATCTTGTTCAGCCCGAGGCCGATCAGCGTGGCCCGCTGTTCGGCGGGGCGGCGGATCGGGGAGCCGATCTGTTTGACGACGATGGTTTTAGCCATTTGTCTCAGGCCTCCTCGGCGACGTGTGCGCTTTCCTGCGGCGCGTCTTCGCGCTTGGGCAGGATGTCGGCGACCTTCTTGCCGCGACGCTGCGCGACCGAGCGCGGCGAGGCTTCTTTCTGCAGGCCGTCGATGGTGGCGCGGATCATGTTATAGGGGTTCGGCGAGCCGATCGACTTGGCGACGACGTCCTGCACGCCGAGCATTTCGAAGACGGCGCGCATCGGACCGCCGGCGATGATCCCGGTCCCGTGCGGGGCGGTGCGCATGACGACTTTACCGGCGCCGTGACGACCCTCGATGTCGTGGTGCAGCGTCCGGCCTTCGCGCAGCGGCACGCGGATCATGGCGCGCTTGGCAGCCTCGGTCGCCTTGCGGATCGCCTCGGGCACTTCTTTCGCCTTGCCCTTGCCGAAGCCGACGCGGCCTTTCTGGTCGCCGACGACGACGAGCGCGGCGAAACCGAAGTTCTTGCCGCCCTTGGTGGTCTTCGACACACGGTTGATCGCGACCAGACGGTCAGCGAATTCGGGAGCCTCCTGCTCGCGGCGGTTGCCACGCTGGTT
>JBNKWP010000040.1:0-20276 GCA_050299835.1 Silicimonas sp.
CGGCGACAGCAAAAGCCGCTTGTAGCGCGTAACCTTGTCGCCCTTGAACCGCATGCACAGTTCCGGCACGGCATGCAGCCCCTTGCCGATGGCCCAGATCGTATGGCGAAACGGCGAGAGACCGCTGCGCTTGCGCTCCGCCATCATGGCACTCACGTCCATGCGGACGGTCGTCGCGTAATGCGGCCGGTCGAACGTCCGGAAGAACCGGAACTGCTCCGCGCGCGGCCATTTGGCCAGATTGACCTGTGTGCCGGTTGTCATGCGACGGCTGCCGCGAAGGCGCTGCGATAAAGGCCGGATAGCTCGGCGAGGGGGGCAGACACACCGCCAAAGCTCACCTGATCACCGCCGAACCGACCCACCTGCGCCACCGGAACACCTGCCTGCGCGGCGGCCACCATCAACGCCTCGGCCTGATCGAACCCGCAGGCGATCAGGTAACGCGCCTGATCCTCGCCGAACAAGTGGTCGATGCCGGACACGTCCAGGGTCACGCCAAGCCCCGACGCATCGGCCATCTCGAACGCGGCCAGAGCCAGCCCCCCGTCCGAAAGGTCGGTCGCGGCACTCATCCAGCTGCTGTTCTCCCGCAGGAAATCGCCGTTGCGCCGCTCCGCGTCCAGATCGACCGCAGGCGCATCGCCCTCGGCCCGTCCGAAGGCCTCGGCCAAAAGCGCCGACTGTCCCAGATGCCCCGTCGTCTCCCCGATCAGAAGCGCGAAATCGCCATCGCCGGCGATGCCACCGATCAGATCATCCGCCGTCGCGATCAGCCCGACCGCGCCGATGGTCGGCGTCGGCAGGATCGGCTGGCCGTCGGTCTCGTTATAAAGCGACACGTTGCCCGACACGATGGGCATATCCAGAGCCTGACATGCCTCCCCGATCCCTTTGATCGCGCCCACGAACTGTCCCATGATCTCCGGCTTCTCGGGATTGCCGAAATTGAGATTGTCCGTCGTCGCCAGCGGTTTCGCCCCCACCGCGCAGAGGTTGCGAAACGCCTCCGCCACCGCCTGTTTGCCGCCCTCGGTCGGATTGGTCCGGACATAGCGCGGTGTCACGTCCGAGGTGAAGGCCAGCATCTTCTCCGTCCCATGCACCCGCACCACGCCCGCGCCCAGGCCAGGCGCACGCACCGTATCGGCCATGACTTGGCTGTCATACTGTTCCCAGACCCACTGCTTGCGGGCATGGTTGGGCGAGCCGATCAGCGCCTTCAGCGCGTCGATGGGATCGAGAGCCAGCACGTCCGACAGATCCGCGTCACCCGACGGCGCAGCCACCGGCACCCAGGGCCGGTCATATTCCGGCGCGGTGGAGGACAGTTTCGACAGTGGCAGATCCGCCTTCACCTCGTTGCCATGCAGGATCAGGAACCGGTCCTCGGCGATGGTCTCGCCGACAATGGCGAAATCGAGATCCCATTTCTCGAAGATCTCCTTGGCCTCCGATTCCAGCTCGGGGTTCAGAACCATCAGCATCCGCTCCTGAGACTCCGACAGCATCATCTCATAGGCCGTCATGTCGGTCTCGCGCTGGGGCACCTTGTCGAGATTGAGCTGCACGCCCAATCCGCCCTTGTCGCCCATCTCCACCGCCGAACAGGTCAGCCCCGCGGCCCCCATGTCCTGAATCGAAATCACCGCACCCGTCTTCATCAGTTCCAGACAGGCTTCCAGCAGACGTTTCTCGGTAAAGGGATCGCCGACCTGCACCGTGGGACGTTTTTCCTCGATGGTTTCGTCGAATTCGGCGGAGGCCATCGTCGCCCCACCCACACCGTCGCGACCCGTCTTTGCACCGAGATAAACGACCGGCATGCCCACGCCGGAGGCGGCGGAGTAGAAAATCTTGTCCGCATCGGCCAGACCGGCGGCAAACGCATTCACCAGACAGTTGCCGTTATAGGCGGCGTGAAACCGCACCTCCCCGCCGATGGTCGGCACGCCGAAGGCGTTGCCATAACCGCCGATCCCTTCGACGACGCCCGAGACCAGACGTTTGGTCCTTGGATGTTCCGGCTGTCCGAAGGACAGCGAGTTCATCGCCGCAATCGGTCGCGCGCCCATGGTGAACACATCGCGCAGGATACCGCCCACGCCGGTCGCCGCCCCCTGATAGGGCTCGATATAAGACGGGTGATTGTGGCTCTCCATCTTGAAGACCACGGCTTGCCCGTCACCGATATCGACCACACCGGCGTTCTCGCCCGGACCGCAGATCACCTGCGGGCCGTCGGTCGGAAGCGTGCGCAGCCACTTCTTGGACGACTTGTAGGAACAATGCTCGTTCCACATGGCCGAGAAGATGCCAAGCTCTGTGAATGTCGGCTCGCGACCGAGAATCGACAGCACCTCCTGGTATTCGTCTGGCGTGAATCCGTGGGCGGCAATCAGGTCGTCGGTAATTTCAGGCTCTTGCATGGTTCCCCCGCATCTGCCGGGGCTTCATAGAAGACTGCCGCGCAAGGGGGAAGGGGGCGTTGCCCCCTCGGCCCTGCCGGGCCTCACCCCCAGAGTATTTCTGCCAGGAAGAAAGACATCTTGAATCAAATCTGCCTTCTTCCTGGATTAAATGCTCTCTCGCGGAGTTTGTGGGGGCGAAGCGCCCTCAACAGGATCACTCCGCTTCGCGCGCCCGTGCCTGAAGTTTTCGCAACAGGTCCATCGCCCGTTCAGCGTGCCTGCTCGGCACGAAGACATGATCGTGCTGGGTCGCGGCCACGACATTGGCGGGGATCTTCTCCCGCGCCAGTTCCGTCGCCACAGCCGCTGTCAGCCCGATGCCCGACAGCGAGGAAAAGACCATAAGCGTGATCTGTTTCATCTCGCTGGAATAGGTAAGGCCAAGCCGGTCCGCATCAGCCTTGGGCAGGATCAGCGACATGCCCTCGTCTTCGGCGAAAGAACCCTTGGCCAGACGGACAGCCGCTTTCGCGTCGTCGTTGTGAAGCATGGAGCAAAAGACGAAAACCCCCGGTTGCAGAACCGGGGTCATGCTGGCGATCATCTTCCGTGTGCCCTTGACGGGCCGGGTCCCACTTTCCATCGCTCACTCGGACCAGAAACTTCTCCCCGCAGTCTTGGAGGAGCCGGGCCATATGGCAAGACACTTCTGGCCCGAAAAACAATAGCGGCCTGCACGAAGCAGACCGCTATAGAGCTGAAATGCAGCCCTCTCACTCAAAAATTGCGTTCACACACGTAACTCGTTAACCCCCAATTAACCAACCACATGGGCAATGTGCAGTAAATGTGCAGATTGTGTCAAGAAGAAATCGGCAATGTGGTCGAAAAAAGGCATTATCTCACGTAATGGCGGCTTAGGGCCTGAGAGATCTGCACAAATCCTTCGAATTTGGCCGCTAAAGAGAGCGTTTTCCAAGCAAACCTGAATCGACCTGAGCGAATCTAATGCGCTTCGGCCCAGTTTCGTCCCTGACCGGCATCGACCACAAGCGGGACGTCCAGCGAGATCGCTGGAAGCGATGCGCTCTCCATCACGTCGCGCGCCGTTCCCACAAGATCGTCTATCGCCCCGTCTTCGACCTCGAAGAGCAGTTCGTCATGGACCTGAAGCAGCATCTTCGCCGGCAACTTGGCGATCGCGGCTGGCATCCGGATCATCGCACGTCGAATGACGTCGGCTGCCGTGCCCTGAATCGGCGCGTTGATCGCGGCGCGCTTGGCGAACCCGGCATGGGGGCCGCGGTTGTTGATCTCGGGTGTGTGGATCTTGCGACCGAAGAGCGTCTGAACGTACCCGTGTTCCTTCGCGAAGTTCACGGTGTCGTCCATATAGGTACGAATGCCTGGGAAACGCTCGAAATAGCGGTCAATGAACCCCTGCGCCTCCGCTCTCGGAATGCGCAGGTTACGGGCAAGCCCGAAGCCGGAGATGCCGTAAATCACCCCGAAATTGATCGCCTTCGCCTGACGGCGGACATCCGGCGTCATCTCGTCGAGCGGCACATTGAACATCTCCGAGGCCGTGGCCGCATGAATGTCCTGACCCTCGCGAAACGCCTCCTTCAGCGCTCCGATATCGGCGATATGGGCCAGGATGCGCAATTCGATCTGGGAATAGTCGAGGCTGACCAGCGTGTGGCCGTCAGTCGCCACGAAAGCCTCGCGGATGCGGCGGCCTTCCTCGGTACGGACGGGGATGTTCTGCAGGTTCGGATCGGTGGAGGCGAGGCGGCCGGTGTTGGCACCGGCGATGGAATAGGAGGTATGGACCCGGCCCGTATCGGGATTGATATGGTCCTGAAGCGCATCGGTATAGGTCGATTTCAGCTTCTGGACCTGCCGCCAGTCCAGCACCCGGCCCGGCAGTTCATGCTCGGTCGCCAGATCCTCAAGCACATCGGCGGGCGTGCCGTATTTCCCGGTCTTGCCCTTCTTGCCACCCGGAAGCTCCATCTTGTCGAACAGGATCTCGCCCAGCTGCGCCGGGCTGCCGACATTGAACTTCTGCCCGGCAAGTTCGTGGATCTCGTCCTCCAGCTGCGCCATCTTCTGCGCAAACGCGTTGGACATGCGCGACAGCACCTGCTTGTCCACCTTGATCCCGGCCATCTCCATCTCCGCCAGCACCGGCACCAGCGGGCGTTCCAGCGTCTCATAGACCGTCGTCACCCGTTTCTTGTGCAGGTTCGGCTTGAACTGTTGCCAGAGCCTGAGCGTGATATCGGCATCCTCGGCGGCATATTTCACCGCGTCGCCGACCGGCACCCGGTCGAAGGTGATCTGGCTCTTGCCGCTGCCCAGAAGCGATTTGATCTCGATCGGATGGTGGCCGAGATACCGCTCCGACAAGAGGTCCATCCCGTGATTATGCAGCCCCGCGTTCATCGCATAGGACATGAGCAGCGTGTCGTCGATGGGGGCCACGTCGATCCCGTAACGCGCAAGGATCTTGGCATCGTACTTCATGTTCTGACCGATCTTCAGGACGCTGTCGTCTTCCAGAAGCGGCTTCAGAAGGTCGAGCGCTTCCTGCAACTTCATCTGCCCTTCGGCCAGATCGTCCGACCCGAAAAGCCCGTCCTCGGCCGAGGATTTGTGGGTCAGCGGGATGTAACAGGCCTCGCCCGGTTCGACGGAAAGCGAGACGCCGACCAGTTCCGCGATCATCTCGTTCAGGCCCGTCGTCTCGGTGTCCACCGCGACCCAGCCACGGGACTTGGCCTTTGCAATCCATTCGGAAAGAGCCCCTGCATCGGTGACGGAGATATACTTGTCATGATCGAAGGGCAGGGCCTCCGCCGTCTCCTCCTCGGCTTGCGCTGCCGCTGTCTCCTCGATCACCGGCTCGTCGACGCCAAGCGCCTCGGCGATCCGACGGGTGACGGTGCGGAACTCCATCTCGGACAGAAACCCCAGCAGCGTTTCGGGGTCCGGCTCCTTCATCTCCAGACTGTCGAGGTTGTAGGGCAGGTCCATGTTCTGATCGAGCGTGACCAGTTGCTTCGACAGCCGGATCTGATCGGCATTTTCGATCAGCGTCTGGCGGCGCTTGGGTTGCTTGATCTCCTCGGCTCGCTCCAGAAGCGTTTCCAGATCGCCATATTCGTTGATGAGAAGCGCCGCCGTTTTCACCCCGATCCCCGGCGCACCGGGAATGTTGTCCACTGAATCCCCCGCCAGCGCCTGCACGTCGATCACCCGATCCGGCCCGACGCCGAATTTCTCCTCGACCCCCTCGACCCCGATCCGGGAATTCTTCATGGCGTCGTACATCTCGACCCCTTCGCCCACGAGCTGCATCAGGTCCTTGTCCGACGAGATGATCGTGACCCGGCCCCCGGCCTCCTTCGCCTGCCGCGACAGCGTGGCGATGATGTCGTCCGCCTCGAAGCCTTCTGTCTCCAGACAGGCGATGTTGAAGGCCCGTGTCGCCTCACGGGTCAGAGGCATCTGCGGCCGAAGATCCTCCGGCATCGCTTCCCGGTTCGCCTTGTACTGGTCGTAAAGATCGTTGCGGAACGTGTGCGACCCCTTGTCGAACACCACCGCCACATGGGTCGGCGCGTCCGGCCCTTTGTTGTCCTCCACCATCTTCCACAACATGTTGACGAAGCCCGAGACCGCACCGACCGGTGCACCGTCCGACTTGCGCGTGAGCGGGGGTAAGGCGTGATAGGCGCGGAAGATAAACGCCGAGCCGTCGATCAGGCTGAGGTGATGTCCTTTGCCGAATGCCATGTCGCTGCCCCCTTTTGGTTGACTATGGTGTGCCATATTTTCTTAGATGTCCGCCAGATCAGAAGAGGTTCGCATGGCAATTCGTGCTTACAGTTACAAGCTGCGGATGGAAGTAGCTCTTCTGGACGAGCACGAGTTCGAGAGCCTGGGCAAAATAGGGTCCATCGAAGCTGTCAAGGAATACCGGAAACGATTTGGTGCATCGCTGAACGAAGCCCTGACGTTAAATAATGAGGGCAAGTTGTTCAGCGACGGTCAACAACGCTATCTCGCACTGACTGGCATTCGACTGGAGCACCCCGACATGCTCTTCGCGGTTCGAATGGCACATTATGGTGCGCTTTGTCCGGAATGTGGCAAGCCGTTTAGAACGCCGCGTGCAAAGATGTGTGCCGAATGCGGATATGCACTGCCAGAGGGACAACAGGCTGGCCCCTTGACACCCAAGGCGTAGTCACCGCCCCTTGAATAACCCGCCCAGAATCCCCCGCACGATCCGGCGTCCCGTGGTCCCGGTCAGTTCCCGCACCACCATCTTGGTCAGCTTGTCGCCGACGCTGTCGGACCGCGAAGACCGCGAGGTGGATCGCCCGACCTGTTTGCCGTCATAGCGCCGCGCCTTTCGGAACTCGCGCTCCGCTTCCTCCGCCTCGGCCTCCTTGCGCTCGGCTTCCTCGGCCTCGCGTGCGGCGGCTTCGGCGCGGCGCGTCAGCACTTCATAGGCGCTCTCGCGGTCCTGCAACGTCTCGTATTTCCCGGCGATAGGCGATGTGTCGATCAGACCCTGCCGCTCCGTCACCGTGATCGGGCCAAGCTGCGACGAGGGCGGGCGGATCAGCGTGCGTTCGACCACACCGGGCGCCCCCTTGGCTTCCAGCATCGAAGTCACCGCTTCGCCTACACCGACCTCGCGGATGGCCTGTTCGGTCGAGAAGCGCGGATTGGTGCGATAGGTTTGCGCGGCCTGTTTCAGCGCCTTCTGGTCCTTGGGCGTGAAGGCCCGAAGCGCGTGCTGCACCCGGTTGCCCAACTGACCCAGAATATCCTCCGGCACATCCGCCGGGTTTTGCGTCACGAAATAGACGCCCACGCCCTTCGACCGGATCAGCCGCGCGACCTGTTCGACCTTATCGACCAGCGCCTTCGGCGCGTCGTCGAACAGAAGATGCGCCTCGTCGAAGAAGAAGACCAGCTTCGGCTTGTCGGGATCGCCCACCTCGGGCAGTTCCTCGAACAGTTCCGACAAAAGCCAGAGGAGCGAGGTCGCATATAGCCGGGGCGCGCTCATCAGCTTGTCGGAGGCCAGTATGTTGATGCGCCCGCGCCCGTCCGTGTCGGTGCGCATGATATCCGACAACTCTAGCGCGGGCTCGCCGAAGAACTGTGTTGCCCCCTGGTTTTCCAGCACCAGCAACTGCCGCTGGATCGCGCCGACCGACGCGGTGGAAATATTGCCGTAGCGGAGCGAGATGGTCTCCCGGTTCTCGCCCAGCCAGACCAGCATCGCCTGCAGGTCCTTCAGGTCGAGCAGCGGCAGCCCTTCCTCGTCGGCCACGCGGAAGGCGATGTTCAGAACGCCCTCCTGCGCTTCCGACAGTTCCAGAAGGCGGGACAGCAGCAGCGGGCCCATCTCGGAGACCGTTGTGCGGATCGGGTGGCCTTGTTCGCCGTAGAGATCCCAGAAAGTCACGGGGAAGGCGTCATAGGTATAGCCCTCGAACCCGATGGTGCCCGCGCGTTTCATGAAAGCATCGTGAAGCTTGAAATCCTCACGCCCCGAGACGGCAAGACCGGACAGATCGCCCTTCACATCCGCCAGAAAGACGGGGACACCCACGGCGGAGAAGCTTTCGGCCATGATCTGAAGCGTGACCGTCTTGCCGGTGCCCGTCGCACCCGCGATCAGACCATGGCGGTTGGCGTATTTCAGAAGCAGTTCCTGGGGAAGCGCGTAGCCTTCGCCTCCGCCTCCCATGAAGAGTGTCTCGGTCACCGGCGTCCCTTTTTCTTTCAAAACCTACCCAATTTCCGGCGAGAATAACTTGTTAACCAGTCTGTGCCACCCTGATTGCATTCCCGGTGGACCTTTTGGATATGTCGGGAATTTTCCTCCCTGTTGACTGGCCGCGCCGAAAGGCGCGGCTTTTTTCTTTCCTGTCGGTAAGCAAACCACTGCTTACGCGTGTAAAGTCGCCAAATGATTGGAATAATGTGATCGAAACACTGTTGACGGGTTGAGAGACTCATCATACCGTGCGCCCCAATGATAAGTCGGCCAGTCCGGCAGGGAGTGAAATGAAAAGGACCCGGATTCGGGTCCTTTTCTTTTTGAGCAAAGGCTTGCGCGGCAGCATTGAAGCGGCCTGACATGGCACATAGCTCGTGTTACAGCGCAGCCGAAACGGAACAAGGATCGCGTCATGGGAAGCCTGATGAGACTATCGATTATCGCATTCACCCTGATGATGACGGGGGCCGCGCTTGCGCAGTCCGACGGCGACAGCACGGCTTCCGAGGCGGAAGCGGTGCCCGCCGATGGCATCGAAACCGACGGAGAGGGCGGCACTCCCGGCCTTTCGATGGGTGTCGAGGAAGGGGGCGGTGGCGGACTTTATGTGAAAGACACGTTCGGCGACTGGCAAATGCGCTGCATCAAGGCGGATGGCACGTCCGAGGTCTGCCAGCTTTACCAACTGATGCGGGACGGCGAGGGGAATTCGGTCGCCGAGTTCAATATTTTCCCGATTCCGGATGGCCAGCAGGCGGTGGCGGGCGCGAATATCGTGACGCCGCTTGAGACCTTGCTGACAGCGAATTTGCGTCTTGCGATCGATGGCGGCCAGGGCAAGGTCTATCCCTATTCGTTTTGCAGCCAGATCGGATGCTTTTCGCGGATCGGCCTGACGGCGGAAGAACTGGGCGCATTCCGTGCCGGCAATGCGGCGACGATAACCATCGTTCCGGCAGGGGCCCCGACCGAGACTGTGAAACTGTCGCTGTCGCTCTCGGGGTTCACCGCCGGGTTTAACGCACTTCTGGCCAGCGAATAGGCAGGCCGGGCAGACGCATGGTCGTCTGCCGTTTGCCTCCCCCTCGATCCCCCTCCCGATGGGAGGGGGAGGCGGTACCCTGGCGGTCAGCGCCGCCCCTCTCCCCGCGGGAGAGGGGTTTGGGAAGAGGGTGTCTGAACCGTTGGAGAGGGTGTCTGAACCATCTCGGCCCCCTCCAGCCGCCAGGTCTTTTCCGGCTGCATCCGGGCGCGGAGGCGGGCAAGCGTCCAGCCATCCTCGCCCCCCCGGCCATGGGCCGGTGTCAGCGACCAGCGGCTTTCGACACCCGGCGCACCGCCATCTTCCGGCGTCAGGATCAGCCCCACGGGCGCGACCCGTCCCTCCGCCGCGCCGGTCTCGGCGGCCAGATGCAGCCGCCTGACCGCCGTCAGCCCCGGCGGGCCGGGCAGATCGGCGACGACCAGTGGCACCAGCCCCGCGCGCAGCGCCTCCTCCATCGTCCAGAGCAGGTCTTCGGCGCGTTTCGGCGCGAAGAAGATGAAGCGGGACGGATCGGCTAGCCCCACCATGCCCTCGGCGTGAAGCTGCCCCGTCTCCCAGGCGGGCCGTATCCAGAAAACCGGACCGGAAAGCACACCCGCCAGTTTCAGCGCCAGCCGCCGCCGGGCGGTCCCGCAAAACTCATGCACCCGCGCCCGCTCCAGCGCCAGATCGCCCAGGAACGTCACCGCGGGCGCTTTCGAGCGGCGATGGGACGTGCGGGTCAGCAGGTGAGCGGCGGCGGGAGCGGTCATGAATAAAGTGTAGAATGTTCTTTCTTTGTTCTCAATCCGATTCTGAACCTGCGCACCGGCCGATGCGTGTTTGGAAAGAGATGAAACAGGGCTTGGCCTCGTCCGCTCGGCGGGGTTTAACGACGCGGGCTGAAAAGATGGAGAGACGCATGAAACAGGTCGAACTCGGGCGAAGCGGGATCAGGGTGCAGAACTATTGCCTGGGGACGATGACCTGGGGCACGCAGACCTTGGAGGCCGAGGCCCACGCCCAGATCGACCGGGCGCTGGAGGCCGGGCTCGACTTCATGGACACCGCCGAGATGTATCCCGTGAACCCGGTGAGGGTCGAGACGGCGGGCAACACCGAGACGATCATCGGCAACTGGATCGCGAAATCGGGCAAGCGCGACAAGTGGGTGATTGCAACCAAGCACTCCGGACAGCGTTCGGAACTGAGAGAGGGGCAGGGGATCGGACCGGACACGGTGCGCGAGGTGCTGGAAGGCTCGCTCCGGCGACTGCAGACCGACTACATCGACCTTTACCAGTTCCACTGGCCGAACCGGGCGCATTACCATTTCCGCCGCAACTGGCAGTTCGACCCGAACGACCAGCCCTCCACCGCTGAAACGCTCGACCACATTGCGGGCACGATGGAGGTGCTGGGCGATCTGGTGAAGGAAGGCAAGCTGCGCGCATTCGGCCTGTCCAATGAAACCGCCTGGGGCACCACGCGCTGGATCGACGCGGCGACCGCCACGGGCGGGCCACGGGTGGCGACGATCCAGAACGAATATTCGCTGATGTGCCGCCACTACGATACCGATCTTGCCGAAGTCGGATGCCGGGAAGACGTGACTCTTCTGGCCTTCTCGCCGCTGGCCGCTGGTTTCCTCACGGGGAAATACGCAAATGGCGCGGTGCCCGAAGGGTCGCGCATGTCGATCAACGCTGAACTTGGCGGTCGGGCAACACCGCGCGCCTTCACCGCCGCCGAGGCTTTTGTGAAGGTCGCACAGGATTTCGGCCTCTCTCCCGTTCACATGGCGCTGGCCTTCTGTGTCGAACGCCCCTTCCCGACGATCCCGGTTTTCGGCGCAACGACGCTGGATCAACTCGATCACATCCTTGCCGGAGTGCAGGTCACGCTCACCGATGAGGTCCGTGATGCGCTCTCAAAAGCACACCGCGACCACCCAATACCTTACTGACGGTCAGCGAAGTCTTGCCGATGGCGCGACGCCTCCTTAGGGTCTCTGCAAAAGGGGGAACTGCGGGAGGCGGTCGATGTCTGCACTCCGTCAATCTTTGACGGTGCTACTAATCAGTGTCTTGCTGGCGGGTTGCCAGGAAGACGGCGCGGAATCGTCGGATGCCGAGATCCCCGAACTCCTCAATCCGCTGCGTGTGGAGTGCGAGAAGTCCGGCGGACGCTGGGGAACGGTGCGGGGACGCGACACCTATGCCTGCTTCCACCAGACCCGCGACGCCAACAAATCCTGCGACAATGAAAGTGATTGCGAAGGCGTTTGCCTCGCCCGGTCGCGGACCTGCGCCCCGCAGATACCTCTCTTTGGCTGTCACGAAGTGATCTCGTCCAGCGGTCTCAGGCAGACGAGATGCATCGAATGAGAGCTGTCACGGCCGTTTTCCTTTGCCTTCTGTTGGTGGCTTGCGGATCGGGCTACCGTGATCGGTCGGTCGCGATCTCCTCAATGGCCGTGTTCGACCCAGAACGCTATGCCGGGACATGGTACGAGGTGGCGCGCTTTCCCACTCCATTCCAGTCCGGCTGCACCAACACCTCGGCCGAGTACCGCGTTGTCAGCGATACCGAACTGAGCGTGAGAAATTCCTGCCTTCGAAACGGAACGCAATCGGTCATCGAAGGCCGGGCGAAGGTTTCCGGGCCGGGGCGGCTAAAGGTGCGTCTTGAAGGTGTGCCGGTCGCGGCAGACTACTGGGTGCTCTGGGTTGATGAAGGATATCGGACGGCCGTGGTGGGAACGCCTTCTGGCCGGGCGGGCTGGATTCTCAACCGGGATCCCGCGATCCCCTCTGATCGTCTTGCCGCTGCCGAGGAGGTTCTGCGGTTCAATGGCTATGACGTAAGCCAACTGCACCGGACCCGGCAGGACCGCGCTTCATGAGCGTGCGGGGCGCCATACTCGGGCTTGGCCGCCGCGGAGAGGTCTGGGCGGAGCTCTGCCTCGCCGCGGGTTGGGACCTGACTGTATTTGATCCGTCGCCAAGCTCGGTTGCGGCTGAAGTGCGCCTCAGGGGGATACGCCGCGAGCCCACGATCTCGGCCGCCGTGCGCCGGGCCGACTGGGTGTTTTGCTGTCTGCCCGACCGTCTGGAACTGATCCAGAAGGTCATGCAGCGGGTACAGGCCGAAGCGCCCGACGGTGCCATCATTGCCGTCGCCACGCCAGAGATCGATGTCGAGGCGCTGCAGAACTGCGCCATGCGGCCCGCGCGCGTTTTGCGCGTCGCCCTCGGTCCTGATGGCGGCTGTCTGCTCGACGTGACCGACCGCAACCCCGAGGACGTCCGCAGAAAGGCCGAGGCGGTCGCGACCGAACTCATGGCCCTTGGTGCGCCCGACTGGTTCGGACCCGACGACGCTCAGGACGTCAGCGCCGAAAGCGCCTGAAGATGATCCGGCCAGTGCCGGGCCGAGACATGTGCTGCGCGGACAAGCCCGTCGAAATGTTCCGTCAGATGCCGAATCCGTGCGCGGTCGCGAAACGCCAGATGCTGCTGGCCAAGGAAGACGACCCCGATCAGCGGTCCGAAGATGGTCAGACCGGCAGACCAAAGACGCCTTGCATCGAACAGATGAACCCGCAGCGCCGGGTAGAGCTGGTCGTGCAATTCCAGCATATGGGCAATCTGACCGGCGCGGATATCATCGGGCAGGTCGCGGAAATAGCCCGTTGAACCGACGAAGGATTCGACCACGTAGAGAGGCATCGCGATTTCGAAATCCGACATTTCCTCGCGCAGCAGGTTCAGCCGGTCTTGACTGGCCTGGATCGCCTGGTCCGTGGTTCGGCCCAGATGCGGCGAATATTCCCAGCGCAGCATCTCCTCGGTCTTCAGCATGTCGGGTAACATCGCGGGCACGTGCCGGATCTTGTAGCCAGCCGCCTCCCGCTGCCAGGCGACGATCTGGTCGTCGAGCGGCGAACGATCAGCCTGGCTGACCTCCATCGAGTTCGCCAAAAGCTCGGCGGCCTGTTCGCGCAGGTCGCTCAATCCCAGAAGCCAGTCGCCCGAGACGCCAAGCGCCGCGGCGCATTCGGCAGCGACATGAGCGTTGGGCAGGCGCGCCGTCTCCGCGTTCAGAAGCTGCGAAATCGTCGAACGGTCAACGCCCACGCGTCGCGCCAGACCCGACTGGGTTTCCTGGCGCAATTCCATCGCCTGGGCCAGACGGTTGCGGAAAAGGAGTGTTCTGTTTCGTTTGTCCATATATGTTTATTATTATCACCATTGTTGTGAAAATGTTGCTCATTTCCAGAGTGTTCACAAGTCTGTGATCGTGCGACTTATGCACCATGCCAAAAACACCCCTTATCGAGTGGCCGACGCTGGCCTTGTTTCTTGTGGTCTACCTGCTCTGGGCCATTGCCGTGCTCTGGTTGGCGGAGATCTCTCCGGCCCTTGCCATCCCTGTTGCGGGTCTCGCGATCGCCTTTCACGGGTCTCTCCAGCACGAGGCGATCCACGGCCACCCGACCCGGTGGTCTCCGGTCAATACTGCATTGGCCTTTCCGCCCGTCAGTATTGTCGTCCCCTTCACCCGGTTCTGCGACACCCACCTGGCGCACCACCAGGACGCGGTTCTGACCGATCCTTATGACGACCCGGAAACCAACTACATGACAGCCGCCGACTGGGCCGCGCTTCCGGGCTGGCAACGTCTCCTTCTGGGGCTCAACAACACGCTGGCTGGACGCCTGATCGTCGGCCCCGCCATCGGCACCCTCTGCTTTATCCGGTGCGACTGGGCGCGGGGTCGCGAAAACCCCGGCGTGCGCGCGAAATGGCTCTGGCACTGGGTGAGTATCCTGCCGGTCCTCGCCCTTGTCTGGGCCTCGCCCATGCCACTCTGGGCCTACGCTCTGGCGGTTTACCTTGCGCTGGCGCTCCTGCGCATTCGCACCTTCCTCGAACATCAGGCACACGAACAAACCCGCGCCCGGTCGGTCATTATCGAGGATCGGGGGCCGCTCGCCTTCCTGTTCCTCAACAACAACTTGCACGCCGTCCACCACGCGCATCCGCAGGTGCCGTGGTACAGGCTGCCCGCCCTCTACCGCAGCAAGGCCCCGCATTTCATCGCCATGAACGGCGGCTATCGTTTCGCGTCCTATGGCGAGATCTTCCGACGCTATTTCCTGCGCCGCAAGGACCCTGTCGTCCACCCGCTAAAGCACTGACACGCTTGCAGTTCCCGCAGCCTGCGGGCAGAGAGTGCAGATGGAACCCTGGGTCATCTTCTCCGTCCTTGCAGCCCTTGCGCAGACACTGCGCTTTGCGTTGCAAAAGGTCCTGTCTTCCGGTGGACTGACCCCCGCTGCCGCCACTTGGGCGCGGTTCCTCTGGGCCTGGCCAGTGGCCCTGATCCTTGCATATGCCTACGGACGCGCGACCGGTGCGACATGGCCGACACTCTCGCCCGGGTTCTTCGCCTACGGCCTCTCCGGCGGCATCTTCCAGATCCTCGCCACCATCTGCACCGTGAGCCTGTTCAAGGAACGCGCCTTCGCCGTCGGCATCACCTTCAAGAAGACCGAGGTCATGTTGACCGCGCTGGTGGGCTACGCGATCCTCGGCGACGCTATCCCGCTCTCCGGTTTCGCGGCGATCGCACTTGGCTTCGTGGGCGTGGTGCTCTTGTCCGAACCGCCGAAAGGCGGCAGCCTGTTCAACCGCGCCGCCGGAATAGGCCTTCTCTCCGGCATCCTCTTCGCGCTCTCCGCTGTTACCTATCGCGGCGCGGCGCTGGCGCTGAACACCGGCGACCCGATCCTGACGGGAGGGATTCTGCTCGCGGTGGTCGCGGCATGGCAGACCGCCGTTCTTGCGATCTGGCTCCGCTGGAAACAGCCGGGACAGATCACCGCCACCCTTCACGCATGGAGGCCCACGCTCCTGACCGGCGTCTTCTCGCTGGCAGGCAGCGGCAACTGGTTCGCCGCCTTCTCCCTGATGAACGCCGCCTACGTCTTCGCCGTGGGGCAGGTGGAACTGATCTTTTCCCTGCTCATCGGATGGCTCTGGTTCAGCGAACGGCTGACCCTGCGAGAGGTAATGGGCCTGACGGTCCTCACCGTCTCGATCATCGCCGTGGCCCTTCTGGTCTGAGACGGCCTACAGCCAGACCACATCCCGCTCGATATCGTCATTGCGAACGAAGGCCACCCGATCCGGCGCGTCCATCCTCGGCAGGTGCCGCTCCAGTTCCGCCAGCACGATCCGCGTAATGAACGGCAGGTCCAGCGACCGCACCTCACCAAGAGGAACCCATTGCAGGTGCGACAGCTCCGCCTCCACCGGCTCGAACCGATCGGGGTCCGAACTCAGCGCCGCCGCATCGCCCAGAAAGAACCGTGCATCGAACCGCCGGGGCCGCCCCTTGGGCGTGATCGCCCGAAAGAAGAAATGCAAACTCGACGCCGTGTGGTCCAGAACCTGCCCGGTCTCCTCGTGAAGCTCCCTGAGCGCCGCCGCTGCCAAAGCCTCAGGCGACGCCGTCGACTGATGCAACAACCGCCGACGACAGGTCTCGCTCAAAGCCACCGGACGCTCCGCATCCCCGGCATCGACCGCACCGCCCGGAAAGACGAATTTCTCCGCCATGAAGGCCGCCGCCTTGCCGCGCTGTCCCATAAGAATTCGGGGTGCCTCGACAGGGTCGCGCACAAGGATCAGCGTCGCCGCATCCCGAACCGGGATATCGGTCACGTCTGTCCGAACCCGTGCATCCGCTTCGCCCATTGCAGCCCCACGATCGCGCCCTTCAGTCTCGGCAGAAGGTAAAGCGACAGGGCCACCGCGCCAACCGCAATGGTACTTCCAAGCACCATCGGATCCGGGCGATAGGTGAGAAAGGCATAAAGGATCGCCGTGACGGAGACCTTGCCGACAATCAATATGGTCAGATAGGCGGGCCCGTCATCCGCACGATGGTGATGAAACGCCTCGCCGCAGACCGGGCAATCGTCGCGCACCTTGAGATAGGAGCGCATCATCGGCCCGTTGCCGCAATTCGGACAGCGCCGCCGCCAGCCGCGCAGCATCGCGGCACGAAGCGGACGATCCTCGATATCGGTTTCAGGCATGGCCATTTCCATCTCGTCACTCACACTGCGATCCTGCATGACGCCTCGTACCTCTGCTCGGCGCGCCGGGAAACTGCGCGGAATGTCCTTGCGTCGGGATGTCGCGGAGACGGGCCGGATTTCGCCTCAGTCGTCGGTGAGACCGGATATCCATTTGAGGACACGTCGCGGCATCCGCGTAGGAGTAATGGATCGCAGGCTTTCGCCCCGCTCCATACGCCGCTTCTCCAGCCGGCGTGCGGCGTAGTGGGTCGCGTGATGGCGGGCCTGGCTCAGGACCCGGCTGACCGTATCGGTGGCACCACATTGAGGGCAACGCACCTCGTCCCCGCTTTTGGGGTTTTCCGGAACTTCGGGGCGCGCAACGCAGCGCCCGCACAAAACCACGGCTTCTCGTTTCATCGCGCCAGCCTCGACGGGCGAACCGGCGAATTTAGGGCAAATTCGGGATAATTTCGGACGCCTAGTCCCGCGTGCCCGAAAACCGCGCCTGCCAGTCCTCGCGCTCTTCGTCACCGATCTTGGCAAACAGTACATCCGGCACCGTAAAGCCATGCCCCCCGGGCAGGGCGGTCAGCGCCGCCTCCATGTCCCCCGGCCATTCCATATCGAGCGTGTTCATCGCACTCAGCATGCGTGCCGCCGCATCGGGAATGAACGGCGCCGAGAGCACCGCGTAAACCCGGATCAGGTTCAGCGCGAGCCGGATCTGCGCCGCCGCCCGGTCCGCGTCCTCCTTGAACACCGACCAGGGCGCCGCGCTTTGCAGATACTCGTTGCCCAACACCCAAAGCGCGCGCAATTCGCCCGCCGCCTTGCGGACCTCGATGGCGTCCATCGCCGCCTCATAACGGCCCAGCCCCTCGGCCAGCTTCGCGATCAGCGCCCGCTCCTCGTCGCCCCAGTCCCCGCCCGACGGCACCTCCTCGCCGAATTTCGACCGGCAGAACTTTGTCACGCGGGACACGAAATTCCCCAGCACGTCGGCCAGATCCTTGTTCACCGAGGCCTGGAAATTCTCCCATGTGAACTCTGAATCCGAATTCTCCGGCGCATGCGACAACAACCACCAGCGCCAGTAATCTGCAGGCAATATCTCAAGCGCCTGATCCATGAAGACACCGCGCCCCTGAGACGTCGAGAACTGCCCGCCATCGTAGTTCAGGTAGTTGAACGACTTGATGTAATCGACCAGCTTCCACGGCTCGCCTGACCCAATGATCGTCGCCGGGAAGGACAGCGTGTGAAACGGCACGTTGTCCTTGCCCATGAACTGCACATAGCGCACGTCGTCTGCGCCCTTGTCCGTTCGCCACCAGCGCTCCCAGTCGCCGCCCGTCTCCTCGGCCCATTCGCCCGCGCAGGCGATGTATTCGATCGGCGCATCGAACCAGACATAGAAAACCTTGCCCTCCATGCCGGGCCAGTCCTCGGTCCCCTTCTTCACCGGAATGCCCCAGTCCAGATCGCGGGTGATGCCCCGGTCCTGTAACCCGTCGCCATCGTTCAGCCATTTCTTGGCAATCGAGGTCGTCAGCACCGGCCAGTCGGTCTTGCTGTCGATCCAATCCTGCAGCTTGTCGCGCATGGATCGCTGCTTCAGGTAAAGATGCTTGGTCTCCCGCACCTCCAGATCGGTTGACCCTGAAATCGCCGAGCGCGGCTCGATAAGATCGGTCGGATCGAGCTGCTTGGTGCAGTTCTCGCACTGGTCGCCACGGGCCTTGTCATAGCCGCAGTTGGGACAGGTGCCCTCGATATAGCGGTCCGGCAGGAACCGCCCGTCGGCATTGGAGTAAACCTGTTTCTCCGTCACTTCCTCGATCAGCCCGGCTTCCGCCAGCTTCCCGGCGAAATGCTGGGTCAGCTTGCGGTTCTGAGGCGAGGACGACCGCCCGAACTTGTCGAAAGACAGCCGGAACCCGTCTGAGAGGTCCTTTTGCACCTGCCACATCTCGGCACAGAACTCGGCCACGGGCTTGCCCGCCTTGGCGGCGGCCAGTTCAGCCGGCGTGCCGTGCTCATCGGTGGCACAGAGGAACAGCACTTCGTGGCCGCGCGCCCGGTTGTACCGGGCAAAGAGATCCGCCGGAAGCTGGCTGCCGACGAGATTGCCGAGATGCTTGATCCCGTTGATGTAAGGGATCGCACTGGTGATGAGGATGCGGGCCATGCGCAGGTCGTCCTTGATGAAAGCCTGCGTGTGTTAGCCCAAGCTTCGCCTCGCGTCACCCCCGGTTTCGTCTGCTTCGCAGCCGACTCGCCGGGGCTCCGCCCCGGACCCCGGAAGTATTTAAAGACAGAAGAAACAGAAATTTAGGAAAATTGTCCGAACCTGCGCGGGCGATACAGGCGGGAGCGCCGATGACCGCGACAGGAGAAGCCTCCCGGTTATCTTCAATGGGCCGGGAGGTGTTTCTTCTGTCGCGAAATACTTGTCCTTCGCGTCGAGCGCACCAAGGCATGACCCGGCCATTGCCGGTCATGACTCCCCACGCAGGACGAAGTCACAGGCAACACTTTGCTGACGCTTCGGAAGCAAGGCGGGAAGGACCGGCTGGACCTGGGCGTCGCGCTCCGGCATCAATCCCCCATGGCTCACCGCTTCACCACCCGCGTCTATTACGAGGACACCGACCTCGCCGGGATCGTCTATTACGCCAATTACCTGAAATTCATCGAACGCGCCCGCACCGAATGGGTGCGCGAGCTTGGCATCGACCAGGGGGCGCTGAAGCGGGATGCCGGGATCGTCTTCGCCGTCCGGCGGGTGGCGGCGGAATATCTGTCGCCCGCAAAGTTCGACGATGTTCTGGTTGTGGAGACACGCGCGCTCGCCGTCACAGGGGCACGGATCGTGCTGTCGCAAGATGTGCAGCGCGGCGGCGAAACACTCTTCACGGCGGAGGTGACGCTGGCCGCACTGACCGAGACGGGCAAGCCGGCGCGGCTCCCGGTGGACGTCCGGGCCCTGATGGACGCAACGGAATAGGGCCCTGATAAGCGAAACCACGCTTTCCAAAGCCACCTTGTTATTGGCATTCACCCCCGCTCTCAGGTAATCTCGCCTCAAACGAGGGACCTCAAAGACAAAACCAACAGAGGTCGGAAAGAGCAGGAAGATGGAAACCGAAGCCTTGGCCGCGGCGGCTCAAGCCGATTTTTCGATGTGGGCGCTGTTCTTTCGCGCCACGCTGACCGTCAAACTCGTGATGATCCTTCTCGTCGTCGCCTCCGTCTGGGGCTGGGCCACGATCATCGAGAAACATCGCCAATACGCCCGCGCACGGCGCGAAACCAAGCGGTTCGAAGGTCAGTTCTGGTCGGGCGAACCGCTGGACGCCCTCTATGACGAGATCGGGCCGACGCCCGCCGGGCGCACCGAGCGCGTCTTTGCCGCCGGCATGACCGAATGGCGGCGGTCCCATAAACAGGACGGGGAGATGATCGGCGGCGCCCATGTGCGGATTGACCGCTCGATGGACGTGGCGATCCAGAAGGAAGGCGAAGCGCTGCAACGCGGCCTGCCGCTTCTGGCGACCATCGGCTCCACCGCACCTTTTGTCGGGCTTTTCGGCACGGTGATGGGGATCATGAACGCCTTCATCGAAATCGGTCAGACCCAAAGCACCAACCTTGCCGTTGTTGCCCCCGGCATCGCCGAGGCGCTTCTGGCCACGGGGCTTGGCCTGCTGGCCGCCATCCCGGCGGTGATCTTCTACAACAAGCTCTCGTCCGACAGCGACCGCATCATCTCAAGCTATGAAAGCTTCGCCGACGAATTCGCCACCATCCTTTCGCGCCAGCTGGACAACCGCTGATGGGTGCCATCCTTCAGCAAGGCGACCCGGAGCGGGGCAGGCGCCGCCGCCGTCGCCGCAACCGGCAGATGTCGGAAATCAACGTCACGCCCTTCGTGGACGT
>JBNKWP010000041.1:0-19314 GCA_050299835.1 Silicimonas sp.
TGTGCTGCATCCCCATGCCGAGGCCGACCGCCGTGGTCGTCTTGCCCTCGCCCGCAGGTGTCGGGTTGATCGCGGTGACAAGGATCAGCTTGCCGTCAGGGCGGTCCTGAACCGAGTTGATGAAGTCCTGGCTGACCTTGGCCTTGTCATGGCCATATGGCAGCAGGTGTTCGGTCGGAATGCCGATCTTGTCGCCGATCTCCTGGATCGGCTTCTTGTTGGCGGCGCGGGCGATTTCAATGTCCGACATGGCGTAATTTCTTCCCTGGCTTAGTTGTTTGCGTACGGCGAGGCTTCCGCCCGCCCTGCTTGGTGTATGGAACGGCTCCTGCCGGTCCTGAGTTGTCCCGATGCGCCGCCTCTCGCGACATTCGCGTCAGCGCGTCTCATTCCGCCGCCTCGCGGGCCACGGCGGCCTCGATGCGCACAGCGGAGAACTTGAACTCCGGGATCTTCCCGAACGGGTCGAGGGCGGAGTTGGTCAAGATATTCGCCGCCGCCTCGACATAGGCAAACGGCAGAAACACCTGCCCCTCGGCCACCGCGCGGTCAGCGCGCGCCATCACCGTCAGCGACCCGCGCCGCGTGGTCAGCCGCACATACTCGCCCGGCTCGACGCCCAGATCCCGCAGGGTGCGCGGATGCAGCGAGCAGTTCGCCTCCGGCTCTACCGCGTCCAGCACGGTCGTGCGCCGCGTCATCGAACCGGTATGCCAGTGTTCCAGCTGCCGCCCGGTGATCAGGATGTTCGGATATTCCGCGTCCGGCACCTCGTCCGGCGGCACCACGCTCGCCGGCGTGAACTTGGCGCGACCTTCGGGACGCGGAAAACCGTCGCCGAAGACAATCGGCTGGCCGGGGTCTTCGGGCGATAGCGACGGATAGGTCACCGCCTCATCCTCCAGCCGCTCCCAGGTGATGTTGTCAAGCGACCCCATGTTGATCTTCATCTCGGCGAAGATCTCACGCGGATGGGTATAGCTCCAGTCCAGCCCCAGCCGCTTGGCCAGTTCCACCTCGATCCACCAGTCCTCTTTCGCCTCGCCCGGAGGCGCCACGACAGGACGTCCCATCTGAACCTGCCGGTTCGTGTTGGTCACCGTTCCGGTCTTCTCGATCCAGGCCGAAGACGGCAGGATCACATCGGCATAGTTCGCGGTCTCCGTCAGGAAGATATCCTGCACGACCAGATGATCGAGCTTGGCCAGCGCATCGCGGGCATGATCCGCATCCGGGTCCGACATGGCCGGGTTCTCGCCCAGGATATACATGCCCCTAATCTCGCCGCGATGGATCGCATCCATGATCTCGACGACCGTCAGACCCTTCTCGTTCGAGAAATCGTCGCTGCCCCAGACCTCAGTAAAGGCCGAGCGCACACCGTCATCCATGACCGACTGATAGTCCGGCAGGAACATTGGGATCAGCCCGGCATCGGACGCGCCCTGCACGTTGTTCTGACCCCTGAGCGGGTGCAGCCCCGCGCCCGGACGCCCCACCTGCCCCGTCATCAGCGCAAGCGAGATCAGGCAACGCGAATTGTCCGTCCCGTGGATGTGCTGCGAAATGCCCATCCCCCAGAAAATCATCCCTGCCTTGGCTCCGGCAAAGGTCCGTGCCACGTCGCGCAGCACATCCGCCTCGATCCCGCAGATCGCCGCCATCTTCTCCGGCGGGAAGCCCTTGAGATGCTCTTTCATCGCGGGCCAGTTCTCGGTCATGGCCTGGATATACTGTTCGTCGTAAAGCCCTTCTTCCACGATCACATTCATGATCCCGTTCAGCATCGAGACGTCGCCGCCCGGCTTGAACTGCAGCATGTGGCTGGCGTGCCGCTTCAGCCCGGTGGCGCGCGGGTCCATGACGATCAGCTTGCCGCCGCGCTTGGCGAACTGTTTGAAATAGGTGGCGGCAACGGGATGGTTCTCGATCGGGTTGGCCCCGATCACGATGGCCACATCGGCGTTCTCGATCTCGTTGAAGGTCGCGGTCACAGCACCGCTGCCCACATTCTCCATCAGCGCCGCAACCGACGAAGCATGGCAAAGCCGCGTGCAGTGGTCGACATTGTTATGCCCGAAGCCCTGCCGGATCATCTTCTGGAAGAGGTACGCCTCCTCGTTCGAACACTTCGCCGATCCGAAACCGGCAATCTCACGTCCCCGGCCCTTCATGCCGTTGGCGGCGAAATCCAGAGCCTCGTCCCAGGACGCTTCCCGGAAATGCGTCGACAAGTTCGAAGGATCGACATTCAAGCCCTTGGCGGGCGCATCCTTCCGCCGGATCAGCGGTTTCGTCAGCCGGTGCTTGTGGGCCACATAGTCGAACCCGAACCGCCCCTTCACGCAAAGCCGGTTCTCGTTCGCAGGCCCGTCGATGCCTTCGACATAGAGAACCTTGTCATCCTTCACCTTGAACGAAATCTGACAGCCGACCCCGCAATAGGGACAGACCGAGTTCACTTCCCGATCATAGTCCTTGCTGTCGCCTTGTTGGGTTTCGTCAAGAACAGTGGCAGGCATCAACGCGCCCGTCGGGCAGGCCTGAACGCATTCACCGCAAGCCACGCAGGATGAAGCCCCCATCGGATCATCCTGATCAAAAACGATTTTCGCATCATGCCCGCGACCGGCCATCCCGATCACGTCATTGACCTGAACCTCGCGGCAGGCGCGGACGCAAAGGTTGCAATGGATACAGGCATCGAGGTTCACGCTCATCGCCACATGGCTTGCGTCCAGCAGCGGCACCCGCGTCTCTTCAATCGCCGGGAAGCGGCTCTCGGCCACGCCGTTCATTTCCGCCATGTCCCAGAAATGCGACGACCGGTCGTGCACCACTTCTGGCTGGTCCGCGACCAACAGCTCCATCACAAGATTACGAGACTTTTCAGCACGTTCCGAGGCGGAGTTGACAACCATCCCCTCTGCAACCGGCCGGATGCAGGAGGCCACCAGCGTCCGCTCGCCTTCCACTTCCACCATGCAGGCGCGGCAGTTGCCGTCGGGCCGATATCCGGGCGCTGGCTTGTGACACAGATGCGGGATCGTCAGCCCCCGGCCGTGGGCGGCTTCCCAGATCGTCGTGCCCTCGGGCACCCTGACCTCTTCGCCATCGAGCGTGAAACTGATCGTGGGAATCTGAGCGCCATCCATCATTGAAAACCCCTCGCTGGTCTTTCATCGGTCCGGAAATATGCCGGGGTTTGGGGCAGAGCCCCAATGCGCGAAGCGCCCTTGAAAAACTTCATATCTCGTCCCCGAAATGCTTCATCACCAGCCGGATCGGGTTCGGCGCCGCCTGCCCCAGCCCGCAGATCGAGGCATCGCCCATCACGGTACAAAGGTCCTCCAGCAGCCCCTGATCCCAGCTGTCCGCCTGCATCAGCTTCACCGCCTTCTCGCAGCCGACGCGGCAGGGCGTGCATTGCCCGCAGCTTTCGTCCTCGAAGAATTTCAGCATGTTCAGCGCGGCATCGCGTGCCTTGTCCTGATCCGACAGCACGACAACAGCGGCAGACCCGATGAAGGTCCCGTGCGGCTGCAACGTGTCGAAATCCAACGGGATATTGTCCATCGCGGCAGGCAGCAGCCCAGAAGACGGCCCGCCGGGCTGATAGGCCTTGAAGACATGGCCCTCGGCCATACCGCCCGCCGCCTCGATCACGTCGGTGATCGTCGATCCGGCGGGCAGGAGATAGACGCCAGGCTTCGCAACCCGCCCCGACACGGAATAGCTTCTCAGCCCCTTGCGGCCGTTCTTTTCCGTCGCGTTCAGGCATTCCGGCCCTTCGCGGCAGATCTTCGCGACCCAATAAAGCGTCTCGACATTATGCACCAGCGTCGAGCGATTGAAGATACCCACCTGCGCCACGAAAGGCGGACGATGGCGCGGCAGCCCGCGCTTGCCCTCGATCGACTCGATCATCGCGCTCTCTTCGCCGCAGATATAGGCCCCGGCCCCGCGCCGCAGGTCGATATATCCCGGCTTTACCAGCCCTGCGCCCTCCAGCGCCGCAATCTCGCGATGCAGGATCTCCAGCACGGCGGGATATTCGTCGCGCATGTAGATGAAGCACTTTTCGGCCTCTACAGCCCACGCCGCGATCAGCATTCCCTCAAGAAACAGATGCGGCGTGCGCTCCAGATAGTAGCGGTCCTTGAACGTCCCCGGCTCACCCTCGTCGCCGTTGACGGCCAGATAGCGCGGTCCCGGATTAGCCCGCACGAAGCCCCATTTCTTGCCGGACGGAAACCCCGCCCCGCCAAGTCCGCGCAGCCCGCTTTCCAGTACCTTTTCCTGAACCGCTTCCCAGTCGCCACCCTCGCGCAGCGCCTTCAGCGCCGCATAGCCACCACCGGCCTGATAGGCCTGAAAGGTCTCATAGGCCGGAATGACCGCGTGGGTGTGCCCCGCAGCAATCGCCTCCTTTACCTTCTCAGGTGTCGCATGGTCGATATGGTGATGCCCCAGCTCCAACACCGGAGCGGTATCGCAGCGCCCCATGCAGGGTGCGCGCAAGACCCGCACCTCCGCCGGATCCAGCCCCTCTTCCAGCGCCGACTTCAGAGCTTGCGCCCCCGCCATCTCGCAGGAGAGCGAGTCGCAGACCCGGATCGTCAGCGCGGGCGGCACCGGATCGCCCTCGCGCACCACGTCGAAATGCGCGTAGAATGTTGCGACCTCATAGACCTCCGCCTGCGCCAGCCGCATCTCCTCGGCCAGCGCCGAGATATGGTCGACCGACAAATGCCCCTTGGCGTCCTGAATCAAGTGAAGGAACTCGATCAGCAGATCGCGCCGACGCGGACGGTCGCCCAGTAGCGCCCGCACCTCTTCCAGCGCGGCATCGGTGGGCTGACGGCCCTTGGGCGTCTTGCGGCTCTTGCCGGTGCCCTTTTTCTTCCAGATGCCTTTTTGCTCGTCCAGCGGCGCCATGACGATATCCTCCCAAAACTTGCGGGAACCTGTCATTAGGTAATCGTATCGTCAAATCGGGATTTTGGATAGTTTGATAAGCAAAGACTATTGCTTTGAATTCTTGCGCACAATCTCAAGCAAAGCCTGCACGGCAGGGCGCAACTGCGGACGGTGCGGCAGCAGAAGCCCCACAGATCGCTCCACCAGCGGATCGACCAAAGGCAAAAGCGACACGCCGGAATAGGTGCCCAGTCGGTCCACCAGCACCTGCGGCAGCACCGCGGCGCCCATCCCCTCGATCGCCATCGCGATCATCGCGGTGAACCCGTCGGTCTCGGCCACCACATTCACATCCGCGCCGACCTCCACGAATATCCGGTCGATGATCCGCCGGTTCTGCATGTCGCTTTCCAGCAGGATCAGAGGGTACTGCGCCGCTTCCAGCCAACTGATGTCCGACTTCGGGTGCTCCCCAAGCTTGTCCGACAGCATCAGAACATAGCGTTCATTGTAAAGCGGCTCGACCTGCAACACGCTGGTCGCCACTCCGTCTGTATAAGTCAGCGCCGCGTCGTACCGCCCGTCCTCCAACCCCTGCAGAAGAGCCAGAGAGGTCGCCGTATCGGTCTCCACGCTGATGCCCGGATGCGCGGCCCTCAGCCAGACGGTCACCTGCCCTGCAAAGGCATTGACCGTGGGGATAACGCCAAGGTGCAACCTTCCGATGACCTCACCCTTAACCGCCCGCACCCGCTCCTCCAGCGTCCGGGTGCTTTCCAGGATCGCCCGGCCATGCGTCAGCACCAATTCTCCTTCGGCAGTCAGCCCCTGGAACCGGTTCCCGCGCCGCACGATCTGCGTCTCCAGCCGTTCTTCCAGATTGCGGATCCGCATGGAAAAGGCAGGTTGCGACATGCCGCAATCCTCCGCCGCACGGGCGAAATGCTTGTGCCGCGCAAGAGCCGACAGACATTCCAGGTCGCGCAGGTCAAGCATCGTCTCTCCTTCCGGTGGGGACTAGACTCCAGTTCCGACGGAGGCGCAACATCCCCCTCGCGTCTCTCCACCACCTCGGGTATCCGTGGGCGATGACATTCGCGACCTACCCTTCACTTCGAAACCGCACCATCCTCGTCACCGGAGGTGCCAGCGGCATCGGTGCCGACATCGTCCGCGCCTTCGCCGCGCAGGGCGCGAAGGTTGGCTTCATCGACATCCAGAAAGTGGCCGGAGAGGCCCTCGCAGACGAGACCGGCGCAGCTTTCGCCCACGCCGACATCACCGACATCCCCGCCCTGCAATCGGCCATCGACAGAATCGCAGGCGAGATCGGCCCGATCGCCGTTCTGGTGAACAACGCCGCAAACGATCAGCGCCAGGATCTCGCCGAGGTCTCCGCAGACGACTGGGATCTCAGCCAGAACATCAACCTGCGACCCCATTTCTTCGCCGCACAGGCCGTTCGTCCGGGCATGGCGGATGCAGGTGGCGGCGCGATCATCAACATCTCGTCCATCGTCTGGCGTCTCGCCGGCGGCGACTTGATCCCCTACGCCACCGCCAAGGCAGGTGTCCTCGGCCTGACAAAGTCGCTTGCCCACGCGCTTGGTGACGAGAATATCCGCGTCAACGCGATCGAACCGGGCGCGATCTTCACCGAACGTCAGCTCAAGCTATGGTTTCCCACGCAGGCCCATGTGGACGCACTGGTCTCGCAACAACTGATCAAGCGCGCAATGGACGGAGGGGAGATCGCCCGAATGGCGCTGTTCCTGGCCTCCGACGATGCACGGATGATCACCAGGCAGAGCTTCATCGTCGACGCGGGGCTGCTCTGAAGGTGCAGGTCGACCGGGGTTTCCAGATCCTGATCGCTGCAACGCTCATGGCCGCCGCAGTCCTGGCCTGGCAATCCGGCCCCGCCCACGTTTTGCACACCGCGCTCGGGGCGCTCGGCTTTGGCGGCATGATTGTGGCAGCGCTGCTCGGGCCGATTACGCCTGGCGGAGTTTTCGTTTGTTTCGCGGTCGCCGCGGCCGGCCTGAAAGTCGGTGCCTCCTCAGCCGCCGTTCTGGCTTTTATTACCGCCTGGGCTCTGTTCTCAGCAACGAAGGTGCTGGCCTAGGAAATGCCACTGATGGGAAGAAGCTTCACCATACGGCGGCTCGCCCTGTCCTTGCCGCTGCCATTCGTGGTCGCTGCCGGAGCGATCTTCCTGCGCTAGGATGCGCCGTCCCGCACAGCCGCCCCAATACTGCTCACTCTGCGGAGAAATACTCCGGCCTCTCGCGCCGCAAACTGTCGAGCTGCGCCAGATCGCCGACAAGATGCGCCTCAGCAGCCCGCACCGCGCCATCGACATCTCCAGCCTCAATACGCAGCAATATTTCGGCCAGATCCCGCCTCGCTTGCGGAGCCGCAGTTTCACCGGCCTCCGACAGGGCCCGGCACCGTTCCAGCGGGATCATCAGAGCGCCTGCCCGAAACAGCAGATCCAACATGCCCACAGCTTCAAAAAGTGCGGCGTAACACTTGTCTTGACCGTCCAGGGACCCGTCTGCCCCGAAGGCCTCGACTGCAGCGCGCACCGGCCCCAGGTTCCGAACTTCAGGTTTTCGGGCAAGGCCGCGCACGACCTCGACCGTCAGCGCACGACGCAGGAAATACGCCTGATGCACGTCCAGTACCCGGATGGGCGCCACCACTGTCGGCGCTTGCGGCCGCACCGAGACAAGAGCATCGGCATCAAGTCTCAGGAAAGCTTCGCGAACCGGCATCTGGCTAATTCCGTATTCCGTCGCGATGACAGGGCGCGAGAGGACGGCACCAGGTGCGTAATCTCCGCCGATGATGGACGCGCGCACCCCCTCGTAAACCCTTTGAGCCGCGCTCTTCTCTGCAGTCGCCAAAAGATGCCTCAACCTTTGCGGATATGTTCTGATAGTCGAACAACCCTGACGAGGTGAACCCGGAATCCGACCCGACAACGCAAAAAAGGCCGCCGAGACGCGACCTTATGTCATGATCAAATCGACCGGTTCAGTCCGGAAAGCCCATCCGATTCAACGCCGTCCGCGCGGCCTTTGAGCGCGGAGAGTCCTTCGACAAAACGCTGGCATTCAGGTTGGCAACAACCCGGTGCAGGTCCTTGCGGCGAAGATGATCGCGCATGAACCGCTCCAGTTCGTCTTTCTGAAAGTCGCTGATCTTGGTGGCAATATCCATGCCGTTCGCCGATGCAGAATCCCACTCCATGAAATTTCCATGCCCAGCGCGAACCGATTCTGCAAGCATTTCAATCTTATCCCCGGCTTTTCCACAGAGTTCCGTTCAAACACCCGCCGGATTGCAAGTTGTGTCGTCGGATTGAACAATTCGGATGCAGACTGCGCACCGCCTCCGGGATTGACCTTCCCGCCGCTTCCACCCCATGTTCGGCACAATCAGGGAGAAGGAACCGGACCCATCGAAAAGCGCATCATCAAGGACACCGGCGTCGCCGTCACGTCACTCTGCTTCGGCACGTCCGGCCTCGGCGACATGCCCGACACCTATGGCTACGAAGTGCCCGAGGCCCGCGCCCGCGAAACCCTGGACGCGATTTTCGAGAGCGAGGTCAATTTCATCGACACGTCCAACAATTACGGATTTGGGCGCAGCGAACAGCGCATCGGCGATGCCATCCGCGCCCGCGGCGGACTGCCCGACGGTTTCGTCATCTCCACCAAGCTCGACCGCGATATCGAAACCGGCCGCTTCGACGCCGACCGCGCCCGCAGATCGCTTGAGGAGAGCCTTACCCGGCTGGGCCTCGACAGCGTTCCGGTCCTGCACCTGCACGACCCTGAACACGCCGCCGATCTGACCGAGATCACCCGCGACGGCGGCGCGATGGACGAGCTTTTCAAGATGAAAGAAGAGGGTCTCGCCCAGGCCGTCGGCCTTGCCATGGGCAGGAATGACCTGATGAACGACCTGATCCGCAAATGGCCCTTCGACACGCTGATCAGCCATAACCGCTGGACGCTGCTCAACCGCTCGGCAGAGGAGATCTTCGCCTATGCCCACGCGCAGGGCATGGCCATCCTCAATGCGGCACCCTATGCGGGCGGTGTGTTGGCCAAGGGTGCGGACGTAATGCCCAAGATCAGCTACTCCCCCGCCGATGCCTCGGCACTGGAACCGGTGCGCCGGATCGAGGCCGCCTGCGCCGACCACGCGGTAGCACCTGGTGCGGCGGCGCTCCAGTTCTCAATGAATGACCCGCGCATCGCCTCGACGGTCGTCGGCGTCTCCAAACCGGAACGCGTGACCCAGACCCTCGGATGGGCTTCTGAAGTCATCCCACAGGCCCTTTGGGATCTACTTGCCGACATTCCTGCCGACATGTCCGACCCGGAGGCGCATCGCGACTACAAACCGGGGTAATGCTCAGCGACAATGCCGCGCGACTTCGCGCTCCCTGAGTCCGGTCTCGACCAGCAGGCACCGGTCCCGCGCTTCGTAGTAATATCCGCGTGCGTACCACATCACGGCCGCGTCCATATCACCGTCGGAGACCAGCCACGCGCCGCGCAGGTATTTCACCGCCCAGCGCAGGTTCGTTTCCGCGTCGAGCAGATCGGAATCCTTGCCACGAAAGCCCATGCCGCGAGCGGTCGCCGGCAGGATCTGCATCATCCCGTAATAGGGCCCGTTCCGCGCTTGGGGGCGGTAATCGCTCTCCCGCTGCACCACCTTGTGCACCAGCGGCCGGGGCACCTCGTAGTAATCGGCATATTGGTTGATCAGCTTTCTCAGCTCCGGCGTCTCGCCCGGGTACAGCCCTGCAGTCTGACTGTCATCGGTCCCCGAGGACGAACAGGCCGCGAGGATCAGCAGGATTGCGAAAGCGTAACGAACGGTCATAAAGATTTCGCCTTTTGTAGGCCCCCACGGAAATAGGCGCATAGCCGCCCTGCCCCGGCAAGAGCCCGTGCGCGCGCCTTGCGGAACTTCGCCACTTGATTGCCCCCCCGACTCTCGCGAAGAGAACGCGCTTCAAGCGGCTTGCAACTCCCGCACCTCGTGCAAGGCCGCCAGCACAAGCTCCGATCCCGCGCCATCCCGATGAGCGCCTTCCGACAACACCCGCCGCCAGACCCGCGCCCCCGGACGGCCCGAAAACAGCCCCAGCATATGCCGCGTCACCGCGTTCAACCGCCCGCCAACCGCCAGGTGCCCGTCGATGTAAGGCACCATCATTTCAACAGCTTGCGCGGGGTCTTGAAACGGGTTCTCGGCCCCGAAAATCCGCCGGTCCGCGTCGCCCAGGATGTCCCACGGCGCATGATATGCCGCGCGACCGATCATCACGCCGTCCAGACCAAGGCCCAGATATTTATCCGCAGTATCAAGGCTTTCCACGCCCCCGTTCAGGCTGACGTGAAGCTCCGGAAACGCCTCTTTCATCGCCAGAACCAATGGATAATCCAGCGGCGGCACGTCCCGGTTTTCCTTCGGACTCAACCCTTTGAGCCACGCCTTTCGCGCGTGGATCGCAACGCGTTCCACCCCGGCATCCCGCATCTTCGCCAGAAAATCCGGCAACACCACTTCGGGTTCCTGATCGTCCACTCCAATCCGGCATTTCACCGTCACCGGCACATCCACGGCCGCCCGCATCGCAACCACGCACTCTGCCACCAGGTCTGGCGATTTCATCAGAACCGCTCCGAACGTCCCCGACTGCACCCGATCCGATGGACACCCCACATTCAGGTTGATCTCGTCATATCCCTCGTCCGCCCCTATCCGCGCCGCTTCCGCCAGTTCGACCGGGTCGGAACCGCCCAATTGCAGCGCCACAGGATGTTCGACCGCATCGAAGGCCAACAAATGCCGGGCACCACCGCGCACCAAAGCAGGTGCCGTCACCATTTCTGTGTAAAGCAACGTCTTCCGCGACAGGATCCGGTGAAGGTAGCGGCAATGCCGATCCGTCCAATCCATCATCGGGGCGATGGAAAGACTCGCTGCCTGGGTGGCTGCGGTCAAGGGCATTCAACGATCTCCTTGGGTCCGCGATCATTCGGAATGGACCCGCCATGCACACTATACGCACACGATGGTTCTGCCGCTACCCTGTGCGCGTCCACTGAAAAGCCGAATAGGTCGACGAAGAACACCGGCTTCGGAGGGTCGCGGGCGTTGGAATGACAACGTCTTCCAGCCCAGCGCGACGACGGCGTCCCGGGCAGCCACGGGCGTCTCGGCTTCCCAGATCAACACCGTTGCGCCACTTTTGTCCGCAAGCGCCTCCCGCTCGGTAGGCCCCTCTTCGCTTGTCTTGGCGCCGGCCTCCCACTCAAAGGATAGAATCGTCAATGCGCGGCGACCAGAAACTCTGAAAGATCTGTTTGGTGCGAGTTTCTCAAACAACCAATCTTGGGCAGCATGAAAAAGCGGCGAGAAAGAACCTCGCCGCTTCTCCATCCGGCCCCTCCCTTGGAGTGCGCACCACTTCGTTCAGCAATGCGCTCCAAGACCCGGACGTCTCACACTGAGAGCACTCATGACCGAGGGACAACTATTTGTCTGGCTTCGATCCGTGCTTGTTTCTGGCACTTTCGGTGAACCGCCCCGCGCGTTCCAGGCGAGCGGCCCGGAGAGCCTCGGAAAGAGTTCGCCGCCTTTCCGATTCCTCCAGTACAATCTGTCTGGCAGCCTGAGCCGTTCTGTCGTCCCGCGTCAAATGACGTTCGGGTGTCCGGCGAAACAAACGCTCGGCGGCCTGCTGATGTCCCGTGAGGCCTCTCGAAGCCGATGAACCTTCTCGCGTGTTTGAGATCGGGAAGCGTGTGTAGAGGCTCATGCGAGCGCCATATTGGCAACGAACTGCCGACCGTTGCCGTCCGTGACGATATCAAAACGAACGTCTTGCCCGTCAGCCACTCCGCCAAGCCGGGCAGCTTCCAACGCGGTTTTGTGAACGAACACGTCCTGTTCGATGCCTTCCGGTTGGATGAATCCAAATCCCTTCGTGGCATTGAACCACTTCACAGTGCCTTTGGTCATGAGAGAATCTCCCTGCATTCTTGCTGCCCACGCAATGTGGCAACCCGGCTAGGTCGGTTCAAAAGAGCATACTGATGTAGAGAGTGACAGAGTGCCGTTGCGAACAACGTTGCCTTTCGTTTCTAGCTGAAATCACTCGGGTTCACAAGCTCGGCGTCTTATCGGTACCGCAGCCGCGAAGCCAACGCCATTGCAACGTAGAGCCAAAAAGACTAACTCTCAAATTGTTAGCCAAAGCACCTTGGCGATCGTGCTCAACGATCCTGCTTCGGCTACCGGCGCTTTCTACCGAAAATCTTGTCCCTGATCCAGGAGCGGGTTCAGGCTGGAGGTCGCATGATCTTGGCTGCACGAAACATGCTCGATGCCCGCACGGTCCATCCGTGGTAGCGCGCAAATCCGGGGCGGGTGCAGGATTGAACGCCCGGCTCGGAAACACTCTCAGAGTTAAGAGAGTGTCTCGGGTCAAGAAGGAGCTGCGGCAAATCCTGACAGGTTTGCTGCTGGTCGCGGCGATCTCATTCGCAGTCTTCCTCTTTTTCATTCCGGTCTAGTGTCGGCATTGCAAACCAATGGAGAACATCTTGGTCAAATCCAAAGCAAAGAAGAAACAGAAGACACGCGCCACTGGTATCGGCGACGGCCCCATCGTCGAGGACGAGTTTGGAAGCTACAAAATTCGCGCAGGACAGCTAAATGGAGATTTCGTTGCCCGCGCGTTTCCCAAGAATAGTGCCAGGAGCCAAGGGTTGATGGCCGAGGCCAAGGGCACGTCGGAAACCGATGCAATCGATGCTCTGAAGTCGATCCTTTCCAAACGCGAGGCGAGCCGAACCGCCGAGCGTCGATGGGAAGAGCGGTCGGGCTCGTCGGTGCCCACGCAGGAAGAGTTCCTTGAGGCCCTTCGCCAGACGGATCTGTCGGGGGCCCAGAAGTCTATCCTGAAGGCGCATGCGCTCGCTGGTGAGGACGGGTTGGTCGCGGTCTCGATTATGAATGCCGGAGGCTACAGATCCCAAGATGCCGCGATCAAGGCTCTTGCGAAAGCAGGCGCACTCATGGCCGACTTCATCGGCCTGGACCTGTCCGCAAGCCTTTCGAACGGACTGGAAACGGCCATCGGTGTCGTCGGATATCGAATGTCTGCCGAGACCGAAGTGCCTCTGCATCTGGTCCAGCACAAGGAGTTGCGCGAAGCTGTCTGGCAGACGCTTTAGAATGGCTGTGCGCGAAGATACGCCTCCGGTTTCGCTGAAAGACGAAAGCTGAATGCTCGAAAAAAAGACGTTTCCAATCGAGAAGATCTACGTGCCAGCCGCGCGGGCAAAGACCCTCGATCAAGACAAGGTGCTCGCTCTCGCGAACGATATCCTCGAAAACGGGCAGACGACCCCGATCCGCCTGCGCGCGGACGGCGAGCGCTTTGTCCTGATGGAAGGGTTACACCGGCTCGAGGCGCTGCGCGCCTTGGGTGAAGATACGGTGGAAGGGTATCTGGCGCGGGCCCGGTTGCACTGACTGCCGGGTCAGGTCGATGTCGCCCGCGCCTGCGAAAATGAGACTAGCCGCTGCGTTGCCTCGTCCCAGAGGTGCAACCGAGCGCTTCGGAAACTTTCGAGGAGTGTCACTCGCCCGCACTTCGTCAAATCCTCGTGGTCGCGCAGAACATCCCGCAACCGGTAGAACGGTACGCGACTGGCCAGATGATGCACATGGTGCGCCCCGATATCCGCCGTCAGCCAGGCCAGGACAGGCGGCAGGTCATAGAAGGAGCTGCCCTCGATAGCCGCTGACTGCACGTTCCAATCCGCATCCCTTGCCCACGTTGTTTCCTCGAACTGGTGCTGAACGTAGAACAGCCACATACCGATGGACGCAGCAAGCATCGTGGTTGGCAAAAAGACGAAGATCAGGACCTCGACACCGCCGAAGTGAAAGAGCGCGAACAAGATTGCCGCGATGGCGGCGTTCGTTCCAAGAGCGCTCAGCCAGTAGCGTCGCCCGGCGCGCATCAGCCCAACCGGCAGACGGTACTGGAGAAAGAAGATGTAGATGGGCGCGAGGCCGAAAAGGAACAGCGGATGGCGCAGGACCCGGTACTGCAGACGACCGAGGCGGCCGCGCGCGCGATACTCCCGCACGGTCAGCGTAGGAATATCGCCGGTTCCCCGACGGTCGAGATTGCCGGATGTCGCGTGATGGGTTGCATGGTTCTGCCGCCAGACGTCGTAAGGCGTCAGGGTCAGGATACCCAGCGCACGGCCAATCCAGTCTCCGGATTTTCGGTCCCTGAGGAAGGATCCATGACCACAATCGTGCTGGATCATGAAGAGGCGCAACAGAAAACCGGCATTTATCAGAGCCAGGCCAACGGCCAGCACTGTGCTGACAGAGAGCGATGCCCATGCCAAGCCCCAGAGAGTTAAGTAAGGGACCAGTGTAACGGTGAGTTCGAAGAGCGCGCGGGTTAGAATTGGCGTGCGATACGCGGCAAGGACCCGCGACCAGTCATGAGGCTGCAATACGGCGTCCTATGGATGTATTCGCGTGGGATAATGGAAACGGGCACCCTTTCGGACGCCCGAATGCAACTGATCAGGCCAAAGCAATGTTGACAGCGCTTTCGCGACCATCGCGCCCGGATTCGATGTCGTAGGTCACCTTCTGATCGTCGGCCAGAGAGGTAAGCCCCGAACGTTCAAGCGCCGAGATGTGGACGAAAACGTCCTTGCCGCCCTCTTCCGGTGCGATGAAGCCGAAGCCCTTTTGGGTGTTGAACCATTTCACGGTGCCATTCGCCATATCCGTGATCTCCTGTTCTGGTGCGCTGCCCGCAGTATGCGGCAGCCCGGCAATGTCAGTCTGGGTCGATCGACTGAGAGCCGAATGAACGGAGGCAGCGGTTCGAAAAAGAATAACGATAGCTCGTCACACATGACTGCTGTTGCGCTTTTTCGCAAGAGGGAGACAGGAAATCTTTCCGATACGCCCGGCTTCATTCGTCCGGCAACGATTGACAACCATTGCGCGAAGCCCCATGTGACACTCACGTCATCGCTCTGCCGCGTGAGCAGGCGGGATCAACCCGCCCCCGGTCGTGACGCACCGTTTTCCCACATCACGTAGGGGGGACGCCGCTTGAGGCGGCTCTCGGCACAATACGGTGTCGCGGGCAGTTGCTTCGGGCGCACCCCGACCGAACGATCGCAAGGGCGCTCGTCGGTTATACCGGACTTGTGTCCGGACAAGGACTGACATGAAATTCATTGAACTCGGGCTGAACGCCCGCATGGTCTCCCGGCTCGAGAGCCTGGGACTGACCGAACCCACGCCGATCCAGACGAAGGCCATTCCGCACGCGCTCGAAGGCCGCGATATTCTCGGGATCGCGCAGACCGGAACCGGCAAGACGGCCGCATTCGGCATCCCACTGGTGGTGGCGCTCTCGAAGCGTCCTGAAAAGGCAGCGCCAAAATCGGCACGCGGCCTGATCCTCGCCCCCACGCGCGAACTGGCAAACCAGATCGTGCAGACCCTTCAAGGCCTGACCTCCGATCTCCGGATCACGCTCGTCGTCGGCGGCAAGTCGATCAACGCGCAGGCGCAGAAACTGGCGCGCGGCACCGACATTCTCGTTGCCACGCCCGGACGTCTGATCGACCTGATGGATCGCCGCGCCGTCGATCTGAGCAAGACACGCTTTCTCGTCCTCGACGAGGCCGACCAGATGCTCGACATTGGCTTTGTCCATGCGCTCCGCAAGATCGCACCCAGGCTCGGCAACGACCGGCAGACGATGATGTTCTCGGCCACCATGCCCAAGGCGATGGCGGAACTCTCGCGCGACTATCTCACCGACCCCGTGCGTGTCGAGGTTTCCCCGCCGGGCAAAGTCGCTGACAAAGTGGCGCATTCGGTGCATTTCGTTCCGAAAGAGAAGAAGCAGGACCTGCTGATCGACCTTCTGGACGGCCACCGGGACGACCGGGCGCTGGTCTTCTCCCGCACCAAGCACGGTGCGGAACGCCTGATGAAGCACCTCGAAAAGATCGGTTTCGCCGCCACCTCGATCCACGGCAACAAGAGCCAGGGCCAACGCGACCGCGCCATCGCCGCCTTCAAGGAGGGATCGGTGCGTGTGCTGGTTGCGACCGATGTCGCGGCGCGCGGCATCGACATTCCGGGCGTGGGCCACGTCTACAACTACGACCTGCCGAACGTACCCGAGAACTACGTCCACCGCATCGGACGCACCGCACGGGCCGGAGAGGCCGGGCGCGCCGTTGCCTTCTGCGCTGCAGACGAGATGGGCGAACTGAAGGCCATCGAGAAGACTCTCGGCGCAAGGATCGAGGTCGCGGGTGGTGCGCCCTGGGAGGGAATCTCCGACAAGGCCAAACCTAAGCCCAAGCGCCGCGCACGTCGGCAAAACGGACGGCGAGCCGAACGCATGGCCGCCTGAACAACCTCAACAACGATGGATAACTGGAAGGGAAGACCGATGAGACACCTCAAGATCGAACTTTCCGGCTCCTGCCGACGGCGGCTCGCAGCACTACTCGCAGCATTTGTCGCCGTGCTTTCGCTCCCTGCACATGGATTTGCGCAGGACGGCACCGGCGTGCCGCCAGACAACGCGCAAAACCGGACTTACGGCGCTGGTTGGGACTGCAGCATCGGCTATCGCGAAGACGATGGAGCATGCGCCGCGCTCGACCTGCCCGAGGATGCTTTTGCGACTGGACGGTCCTACGGCACCGGATGGGCCTGCCGACGCGGCTTCGAGGAAACGGCGGGCGGGATTTGTGACGCGATTTTCGTCCCAGAGAACGCCTACCTGCGCTCGTCAGGATACGACTGGGAATGCGAGCGCGGCTTCCGCGAGGAACGAGACACATGCGTGGCCATCGAGTTGCCGGAGAACGCTTACCTGACGTACGACGCATCCGGCACGGGGTGGACCTGTGAGCGCGGCCTCGTTGCAGTAGCCGGCGAATGCATCCCGATTGCGGTCCCCGAGAACGGTTACCTCACCAACGCGCGGCATGGCGCGGCCTGGGCGTGCGAGCGGGGTTTTGTCGAATTCAACGGACGCTGCGATCCCATCTCCGTCCCGGTGAACGCATTCCTCGATCCCAGATCATACGGTCCCGGGTGGCGCTGCAAACGCGGCTACGAGGAAAGGAATGGCATCTGTATCGAAATCGATCTGCCCGCAAATGCACACCTCGATCGGGACGGCAACACATGGCGCTGCGACAGGAGCTTTCAGACGTCCGGCGACCAATGCGTTCTCGGGAGGTAGTCCTCCGCTGCAAGTTAGGACTGCCGCTCATCGAAGGACCCGTCCGGGAGGACCCAAATGACTTCTAGGATCAGAACGACCGCAGTCTTTCTCCATCCATTCGAATTGGCGAGTTTCGGCGAAGTGCTGCCAGCGGGAGACTACGAGATCGAGACCGAACCTATGGACCCTGTCGACTGGATTGAACCGGGGAACTGGACAGCATCGGTGCTCGTGCATCTCAAGCCCCGGACGTCGCATCCGGGCCTGGCGCGAACACTGACCGTTCCCCTGTCCGAACTGGAGGACGCCATCGCCAAAGACAAGCTCAGCGGAAAGGCCCTGACCGACTTTTTCCTCGAACAGATGCTTGCCGATCCGATGATTTGCCTTGTGATGCAGGCCGATGGTGTCTCGGAGGATGACATACGCGGGCTGTATGGTGGGGAAGCCAGGGCGGCCCCGGATCATTCCGTGGCGCCGCACGAGCCAAAACAAGATGCGGAAGCCGGTGTCGATGGTCAGCCCGTCCCGTCTCCCCGACCGTCACGTCCGGGGATCGGTGAATGAGACTTCCGCTTCCTCCGGTCCCACCGAGAGGACAGAACCGGTGACCGATCGACCTGCCCGGACATGGATCGAGGCCATGGAGAACTCAGAATGCCTCTTTGGACGATACGCGTCGACCAAGGACGGAGAGAAACCCGATATCCAGAAACTGATCAAGCGCGCCCAAAGCGACATGGCGCGCCTCGGAAGACGCGAGGAGACGCGACGATGACTGAAGATGTCGAAACACTGCCGATCACCACGAAAGCCCGTGGCGATGTCGCGGCAGAACGCGCCTGCCTTTGCTGCAAAAGGGTATTCTGGAGCAATGGGTTCGGAGAACGGGTTTGCCCCCGCTGCAAGTCATCGAAGACGTGGCGCAACTCGGTCCCGGGCGGAAATGGGCAGGGCCACCGCCGATCCTCGGGCCGGATGTCCTGAGCGAAGGCCATGCCATGGATCGAAATCCGTCATAAAACGACTTATCGATACGCGACGCACGTATCTCTCGGGCCGCACCAGATGATGTTGCGTCCACGCGAAACGCGTGACCTCCGACTGGTAAGCTTTGATCTGGACGTTTCGCCGGCCGCAAGCGTCGTGTGGTCGAACGACCTGGCCGGGAACGCCGTGGCGGTAGCGACGTTCGAAGGTGCAAGCGACGTGCTCGCGATAACGGCGCGGATAATTGTCGACCTGAAAGCGCCCGTCTGGCCGGTTTTCCCGATTGCCGCACATGCGGTGTCCTACCCCTTTCTCTACTCGAACGACGACTTGGCAGACCTCGGACCACTCGCAACTCCGCAATATCAGGACGACGCCGGGCGCTTGTCCGACTGGGTCGAAGGCTTCGTCATGCAGCGACCAACCGATACGCTCTCCCTCCTCAAGGACGTGGCGAATGGCGTAACGACGCAGATTTTCTACCAAAGTCGCGAGACCGAAGGCACGCAGGGTCCGCTCGAAACGCTGGACAGGGGCTGGGGCTCGTGTCGCGATTTCGCGGTGCTTTTCGCCGAGGCGGCCCGGACGCTCGGCTTCGGTGCGCGGCTTGTCTCGGGTTATCTCTTCAATTCGAGCGACGACAAGATCGGCTCGATGGGCGATGGCTCCACCCACGCCTGGGTCGAGGTGTTCGTGCCAGGCGCGGGATGGATCTCATTCGACCCGACCAATCGGGCTATCGGGGCGGCCAACTTGATCCCCGTCGCTGTTGCGCGGAAGATCGATCAGGTGGCGCCTGTGACCGGAAGCTTTCATGGAACACCAGGCGATCTGATCTCGATGGACGTCGGAGTGAGCGTCAAGCACTTCGCAGACGACCCTCACGTTGATAACTAATCTGTCGCGATGGGCCGCAACACCAGAGGATGTTGCGGCCAGATGAAAGGTACATTTCGTCCCCAGATCAGAGGCTCATGGCGACCAGATAAAACGGGTGCATTTTGCGCGACCTGTGGTTTCGGCGAATTCAACACCACCAAATCCATTTCTCCGATGAGCAT
>JBNKWP010000042.1:0-17737 GCA_050299835.1 Silicimonas sp.
CCTACATCTTCAACCTCAAACCCGGCGACAAGGTCACCATCTCGGGCCCCTTCGGCGAATTCTTCGCCCGCGACACGCAAAAGGAAATGGTCTTCATCGGCGGCGGCGCGGGCATGGCGCCGATGCGCAGCCACATCTTCGACCAGCTCAAGCGGCTGGAAAACCGCGACCGCAAGATCACCTTCTGGTACGGTGCGCGGTCGAAGCGGGAGATGTTCTTCGTCGAAGATTTCGACCAGCTCGCCGAGCAGTTCGACAACTTCGAATGGCACGTCGCGCTTTCGGATGCCCTGCCGGAGGACGAATGGGACGGCTACACCGGCTTCATCCACAACGTGCTGTATGAGGAATACTTCAAGGATCACCCCAACCCCGAGGACTGCGAATATTACATGTGCGGTCCCCCGATCATGAACCAGTCGGTCATCAACATGCTCCTGGAACTGGGCGTGGACCGCGAAGACATCATGCTCGACGATTTCGGCGGCTGATGAGATTTCGAAGGGTGGGCGGAAACGTCCGCCCTTTCACTTTGTCTCCAGCCGGTACTTCCGGAAGACAGCGCCCTCATACTCCACCTCGCCAACGAACACCGCCCCCAGCCGTTTCAGCGCCCCAAGGTTCCGCCGCGACGGCGGCAACAGGAACGTGACAAACGGTATCCGCGCATCCGCCCTTGCGATCGCCAGCGCCTCCCTCGCGATCCGCACCCCCAGCCCGAAGGCACCGGGCACCAGCACCAGCCCGAAATCCCACTCCTCGCCTTCCTTCTGGAACCCGCCCCAGCCGACATAGTCGCCATCCGCCAGGATCGCCCAATGCCCCAGCCCGTCCCGCGCCCAGCACGCCTCTTTCGCGGCGACGAACCGCGCCACCATCTCCGCGTCCCAGACCTGCGTCAGCAATGGCATGTGTTCCGCCACACGCGGATCGGACATATGGGCGCAGATCAGGTCGGGGTCGATTTCGGACAGGCGGGTGAAGGTAATTTCGGCGGACATGGCGAGTGCGTCGTGTGGAAGGGACAGTGCGGGTTCAATTTAACGGATTTACCGTCAGGGATAACCGGCGTTGTCCGCCTTGACGCCCAATGCGAGCCGAACAAGATCGACGAACAGGCCAAACGGGCGAGCGAGTATGATCATGAACACGATTGCAGAGCCTATCGCCAGAAGGGCCTCCTTCACGCTTGCCCCCGCAAGCATGAGTGTCGCCCCGTAGACCGGGACCTGAAACACCAAAAAGGCGCAGACGTCCGTCAAAATCAGACTTATCTGACCCTGAGGTCGGACGCGTGAGAGAAGCCAGTCGCGCCACCATGTGTAGGGTCGTCCCGACAGGACCATGACCGGCACCATCACAAGCCGTGTCGTCAATACCTCTGTCCATTCCATCCCTGCGATAACAAGCTCGGAAAAGGTCGCGAAGGTGGTGAAGAACACAATTGTCGCAATGGTATCGATGGCGAAGGTTCGCATGAAGGCTCTCTACCATCGTGGTGCATTCAGTAAAGACGTTCCGCTTTCAGAAGCACGTACATACAGGAGGAACCAGTCTCGCTGCCGCGATTGTCAGAATGGTCGCACGTCTGGCATTCACACTCCCTTAACCTTCCTTAACACCACCTACCGCCCATCCGCTTCCAAAGCGCCTGCACCGACGTTTCCACCGACGTAATACCGACGTGATACCGACGTATTACCGACGTGCCGTTTTCGCCCCCAAACCCCTTGTTTTCCTGCATTAACCTCTCGCCCCCGTTGCCAGGCGTCCCAACACCCCGCACGCTCCCTTTACCCTCTCCCGCCCATCCGCCATGATCGCCCGAAAAAGGAGCCAGCCCATGACCGTCCATATCGGTGCCAAGCCCGGAGAGATCGCCGAAACCGTCCTCATGCCCGGCGACCCCTATCGCGCGAAATGGGCGGCGGAGACCTTTCTCGATGATGCGAAACTGGTGAACGAGGTGCGCGGCATGCTCGGCTTCACCGGCACCTGGCGCGGCAACCCGGTGACCATCCAGGGCTCCGGCATGGGCATGCCGTCGCTCTCGATCTATGCCAACGAACTGATCCGCGATTACGGCGCCAAGACCTTGATCCGTATCGGTTCCTGCGGCGGCATGCAGGAAACCGTGAAGGTCCGCGACGTCATCATCGCCATGACCGCCACCACCATCAACAGCCCCTCCAGCGGCATCTTCCGGGAGATCAACTTCGCCCCCTCAGCCGACTGGTCCCTCCTCAAAGCCGCCGTCGCGGCAGCCGAGGCGAAAGGCACACCCACCCATGTCGGCGGCATCTATTCCTCGGATGTCTTTTATGACGAACGCCCCGACCTGACCGAACAGATGACCCGCCACGGCGTCCTGGGCGTCGAGATGGAGGCCGCCGAACTCTACACGCTCGCCGCCCGCCACAAGGTCCGCGCGCTCGCCGTCCTCACCGTCTCAGACCACCTGTTGACGGGCGAGGCGCTGCCATCGGAAGACCGCGAACGCAGCTTCGGCGACATGGTGGAAATCGCCCTTCAGGCCGCGTTTCCAAGCACTTAAAGGCCATGCGTCCGCGCATACCCTGACCGCTCCGGCATCCGCCACCCCTCCGGCGGAACCCCCTCGAACACCTCGACCAACAGCGGGGCGCAGCGCGCCTCGTCCGAGGAATGAGACGTCGAACAATCCCCGCCCGGACAGGCCGACAAGGCCCCCAGCAAAGGCACCTCCGCAAAGAAGGTGATGTAATCCCCCGGCCGCACCGGCGACGCCTTCATGAAATACTGCCCGGTATCCCGCGTGAAGCCGGTACACATGAAGACATTCAGCACGTCATGCACATGCATTTCTGCCTCCGTCACCGGGACTGACAACTCCTCGGCCAGCGCCCGCGCCAAGTTGGAATGGCAGCAATGGTGATAGTCACTCCCCGACAACAGCCGCCCCGTATAGGGATCGCAGCGCGTCCCGATCACGTCATGAACGCCTCCTCCGAACTGATCGAACCCGTACCAGTCCAGCGTATCCTCGATGATCGTCGCCAGCGGTCTCAGGTAAGGCAGCGAGGACCAGAGCCGGTCGCCGACCGAGACATGCGTCCCATGCAGCGCCCTTGTTTTGCCTGAGAAAAACCGCTCGCCGATGTCATCGGCATGCCACAGGTTCAAATCCCCGACCTGCGGCGCCTCCACAGAGGTGATGCGAAACGCGCCACCAGCGGGAACCCGAAAACACCGCGCATCGCGCGGCGGCACCGTCACTTCGGCGACTTTCTCAAACCCGGCAAAGGCCCCCAGATACGCCGCCAAATCCGGACGTTCCAAACTGTCGTCCGGGTAGCAGATGACGGGCGTTACAGCCCGCCGCGTCTCGGCATCTTCGGGGGGTCGGGTCACGGTCGCCTCCTTGCTGGCACCTCGCGACCCTGACAAGAAAAACGCCCGGCGACCAGAGCCGCCGGGCGCGAAGACCGATCAGGTGGCCTGTTTTTGAGGCACCTCCGGCGCGCTCCGGGTGAACCACCGGAACGTCGGGCGGTCACCTCCACCCCAGTCTTCGTTGCGGGTCAGCCACATGGTCAATGCGAGGGCGACAAAGGCCAGGGTGGCACCCGCAAGCAGCGCGTAATCGGCGCTTCTCAGAATCAGGAACAGCACGAAATAGACGACCGCCAGAACCGCAACCAGCAACCCGGTCCGCCGCCCCAGCTTCAACGCGGTTGCTCCGAAGAGACCCAGCAAACCAATCGTCGCCCCTGCGGCCAGCACATAGGCCAACGTGAACCCCATCTGCTCGGCATAGGCCACCATCAGCAGGATGAAGACCGATTGCGCCAGCCCCACCATCAGGTATTGCACCGGATGCGCGGGCCGCTCGCTGGTCCGGTCCAGAAGCAGGATCGTCAGGAAGGTCAGCGCAATGAACAGGATGCCATACCGCGCCGCGCGCCAGGCCTTCTGGTAGAAATCGTTCGGCGTGATGAACTGCACCTGCATCGTCGCGATCTGCCGCGCCGCAGGATCCGGCACCTCCCGCGAGACCTGGGGAAGCGACCGCGCCAGATGCGGCACTGTCCAGGTCGCGGTGAAGCCGTCATCGGTGATCTCGGACGAATCCGGCAGGAAACTTCCGAAGAAACTCGGATCGGGCCAGTCGCTCACCATCGTCATCCGGCTCAGTCGCCCAACCGCCGCCGCTCCGAAATGCTGCGCCCCGTTCATCGACAGGGCCAACGACATCTCACCCAGATCGCGCGGGTCGCCGACGCGTGAGAAGACCCCGGTCGCGCTGTCGCTGGCATGCGGAATCGGCTCCAGCGGCAAGCGCCTCTCGCCCGCGCTCAACACGGCCTCCCCCCTGAGCGCCCGGTTCGAATCCAGATGCACCAGCAACTCCGCCGCGTCCCAATCCGCCACCTCGTCGCCCGTCAGCGCATCTTCGATGGCAGACGCGTCGAAGTCGAAATCCAGGCCCAGATCGGCGGTGAAGACCGGCACCGAGAAAAGACCGCGATGCCGCGTCTGCGACCGGGTCGTCACCTCCATCTCGAACCGTTCGGGATAAAGATAGACCGGTGCCCGCGCCTCGGTCACCGTCTCCTCGTAATGCTCGTAGATGATGTACTTGTTCTCATCGCGCAAAGTTCGCCCCGTCACCGGATCGATCGCCTCGCGCTTGCGCTCATAGGTGACATCCTCGGTCACCGGCACCACCAAAAGCGGCCCGCTTAACAATTGCGCCCCGCCCCATTCTCGGCTGAGATCGCGGACCGTGCTGTCGGAATAACGCGACCGCTCCTGGATCACATCGCTGACAAGCCCCAGCGGTATGAACATGAGAAGCGCCAACACCCCCACAACGATGAATCTTATACCGGCTGACCGGAACATGACACTGTCCTTTCAATTTTATCTTTGAAAGACAGCTACATCGCGCGATCCGCAGTTCCCCGCAGGCAGCACGCGCAATCCGCGCGAACAAATTCAGCAGCCACGTTCAGAGCTTCCGCAGAATGTGCAGAGTTTCCCCAGCTCCATCATCCTGGCTCAAATACTCCGGGGGGAGGCCGCAGGCCGGGGGGCGGAGCCCCCTTCTGAGCGACGACGAAGTCGGCGCAATACTTCGCGTCTCAGACGACCCGTTCCACCATCATCTGTTTGATCTCGGCAATCGCCTTGGCCGGGTTCAGCCCCTTCGGACAGGTTTTGGCGCAGTTCATGATCGTGTGGCAGCGATAGAGCTTGAACGGATCTTCCAACTCGTCCAGCCGCTCCCCCGTCGCCTCGTCGCGCGAATCGATGATCCAGCGATAGGCGTGAAGCAGCGCCGCCGGCCCAAGATACCGGTCACCGTTCCACCAATAGGACGGACATGACGTCGAACAGGACGCGCACATCACGCATTCATAAAGACCGTCGAGTTTCTTGCGATCCTCGATCGACTGCTTCCATTCCTTGGCCGGACGGTTCGTCTTGGTCTCCAGCCATGGCATGATGCTGGCATGCTGGGCGTAGAAATGCGTCAGGTCCGGGATCAGGTCCTTGACGACCGGCATATGCGGCAAGGGATATATCGCGATATCACCCTCGATCTCGTCATGGCCGTAAATGCAGGCCAGCGTGTTGATCCCCTTGGACTTCACGCCGCCGATATTCATCGCACAGGACCCGCAGATGCCTTCCCGGCAGGACCGGCGGAAGGTCAGGGTCGGGTCGATCTCGTTCTTGATCTTGATGAGGATGTCCAGAACCATTGGTCCGCAGGTATCCATGTCGACGAAATAGGTGTCGACCCGCGGGTTTTCCCCGTCATCGGGGTTCCAGCGATAGATATTTACCTTGCGGGTATTGGTCGCCCCCTCCGGCTTCGGCCAGGTCTTGCCGACGCGGATCGTGGAGTTCTTCGGCAGGTTGAATTGGACCATCAGCCTCTCCTGTCAGAAACGGTTGAGAAGGGCCGGAAGCCCTTCCTCGGCAAGACACCGGATCGTGTCGGGCCGCGACGCGATATTTCCGACGATCTCCACGGTGCTGGCCGTCGGCCCGGTCACCGCATCGGCGGCCAGCGAAAGAAGTTCGCGGGAGGACGCGTTGTCGATGATGCAATCGGTCGCGGGCTCCAGCGGAATACCGGGAAACCGGCTCTCGATCACCGGGCGCACCGCACGCTTGGCGGCGTCGCGCGTCAACTCGTCCTGTTGCTGCGGCGTGCAGGCGGCCAGGATCAGGGCAAAGCCTATTGCAAAGAACCTCATGTCCGATGCTCCTTCCGGATGACAAGTTTCAGTCCCGACCAGACCTTATCCACCGCGCAGACCTTGACGTCGACCAGGACATCCTGAAGCGCCCGGTTGCGGATCGTGTCTTCGGTGACGTCCGTCGGAACCTTGGAGGCTTTCTTCGGCCAGCTCATCCAGATCATCCCCTCCTGACGTATCTTCTGCCGCAATGCAGGCGTCGCCGCATCCACTGTCGCGGCGCTGTCGGTGAAGATGTGGATATAGTCCAGTTCCGGCCCCGTGACATCGTGCCAGTCTTTCACGCATTCAACATGGGCGAAGTCCCGCTCTTCCGCCAACCAGCCAAGGTCGTCCGGCAGCCCGGCAAAGGCGACGCTCTGTCCGTCTTTCAGCCCCAGTTTCTTTGCCAGAGGCGTACCGGAATATCCTGCGTCGGCGCGCATCTATCGCTCCAGGTTCAGCGGGCGGATTGGCCCCTGTCCGGTCTTCTGACGCACGCATTCCTCGTAGACAACGTAAGGATCGCGGCCCCGGATATAGTCGCTCGTCACCCCGATCTCGACACGGCCGAACCCGCCACCCTGGTTGCTGACGCCGACCCCGATCTCCCCGGTCGGGCCGGTCGCGGCACGGGCCCGATCCTCGCAAAGATCCGCCGCGCGTTCAGGCGACATCGGGCCACAGGCCGAAAGCCCGAGCGCAGCAAGGAGCACGGCGCGTTTCATCAATAGACCCTTGCCTTGGGCGCGATCTTCTTCATCTCGATGCCGCCCTGATCCTCGTTCGTCAGCGGATCCAGATGGACCGGGCGGTAATCCAGCGTGACCTTGGTGCCGTTAACATGGGACAGCGTATGCTTGCGCCATTCCTTGTCGTCGCGGTCCGGGTAATCCTCATGCGCATGGGCGCCGCGCGATTCCTTCCGCGCCTCGGCACCGACGATGGTCGCGAGTGCGTTCGGCATCAGGTTCGCAAGTTCCAGCGTTTCCATCAGGTCCGAATTCCAGACCAGCGAGCGATCCGTCACTTTCAGATCATCCATCTTGCCCGCAATCTCGGTCATCGTCTTCACACCCTCGGCCAGCGTCTTGTCGGTGCGGAAGACGGCGGCATCGGCCTGCATCGCTTTCTGCATCTCCAGCCGCAAGTCGGCGGTCGGCACGCTGCCATCGGCGTGACGCAGCTTGTCGAACCGGTCGAGCGCGGCATCAACCGACGCCTTGTTGAGCGCCGGGTTGCCAGACGCGCGGTCCACGACCTCGCCCGCGCGAATACCGGCGGCGCGGCCAAACACCACGAGGTCGATCAGCGAGTTCGATCCCAGACGGTTGGCCCCGTGGACAGAGGCGCAGCCGGCCTCGCCCACGGCCATCAGGCCGGGCGAGATCGCGTCGGGATTGTCCTTGGTCGGGTTCAGAACCTCGCCCCAGTAATTCGTCGGCACCCCGCCCATGTTGTAATGGACGGTCGGAATGACCGGGATCGGCTCCTTGGTCAGATCGACGCCCGCGAAGATGCGCGCGCTTTCCGAAATCCCTGGCAGGCGCTCCGCCAGCGTTTCCGGCGGCAGGTGGTTCAGGTGCAGGTGGATGTGATCCTTCTCCCCGCCCACGCCGCGCCCCTCGCGGATTTCCATCGTCATGCAGCGAGACACCACGTCGCGAGAGGCGAGGTCCTTGTAGGTCGGCGCGTAGCGCTCCATGAAACGCTCGCCATCGGAGTTGGTCAGGTATCCGCCCTCACCCCGCGCGCCTTCCGTGATCAGGCAGCCCGAGCCATAGATGCCGGTCGGGTGGAACTGCACGAACTCCATGTCCTGAAGCGGAAGACCGGCGCGGGCCACCATGCCGCCCCCATCGCCGGTGCAAGTGTGGGCAGAGGTCGCGGAGAAATAGGCCCGGCCATAGCCGCCGGTCGCCAGCACCGTCATCTTGGCGTTGAAGACATGGATGGTGCCGTCATTGAGGCACCAGGCCACGACACCCTGACAGGTGCCGTCCTCGGCCATGATCAGGTCGATGGCGAAGTATTCGATATAGAACTCGGCGTTGTTCTTCAGCGACTGACCATACAGCGTATGCAGGATCGCATGACCCGTTCGGTCCGCGGCGGCGCAAGTGCGCTGCACCGGGGGGCCTTCCCCGAACTCGGTCGTGTGCCCACCGAAGGGACGTTGATAGATCCGCCCTTCCTCCGTCCGCGAAAACGGCACGCCGTAATGCTCAAGCTCATAGACCGCCTTCGGCGCCTCGCGGGCGAGATACTCCATCGCATCCGTGTCGCCCAGCCAGTCCGACCCTTTCACGGTGTCGTACATGTGCCATTGCCAATGGTCCGGCCCCATATTGCCCAGCGAGGCGGCAATCCCGCCCTGCGCTGCAACCGTATGCGACCGGGTTGGGAAGACCTTTGTGATGCAAGCCGTTCTCAGCCCCTGCTCCGCCATCCCAAGCGTCGCCCGAAGCCCGGAGCCGCCGGCCCCGATGACGATGCAGTCGTATTCATGTGTCTCGTAGTCGTAGGCGGCCATGTGCTGGTGTCCTTCAGAGGGCGATCTTGGCTATGGCGAACAGGGCGACCGCAATCAGCAGATAGGTGAAGGCGGTCGTGGCAAACAGGGTCAGCTTGCCCGCCAGCCCGTGTACATAGTCTTCAACAGCCTCCACGATTTCCTGCCGGAAATGCAGGATGCCGATCACCAGCGTTATCCCAATCGCTAGCGCCGGAAACGGCTTGCCCAGATAGGCCAGCACTTCCTCGCGGGTGCCTCCGAAGATCAGCCCGAAGGCGATGACGAAGACGGGAACGGCAAAGCAAAGCGCGATGGAACTCAGCACCATGTGCCAGTGATGAAGCGTGCCCTGGCGCCCGGACCCCATCCCCTCGGCACGTTTTCTGTCAGTCAAGAATTTCATACCCATCCCCTCAGAAGAACAGTGCCACCAGGATCGTGAGGACCGTCGCCCCGCCGAACATGCTTTTGGCCATCCGTTCCGATGTCGGCACGTCCAGGCAGTAGCCGAAATCCCAGATCACGTGCCTGAGCCGCCCCAGCATGTGATAGAAAATGGCCCAGGTCGCTGCCAGCATAAGCAAGTCGCCGAACCAGCTGCGCAGAAACCCGTCAACGAAAGCGAAGGCGCTGTCCGAAGACGAGGCTGCGATCAGCCAGCAGACGATCAGGAAGGCCGTGCCCATCGAGATGATGCCTGTGATCCGCACCATGATCGAGGAAATGGAGGTCCATTGAGGCCGGTAATAGGTTCCGATCATGAAAGGGGAGAGCGGTCTGTCGCCGCGATTCACATCGGCCATTCGTCGGACTCCTTCTTCATCGTTGCCGGTCTTCTAACAGTTTTCGCGCGGGAGTCACGCCTCTGCGGCGCAGAATCTCGCATCTCGCACTTACAGAAAGACCTGTTACGCATCATTTAATCCCGCTTCGCCGATATTAGCGATCACATCGGCATCAGCGCCCAGTAATCCAGATCCAGCAGAACCCCCGGCACATATTTCCCGTCCTCGCCCTTCAGCGCGAAAGGTTCCGCCTCCGGCTTGTGCGCCACCAGCCGCAGCCGGATCGCGCCCACGCCGGGCGCATGTGTCTCCGCCGTGTCCAGTACTTCGGACCATGCGCAAACCGTGTCGCCTGCGAACAGGGGCGAAACATGGCTGCCCCCGTTCAGCGCCACCATCAGCTGCGCATTCGCCAGCCCGTTGAACGACAACGCGCGTGCCAATGAGATCACATGCCCGCCATAGATCAGCCGCCGCCCATCCTCGCGGTGGGTCGCGTCGAAATGCACCTTGGCCGTGTTCTGCCACAGCCGGGTCGCCAGCATATGCTCGGCTTCCTCGACCGTGACGCGGTCCACGTGGTCGATGGTCTCGCCCACCTCGTAATCGCCCAACCGATGCGGCTCACCGGCCAGCGCAAAGTTGTAAGCTGAGAAATCCAGCCCCTTAGGCACGGCCAACTCGCTTGCGGGCACGACCTGTTTCAACTCCGGGATCACGGTCTCCGGCGCATCCGCCTCCGGATCGCCCTTCCGAACCATGACCCAACGCACGTATTCAAGAACCGCCGCGCCGGTTTCGTCCCGCCCGGTCGTCCTGACCCAGACCACGCCGGACTTGCCGTTGGAGTTCTGCTTGACCCCGATCACCTCGGAACTGGCCGTCAGCGTGGCGCCCGCCCGGACAGGCTTCAGCCAGCGCCCTTCGGCATACCCCAGATTGGCCACGGCGTTCAGGGAGATATCGGGCACCGTCTTCCCGAACACGGTATGAAACACGATCAGGTCGTCAAAAGGCGCGCCCGGCACTCCGCAAGATGCCGCGAATTCCGCCGAGGAATGAAACGCATGCCGTGCCGGATAAAGCGCGTGATACAGCGCGGCCTCCCCGCCGCAAAGCGTACGTGGCACAGCGTGGTGAATGGTCTCGCCAACCTTGTAATTCTCGAAGAACCGACCGGGATTCGTCTTCATTCCGTCAGGCTCCGAACGGGTTGTAACCAAGCCAGATGTGGATGCCCGCGATCACGGAAAAGACCACTGCCGAGATCACCAGCAGCCGAATATCCCCCGCCACCGTGCCCGGCTCCTTCGGCGCGTAATCGGGCACGGTACGATTGATGACGATCATCTCCACCATCGCCCAAAGGCCCAGCCCGCCGAACAGGATGAAGGAGGCGGTATCGCCATTCACCAACAGGTGCGCGCAGGCCCAGACGATCAGCCCGGTCAGCATCGGGTGCCGGAGCGTACCCCGGAACCGGCTCTTGGAATCCCCCAGCCCGAACAGGATGACCGAAACCACCATCAGCAGGTTGTTGATCCCCGTCGTCGCAGGCGTCCGGCCCCAGTAGAATTCCCCGGTGTAACCGCGAAAGCCCAGCACCATCAGGACGACCGAGGCGAGGATCGCCAGTGCGATGATCCCCTTCGACCCGTTGCCCATGCGGTCCTGAAGGCTCGCCCGGAAGCCTGGCGCTGCGCGCTTGGCCAGATGTGCCGCCCACCAGAGCGCGACCCCGAGTATAAGAAGCGTCATGCCGCATCCCTTTCCCGCACCGCGTCCGCCTTGGCAATTGTGGCCCGTGCGGTGACCACGTGCAGGTTCTCCACGATCTTGCCGTCCAGCACCGCCACGCCTTCGCCCCGGGCTTCCGCCGCCTCGAAGGCCTCGATCTGCCGCCGCGCGATACTGACCTCTTCCTCGGTCGGCGCGAACACCCGGTTGGCGATCTCGATCTGCGCCGGATGGATCAGCGTCTTGCCATCCATGCCCAGCACCTGACCCTGTTCGCATTCATACCGCAGACCGTCCTCGTCCTTGAAGGCATTATAGACACCATCGACAACCACAATCCCGGCAGCCCGCGCCGCCATGATGCAAAGCTGAAGCGCGGTCACCATCGCCAGCCGGTCGCCGCCCGTCGGGCAGCCCAGATCCTTGGCAAGGTCGTTAGTCCCCAGAACCAGCCCCTCGACCGCGTCTGCATCCGCGATCTCCAGCGCGTTGAAAGCACCCCGCGGCGTCTCCATCATGCACCAGACCGGCAATCCCGGCACCAGTGCGGTCAGCGCCGCCACGTCCGCCGCACTTTCAGTCTTCGGCAACAGCACCGCATCGCAGTCCATCCCGGCCACCGCCTTTGCATCTGCCGCGCCCCATTCGGTGTCCAGCCCGTTGATCCGCACGATTCGCCTGCGATGCCCGAACCCGCCCTTGGCCAGCTCGCCCGTCAGGATCTCGCGGGCCGTCGCCTTTTCATCGGGCGCAACCGCGTCTTCCAGGTCGAAGATGATGGCATCGACATTCAGGCTGCGGGCCTTTTCAAGGGCGCGCGTCTTCGATGCGGGCATGTAAAGAACGGATCTGAACAATGCGACGGACATTTTCACCTCTCTTCAACAACCGCTAGGATTGGTGCATCGGCGGGGGCCTGACTTCAAGGGCTATCGCCGCAGCGCGGCAATCCGCAGCAGATAGACGCAATTTTCCCGACAATCGTACGCGCCGTTAACCACATATTCTTGTTCTGTTCCCAATCTGACTTCGCGAAGCTCCGGAAAAAATTTCTGGGCATGTCGAACGGAAGGTCGAAAGCTTCCGGAAAGGACTGACATGAAACTGAAGTCTGCAGCGCTCCTCGCAATGACGGTTCTGGCCCCGACAGGCGCTTTTGCCCAGAATCAAAACTGCGGGAACCGCGAACTGGTCGTCGACCGACTGACCACGAAATACGGCGAAAGCCGCCAATCCATCGGAATAGCGCCCCAGGGCCGCGTGGTTGAGGTCTTCGCCTCGATCGAAACCGGCACCTGGACCATCACCATCACCATGCCGAACGGCATTACCTGCCTTGTCGCCAGCGGCCAGTCGTTTGAAACGCTGGACGAACCTGTCGCACCGGCCGGCATTCGCATGTAAGGCCAAAAGACTTCCGGGCAGCCGCCATTTTGCGGCTACCTGGACGATGCGGGACGCGACCGGCAAGAGCTGTCCGGTGCCACGCCATATTCGCCGCCCCCCAATTCAGCTCAACCTCCTACAATTCAACGAAAATCTCTGAAATTCTCCACGGGACGCTCCGTTATTCATCAACAAAGCCCGTGAACCGCGCATTAAGTTGCGTGAACTACTCCGGCGACGCTCCGGCCTTGCACTGATGGCAAACAGGGACTAGGCACCGGCGCGAACATAGCCAATTCGGATCGGAGAGTTTCTCATGGCACGACCCAAGATCGCCCTTATCGGCGCAGGTCAGATCGGCGGCACCCTCGCCCACCTCGCAGCATTGAAGGAACTGGGCGATATCGTCCTGTTCGACATTGCCGACGGCACGCCGCAGGGCAAGGCCCTCGACATTGCCGAGGCAGGTCCCTCCGAAGGCTTCGACGCAGCACTGAAGGGCACCACCGATTACGCCGATATCGCGGGCGCGGATGTCTGCATCGTCACTGCCGGCGTGGCGCGCAAACCGGGCATGAGCCGCGACGATCTGCTTGGCATCAACCTCAAGGTCATGAAAGCCGTCGGCGAAGGCATCAAGGCCAATGCTCCGAACGCCTTCGTCATCTGTATCACCAACCCGCTCGACGCGATGGTCTGGGCGCTGCGCGAATATTCCGGCCTGCCGCACGAAAAGGTCTGCGGCATGGCAGGCGTGCTGGACAGCGCCCGCTTCCGCCACTTCCTGTCGGTCGAATTCGACGTCTCGATGAAAGACGTCACCGCCTTCGTCCTTGGCGGCCACGGCGACACGATGGTGCCGCTCACCCGCTATTCCACCGTCGCCGGCATCCCGCTCCCCGACCTGGTGGAGATGGGCTGGACCACGCAGGAAAAACTCGACGCCATCGTCCAGCGCACCCGTGACGGCGGCGCCGAAATCGTCGGCCTCCTCGGCAACGGCTCAGCCTATTACGCACCTGCCACCAGCGCCATCGAGATGGCGGAAGCCTATCTCAAGGACCAGAAGCGCCTCTTGCCCTGTGCGGCCTATGTGAGCGGTGCCTTCGGCCTGAAGGGCATGTATGTGGGCGTGCCCACCGTGATCGGCGCCGGCGGCATCGAACGCGTGGTCGACATCAAGCTCGCGAAGGACGAACAGGCGATGTTCGACAAATCCGTCGACGCCGTGAAAGGCCTGGTCGAAGCCTGCAAGGGCATTGACGGCGGACTTGGCTGAGCACCAGAAAGATACCGGGCGGAGGGTTCTGTTCTCCGCCCAGAAAAACGAAGGCCCGTTCATTCTCGAGTGGGTCGCCTATCACAAGGTGATCGGCTTCACCGATATTATCGTCGTCTCCAATGATTGCGACGATGGCGGGGACGACCTGCTCGACCGGCTGTCGGATGCAGGCGAAATCCTCCACTTCAGGCAGGACGTGCCACCGGACGCCTCGGCGCAACTCAGCGCGGCCAGGCTCTCTGCCGACAATGGGGTCTTCCGCTCAGGCGACTGGGTGATGTGGCTCGACCTCGATGAATTCCTCGTCATCAGCCCGCCGCGCAAATCCCTTCCGGACCTGATCGACGCCTTGGGCGATGCCGATGCGCTCTTCGTCGCCTGGCGTTATTTCGGCGACAACGGGCACGCCACATGGCCCGGCCGCCATGTCTCACGGGATTTCACCCGCGCGGCACGCCGCACGAGGGGCCGCAGTTCCGAGGGCAAGGTTCTCTTTCGCAACGACGAACGGGTCGAGAGGATGAATATCCACCGCCCGATTCTCGCCTCTGGCATCGGACCCGAAACCTATCGCATCCGCACATCGGCGGACGCCCCCGCGCCGCCTGCCATGTATGACCCCCAGACCCGAAACCGGGACTTACGGCTCGCGGACGAAGGCCGCCCCTACCGGCTGGCCCAGATTGCGCATTTCAGCGTGCGCACACCCGATATGTTCGCCCGAAAGGATCGGCGCGGCGATGGATACTTCGCGCGCGACACAAAGCAGGTGGCCCGCAATGCCCGGATGTACCGGACCCGGAACCTCAACGAGGTCGAGGAACCGGCACTGGCGGAATGGGAGGAAAACACCACCGCCGAGATGGAGCGGTTGATTGCCCTGCCCGGCATCGAAGATTGTACGAAGCGGATCGAAGGCTTCCGCCTGAAGGGGCCGGACTTGTCGGTGCCCCTTCTCTACTGGTCCGGCAAAAGGAATTTCGGCGATCTCATCGGACCGATGATCGTATCCGGCCTCACCGGTCGCGAAACCCGCCCGGTCCGGGACGACGACACTCAGGTCCTGACCTCCGTTGGCTCCATCATTCACCTGATAAAACGCCCCGGCGCGGTGATCTGGGGCTCGGGCCTGCTCGGCCCCGTCACCCCGCCGCTTCGCGCGCGGTTCCGGAACTGTCCCCCGGCGAAGATCCTCGCGGTGCGCGGGAAGCTGACTCGCCGGGAGCTTGAGGACAACGCCGGCCTGCATTGCCCGGAGAGCTACGGCGACCCCGCCCTCCTGCTGCCGCGCATCCTCGCCAGGCCGGACCCCCACGGCAAACTGGTCATTTGCCCCCATTGGCAGCACCGGACGCGCTTCACCGTCGACGATCCCGGCATCGCCGTCGCAGACGTTCGCCGCCCGCCCGCCGAGGTGATCCGTCTTCTGGCTGGCGCCAGCGCCGTGGTGTCATCGTCGCTCCACGGTCTGATCGTCGCACAAGCCTATGGCGTGCCCTGGCTCTGGTTGCGCGAGAATGAACGGCCGCTCGATGGAAGCGATTTCAAATTCAACGATTTCTTCTCCACGCTGGATATCGAAGCCGAAGCTGTTCCCAGCATCTCCTTTCAGGCGGGCAAGGGCGTACATGCGGGCCTTGCCGAAGCCGAAGCGAAGGCGATCTGTCCGAAACTTGCCATCGACATCGACTCCCTCGCCGCGTCCCTGATCAATCATTTCAGCCAAACCGATTGCCCGGCACAGGATTTGTGATCACACAAATTTTTGCCGTGATCACAAAAACTGCTTTTTGCTTCTGAATCCCCCAACTCCGTCAAAAACATCATTTATCCGTAACGGAATCATGCAATGGCTCCCTCAACCGAGCCGTAAAGGAGCTTTCGCATATGAACATCCACGAATATCAGGCGAAAGGTCTGTTGCGTGACGCTGGTGCCCCGGTGGCCGACGGTCGCGTGGTCCTCCGCGCCGAGGAAGCGAAAACCGCAGCCAGCGGCCTCGATGGCCCGATCTGGGTGGTGAAGGCGCAGATTCACGCCGGTGGTCGCGGCAAGGGCACGTTCAAGGAAGCCGATGCCGGCGACAAGGGCGGGGTGCGCATCACCAAGTCGGTGGAAGAAGCGGCGGAAGAAACCAAGAAGATGCTCGGTCGCACGCTGGTGACCAAGCAAACCGGCGACACCGGCAAACAGGTCAACCGCATCTATATCGAAGACGGCTCGGGCATCGAGACGGAGATGTATCTGGCCCTCCTCGTCGATCGTGGCTCGTCGCGGGTCAGCTTCGTTGCCTCCACCGAAGGCGGCATGGATATCGAAGAGGTGGCCGAAAGCACGCCGGAGAAGATCCTGTCCTTCAGCGTCGATCCCGCCACCGGTTACCAGGCCTATCACGGCCGCCGCATCGCCTTTGGCCTCAACCTGACCGGCCCCCAGATCAAGCAATGCGTCAAGCTCATGGGCCAGTTGTATGACCTCTTCATCGCCAAGGACATGGAGATGCTGGAGATCAACCCGCTCATCGTGACCGACGCGGGCGACCTCAAATGCCTCGACGCCAAGATGGGCTTCGATTCCAACGCGCTCTACCGCCACCCCGATATCATGGCGCTGCGGGACGAGACGGAGGAGGATCCGAAGGAACTCGAAGCCTCCAAATATGACCTCAACTACATCGCACTCGACGGTGAAATCGGGTGCATGGTCAACGGCGCGGGCCTCGCCATGGCAACGATGGACATCATCAAGCTTTACGGTGCCGAACCCGCCAACTTCCTCGACGTGGGCGGCGGTGCCACCAAGGAAAAGGTGACCGAGGCGTTCAAGATCATCACCTCGGACCCCAACGTCAAAGGCATCCTCGTCAACATCTTCGGCGGTATCATGCGCTGCGACGTCATCGCCGAAGGCGTGGTCGCGGCAGTTAAGGAAGTGGGCCTTCAGGTTCCGCTCGTTGTCCGCCTCGAAGGCACGAATGTGGAAGAAGGCAAGCGCATCATCAACGAATCCGACGTGGACGTGATCGCGGCGGACGACCTGAAGGACGGTGCCGAGAAGATCGTGAAGGCGGTGAAGGGGTGAAACGGCTCCTTCTCGCACTGACGGTCCTGGCACTTGCCGGGTGCAGCACTCGTGTCGATCTAGGCACTGCAGCAGCCCTTGCCGACATGGACGCGGAAATCGCGCCGCGCGTGCCCGCCAGCACCGCTGTCGGCACGTTCGACAAGTATTGCTACCGCAACCGCGCCCGTCCCGGCCGCGTCGTCTCCGCGCTGAAGGCGGATGGCTACAAGCTGCTGGTCACCGACCGGCGGTCAAAAATGTTCGGCTACGCGCATCCCCGGCGTCCGATGGTCGCGATCATCGACCAGCCCTATGAGCCGGCCTGCATGGTATTCGTCAAGCGCGACCCGCAACTGGCCCGCGCGTTCAACCGTTTCGTCCGGGCCCGTCACCGCGATGGGCTCCCGGTATCGAACCCCAAACTCGACAGCGTCGTGTTGGTCCCCGGAAACCCCAATCTTACGTTTGTACGTGACGTCGATGGCACGGACGAACTGCTGATGCTGATCGTGCAATAGAAAGGCCCCTGAATGTCAGTCCTTATCAACAAGAACACCAAGGTCATCTGCCAGGGCTTCACCGGCTCCCAGGGCACCTTTCACTCCGAACAGGCCATCGCCTATGGCACGAAAATGGTCGGCGGCGTGACCCCCGGCAAGGGCGGGCAAGACCACCTTGGTCTGCCGGTCTTCAACACGGTGCACGAAGCCAAGGCCAAGACCGGCGCGAACGCCACCGC
>JBNKWP010000043.1:0-16004 GCA_050299835.1 Silicimonas sp.
GCGGTCGAAGCCAGAAGAACCTTTTTCATCGTTTTTTTCCCTCGTGTGTAAAAGGTGCGTCTCAAACCGGTCGCACCGATCTGATTGGCACCGTATTTCTCTCCACTGGCCCCGGATTGCAAGCGGACCTCCCGCCAGTTAACCAGACTCCATAGGGATGGTGCATTGCTGCCACAGTAAAAAGCATGGGCGTGGCCCTTGTGAATAAGGAAATATCCTTGTTCCGCACGCGGCGCTCGGCTAGTCATGCCGAAAGAACGAGGGAAGGGTGAGACATGCATCAGACGCGCGGAAGAATCGCTCGGGGCGGGGTATTGGTTCTGAGCCTCGGCCTCACGCTCGCCGGATGCGGGGGATTCTCCCTTGGGTCGAACGATGACGCCGATGAGGTTAACGGGCGCAACGCACAGCGCCAATCGACCTTTGCGGACCTTTTCACCAATGTGGACGATCCCAACACCACGCTTGAGGTGAACAAGTATATCTGGAACGCCTCGCTCGATATCCTGAACTTCCTGCCGATCCAGTCGGCCGATCCCTTCTCCGGTGTGATCGTCACTGGCTACGGCACGCCGCCCGGTGGCGGACGCGCCTATCGGGCGACGATCTATGTGCGTGACCCGGCCCTTGAAGCACGGTCGCTGAACGTGGCGCTGGCCACCCGCAGCGGTCCCGCGCCCACGGCAACGGTCCGTGCGGTCGAAGACGCGATCCTCACCCGCGCCCGCCAGCTTCGGATCCGCGATCTGGGTCTGTAAGTCTCAGACCCTAGACCTTCCGCCGCTCTCTGACTAATCAGACGGGACCCGAACTCCGAGGACCCTCAGACATGTCGCCTTACGACACCAAGACCATCGAAAAGAAATGGCAGGACGCCTGGGACAAGGCGGGAACCTTCGTTGCCCGGCGCGACGAGGCGAAGCCGAAATATTACGTGCTTGAAATGTTCCCCTATCCCTCGGGCCGCTTGCATATCGGCCATGTGCGGAACTACACGATGGGCGACGTGATCGCGCGCTACAAGCTGGCGACGGGTCACAACGTTCTCCACCCGATGGGGTTCGACGCTTTCGGGATGCCGGCGGAAAACGCCGCGATGGCTTCCGGCGGCCATCCCAAGACCTGGACCTACGACAATATCGACACGATGGTCGCGCAGATGAAGCCGCTGGGCTTCGGTCTCGACTGGTCGCGGATGTTCGCCACCTGCGACCCCGAGTATTACGGCCAGCAGCAATCCATGTTCATCGATTTCATGGAAAAGGGCTTAGTCTATCGCAAGAACGCGGTGGTGAACTGGGACCCGGTGGACATGACCGTGCTTGCCAATGAACAGGTGATCGACGGCAAGGGCTGGCGCTCCGGCGCCGAGGTCGAACGCCGCGAGTTGACGCAATGGTTCTTCAAGATCAGCGATTTCAGCGAAGAACTGCTGGACGCCATCGACGGGCTCGACGACTGGCCCGCCAAGGTCAAGCTGATGCAACAGAACTGGATCGGCAAGTCGCGCGGTCTGGAGTTCTCCTTCGACCGCACGGATGGCGGCGACCCGATTGCCGTCTATACCACGCGCCCCGACACGCTGATGGGCGCAAGCTTCGTCGGCATCTCCCCCGACCATCCTCTGGCGAAGGAGCTGGCGGCGTCCAACCCGGAGGTGGAGGCGTTCCGCGCCACCTGCCAGCGCGGCGGGACCACCGAGGAGGCGTTGGAGAAGGCGGAGAAACTGGGCTATGACACCGGCCTGCGCGTGAAGCATCCGCTTGACCCCAATTGGGAATTGCCGGTCTGGATCGCCAATTTCATCCTGATGGACTACGGCACCGGCGCGATCTTCGGCTGCCCGGCCCACGACCAGCGCGACCTCGATTTCTGCCGGAAGTACGATCTGCCCGTCGTTGCGACCTTCGTGCCCGAAGACACCCAGCCCGCACCGATGAACATCCTCGACGCCGAGTTCGTCGATGGTGACATCGCGGAGGTGAAGGGCACCCGCTATTTCCGTCTGCACAACGACGCCTACGTGCCGCCGAAGTCCGAGCGCGTGCGCTGGGTCAACCACTTCGCCGGTCTCGATCTGGCCACCGGTGAGGAGGCCATCGACGCCACCATCGCCTTTGCCGAACAGCAGGGCTGGGGCAAGGGCGTCACCAACTACCGCCTGCGCGACTGGGGCCTGTCGCGGCAGCGCTACTGGGGCTGCCCGATTCCGGTCGTTCATTGTGACGACTGCGGCGTGGTGCCTGAGAAGAAGGAGAACCTGCCGGTTCAACTGCCCGACGACGTGTCCTTCGACCAGCCCGGCAACCCGCTCGACCGGCACCCCACATGGCGCGATACGACCTGCCCGAAATGCGGCAAACCGGCGAAGCGCGAAACTGACACGATGGACACGTTCGTCGACTCGTCCTGGTACTACGCCCGCTTCACCGCGCCCCGCGCCGAGACGCCGACCAACATGGACGACGCAAAATTCTGGATGAACGTGGACCAGTATATCGGCGGCATCGAGCACGCGATCCTGCACCTGCTCTACTCGCGCTTCTTCGCCCGCGCGATGCATATCTGCGGCCACCTGCCGGAGAGTGCGATCGAGCCCTTCGACGCGCTGTTTACGCAGGGCATGGTGACGCATGCCGCATATTCGAATGCCGAACGCTTCGGTCCGAATGACCGCAAAATCTATCATTTTCCCGAAGATGTTCAGGATGACGGTAGGGGCAATTTCACCCTTAAAGAAACGGGCGAACGAATTAACGTCGAGCCATCGACCAAGATGTCCAAATCCAAGTTGAACGTGGTCGACCCCGTCGCCATCATCGACCAATACGGCGCCGACACCGCCCGCTGGTTCGTCCTGAGCGATTCTCCGCCCGAGCGTGACGTGGAATGGACCGCCGCCGGGGCCGAGGCGGCGTTCAAACACCTGTCCCGCGTGCACCGTATCTCAACCGACATCGCGGAAGGCAAAGACACGGGATCGGACGATGAGGATCTGCGCAAGGCGCTGCACAAGAGCATCCATGACGTGACGATGGGCGTCGAAAGCTTCGGCTTCAACGCCGCCATCGCCAAGCTCTATGCCTTCACCAATGTCCTCGCGAAATCAAAGGCTTCCCATGCCGCACGCCGCGAAGCGGTGATGGCGCTCGCCCAGCTCATGTCCCCCATGACCCCGCATCTCTCGGAGGAAATCTGGGCCATGCAGGGTGGCGAAGGACTCATCGCCAACGCGCCCTGGCCGGTGGCCGACGAAAGCCTTCTGGTCGAGGATACCGTGACGCTCCCGATCCAGGTGAACGGCAAGCGGCGCAGCGAAATCACCGTGGCGAAAGACACGGGCAAGGCAGAGGTTGAAAAGCTGGTGCTGGCGGATGATGCTGTCATCAAGGCGCTGGCCGGAGGTCAGCCCAAGAAGCTGATCGTCGTGCCGGGCCGCATCGTCAATGTCGTCATTTGATCGCATAAGCCAAGTTGCCCCGGACCTGATCCGGGGCCTCGACCCGCAACCGGAGGCCCCGGATCAGGTCCGGGGCAGCATAACACGACGCGCAACCTTGCTGTCCTGTCTTGCCCTCGCGGGTTGTGGCTTCACACCGGTCTACGGCCCCGAAGGACAGGGCAGCGACTTGCGCGGGCGCATCGACGTGGCCGACCCCAGTGATGAAGAAGGCTTCGACCTGGTCAAGCGGCTGGAAGACCGGCTGGGCCGGCCGCAGGGCGCGGACATGTCGCTTCTGGCCGATATCCGCATCAAGGAGGAAGCGGTGGGCTTCCTGCCCGATGGCGAGTTGAGCCGTTTCAACGTGACCGGACAGGTCGATTGGCGGCTGACCGATATCAGTGACGGCACCCAGATCGCCAGCGGCTCCGAACGCAGCTTCACCAGCTATTCGGCCACCTCCACAACGGTTGCAACGACCTTTGCCCAGCGCGACGCCCGGCGGCGGCTCATGGTGATCCTCGCCGACCGGATCGTGACCGACCTTCTGGGCCGCGACCTGCCATGAAGCTTTCCACGCGGGAGGCTCCGGGCTATTTCAGGAAACCCGACCCGACCGCGACCGGGCTGCTGATCTATGGCGGCGACGCCATGCGCGTGGCTTTGCGTCGGCAGGAGGCCATCAAGGCGCTGATCGGAGAGATGGGCGAGGACGAGATGCGCCTTGCCCGGATCGCGGCGGCAGATCTGCGCAAGGACCCCGCGCTTTTGCTCGACGCGATCAAGGCGCAAGGCTTCTTCCCCGGTCCCCGCGTGGCTTTCGTGGAAGATGCGGGAGACGGGCTGGCCGACACCATTGGCACTGCGCTGGCCGAATGGCGCGACGGCGACGCGCAGGTGATCGTCACGGCGGGGCAATTGAACGCCAAATCGAAACTGCGCAAGCTCTTCGAAGACCACAAATCCGCCTATGCGACGGGGATTTACGACGACCCGCCGGGCCGGGAGGAAATCGAGTCTTCCCTGAAAGCCGCCGGTCTCACCGATATCTCGACCGAAGCAATGGCAGCCCTGACCGATCTGGCCCGCACGCTGTCCCCCGGCGATTTCCGCCAGACCATCGAGAAGATCGCACTTTACAAGCTGAACGACGCCACCCCGCTCACGTCCGAGGAAGTCGCCCTCTCCGCGCCCGCTTCGGTGGAGGCCGGGATCGACGACGCGCTCAACATCGCCGCCGAGGGCAAGGCCCATGAACTTGGCCCCGTGCTGCGGCGGCTGGAGGCGCAGGGCGTCGGGCCGGTCGGTCTTTGCATCGGTGCGACCCGGCATTTCAAGACGCTGCACATGGTCGCCTCCGATCCCGGAGGGGCAGGGTCCGGCATCGGCAAACTTCGCCCTCCCGTCTTCGGCCTGCGCCGCGACCGCATCCAGCGTCAGGCTTCCGCCTGGGGGATGCACAAGCTGGAACGGGCGCTGACGCTTCTGCTCGACACTGACCTGACGCTCAGGTCCACGGCAGAGGTGCCGCAGATGGCGGTGATGGAACGGGCTCTGCTCAGGCTCGCATGGATGGGACGACGCTGATGTATACCGTGATCGGCCCGAAGGGCGGGCGGGTGTTCCGCGTCGTCTGGGTGCTGGAGGAGCTGGGCGTTCCATACATTCATGAAATCGCGCGAACGCATTCCGAAGGCATGTACGCCGTGAACCCGCTCGGTCAGGCACCGGCGCTGCGCGATGGCGACGCGGTTCTGACGGATTCGCTGGCGATTTCGCATTACCTTGCCGACCGCGCATGCGCGCTGACCTATCCCGCCGGTACGGTGGAACGGGCCGTTATGGACGCGCGGATCAACTTCGTCCTGACCGAGATGGAAGCCCCGATCTGGCTGATGGCGCGGCATGGTTTCGTCCTGCCGGAAGAGGCGCGAAAGCCGGGAATGCGCGAGGTGGCGGAAGCGGATTTCGCCCGCGCGGAAGCGAAGTTCACGAGGCTTCTGGGGGATGCCGAATTCTTCGGCGGTCAGGTCTTCACGCTGGCCGACATCTTCGCCGCCGATATGGCCCGCTGGGCCGTTCAGGCGAAGGTCGCGCTGACCTCGGACGCGCTGATCGACCACGCGGCGCGTATGGCGGAACGTCCGGGTTGGGTCAGGGCAGTGAAAGCGCTGGAAGGCGATTAGGGCGCATCCTCAGCCGGGGATCATTCCCTTGATCGCGGCGACGTGCGAGGCCTCCGCACCACAGGCATCGGCGGCAAGCTCCCGCGCGACAGCCACCGGATCATCATCAACCACATCGACCAGACCCATCGCCTTCGCCTCATCTGCCCGGACCTTCTGACCGGCCATCAGGATCAGTTTCGCCCGCGCCGGTCCGACAAGGGCCGCAAGACGGGCAGGGTCCGACGGCTGAGGCAGAAAACCCAGCTTCATCACCGGATAAAAAAACGACGCACCCGGAACCGCCACCCGCAGATCGCAGGCCAGCACCATGCCCAGGCACCCGCCCGCCGCCGTGCCGTTCAGCGCGGCGATGGTCAGGCAGGGGGCAGCGGCGATGGCCCCCGACAGGCGCTCCCAGACCGGATCGGTCGCAAGCCCTGCACGGGCAGCCTCCAGATCGGCACCGGCGGAGAAGACCTTGCCCGCGCCAGTCAGGATGATCGCGCGGGTCTCCGGCTCGGCCACCGCACGCTCTACCGCGTCGGCCAGATCGCTCAGCATCTCGCGGGTCAGCGCATTCGCCTTGTCGGGCCGGTTGAGTGTCAAAACCCAGACCGGACCGTCCTGTGCAACCTCGATCATGCGATCAGCCCCACGCGCCGCCGGATGTCGTCCTCGCGCAGGGAGATTTCCTGTCCGATGAACACATCCGCATCGCCCGAACACATCCACAACAGCGCTTTCGCAGGCCAGTCCGCCGGGATGTGATCCGACCAGTCAAGCTGGCTCACCGGATTGATGCCGGTGGCCTTGATCTCCTTCTGCATCTGGGTCGCCACGGTGCCGGGTGACAGGCCCATCGCACGGATACCCGCCGCGCCCGCCTCCTTGTCCACGCAGCTTGTCAGCATCGCCGCCCCCGCCTTCGACGCGCAGTAATGCGACCAGGCCTCGACCGGCCCATGCGCCGCGCCCGAGGAAACCGTCAGGATCGTGCCTTCGCGGCGTTCGATCATCGCGGGCAGCACCACGCGCATCCCGTAGAAGACGCCCTTGAGATTGATGTCGATGACCTTGCCCCAGCCCTCGGGGTCGGCGCTGGCAAGGTGGGAAACCGGCTCGATCACGCCCGCGTTGTTGATAAGTATGTCGGTCGGGCCGAAACGATCCTCCACCGCGCGGATGGCCCTTTCGACGGAGGCGAAGTCACTGACGTCGCAGGGAATTGCCACGGCACGTTCCCCGATCCGACCCGCGATCTCGCCGATCGCACCCTCGCTCCGGGCCAGCAAACCAACCTTCGCACCGGCCGCCGCAAAGACCTCTGCCGCCGCTTCGCCAATTCCACGACTTGCCCCCGTTATGATCACGGTTTTGCCATCAACCGACATTTCCAGCCTCCATTTCGCCACAGTCCGTGCTATCACGGCCACGCTTACCCTGTCCGTCGCAGGGGGGACAGGCTTTGCTTGACCCTTGGGGATGTGCCTCGGATGGTGCCGCAGAACAGTGAACCACCCAGAACCACGCCATTGTATCGGATACCTAATATGACACTTACCCGCTCTCTCATGCTCAGCTCTGCCATCGCTTTTGTGACCGCAGCGCCCGCTTTCGCCGATCTGACCGCAGAACAGGTCATTGCAGACCAGTTGAGCAAGATGGAACTCCACGGACTGACCGCCAAGGTGACCGATCAGTCGCGCTCGGGCGACACGATCACGGTCGAGGAACTCTGGGCATCCGGCGATATCGAAGGCGGCTCGTTCCGGGTGACAATGGGCGGCGCGTCCTTCCGCGAAGTCGGTGACGGGACCGTCGAGGTGTCCTATCCGGACAGCATTCCGATCACAGTCTCCTTCACCTCCCCTGACGGCGAGACGGTCGAGCTCGCGCTTTCGGTGTCCCAGACGAATTCGAAGATGATCGCGTCGGGCATCCCCGAGGAGATGCGCTACGACTTCACCTCCGACAGCTTCACCCTCGGCGATATCGAGATTACCGGTCCCGAAGAAGCCATCGAGGAAATCGACTTCGACATGTCGTTTCAACTCACCGGGATATCCGGCGTGATGATCTGGATCGGCGGCGGCACTGTGCGCGACTACACGGCGGATTTCAACGTCGCCGGCATGAGCATGACCTTCACGGACGCAGCCGAGGGCGAGGGCGATTTTAGCTTGGCCATGGAAGCCCAGAACATCGTTGCCGATTACGAAGGCAGCGCCGCGCCGCAGGAACTTATGGCCTCCTTGGCGCAGGTTGTCGAAGCCGGGAACAAGACCAAGGGCACGGCAAGCCACGGCCCACTCACCTACACGGTCTCGGGCGACGGTCCCGATGGTTCGTTCGAAATGGCAGCCGCCGTGGCCTCGGGCGAGTTCGAATTCGACTTGGGTCGTAACGGTCTGTCCTATGGTGCGGTTTCCGAGGACATAACGCTCTCGGTCGGCGGTTCGATGATCCCGCTGCCTCCGCTGACCTTCAAGATGGCTGAAAGCGGCACGAATTTCGGAATGCCGATCGTACCGTCGGAGGAGCCGCAGGGTTTCGCTCTGGGTATGAATTTCGCTGGGCTTGAGATCGACGACATGCTCTGGGGCATGATCGACCCGACGGGCCAGCTTCCCCGTGATCCGGCAACGCTTGTCATCGACCTCGGCGGCGAGGTGACGATGAAGCAGGACGTCTTCGATCCCGAAGTTGTCGAGAATCTGACCGAAGCGCCGGGTGAGATCAACTCGGTCAGCATCAACCAGATCCTGTTGACGCTGGCAGGTGCGGAACTGACTGGCGACGGGGCCTTCACCTTCAATAACTCCGGTCCGGTTCCGGTCCCGGCGGGCACCGTCAACATGATGCTTCAGGGCGGCAACGGGCTGCTCGACACGCTGGTCGGCATGGGCCTTGTCCCCGAGGATCAGGCGATGGGCGCCCGCATGATGCTGGGCATGTTCGCCCGCCCCGGCACCGGCCCCGACACTCTGGTCTCGACCATCGAGATGAAGGAAGACGGCTCGGTCCTGGCCAACGGGCAACGCATCCGCTGAAGCGGAAACGCGCCTTTCGCTTGAAGATCAAGGCTTAACGACTTACGTCCCCGGACATGGATTTTGTCCGGGGACTATTCTTTCATGCAGAACCTTTCTGACCTGACCGAGGCCGTTCTCGCGGCTGCGGTCTCCGCCGGTGCGGATGCCGCTGACGCGATTGCCACCGATGGCCGTTCGCTTTCCATCGACGTGCGCGGCGGCAAGCTGGAGCACGCCGACAGCGCCGAAGGCGTGGAAATCGGGGTGCGGGTGCTGGTCGGCAACCGGCAGGCCTGTGTTGCCGCCTCCGATGTCAGCCCGGATGCCATCCGGGAAGTGGCCGAGCGTGCTGTCGCCATGGCCCGGATCGCGCCTGAGGACCCCTATATCGGCCTGGCCGATCCCTCTCAGCTTTCGGCGATCCGCGATGCCGCCGCCCTGGATTTGATCGAAACCGGCGACGATCCGGCTCCGGCCGACCTGCAGGCGGTCGCCGCCGAGGCGGAAGCGGTCGCGCTGGAGACGCCCGGCATCAGCCAGTCGGAATCCGCCGCCGCCTCGTTTTCCCGGACGCGGATACATCTGGCCGCGACCAACGGGTTCTCCGGTGGCTATGCGCGGACGAGCCACGGGCTCTACTGCGTCGCGATCACCGGCGAGGGCACGGCGATGGAGCGCGACTACGCCGGTGAGGGCCGGATCTATCGCGCCGACCTGCCATCGCCCGAGGAAATCGGCAAGCTGGCGGCGGAACGGACAGTGGCACGGGCGGGATCGCGCAAGCCGCCGACCGGCGCGTATCCAGTACTCTATGACGAACGCATCAGTTCCGGCCTGATCGGGCATCTTCTGCAGGCGGCAAACGGTGCCTCCGTCGCGCGTGGTGGGTCCTGGCTACGCGACCGGCTGGGCGAACAGATCCTGCCCGAGGGCCTCGACATCATCGAAGACCCGCACCGTCCCCGCACCTCAGGTTCCAAGCCCTTCGACGCGGAAGGTCTGGCCACGCGCCGCCGCGAGATCGTGAAGGACGGTGTGTTGCAGGGCTGGACGCTCGATCTGGCCACGGCGCGGCAACTGGGCATGGAAAGCACCGCCAGCGCGGCACGCGGCCCGTCCGGCCCGCCGTCGCCGAGCCTGACCAACATCGCGCTGACGCAAGGCGCGAAGTCGCGCGAACAACTGATGTCCGACATGGGCACCGGCCTGCTGGTGACCTCGCTCATCGGCTCGTCGATCAACGGCACAACCGGCGACTATTCCCGCGGCGCCAGCGGCTTCTGGATCGAAAACGGCCAGATCGCCTACCCGGTCAACGAATGCACGATCGCGGGGAACCTTCACGACATGCTGCGCAGCATCACCCCTGCCAACGACGCACGGACTTATCTCTCCCGCGTCGTGCCATCGCTTCTGGTAGAAGGGCTGACGATTGCCGGAAGCTGACCTCGAACTCCTCGAAGAGGTCGCCCGCGAGGCCGGGGAAATCGCCCGCGCCTTCTGGCGCGAGGACCCGCAGGTCTGGGACAAGGGCGGCGACGATCCGGTAAGCGAGGCCGACTTCGCCGTCGACAGGCACCTGCATCAACGGCTTCTGACGGCGCGGCCCGATTACGGCTGGGTCAGCGAAGAAACTGAGGATGACCTTGACCGGCTTCAGGCTGAGCGCGTTTTCATCGTCGATCCCATCGACGGCACCCGCTCCTTCGTGGCCGGGGAGCCGACCTGGGCGCATTCCATCGCGGTCGCGGTGAACGGGCAGGTTACGGCGGGCTGCGTCTACCTGCCGGTTCGGGACAAGATGTACCTCGCCACCCGCGAAGGGGGCGCAACCCTGAACGGCGAGCGATTGAGGGCCTCGCAGCCGACCGCATTCGACGGCGCCACGGTCCTCAGCCCCAAGGTCAGTTTCCGCGACGACTTCTGGAAAGCCGGACCGCCCCCGGTCGAACGCCATTTCCGCCCGTCGCTCGCCTATCGCATGGCGCTTGTGGGGGAAGGCCGCTTCGACGCGATGATCACGCTCCGCCCGGCCTGGGAATGGGACATCGCAGCGGGCGCGCTGATCGCAACCGAAGCCGGCGCGCGGGTGACCGACCGACATGGGCAAGACCTGACGTTCAACAGCCCCGCAAGACAAACCGCAGGGGTGATCGCCGGAGGCGAAACGGTGCATTCGGGTCTGCTCGAACGCCTGGCCTGACGCGAAACGCTTTGCGGTAGATGCATTTCTCTGGACGGGGCAGGACCGGTGTGATTCCGTCGCCCCATGACCACATCCTACAAATCCTGGCTCACCGCCGTAGCCATCCTGATCGCAATGGCGCTCTGGCTCCTCTGGATCGGACGCATCCCGATCTGCGAATGCGGATACGTCAAGCTCTGGCATGGGCAAACCATGTCGAGCGAAAACAGCCAGCACCTCTCCGACTGGTACACCCCCAGCCACATCATCCACGGCCTGCTTTTCTATGCTGCGCTTTGGGTGGTGGCGCAGCGGCTGCCCCTTGGCTGGCGCTTCGCCATCGCGACGGCGGTGGAATGCCTCTGGGAAGTGGTGGAAAACTCCGACGCTATCATCGAACGCTACCGGGAGGTGACGATCTCGCTGGATTACTACGGCGACAGCGTCCTGAACTCGGTGGCCGACGTGCTGGCCATGTGGTTCGGCTTTGCGCTGGCCCGCATCCTGCCGGTCTGGCTCAGCGTCTCAATCGCGATCTTCTTCGAACTTCTGACCGCAGCGGTGATCCGCGACGGGCTGGCTCTGAACGTGCTGATGCTGGTCTGGCCGCTGGAGAGCGTGATGGAGTGGCAGTCGGGCGGGTAGGATCGGTCGGGCGCGCAAATCGAGCCCGCCGTTGATTCGGTGCAATTCAGAGAAGGAGTTCGAGGTCGTCGTCCTCGTCTTCTTCATCTTCATCCTCGCCGCTCCGGAAGCCCTCCGGCAGCTTGTCGATAACGATCATCGGCAAGCCGGTCGCTTCGTCGAATTCCGGTTGTCCGCCGGTCTCGACGGGCGGAATGATTTCCGGCGGGCCCATCGCCTCTGTCTCAGGCGGGACGGGAAGATCGTCGGGCTGGCCGCCCTCGGGTAGATCGTTCAGAGTGTCTTCTGCCATGCCTCGTCCTGTTGCGTGGGCGAGGGCTTTCATGATTCCGAATGCTTTCATCTCGGTGTCCTGTTTTCTTTTCTGCGCGCGATTGCGTCGTGCGACGTTCCACCACCACTCCAGGATTTTTTAGTTTTGGCCGAATGAACCGGCGATGAATGCGCTATTGCATGAGCTATTTCCCGCCCATTGCGGCGGCCCGGTCGCTCCAGTCGCTGCGCTCTTACTTCCCCCGCCGCTGCAACCAGCGAAAGAGAATGAACACGCCGACCAGCACAACGATCCAGAACAGCAAATCCCTCCCCTACCTCCAGTTCAGCACGATCTTGCCCGACGCGCCGGACTTCATCGTCTCGAACCCGAGCCGGTAGTCGTCCACCCCCATCCGGTGCGTGATGACGTTGCGAACATCCAGACCGTTTTCCAGCATCGCGATCATCTTGTACCAGGTCTCGAAGATCTCGCGGCCATAGACGCCCTTGATGGTGATCGCCTTGAACACGATGCGGCTCCAGTCCACCGGTGATTTGCCCGGCGGAATGCCCAGAAGAGCGATCCGCCCGCCCATCACCAGCGCCTCCACCATCTGGTCGAGCGCCCGCTGGTTGCCGGACATCTCCAGCCCCACGTCGAACCCTTCCTTCATCTTCAGCCGCGCCATGGTGTCCTTCAGATCGTCCTCGGCGACATTGACCGTCTCCACATCCGCGACCCTGGCTGCCAGCGCAAGCCGGTCAGGGTTGATGTCGGTCACCACCACATGGCGCGCGCCCACATGACGGGCGACGGCGGCGGCCATGATGCCGATGGGGCCGGCGCCGGTGACCAGAACGTCTTCGCCCACCAGATCGAAACTCAGCGCTGTGTGAACCGCATTGCCCAGCGGGTCGAGGATTGCACCAATCTCGTCGTCGATCTCATCCGGCAGGGGCACCGCGTTGAAGGCGGGCAGCTTCAGATACTCTGCAAACGCCCCCTGTTCATTGACCCCGATCCCCCGCGTCTCCGGGTCGAGATGGAACTTGCCCGCCCGGCTCTGCCGCGAATGCTTGCCGATCAGGTGCCCTTCGCCCGAGACCCGCTGACCGAGGCTCAGATCGGTCACGTTCCGCCCCAGTTCCACGATCTCGCCCGCGAATTCATGGCCCGTGATCAGCGGCACGGGCACCGTCTTCGCCGCCCATTCGTCCCAGTCCCAGATATGGATATCGGTGCCGCAGATGCCGGTCTTGTTGACCCGGATCAGCACATCGTCCGGCCCGATCTCCGGCACGGGCGCGCGGATCAGGTCGAGCCCCGGACCGGCATGGGTCTTTGCCAGCGCCTTCATCTCATTGGTCATGGCAGCGCCCTCTGTCTACGTCGGACCGGGGGCGTAGCCCCCGGACCCCCAGAGTATTTTTGCCAGGATGATGGAGAATTTTAATCAAATCGCACCTGTTTCCCTGCCTGCCTCAGCGAAGGCATCCGCCGCCCGGTCGAGGTCTTCCATCGAAAGCGCGGCATTCATCTGCGTGCGTATCCGTGCCTGACCCTTCGGCACAACAGGGAAGAAGAATCCCGCCACGTAGATGCCAAGTTCGTCAAGCTTGGCGGCCATGTCCTGCGCGAGCCGCGCATCGCCCAGCATCACCGGCACGATCGGGTGTTCACCCGGCAGGAGAGTAAACCCCGCATCCCCCAGCCGCTTTCGCCAATGGGCGGTGTTTTCGAAGAGTCGCTCACGCAGATCGTCCGCCGCCTCCACCAGCCGGACCGCCTCGATCCCGGCGGCGGTGACCATCGGCGGCAAGGCGTTGGAAAACAGATACGGCCGCGCCCGCTGGCGCAGCAGATCGACGATCTTCTGCGAGGCGGCGACATAACCCCCTATGGCCCCGCCCATCGCCTTGCCGAGCGTGCCGGTCAGGATATCGACCGTCACCCCGGCATGGGCCGGCGTGCCCGCGCCCTTCGGGCCGATGAAGCCGGTCGCGTGGCAGTCATCGACCATCACCAGCGCATCGTAGCGATCCGCCAGCGCCCGGATCTCCTTCAGCTTGGCCAGATAGCCGTCCATCGAGAACACCCCATCCGTCGCGATCATCACGAAGCGCGCCCCGTCCGCGCGAGCGGCTTTCAATTGCGCCTCCAGATCCTCCATGTCGCTGTTCGCATAGCGGTACCGCTTCGCCTTGCAGAGCCGGATACCGTCTATGATGGACGCATGGTTCAGCGCGTCGGAGACGATCGCATCCTCCGGCCCCAGCAGCGGCTCGAACACTCCGCCATTGGCATCGAAACAAGCGGCGAAAAGGATCGAATCCTCCATCCCCAGGAACCGCGCCAGTTCGGCTTCCAACTCCCGGTGCAAGTCCTGCGTCCCGCAGATGAACCGCACCGAGGCCATGCCGAACCCGTGATCCTCCATCGCGGCTTTGGCTGCCGCGATCAGGCGCGGGTGGTCGGCCAGCCCCAGATAGTTATTGGCGCAGAGGTTCAGCATCTCCCGGCCGCCCACATCGATCCGCCCGCCCTGCGGCGAGGTGATGAGGCGCTCGCGTTTCATCAACCCATCGGCTTCGATCTGGGCGAGCGTCTCAGACAGGTGGGCGTCAAAATCCGGCATGGACCTCTCCTAACGCGGCATCGGGTTGGTGGCGAGTTTGTAAGGCTCCCAGTCGTCGATCTCAGGGTAAAACTTCCTGCGCCACGCCCTGACGCGCGGGTTCATCCGCCACTGCCACAGGGGCGGGATCATCGCCAGCGCCCCCATCACCCCATAGCCATGCGGCAGTTGCGGCGCGTCTTCCGCTCCCCAGTTCTGCAGAAGCGGGAAACGCCGGTCGGGTTTGTAATGGTGGTCGGAATGGCGCTGCAGGTTGATCAGAACCCAGTTCGACACACGATGCGCCGCGTTCCAGCTGTGATGCGGCATGGCATGTTCGTATTTGCCATCGCCCAGATGTTTCCGGGTCAGGCCGTAATGTTCGATATAGTTGACCAGTTCCAACTGCCATACGGCGACGAAGGCATGGATCAGGAAGATCGCCAGGCCAAGCCAACCGCCGAGCAGGATCGCCAGCAGGATGAAACCCGCCTGCAAGGCCCCATAGCGCCAGAACGGATTGCTTTGGTGCCAGACCGGCAGCCCCTTGCGGGCAAGTCGCTCCGTCTCGACCTCCCAGGCCGACAGGAAACTCCCCCGCAGAACACGCGGGAAAAAGCGGTGAAACCCCTCGTTATACCGCGCGGTGACCGCATCCCGCGGGGTGCCGACATAGCGGTGATGGACCAGCAGGTGTTCGCTGCGGAAATGCCCGTAAAACGTCATCGCCATCAGGATGTCTCCCAGCCAGCGTTCCACCCGCGAGGATTGGTGCATCAGTTCATGGGCATAGACGATCCCGATGGCGCCCGAGAGGATGCCCAGGCCGATGGACAACCCGACGATCTCCAGTGCCCCCAGATGGCCGGAGGCGCTGACATAGGCGATGATCCCGAACACCGTCACCGCCTGAACCGGTGCCCAGATCAATGTGATAAGGCGATACCAATAGAGATCGGCCTCCGGCGTCTCGGGATCGGCATTGGCCTTGTTCAACCCGACCACAAGGTCGATCAGCGGCACCAGCCCCCAGGTTCCGAACAGCACAAGAAGCACCGTCCAGCCGCCCAGAATCGCGCCGATCCAGGCCAGCGGGATCAGGGCCAGCGAGCACCAGAAGGGCAGGGCGTTCATCAACCGGGGGTCCATGCGCGGATTCAATGCCCTTCCCGGTCAGGAATCAACCAGTGACTCGACGGCGAGGTCGAAGGCCTTGCGCATGACGGTCGGCAGGGCGGAGGGGCGAAACTCGGACTTGGCAACGTAATGGCCGCGTTCGGGGTCCGCCGATTGCGGCAAGTCCGCGATCCTCACCGCAAGCCGCAGGTGGAAATGGGTGAACGTATGCCGCACCTCTGTGCCCGGATCGCGCCACTCGGCATCGACGGGCGGGTCCTCCACCGGGGCCTCCGACCATTCGCTCCCCGGCCAGCCCAGCATCCCGCCCAGAAGCCCTTTCTCAGGCCGCCGCTCCAACAGCCACGCGCCATCCGCACGCCGCCCCAGATAGACATAGCCCAACCGCACCGGCTTGGGTTTCTTTGCTTCCTTCGCCGGAAGCTGCGCCTGAATACCAAGCTCCCGCGCCGCGCAGCCTGACATCCACGGGCAGATCCCGCAGGCCGGAGATTTCGGCGTGCAGATCGTCGCTCCCAGATCCAT
>JBNKWP010000043.1:16014-16390 GCA_050299835.1 Silicimonas sp.
GGGGCGTAGCCGCGGTGGCGGCGCGCGTCGCGCGCTCCACGGCTCCAGCCGTGGTCCCATCCCTTCTCGTAGCCGCGCTGCCAGGCGTGACCGGCCGCCGGGGACGGGTGGTATCCGTAGCGGGCGTCGATCCGCACCCGTACCCCGGCCGCCGCGGAATCCACCGCGGCCGGTCCGGCGCCGAGCAGCGCCGCCGCCAGCGCGGTCAGGTCCGGCTTGGCCCGCGGCAGCGGCGTCTCGACCGCGTAAAGCCGCGCCATCACCCGTTCCACGTTACCGTCCACAACCGTTTCCGCCCGGTCGAACGCAATCGAGGCGATGGCCGACGCCGTATAGGGCCCAATGCCCGGCAGGGTCAGCAATTCCTCGCGGGTGT
>JBNKWP010000044.1:0-16373 GCA_050299835.1 Silicimonas sp.
GGAAGACGGCCTCCGCTTCGCCATCCGCGAAGGCGGCCGCACCGTCGGCTCGGGCGTTGTGTCGAAGATCATCGAGTAAGGGCGTGCCGGGCTGAAGCCCGGCCTACCCAACGCACGTAGGCCGGGGTTTACCCCGGCAAACAACAACAAGTTCGACGTGGAGGTGATCGCACCTCCACCTCTCAACAGAAGGAAGAACGACAATGGCAGTAGCCAGTCAGAACATCCGGATCCGCCTGAAGGCGTTCGATTACCGCGTGCTCGATGCGTCGACGCAGGAAATCGTCAACACCGCCAAGCGGACGGGCGCGCAGGTGCGCGGTCCGATCCCGATGCCGAACAAGATCGAGAAGTTCACGGTTCTTCGTGGTCCGCATATCGACAAGAAGTCGCGCGACCAGTTCGAGATCCGCACCCACAAGCGCCTTCTCGACATCATCGACCCGACGCCGCAGACCGTGGACGCGCTGATGAAGCTCGACCTCGCCGCCGGCGTGGACGTCCAGATCTCGGTTTAAGGAGGGCTACGACATGTTGCGCTCCGGCGTTATCGCAAAAAAGGTGGGGATGACCCGCCTGTTCATGGAAGACGGCAAGCAGATCCCTGTGACCGTTCTTCAACTTGACAAGCTTCAGGTCGTCGCCAAGCGCACGGCCGAGACCGACGGCTATTCGGCCGTTCAGCTCGGTGCCGGCACGGCGAAGGCCAAGCGGACCTCCCAGGCCATGCGCGGTCACTTCGCGGCAGCCAAGGTGGAACCCAAGCGCAAGATCGCTGAGTTCCGCGTTGACCCCGAGAACCTGATCGAAGTGGGCGAGGAAATCACCGCCAACCATTACTTCGAAGGCCAGTTCGTGGATGTCTCCGGCACCTCGATCGGTAAGGGCTTCGCCGGTGCCATGAAGCGGCACAATTTCGGCGGGCTGCGCGCCTCGCACGGTGTCTCGATCTCGCACCGCTCGCATGGTTCGACCGGTCAGTGTCAGGATCCGGGCCGGGTGTTCAAGGGCAAGAAGATGGCCGGTCACATGGGCGCTGCCCGTGTCACCACGCAGAACCTGCAGGTCGTCCGCACCGATGCCGACCGTGGCCTGATCATGGTCAAGGGCGCGGTTCCGGGCTCCAAGGGTGGCTGGGTCACGATCAAGGATGCGGTGAAGAAGCCGTTCCCGGAAAACGCGATCCTGCCCGCAGCCCTGGCATCCGACGCCGCTGCCGCCGCGAAAGCCGCTGAAGAAGCCGCCGCCGCCGCTGCCGCCGAGGAAGAAGCCGCCGCAAAGGCTGCTGCCGAGGCGGAACAGGCAGCCATGGAAGCGGCCGAAGCCGAAGGGGCGAAGGAAGACAAGGTTGCTGAAGCGGAAGCCGCTGAAGCTGAAAAGAAGGACGGTGAGGAATGAAACTCGAAGTCATCAACCTCGCTGGGTCAAAGACGGGCTCGGTCGAACTGGGCGACGAGATCTTCGGTCTCGAACCCCGCGCCGACATCCTTCACCGTGTCGTCCGCTGGCAGCGCAACAATGCGCAGGCTGGCACGCACAAGGTCAAGACGCGCTCGGAAACCAGCTACTCGACCAAGAAGATCTACCGCCAGAAGGGCACCGGTGGCGCACGCCACGGCGACCGCAACGCGCCGATCTTCCGCAAGGGTGGTATCTACAAGGGCCCGACCCCGCGCAGCCACGGCCATGACCTGACGAAGAAGTTCCGCAAGCTTGGCCTGAAGCACGCCCTGTCGTCGAAAGCGGCGACCGGCAACCTGGTGATCCTGGATGCGGCAACTGCCGACGGGAAAACCGGGGCGTTGGCCAAGCAGGTCAAGGAGCTCGGCTGGAAGCGCGCGCTGATCATCGACGGTGCCGCCGTCGATACCGGCTTCGCCCAGGCGGCCGCCAACCTGAACGGCGTCGATGTTCTGCCGTCCATGGGCGCGAACGTATACGACATCCTGAAAAGTGACACGCTGGTGATCACGAAAGCGGGTGTCGAAGCACTGGAGGCTCGACTGAAATGAGCGCGACACCGGAACAATACGACGTGATCCGCAAGCCGATCATCACCGAGAAATCCACCATGGCGTCCGAGAGCGGCGCGGTGGTCTTCGAAGTGGCGATTGACTCGACCAAACCGCAGATCAAGGCGGCAGTCGAAGGTCTGTTCGGCGTGAAGGTCAAGGCGGTCAACACGACGATCACCAAGGGCAAGGTCAAACGCTTCCGCGGCCAGATGGGCAAACGGAAGGACGTGAAGAAGGCCTATGTGACGCTCGAAGAGGGCAACACGATCGACGTGACGACGGGGCTGTAAAGCCGTCCCGTCCCGGGCTTGACCCGGGACTCCGAACGTCTTGGTGGACCAAAACGAACGATGAGGCCCCGGATCGCATCCGGGGCCTTTTCTTTATGGGTTTTGCCGGAACCGCCGGGCTGAAGCCCGGCCTACGAGCAACCCGTAGGGCGGGCTTCAGCCCGCCATGTCGGAACGATTGACCGAAGAGATTCGGCGCGGAACAAGGCAGAAGGCCGCCGCGCCAGCGCCGGACCGGACCGTTTCGCCGGAGGCGAACCATAGGTTCGACGGTCTGGCGCTTTGGGGCCGTTTGCGCATAGCTTCGAGAGAAGATGTACGTGGCACCATAAAGCGCCGCAGCGGACCTGTCGGAGCGCCAGCCCCGGTCCGGCTCTGGCACGGCTTACTCAGAACCAAAAAGTCTAGAAAGAAGGCTCTTCCTCTTCGTTTTCTGCATCTCCGTGAGCCGCAAGGACGTTGTTTTGACCTCGCCGCTGGCAATATCTTCCTCCGATGCGCCAGCCGCAACCGCCTGAGAAACTACATGCGCAATGGAACTTCTGAGCAGCAGTGCGTTCAGTTCTTCTTGCGTGATGTTTCCGCTTTCGACATTTCGGTCCACGTCCTCGACGATTGCTAGGTCCGAGTAGCTGATCTGTACGTCTCCCTGGACCAGTAGCTTGTTGATCCTAGGCGCATCAAACCTGATGGCTGCAACCTCCATCGCGGCGTCGCAAAGCATATCTGCTGCCAGCTTCAGGCGAACGGAAGGTAAGTCCGGTTCGTATTCGCCTAGCTCCGCTTCAATGAGCATTCGCAATTCAGCGTCGGTTACGTGCGAGGCCGCCGCCTCTCTAATTTCCTTGTCGCTCAGCAATAAACATTCCTTTCCTGAGTAGAGTTCAGGTTCATCCGATCTTACCCTAGACACCCCTCCCCACCTCCGCTACACACCCCCATCGCTTCGCCCCGGATTCGTCCGGGGTGTGCGTTTTTGGAATACCTGTCCCGGGCCTGATCCGGGACCTCGTGGCCGGGAGGCCCCGGATCAGGTCCGGGGCGGGCGAGCTGAAACGAAGATAGCAGGGCTGAACGCCCGCAAAGCAAACGGAAGACAGAAAGCATGGCACTCAAGTCGTATAAGCCGACGACGCCGGGCCAGCGCGGGCTGGTGCTGATCGACCGTTCGGAGCTTTGGAAAGGCCGCCCGGTCAAGGCCCTCACCGAGGGTTTGACCAAGAAGGCGGGCCGGAACAATACCGGACGGATCACGATGCGTCGTCGTGGTGGGGGAGCGAAACGCCTCTACCGCATCGTCGATTTCAAGCGCAACAAGCGCGACGTGGACGCCACGGTGATCCGCATTGAATATGACCCGAACCGGACCGCGTTCATCGCGCTGATCCAGTATCACGATGGCGAACAGGCCTATATCCTGGCCCCGCAGCGCCTCGCCGTGGGCGACAAGGTCGTCGCGGGCGAAAAGGTCGATGTGAAGCCCGGCAACGCAATGCCGTTTACCGGCATGCCCATCGGTACCATCGTCCACAATATCGAGATGAAGCCCGGCAAGGGTGGTCAGATCGCACGCGCCGCGGGCACCTACGCCCAGTTCGTCGGCCGTGACGGCGGCTACGCCCAGATCCGGCTGTCGTCCGGCGAACTTCGCCTCGTCCGTCAGGAATGCATGGCGACGGTCGGCGCGGTCTCGAACCCGGACAACTCGAACCAGAACTACGGCAAGGCAGGCCGCATGCGTCACAAGGGCATCCGCCCGAGCGTTCGCGGTGTTGTCATGAACCCCATCGACCACCCGCACGGCGGTGGTGAGGGCCGGACCTCGGGTGGTCGTCACCCGGTTTCCCCCTGGGGCAAGCCGACAAAGGGTGCGCGCACCCGGAACAAGAACAAGGCGTCGTCGAAGCTGATCCTGCGTTCGCGTCACGCCAAGAAGAAAGGGCGCTAATATGGGTCGCTCTGTATGGAAAGGTCCCTTCGTCGACAGCTACGTGTTGAAGAAGGCCGAGAAATCCCGCGAGTCGGGCCGCAACGAGGTCATCAAGATCTGGTCGCGCCGCTCGACCATCCTGCCGCAATTCGTCGGCCTCACCTTCGGCGTCTACAACGGCCAGAAGCACATTCCGGTCAACGTGTCCGAAGACATGATCGGCCAGAAGTTCGGCGAATACGCTCCGACCCGCACCTATTACGGTCACGCGGCGGACAAGAAAGCGAAAAGGAAGTAAGCCATGGGCAAGGATAAGAATCCCCGCCGCGTGGCGGACAATGAGGCGATGGCGAAGACCCGTCTTCTGCGCACCTCGCCCCAAAAACTGAACCTGGTTGCGGCCCTGATCCGCGGCAAGAAGGTGGAAAAGGCCCTGTCCGATCTCACCTTCTCCAAGCGCCGGATTTCGGCTGACGTGAAGAAATGCCTTCAGTCGGCCATCGCCAATGCCGAGAACAACCACAACCTGGACGTGGACGAACTGATCGTGGCGGAAGCCTGGGTCGGCAAGGGTCTGGTGATGAAGCGCGGCCGCCCGCGCGCCCGTGGCCGCTTCGGACGTATTCACAAGCCGTTCGCGGAAATCACCATCAAGGTCCGCCAGGTAGAGGAGACCGCGTAATGGGTCAGAAAGTTAATCCGATCGGCATGCGCCTTCAGGTCAACCGCACCTGGGACAGCCGCTGGTACGCCGACACCAAGGATTACGGTGATCTTCTGCTGGAAGACCTCAAGATCCGCCAGTTCATCGAAAAAGAGTGCAAGCAGGCCGGTGTGTCGAAAGTCATCATCGAACGCCCGCACAAGAAGTGCCGCGTCACGGTCCACACCGCCCGTCCGGGCGTCATCATCGGCAAGAAAGGCGCGGATATCGAAACCCTGCGTCGCAAGCTCGCCGCGATGACCGACAGTGAACTGCACCTCAACATCGTCGAAGTCCGCAAGCCCGAGCTGGACGCCGCCCTGGTGGCCGAAAGCATCGCGCAGCAGCTTGAGCGTCGTGTGTCCTTCCGCCGTGCCATGAAGCGCGGCGTGCAGAACGCGATGCGCATGGGCTCGCTCGGCATCCGGGTCAATGTTGCCGGTCGTCTGGGCGGCGCGGAAATCGCGCGGACCGAATGGTACCGCGAAGGCCGCGTTCCGCTGCACACGCTGCGTGCCGATATCGACTATGCCCTGGCCGAAGCGATGACTCCCTACGGGATCATCGGCATCAAGGTCTGGATCTTCAAAGGCGAGATCCTGGAGCACGATCCTTCGGCGCGTGATCGCCGCCAGCAGGAACTTCAGGAAGGCCCCGCGCCCCGTGGCGCCGGTGGCGGACGGAGGAACTAAGAGATGCTGCAACCAAAGCGCACGAAATTCCGCAAGATGCACAAGGGCCGGATTCACGGTCAGGCCAAGGGCGGTTCGGATCTGAACTTCGGCACCTACGGCCTGAAGGCGACCGAGCCGGAGCGCGTCACCGCGCGCCAGATCGAAGCCGCCCGTCGTGCCATGACGCGTCACATGAAACGTCAAGGCCGCGTCTGGATCCGCATCTTCCCGGACACGCCTGTGTCTGCCAAACCCATCGAGGTTCGCATGGGTAAAGGTAAAGGCTCGGTCGACCGCTGGACCTGCAAGGTCAAGCCCGGCCGGATCATGTTCGAGATCGACGGCGTGAACGACGCCATCGCCCGCGAGGCGCTTCGCCTTGCAGCGATGAAGCTGCCGGTGAAGACACGGACTGTCGTCCGTGAAGACTGGTAAACCAGTCTTCACGAGTGCGGTGTAGCGAGTTTTCGAAGAAAACTTGCGGACCGTCACCCGGTTGAGATTTAAGAGAGGCGGGGCAGTTTGCTCCGCCTTTTCTTTTCTAGGAAATCACCTCCAAGACTTCGTGGGGGGCTCCCCAGATAACGATTTGCATTCCTAACCAGAAAAATAAGAGAGACGCTCGAACAAAGAGATCTGGTAGTCTGCGAAACGGTGTTGGGACAACCCATCCCAAAAACGCTAGAATGACAGGCAAACCCAAAAGCCCAAGAACAGTGATATTCTCCGTTATTCTGTCTCGGCTATCGAACCATATCTCGTGAATTCCCACGAGTCCTCCACTGTCGTACTCGCGTAGAGACAAAAGTTGATACCACGCGTAAGCGAAGAAGTAGCAATAACAAAAAATGAAAAAAGCTTGGAAAACAAGTTGAGCCATGCTTGTCGTCAACAGAACCAATCTAACCATTGCCAAAGAATGAATTTTCCGGCTACTCGAGTCAATTCGATCCAAATGCTCGCCTGGGCGACCAGCCCGGGCCGCGCCCGCCCTGTACTCCGCGCGTTTGACACTTGAAACGTCCACTGGACGTTTCATCGGCTCCGCCGAACCGTGTCTCACCCCCTAAAACCCTCCCCTTCCGCCACAAACAAACGCCACCCGCGCTCTATCTTCGCCACAATCTCCCTCAACAACCCCGAGTCGACAGATTGGAAACAATCCAATTGTCGTTAATGGAATTGAGAGCGGAGCCCATACAATGGCGACCAAGACAGCGAAGAAACCGGCCAAGGCCAAGACGGCCAAGGCAAAAGCCCCGGCCAAGGCAAAGGTAGCGGCCAAATCCGCCGCCACGGCGAAGACCGCAACCAAGGCAGCGCCGAAGCCCAAGGTCGCGGCCAAGCCGAAGACCACCGCGAAAACCGCGGCGAAACCGAAGGCAGCCGCCAAGCCGAAAGCCGCCGCCAAGCCGAAGACGGCCGCGAAGAAGCCCGCAACCGGCGGTGCGAAATCCTTCGACACGCCCAAGGCGCATGACTTCACCATCCGCGACAACAAGGGCGTCGTCGGCCATGTCCGGGTCAAGCCCAATGCGATTGCCTGGAAACCGAAAGCCGGCAAGGCCTACCAGCAGATCACCCTCGATCAGCTCGCCGCCTTCGCCGCCGAAAACGGCCGCGCCGTTCAGGCCTGAGCTAAAACTTGACGGCTCGGGCGCACCCGCTCGGGCCGTCTCCTCAGATCCCCCCCAGATAGACCCCGATCGCCTCTTCCAGCTCGGTCTCCTCATAGCGGAAATGCGACCGGACCTGCTCCAGCAGCTTGGAATAAACCGCGCGCAATTCGTCAAACCGCGCCTCCGTCGCCTCCTCGGCACAGGCCCGCGCCGCGACCGCCAGCCGGTTCAGCAATTCGTGGATCACCGTGTGTTCCTGTTTGAGCCGCGCGACCACCGCGCGAATGCCCTCCGTCGCGGGCGCGTCGATACCGGGGAACATATGCGCCTCCTCGATATCGTGATGCATCATCAGCGCGTGGCACGCTTGTCCGCAGATCGACCCGAAGGCCGACAGGTTTTTCGCCATGTCCGAATGCAGCACGATCTCCGCCAGGTCTTCGGGTGGCGCATCCCCGGCCTCGATCCGTTTCATCAGCGTGGCGATCCGCGCAAGGTCCATCAGATAGTGCCGGTGGATCATCGCCAGTTGCCGCCCTTTCTGCCGGTCGCCATCGGTCGCGCCCGAAATGGCAGGGGCGGAGGGGCGCACGCCTTCTTCCACATTCAGCGCGTCCAGCGGCAGGGCAGTCAGGTCACTCATCCGGGGTCTCCTTGAAACGGAGTCCCGTCTCGCACCTCCCCGTCCTTGTGGCAAGACCGGGCGGGCGGCGTTAACACTTTGATCATCCTGATGCGGTCGCAGGAGCGTACAAAACGGTTTTGCCCCGGTTCAAAACATGTACAAATCTCCACCAACAGCGGAACCCGCGAACGTACATTTTGTCATCCTTAACGGACCCTGAATGCCGAAGACCCTTTTCGTCACCCCGATCTACCAAGCCGGACTCTCCGATAGCATCGCGCCGGAAGAGCTTGAAGCCGCCTGCCTTTCCATCGCCGAAGACGATGAAGCGGGCCAGCAATGGTGCGAGGAAAACGGCTATCCCGGCTATACCAGCTACGCCAGCCTGTCCGACCTGCCCTGGCGATTCCCGATCTTCGAGGACGTGAAAACCGCCCTAGATCAACATGTTAGCACCTTCGCGGAGCAGCTTCATTTCGACCTGGGCGAGGGGAAACTCGAACTCGAAGACCTCTGGATCAACGTGCTGCCGACAGGCGGCAGCCACGCCAGCCACATCCACCCGCTCTCGGTGATCTCCGGCACCACCTATGTCGCCATGCCCGAAGGCACCAGCGCCCTCAAACTCGAAGATCCGCGCCACCCGATGATGATGGCCAGCCCCCCCAGACGCAAGGATGCGCCCGAGGGGTTGAAGCAATTTGTCTATATAAAACCGAAGGTTGGCGATGTTGTGCTGTGGGAAAGCTGGCTCCGCCACGAGGTGCCGATGAACCTCAGCGAAGAAGACAGGATCAGCGTCAGCTTCAACTACAAGTGGGTCGATTGATCGTCATTCCCCTGCCGCATTTTTCACCTAGCGAGGGCGCATGAGCGACAAGAAATCCGAGACGAAAGAGCTGCTCGGCGACATGCTGACCGATACGGGCGGCGAATTGTTCCGCTGGCTCCGCAAATGCGCGATATACGCCGCAATTGGCGCTATCCTATTGGGCGGCATAACTTATTTTCTGATCGGGGAGATCTGGTTCGGCGTCAAGATGGGCGCCCTTCTGGGCGTGATCGTCGCCATAGGACTGCGCTGGCTCTTCGCCCCGTCCTTTTTAGACTAGGCCCCCACCGAAGCGGGGGCCGGTCGGTTCAGCCGATCGCGGCGGCTCGGCATTCGCGGGCGAACGCCGAACTCACCCGGCAGCGAGAAAGCTCAGGAAAACCAGCCCTTTACCTTTCCCCACACCGATTTTTCCTCGGGTACGGGGATCGCCGAGCCGGCGATAACCTCGCTGCCGGAAATCTCGGGCAGGGGCTCGCTGTCGAAATGCTCCTCGTCCGGCTGAACGGTCGCCGCTTCTGCAACGGCGGGCGTCATCTCCTCGAAACTATCAAGTTTTGCAAGAGTTTCCGGCCCCGCCAGCCCATCGGCGTCGAGTCCGTTGGCGGATTGAAACTCCTTCAGCGCCGCCTCTGTTCCCGGCCCGAAAATGCCGTCGGCTCCAACTCCAAGCCCCTCCTGCAACCGCTTCACGGTGGCCCCGCGTGACCCTTTGCGCAGCAGCACCAACTCATGCAGACCCATTGCAGAAAACGTGTCAGGACCGGCGATGCCGTCCACGGCCAAGCCATTGTCTTGCTGGAATTTCTTGACTGCCGCTTCGGTCCCCGGACCGAAATCACCATCGGCGGCAATACCAAGTTTTTCTTGCAGCCGTTTCACCGGCGCACCCTTCAAACCGCGTTTCAAAATCGACATCAGTCGTCCCCTCTTTTTGCGATGGCCTGACTCTAGGCACCTTTCGGGACCCGGGCGAGGGGAGATTCACGGAATTTTCCCCCTACCGGACCGCAAAAGAAAATGGCGGCCCGAAGACCGCCATTTTCTCAAAGATTTCAGCTCGTTCAGCCGATCGCGGCGGCTTTCACATCGTCGTCGATCCGGTCGGCATATTGCGCGAAATTCTCTGCGAACATTCCCACCAGCTTCGCGGCCTGTTCGTCGTAGGCCTTCTTGTCGTCCCAGGTCCGGCGCGGGTCGAGCAACATGTCCGGAACAGCCGTCGCCTTGACGCTGACCGGAACCTCGAAGCCGAAATTCGGGTCCTTGCGGAACTGCACATCCGTCAGACTGCCATCCAGGGCAGCCGTCAGAAGCGCACGCGTCGCCTTGATCGGCATCCGCGAGCCCACGCCGAAAGCGCCCCCGGTCCAGCCGGTATTGACCAGCCAGCAGGTGGTGCCGTGGGTCGCGATCTTCTCGCGCAACAGGTTGCCGTAAACCTCCGGGCGGCGCGGCATGAAGGGCGCACCGAAGCAGGTGGAGAAGACCGGCTGCGGCTCGGTGACGCCACGCTCGGTCCCGGCCATCTTGGCGGTGAAGCCCGACAGGAAATGGTACATCGCCTGTGCCGGTGTCAGCCGAGCGATGGGCGGCAGCACACCGAAGGCATCGCAGGTCAGCATGATGACGTTTTTCGGATGACCGCCGCGCGCGTCCTGCGAAGCATTTGAAATATAATGCATCGGATAGGCGCAGCGCATGTTGGCCGTTAGGCTGTCATCGTCGAAATCGAGCTTCTTGGTCTCGGGATCGTAGACCATGTTCTCGATCACCGTGCCGAACATCGAGCAGGTGTCGTAGATCTCCGGCTCTGCTTCTCGGGTCAGGTTGAGGGTCTTGGCATAGCAACCGCCTTCGAAGTTGAAGGTCCCGCTTTCCGACCAGCCATGCTCGTCGTCGCCGATCAGAACCCGGTTCGGATCGGCCGAGAGCGTCGTCTTGCCGGTGCCCGACAGGCCGAAGAAGATCGCCGAATCCACGGGGTTGCCCTTGGCGTGGTTTGCCGAGCAGTGCATCGGCATGATGCCCTTCTCGGGCAGCATGTAGTTCAGCAGCGTGAAGACGGATTTCTTGTTCTCGCCGGCATATTCGGTGTTGCCGATCAGGATGAGCTTCTTGTCGAAATTCATCGCGATGACGGTTTCCGACCGGCAGCCGTGGCGTTCGGGGTCGGCCTTGAAGCTGGGGCAGTTGATGACGGTGAATTCAGGGATGAACGTGTCGAGTTCTTCGCGTTCCGGGCGACGCAGCATGTGCCGGATGAAGAGCGAGTGCCAGGCCAGTTCGGTCACCAGACGCACGTCGAGCCGGTGCGCCGAGTCGGCGCCTGCATAAAGGTCCTGCACGAAATAATCGCGGTCCTTCATATGCTCCAGCATGTCGGCGTAAAGCGTATCGAAGGCCTCTTCGGACATGGCGGCGTTGTTGTCCCACCAGATGCTGTCGGCAACGCTGGCGGTCTTGACGATGTGTTTGTCCTTTGGCGACCGGCCCGTGAATTTTCCGGTGGAGACCAGCATCGTGCCGCCGATCCCCAGTTCGCCCTCGCCGCGGCGGACGGCCTCGGCGACAAGATCCGGCTCGATGAGGTTATAATGAACCCCGCCCAGTCCTTCGATGCCCTGATGTTCAAGTGTCTGTTCGGGGTTCACACGGCCCTGACCCATGCTTTTCGCTCCTCTCCGGCTGGGGTGCCCGATCCGGGCAACCCCTCGTTGTGACGAGTTTCTTATGAGGGGTGGCGAACAGGTTGAACACCCAGTTAGCGCAACCAAGTCTTTGAAATTTCACAGTTAGCGCCACCATCCTGCCGCGGCGGCAAGAAACTGCGGCAAATTAGCCATTCTTCAATCCGAATTTCGTTCATCTAGCGTGGCGAATGCATGTGATTCGCACATTATTGTTGAAAAACCCTACGGCAGACATGAAGATGCCCGAAAAATGACATCAAAAATTGCGCCATATCCAAGGCGTAAATGAGCAGTAAAGGAATAACGCATGTCCAGGATCGCGCTGGTCGATGATGACCGCAATATTCTGACGTCCGTCTCGATGACACTCGAAGCCGAAGGGTTCGAGGTCGAGACCTATAATGACGGCCAGGCCGCGCTCGACGCATTCAACAAGAAGCTGCCGGACATGGCGGTGTTCGACATCAAGATGCCCCGGATGGACGGAATGGACCTGCTTCAGCGGGTGCGCCAGAAAACCTCCATGCCGGTGATCTTCCTTACCTCCAAGGATGACGAGATCGACGAGGTTCTGGGTCTGCGCATGGGTGCCGACGATTACGTCAAGAAGCCCTTCTCGCAGCGCCTGCTGGTGGAGCGCATCCGTGCGCTTCTCCGCCGCCAGGAAGTTATCGCCGGCGACGGCGAAGGTGTGGAAGTGGATCAGGCCCAGGTGATGACCCGCGGCAATCTGCGGATGGACCCGCTGCGCCACTCCGTGACCTGGAAAGGTCTCGACGTGTCGCTGACGGTCACCGAATTCCTGCTGCTTCAGGCACTGGCGCAACGCCCCGGTTTCGTGAAATCGCGCGACCAACTGATGGACGTTGCCTATGACGATCAGGTCTATGTCGACGACCGGACCATCGACAGCCACATCAAACGGCTGCGCAAGAAGATGCGCATGGTCGACGACGATTTCTCGGCAATCGAAACTCTCTATGGTATCGGGTACCGGTACAACGAAGAATAAGTGACCGCGTTGGGGGTCAGCATGGACGGCGCGAGGCCGGCCAAACAGGCAGAAGTCGTTCTCGGTGAGGACTGGATCGGTGGCGACGCGGCTGCCGAAACACAGGCGCGCGCAAAGAGGGAGCGTCGTGGCGTCATCGCCATGAACCGCTCGCCTCTGGCGCGCAAAATCATCACGTTCAACCTTCTGGCGATCCTGGTTCTGGTCTGTGGCGTTCTGTTCCTGAATCCGTTCCGAGACAGTCTGGTCTATCAACGGGAAAAGGCGATCCTGAGCGAGGCGAAACTGATCGCCGGTTTTCTTGGTCATCAATTCGACGGGGCCGACGGCCTGACGGATCTGGACGACCCGCAGTTCGAACTCGAAGATCGCCTGGGCGCGATCGAGCTTTCCTCGGCGGCCTCCCTTTTCGTTTACGACCCCGGAGGGCGTCTCGCCGCGTCGATGGATTCCTCCGGCCGGCCGGAGGCGTTCGCCGCGCTTCACCCGACCGAACGGAACACCGCAATCACCGACACTCTGGATGCGATCTGGATGGGCGCTGCGCGTCTGCTCGGGCAGGAGATCAACCGGCCGGAGGTGCAGACGGATGACGCGCTGCTCGTGGCCGGATTGGTCGAACGGGCGCTGGTCAGCGGCACGCAGGTCCGGACGGCCAACGATCCCTACGGCAATATCATCTTCACGGTGGCAACCCCGATCCTTCAGGGCAATGCCCCGATCGGCGCGGTGGCCATTGCCAGCGCGGCGGGGGAGATCGACGGGCTGGTGCGCGCCGAGCGTGAGCAGATCCTGCAGATGTTCGTGATCGCCATTCTCGTTTCCGTCGGTCTCAGCCTTGTCCTGGCGTCGACCATCGCCAATCCGCTGTCGGACCTTGCGGCGGCTGCCGAGATCGGGCGCGAACGCAACGCACGCAAGTTCAGCCCCAGCCGGGTCCGCATCCCCGACCTGACCGCGCGTCCTGATGAGATCGGGCGCCTCTCCGGCGCACTCCGTGGCATGGTCGCGGCGCTCTATGACCGGATCGACGCCAACGAACAATTTGCCGCCGACGTGGCGCATGAGATCAAGAACCCGCTTGCGTCGCTGCGCTCTGCCGTCACCTCGCTGAGGGCGACCAAACGCGACGATCATCGCGAGAAGCTCATGGATGTGATCGAGCATGATACGGTCCGTCTCGACCGTCTTGTCAGCGACATTTCCAACGCCTCCCGCCTCGACAGCGAGCTGGTGAAGGAGGACGAGGAACCGTTCGACCTTCTGAAGATGATCGGCAACCTGTCCGATTATCTCGGCGAGGACGCGCGCGAAAAGGGGGTCGAGTTCATCACCGACATGCCCAGCGATCCCATCGTGATCGAAGGTCTCGAAAGCCGTCTGGCGCAGGTCTTCGTCAACCTGCTGACCAACGCGATCTCCTTCTGCGAAGATGGCGATGCAATCCGCATCTGGGTCCGCAAGCGCGAGAACCGGGTGCTGGTCGTGGTGGAGGATACCGGACCGGGCATCCCGGAACAGGCGCTGACCAAGATTTTCAACCGCTTCTATACCGAGCGCCCGGTCGATCACTTCGGGAACAACTCGGGTCTTGGCCTCGCCATTTCCAAGCAGATCGTCGAAGCGCATGGTGGTGTGATCTGGGCGGAGAATATCCGGCCGACCGACGCCGACGTGACCTCCGAACCGCTTGGCGCCCGTTTCGTCGTCGGCCTGCCTGTATAAGGCGCGAAACCACATGGAAACCCTGCACGCCTCCGCCGTCGCCTTCGACGGTCGGGCGGTGCTGATCCTGGGCGCGTCCGGCTCGGGCAAATCCACGCTTGCATTGGAACTGATCGCACTTGGGGGCACGCTGGTTTCAGATGACCGGACGGTCGTGCAGGTCCGGAATGGGGCCCTCTGGCTTGACGCGCCAGCCGCGCTGAAAGGCCGGATCGAGGCGCGCGGACTGGGCATCCTCGCCGCAGTATCGGCCCCGGCCATCGCCCATGTCGCGGTGGATCTCGACCAGGTTGAAACCGCCCGTTTGCCCGAGCCTCATGCGATGACCGTCACGGGCATCGATTTGCCCTGTCTTCGCAAGGTTGAGAGCCCGGCATTTCCGGCTATGGTGCGGCTCTATCTTTCGGGAGGCCGCCAGGAATGACCGCTCCACCGTCCAGTGCGCGTGTCGTGATCGTCACCGGTGCATCCGGCGCGGGCCGCACGACCGCGATAAATGCGCTGGAAGATATCGGGTTCGAGACCATCGACAACATCCCCCTCAGCCTGTTGGAACGCGCGGTGGAAAGCCCCGGGCGGCTGCCGCCGCTCGCCATCGGAATTGATGTGAGGAACCGCGAGTTCTCGGTCGATACCGTGACCGCCGTTCTCGACCGGATCGATTCCTCGCCCGAGATCGACGCCGAAATGCTGTTTCTTGACTGTCGTTCCGACGTGCTGGTCCGGCGCTATTCCGAAACCCGCCGCCGCCACCCGCTTGCACCGCAAGGCTCGCCGGTCGCCGGAATCGACCTTGAAACGGATATCCTTGCGCCCCTTCGCCAACGGGCCGAACACCTGATCGACACATCCGACATGACACCGCATCAGCTTCGCGCCGAAATCGGACGTCTGTTCGGAGGCGAGGGGTTCAACGATCTTGCGCTGTCGGTCGAAAGTTTCTCCTACAAGCGCGGCTTGCCACGCGGCGTCGACATGATCTTTGACGTGCGTTTTCTGGACAATCCGCATTGGGACGCCGAATTGCGCCCCCTGGATGGACGCGACGCGCGCGTGGCGGCTTTCGTCGAAGGTGACGAGAAATTCACTCCTTTCTTCGAGAAAGTCGCCGATCTGGTGCTGTCCCTGCTTCCTGCCTACAAGGCCGAGGGGAAGACGCACCTGTCGGTTGGAATAGGGTGTACCGGAGGGCAACACCGTTCCGTTACCGTCGCGGAAAAGCTGTCGAATACCCTTGCGGAGCAGGGATGGCGGGTGTCAACTCGGCACCGGGAACTGGAAAGGCGCGGAGACGTTTCGCCGCGTGACACGGGGTAAAGCCGTTTGATCGGTATCGTGATCGTTGCACATGGGGGCCTCGCGGCAGAGTACCTGTCGGCGGTGGAACATGTCGTGGGCAAGCAATCGGGCATGGTGGCGATTCCGATCGAACCGGATCACGACCGGAACCGGAAACAGGCCGAGATCTGCGCCGCCGCCGATAGCGTCGATACCGGCGAAGGCGTGGTGGTGGTCACCGACATGTTCGGGGGGTCGCCGTCCAACCTGTCGCTGCGCGCCTGCAGCCCGAATGACCGCAAGATTTTGTATGGTGCCAACCTACCCATGCTCATCAAGCTGACGAAACTGCGCCACAAGCCGATTGGCGATGCGGTGAAGGCCGCACTTGCTGCGGGGCGCAAGTATATTGACAGTTTCGATGGCGCAACCTGACATGCTATGCCTGCCCGAATGACACGCACACTGACCATCGTGAATGAAAAAGGTCTCCATGCCCGGGCATCGGCCAAGCTCGTCGAACTGGTCGAGGGGTTCGATGCCGAGGCCGAAGTGTCCAAGGACGGGATGACCGCCACGGGCGACAGCATCATGGGGCTTCTGATGCTGGCGGCGTCACGCGGGACGACCATCGATGTGGCAACTTCGGGCGCACAGGCCGAAGAATTGGCCGACGCGATAGAGGCGCTTGTCGCCGACCGTTTCGGGGAAGACATGTAAGCGCATTTCGCAAGGCGCTGGCGTTCGGGCAGAGGTGCGCGAACTCCGGCCTGGCTCAACGGGTCGGAACTGGTGGATCCTGGCGGTAGTCGTAGAACCCGCGCTCGGTCTTGCGGCCAAGCCACCCGGCCTCGACATATTTTGTCAGAAGCGGGCAGGGGCGGTACTTGGTGTCCGCCAGCCCGTCATGCAGAACGTTCATGATCGCGAGACAGGTGTCGAGCCCGATGAAATCCGCCAGTTCAAGCGGCCCCATC
>JBNKWP010000045.1:0-15112 GCA_050299835.1 Silicimonas sp.
ATCAGGGTTTCCCCCATTGTCTAAGATTCCCCACTGCTGCCTCCCGTAGGAGTCTGGGCCGTGTCTCAGTCCCAGTGTTGCTGATCATCCTCTCAAACCAGCTATGGATCGTAGGCTTGGTAGGCCATTACCCCACCAACTACCTAATCCAACGCGGGCTAATCCAAATCCGATAAATCTTTCCCCCGAAGGGCGTATAAGGTATTACTCTCAGTTTCCCGAGGCTATTCCTTAGATCTGGGTATATTCCCACGCGTTACTAACCCGTCCGCCGCTCACCCGAAGGTGCGCTCGACTTGCATGTGTTAGGCCTGCCGCCAGCGTTCGTTCTGAGCCAGGATCAAACTCTCAAGTTGAAACGCCTTACGGCGTATCCTTGACGTTCGAACCTCTGCACATCTCCAATACTTCGCGGCTGCTTTGGGGGCGAACCGCTATGTCCACCCGGCTAGGAGTAGGACACGCATTGGAAGTCATCTGTTTGTTGTGCTTCGGGTTTCATAAGAAACCGAAAGCCGTCCAAACAGTGAAGCTGACCTCTCTATCATCGACCGAAGTCTAAGAGAGTCGATATGCAGATGAATGATCCATCGAAAGGACCAAACCGCCCACATATCTCTTCAGTTACCAGCGATTTCAAAGAGCGTCAGAGACAAAATCGACAGTGTGCGCCCTAACTTATTCGGCGCGCCCCGCCTCAATTCTCTCTGTTGTTGTTTGCGTCTCGTTGCCTTGCGGCCCGTCTGGCGCCCCGTTGGTGCATCTCTGCGCCGCCGGTGAGGGGCTATCTACGTACCCCGACCGAAACCTGCAAGTGCTTTTTTTCAGAAAGACGACATTTTTTTGAAAGCCAACAAAATATGGGGTTTTTCATGGTTACCGACGCTAACGCCGCTGTGGATAAAAAGGGAAAAGCCGAAGGATTCGCCAATCGGGGCGATTCAGGGCGAGTCAGCGCGAGTCACCCCCGCCGATTCCGGGCGTAACCAGCGAGTCAGCCATAGCGCGATCAGCAATCCGGGCAGCAGAGTCGCGAAGGCCCATCTGAGCGAGAGGGCTTCCGACACCAAGCCGATCAGCGGGGGACCGATCAGGAAACCGCCAAGCGCCACCGTCGCCATGATCGCGATATTGCCCGACTCGTATTTGTCATCCATCGCGGCGATGGCCGACACTCCCAGCGGATAGGCCGACGAGATGCCGAAGCCGACGGCGGCGAAGCCGGGCAGTGCCAGCCAGAGCGGCAGCGGCACGACAAGAAGCACAAGCCCGAGGATCGCGGAGGACGTCGTGACCCGCGCAAGCGCCACGCTGCCCAGATGCCGTCTGAGCCAGTCGCCCAGGAACCGCCCCCCCGCCATGAAGGCGGAGAAAACGGTGACGGCGATCCCGGCATTCGAAAAGGGATCGTTTAGACGTTCCGCCATGTAGACCGCCGACCAGTCGGCCATCACGCCCTCGGTCAGGGTGACAAGGAACATGAAGGCACCGACGAAGAAGAGCGGCTTCGGCATGTCGCGCAGCTTCCGGCGCGGTGGCGCGATGCCGGTTTCGTCCTCGTCGCCGATCTTCGGCATCGCCAGGGCCGCCGCCAGCCCTCCCAGAAGCGAGACCAGTGCGAGTAGAAACAATACCTCCAGGGGTGTCAGCACGAAGAGCGCGACAATCGCCGAGCCTGCCATGATGCCCAGCGCCCAGAACCCGTGGCTGCGGTTCATGATCATGACGTTGGCGCGTTTCTCCAACCGCCCGGCATAGACATTCATGCTGACTTCGAGAAACGCCGCCGTCGCGCCCAGAATGAAGAGCGCCGCGAAGAGCGAGGGGATATTCCACGCGAATACCGGCAACAGCACGGCCAGCGATTGCAGCGGAAAGAACACGCGGAAGACATGTCGCGGTCCAAAGCGCGAGACCACGCTGCCCGCGATTTGCAGGCTTGGGATCAGCGCGATCGGCATACCCATGAGCGCGATCGCCAGCTCGCCCTTGGTCACGCCCATCTGGGCCTTGACCGCCGGGATCAGCGCCAGCCATCCCCCGACCGCCAGCGGTTGAAGAAAGAATACCGCCATGATGGCGAGCGTCGCGCGGGTGATCGTCGTCTTGTCCATGTGCGGGACAGTATAGAGGCGCCGACCAAGGGGAAGTCACAAACTGCGACCGAGTATGTCAGGCCGTTGCCGGCTTCCGCGACAATGGCAAACGCAACGCCAGCAGGACCAGCACCAGCCCCAAGTAGACCAACGGCTCGATCTGGAACCCCTTGGCCAGCATCACGTAGTGCAGCGCGCCGAGGAACACCGCCGGGTAGGTCAGCTTGTGCCATGCCCGCCAGCGCTTCGGCCCGAGCTTTCTGAGCGAGAGGTTGTTGGACGTGACCGCCAGAGGGATCGTCAGGATGAAAGCGGCCATGCCGACGGTGATGTAAGGTCGTTTGACGATATCCGCCCAGATCTCCGACAGAATGCCGACATCGAGGACCAGCCAGACCAGAAGGTGGCAGAACACGTAGAAGAAAGTGATGAGGCCCAGCGCCCGCCGGTGTTTCATCAGGTTGAGGCCAGTCCATTCCCGCAAGGGGCGAATGGCCAGCACCAGAATGAAGAGTTGCAGGGCCAGTTCGCCCATCTCGTGTTCCAGCGCCTTGATCGGCTCGACCCCCAGCCCGCCGGTCAGGCCGAGGTAGAAGAGCCAGACGGGCGGGACAACGGACAGGACGTACAGCGCCCATGGCGGAACGCGCCCCAGCCCGAGGTTGATGCGTTGAACGGGTGTCATGCGCAGCACCCCTCGCCCGCCTGAACCGGCGGACACGGCACGGTGCCGTAGGAACACCAGACACAGCAATCCCCCGGCTTCGGCTTCAGGACCGCGTGGCAGGACGGGCAGTCGAAGAAATACTGGCAGGCATCCACCGGCATCTCCGCCGTGGTCTTCGCGCCGCAGTCCGGGCAGGTCAGAGTGGAGGTCGTTTCGGTCACGTCAGTGGAACTCTTGCAGGTCCATGCCTTCGTAGAGCGAGGCGACCTCCGGCTCGTAGCCGTTGAACATCAGCGTCTCGGTCTGCTTGGCGAACAGCCCGCCGCCGATGCGGCGTTCGTAGCGCTGGCTCCAACGCGGGTGGTCGCGATTGGGGTTCACGTTGGAATAGAAGCCGTATTCGTTCGCCGCATACTTGTTCCAGGCGGTGGGCGGCTGGTCTTCGACCAGCGAGATCCGCACGATCGACTTGATCGACTTGTAGCCGTATTTCCACGGCACCACGAGGCGGATCGGCGCGCCGTTCTGTTTCGGCAACGGTTCGTCATAGACGCCGGTCGCCAGAAGCGTCAGCGGGTGCATCGCCTCGTCCAGCCTCAGCCCTTCGACATAGGGCCATTCGATCACCGGGCTGGAAACGCCGGGCATCTCGTCGGGGCGAAGCGCGGTTTCGAAGGCCACGTATTTTGCGCCCTCCTGCACGCCGGCGCGGGTCAGCAGATCGGCCAGTTCGAAGCCGGCCCAGGGGACGACCATCGACCAGCGCTCGACGCAGCGGAAGCGGTAGATGCGCTCCTCCAGCGTCACGCCGGACAGGATGTCGTCCATTGTCCAGGTGCCGGGATTGTCGACCAGTCCGTCGATTTCCACCGACCAGGGTTCGGTGGTCAGCATATGGGCGTATTTCGCCGGGTCACTCTTGCCGGTGCCGAATTCGTAAAAGTTGTTGTAGCTGGTGATGTCGTCGAGCGGGTTCGGCTCAAGCGTCGCGCCATGCATGGTCTTCTTCGCGCCGAGCGCCGCCGCCGCAGGTCCGGCGATGGAACCGAGCGCCAGCGCCCCTGCCCCGCCCGCGATCAGCGCGCGGCGGTTTAGCCAGAGGCTTTTCGGGGTCACGTCTTCCCTGGTCAGATTGCTCTTGTACCGTCCGGCCATCTGTCTCTCCTTCAACGCCCTTGGTGGTTAGAATGGTCTGCCGGGGTGTCTTCGGCAATTGCTCTCACGCGAAAGTCATAGCCGCGGCAGATGTTGAAATATTGTCCGTCGCGCTCACGGCGGATCACGGTCGCGTCAGGCTCCTAGTCATTATCGGCCCGAAAATATCCTGGGGAGGTCCGGAGGGGCAAAGCCCCTCCGGTCGGGCGACTTGCGAAGCAAGGCGCAACCGCTCAACAAAAACTGCCGTGGCAGAACCAGCCCGGCGACAGCGCACCGCCGTGGGCATAGTAGAGCCAGAGCCGCTCCCCCGTGCGCGTGGTCACCCGCCAGTAATCGCGCACGCCGCTGCGCCAGTCGGGGTCGTCCAGCCACCATTCGGGGGCGATGCGTTCCGGTCCCAGCCCGGCCCGGGTTTCAAAGACGCGGTTCCGCCAGCGGAATGTGGCGGGCAGATGCGGGACGTCATGGGCGGTGACGATCTCGGGCCGCCAGATCTCCAGCGGGCGCGACCTGCAGGGGCGCGGCCAGGCGGCGGCCGGTTCGGACCAGGCGGCGGCGAGCGTCCTGGAGGTCTTTTCCGGGATGTGACTGTCGGCGGGGTGGAGCCGGGTGATCTGGTCCAGCCCGATCCGCCCGCCGATCCGGCCCAGGAGATCGGCCATGTTGTCGGACCCCGCCAGCCGCGCCGCGCCATCGGCGGCGGCTTCGGCGTGGCCGCGATGCTGATGCGCGTAGACGGGTTCGGTCACCAGGGCTTCGAGCCGGATCATGTCGATGCCGAAGCCTGCGTCGATATCCTCGACCTTCATCGCCAGAAGCGGCCGGATGCGATCGGGTTCGGCGGAGGGACGGGCAAGCCCCACCTCCACGATGTCCATCGTGTGGTCGCTGCGGTGGCATTCCATGCGGATGCGGCGGACGCCCCGGCCCGCCTGTCTCAGCTTCACCGACAAGGGCGGCAGCAGCCGGTCGAGCGCGGCGAGCAGGTCATCGCGCAGCCCCACCGGTTCAGGCAGTGTCAGGCGAACCACGAAATGGTCGGGTGCGCGAGCGGGGTTCACCGGTTCGGGTTCCACCGCCATCGCCTGATCCAGACGGCGGATGAGGTGCCGACCGAAGCGGCGGGCGAGCGCCGCACGGGGCTGGCCGGACAGTTCCCCGATCCGGCGAAGGCCGAGACGGTTCAGCGTCTGCACCGTGTCGGCGTCCAGCCTGAGCGCGGCGATGGGGAGCGGCGCCAGTGCGCTGCGGGTCTGGCCGGGGGCGGCGATGCGGGCGCTGCGATCCGGCGGCAGGGGGGCCTCCGGGGCCGGGCCTCCGCGTTCCCAGTGCCGCCGTTTCGCGGCGCGGGAACGGGTCGCCCGCGCCTCCTGCGCGATGTCGTCGCCCGAACGTGCCCCCCCCGCCCCCGCGCCGGAATACCGCGCCAGCGCCCAGGCCGCGCCGACCGTATCGGCGATACCCATCCGGACCGAAAGGCCGAGATCGCCGCAATCGGTTTCGACCACTTCCATCAGCGCCTCCTCGCCCCCGAACAGATGGGCGCATCCGGTGAGGTCGATGACCAGCCCGTCGGAGGCTTCTTCCGACACCCAGGGGCTGAACTTGCCGGCCCAGCGGCGCAGAAGCGTGAGGAACGTGCGGTCGAGGGCTGCGTTCTGCAACCGGGTCCTGAGGCCCGGACACATGGCATGGGCGTCGTGCACCGGCTGGCCGGGAACCAGACCGGCGGCGGAGGCCTCCGCCGACAAGGACACAAGCACCTGCGCATTCTTCACGTCGCCGATGACCGCGAAGGGACCGGGCGGCAGCCCGCGCATGTCGCGCAGGCAACGCTCCGCCGCGAGACGCGGGAACCAGAGCGAGAGGATACGTCGGTTGGGCATGGGTCGGGCAGCAGCCATGTTCCTGTTATGTTCTGTTTCTACCGCTCTGCCCCCGGCCTGTCGAGTCCGCGCACAGGACCTTTGCGGGAATAGAGAGTTGCTCTCGCGCGTAAGACACCCAAATCGTCAGCAACCCGAAACAAAGGCCACACCCCATGTCCCTGTCCAATACCGCCACACGTTATGGCTCCGTCACCAAGACATTTCACTGGCTGACGGCGCTTCTGATGATTGCCCTGATCCCCAGCGGGCTGATCGCCAATGACATGGCCTGGGACACGCCCGAGGCGCTGGAGTCGAAGGCATGGCTCTTTTCGATTCACAAGACACTGGGCGTGACGCTGTTTGCCGTGGCGGTTCTGCGCATCCTCTGGGCGCTGGTTCAGCCGAAGCCCGCATCCCTGCATCCCGAGCGGCGGGGCGAACATTTTCTGGCGGAAACGGTGCATTGGCTGCTTTACGGCTCACTCGTTCTGGTGCCGCTGACCGGTTGGGTGCATCACGCGGCGACGGAAGGCTTCGCGCCGATCCTGCCGCCGATCGGGCAGAACCTGCCCTTCGTGCCGAAGTCGGAGGCTGTGGCGGCGGTTTCCGGGAGCCTGCACGTGATCTTCGTCTGGGCGCTGATCGTGTCGCTGGGGCTGCATATCGCGGGGGCGTTGAAGCACCATTTCGTGGATCGGGACGTAACCTTGCGGCGCATGTGGTTCGGTCCGGTCGAGGGCGGGGCGGCGCCCGCGCGCGGTGGTCATGTGGCCCCGGCGCTTGGCGCGCTGGCCGTCTGGGCCTGGGCCATCGGGATCGGCGCGGCACTTGGCCAGTTCGATCGGCACGAGGCCCGCGTAGCCATGATCGCCCTGAGCGAGGTGGCCAGCGACTGGCAGGTGGAAAGCGGGACATTGGCGATCCGCGTGCTCCAGATGGGGTCCGATGTGGAGGGCAGCTTTGCCGACTGGACAGCGGCGATCTCCTTCGACGAAAACGCGACAGGTGTGATGGGCAGCGCCGATGTGACGATTTCCATTCCCTCACTGACGCTGGGATCGGTGACGAGCCAGGCGCTGGGCACGGATTATTTCAACGCGGAGGCCCATCCGACGGCGCGGTTTTCGGCGGAGATCAGGCGGGCCGAGGACGGTTATCTGGCCACCGGCACGCTGACCATCCGGGAGGCCACGGTGCCGGTCACCCTGCCCTTCACGCTGGCGCTGGACGGCGACCGGGCGGAGATGGCGGGGCAGTTGGTGCTGGACCGGCGCGACTTCGGGATCGGCACAGGCACCGGTGAAGGAACGCTGGGCTTTGACGTGGTGGTGGATGTGGCGCTGACCGCGATGCGGTGAGCGCAGCGGGGGCTGCGTCCGAACGCCGGTCCTTGCGCAAACCGCACGCCCCACGGTTTCGGGCGTGGCTTGTTGCGGCCAGATCGCGGCGGTGGGCGACCGCCCCTTGTTTCCGGCTCGGCACGGCCAGACGGAAACCGGCAAGATTTCCGCCAGCCGCGCCTTACTGGAATGGCAGGACAAGTATCGCTGCCAATACGCACACAATTATGATCGCGGCGTATTGGGTGGCGCTCAACCGGGCGAGATTATTTCCGCCCTCCCCGAGACCCGTGATCTTCAGGAATCTCTGGCGATGGGTGGCTGTCCTGGCTTCGATGGGCTGCTCTAGTTCCGGCAGATGAATTGCCTTTGAATACACACACACTGACTACACTCCTTACTCACACTGCAGCCGGGGAGAAATAAGCTGCGTACTACACTCGTAAGAATTGCCCTGAAAAAAGAGGGCTATGAAACAACGCCCCCTTCATAACACGCTATGGTTGAACCTTCGAAACACGAGGCGTTAATCGCTCGTTAATCCTGAGGTCAGGGTCTTGGGCGCAGATGCCCCGGCGAGATGCGAAAGGCCGCACCTGCCGGCGCAGCCTTTCTTCGAATGCGCGAGGCAGGATCGCTCTTAACTGCCGGCCTTCATCTCGGAATTGATGGTGATGGTGACCTCGTCCGAGCCAACGGGGATCAGTGCGTCCACTCCGAAATCGGAGCGTTTGATCGTGGCCGTCGCGGTCAGACCCAGCCATTCGCCCTTGTAGAAGTCGTAGAAGGCGCCGACCGGATGCTCGCCCATCTGGTGGACGGTGATCTCGAAAGTCGCCGGGGCGGTCAAGTCCTTGACGGTCAGGTCGCCGGTGGCAGTGACGGTCATGTCGCCGGTCTGTTCGACGGAGGTCGAGACGAAACGGATCGTGGGGTAGTTTTCCACGTCGAAGAAATCGGCGCTTTGCAGATGCGCGTCGAGATCGGGAACGCCGCTGTCGATGCTGGCGACCGAGACGGTGAAATCGGCGGAGGCGCCTGCCACGTCACCGGGCGTGAAGTCGAGCGAACCGGTGGCTTCACCGAATTTCGCGGTCTGGAAGGAGAAGCCGGCGTGGTTCCAGCCGATCACGACTTCGGTGTGGGCCGGGTCCGGCACCCAGGTTTCGGCATGGGCGGCGGTGGCGGCCAGGGCGGCCAGTGCTGTGGTCAGCAGGAAGGATTTCATCGGGGTCTCCAAAAAGAGTGTTTATGTTGTGCCGGGAAGATGGTTGGAAACGCGCCGCAGACAATTCGCCAGCGCCGAACAGGGTCTGAGCGCGGATGAACAGAACTGTTCTCAAGCTGCTGATTTTATGCGCATTCCGTCTGAGTCAAGGCAGGCTTGCGCTTAGTTGACGATGTCGCCCCAGGCCTTGTCCCAGCGCCCGGCCTTCAGGTCGTCGGGCTTGATGAAGAAGCCGAAAATGTCGATGTCGCCTATGATCCAGCCCGTCAGTTCGCTGGGCAGCAATTGGAGGAGCAGAACGGGTTCCTCCATCACGGCATAGGTGTAGCCTTGGCTGACCGGACCGCTGATCGTCGCGGCCTCATACCCGGCATCGAAGCGCCAGACGGGCTCGAAGACCGCCCGCGCAGAAGGATCGAGGCGGGCCGGGTCGTCGAGATAGGTCTCCCGCGCCAGGTATTCCACGGCGTTCCTGTAGGTGATCAGCCATGATCGTACATTAATCAGCGGATGTCGGCCCGCTTCGGGGTCCGCATCGCCATCGGTGATGCGATCGACCTCCGCCAGAAGGGTTTCGGGCGCGATCCCTGTCCTTGACCTCTGCCGAAGCTGTTCAAGCTCGGTGAAGGCTGTCTCAAAGCGAGGGACAAATGCTGCGCCGGCCTCCAATTCGAACTTGGGTGCCCAGGACCGGCCTTGCTTCAGATGCGCCTCGACCGCGCCGAGCAGCACGTCGATCCGTTCGGGACTGTCGGGGCAAAACGGCGCTTCGGTCAGCTCGATTTCGGCGAGGGCCTTGCGCGGATCAGTATCGGCGCGCTCCCTGTCCCGGTAGTGGGGCGGTTCGGGTGCGTCGGGCGCAAGCGGCGTCACCTGAAGCGCCCACTTGAACGGATCGGTCTGGGCCGGGTCGCGGCCCAGCGCCTTGTGGACCCACGTCATGTCGGAGGGGTAGATGTGCTCCGGCTGCCACCCATCCGGGTGTGGCCGGGGCGGGCCCTTGCGATCCACATGCAAAACGACATCCGGTGCGATGAAGAAGACCAGCCATCCATTGCGGGGGAACAATCCGTCCCAGACATTCGCGGGCAGGTCGGCGAGTGCGATCTGCGCGACGAAAATCGCAGGATTTCCGTTTTCCTCCGGCCAGTCCACCTCGGGCGGCAATTCAGGGACCCCACCGATCCAGCTTGTCGCATCTTTGGACGAACCGATCACCGGGTCGAGGCGGCACCAGCCCGCATGCCAGGGGCGCGGGACCGGTTCAAATGTCAGGGCGTCGACGTTGTATTCGATCATCTCGGTCAGCATCTTCGCCTGTTCGGGCGAAAGCAGTTCCTTTGGATCTGGTGCCGCAACCTGCGCCTGAGGCTTCTGCGACGACCTATTACGAGCTGGTTCCGGAACGCTGGCCTGAGGCTTCCGGGACGACGAAGAAAACCGGTCGATCAGGTCGTGCAGCGGGTGGCCCGGACGCGGAAAGACCAGGAGTGCGAGCGCGAAGAGAACACAGCCCTGAGCCGCTTGCGACAGATCCACAGGCTCGCCTTTGACTCCATCCGCGATCAGCAGAACCGCGACGATCAATGCAGGCGGGCTGAAGAATCCCAGAATGAAACGAATAAATGCCATTCGAACCGGTTAGTCGGGAAATGTGCCGAGAATGCGGTTAGCCGCAATAGACCCGCACGATCTTGCCGGAAGTTTCATGGACGATATTGGTGCGCTGCGGGATGTAGTCCTGCGTGACGATGTCGTTGACGCTGAAGACGCGGAGTGACGACGAGACCGGAAAGCTGGTGGCGGCGACATTGCTGCCGACGAGATGGCGGTAATCCTTGGCGTCGCACAGCTCGATCGCCGCCAGACCTTCGCCGCCGACCTGTTCGCTGGGCCCCGGCAACGCTCGATCGCCGCCGGTTCCGGAGGTGTCGCTGGCCTCCCGGTCGTCGGGCGCGGCGGGGGCGCAGGCGGTGAGGCAGGCCAGCAGGATGGCGATGGTCATGAGTCGCATGTCTTGTCCTTCTTTGCGTTGATTTCGCCCGCCCGCTCGCGCAGGGTCAACCCAAGAAACCGTTACGGAGGATCACCTGATGCGCACACGCGCCGCTGTCGCAACCGCTGCCGGAAAACCGCTGGAAATCATGGAGGTCAATCTTGATGGCCCGAAAGCCGGTGAGGTTCTGGTCGAGATCAAGGCCACCGGCATCTGCCATACCGACGAATTCACCCTGTCGGGCGCGGACCCCGAGGGGCTGTTCCCGGCGATCCTTGGCCATGAGGGCGCGGGCGTGGTGCTGGAGGTGGGCGAAGGGGTGACGTCGCTGAAGCCCGGCGATCACGTCATTCCGCTTTACACCGCCGAATGCCGGGAATGCGAATATTGCCTGCATCCGAAGACCAATCTTTGCCAGAAGGTGCGGGCGACGCAGGGGCAAGGGCTGATGCCGGACGGGACGTCGCGGTTTTCCACGCTCGATGGCGATCCGATCCTGCATTACATGGGCTGTTCGACGTTTTCGAACCACACGGTTCTGCCGGAGATCTCGCTGGCGAAGGTTCGCGAAGACGCGCCCTTCGACAAGATCTGCTATATCGGCTGCGGCGTGACGACCGGGATCGGCGCGGTGATCTACACCGCGAAAGTGGAGATTGGCTCCCGCGCAATTGTCTTCGGGCTGGGCGGCATCGGGTTGAACGTCATCCAGGGGCTGCGACTGGCGGGGGCCGACCAGATCGTCGGTGTCGATCTGAACCCGGCCAAGAAGGAGATGGCCGAGCGGTTCGGGATGACCGATTTCGTCAACCCCGCCGAGGTCGAGGGCGATCTGGTGCCTTACCTCGTGGACCTCACCAAGGGCGGCGCGGATTACACCTTCGATGCCACCGGCAATGTGCAGGTGATGCGGGCGGCGCTGGAATCGGCGCATAAGGGCTGGGGCGAGTCGATCATCATCGGGGTCGCGCCTGCGGGGGCCGAGATCTCCACCCGGCCTTTCCAATTGGTGACCGGTCGCGTCTGGCGGGGGACCGCTTTCGGCGGTGCGCGCGGGCGGACCGATGTCCCGCAGATCGTGGATTGGTACATGGATGGCAAGATCGAGATCGACCCGATGATCACCCATCAGTTGGCGTTGGAGGATATCAACAAGGGGTTCGATCTGATGCACGCGGGGGAGAGCATCCGGAGCGTGGTGGTGTATTGAGTTCGACGCGCGTCGCGCGTCGAACAGCCGGGGGACATTCTGTCCCCCGGACCCCCTTGAGAGTATTTGAACCAGGAAGAATGCAAAATTGCCTGCTCGTCTGAGGTTTGACTGACATGATCCGTGTTCTGCGTTGTATTTTTGTGCTGGTGTCCCTTGGTGTGGGCACGCCTCTTCTGGCGGCCGACCTGATTTTCGAAGGCGGCGGGGAGCGGATGATCGTTGCCGGAGACCGCATTCCGGACATCGCATTGACGACGGATCACATGGGCGGGCCGGCCGTGCAGTTCCGGCTCTCGAAGGAGGATGGCGCGGACTTCCACCAATTGACGCGAAAGCTGGTCGGGCAGGAAATGGCGGTTATCGTCTGCGACGAAGTGCTGATAAGGCCCAGGGTGATGCAGCCTTTGTCCGGGGGTGCCGGATTAATCACCATGCCGTCGCGGGAGGCGGCGCTGTTGCTGATCGAACGGCTTCGGGGAGAGGCCCCCTGCGAAGGTCCGCTGGGCTCGTGATGATCCGGCCCGCAACCGGAGCGGACTCCGATGCCGTCTGGGCGATGCTGGAGCCGGTTTTCCGCGCTGGCGATACCTATGCCATCGACCCCGGCATCTCCCGCGAAGACGCGCTTGCCTATTGGACGGCGCATCATGCCTACATCGCGGAGACGGATGGCACGCCTGTCGGCACGTTCTACATCCGGCCCAACCAGCAGGGCGGGGGCGGGCATATCTGCAATTGCGGGTACATCACGGCGCAGAACGCGCAGGGCAAAGGGGTGGCGCGGGCGATGCTGGCCTTTTCGCTGGAGGAGGCGAAGCGGCTGGGGTTCGAGGCGATGCAGTACAATTTCGTGCTGGCGTCGAACACCCGCGCCGTGGAGACCTGGCTGCGGGCCGGATTCAGGGAGATCGGGCGCATCCCAGACGCCTTCAAGCAGGGCGGAACCTATACCGATGCGCTGATCCTCTATCGCCCCCTCTGAGCGGCAACGCTTTGTTAAAGCCCCCTTGTCATTCCCCGCCCCAACACCGACATTCCGGTCAAACCTATTCGAGGAGCAGGTCATGGCCGACGACAAGAAAGACGACGACAAGAAAGAAAGCATGGGCGGCAAGGCGGGCGAGCTGTTCTTCAAATCGCGCACGGTCCTGATCACCGGCGAGATCAACGACAAGCTGGCCAGTCGCGTGACCACGCAATTGATCGCGCTGGCGGAAGACAATGACGATCCGATCAACGTCTTCATCTCGTCGCCCGGCGGCCACGTCGAATCCGGCGACATGGTTCATGACATGATCACCTTCATCCGCCCGACGGTGCGTTGCATCGGTTCGGGCTGGGTGGCGAGTGCCGGTGCGCTGATCTTCGTCGGCGCCAAGAAGGAGAACCGGTTCTGCCTGCCCAACACCCGCTTCCTGCTGCACGAACCGCGCGGCGGGATCGGCGGCACGGCGTCGGACATGTGGATCCAGGCCGAACAGATCCGGATCATGCGTGAGAGGTTCCACCGCATCTTCGCCAAGGCCACCGGCCAGAAGGAGGAGAAGATCGCGCGTGACACCGAGCGCGATTTCTGGCTCGGCACCGATGAGGCCATTGAATACGGGCTTCTCGGCCGCGTGATCCGCAGCGCGGACGAACTGGCCTGATGGCGGATCGCGACCGCCCGCTTTATGCCGTTCTGATCGACGCGGATAATGTGCCCGCGAAATTCGCCGAGGCGATCCTGAAGGAAGTGACAAGCTTCGCCGAACCGGCCCTGCGCAAGGTTTATGGCGACTGGAGCGGCAACAAGCTGGGCGGCTGGCAGAAAGTTCTGAGCAAGCACGGGCTGGTCGCGTACCAGGAGACGGCGAACACCACCGGCAAGAATGCCAGCGATATCGGGATGGTTATCGACGCGATGGACATCCTGCATGGCGGGCGGCTGGACGGGTTCGTGCTGGTGTCATCGGACAGCGATTTCACGCGGCTGGCCTCGCGCATCCGGGAACACGGGCTGGATATGATCGGGATGGGGCAGAAGAAGACGCCGCCGTCTTTCGTCAATGCCTGTCAACGGTTCATCTATCTGGAAAACCTGGAGGATTCCGATCCCAAGGCGGCGAATGACGCGCCGGGAACGGGAAGGGATACCGGCAGCGGTGCCAAGAAGGAAAACCCGACCCAGGCGATTCCGCTGATCATCCGGGCGATGGACAAGATCAACTCGGATGACGAGTGGTACACGCTGGGCCAGATCGGCCAGTATATCACCCGCGACACGCCGGATTTCGACCCGCGCACCTATGGCAAGAAGAAACTGAGTGACCTGATCAAGGGGCTGGCGCGGTTCGAGACGAAGAAGGAAGGCACACAGTTGTATGTGCGGCGGGTGGATTGAGGGGGGCACTTAACGGTATGTTCGGATACCGCAACCTCTGAAAACGCGACCGCAGCCATGCCAGGACACGAACTACATTGGATGGACAAGCTCGACCTCGACGAGGAACTGCCGTCGGAGTTCAAGCTTTCGCGGTCTCGCATCATGTATATCGAGGACAAGTCCGCCGGTTTGGAAGGGCCTGCCGTGATCGGCCGCGTATATTTTTCAAAGTCGGGAAAGTCACTTTACTACAAAGGCTTGAAGTTCCAACGCCTGAAGGGCTCCGGGTTCAAGGCGAACTACTTTGAAACGGAAAGTGGTGACCACTACTGGATATCCGGTCCGCGAAAAGACCAGAACGATCGGCTTTACGGGGGAAACCGGGGGTCCGAATCGACGAGGATGTGCTGAGCGAATATCGCCAGCTCATCAAATGTGTCTCAACCGTCGACCCCGTACTTGCACAAAAACACGTCCACCGCGCCTTCGATGACCCTGTCGATCTCGGCCTCGGTCGGTGGTTCGCGCAGACCCAGCACCATCTTCATGTGCCATCCCGCCTTGCAAAGCTCGGGGAACTGGTCGGCGGCGAGGTCGATGTCGTCGATTTTCAGCTTGCCCTCGGCCACGCCGCGTTCGAGAAACCGCCGCAGGATCGCGTGGACCTGTGCCGGGCCGCATTCGTAGAATTCGCGCCCGATCTCGGGGAAGCGCTGGCTTTCGCCGACGATGATCCGGTGGATTTGCAATCCCACATCCGACATGAAGAAACCGGTCATCCGCTTTGCGGCCTCGGTCAGAGCGGAGCGGAGATCCGTCGATGCCTCCACCCGCGCCACGGCGGCATCGGATTGGGTCTGGCATTCGAGCTTCGCGACCTCGACGAACAACAAGCGCTTGTCGGGGAAATAGGCATAGAGCGTCGCCTTGGAGACGCCTGCCTCGCGCACGATGTCATCCACGCTTGCCCCTTCGAAGCCGTCGCGCATGAAGACCTTGCGGGCACCTTCCAGCACCTGGTCGAATTTCCGACCCTGTTTCACAACGGCCTTGGGTGCGTTCATGTCGGCTCCGTGCTTACGCAATGTGCAGCTTGAATATAAACTGACCAGTTCAGTTTTTTCAAGAAGAGACCCGAAGAGACGTCACGGAAGCGTTTCCGTCGATTTCGGAATTTC
>JBNKWP010000046.1:0-12689 GCA_050299835.1 Silicimonas sp.
CTCTTCCGATCTCCGCGATGATGAGAAGCGGCTTCTGCGACTGGATCACCGACTCAAGGAGCGGAACCATCGGCTGCAGCGACGAGAGTTTCTTCTCGTGCAGCAGGATCATGACGTCTTCCAGCTCGGTGGTCATCTTGTCGGGGTTGGTGACGAAGTAGGGGCTCAGGTAGCCGCGGTCGAACTGCATGCCTTCGACGACTTCGGTTTCCGTTTCCAGACCCTTGTTTTCTTCGACGGTGATGACGCCGTCATTGCCGACCTTCTGCATCGCATCGGCGATCTGACGGCCGATTTCGGCTTCGCCGTTGGCCGAGATGGTGCCGACCTGGGCAACTTCGGCGCTGTCGGTCACGTCACGGGCAGCGGTCTTGATCGCTTCGACGACGTTGGCAACCGCCATGTCGATGCCGCGCTTAAGGTCCATCGGGTTCATGCCAGCGGCAACCGATTTCATGCCTTCGCGCACGATGGCCTGAGCCAGAACCGTCGCGGTGGTGGTGCCGTCACCGGCCTCGTCATTGGTGCGGCTGGCGACTTCTTTCACCATCTGCGCGCCCATGTTCTCGAACTTGTCTTCCAGTTCGATTTCCTTGGCGACCGTTACACCGTCCTTGGTGATGCGCGGCGCGCCGAAGGATTTCTCGATGACCACGTTGCGACCTTTCGGGCCCAGGGTCACCTTGACCGCATCGGCGAGGGTGTTGACACCCTTCAGCATACGATTGCGGGCGTCGGTGTCGAATTTGACGTCCTTAGCAGACATAAGTCTAACTCCTTGAAATGTTTATTACGTTGGACTTCGGGTCAGACGTTCAGGCCGCTTTCGCAGCAGCTTCGCCGTCGATGATCCCGAGGATGTCGCTTTCTTTCATGATCAGAAGCTCTTCACCGTCGATGGTGATTTCCGTGCCCGACCACTTGCCGAAGAGGATGCGGTCGCCCGCTTTGACGTCCATCGCGATCCGATCGCCGTCATCGTCCTTGGCACCTGCGCCAACAGCCACAACTTCGCCCTCAGCAGGCTTTTCCTTGGCATTGTCGGGGATGATCAGACCACCCTTGGTCTTCTCGTCGCTTTCCACGCGGCGGACCAGAACGCGGTCATGAAGCGGAGTAAAAGCCATTTTTGAACGCTCCTTGGTTCAGTGTTTCTCCCTTTAGCACTCGCCTTGAGTGAGTGCTAACGGTCGGGAGATAGGCAAACCGGGGTTGCGAGTCAACATTTCGCCACAAGTTTCGGCGAAAGATTTTCCTGACCCGTTTCGTACCTATATGTCTCGAAAGAACTCAATCAGGATCTGCCTATGCTTCGCGCAATCGCCACGACCGCTCTGCTTCTCCTGCCGGCCTTCGCCTCGGCCCAATCCTGCGGCACCCGTGACCTGATTTCGGAACTGGGACCGGCGGAACGAACGGAACTGGACGCGCTCGTCGCCGAACATGCATATGCGGTGGGCAATCTCTTTCAGGCGGAGAAACCCGGCAGCCGCGTGACCGTCGTCGGTACACTCCACCTGCCTGACCCGCGTCATTCGGCAATTCTGGAGGAGGTGCGCCCGGCCCTTGCGGAGGCCGATCTGCTGATCCTTGAAGCGACCAGCGAAACGCAGGCCGAGATCCAGTCGATGGCGGCAACCCGGCCGGAACTCTTCTTTTTCACCGAGGGACCGACTCTGATTGACCTGCTCACGGAAGAGGAATGGTCACAGATTGAACAGGAACTGACCGCTTACGGAATCCCGTCATTCATGGCCGCCAAATTCCAGCCATGGTTCCTTGGGATGACACTGGCCGTCCCGCCCTGTGCGCTGACCCAGATCCAGAGCGGAGGACAGGGTCTCGACATGCTTCTGGAGAGCGCTGCCCGGGAATATGGCGTACCCATGGCGGAGCTGGACCAGTTGGACGCGCTGATGGACCTCCTCGCGGGTGATCCCATCGAGCAGCAGATCGAAGGGCTTCGCGTCTGGCTCGCCATGAAGGAAAGGGGCGATGCCGAGATGACGACGCTGGTGGAACGGTATTTCCAGGGCAAATCCCGCGAGGTCATCGAGTATTCCCGCCTGACGCTGGAAGACAAGAATGTTCCCGTCGAGGATTTCGACGAGATGATGCAAGCCATCCTTCACGATCGAAACGTGGCTTGGGAACCGAAGTTCGTCGAACTTGTCGAGGGCAAGAATTCGGTGCTCGCGGTCGGCGCGGCGCATCTCTCCGGCGAAAGCGGCGTGTTGCGGGCGCTGGAACGGGCGGGATACACGATCACGCGGCTTTAAGTGGCCCCGCCTGTTTTTCGTGAAACAAGGTATTCGCGCCTGAGTGTATAGAGACCCGTCGCAACGATCAGCGCCGTTCCCACCCAGGTCCAGAGATCCGGGAACTGGCCGAATACGACGAAACCATAAAAGGTGGCCCACAGGATCAACGAATACTGGATCGGCGCCACCGAGACGGCGAGCGCAAGTTCAAGCGCCTTGATGACGCAGATTTCGGCCCCGGCTGCCAGCGCCGCCATCAGCACAAGTAGGGGAATCTGGTTGGCAGTCGGCGTTTTCCAGACAAGGATCATCGGTACGGTCAACAATATGACCGAGGTGAGAGCCGTGTAGACAATCGTGGTCGATGTCCTGTCACTGCCCGACAACACGCGGCTGACGATCTGCCGGATCGCAAAGAAGAAAGCAGCCAGGATCACCAGCCCCGCTGCCGGATGTACGATCCCCATCCCCGGCCGGATGACGATCAGCGCCCCGACAAACCCCAGCGAGACCGCGACCCAGCGCCGGATACCCACCGGTTCGCGAAGAATGAACGCCCCCATCACCGTGACCATGAAGGGGGCCACGAAGCTGATCGCAACCGCGTCAGCCAAAGGCACGAAACTTACCCCGAAAATGAACAGCGCCGCCGAACAGGCAGCCACGCTCCCGCGCAGCAGTTGCATCTTCGGATGCGCGGTCTTCACGATGCCCCAGCCCTTGACCGAGACGAGGAACACCGCGACCGCCAGAAGCCCCAATTGCCGCGTCCAGACGATCTGGAACGGGTGCAGGCTGTCGGTCAGGAATTTCGCGGTCGTGTCAACTGCGGAAAACAGGAACATCCCCAGCGCCATGAACAAGAGCCCTTTGCCGGTCTCGATCTTCCGCGGTGGATTCACCGAAAGCGGGGAAATGGGGGAGATAGGGTTGGAAATGGGAACGCTCCTTCGTGCCTCCGCAGGTAAGTCCCCGGCGCGGGCAGGTTCAAGCCAAGAATGTTGACACGGGCACGCGCCTGACCTATTCCCCCCCTGCTTCCGGGAGAAACGATCCTCCCGGTCCCGGCATGTGTTCGGGATCGCCCCCCATCAGCGCGTTGCGCCCATGGGGGCGTTTGGCGTTTAGAGCGTTTCAGGGCCGAACTGTTACGCGTTTCGCTTTTCGCGTTCGAAGAGGCAGCGAAAAGTGATCCATCAGGCCCTGAAATGCGGAACCGTCGGCACTTATGTCGGCATGGTGGCAACCGGCGAAAGGAGCCGAGGATATGTTCGAAAACCTGTCAGAACGCCTCTCCGGCGTCTTCGACCGGCTGACCAAGCAGGGCGCGCTTTCCGAGGATGACGTCAAGACCGCGCTGCGCGAAGTGCGCGTGGCGCTTCTGGAAGCCGACGTTTCGCTCCCCGTGGCACGCGATTTCGTCAAGGCGGTGGAAGCCAAGGCCACCGGGCAGGCCGTCACCAAGTCGGTGACCCCCGGCCAGCAGGTAATCAAGATCGTCCATGACGAACTGGTTCACGTCCTGAGGGGCGATGCCGACCCCGGCACGCTGAAGATCGACAATCCGCCCGCGCCGATCCTGATGGTCGGCCTGCAGGGCTCCGGTAAAACCACCACCACTGCCAAGCTTGCCAAGCGCCTCAAGGACCGCGAAGGCAAGCGCGTGTTGATGGCATCGCTCGACACCAACCGCCCGGCGGCGATGGAACAACTCGCCATCCTCGGCAACCAGATCGGCGTGGATACGCTGCCGATCATCAAGGGCCAGGACCCGGTCGCCATCGCGAAACGGGCCAAGCAGCAGGCGACGCTCGGCGGCTACGATGTCTACATGCTCGACACTGCCGGTCGTCTCCACATCGACGTCGAACTGATCCAGCAGGCGGCGGATGTTCGCGACGTGGCCCAGCCCCGCGAAACCCTGCTCGTCGTCGATGGCCTGACCGGTCAGGATGCGGTCAACGTCGCCACGGAGTTCGACGACAAGATCGGTGTTACCGGCGTGGTGCTCACCCGGATGGACGGCGACGGGCGTGGCGGCGCGGCGCTCTCGATGCGCGCGGTAACCGGCAAACCCATCCGCTTCGTCGGCCTTGGCGAGAAGATGGACGCCATCGAGACCTTCGAACCCGACCGGATCGCCGGCCGCATCCTCGGCATGGGCGATATCGTGGCGCTGGTCGAGAAGGCGCAGGAAACGCTTGAGCTGGAACAGCAAGAGCGCATGATGAAGCGCTTCCAGAAGGGTCAGTTCAACATGAACGACCTGAAGTCCCAGATCGAGCAGATGCAGAAAATGGGCGGCATGGAAGGCATCATGGGCATGATGCCCGGCATGGGGAAAATGAAAGCCGCAATGGACAAGGGCGGCTTCGACGACAAGATCCTCAAACAGCAGATCGCCCTCATCAACTCGATGACCAAGAAGGAACGCGCCAACCCTGCCCTCCTCCAGGCCAGCCGCAAGAAACGCATCGCCAAGGGCGCAGGCATGGAGGTTTCCGACCTCAACAAGCTGATCAAGATGCACCGTCAGATGTCCGACATGATGAAGAAGGTCGGCAAGATGGGCAAAAAGGGCATGATGAAACAGCTTGGCGGCCTGTTCGGCGGCAAGGGCGGGATGCCCGCAGGCGGAATGCCCAGCCAGGCGGAGATCGAAGCCGCGCAAAAACAGATGGGCGCGATGCCCGGAGGCGGCCTGCCCGGCCTTGGCGGCGCGCAGCTCCCCCCCGGTCTCAGCGGTTTCGGGAAGAAGAAGTGAGCGCGACTGCGTTTCATATCCCCACGCTGGAAACGCCACGGCTGACCCTCCGCGCACCTTGCATGGAGGATCTGGGCTCATACAGCGCCTTCAATGCCGAAAGCGACCTGCGCGTCGGCAAATATCGCGGCGGGAAGAGCGATGCCGAGATTGTCACAACACTTTCCCAAGACATCGCCCACTGGGAGGCCAGAGGTTTCGGTATGTGGCTGATTGTCCCGAAGGACGATTCCAAGGTCATTGGCGGCGTTGGCATCACCCATCCCGACGACTGGCCCAGCCACGAACTGACCTGGTGGTTGATGCCCTCGGCGCGCAGTCATGGCTACGCCACCGAAGCCAGTCGCGCGGTCCTCTCCTGGGCCTTCGAGGTTCTCGATTGGCCGACAGTCGAGACGCATTTCCGAGACGAGAATTCTGCCGCCCGACAGATGGCGGAACGCCTCGGCGGCCATTTCCTGCGGCGTCAGGCCTTCCCGGACGGTGTCACACGCGACGTCTTCGCTTTCGACCGCGAGGCCGCGTGATGACCGCCACAGCCCCCACCCTCGAAACCGGGCGTCTGGTCCTGCGCGGCCAGGTGATGGACGATTTCCCGGCCTATGCCGCATTCTTCGCCTCGGACCGTGCCGGTTTCATGGGCGGCCCCATCGACGAACGCGCCGCCTGGAAGAATTTCTGCGCCGATGTCGCGCAATGGGCATTGCTCGGCCACGGCGCTTTGGCGATCACCGACAAGGCAACAGGCGACCTTCTCGGCCAGGTCAGCATCGGCAACCCTCCCTCCTTCCCGGAACGTGAGATCGGGTGGCTGGTCTTTGAAGGCGCCGAAGGACGCGGCATCGCCCGCGAAGCCGCCGAACGCGTGCGAGACTGGGTCTACAAGACCGTCTCGCCCGAACCGCTCGTCAGCTATATCGCGGTGGAAAACACCGCCTCGATCCGCCTCGCCGAACGGCTGGGCGCAAGGATCGACCCCGACGCGGCACCGCCACCCTTCCCGGGGCCGCATCATGTCTACCGCCACCCCGTCCCCGAGGCGCTGCAATGACCGTCGATTTCCGCATCCCCGAGATCGTGACCGACCGTCTGCGCCTCCGCCTGCCCAAGACGTCGGATCTCGACGCCCATGTCGCTTTCCGCGCCTCGAGTCGTGCGACAGGTGTCGGCGGCCCGTTCGACGCGCCCTCCTCATTCCACCACCTCGAATCGATCATCGGCCAGTGGCAGATGCGCGGCTATGGCCGCTGGATGGTGGCCGACCGCGAAACGGATGAACCCTTCGGCGTTGTCGGCATATATCATCCGCTGGAATGGCCCGAGCCGGAAATCGGCTGGTCGCTTTACGCCAATGCCGAAGGTCAGGGCATCGGCTTCGAGGCCGCGACCGAGGCGCGGCGATTTGCCTATGAGACCCTTGGCTGGAACCGTATCGTCAGCCTGATCATGGACAACAACGCGCGATCCATCGCGCTGGCCCGCCGGATGGGTTGCCAGCAGGACGGCGTCTTCGACCATCCCGAATACGGACGCCTGAACATCTGGGTCCACGCAAGCCCGGAGGCCGCATGACACCGTTTCATGAAACTTCACCGACCGGACCGGCAGCGGAACTCGCTCATCAGATGCAGTCTCTGATCCCGGTTCTGGAGACTGAGCGGCTGATCCTGCGCGCGCCTCGGATAGAAGATTTCGACGACTTCGCCGATGCCGCAACCGGAGCTCGCGGGATCCATTACGGCGATTATGATGATCGTGAGGGAGCCTGGGGCGATTTTATCCAGCTTACCGGCACCTGGATGTTGCGGGGTCACGGCGTCTGGACAGTGACCGACCGGACCGACGGCAAGGTTCTGGGCTTCGTGCAGATCGGCGCCGAGCCGGGCGACCGGGAGCCGGAACTTGGCTTCCTCGTCACCGCTCAAGCGGAGGGACGCGGGATCGCACGGGAAGCGGCCAGGGCGGTGCGCGCCCATGCCTTCGGGACCCTCGGCCTCGCGTCCCTCGTCAGCTATGTCGACCCCAAGAACGCGCGTTCGAACCGCCTCGCGCTGCGCCTTGGCGCAACCCGCGACGCGCAGGCCGAAGCGGCCTTCGCCGACGATCCTATCCGTGTCTACCGCCACCCGAAACCGGAGGCCCGTCCATGACCGACGCCGTCACCCGCGCCGCCGACCTTCTGGCCGGTCATCGCGACAGCATCGACAGGCTCGATGCCATTCTCGTCTACACGCTGGCCGAACGCTTCAAGCACACCCAGGCGGTGGGCAAGCTGAAGGCGGAGCACGACCTTCCGCCTTCCGACAAGTCGCGGGAGGCAAAGCAGATCGCCCGCCTCGAACAGCTTTCCAAAGATGCCGATCTCGATCCCGAGTTCGCAAAGAAATTCCTGGCCTTCATCATCCAGGAAGTCATTCAACATCACAAGCAACACCAGAAATAACCTAGAAGGATCAATACCATGGCTATGAAAATCCGCCTCGCTCGCGGGGGCTCCAAGAAACGCCCGCATTACTCGATCGTCGCCGCCGACAGCCGCATGCCGCGCGATGGCCGCTTCATCGAAAAGCTCGGCACCTACAATCCGCTCCTGCCCAAGGACAGCGAGGATCGCGTGAAAATGAATGTCGAGCGCGTTCAGTACTGGATCAGCCAGGGCGCCCAGCCGACTGACCGGGTCTCGCGCTTCCTCGAAGCCGCGGGCGTTGCCGAGAAGACAGAGCGCAACAACCCCAACAAGGCGAAACCGGGCAAAAAGGCCCAGGAACGCGCCGAGGAGAAAGCCGCCAAGGCCGCCGAGGCTGAGGAAGCTGCAAACGCACCGGCCGAAGAAGAACCCGTTGCAGAAGAAGCGGTCGCAGAAGAAGCTCCCGCTGCAGAAGCGTCGGAAGAGGAAAAGGCGGAGTAATCCGCCGCTTCCCCCATGCTTCCGGGCTTCGGCCTCTTTCGCAGATTCACGACCCTGGCCCTTGTGGCCGGGGCGTTCTGGTGCGGCATGTACGTGGCGCATCTCGGCCTTGATGACCGCTGCGTCAGCGTTGGGGGCAGCCCTCGCGCCGACGGACTCTGTGGAGGTTTGCCATGACGGATCGCATTTGCGTCGGCGCGATTGCCGGGTCTTTCGGCGTCCGGGGAGAAGTGCGGCTGAAAAGTTTTTGTGCCGAACCCGATGCCATCGACACCTATGGACCGCTGAGTTCCGAGGACGGAAAGACGCACTGGGACGTCCAGGTCACGCGCCCGATCAAGGGTGGATTTGCCGCGAAACTTTCCGGCGTCGCGACCAAGGAGGCCGCCGACGCGCTGCGCGGAATTCGGCTTTATGCCCCCCGCGACAAACTGCCCGCCTTGCCAGATGACGAATTCTACCATGCCGACCTTATCGGCCTGACTGTCGTCGATACCGGCGGCGTGGAGCTGGGCCGGATCAAGGCGGTTCTGAACCACGGCGCGGGAGACTTGCTGGAAATCGCGGTGAAAGGCCGGAGGCAACCGATTCTCCTGCCCTTCACGCTGGCCAATGTTCCGACCGTCGATCTGGGGGCTGGCCGGGTCATCGCGGATCTGCCGGACGGACTTATGGATGATCAGCAAGAATAATCCTGTGTGACCCAACGGGACACGGCAGGACCACTTCACTTTTGACCGAATCGGACCTAACGTCCCGCCCAGAAAAACAAACCATCAGGGAGTATGAAATGAAACGTCTGCTTATGGCCTCTGCTGCCACGGCACTTTGCACGTCGGCCGCCTTCGCAGCGGGGCATGGCGATATCAAGATCGGCATCATCCTCGGCTATACCGGCCCGATTGAATCGCTGGTTGCCGAAATGGGTCCGGCCGCCGAAATGGCGATCGCCGAAGTCAACGAAGCCGGCGGCATTCTCGACGGCACGATGATCACCGCGATCAAAGGCGACGACACCTGCGTCGATGCCGCCGCAGCGACCGCTGCCGCCGAACGTCTGATCACCTCCGATGGCGTCAAGGGCATCGTCGGCGGTGACTGCTCCGGTGTTACCGGCGCGATGCTGACCAACGTCGCGGTGCCGAACGGCATCGTCATGGTGTCGCCCTCGGCCACCTCGCCCGGCCTCAGCCACATGAACAACGAGGACGAGGGCCTGTTCTTCCGCACCGCGCCGTCAGACGCGCGTCAGGGCGTCGTGATGACCGAAGTGCTGATGGATCTCGGCATCAAGGAAGTCGCAGTCACCTATACCAACAACGACTACGGCAAGGGTCTTGCCGACGCCTTCCAGGCCGCATTTGAAGAAGCTGGCGGAACGATCACCATCAACGCGGCCCATGAAGACGGCAAAGCCGACTACGCCGCCGAAGTCGGCGCGCTCGCCTCGGCGGGCGGCGAACGCCTCGTCGTCGCAGGATACGTGGACCAGGGCGGCTCGGGCATCGTGCGTTCCGCGCTCGACACCGGCGCGTTCGACACGTTCCACTTCCCCGATGGCATGATCGGCGAACAACTGGTGGCGAATTTCGGTTCGGAAATCGATGGCTCTTCGGGCCAGCACCCCTCGCCCTCCGAGGAACTCTCGGCCCAGTTCACTGACCTGGTAGGCGACAAGTTCAACGCCACCTCGCCCTTCGCGCCGGAAAGCTACGATGCGGCCGCGCTTATCATGCTGGCAATGCAAGCTTCCGGATCGGCTGAACCCGGCGACTACAAGGAAAAGATCATGGACGTCGCCAACGCACCGGGCGAGCCGATCTATCCGGGCGAGCTTGGCAAGGCGATCGAGATCCTCGCCGCTGGCGGTGACATCGACTATGTCGGCGCGTCCGACGTCGAGCTGATCGGACCGGGCGAAGCGGCGGGCAACTATCGCGTTGTCGGCTACGAGAACGGCGAAGAAGTCACGGCAGGCCGCAAGTAAGGCTTGAGACAATGAATTCGGCCCGGGGAGCAACTGTACCCGGGCCGTTTTCGTATAAGGGGGGCACGCATGATCGTCGTTGAGGATCTTCACAAGCATTTCGGCGGTTTCCACGCCGTTGATGGCGCATCGCTGGAGATCGCGGCAGGCACGATCACCGGCCTGATCGGCCCGAACGGGGCCGGGAAAACCACTCTTTTCAACGTGATCGCCGGAAACCTGCCCGCCACCTCGGGCCGCGTCTTCATGGAAGGCAAGGATATCACCGGCCTCACCCCGCATGAGTTGTTCCACAAGGGGCTCTTGCGCACTTTCCAGATCGCGCATGAGTTCTCCTCCATGACCTGCCGAGAGAACCTGATGATGGTGCCCTCCGGTCAATCGGGCGAGACGCTCTGGAACACCTGGGTCGGGCGCAAACGCATCGCCGACGAGGAACGCGCCCTTCGCGCCAAGGCCGACGAAGTGCTGGAATTCCTCACCATCGAACATCTCGCCGACCACAAGGCGGGCCAGGTCTCGGGCGGCCAGAAGAAGCTCCTCGAACTTGGCCGCACCATGATGGTCGATGCCAAGATCGTCTTTCTTGACGAGGTTGGCGCAGGCGTGAACCGCACGCTCCTCAACACCATCGGTGACGCCATCGTGCGGCTGAACAAGGAACGCGGCTACACCTTCTGCATGATCGAGCACGACATGGATTTCATCGGTCGCCTTTGCGACCCGGTCATCGTCATGGCCGAAGGCAAGGTGCTGGCCGAAGGGGCCGCCGACCAGATCATGCAGAACGAAGCGGTGATCGAGGCCTATCTTGGCCGGGGCCTGAAGAACAAGGACAAGGTGGGGGCGGGGGCATGATGTTGCGCACCTGCCTAACCGCTTTCGCTTTGACGTTGTCACAGGCTGCCGCCGCACAGGACGCTCCCATCGTCGGCACTTCGGTTATCGGCGGCAAACGTGTCGAACTCCTGGGCGACCAAACCTGGCGCTATGTCGAAGACCCTTCCGCATCTGCCGATTGTGTACCGATCAACGCCGCGCTCAGCTTCTGCGGCACACTCTTCGACTGGCGACCGCTCAACGTACGTGGAACGGATTTCACCCGCATCATGAAGCACGACGACAGAAGCTTCGGAGGTATCATCTACGAAGACCTCGGAGCGGTGGACGGAATCACTCTTTCCAATCTCCAGAATATCGTCATCGAGGCCGCCGCCGGTGCCGCGGGCATACCCGCCTCGGAAGTCGTCATCAACAGCGTCACGGACGACAATCTTGACGGCACTCCTGTTACGACCATCAGCTATAATGTGGTGATCGACGGACTCAACATCACCTATCTCAACTCGCTGACAGTCGGAGAGAAACGCGTCATTCAGTTTCTAACCTGGACCGTTAATCAAGGTTTCTCCGAAGAACGCACTGCCTTTCACCAGAGCTTTCTCGATGCCATTGAACTTGAGGCAGTAGAATGACAGCCCCTTTCCTCATCGGCGAACACATGACCGGCGGCTACGGGCGCAGCGGGCCGGATATCCTGCACGACTGCACCATCGCCGTGGATGAAGGCGAAATCGCCGTCATCGTCGGCCCCAACGGCGCGGGCAAATCCACCGCCATGAAGGCCGTCTTCGGAATGCTGAACCTGCGCGAAGGCTCGGTCCGGATCGGCGGCGAGGACATCACCTCGCTTTCCCCGCAAGACCGGGTAGCCAAGGGCATGGCCTTCGTGCCGCAGACGTCGAACATCTTCACCTCCATGACAGTGGAGGAAAACCTGGAGATGGGCGCGTTCCTGCGCCGCGACGACATTCGCGGCACGATGGAACAGATCTACACGCTCTTCCCGATCCTGAAGGACAAGCGCCGTCAGGCGGCGGGCGAACTGTCGGGCGGTCAGCGCCAGCAGGTCGCGGTGGGCCGCGCGCTGATGACCCAGCCCAAGGTCCTGATGCTGGACGAGCCGACCGCCGGGGTGTCACCCATCGTGATGGACGAACTATTCGACCGCATCATCGAGGTCGCCCGAACCGGCATTTCCATCCTGATGGTCGAACAGAACGCCCGCCAGGCGTTGGAGATCGCCGACAAGGGCTATGTGCTGGTGCAAGGCGCAAACGCCTACACCGACACCGGGGAGGCTTTGCTGGCCGACCCGGAAGTGAGACGGAGTTTTCTGGGGGGATGATGAAGCATTTTACGACCGCAGCACTCCTGACCACCCCGGCCCTCGCCGCAGCGGAATGCGTTCTGGAACCCGAACCCTGCCTTGTCCTGCAATGCTCGTTTTCCACGGAGTGCGTCTCGGGAGCAGATTGCAAAGACAGCACTTACGCGGCAGAACTTCAGACCCGCTCCGATTTCAGGGATCTCGAAGGCAGCAGCGATCCGCACTCCGATGGGCAGATCTTCATCGGGGAATGGGTCGACAACCGGCAAACGGTCTCGGGGATGCTCCTGAAGAATGAAGCCGGGACAATCTCCCTCAGGGCGGATCTGGAATCCTCAACCGATGTATTGCATCGACCCAGCCCCAGTATCCTGAGCATTGGCGAGGACGGGAACGCGCTCTACACGGTTCACGCCGATGACCCGCTCTCCGCCACCACCTACCACGGCCTCTGCAAGGAGCGAACCTGAATGGACCTCCTGAACGCCCTCGTCGCGCTAGCGAACTTCGTCCTCTTGCCCGCCATCTCCTATGGCAGCCAGCTTGCCCTCGGCGCGCTCGGCGTCACGCTGATTTACGGCATCCTGCGCTTCTCCAAC
>JBNKWP010000047.1:0-12172 GCA_050299835.1 Silicimonas sp.
GTCATTGATCGTCACGACCCGGCGGCGGTTTATGCCCCAGGGGATTTCATGCTCGTTCTTACAAGCGGTGACGCAGGCGTTGCACTCGATGCAGCGTTCGGCGTCGACGAGAAACTTAACTCTTGCCATCTCTCTTTCCTCCTTACGCTGCCGTGATCTTGCAGAGCGTGGCTTTGGTTTCCTGCATCTGCGTCACGGAGTCATAGCCATAGGTCTGCGCGGTGTTCGAGCTTTCGCCCAGCACGTAGGGATCCGCGCCCTTGGGGTATTTCGACCTTCGGTCTTCACCCTGGAAGTGGCCGCCGAAGTGGAAGGGCATGAAGGCCACGCCTTCGCCCACCCGGTTGGTCAGCATGGCCATGACCTTGACCTTGCCGCCCTCAGGGCCTTCGACCCAGACCTGCGCGCCGTCCCGGACACCGATATTGTTCGCGGTGCGCGGGTTGATTTCGACGAACATGTCCTGCTGGAGTTCCGCCAGCCACGGGTTCGACCGGGTTTCGTCGCCGCCGCCCTCGTATTCGACCAGACGGCCGGAGGTGAGGATGATCGGGTAATCCTTCGAGAAGTCGTTCTGCTGGATCGACGCATAGAGCGTCGGCACCCGCCAGAAGGTCTTGTCGTCATAGGTCGGATAGTCCGCCACCAGATCGCGCCGGTTGGAATAGAGCGGCTCGCGGTGGAGCGGCACCGGATCGGGGAAGGTCCAGACGACCGCACGAGCTTTCGCGTTCCCGAAAGGTGCGCATTCGTGCTTGATCGCCACCCGCTGAATGCCGCCGGAGAGGTCGGTCTTCCAGTTGGTCTTCGGACCCGCGACCGCGTCGATTGCCGCGCGTTCCTCGTCCGTCAGGTCACCATCCCAGCCAAGATCCATCAGCATCTGCATGGTGAACTCGGGGTAGCCATCCTGGATTTCCGAACCTTCGGAATAGACCCCTTCGGCCAAAAGGTTGTCGCCGTTCCGTTCGACGCCGAAGCGCGCCCGGAACGTCAGACCGCCCTTGGAGACCGGTTTCGACATGTCGTAAAGGTTCGGCGTGCCTGGGTGGTTCATTTCCGGGTTGCCCCAGCTTGGCCACGGCAGACCGTAGAAGTCTCCGTCCGCCGGACCGCCCACGGCCTGCAGCGTCGTCTTGTCGAACGTATGCTGGTTGGCCATGTGCATCTTCAGGCGTTCGGGCGACTGGCCCGTGTAGCCGATCGTCCACATGCCGCGGTTGATCTCGCGCAGGATGTCTTCGACATTCGGCTCGTCCTCGCCATCCATCGCGATGTTGCGGAAGAGACGATCTTCGAAGCCGAATTTCTTCGCGAATTTGGCCATGATGACGTGATCGGGAAGGCTTTCGAAGAGCGGTTCCATCACCTTTTCGCGCCATTGCAGCGACCGGTTGGAGGCCGTGACCGAGCCACGAGTCTCGAACTGAGTCGTGGCCGGCAGCAGGTAGGCACCGTCCTGGCGGTCGTGCAGGATGGCCGAGACCGTCGGGAAGGGATCGACCACGACCAGCAGGTCGAGTTTTTCCATCGCGGCTTTCATCTCGACCAGACGGGTCTGCGAGTTCGGCGCGTGGCCCCAGAGGACCATCGCACGGGTGTTGTCGGGCTGGACGAGGTTTTCCTTGTCTTCCAGCACACCGTCGATCCAGCGCGACACTGGGATGCCGCGTTCGTTCATCATCGGCAGGTCGGCCCCGTCCTTGCCCTTGCCGGGCAGCATGGCGAAGCGGCCCTTGAGCCAGTCGAGGTCTTCTTCCCAGACCCGCGCCCAATGCGCCCAGCTTCCCGGCGCAAGACCGTAGTAACCGGGCAGCGTGTCGGCGAGGACGCCAAGGTCGGTCGCGCCCTGCACGTTGTCATGGCCGCGGAAGATGTTGGTGCCGCCGCCGGCGGTGCCCATGTTGCCCAGCGCCAGCTGCAGCACGCAGTAGGCCCGCGTGTTGTTGTTGCCGTTGCTGTGCTGGGTACCACCCATGCACCAGATCACGGTGCCGGGGCGGTTGTTGGCCATGGTGCGGGCGACGCGTTCAAGCTGACTGCCCGGCACGCCGGTGACCCGCTCGGTTTCCTCCGGCGTCCACTTGGCCACTTCGGCCTTGATCTCGTCCATGCCCCAGACGCGGGTGCGGATGAACTCCTTGTCCTCCCACCCGTTCTCGAAGATGTGCCAGAGGATGCCCCAGACGAGCGCCACGTCCGAACCGGGACGGAAGCGGACATATTCATCGGCATGGGCCGCAGTGCGCGTGAAGCGCGGGTCGCAGACGATCAGCGGCGCGTTGTTCTGTTCCTTTGCACGGAGGACATGCAGAAGGGAGACAGGGTGCGCCTCGGCAGGGTTGCCGCCGATGATGAAGATCGCCCGGCTGTTGTGGATGTCGTTGTAGCTGTTGGTCATGGCGCCGTAGCCCCATGTGTTCGCCACACCCGCAACCGTGGTCGAGTGACAGATCCGCGCCTGGTGATCGACGTTGTTCGTGCCCCAATAGGCCGCGAACTTACGATAGAGATAGGCCTGTTCGTTGTTCGACTTGGCGGACCCCAGCCAATAGACGCTGTCCGGTCCGCTTTCCTCGCGGATTTCCAGCATCTTGTCGCCGATCTCGTTGATCGCCTCATCCCAACTGACGCGGGTCCATTCGCCGCCGACAAGCTTCATCGGGTATTTCACCCGGCGCTCGCCGTGGGAATGTTCGCGCACCGCCGCGCCCTTGGCGCAATGGGCGCCGAGGTTGAACGGGCTGTCCCAGGCCGGTTCCTGACCGGTCCAGACACCGTTTTCGACTTCGGCCAGAACCGTGCAGCCGACCGAGCAGTGGGTGCAGACGGATTTCTTGATCTCGACCTTGCCCATGCTTGCGCTTTGCGCGGCGGCGGGTGTGACCCGGCCCACGGTGCCCAGCGCTGCAAGGCCGCCGACGGCGAGACCCGAGCCGCGCAGGAAGGTCCGGCGGTCAAGCTTGGTCTTGCCCGCGCGCGCCATGATCGACTGGGCGCGGTTCGAGCGGGTCGCTGTTGCTGTCTTTTTCCTCAGCATATTCGTTCCTCCCTCAGAACCGGGCCGAAGCCAGGTATTTCTTCACATGTTCGGTTTTCCTCAACGCGGAACCGGGCTGCTGCGCCTCATCGGCGGCGGCCGTTTCCGTGCCGACCGCAACGGCGGCGACGGCGGCGGGGGCCGATGTTCCTGCGAGTTTGAGAAAGTCGCGGCGGCTGGCGCCCTCTTTCTTTTTCTCGTCCATGGCTGGTCCTCCTCTAGCTTGGACGCTTCTCTTCAGGCCTGATTAGGATCAGGCCTCCATTCGAAAGGCTTCGATCTCGATCTCCATGAATGCGCGGCCGATCTTGCCGACCGGCGCATAGAAGACCGAGCCTTCGGCGGCCTCCAGATCCTTGAAAAAATGCGGAGCCCATGTGGCGACATGGGTGTTGAAGAATGCGTGCTGGTCCTCGACCGACAGCGGCGCGCCGTAGTCGCCCAGGATCAGGCCGCTCATCATCTCAGCAAGCGTGGCGATGTGATCCTCGGGTTCCTTGACGTCGGGGTTCCGTTCGATGCCGAGTTCGGCCATGTGGCCGCGCAGCCGGGCCAGCGGTTTCTCATTGAGGAAACCGGTCAGGTAGTAGCTGGCATAGGGCAAGAGTTCACCGCGACCGACGCCGATGAAAAGACCGTTGTATTCGCGTTCCGCCGCCTTCGCAGAGGTCGCCTTGGCGACGGTCGCCAGAGCGGCGATGCCCTGACCGAGATCGGAGTCGTCGCCGGTCAGCGCGGCGGCGGTTTTCAGGGTCTCATCCGTGGGAGCCTTGGCCAGCAGGGTGGCCAGGAATCGGTACAGATCGGCGCGCAGAAGATCCTCTTCCGCGACGTCCTCCCTGATGTCGACACTCACGCCGTCTCGGGTCATTTCACGACCGCTTGTTCGTTCATGAATCCACGCTAGGGCATTGCCCCCGCTTTGGGCAAATCATTTTTCCAATTGATAAATCCGAGTGATTTTATTGGTTTTCAGGTCTCGAACCGCATCCGGCGGGGACGCTGCACTGCGGCATCTTCGGGGGGGGCCGCAACCTGTTCCGGGGGGGCGTCACTTTCACCTGAAATGACAGCCGTTTCCTCAGGCACCTCGGGTTCCGGCTCCTGTTCGTCCGGCTCCGGTGCGGTGGCCTCGACGGGCTTGTCCTCTGTCACGGCGGACAAAAAGCCGCGCCCGACCTTGTAGCCGGTCGCCAGCACTTTTTTGGTCAGTTCGGGCGAGTTGAAGTCGTCGTCATAGTCGTTCAGCCCGTCGAGGTTCGCCAGCACAGGGTTTGAACGCCAAAGCACCTTGAGCGCACGGCGGCGCAGGAACTCAGGGACGTGATCGGCCATGAAGCGGGAGAAGTCGTCGCCGGGTTTGAGGCTTTCGGGGACGGGCAGGTCGAGGCGGGCGAGGAGGTCGGCTTCCTCTTCCTCGGTCTGAGGTTCATCAACGGGCAGGTCGTCCCGGGCTTGACCCGGGACCTCCCCATCGACATTCGCGCGCTTGGCATGAGGCCCCGGATCAAGTCCGGGGCTGCGTTTTTCATCGTCGGAAACGGCGCGTTTGCGCCTGGACCAGCGGGACAGGAAATCGTCGTCACTCATCGCCCTGCCCCTTCAGCGCGCCGGGGCTGCGGTAGACATCCGACGGCTGGCGGATACGTGCGTCGCCGATGCCGTCTTCCACCAGATCGACGCGCTTCTCATCGCGCTTGCGCTTGACGAAGGGCACCTCTTCGAAATGGGCCTCGCAGAAATCGCGGATGATACCGATCAGCATCTCGGGCATGGCGACCGGTTCGACGATCATCTCGTCGCTGTCCTGCCAGTCGAGCGCAAGATCGGCGCTGGCGGTGACCGTGTGCACGGCGATGCCGTGTTCGTTGCTGGCATTCGCGCCCTTGTTCAGCACCGCGAAGACGCTGGGCGGGTTCATCATCAGCGCGGTGCGGTAGCCGTCGCATTCGGTGTGGTGCAGGTCCATCGGCACGGTGCCCGCGTGGAAATCGGTGGTGTCGCCGTCTTCGCGCAGCACCCGGAACCCGCCCGGCCCGGCATGCGGCAGGACCGCGACCGCCGTCCACGCCCATTTCGCCCAGCGGGTGACACCGGGGCGGCGGCGCAGGACGACGCCCATGGGGATTGTCAGGGTGGCGGGTGCGTTGGTCATTCCAATGAGACGAGACCACAGCCGGATTGCCTTTGTCAAAGCATCGCCGCAAGATGCGCCTCCGGGAGGACTCCATGGCCAAGATTGATACGCTGCTGCTTTGCACCTGCGAAGGCTCGATGACGGTAGACGGCGAAAGCGCCGCCACCGCGTTGGGCGGTGCGACCGTGAAGAGCGTGAACGCGCTTTGCACCGGCGATATCGACGTGGCAGGGGCGGCTTTGCAAGGCGAAGGCTTGGTGCTGGTGGCCTGCGGCCAGATGGCGGCGCTGTTCGAGGAACTGGCGGAAGAACTGGGCGCGGAGAACCGGCTGGGCACTGTAGACATCCGCGACCGGGCGGGCTGGACGGCGGACGGGCGTGCGGTGGCGAAACAGGCGGCCTTGCTGGCGGAGGCGGTTCTGCCAAGCCCGGCGACGCCCGCGAAGGACGTGGTGTCGGAGGGGACCTGCCTGATTCTGGGTCGGTCGGACGTCGTGTTGCCGCTGGCCGATCGGCTGGCGGAGACGCTGGCGGTGACGTGCCTGTTGAGCGATGCGCCGGACGATCTGGCGCCGGACGGGCGGTTCGATGTGGCGACGGGTGGCTTGCGGAAGGCGCAGGGGGCGCTTGGCGGGTTCGAGATCGAGGTGGACGCCTTCCAGACCTTGCAGCCGGGCGGGCGCGGCGCGGGTCGGTTCGGTTCTCCGAAGGATGGGGCGAAGTCTGCCTGTGACATCATTCTGGATGTACGCGGCGGTCAGGCCTTGTTCCCGGCAGATCACAAGCGGGAGGGGTATCTTCGGGCCGATCCGGGCGATCCGTTGGCCGTCGAACGGGCGGTGTCCGAGGCGGCGCAGTTGCAGGGCGTGTTTGAGAAGCCGCTTTATATCCGGTTCGAGCCGAGTTTGTGCGCGCATTCGCGGGCGGGGCGCGTGGGTTGTGACCGCTGTCTGAATGTCTGCCCAACCGGGGCGATCACGCCTGCGGGCGAGACGGTTGCCATTGATCCCGACATCTGTGCGGGCTGCGGGGCCTGCGCGGCGGTCTGTCCCTCGGGCGCGGCGTCTTACGACGATCCGCCGGTGGGAACGCTGTTCTCGCGGCTCAGGACACTGGCAGGCGCGTTCCGCAAGGCGGGCGGTGAAGCGCCGCGCGTGCTGTTCCATGAGGAGGCCTGGGGCGCGGAGATGATCCGGCTTTCGGCGCGGTTCGGACGCGGGTTGCCTGCCGACGTGATCCCGGTGGAGGTGCCCTCGGTCGAGGGGGTTGGCCACGCGGAAGTGATGGCGGCACTTGGCGTGGGGTTTGCGGCGGTTCACATCATGCCGGGGCCGAGAAGCGACCTTGCCGTGATCGAAGCCCAGACCGCGCTGGTGCGGGCGATGGCGGGCGATGCGGTTGTCGAGGTCCTCGATGTGGCCGAGCCGGACGCGATGGAGGCGATGCTTTTTGGCGCGACCGTCGATGTGCCCGTCTACGACACGATCCTGCCTTTGGGAGGACGGCGCGATGTAACCCGGCTGGCCGCGACCGCGATCCACGGCGACGAAGCGGTGCTGCCGCTGCCCGATGGTGCGCCCTATGGCAAGATCGAGATCGACACCGAGGCCTGTACGCTGTGCCTTGCCTGCGTCTCGCTTTGTCCGGCGGGTGCCCTTGGCGACAATCCCGACAAGCCCTCTGTCCGGTTTCAGGAAACCGCCTGCCTGCAATGCGGGCTTTGCTCCAATTCCTGCCCGGAGAGTGCCATCACCCTGACCCCGCAACTCGACCTGCGGAAGGAGGCGCTGGCTTATCGCACGCTCCACGAGGAAGAACCTTACGAATGCATCGAATGCGGTGCGCCGTTCGGGGTGAAATCGACCATCGAGAACATCGTCGCCAAGCTGGAGGACAAACACTGGATGTATCAGGGCGGCGACAAGACACGGTTGATCCGCATGTGCGACAATTGCCGGGTTGAGGCGCAGTACCACCAGGAGGATTCGCCGTTCCGCATGGGCGACCGGCCACGGGTGCGGACGACGGAGGACGATCTGAAGGAACGCGACAAGCACTGAGCCGGATCGGGCATTGCGACGAGAGCGGGCCGGCGCAACCATGCCACCGGAAACGCGGGAAAACGGGTCCCGAAGCGGCACAATCAGACCCTGAGTGAGGCATCCGGGACGATTTTGCCGCAGATTATGCGAAATGGTCGCTTGCGATGGTTGGACCCTCGCCCAAAGCTGAGTATGTCAGCGACATGATCTATGCCGTCGGCGACATACACGGACATCTTGAAAAGCTGCACCTCGCTCATTCTTTGATCGAGGCGGATATGGCCGCGCATGACATCGAAAAAGCCACGGTGATCCATGTCGGCGATCTGGGCGACCGGGGACCTGCGACAAGCCAGGTGATTCAGTATCTGATCGACGGGATCGCGGCCGGTCAGGACTGGCTGGTCATCAAGGGCAACCATGACCAGTTGCTTCTGGATTTCGTGGCCGGGGGCGATGGCAGCAATCCGCAGCTGAAATTAGGCGTCAACTGGCTCAGCCCCATCATGGGTGGGAAGGCGACGCTGGCCTCCTATGGCCTGAAGAAATCACTGCTGGAAAGCCAGGATGCCTTCATCCGCCGCGCCCGGTCGGGTGTGCCGGAGGAGCATGTGAAGTTCCTCAAGAACCTGCCGGTCTGGCTGCGCGCCGAAGGCATGATCTTCGTACATGCGGGTATCCGTCCCGGCTTTCCGATCGAAGCGCAGGAAGAGATGGACCTGATGTGGATACGCGACGAGTTCCTGTGGCATCTCGGCGACCACGAGGCCCTGATCGTTCACGGCCACACGCCCGTGGACGAACCGACCCATTACGGCAACCGGGTGAATATCGACACCGGCGCAGGCTGGGGCAACCCGCTGGTTCCGGTCGCCCTGACCGATGGGCGCTGCTTTGCGCTTCAAACAGACGGACGCAAGGAGCTGTCCGTCCCCAAACACCGGCCCAAGACAGTCATACGTCGTTAAGGTCCCACAAACTTGACGTTAGCGTGTTGCACTGTAGCTTCGCGCCAGACCCTGAAGGAGAGTATAATGGCGCAGCGCCTGCACCTTGTTTTCGGTGGCGAGCTTGTCGATCCCTCGAAGAACGTTTTTCGCGATGTCGATCAGATCGACATTGTCGGCATCTTTCCCGATTACGCCACCGCCTATGACGCCTGGAAATCGGCGGCGCAGCGCACCGTGGATAACGCGCATACGCGGTATTACATCGCGCATCTGCACCGGCTTCGGGACGAGGAAGCCGCCGCGTCTTCGACGGAGGAGTTGGGCAACTGAGCGAACCGGACCGACCCCGCCTGACATCGCGGATCGGAAGTGCCGTAGACCGCGTGCGGCGGCTTGCATGGGGACGCGTCCATCACGAGCCGGAGCGCAGGGAAGAACGCTTCGGCATGAGCACGGAGTCACGACCGGACGGCTGCCTGATCTGGGTTCTGAGCGAAACCGCCGCCGAAGCCGGTCCGGCCCCTGTCATCGCCCGCGCCGTCGCGGAGCGGCTGGAACGACCGGTGACCGCGCTGGTCACGCCGCTGGACGACGGGCCGCTTGTGCCCGGCGTGGCAGGTAAGGTGATCCATCAGCTTGCGCCCGGCGATACCGAGGGCACGATCACGCGGTTTCTCGACCATTGGTCTCCGGATTTCGGGCTTGTCATCGGCCAGCCGGCGCGTCCGAATCTTCTGAACGCAGCGTATAAGCGCGATGTCACACTTTACCATGCCTCTTCGCGGCGGGCGGGGGCCGCGCAGACCCGGCGCTATCCGGGCTATTTCAAGTATTTCACCACCTGTTTTGCCGCTTCCGCCACGGAGGCCAACCACCTCCGGACCCAGCTTCGCAACACCGGAACGGAGGTCGATATCACCGGGCCGCTGGCGGATACCGTTCTGGCATTGCCTTGTGACGATACGGAATGCACGCGACTGACGCAGGGGCTGGGGGGGCGTCCAGTCTGGCTGGCGGCGGATGTCGGCACTGACGAGATTGCCATTATCGAGCAGGCGCACCGAAAGGCGTTCCGGTCAGCGCATCGGCTGCTTCTGATCCTGGTGCCACGCGAGCGGGACGAGACCGGCGCCATCGTCCGGTCGCTGGAAGAAAAAGGCTGGCGCGTCGCGCAGCGGGCGATGCACGAGGAACCGGATTCCGAGACGCAGATCTATCTGGGCGATACGGAGGACGAACTTGGGCTTTGGTATCGGCTCGCCCCGGCGAGCTTCATCGGCGGCACGTTGCAGCCGTCCATCGAGCCGTCCGACCCGTTTGCCGCGGCGGCTCTTGGATCTGCCGTGCTCTGCGGTCCGAACCACGGGCGCAATCCGGCGCGCTTCGCGGCACTGGCGGCGCAAAGCGCCTGTCTTCCGGTTAGCAACGCAGACGAGCTGGGCGAGGCGGTGATCACGCTATTGGCACCCGACAAGGCGGCGTCGCTTGCCCAATCCGGCTGGTCGGTGACGACCGAAAGCGCCCATGTAGTTGAACGCATTGCCGAAGTGATCGAAGCCCGCGTCTACGAACGCGAAGACGCGCTCTGATGCGGCCGCCGGGGTTCTGGCAAAACCCGCCGGATGCTCCGGGCTGGCAGGCGCTTGCGCTGGCGCCCCTGTCGGCGGTCTATGCCGGGGCCACGGCGCGGCGGGTAAGGCGGGAGCCGGTCTTCCGCCCGAAAATCCCGGTGATTTCGGTGGGCAACATCAATGTCGGCGGCTCGGGCAAGACGCCTACCGTGATCGCTTTGGTCGAGATGCTGGCGGGCAAATCGGTTCACATCGTCTCGCGCGGATATGGCGGGGAGGCACCGGGGCCGTTGAGAGTGGACGAGGCGAAGCATTCGGCGCAACTGGTGGGCGACGAGCCGCTGTTGCTCGCCGCATTCGCGCCGACCTGGGTGTCGAAGGACCGGGCCGCGGGCGTTGCGCTGGCAGAGGATGCCGGGGCAGAGGTCGTCATTCTGGATGACGGGCATCAGAATCCGGGCGTTCCCAAGGCTTTGAGCATTGTCGTGGTCGATGCGGCGCTTGGCTTTGGCAACGGGCGGGTCTTGCCGGGCGGGCCGCTGCGGGAGCCGGTCAAGGCGGGGCTAGCGCGGGCTGACCTTTTGCTGACGATTGGCGATGCGGCGGCGCAGGAGCGTTTCACCTCAACATGGGGGACGAAGGTGTCCGTGCCGCGCGTGACGGGCGCGTTGGAGCTATTGCAGACGGGAATGGACTGGCAGGGGCTGGACGTTCTGGCCTTTGCCGGGATCGGGCATCCGGAGAAGTTCTTCCGCACGGTGCGCCAGACCGGCGCGAACCTGCTTCGGGCGGAGGCGCTGGACGATCACCAGCCCCTGACCGATGCGCTGATGAAGCGGCTGGAGATGGAGGCGGCGGCGCTTGGCGCGCAGCTTGTCACAACGGAAAAGGATGCGGTGCGGTTGCCGGAGGCGTTTCGGGCCAAGGTGCTGGCGCTGCCAGTGCGGCTGAGGACCGGGGAGACGGGCGAGCTTGAAGGACGGCTCGCCCGGCTTTTCGATTAGCTGTCGAGAGCGGCGTCGAGGATTTCCTGCATCTCTTCATAGGGCATGTTGCTGTATTTCTTGCCGTTGATGATGAAGGACGGCGTGGAATTGACATCGTCCGCCTCGACGTTCTTGAGGTAATAGGCATAGAGCGCCTGAGCGTTGTCGGCATCCGACAGGCAGGCGTCGAGGTCGGCGTCGCTGAGACCGGCGGTCTTGCCGATGGTCTTGAGCTGGTCGACGATCTGCTGCGGGGTGTCCTGCGTCGCCCATTGGCGCTGCTTTTCATAGATCATCGAGGCGATGCCGAAGAAGCGGTTCTCAGCCCCTTCGCCGCAGCGAGCGACGATGGCCGCCCAAAGACCGAACTTGTCGAAATAGACGTCGCGGTAGACGAACTTGATCTTGCCGGTGTCGATATAGTCGGCCTTCAGCTTCTTGTAGTTCTCGGCGTGGAAGGCGGCGCAATGCGGGCAGGTGAAGGAGGCGTATTCGATCACCTCCACCGTGGCGTCGGGATTGCCCTGCACCATGTCCTGGATCATCGAGGTGTCGATATCGGCGGCGTCCTGCGCAAAGGCCGCGCCGGTGGGATCGAAGCTCGTCTGGTTCTGGTTGGTCAGGATCCAGCCGCCGACCGCCAGCGCGGCGAGGGCTACGAAGATCGTCAAGGTACGGGTCATGAAGGGCACTTTCGGTTAGCGTTTGGGGGGAGATAGGACATTGGCACCGAGCCTTTCAAGGGCCTCTCTGAGACCGGCGTCGTGGACGGCGGCGGCGGCTTCCTTCGCCTCGCGCGTGACTTTCGCCGGTTTCGGGTGCTGCGCAGGCGCGGGTTGAAACACTGCCTGCCCTTCGGCGAAGCCGGTGGCGGCGGTCTGGGTGATGCGCACTTTCTGGACAGCGGCGTAGCCGTAGCAGGTGTTTACCCGGTCGCGGATGCGGTCCTTTTGCATCTCAAGCATCGGGGCCTGCGCGCCAGAGGTGAGTACCGTCAGCGTCGCGCCGAAGCCGCGCCCGTAGGAGATTTCGACGGGCCGGGCGATAGCGGCAATGTCAGGGCCGACCACCTCGGCCCAATGGGTCAACAGGCGGGACACGGCAAACCCGCGCGATTCGCTGGCGGTGCGAATGCGCGACGAGGCCAGCGCCCCGGCACGTTCGAAGCCCTTTTTCCGTCGCTTGATGCCTGTTTCTCGCGTGTTCCCGGACACCTGCTTGCCTTCCTGCGTTCCGGCCTCATTCTAGAGCACATGCGCCCCGCTGCCAGCCGAAAGCCTGAAGGAAGCATAAACATTGCGTGAAAGAGCCGCTCCCGCCGATCTGCTAGACTGGTACGATGCCAATGCGCGGGGGCTGCCGTGGCGGGTGTCTCCTGCCGACCGGCGGGCGGGGGTGGTGCCCGATCCCTACCGGGTGTGGCTGTCGGAGATCATGTTGCAACAG
>JBNKWP010000048.1:0-10635 GCA_050299835.1 Silicimonas sp.
CGGGCAGTCGACGTGAGCATAGTGACGCGCGTCGGTTTCATATTCCACGTGCGCCGTCGAGATCGTGATCCCGCGCGCTTTTTCTTCCGGAGCGGCGTCGATCTGGTCATACGCCTTGAACTCGCCGAACTGCTTCGTGATCGCCGCCGTCAACGTCGTCTTGCCGTGGTCAACGTGACCAATCGTGCCGATGTTGCAATGCGGCTTGCTGCGGTCAAACTTTTCCTTGCCCATGTCTTCTCGCCTTATTTGATGGGTCCAATGTCGGGCGCGACCTATGTCATGCGAAACGGAAAATCAAGCATCTGTTCGATTCGCACTCATTCTGGTCATTGGACAGGGCAGGACAGCATCGAATCTATTAGTTGACTTTTTTTGTCAGTTAATTCTTTCTGCGCTCGTCAGCCTTCAAGGAAGGCGAGAAGACCGGATAAGGGAGAACCAATCCATGTCGAGATCAACCAACCCCCGACTTTGGCGCACGCTGGCCTTTGCTGGCGCCACCGTCGGAGTCGCCGCGGGTGCCTATGCAAAATCACCCGCAGATTACGGGCATCCTGATGACGCCAAGCTGTGGTTCGCCCAAAGTGAAGGCGGCGAAGGAGGAGAAGGTGGTGAGGGCGGTGCCACCTCGGGCGACAAAACAGTCGACATCCTGACGGATCTCGGCCTGATCGAAGGGCATCTCCGCGCCGGGATGGAACTCTACCGTGCAGGCAAAACCGAGATGGCAGCGACCCATATGAAGCATCCGGGCGACGAACTATATTCGGAACTGGCGGAGCATCTCGAAGAGTATGGCCACGCAGGCTTTGCCGGTGAACTCTCGGCGCTGTCCGAAACGGTACAAAGCGGCGCCTCGGCGGAAGATGCCGACGCGGCGTTTGACGCCGTTCTTGCAAAGCTGAGCGAGGCGCGCGGCGCGACCGGGGCCAGCCCGCATGACCGGGTCGAAGCGCTTGAACACATGGTGAAGGTCGCGGCGGACGAGTACGAAATCGGGATCGTCGACGGCGCAATAGCGGAGATTCACGAGTACCAGGATGCCTGGGGCTTCGTTCAGGCCGCCAAGGCGGAAGCTTTGGCCATGGCCGGCTCCGAAGACGCGATGGTTCGCGAGGCCGCCGAAGCTGTGCTCGTCTCGCTAGACGGTACGGCGGACGCATTTCCGAGCATCGCGCCGGAGGGTGACGTTTCCAGCGACGCCTCGCTGCTTTACGGCGCGGCGGCCCGGATCGAGATTGCGGGGCTGAAGCTCAAATGATCCTTGCGATCGACGAGCTGTTGAGCCCGGCAGAAACCGAAGCCCTCCGCGAATCCGCGGGGGGCCTGAGCTTTGGGGACGGCAAGGCGACCGCGGGCCGCTATGCGCGCGACGTCAAGGCCAACGACCAGGCCGTGGCCTCGCCGGAGCGGGATGCGCTCCTCGACATGGTACAGCGCAAGATTGCAGGCCACGAGGTCTTCGCCGCAGCCGTCCGCCCGCGCGCCTTCACGCCACTGATCCTGTCGCGGTATCGCGAAGGGCAGACCTACGGGATGCATGTGGACGATGCGCTGATGCGAGGCGTGCGGACCGATGTGTCGTTCACACTCTTTCTCTCGGACCCGGACAGCTATGACGGCGGCGCGCTGGAAATCGCGGACACGTTCGAGAGCCGGGAGATCAAACTCCCCGCTGGCGGGCTGGTGCTATACCCTTCCACCACGCTCCACCGCGTGACGCCGGTCATGCGGGGCGAGCGGCTGGCAGTCGTCGGCTGGGCACAAAGCTGGCTGCGCAACGCGGGACAACGCGAAATCGTCTTCGATCTCGACCGGGCGGTAGCGGCGGTTCACGGGCAAGACGGGAAGTCGGAGCTCTTCGATACGCTGGCGAAGACGCGGTCGAACCTGCTGCGAATGTGGGCCGACGCGTGACGCTCAGGTAAACCTGTTGTCCTGCGGAAAACCGCGGGGCGCCATCCGACCGGCGGATGCGCGGGCGCCGGTCCATTCGTCAAGCTCGGTCACGGTGCGGGTCCGGCCCGCCGGGTCGAGCCAGGTGAGACCTTCGGCCAGCGTGAAGGTGCGGGCGTCGGACAAGCCGCCATCCTTGTATTTCTGAAGCCGCACGCCCTTGCCACGCCCCATTTCGGGCAGGTCGGCCACCGGGAAGATCAGCATCTTCCGGTTCTCGCCCACGGCAGCAAGGTGATCGCCCGCGACAGGTTTGCAGACCGCCGCTCGGGTGTCGCCGCGCACGTTCAGCACCTGTTTGCCCGCGCGGGTCTGCGCGATGACCTCGTCTTCCGGCACCACGAATCCGTCGCCTGCGGTGGAAGCCACCAGAAGCTTCTGGCCGGGTCGATGGATGAAAAGCGCGACGATCTCCGCCTCGTTCGGCAGGTCCACCATCAGGCGCACCGGTTCCCCCATGCCGCGCCCGCCAGGCAGGTTCGAGGCGCTGATCGTGTAGAAACGCCCGTTCGAGCCGAAGACCAGCAGGCGGTCGGTGGTTTCCGCGTGAAAGATGTGGCGCGGGCCGTCGCCGTCCTTGAATTTCAGCTCGCGGGTCAGGTCGATATGGCCGGTCATCGCGCGAATCCAACCCATCTGCGAACAGACGACGGTGATCGGTTCTCGGTCGATCATGGCCTCCAGCGGCACGTCCTCGATTTCGACCGCTTCGGCGAAATCGGTGCGCCGGGCGTCACCGAACTGCTTTTTCACCTCGCGCAACTGGTCGGCGATGGTCTTCCACTGACGGCCTTCATTCTCCAGCAGGTCTTCGAGGTCGGCACGTTCCTTGGTCAGTTCGTCAAACTCGCGGCGGAGTTCCAGTTCCTCAAGACGACGCAGAGACCGGAGTCGCATGTTGAGGATGGCGTCGACCTGAACCTCGGACAATTCGCCATCGCCGGGTGCGGGGGTTTTGTAATCGGCCTCGGACGTGGCGCGGATGTGATCCTTCGACCAGTCCTCCCGCATCAGCGCCGCTTTTGGGTCGTCGTCGTAGCGGATGATGTCGATCACGCGGTCGAGGTTCAGAAAGGCGGTGATGAAGCCTTCCAGCACTTCGAGGCGGTGGTCGATCTTGTCGAGCCGGTGTTGCGAGCGGCGCTGAAGCACATCGCGGCGGTGGGCGAGGAAAGCGCGCAGCACTTCCTTCAGCGAGGCGACCTTGGGGGTCACGCCGTCGATCAGCACGTTCATGTTCAGGCTGAACCGGCTTTCCAGATCGGAGTTCCGGTAGAGCATGTTCATCAGGACTTCCGGTTCCACGTTACGGGAGCGCGGCTCCAACACGATGCGGATATCCTCGGCACTCTCGTCGCGCACGTCGGCGAGGATCGGGACCTTCTTGGTCTGGATCGACTCGGCGATCTTCTCGATCAGTCGGCTTTTCTGCACCTGATAGGGGATCTCGGTGACGACGACCTGCCACTGTCCGCGCCCCAGATCCTCGACCTCCCAGCGCGCGCGGGTGCGGAAGCCGCCGCGACCGGTGCGATAGGCCTCCGCGATGGCCTCGGGCGGTTCGATGATGGTCCCGCCGGTGGGGAAATCGGGGCCTTTGACATAGTCCAGCAGCGTGTCGTCACGGACCCGTTCGGAATTGTCCGCCTTGGCGAGGTGGATGCAGGCGTCGCAAAGCTCGCCGATATTGTGCGGCGGGATGTTGGTGGCCATGCCGACGGCGATGCCGGAGGAGCCGTTGGCAAGCAGGTTCGGGAAGGCGGCAGGCAGGACGACGGGTTCGTCAAGGCGGCCGTCATAGTTGGGTCGGAAATCGACGGCATTCTCGTCGAGGCCTTCCAGCAGCGCCTCGGCCATGGCCGTCATGCGGGCCTCGGTGTAGCGGCTGGCGGCGGGGTTGTCGCCGTCGATATTGCCGAAGTTCCCCTGCCCGTCGACCAGCGGATAGCGGACGTTGAAGTCCTGCGCGAGCCGGGCCATCGCGTCATAGATCGCGCCGTCGCCGTGGGGATGGAAATCGCCCATCGTGTCGCCGGAGATCTTGGCGGATTTCAGGAAACCGCCCGAGGAAGACAGCCGCAAGCGCGACATCGCGTAGAGGATTCGCCGATGAACCGGCTTCAGACCGTCGCGCACATCGGGAAGCGCCCGGTGCATGATCGTGGAAAGCGCATAAGTGAGGTACCTGTCGCCGATAGCGCGGCGCAGGGGCTCGGCGAGGTTTCTTCCCTCCATCTTGGGGTCGTCCGAGGTGTCACTCATAGATGCTGTATTAGCGGCGGTCTGAAGGGGGGTAAAGCGGAGACTGGCATGATAGCCACAGTCAAATTTTCCCCTTAATTGCGCCGGAACCGATGATGTACTTTCCGGTTGTACGCACATACGACACGCGAAATCCCTGGGGGGACTCGAGAATGTACAAGTTGCTCGCGGTGACCATCGCCGCGCTTTATTTTGGTATGCTCCATTTCGGTGACGCAAACCGCCGACAGGCGGAAGTTGCGCGTGCCGAACCTATGGCTTTGGAACTCGCGCCTGCCTCGTTCGAGTTTTCCGAACCGGAATATGTGTCGCCCATTTCGGATGCCGAGGCGGTGAAATTGGCCATCGCGGCGCATAAGACCCATCGCGAAGATCGCGGAACAGCCCCTGCCGATGCACGGGTCGCTTCCTCCGGAACCGTTTCGTCCGACGCGTCGCCGGTGGCAGCCCCGAACACCGGTGAGGCACCCTATTGGGTGGTGACGGGAACACGCGTGAACCTGCGCGGCGGACCGGGTACGGGGAATGCCGTGGTCGGCCAGGTCGTGCTTGGCGACGAGGCCGAGGTGCTGGACACCGCCAACGGATGGTATCAGATCCGTCTGGCTGATGGCTCGGTCTCGGGATGGATTTTCGGCAAGTTCCTGAACGAGCAGCGTCCGGGCTAGACACCCGGCGGTGAACCCTGCGGGAAAGTCGGCAGATCGTCGGGGAAACTGACCCAGGAGTGCTTTTCCTCGGTCCAGATGGCCCGAACCGGGTCCGGCAGTTCCGTCTCGAAACATCCCAGCGCCACACCCACCATGTCGGGCCGCATCTCCAGCGTCCAGAAAAGGCTTGTCCCGCATTCCGGGCAGAAAAAGTTCTCCAGTTTCCGGCCGCTGGGCGCGATACGCCCCCAGCCCTTCGCTTCGCCGGATTTGACCATCTGCGTCTTGGCGAAATAAGCCCCTGTCCCGAAGGCAGCGCCGGTGCGCTTTTGACAGGCCCGGCAGTTGCAGGCGATGACGAACGCGGGGTCGCCTTCGAAATCCGCCGAAAGTTGCCCGCACTGGCAGGCGGCGTAATGCGTTGACATATCTCTGTCCTCCTGCCCTAAACCATGATCCATGAACGAAAGTAAATCCATCCTGATCACAGGATGTTCAAGCGGGATCGGCTACGACGCGGCGCATGGGTTGGCCAAGCGCGGCTGGCGTGTTTTGGCGACCTGCCGCAAGGAAGAAGACTGCGCCAGGCTGGAAAGCGAGGGGTTGGAGAGTTTCCCCCTCGACCTCGAAAGCCAGGTCAGCATCAATGCCGGGATCGGCGAGGCGCTGGACCGCACCGCGGGTCGGCTTCACGCGGTATTCAACAACGCGGCTTACGGCGTTCCGGGACTGCTGGAGGATCTGCCGACCGGGGCGCTCAGGGCGATTTTCGAGACCAACTATTTCGCCCAGCATGAGGTGACCCGGCAGCTGATCCCGGTGTTTCGCGAACAGGGGCATGGGCGCATCCTGATGAATTCCTCCGTTCTGGGGTTCGCGGCGCTGGCCTGGCGCGGGGCCTATAACTCGACGAAATTCGCGATGGAGGGCTGGGCCGACACGCTGCGGCTTGAGCTTCGCGGCACCGGCATCCACGTCATCCTGATCGAGCCGGGGCCGATCACCAGCCTGATCCGGGAAAACTCGGTGCCGCATTACGAGAAATGGATCGACCCCGACATCTCGCCGCGCCGATACGAGTACAAGAACAAGCTGGAAAAGCGGTTGTATCGTCCGACGACCGACAAGCCCGATCCGTTCGAACTGCCCGCCAGCGCGGTGACGAAGGTGGTGTTCAAGGCCTTGACCGCGAAGACACCGAAGCCGCGATACAGGATCACCGTTCCGACAAAGGTCTTCGCTGTCCTCAAGCGGCTCTTGCCGACGCGGGTGCTCGACCGGATTTTGTCGCAGGTCTGACCCCTTCGCTTTTTGCCTGACTTGCCCTAGGTGAGGGGCAAAGGAGACTGCCCATGCTCATGGAAGATCCGCTTTTCATCATCGTCGGGATTGCCTGTCTTGTCGTCCTCGGCATTCTGCTCACCGGGATCGGCGGCTTCGCAAAAGGCGGAGACTTCAACCGCAAGCATGCCAACCGGATCATGCGGTATCGTATCTATGCGCAGTTTGTCGCGATCGTTCTGATCCTGCTTTTCGTCCTGATCCGCCGGGGAGGGTGAGATGGTTGTCCTGAACAAGATCTACACCAAGACCGGCGATGCCGGAGAGACGGCGTTGGGGAACGGGACGCGTGTGGCGAAGCATTCGGTGCGCGTCACGGCCTATGGCACGGTGGACGAACTGAACGCGACCGTTGGCGTTTGTCGGCTGCATGCCGAGGGCGAGGTGGATGCGGCTTTGTCGCGGGTTCAGAACGACCTCTTCGATCTCGGTGCCGATCTTTGCCGTCCCGACATGGAGAAAGACGCCGAAGCCGGATACCCGGTCCTGCGCATGGTGCCCGAGCAGACGGCGCGACTGGAGGCGGAAATCGACGCGATGATCGGGCGGCTGGAACCGCTCAGATCCTTCATCCTTCCGGCGGGAACGCCGCTCGCCACACAGCTGCATGTTGCCCGTACAGTAGCCCGCCGCGCCGAGCGGCTGACCGTGGAACTCGCCACGATGGAGGCCGTGAATGAGGCCGCGATCCGGTACCTCAACCGCCTGTCCGACTGGTTCTTCTGCGCGGCGCGGGTCGCCAATGACGAAGGCCGCGCGGATGTTTTGTGGGTTCCGGGGGCGAACCGCGAGTAGCTGCGGAACGTCCAATGGACGTTTCGGCACCCGGAAGCGCGCAGCGCCGGGCCAACGGCCGGGGGCGAACCGCGACTAGCGGCGATTTCTGCGCAGAAATCGCCGCCGAAAATGCGCATTTTCGGCTATCCCGCCGGTTCCCACAACTCCACCGCGTTCCCTTCCGGATCGGTGATATGCGCAAACCGTCCGATCCCCTCCATCGTGGTCTCGTTGAACGGCTCCACCCCGGCGGAGCGCAACTGCGCCAGCATCGCGTCCATGTCGCCCACCCGGAAATTCACCATGACCTGCTGCCCGGCGGGATAGTAATCGGTATCGGCAGCGAAAGGCGCAAAGACGGTAACGCCGCCTTCGGCAATCCAGGGCGGAGTTTCCATATCGGTCGGCGCCGGGTCGACGCCCAGCGTGTCGCGATACCAAGCCGCCAAAGCCTTCGGGTCCTTCGCGCGGAAGAAAACACCTCCGATGCCTTGAACGCGCTCCATTCAAATTCCTCCTGATTTTTTCTGACGCTAGCATGAAACGCGGCGTCGTCGGCGCAAATGCGTCGATTTTGACCTGTTTTCTGCGCTGCGGCTTCGATAAACCGGCGGGGAATTGCAAAGGAGATTGCGAGAGATGAAGGTCCTTGTGCCCGTCAAACGCGTGATCGACTACAACGTGAAGGTTCGCGTGAAGGCGGACGGAAGCGGTGTCGATCTGGCGAACGTCAAGATGTCCATGAACCCGTTCGACGAGATTGCCGTGGAAGAGGCGATCCGTCTGAAGGAAGCCGGGAAGGCCGAGGAAATCGTCGCCGTCTCCATCGGCGTGAAACAGGCGCAGGAAACGCTTCGCACCGCGCTGGCGATGGGCGCCGACCGGGCGATCCTGATCGTGGCCGCCGAAGACGTGCATACCGATATCGAGCCGCTGGCCGTCGCCAAACTGCTGAAGGCGGTCTGCGACGAGGAACAGCCGGGGCTGGTACTTTGCGGCAAGCAGGCCATCGACAATGACATGAACGCCACCGGCCAGATGCTTGCGGCGCTGACCGGATGGGCGCAGGCGACCTTCGCGTCGGACGTGAACATCGAGGGCGACAGCGCCACGGTAACGCGCGAAGTCGATGGCGGCTTGCAGACGATCAAGGTGAAGATGCCCGCGATCGTGTCGGTCGACCTTCGTCTGAACGAGCCGCGCTATGCGTCGCTGCCGAACATCATGAAAGCGAAGAAGAAGCCACTCGACGAGAAGACGCCCGCCGACTACGGCGTCGATGTCGCGCCGCGACTGGAGATTGTGAAGACCACCGAGCCGGAAGCGCGCAAGGCGGGCGAAATCGTGGGTTCGGTGGACGAACTCGTGGCGAAACTCAAGGAAGCGGGGGCTGTCTGATGGCTGTACTACTTCTTGCCGAAGTCACCGATGGTGAACTGAATGTCGACGCGACCGCGAAGGCGATGACCGCTGCGAAAGCGATGGGCGATGTGACCGTGCTCTGCGCCGGAGCGTCCGCCGCCGCTGCGGGCGAAGCTGCCGCGAAGATCGACGGTGCTGCCAAGGTGCTGGTTGCCGAGGACCCCACGCTGGGTCACCGGCTGGCGGAATCGACTGCCGCGCTGATCGTTTCGCTGGCGGGCGACTATTCCCACATCGTGGCTCCGGCCACGACCGACGCCAAGAACGTGCTGCCGCGCGTCGCCGCGCTTTTGGATGTCATGGTGATCTCCGACATCTCCGGCGTGGTCGATGGCGATACGTTCGAGCGCCCAATCTACGCGGGCAACGCGATCCAGACGGTGAAATCCAAGGACGCGACCAAGGTGATCTCGGTCCGGACCTCGACCTTCGACGTGGCCGGCGATGGCGGCTCGGCCTCGGTCGAAAATGTCTCCGCCGCCGCCGATCCGGGCCTGTCGGAATGGGTCGAGGACAAGGTGGCCGCAAGCGACCGCCCCGAATTGACCAGCGCGGGCATCGTCGTCTCCGGTGGTCGTGGCGTCGGGTCGGAAGAGGACTTCGCCCTGATCGAGAAGCTGGCCGACAAGCTGGGCGCCGCCGTTGGTGCGTCCCGTGCAGCCGTCGATTCGGGCTATGCCCCGAACGACTGGCAGGTGGGTCAGACCGGCAAGGTGGTCGCCCCCGACCTTTACGTCGCGGTCGGCATCTCCGGCGCGATCCAGCACCTTGCGGGGATGAAGGACAGCAAGATCATCGTCGCAATCAACAAGGACGAGGAAGCCCCGATCTTCCAGGTCGCCGATTACGGCTTGGTCGCGGACTTGTTCACCGCTGTGCCGGAACTGATCGAGAAGCTCTGAACATTATCACCGTGGGTCGCAGCCGAGCTGCGGCCCACCCCCTCCAAGGACGCCGATACGGTATCCACCAACGCCTCCGCAATCTGGGCATGGGCGGCGGGACCGGGCATCAGGCGCGCCGCGTCGGTTTCATGAGCGGGGAAGATCTTCCCTTCCAGTTCCGTCGAAGGCGGCAGGACCACCACCACGATGTCGACCACGTCATCCTTCAGTTGATCGATCATGGATCGGTCGATGAAGTTCGGCTCTTCTCCCCACGACATGTCAGGCGTGCCCTTCGGTGCGTGTCCCGAAATCCAGAGCAGGATCACCTTGCCCCGGATCAGCGAGACGACCCGTTTCATGCGCCTGAGCCACGCCCACCGAAGCTCCTCCACCACAACCTGGAATGCCGTGGGCGAGGCCTTGCGCAGCCGCGTCATCAGGTGGCCGGTGAAATGGATCTCGGTAAAATCGACCTCCGGGAAAAGTTCGCGCAACGCTGGCGAAATCCCGACAAAGCGGTCGTTGCGCCGGGCATGGACACGATAGAGGCGGTTGGACATGTTCTGCGCGCCAAGCACCTGAAGAACGGTCACGGCGCCCGCTGAGGCGAAATCGAGAAGTGGCTGTTCCTGCCCGAAAAGCGTCAGGCCCGCCTGGGGTACGCCGAAATTGGCGACCGGGCATCCGATCCACTCGGCCAGCAGGGCGGGAAAGGGGCGGTCGACATACTTGCCGAAGGTTTCCGTGCCCCCAAGAACAGTAACATAAGGCAAGCCGGGCTCGGGCAGGGGACCGCGGAACCGCAGACGCGATCCGGGCAGCTCGCATAGCTTGTAATCCAGTTCGCTGTCATCGCGGCTCTCCATCGGAAGGATCATCGCCCTGCGGATACCTTTTCTCTGCCAATCTCCGGGCGGTTTTCGGTCCAAGCCATTGAGATAAAGCTAAAAGCGGCATTTTAAGCATCTCGCGCCCTTGCAACGATGCGCGCGCAGCGCCTATGGTCCAGCCAGCAACGCAAGGGCCGGCAAATGGACATCAGGAAAGTTGGCGTGATCGGAGCCGGTCAGATGGGCAACGGCATCGCTCATGTCTTTGCTCTGGCGGGCTATGACGTGGTGATGAACGATGTCAGCCGGGACGCGCTCGATGGTGCCCTGGGCCTTATCGACAGTAACCTCGAACGCCAGGTTACCCGCGAGAAAATATCGGCAGAGGAGAAAGCCGATGCGCTGGGTCGCATCTCGACCACGTTGACGCTTTCCGATCTGGGCAAGACCGATCTGGTGATCGAGGCCGCTACCGAACGGGAGAGGGTGAAAGCCGCGATCTTCGAG
>JBNKWP010000049.1:0-9744 GCA_050299835.1 Silicimonas sp.
GTGAGTTGCAGGCTAGATCGCTTGTACTGGGTGATTGGTTGTCTGAAATACGCTCTGGTGACCATGGCTCTTTTGCTGAGCGCAACCATACAGCGCGATACCTAACAGAAGATCAGAACATTCTGGTCTCCGTAAGAGTTAATACCGCCATGGAGTTTCCAGTGCAGTCGGGTGACATCCCTTCGCTTGCACATGCGGTGCATCGACACGCCCTAAACTGTAGTTAGTTGATACCTCATCAGGTCCGCAAATGTTGAACGCTCAGAAGGTTAGCAAACATTCGCCGCACCTCGACAAATCGACACAATGGGCTCAAAGCTGCCGTTCGCTGCACCTGCACAGGAATGGGCCACGCAAATCGCCCTATCAATCGGACCAAATCGCCGATCAGCCGGCGCGCCTCACCGACCCAAACTCCAGCCAGGCCCGATCTTCCGGCGCAAGATGCGCGTCCATCATCGCGTCATAGGCTGCCAGTTCCCGATCGGTCAGTTGGCCTTCCCATTTTCCGTTGCTGCCGCTCTGGAAGAACGCGGCATCCGACTTCAGAAACCCCGTGCCGGCGGAGGGGGCATATCGGTCTGCATGACGCTGCATATGCTCGAATGTGGCCGCCGCGACCAGCCGCTCCATGACTGCCTCGGAATGCGAGACCTCCAGCAGCCCGGATAGCCGCGCGAAAACCCCCGGCAGGTCCCGTTTCATGTCGGCATAGTGGAAAAGCGACACGTTCGGCCGGTCCGCCACGGCCCGCGCGGCCTGATAGTGGCGCAGGATATGGGCCAGCGGCGCGGCATCCGTGTCGAACCCTTCCGGCCCGCCGTCGAGGAACCGCCGAAAGGCCGTGCCGTCCTCGTCCTCCTCCGGATACCAGTGGTCGAACCAGGGCAGGGGGATGTTCCAGTTGTGGTTCCGGAAGGAGAAATGCGCGTCCAGAGGATGGCGGAACACGCAGATATACTGAGCGTTCTCGTCCAGCGGCAGACCGTCCATCGGCGTGTGGCTCTTCAGGCTGCGCCTCGGCGTCATCGCCTCCAGCCGCTCCGCCACCTCCGCCATCTCCCGCAGACGGAAATCGACCCAGGGCATCTTCATGGCCAGATCCGTCTCGACCTCCGGGTCGCCAGACAGCAATAGCGCCACGATGGTCTGCATCCAGGTCGTCCCGCATTTGGGCGGCGTGACCACGAAGACGTCATCGGGCCGGATCTTCACCATGTCCCAGCGCCGGTTGTCGGTCAGCGGGCCAAGATAGAGCTTTCGGTCGGGCATGTCTGAGGTCTCCTGACAGCGGGTCCGATCAGGAAAGTGGCACTTGGCCCGGAACACAACCCGAATGATTGCCGCTTGCCCAGGCGTCGCGCCTTCGGCATGACCGATATATCGCCCCGGCATCGGTCAAGGGAGACCGCCATAAGCCACGCGTTCCGAATCATGGCCTCTTTCGTGCTCCACGCCTCCACGACGGCGGGGCTTTACATGCGCCTGCCGGAGATCCAGGCCCGGCTCGGGCTATCCGAAGGTCTCTACGGGCTGGTGCTGCTCGCCTTGCCGCTTGGCGTGTTGACCGGATCACTGACGACGCCGAAACGGATCGAGGCCACCGGAACGCGCAGAATGATCGCTTTCGGTCTGGCCGGTGCGACCCTGCTTCAGATCGTGGCCGCGCTGGCGCCGAGCGCGGCTGTCTTGGCGGTGGGGCTTGCAGCTTACGGTTTCGTTTTCGCGGGCGCCAACGTGACGGTCAATGTCGAGGCCAACCGGTACGAGGCGGCAGCGGAGAAACATATCATGAGCCGTTGCCACGGCTGGTGGGCGCTGGGATTCCTGGTGACCTCCTTCCTTGCAGCGGGGGCGATCCGCGTCGGCATTTCGCCGCTCTGGCAATTCCTGGGCCATTCGGTCGTGATGGCTGGCCTCATCGCGCTGCTCATACTGGCGATGCCGGAAAGCCCCGCGGACAGATCCGACGCGGCGCCGCGGCGTTTCGCCATTCCCGACCGCATGGTTCTGGCGATCGGCCTCTGGGCGCTGGCGAGCATCCTGATGGAGGGCACCACGCGCGGCTGGATCGTGATCTATGTCCGGGACAGTTTCGGCGCGAGCGAGGCACTGGCAGCGCTGGCCCTGCCGATGGTCGTGCTCACGCAGACGGCGGGCCGGTTCCTTGGAGACGGGCTGATCCTGCGTTTCGGGCTGGTTCAGGTGGCCCGCGCGTCGGCCGCGCTTCTTGGGGTGGGCATCCTGTTGATCGTACTGTCACCCACGGTCCCGCTGGTGTTCGTCGGGTGTCTGCTGATCGGTTTCGGGATCGCCATCACCATGCCGCAGGGCTTTGCCGCATCCTCCCGGCTGTCGGCCCGGGGATCGGCGGAAGGCGTGGCGGGATTTGCAACACTCTCCACCCTGATCGGCTTCACCGGACCGCCGCTCTTCGGGGGATTGGCCGAAGTCACGGGCCTGGGCACCGCTTTCGCATTGGTCCTGCCCATGACTGTGCTGGCCTTCTTCATGGCGGGAGTCCTGGGACGCAGCGCCCGCGCAGAGCCATGATGGCTTAAGCCAGCCATCGTAAGTTTTCGCTAACCGAATTCGGCTACCCGTGGTGCGACCAACGGTAAGGTGAACTTCTTGTCACGCGCAGATCAGCTGATCATTGATGAACCGGTCGAAGATTTCGGCATCGCCGACATGTTCCTGTCCCGGACAGATGAACGGGGCATCATTCTGTACGGTAATTCCACTTTCCACCGGATTTCCGGTTACGATTGGCCGGAACTGATCAACGTCCCGCACAAGATCGTCCGGCATCCGGACATGCCGAGAACCGCGTTTTGGCTGGTCTGGAAGATGCTGAAAGACGGCCGGACATGCGGAGCCTATGTCAAGAACCGCGCCAAGAATGGTCGCTATTACTGGGTCTATGCAGTGCTTGTCCCGGTCGAAGGCGGCTATCTCTCGGTCCGGCTGAAACCGACGACGGAATACCTCGGCATCGTGCAGGACATCTATCTCGACATGCTTGCGCAGGAGCGGAAGGGCACCGATCTGGAAACTTGCGGGACGCTTCTGGATGAAGCCGTCAAAAGCCACGGGTTTCGCGGTTATCCGGCATTCATGGGGTTCGCGCTCGGGGCGGAGCTTTCGGCGCGTGCCACCGCGCTGGGACGGCGGGTCGACCCGAGTATTGCCGAGTTCGAGACGATGGGAAGACTGCTGGTCGAGATTGTGGAGGAGGTGGCCAGCGTCCGCCGCAACTTTCAGCACATCCGGGATTCGCCCAAGAACCTCAGCATTCTTGGCTCGCGCCTGTCCACGGGCCGGGAGTCGATGCAGGTGGTCGCCCAGAACTATGAACTTCTGGCGCAGGAAATGCTGGGCCTGATCGTTGAGCTGTCTGAGGCGTTGGAACGGCTTCTGGACCGCGCCTATCAGGGCCGGATGGGCCATTGCGCCAGCCTGCTCTATGACGAGGCGATTGAGGAATTCGCGACCAACGAGCCGAACCGGGAGACTCACGGTCATGCCGACGAGCTCAAGTTCCTGCGCACGGCCCTGGCGCAGTTTTGTGAGACGGCGCGCAAGGGCTGCGACGAGATCGGGGTGGAAGCCGCCCGCTTCGTGGAACTGAATTCAAGATTGAGCAAGCTCCTGTCCGGCCTTGCAGTCACCCGCGTCATCTGCCGGATCGAGACGGCAAGCGTTAACGACGACACCGAAAGCATCGAGGAAATCACCACGCGGTTGTCAATATTCCAGGATGAACTCCGACGCTCGCTTGACCGGATCGGCAGGCTATCCGACACCCTGCAGACCCATGTGCCGGGGCGCAGGGCATCGGCGGCGTAAGCAGGGGCTAGTCCAGCGGCTCCAGCACTTCGATCTTCGCATAACCCTGCATCGGGCCGGTCCATTGCGCGGACTGCCAGACCTGGCCGCCGGCATCCACGTTATATACATTGGTGAAGCTGCGCGTGTCAGAGGCGCAGTCTTCCCGCATCCGCACGGTGGCATGGCGCGTCCCCAGGATCGTGACCTCCTGCGGTCCGGTATCGCGATAGGTGCAGGTGACGGTCTCGGACCGGGCCTGCGGGCCGCGCGGGTTGAAATTATAAGTGCGTTTCGCGCTGCCGGGCCAGTCGCGCAGCGGGCGCGGGAAGGCAACCGGGTCGCCCGCATGCGGGGCGACCGGGTTCATGTCGGTGCCATAGCCGTGGGTCGAGACCAGCAGGTGACCGTGAAAGACCAGCGTGCGGTTGTTGGCCCCGATATAGGTCACGCGGCCCGCGCGCATGCTCTTGCCGGTGACCAGCGAATAGGTCCCGCTCGACGGCACGGTCAGCCGCACCATCGCAAGGCCCAGTCGTTCAACTGTCTGCCGGTCGATGGTGGTCGCCGGGTTCGGTTCGGCGGGCGCAGTCGCCTCCTGCCCCCTGACCTCGGCCATGACCAGCCCGGTGACCAGTCCGGGGCCGTTGCTGGAACACCCGGCCAGCATCAGTGCGGCCAGTCCGACTGCGAAACCTGTCCTCAGTTCCAAAACTGACCCCACCCGTTGCTGATCTGGGAATACCCGCCATCGCGGATGTCTTCGTAAATGCGGTCGGGCACGTTCACGCGCGCGCCGTAATCGCCGCCGCTGGTGCCAAGCCCGATGGTGGTCCGTTCCCGCGTGCGGAGCGGGGCGGCCCATGAAAAGGGCACCTCGACCTCGAACCCGACATCCAGATCGTCATCGCCCATCGCCTCGGTCCAGGTGGTGGACACCGCGACATTCCAGCCGTTGGCGAACCGCCGCCCCAGCGTCAGCCCGGCCCCCCAGTCCCCGGCCAGATAGCGTCCCGCATCAAGCTGGAGCGACACGCCGGTGAACGGGCTTTCCCAGTAGACCGAGCCGTGCCCGGTCGTGGAGTCGTAGTCGAGCGTCGAAAAGGCGTCGTCATAGTCGCGTTTGACGACGTGGTTCAGCTCAATGCCAAGGCCGAAGGGGCTGTCAGCCGGCTTCCACAGCAATTCCGAACTCACCCCGGCATATTGGCGCTCAAGGTAGCCGATGGAGGTCCGCGAATAGGTTTCGTTCCCAAGCTTCCTGCGATGGACGAAGACCAGCCGGTCAAGATGCAGCTCGTCGTGGTTATAGGCGTACCAATCCGAGCGGGCAGGGATCACGGCGGGCGGCGGGTCCGAGACCTGCTCGCGATAGATCGGATATTTGAGCGTCGCGCTGACATAGGTCTTGGGCGAGAAGCTGTATCGCGCAGTCGCAACCGCGTTCACCGATGGCCGGATGCTGTTGTCGGGGTCCAGCCGCAGATTGACTGCCGGATACAGGCTCCAGGACAGCCCGCCCTCATAGCCGGAGGTGTAATCGGGATCGCGGCTCTCCGGCGCAGCGCCGGTGAACTCGGTGGCGTCCCAGATCACCTGACCCTGGCTCGGTGTATCGACCGACTCCTCCAGGCTGCGGCGCGGCAGCACCACCTCGTTGGTTGTGTAGGGCCCCTGCCGCAGCCGAATGCGAAATGTCTCGACAGAGGCGGGGGCATGGGCGGCGAGCGTGCGGGCGGTGCGCCCGATCAGGTTGGCGTGATCGAACTGCGTGTTGCCGGACACGGTGGCCGTGATCTCCCGCTCCCCCAGCTTGATATCGAGGGCCCGGATCTGCTGCTCGCCGAGCGAGTTGACGATGGCATTGGCCAGGTTCTGGCGCAGCCCCGCATCACCCGCCCAGCCCGGCGGCAGTTGCGGCGCCCGCGCGCGCGGCTCGATCGGCAGCGGGCCGGGGCCGATATTCGGCTGGACCGGCGGGCGGAGCGGGTTGCCGTGGAAGGTCAGTTGCGCGGCGATGGTGTCACCGTTCATATGCGCAAGCGTCAGCTTCGCCCCGCCCTCCATCCGGTATTCCAGGCCATAGGAGAACCGGCTGGAAGGCTCATAGGCTTCGTTGGCGAACGTGTCGGAGCCATAGCTGCCCAAAAGCGACAGCCCTTTGACCGGCGTTTGCCAGGCCGCGTTCAGGAACAGGCCCGCATCGCCTTTGAACAGGTGGTCGATCCCGGCGATGCGTCCGGGGTCGAGCGCCGGGCGCGATCCGAAGGGTGACCCAAGATCCGCTGATCCCCCCAACCGGCCCCAGCCGATCCCGATGGTGCCGTAGAAATCCCCGAAATGCTTGGAGGCGGCGAGAAGCTCCGCGCTGTCACGGTCGTTGGCCAAAAGCCCGGTGAAGCCCAAAGCCACTTCCGGCCGGGTCGCGGTTTCTTCCAGCAGCCGGAATTTCAGGTTGATCGACTGCGAACTGGACGACACGCCACCGCCGATGTCGTCATAGTTGGGAAAGGAAAGGGCCGTTTCCAGCCAGGGATAGGGCTGGAACCCGACCGCCAGCCCGTTCACATGATCGCTGTGGAAATAGATCAGCGAGGTTTCGCCTTCCGGCTGACCAAAGGCCAGCGGCGTGTCCAGAACGCCGGTCAGCCCGGAGCCGGAATGGGGATGGATTTCGAAGGTGAGACCCGAGGTAGGCATCGCCAGTAGAGTGAAAAGCGCCAGCGCATGACGACAGCCTGTTCCGGCTTGCACGATGTCCCCCATTCGTCGCGGTGGTTCCCGCGCCTTTCTTGACGGCCTGAATCGCAAATGGCCAGCCCGAACAGATGATTTCAGGGTTTTGGCACGGTGCCGGACATGGGGGGCAGAGCAGAATTACATCGGCCCGTCACCGGGTTCCGAGCGGCTTGTGTTGAAAAACTTGCATGACCGGCGGTCGTGCTGTTAACATTTTGTCCACAACCAAACCCCGGATTTCTTGGAAAATCCGGGCGTGACCTGTTGAATCCATGTGTAGCTGTTGTTAATTAACGTCTCGTGATTCGAACGACAGGCGCTATTTCGAACCAAATCGTCATCTGACAACCCTCTCAAAGCAGGACGGGTCCTGCTTTGACGGGGTCGTCTTCCGTTTCGGGCGAGGCATCGTGGGAGATGCCTCTGGTATGGAAGCGGAACGATCCAAATCTGGCCTGCGGCGGCGCCCCATCCGTCAGTAGGCCCTGATTGAAACGGAGATCCGTCACCCATGGCAACGTCTTTCATTGGCCAGAAACGTTACCGCAAGTATTTCGGCAAAATCCGCGAAGTTCTGGAGATGCCGAACCTGATCGAGGTTCAGAAATCCTCTTATGATCTTTTCCTGAATTCCGGCGACCAGCCCGACCCGACCGACGGCGAAGGCATCATGGGCGTTTTCCAGTCCGTTTTCCCGATCAAGGATTTCAACGAGACTGCCGTGCTCGAGTTCGTGAAATACGAGCTTGAAAAGCCGAAATACGACGTCGAGGAATGCCAGCAGCGCGACATGACCTATTCCGCGCCGCTGAAGGTCACCCTCCGTCTGATCGTGTTCGATGTCGATGAAGATACCGGCGCGAAATCGGTCAAGGACATCAAGGAACAGGACGTGTTCATGGGCGACATGCCCCTGATGACGCCCAACGGGACGTTCATCGTGAACGGCACCGAGCGTGTGATCGTGTCCCAGATGCACCGCTCGCCCGGCGTGTTCTTTGACCACGACAAGGGCAAGACCCACGCCTCGGGCAAGCTTCTGTTTGCCTGCCGGATCATTCCGTACCGTGGCTCCTGGCTCGATTTCGAGTTCGACGCGAAAGACATCGTCTTCGCCCGTATCGACCGCCGCCGGAAACTGCCGGTGACGACGCTGCTCTATTCGCTGGGGTTGGATCAGGAAAGCATCATGGATGCTTACTATGATACCGTCGAATACACCTACAAGAAGAACAAGGGCTGGGTCACCACCTTCTTCCCGGATCGCGTGCGCGGCACGCGCCCGACCTATGACCTTGTCGATGCCAAGACCGGCAAGACCTTCGCGCCCGCGGGCGAGAAGGTAACGCCGCGCACGGTCAAGAAGATCAAGGACGAAGGCAAGATCACCGAATTGCTGGTGCCCTTCGACCAGATCGTCGGTCGCTTTGTGTCCAAGGACATCATCAACGAAGAAACCGGCGCGATCTATGTCGAAGCCGGCGATGAACTGACCTGGGAAACCGACAAGGAAGGCGAAGTCACGGGCGGCAGCCTGAAAGAGCTGATGGATGCGGGCATCACCGACATCCCGGTGCTCGACATCGACAACATCACCGTCGGCCCCTACATCCGCAACACCATGGCGGCGGACAAGAACATGGACCGGGAAACCGCGCTCATGGACATCTACCGCGTCATGCGTCCGGGCGAGCCGCCCACCGTCGAAGCCGCCTCGGCGCTGTTCGACACGCTGTTCTTCGACAGCGAGCGGTATGACCTCTCTGCCGTTGGCCGGGTGAAGATGAACATGCGTCTGGCGCTTGACGCCCCGGACACGCATCGCACGCTGCGCAAGGAAGACATCGTCGCCTGCATCAAGGCGCTGGTCGATCTGCGCGACGGGCGCGGCGACATCGACGACATCGACCACCTTGGCAACCGCCGGGTGCGTTCGGTCGGCGAGCTGATGGAAAACCAGTACCGCGTCGGCCTGCTCCGCATGGAGCGCGCGATCAAGGAGCGTATGTCCTCGGTCGAAATCGACACGGTGATGCCGCAGGACCTGATCAACGCGAAACCGGCGGCCGCCGCCGTGCGCGAATTCTTCGGCTCCTCGCAGTTGTCGCAGTTCATGGACCAGACCAACCCGCTTTCGGAAGTCACCCACAAGCGTCGTCTTTCGGCGCTTGGACCGGGCGGCCTGACCCGCGAGCGGGCGGGCTTCGAGGTCCGCGACGTGCACCCGACCCATTATGGCCGGATGTGCCCGATTGAAACGCCGGAAGGTCCGAACATCGGCCTGATCAACTCGCTGGCCACCTTTGCCCGCGTGAACAAGTACGGCTTCATCGAAACGCCTTACCGGAAGGTCGAAAACTCGACCGTCACCGATGAGGTGCAGTACATGTCCGCGACCGAGGAAATGCGTCACGTCGTGGCGCAGGCGAACGCCAACCTCGACGACAAGGGCAAGTTCGTGAACGAGATGGTGAACACCCGCCAGTCGGGCGAATACACCCTGTCTCCGACCGAAAACGTCGACCTGATCGACGTGTCGCCGAAGCAGCTTGTTTCCGTCGCCGCCTCGCTGATCCCGTTCCTTGAGAATGACGACGCGAACCGCGCGCTGATGGGCTCGAACATGCAGCGTCAGGCCGTGCCGCTGATCCAGACCGAGCCGCCGCTGGTCGGCACCGGCATGGAGCGCGCCGTGGCGTACAACTCCGGCTGGGTGGTGAAGGCGCGCAAGCCCGGAACCGTGACCTACGTCGACGCCGACGTGATCCGCATGGACAACGACACGCAGCCCTACGAGCTGCGCAAGTTCCAGGGCACCAACGAGCACACCTGCCTCAACCAGAAGCCGCTGGTGCAGGTCGGCCAGAAGGTCAAGGCCGGAGCCGTGCTGGCCGATGGCGCCGGCACCGACCAGGGCGAACTTGCCCTCGGCAAGAACGCGGTGGTAGCCTTCATGCCGTGGCGCGGATACAACTTCGAGGACGCCATCGTCATCTCCGAGCGCGTCGTAACCGAGGACGTTTACACCTCGATCCACATCGAGGAATTCGAGATCGAGGCACGGGACACCAAGCTCGGCCCCGAGGAGATCACGCGCGACATCCCGAACGTCTCGGAGGAGTTCCTTCAAGATCTGGACGACTCGGGCGTCATCCGGATCGGGGCCCACGTCAAGCC
>JBNKWP010000050.1:0-8417 GCA_050299835.1 Silicimonas sp.
CGGCATTTATTTCGCGCTTCTCACCATCGCCTTCGGGCAAATCTTCTGGTTCTGCGCCATCAAACTGCACGGCATCACCGGGGGCGAGGACGGGCTTTTGGGCATTCCCCGCCCGGACCTTACGCTTGGGCCGCTCCACGTGAGTCTGGCCGGGAACACCGCGCTCTACTGGTTCGTTGCCGTGATCCTCGCGCTCGTCACGCTTGCATTGTGGCGGCTGGTCAACGCGCCATTCGGTCGGGTCTGCCAGGCGATCCGGCAGAACGAGACGCGGGCGCGCTTCGTCGGCTATGACGTCTGGCGGATCAAGTGGCTGACCTTCACGCTGTCGGCCGCCTTCGCCGGATTGGCTGGCGGGCTGTTCGCCATGGCGCAGGAAAGCGCCTACCCGGATGTCATGAGCCTGCACCAGTCGGGTTTGATCGTCATGATGGTGCTTGTCGGCGGCGGGCTGGTCAGTTTCTGGGGGCCGGTGCTGGGGGTGATCCTCTATTTCGTCGCGCGGGATGTGATCGGCGGCATTACCGAGACCTGGCTTCTGTGGTTCGGGCTGATGTTCGTCCTGATGGTAATGGTGCGGCCCGAGGGGCTCGCGGGCATGTTCCACGTTCTGCGTGCGCGTTTGGGCGTCCAGCCGCGCCCCGTGGCCAAGCCGAAGGAGGCATGACCATGGCGCTGTTCGAGGCCACCCATCTGCGCAAGCGCTTCGGGGCGCGGGTTGTGCTGGAGGATATCTCGCTGTCTGTCGAGGAAGGCAGCATTCACGGCATCATGGGGCCGAACGGGGCGGGAAAGACCACGTGCTTTCATGTCCTCACCGGCCATTACGCGCCGGATGGCGGCCGGATCGTATTCGACGGGCAGGACATCACGGGAATGAAGCCGCACCGGATCGCCCGGCTGGGGATCTCCCGGTCGTTCCAGATCATGAACCTGTTTGACGATACGGTAGTGATCGAGAACGTGCTTCTCGCCCTGCCAGAATTCAGGGCGCACGGGTTGAACCCGGTCCGGGATGTTTTCTCGGACACCGCGCTGATCGACCGTGCGCTGGCAGTGCTCGATCAGGTGGGCCTTGCGCATCGCGCGTGGGAAAAGGCGGCGGCGTTGCCCTATGGCGAGCGGCGGGCGCTGGAAATCGCGGTGGCCCTCGCGCCGGAGCCGCGCGTCGTCTTTCTCGATGAGCCGACCTCCGGTCTTGGGACAGAGGCGACGCAGGCGCTGGCGGACCTGATCCGCAAGCTGCGCGCGCGTTACACCATCGTGCTGATCGAACACGACATGCGGTTCCTCTTCGATCTGGCCGACCGCATCTCGGTCGTTCACTGGGGGCAGGTCATCGCCGAGGACACACCAGCGGCGCTTCGCGCGAACAAATGGGTCTCGCGATCCGCTCTGGGGGAGGTGGCGTGATGCTGGAAGTCGAGCAAATCGAAACCTTCCACGGAGAGACTCAGGCGCTGTTCGGACCCTCCCTGACCGTGGGGGAGGGCGAAGTCGTGGCGCTGCTCGGCCCCAACGGCGCGGGCAAGACGACGACGATCCGCTCGATCCTTGGCCTGACCCCGCCACGGGCGGGACGGGTCCGGTTCGACGGGGCCGAGATCACCCGCATGGCCACGCACCGGATTTCCCGGATGGGCATAAGCTGGGTGCCCGATGACCGGCGCGTCTTCCCGTCGCTGTCCGGGCGTCGCAACCTGGCCCTTGGCACGCGACGTACCCGTTTCCGGCGCTGGCAACCTTCAGAGATGACCGAGATTTTCCCGGCGCTGGACCACCTGATGGCGCGGGATTGCGAAAACATGTCGGGCGGCGAATTGCAGATGGTGGCGATTGCCCGCGCGCTACTCGGATCGCCCGGTCTGATCCTGTTCGACGAACCGAGCCAGGGCCTCGCACCGAAGATCGTGCAGGACGTGATGCAGACCGTGCGGCGCCTGAAGAAGGAGGGGATCGCCTGCCTGATCGTGGAACAGAACGCGCTGGCGGCGCTGGAAGTCTCCGACCGGGTCTATGTGATGGATCGCGGCAGGATCGTCCACGAAGGCGCGGCCCGCGATTTGCTGGACGACGCGCCCAAACGCCGCCGTCTGATCGGGATGTGATGCGATGATGCTGGAAGTCCGAAACCTTGAGAAGATCTACCGCAAAGGCCGGTTCGACCGGACGCCAAGCTTCCGCCTGACTGCCGATTTCACGGTCGAAAAGGCCGGGATCGTCGGCATGATGGGGCCGAACGGGTCGGGCAAGACAACGCTGTTCGAACTGATCACCGGATCGAACGCGCCGACCTCGGGCGAGGTGCGCGTCGCGGGGCGCAACATCCACAAGGTCCGCACCGATCAGCGCGACCGGCTGGCGATTCATTACCACCAGTCCTACCAGGTCCGGCATTTCCGCTCGCTGAAACCGAACGCGCTGATGGAGCCAGCCGGGTCGGATTACCCGATGCTGCATCTCTTCGACGAGCCGCAGTTCAACACCCAGGACGGCTATATCGGCTTCATGCTCGATTTCTTCCGGCGGCTTCGCAGCGAAGGGCGACTGGTGTTTCTCTGCGTTCATCCCAACGAGCGGTTCCACCTGGAGATCCTGCAGGAGATCTGCGAGCGCTTCATCTTCGTCAACAAGGGCAGCGTCACGACGCTGGCCGACTGGGACGCGGTTTTGGCCCATGACCCTGCCCGCGCCTATCTGGGCGAGCTGCTGACGGAGCGGGCGGCATGAGCGGCACCGATCCTCTTCGCGTGGCCGTGGTCGGCTGCGGGCTTATCAGCCTTTTCCACCTTCGGGCGTGGCGTAATGCCGGGGCGGAGATCGTGGCGCTCTGCGATCTGGACCGGGACAAGGCGGAGGCGCGCGCGGCGGAGTTTGGGGGCACGGTCTATACCGACGTCGCCGAGATGTTCGCGGCAGGCGGGTTCGACGCGGTGGATATCGCGGCGTCCGTTGCAGCCCACGCACCGGTTGCCCGTATGGCGGCGGATCATGGCGTCCACATCATGTGCCAGAAACCCCTGACCGAGACGGTCGCCGAAGCCGAGGCGCTGATCGCAGACGTAGGCGAGCGGGTGCGCTTCATGGTGCACGAGAACTATCGGTTCCGCCCGCATTACATGACCGTGCGGCGCTGGATCGACGAGGGACGCATCGGCAATGTGCGCCATGCCCAGATCTCCTGTCGCGGCTCCGGCCTCTGCCCGCGCGAGGGCGACGTGCCGTTTCTGGTCGAACGCCAGCCCTATCTGACCGGCTTCCGGCGGAACCTCGTCTTCGAGACGATGATCCACCACCTGGATGTGCTCCGCTGCCTATGCGGTCCGCTCACGGTGGTCGCGGCGCGGCTGAACCGGCTGGCCGAGGGGCTGCCGGGAGAGGATACGGCGGCGATCCTGATGGAGGGCGCGGACGGCTTCATCGCCACCGCCGACGGCTGCCTTGTCGCTCCGGGATATCCCGAGCTGCATGGCGACCGGTTGGAGGTGATCGGCACGACCGGGACCATCGTCATGGAGTTGAACCGCATCTTCATCGTCGGCCGGGAGGACGAGACAGAAGAGGTCGATCTGCTCGGCCGGTATCAAGAGTGTTTCGACACGTTGATGGCCGCCTTCGCAAGCGGTCTGCGCAACGGCACGGCCTTTGAGACCGACCGGTTGGACAATCTGGAAACCCTGCGGCTGATGGAAAGCGTCTATCGCGCAGCAGGCGTGGAGGTGTAAGCGATGAACCAGCAACCCAGCCTTACGCCCAAGATCGACCCCGATAGCATCGGCAAGCTCTTTGACATCGAAGGCCAGCGCGTTTTCCTGCCCGGCGGTTACGGCGCCATCGGGGAGGCGCTGTCGATGGCCATGGGTCTGCGCGGCGCCGAGGTGGCCATAGCCGGACCGCGCATTGAGAAGGCGGAGGCGCTGGCCTCCCGGATTCGCGAGGCCGGGGGCATCGCGCACGGTTTCCATGTCGATGGTCAAAGCGTCGCCTCGATCGAAGACGCCACACAGGCCGCCATCGACGCGATGGGCGGGATCGACGTGCTGGTCAATTGCGTCGGCATCCAGCGCGAACAACCAATGATGGAAGTGACCGAAGACACCTTCGACGAGGTCTACCGCACCAACCTGAAATCCGCGATGTTCCTCGGTCAGGCGGTCGCCCGCGACCAGATCGCGCGGGGGCAGGGTGGGCGGCAGATCCATCTTTTGTCGGTGCGGTCGCAACTGGCGCTGCGCGGGCGCGGTTACTCGGCCTATTGCGCGACCAAGGGGGCGCTGGTGATGCTGGTCAAACAGCACGCGATGGAATTGGCCCCGCATAACATCACCGTCAACGGCGTGGCCCCGACATTCATTCAGTCCGACCGCATCCGGCCGCATCTCGACAAGCCCGAGTTCCGCGACTTCATCCTCGAACGCAACCCGCTGGGCCGCATCGGCGATCCGTTGGAAGTCGCAGGCCAGGTCATCGCCTTCGCCGCGCCGTCGGGCAGCTACATGACCGGACAGGTCGTCTATATCGACGGCGGCGTGACTGCGTCCCAGTAACCCTTCAGAAAAACAGGCAAATTTCCATGTCCCATACCCAGCCCAAACTGTTGATCGGCGGCGAGTTCCGTGACACGGGCGGTGCCGATGCCATCCCCGTGGTCAACCCCTGCACCGAGGAGGTGCTGTGGCACCAGCCCGCCTGCAATGCCGGTGACGTGGCCGAGGCTCTGACCCATGCCCGCGCCGCGCAGGAGAGCTGGTCGAAGGTCCATGGTTGGGAGCGGGGCCGCATCCTGCGTTCGGTCGCCGCCGAGATGCGGGCGCGAACCGACGCCATCGCCAAAGCCCTCTCGCTGGAGATCGGCAGGCCGCTGTCCCAATCCGCAGGCGAAGTCGGCGCGGCCATCGAGCAGTTCGAGTGGTTCGCAGGCGAGGCAGAACGCCTCTTCGGAGACACCATCCCGTCGCGCCAGGGCGGCCGGCTTCTGACCGAACCCGAGCCGGTCGGTATCTGCGCCGCCTTCACCGCCTGGAATTTCCCGGTGAACCTGCCGGTGCGCAAGATCGCGCCCGCGCTGGCCGCCGGTTGCGCGATTCTCGTCAGACCTTCCGAACAGGTGCCGATGACCTCGACCCTGATCGCGGAAGCCTGCGTCGCAGGCGGGGTGCCCGATGGCGTTGTGCAGCTTCTGCTCGGTCGTGCCAGCGACATCACGCCGTCGATCATGGCCGCCGAGGAGGTGCGCAAGATTTCCCTCACCGGTTCCACCGCAGTGGGGCAAATGCTGGTGGCCGAAGCCGCGAAGACGATGAAACGCTGCTCGATGGAGCTTGGCGGTCATTCGCCTGTCGTGGTCTGCGCGGATGCCGATGTGGAAGCCGCAGCCGTCCAATGCGCCGCCTTCAAGTTCCGCAACGCCGGACAGGTCTGCATCGCCCCGAACCGGTTCTATGTCGAGGACAGTGTGGCCGACCGGTTCCTGTCGGTCATGGCCTCCGAAGCCGAAGCGCTGGTACTCGGCGACAGCCAGGACGAGGTAACGACGATGGGGCCGCTCACCCGTCCCGGCGGGCGGGACAAGGTTGAACGGCTGATTGCCGAGGCCGAGGAGCGCGGCGCGCGCCTGGTCACTGGCGGCAAGCGGCCCGAAGGGCGCAACAGCGGGTATTTTCTGGAACCCACGGTCTTGGCCGATGTGCCGGACGAGGCGGAGATCATGACGGAGGAACCGTTTGGACCAGTGGCCCCCGTGGCAGTCTTCAAAGATCTTGAAGACGCGATCGGGCGGGCCAACAGTACGCCTTACGGGCTGGCGGCCTATGCCTTTACCGGTAGTCATGCCAAGGCGGAAGCACTGTCCGGCGGGCTGCATGCCGGCATGGTGGGGATCAACACATTTCTGATCGCCCATGCCGAGGCACCGTTCGGCGGCGTCGATCATTCAGGCATGGGGCGCGAAGGCGGGCGTGATGCGATCCGGGATTATCAGAACACAAAGTTGACCCACATGATGCCGGGACAGGCGATGACGTGCCAACGTGTGTAAGTGGAGTTTTCATCGCGGGACCGGCTAGGCACTGTTTTGGATTTTTGCCCGGCTCGGCCTTTCTGCACCAATCAAGTGAGTGATTCACTGGGTGAATCCAGAATGATAGCTGGCAGACATGAGCAGTTGGCCCCCTACGAAATTCAAGGCCACAAACTGGTCGGCTTGCATTGGCGTGTAGAAACGGCGCGGATCGCTGACGATCTGGTTTGGTCCAGAAATGGCATGGCGGCCGCCACCGACTGGCAAGCGTGGCCGATAACAGAGCTTCAGCGACGCGGCGACCCAGACCTGCCCGGCCAATCCCCGATGGCAAGAAACTTCGAGCGCCAAGCCCAGCCTGATGCTCTTTCAGAATGCCAATGATCTGTTCTTCGCAACAACAGCTTCTCTTCGTCGTTTGTCTCCTCAGTTAAAGAACAGGCAAACTTCAAATGCCGGACTTTTCAGGGGAGCAGGTCACGGGTCACTTTTGGACACCGCCGTCCAGACGTTCTCAATTGTTCATTGCGATGAAGTTGGGCCGAAAGGCAGTTAGCCGTAACTGTTTGCATTAATCGAGCGAGCTTCGGAACACCCGCTTCGTCCCGCATTGCCGACCTCGGTCACCATTTCGAACTTACGGTCGCAACGAACGTCTGGCCAGACGGGCTGCACTGCAGCGGAAAATGCTCGGGACAAACGGCGGCATCGGCCCGCATCAATCCCTGCCGCCAAAGCTGCGATACAGGTTTCTCTAAGCTGGCATTGCGTCCGCGCGCGTTATTGAGGGATCTCAGCCAGATACTTTCTTAACGAACTGGGACTTCAGCCCCATCTGGCCTATTCCAGGAACCTTGCAGTCAATATCGTGATCCCCATCCACAAGCCGGATGCCGCGAACCTTGGTTCCCACTTTGACAACAGAAGAGGACCCTTTGACTTTCAGGTCCTTGATCACTGTAACCGTGTCACCGTCCTGAAGCACATTGCCGACACTGTCGCGGACCTCCGCTTTCGCATCCGAAGGTGCTGCGAAAGCCCATTCATGCCCGCATTCCGGACAGATCAACAGGGCATCTACTTGATAGGTATAGGTCGAAGAGCATTCGGGACATGGCGGTAATGTATCGGTCATGGCGCACCTGTAACGTCTTATCGATGGACTGGCCAGAGCGCGTGACGCAGAGATCGTGCCGAATTGTCGGCACACCAAATCTCGTGTGAATTTCGGCCAAACCATGAGTATCGGCAATCACGGGCCGCATTGCCTTACCCCCCAAGAGCGTCCCAAGCGGACGGGGTCGGCCTTGGACATTCCTGCGGTGGTTCTGCATTGTTGCCCCTTGGCCCGCCCGATCTGATATCTCTTGCCCAAAACGAGGATTCAGTAGGCGAGGCACGGAATGAAACCCAGCCATGTGGACGTCATCGTCGCCATTGCGGATGCCGGCAGCCTGCGGGCCGCCGCCGCCATCGTCGGGAAAAGCCAGCCTGCTTTGACAAAGGCTCTGCGACAGGCGGAAGATTCTCTGGGCGCGCGCATCTTCACCCGCGCCGCGCGCGGCGTCGAACCGACCGAGATCGGCCGGGCCGTCATTGCACGGGCCCGCGTCATAAGGGGCGAGATGCGCAAGCTTGACGAAGAAGTGCGCCAAATTCAGGGTGAACGTTCGGGATCGCTGAATATCACCGTTTCGCCTCTGGCCGCGGTGCGGATCGTCCCCAGGGTCATGGACCGGTTCCGCCGCCGCTTTCCCGGTGTCCACCTTCAGATATCCGGCGGGCACCCTCCTTCCACACTGGCGATGCTGCGTTCCAGCGAAACCGACATCGTCATCGGTCCCGCTCCGCCATCCGACGATCGTTCGGGCCTTGTGGTGCGCGATCTCTTCGCCTCGCCCCTCTCGATCATCACCGGGGCCACGTCGCGCTATGCCGGAACGTCCCGGCTGGCCGACCTGACGGACGCCGAATGGGTGATGATCGGACCGCGCCAACGTGTCTTTGGCGTGGGGCAGGACTTCCGCGCGCTGGGGCTGACCCCGCCCGATCCTGTGACCACATCGGATTCGATCACCAGTCTTCTGGCAATGATCGAAGGCAGCCATCGCGTCTGTTCCTTCCCCAGTCTTCTGTTCGACGAAATCGTGCATCGCTGGAAGATCACGCGCCTGCCGCTGACGGATCGCCTGTCACCGGTTCCGATCGGCCTGATGATCCGCGCCGATCGCCCACTGACCCCCGCAGGTCGCGCCTTTGTCGAGGCTGTCGAACTGGAGGCGCCTGGAATTGCCGGTCCTGACGATAACCAAATGGAATAGTAGTGAAGAAAACGCGCTTTCTGGTTATGCCAATTCTCGGCTAGGATGACGCGTCCGGACACAGCGCCGGCAGGGGA
>JBNKWP010000051.1:0-8354 GCA_050299835.1 Silicimonas sp.
ACCCGCCAAGGCAAAGACGAACCTCATCGCCAGGTGTGATCCCGACGCTGAAAGCGTCCGACGGCATGATCCCGATCAGGTTCAGGCCGTGCCGGGGGGCAATGTTGCGTTAGCCGGGACAGGTGATCCGCTCGCGAAGAACACTGTCGCCGGGATCGGTCAGGACGGCGCTGATCGTGCTGTGCTGGACAAGGGAACGAGGATTGCAATGTCTTGTGGCTATGGAACGCTTGTTGCCGCAATGCGCAGGCTGACCGCGCAAAGCTGAAACGGAACAGGGCACGCCGAGGCGCGCCCTGTGTTGTTTCGACCACCGGGTAGGCGGGCCCGGTTACTGCAAGACCCCGGCGGCGGTGAGCTGTGCGACCGCGACGTCGGTGATCTTGGAGACGAAATCTGCGTATTCCGCCGGACCCATCCAGGAATCGGTCACCCCGGTGCTGCGGGCATAGTTCTGGTAGGACTCGGCGCGCATCGCCTCGTGGAAGGCATCAGCCACCTTCTGTTGCAGTTCAATCGGCATGTCGGCCGGACCGAAGACGCCACGCACCTGGATCCAGTCGGAGCTGACATCGACGCCCTGTTCGACGAAGGTGGGCAGATCGGGCTTCCCTTCCAGCCGTTCGTCGGCCAGCACGCCAAGCCCCCGGATGCGCCCGGATTCGAAATATTCGGCGGTCGGGCCGAGATTAGAGACGCCGATATCCACATGCCCGCCGAGCAGGGCAGTGAGGATGTCGGGGGTGGAGGGGTAGCCGATCCAGTTGAACTTGGCACCGGTGGCGTTCTCCAGCATCGACATGCCGATATGCTGCATCGAGCCGACCGGGCCGAAGCCGCCGATGCTGATGCTTTCGGGGTCCTCCTTGGCAGCCGCGATCACTTCTTCAAAGCTTTTATAGGGGCTGTCCTCCCGCACGAAAAACAGGATCGGATCTTCCTGCACGGAGGCGATCCAGGAGAAATCCTCGGGCGAGAAAGTGCCTTTGAGGTTGGTTTGCATCCCGGTGAAGTGGGTCAGCGTATTCACCCCCAGCGTCAGCCCGTCAGGCTTGGCCACGCTGATGCGGCTCATCTGGTTGGCGCCGCCGCCGCCGGGGGCGTTGATGACAACGACATCCTGCCCGATTGCCGGTTCAAGCGACTTGGCAAGGGTGCGGATGAAGATATCCGAGGTGCCGCCCGGCTTGGTGTGCATGATTACTTCGAGCGGGCCGGAGGGCCAGTTGTCCTCAGCGAGGGCAGGGGCGGCGGCAGTTGCCGCCAGTGTGGCGGCAGTGAGCAGCGGCGCAAGGCCTTTGGGTAGCAATTTCATGCGGTTCTTTCCTCCTTTACAGGGTGCCGGCACCTGCGGTGCCAAGCTTTGGGTGCTGTGTCGCAGCAGATGCGACGGGTGATCCGACGGCCGTTGGGCCGTCAGGGAAACGGGACCGCAGGGGCGGTCAGCCTGGCAGGCCCCAGGGCAGCTCCACCGGGCTTTGTCCCGCGAAGGGGATAACGCCGGTCAGTGCGTCGACGACCGCTTTCTGCACCGGGCGAACGGCGCTGTAGGCGTTTACGAAAGTGGGACAATCGGGCATGTGAAAAGTCAGGAACGGCGAGCCGAGCGAGACGTAGAGCGTGGGCAGGTGCTGCCACATGCGCTGCATCGTCAGGGGAAAGGCGCCGTGCAGACGCTCCCATTGCGGACCGAGATGCTCCTTGCCCGACAACCCCTCCTCGGCGATCAGGTAGAGACCGATATCCTGGCCGGTAGGGTCGATCGGCTCGCCCGGAACCACACGGGTAATCTCGAAGCCGAGCGCTTCCAGCAAGGCGGGGATTTCGAGGTCGGGCAGGGGGGCCGACGGGCTGCGCCGGTCGCGGGCCTCGGCCAGAAGGATGCGACGGTGCCGTTCGGGCGAGATCGGCAGCAGGCTCTGGGTGTCCCTGACAAGGGTCACGCAGCCTTCGGCGACGTCCTTTGACCAGGACTGATGCTCAACAGAACCGAGCAACGCGCGACGTTTGCCTTCATCGGGCACGGCGGGCCGGCTCAGGTGCAGCCCCATCGAGGCCTTGAGCGCCAGGATGCGCAGCACGGCCGCATCCAGCCGCGCCTGCGACAATGCCCCGCTGGCCAGGCCCTCGCGGAGAAACTGCATGTCCTCCTCGATATTGTGCGGGAACAACAGGATATCGCAGCCGCTTTCGATGCACAGCGGGACGATGTCCTTGCGCGCGCCGCACGAGGTAAACCCGGCCATCCCGGCCGCATCCGAGACGATCACACCGTTATAGCCCAGCTCGCCGCGCAGCAGCCCCTGAAGCAGATCAGCGTTGAGCGAGGCTGGGAGGCTGGCCTCGCTCGACGCTGCGCCACGAGGGGCCGGGCAGTAGGCCGGAAGGGTGATGTGACCGGCCATGACGAGGCGGACATCCCTGGCAATTGCCGCAGCGTAGATCTTGCCGAAACTGGCATGCCAGTCGTCCATCGTCATGGTGTTGTGGGTGGTGACATAGTGCTGATCGCGCTCGTCCAGCCCGTCGCCGGGGAAATGCTTGACGCAGGCGGCAAGGCCATTTGCATGCATGCCGTCGAGATAGGCGCAGACCATCGATAACGTCTGGTCCACCTTGTCGGAAAAGCTGCGGGTGTTCACCGCGTTGGAGCGGAAGTTCAGCGCGAGGTCGGCCACCGGTGTCCAGCTCACACCAAAGCCGAGATAGCCGGCTTCGCGCGCAGCGATGGCCCCCATGCGCCAGGCGTTTCGGGTCTCTCCGGTGGCGGCAACTGCCATCTGGTTGGGAAAGGCTGTGCCCGCCTTCACGCTTGCCTTCTCCGACATCTCGATATCGGCAGTCAGCAGCGGCGGCACGGCGCAGGCCTGCATCAGCCTTTGGGCCGAGCGGCGCAGGGCTTCCTCAGAATAGCTGGGAAACCGGTGCACACCTCCGGTGCCCTGCGCGGCCAAGGCTTCGATACTTTCGTCGGAGAGGTCGCGGCACATTGGCAGGATGATCTGAGCGATCTTTGCGTCCGGCCCCAGCCCGTCGAAGCGGGCTTTGACCCAATTCAGAGCTTCGCGGTCGAGGTGAAAGGGAGCGGCACAGAGCTGCGCGTCGCTGACTGGAAGTCTGTTTGCGGTCATCGGGTCTGGGGGATCTCGCCTGGATTTCAGTCGGCCCCACCATAAACCAATGGCGGCGGATGGCGCAGAACGCATAGGTCAGGCCTGACCTAACTTTTCGGATTGCGAACAGCGTTGATCACGACGCCTCCCATCTCTTCAATACCGGGCAGAAGCAGAGTGCACCGCCTTGGGCGATGCCCGCATCCGCAGCCGGAGCGGTCGGCAGAAGGACAGAGTTGACCCAGATGAAAGCCTTTCAGAATTACAGGGTGATCGACACCACGCATGTGCTGGCCGGGCCGTTCGCCGCCTTCCAACTGGCAACACTTGGCGCCGAGGTCATAAAGGTTGAGGACCCGAATGAGCCCGATCAGGCCCGCGCCCAGGGCCCTGACCGGGCGATGAACGACGCAGGAATGGGCACGGCCTTCCTGGGGCAGGCGAGCAACAAATCTTCGGTCGCCATCGACCTCAAGACCCCCGAGGGCAAGGAAGCGATGCTGCGCCTTCTCGATACGGCGGATGTGTTCATCGAGAACTATCGGCCCGGCGCCTTCGAGGCGCTGGGACTGGGCTACGAGGAGCTGCGGCGGCGCAACCCGGGGCTGATCTATTGTTCGCTCTCGGCCTTCGGCTCGACCGGGCCGCGCCGGGAATTGCGTGGCTATGACAACGTCATCCAGGCGTTTTCCGGCTTCATGGCAATGACCGGCGACGACCCGGAGAAGCCGTTCAAATGCGGTGCACCGATCATGGATTATGCGGCGGGGACGACCACCGCCTACGCGATATCGGCGGCGCTGTTGCAACGGGCGCGCAATGGCGGGATCGGAAATTTCGTGGACGTCTCGATGCTGGATGTGGCGATGATGTTCGCCACCTCCCACGTCGCTTCCTATTTCTGGAACGGCAAGGCGCCCAAGCCGAAGGGCAACACCTATTCCTTTGCGACCATCGGCATGTATCACGCAAGCGATGTGCCGATGATGGTCTCGGCCTCCAACCTCCGGCAACAGGCGCGGCTTTGGCGGCTGCTGGGACAAGAGGACATGATCAAAGAGAACAACAACCAGCGGCTCGATTCTCACGCCGAGGAAAGCGCGGCGCTGAGCGCGGCCTTCCGGGCGCGCCCGGCGGAGGAGTGGGAGGAGCTGTTGCAGGCGGAGGGCATTCCCTGTGCCCGCATCCGGACGCTGGATGAAGCTCTTGGCGACGCCCAGGTGCAGGCCCGGCCGGTGCTCCACAAATTCGACGGGCCCGAAGGCACGGTCGAGGGGATGACCACGACGCTCGCCGGATTCCGGATGCAGGAGGACGGCCCGTCACTTGAACAACCGCCCCAGCCGCTGGGTGCCCAGACCGAGAAGATCCTGTCGGAGATCGGCTACAGCGGTGACGAGATCGCTCAGCTTAAGGCTGCCGGTGTCGTCGCCGGTTGACCGCCGCCTAAAAACCGCATCGCCAATGCCCGCCCACAGGGTGACCTTCGCCGGGAAGGGGCGGAAAATATTTAACGATATCAATGGGAAATACAGAATGTTTTGGCGCGCCAAATCTCCCGTGCGTTGACCGGAACAGCTCCAAAAAAGAGACTTGGACCTATCAGGAAGACTGGCGGAAGCCGCCGCCGGAGCAGGGGAATACCCACGTTCCGGAGAGGCTGCAAGCCCGTGAGACAACAGAATGGACAGAGGAGAAGAAGATGAATGAATTTCGGACTGCCGCACTGGGTGCCCTGATGGCCACCGCAGCGCAGCCTGTGCTTGCCGCCGATCTGGAGGTCACGCACTGGTGGACTTCCGGGGCCGAGGCCGCCGCCATCCGCGTGATCGCCGACGCTTTTCAAGAGAGCGGCAACAGTTGGACTGATGGCGCTATCGCCGGCGCGGGTGGCGTTGCCCGTCCGCTGATCACAAGCCGGATCACCGGTGGCGATCCGATGGGCGCCACGCAGTTCACCCACAGTTCCGCCATGCGCGAACTGATCGAGGCGGGCTTCATGCGCGACGTTACCGAGGTCGCCGAGGCACAGGGCTGGAAAGAGCAAATCTTCCCGCAATCCCTGCTGGACAGCTGCACCTTCGAGGGCAAGCTCTACTGCGTGCCGTCGAACATCCATTCGCAGCAGTGGCTCTGGCTGAACAACGCCGTGTTTGAAGACAACGGGCTGGCCGTACCGCAGAACTGGGACGAATTCGTCGCTGCAGCACCCACCCTGCGTGAAAAGGGCATCATCCCGTTGGCTCAAGGCCAGCAGTCCTGGCAGAAACAGCTGATGTTCAACGTGCTGATGGTCTCCATCGGCGGCCCCGAGCTGTTCGACAAGGTCTATGGCGAGTTGGATGCCGACTATGCCGCCGGGCCGGATGTGGCCAAGGTGTTCAAGGCCGCTGCCGAGGCACGCGAGCTGATGCAGGGTTCCAACGTTCAAGCCTGGAACGAAGCGGCCCTTCTGGTGATCAACGGGCGTGCCGGAGGCCAGATCATGGGCGACTGGGTGCAGGGCGAGTTTACTCAGGCGGGCATGACCGCTGGCGAGGACTTCTCCTGCTTGCCGGGGCTTGGCGTGCATGAATACATCACCGCCGCAGGCGACGCCTTCTATTTCCCCAAGATCGACGACCCCGAAATTACCGCCGCACAGGACGAGTTGGCCGGCGTGATCGTGGCCCCCAAGACCCAGGCCGCCTTCACCAAGGCAAAAGGCGCGCTGCCGGTTCGTCGCGACGTGGATCTGACCGACCCGACCCCCTGCATGGAAAAGGGCATGGAGATCCTGAAGGCGGGCCAGATCGTGGAAAGCGTCAACACCATGGTTTCGCCTGATACGGTGGGCCGGGTGACCGACCTGGTGGTGGAGTTCTTCGCAGACCCGAGTTTTGCGCCTGAAACCGCACAAGAAGAGTTTGCCGAGATCATAGCCTCGGCCGACTAACCCAATCGGCGCGGGCCGCCTCACGCCGCCCGCGCCTCCCTGGCGTTTCTCTAGCAAAAGGAGATTTCCAATGTCGCAGAGCGGCAAACCGACAGGCCTGTTCAAAAACCTGAGTGCCAAGATCGCCGCCATTCCGATGGTGCTGACTGCGCTCGTGGTATTTGTCGGCTGCTCTGTCTGGACAATCGTTTACTCCTTCACCAACTCCCGCCTCCTGCCCAATGCTGAATGGGTCGGTCTCGACCAATATGAGCGGCTCTGGGGTACCCGTCGCTGGCTCATCTCGATCGAGAACCTGGCGATCTATGGTATCCTGATGCTGATCCTCGCGCTGGTCATCGGGTTCCTCCTGGCCGCGCTGATCGACCAGAAGATCCGCTTCGAGGACGGGTTTCGCACCATCTTCCTCTACCCTTACGCGCTGAGCTTCATCGTGACCGGCCTGGTCTGGCAATGGCTGCTCAACCCGGAGTTCGGGGTTCAGCATGCGGTGCGCAGCCTGGGTTTCGAGAGCTTCACCTTCGACCCGCTGTATAACCCGAGCACGGTGCTTTACGGCGTACTGATCGCGGGACTGTGGCACACCAGCGGTCTTGTCATGTGCCTGATGCTGGCTGGCCTGCGTGGCATCGACGAGGATGTCTGGAAGGCCACCAAGATCGACGGGATCCCGGCTTGGAAGACCTATGTGATGGTCGTCATCCCGATGATGCGCCCGGTCTTCATCACCACGCTGGTGCTCGTCACCTCGGCCATCATCAAGCTTTACGACCTGGTGATCGCGCAAACCGGCGGTGGGCCCGGCCTGTCCTCGGAAGTGCCCGCCAAGTTCGTCTTCGACATGATGTTCGTCTCGCAAAACCTTGCCCAGGGCTTTGCCGCGTCGACCATGATGCTGGTGGCCGTGATCTTCGTCATCATCCCCTGGGCCTATCTCGAGTTTGGAGGCAAGAAACATGGCTGACGCAACCACCAACATGCGGCGCCCTAGTCCGGCGCACGCCTCCGGCCCGAAACCCCGCCGGGTGTTCAGCCGCAACAACATCATCATCTACGGCATCCTGATCGTGCTGGCAGTCTACTACCTGCTGCCCTTCTACGTGATGCTGATGACCTCGCTCAAAGGGCTTCCGGAGATCCGGGCAGGCAACATCTTTGCCCCGCCGATGGAAATCACCTTCGAGCCCTGGGTGAAGGCCTGGTCCACGGTTTGCACCGGGTTGAACTGCGACGGTCTGTCGCGCGGCTTCTGGAACTCGATCAAGATCACCGTGCCATCCGTCTTCTTCTCGATCGCTGTGGCCTCGGTAAACGGCTATGCGCTGTCGATGTGGCGGTTCAAGGGAGCGAATGTCTTCTTCACCATTCTCATCATCGGCGCCTTCATCCCCTATCAGGTGATGATCTACCCGATCGTGGTGCTGCTGCGGGAAATCGGCCTCTATGGCGACCTCGGCGGGCTGGTGCTGGTGCATACGGTCTTTGGCATGCCGATCCTGACGCTGCTGTTCCGCAACTACTTCTCCTCGGTGCCCGAGGAGCTGTTCAAGGCCGCCCGTGTCGATGGTGCCCGGTTCTGGACGATCTACTTCAAGATCATGCTGCCGATGGCAATGCCGATCTTTGTTGTTGCCGTGATCCTGCAGACGACCGCGATCTGGAACGACTTCCTCTTCGGGGTGATCTATACGCGGCCTGAAAGCTACCCGATGACGGTGCAGCTCAATAACATCGTCAACTCTGTCACAGGGGTGAAGGAATACAACGTCAACATGGCGGCTACCCTACTGTCCGGCATTGTGCCCCTCACCATCTATTTTCTTTCCGGCAAACTCTTTGTGCGCGGCATCGCAGCCGGCGCAGTGAAAGGATAACGTCATGCAACCAAGCGTTTCCATCCAGAACCTCAAGCTCGATTTCGGCGCTGTGTCGGTCCTGCGAGATCTGAACCTCAACATCGGGCAGGGCGAATTCCTCGTGCTGCTGGGCAGTTCGGGTTGTGGCAAGTCCACCCTGCTGAACTGCATCGCGGGTCTGCTCGAGCCGACCGAGGGTTCCATCCACATCAACGGGAACAACGTGACCTGGGCCGAGCCCTCCGACCGCGGCATCGGCATGGTGTTCCAATCCTACGCGCTTTATCCGCAGATGACGGTCGAGGGGAACCTGACCTTCGGCCTCAAGAACGCGCGGATGCCCAAGGACGAGATCAAGAAACGGGTGGCTCGCGCCGCAGAGGTTCTTCAGATCGAACCCCTGCTCAACCGAAAGCCCGCCGCCTTGTCCGGTGGTCAGCGTCAGCGTGT
>JBNKWP010000052.1:0-8307 GCA_050299835.1 Silicimonas sp.
ACAACTTCGAAGCGGGTGTGCCTGAATCGTTCAACGTGCTGCTGAAGGAAGTCCGGGGCCTCGGCCTGAATATGGAGCTTCTGGATAACGTCGATGACGATGACGAAACATCGGGGATCGCCGCCGAGTAACGAACGGGTGAGAGTGCCGGGCTGAAGCCCGGCTTACGCCGGAGAAAATTGTCGGTAGGCCGGGCTTCAGCCCGGCACGCCAAAACCCGACAGACAGGATTTGGATATGAACCAGGAACTGACAACCAACCCGTTCAGCCCTGTGGCCGCGCCGCAGACGTTTGACGAAATCAAGATCTCGCTGGCCTCGCCCGAGCGGATCCTTTCGTGGTCCTATGGCGAGATCAAGAAGCCCGAGACCATCAACTACCGGACCTTCAAGCCGGAGCGTGACGGCCTGTTCTGCGCCCGTATCTTCGGGCCGATCAAGGACTACGAATGCCTTTGCGGCAAATACAAGCGCATGAAGTATCGCGGCGTCGTCTGCGAGAAATGCGGTGTGGAAGTGACGCTCCAGAAGGTGCGGCGCGAGCGTATGGGCCATATCGAACTGGCCTCGCCCGTCGCCCACATCTGGTTCCTGAAGTCGCTGCCGTCCCGCATCGGCCTGATGCTGGACATGACGCTGCGCGATCTGGAACGCATCCTCTATTTCGAGAACTACGTGGTGATCGAACCCGGCCTGACTGACCTGCAATACGGTCAGCTGATGTCGGAAGAAGAATTCATGGACGCGCAGGATGCCTATGGCATGGATGCGTTCACGGCGAATATCGGTGCCGAAGCGATCCGCGAAATGCTCGCGGCCATCGACCTTGAAGCCGAGGCCGAGCAGCTTCGCGCGGACCTCGCCGAGGCCACCGGTGAATTGAAGCCGAAAAAGATCATCAAGCGTCTGAAGATCGTCGAGAGCTTCATCGAGTCGGGCAACCGGCCTGAATGGATGGTTCTGACGGTGATCCCTGTGATCCCGCCGGAACTGCGCCCGCTTGTGCCGCTCGATGGTGGCCGTTTCGCGACCTCGGACCTGAACGACCTTTATCGTCGCGTCATCAACCGGAACAACCGCCTCAAGCGGCTGATCGAGTTGCGCGCGCCGGACATCATCGTCCGGAACGAAAAGCGGATGCTTCAGGAATCCGTCGATGCTCTGTTCGACAACGGCCGTCGTGGCCGCGTCATCACGGGGGCCAACAAGCGCCCGCTGAAGTCGCTGTCCGACATGCTGAAAGGCAAGCAGGGCCGCTTCCGTCAGAACCTTCTGGGCAAGCGCGTCGACTTCTCGGGCCGTTCGGTCATCGTGACCGGCCCGGAACTGAAGCTGCATCAGTGCGGTCTGCCGAAGAAAATGGCGCTCGAACTGTTCAAGCCGTTCATCTACTCGCGGCTGGAAGCCAAGGGCCTGTCATCGACCGTGAAACAGGCGAAGAAGCTCGTTGAAAAGGAACGTCCCGAGGTTTGGGACATCCTCGACGAGGTGATCCGCGAGCACCCGGTTCTTCTGAACCGCGCGCCGACGCTGCACCGTCTGGGCATCCAGGCGTTCGAGCCGATCCTGATCGAAGGCAAGGCGATCCAGCTTCACCCGCTGGTCTGCTCGGCCTTCAACGCCGACTTCGACGGCGACCAGATGGCGGTCCACGTGCCGCTGTCGCTGGAAGCGCAGCTTGAAGCCCGCGTCCTGATGATGTCCACGAACAACGTGCTGTCGCCCGCCAACGGCGCGCCGATCATCGTGCCGTCGCAGGACATGATCCTTGGCCTCTATTACATCTCGATGGAGCGCGAAGGCATGAAGGGCGAGGGCATGGTCTTTGCCGATGCGGACGAGGTTCAGCACGCGCTGGATTCCGGCGAAGTGCATCTGCACGCCAAGGTCACCGCGCGGATCAAGCAGATCGGCGATGACGGTCTTGAGGTCTACAAACGCTATGAGACCACGCCGGGCCGGGTGAAACTGGGCGCGCTTCTGCCGCTCAACGCCAAGGCACCGTTCGAACTGGTGAACCGTCTTCTGCGGAAGAAGGAAGTCCAGCAGGTCATCGACACCGTCTACCGTTACTGCGGTCAGAAAGAGTCGGTCATCTTCTGCGACCAGATCATGTCCACCGGCTTCAAGGAAGCCTTCAAGGCCGGCATTTCGTTCGGCAAGGACGACATGGTCATCCCCGACGCCAAGTGGACCATCGTGGGCGAGGTCCGCGAGCAGGTGAAGGAATTCGAACAGCAGTACATGGACGGCCTGATCACCCAGGGCGAAAAGTACAACAAGGTTGTCGATGCCTGGTCGAAATGCTCCGACGATGTCGCGGGGGCGATGATGGACGAAATCTCGTCCATGCGCCGCGACGATGCGGGCGCGGAGATGGAGCCGAACAGCATCTACATGATGTCGCATTCCGGTGCCCGTGGTTCGCCGGCCCAGATGAAGCAGCTGGGCGGGATGCGCGGCCTGATGGCCAAGCCCTCGGGCGAAATCATCGAGACGCCGATCATCTCGAACTTCAAGGAAGGTCTGACCGTTCTTGAATACTTCAACTCGACCCACGGCGCCCGTAAGGGTCTGGCCGACACCGCTCTGAAAACCGCGAACTCGGGTTACCTGACCCGCCGTCTCGTGGACGTGGCGCAGGACTGCATCGTTCGCATGAACGATTGCGGCACCGAACTGGCGATCACGGCAGAACCGGCGATCAACGACGGCGAAGTCGTCGCCTCGATCTCCGAACGCGTGCTGGGCCGTGTCGCGGCCGAGGACGTGCTGGTTCCCGGCAGCGACGAGGTTATCGTCTCCAAGGGCGAACTGATCGACGAACGCAAGGCCGACGCCATCGAAACGGCCAACGTGCCCTCGATGCGCATCCGCTCGCCGCTGACCTGCGAGGCCGAGGAAGGCGTCTGTGCCCAGTGTTACGGTCGTGACCTGGCGCGCGGTACTCTGGTCAACCAGGGCGAAGCGGTGGGGATCATCGCGGCGCAGTCGATTGGTGAACCCGGCACCCAGCTGACGATGCGGACCTTCCACATCGGCGGCATCGCGCAGGGTGGTCAGCAGTCCTTCATGGAAAGCTCGGCGGACGGCAAGGTTGTCTACAACAACGCCAACCTGATCGAGAATTCTTCGGGCGAGATGATCGTGATCGGTCGGAACATGGCCATGACGATCGTGGACGAGAACGACGTCGAACGCGCCAGCCACAAGCTGGGTTACGGCACCAAGGTCTTCCCCAAGGAAGGCGCCAAGGTGGCCCGCGGCGACAAGCTGTTCGAGTGGGACCCGTACACGCTTCCGATCATTGCCGAAAAGTCGGGCAAGGCGAAGTTCGTCGATCTCGTCACCGGCATCTCGATCCGCGACGAAACCGACGACGCGACCGGCATGACCCAGAAGATCGTGACCGACTGGCGCACCGCGCCGAAAGGCAGCGATCTGAAGCCGGAGATCATCCTGGCCGACGACAAGGGCGAACCGGTCCGCAACGATGCGGGCAACCCGATCACCTACCCGATGTCGGTGGACGCCATCCTCTCGATCGAGGACGGGGCCGACGTGAAGATGGGCGACGTGGTTGCGCGTATTCCGCGGGAAGGCGCGAAGACGAAGGACATCACCGGTGGTCTGCCGCGTGTGGCCGAACTTTTCGAAGCCCGCCGTCCCAAGGATCACGCGATCATCGCCGAAATCGACGGCTATGTGCGGTTCGGGCGCGACTACAAGAACAAGCGCCGGATCAGCATCGAACCCGCCGACGAGTCGATGGAGCCCGTCGAATACATGGTGCCCAAAGGCAAGCACATCCCGGTTGTCGAAGGCGACTATGTGCAGAAGGGCGACTACATCATGGACGGCAACCCGGCGCCGCATGACATCCTGTCGATCATGGGTGTCGAAGCGCTGGCGGACTACATGATCGACGAGGTGCAGGACGTCTATCGTCTTCAGGGCGTGAAGATCAACGACAAGCACATCGAAGTCATCGTCCGCCAGATGCTCCAGAAGTGGGAGATCCTCGACAGCGGGGAGACCACGCTTCTCAAGGGCGAGCATGTCGACAAGGCGGAAATCGACGCGGCCAATGCCAAGGCGGAGGCCGAAGGCCGTCGGCCGGCACAGGGCGAGCCGATCCTCCTGGGCATCACCAAGGCGTCGCTGCAGACCCGCAGCTTCATCTCGGCGGCGTCCTTCCAGGAAACGACCCGCGTGCTGACCGAAGCCTCGGTGCAGGGCAAGAAGGACAAGCTTGTCGGCCTGAAGGAAAACGTCATCGTCGGCCGCCTGATCCCGGCGGGCACCGGTGGCGCGACCCAGAAGGTGCGCCGCATCGCCGCCGAACGCGACCTGAAGGTCATTCAGGAAGCGCAGGCGGAAGCGGAAGCCGCCGCCGCGCTGGCCGCGCCCATCGACGAAGGCGAAACCATCGACGCCGATCTGGTGGTCACGCCGGAAAGCCGCGACTGATCGCACAGCATATCTCACTGCAAAGGCCCCGCCATCCGGCGGGGCCTTTTGCGTTTGGCACTGGCGCAGCTTCGCCTAAAGTGACACGAGTTGCCCCATAATGGAGAAGACTTTTGGCACTGTCGGATAACCTGCGGGGCGCCGCGCTGATGGCGGCCTCGATGGCGGCATTCACGGTCAACGACATGTTCGTCAAACTTCTGGGCGACCACCTGCCGTTCTTCCAGTTCCTGCTATTGCGCTCCATCGGGGCAAGCGCGCTCCTGTTCCTCCTCGCCCGCCGCGCCGGTGCGGTGCGCTGGCCGGAGAAATCGAAGGACCGCTGGCTGATCGCGCTCAGATCCCTGGCGGAGATGGCGGCGGCCTATTTCTTCCTCACCGCCCTCATTCACATGCCGATTGCCAATGTCACGGCTATCCTGCAGGCGCTGCCGCTCACCGTGGCGCTCGGCGCCTCGCTTTTCCTCGGCGAAGCCGTCGGTTGGCGGCGCTTCCTTGCCATTGGCCTGGGCTTTGTCGGCGTTTTCCTGATCGTGCGTCCGGGTCCGGGCGGGTTCCCTCTCTACGCGCTCTATGCCCTCCTCGCCGTCGCCGCGGTGACAGTGCGCGACCTCGCCGCGCGGAGGCTCTCGCCTCAGGTGCCGTCGCTGACAGTCGCACTCGCGGCAGCGTCCACGATCCTCGTCTTCTCGGCCATCGGTGCGATCTCCTCGGAGTGGGAACCCATGCGCCCGACAGACTGGCTGTGGCTCTCGGGTTCGGTCCTGTCGATCCTCGGCGGCTATCTCTTCTCGGTCTCGGCCATGCGCGTGGGCGAAATCGGCTTCGTGTCGCAGTTCCGCTATTCCAGCCTGCTGGTGGCGCTGATTCTGGGCCTTGTCATCTTCGGAGAATGGCCCGATCTGGTCACGCTATTCGGCGCCGCCATTGTCGTGGCCACGGGGCTTTTCACCATCTGGCGGGAGCGTGTCCGTGCCGTCAGGTTGCGGGCGACCACGGCGCACCCCATGTCCTGACGCAGGGCGCGCGCGACACGGGCCAAGGCAGTGCGCCCGGAACCTGCCGCGCGCATCTGGGCTGCCAATCGCTTCGCCCGGTTCGCGGCCGGTGATTTGCGCGGGCAGGCCCTGTTGACAGGGTATGCGACTCTGTCTATACGCGCGTCACTCGGACGACCCCTAGCGAGGTTTTGGTCGTCTTTAACAGAACGGAAGTGGTCACGATCCGGGCACGGTTTGCCCCGATCCTCTGGAAACCCACCGCAAGCCCCCGAAACCGGGAGCTTCGCGGTTCAACGCGTTTTCGTGGACGCACGGAACGCTTTTGGAAGATGAACCGGGGGGCGCCCCCCATGACGAGACGAAGAACGGGAATTTAGTTAATGCCCACGATCCAGCAGCTGATCCGGAAGCCCCGGCAGCCCAAAGTCAAACGCTCGAAGTCGCAGCATCTCGAGCAATGCCCGCAGAAGCGGGGCGTCTGCACGCGCGTCTACACCACGACGCCGAAGAAGCCGAACTCGGCCATGCGGAAGGTTGCCAAGGTGCGCCTGACCAATGGCTTTGAGGTCATCAGCTACATCCCCGGTGAAAGCCACAACCTTCAGGAACACTCCGTTGTCCTGATCCGTGGCGGCCGGGTGAAGGACCTTCCGGGTGTCCGTTACCATATCCTGCGCGGTGTTCTTGACACGCAGGGCGTCAAAGACCGCAAGCAGCGCCGCTCGAAATACGGCGCCAAGCGTCCGAAGTAAGAGGAAGACACGACATGTCCCGCCGCCACGCCGCAGAAAAACGCGAAGTGCTTCCCGACGCCAAATATGGCGACCGGGTTCTCACCAAGTTCATGAACAACCTGATGATCGACGGCAAGAAATCCGTCGCCGAACGCATCGTCTACAATGCGTTCGACCGGGTTGAGGACCGCCTGAAGAAAGCGCCCGTCGAAGTCTTCCACGAAGCGCTCGACAATATCAAACCGTCGGTCGAGGTTCGCTCCCGCCGGGTTGGTGGCGCGACCTACCAGGTCCCGGTCGAGGTTCGCCCGGAGCGCCGCGAAGCCCTCGCGATCCGCTGGCTGATCAACGCCGCCCGCGCACGTAACGAGAACACGATGGAAGAACGCCTTGCCGGCGAACTGGCCGATGCGGTCAACGGCCGCGGCTCCGCCGTGAAGAAGCGTGAAGACACCCACAAGATGGCCGACGCCAACAAGGCGTTCAGCCACTACCGCTGGTAATATAGAGACAGGAGCAGGCAGATGGCCCGCGAATATCCCCTTCAGCGCTACCGGAACTTCGGGATCATGGCGCATATCGATGCAGGCAAGACGACCTGTTCGGAACGCATCCTGTACTACACCGGCAAGTCGCACAACATCGGCGAAGTGCACGATGGCGCCGCCACCATGGACTGGATGGAGCAGGAGCAGGAACGTGGCATCACGATCACGTCGGCTGCGACCACCACGTTCTGGCAGCGTCAGGAAGAGCCGACCGCCGATGGCACGTCGGACACCAAGTACCGGATGAACATCATCGACACGCCGGGCCACGTCGACTTCACCATCGAAGTCGAACGCTCGCTCGCCGTGCTCGACGGTGCGGTCTGCGTGCTCGACGCCAACGCCGGTGTCGAACCCCAGACCGAAACCGTCTGGCGTCAGGCCGACCGCTACAAGGTGCCGCGCATCGTCTTCGTCAACAAGATGGACAAGATCGGTGCCGACTTCTTCAACTGCGTCAACATGATCGAAGACCGCACGGGCGCCCGCGCGGTTCCCGTTGCCCTGCCGATCGGTGCGGAAAACGATCTCGAAGGTCTCATCGACCTCGTGACCATGGAAGAATGGGTCTGGAAGGGCGAGGATCTGGGAGCGTCCTGGATCAAGCAGCCGATCCGCGACAGCCTGCAGGCGCAGGCCGACGAATGGCGCGGCAAGATGATCGAAGCGGCCGTCGAAGAAGACGACGACGCGATGATGGAATATCTCGAAGGCAACGAGCCTGACGTGGACACCCTGCGGAGCCTGCTCCGCAAGGGCACTCTGGCGCTGCACTTCGTCCCGGTTCTCGGCGGCTCCGCCTTCAAGAACAAGGGCGTTCAGCCGCTCCTCAACGCCGTCATCGACTACCTGCCGAGCCCGCTCGACGTGGTCGACTACATGGGTTTCAAGCCGGGCGACGAAAACGAAGAGCGGAACATCGCACGCCGCGCCGACGACAACATGCCGTTCGCCGGTCTCGCGTTCAAAATCATGAACGACCCGTTCGTCGGTTCGCTGACCTTCGTGCGCATCTATTCGGGCACCCTGTCGAAGGGCGATTCGATGCTGAACTCCACCAAGGGCAACAACGAACGTGTTGGCCGGATGATGATGATGCACTCGAACAACCGGGACGAGATCGACGAAGCCTTCGCGGGCGACATCATCGCGCTGGGCGGTCTGAAGAACACCACGACGGGCGACACGCTGTGCGACAAGTCCGATCCGGTCGTTCTTGAAACGATGACCTTCCCCGATCCGGTGATCGAGATCGCGGTCGAGCCGAAAACCAAGGCCGACCAGGAGAAAATGGGAATTGCGCTCGGCCGGCTGGCGCAGGAGGATCCCTCGTTCCGCGTGCGTACCGACGAGGAGTCTGGCCAGACCATCATTTCCGGCATGGGCGAGCTGCACCTCGAGGTCTACATCGAGCGGATGAAGCGCGAGTACAACGCCGAGGTGGAGTCGGGCGCGCCCCAGGTGGCCTACCGCGAGGCGATCTCGCGCCGCACCCCCTTCGACTACACCCATAAGAAGCAGACCGGCGGCTCGGGTCAGTACGCCAAGATCATG
>JBNKWP010000053.1:0-7006 GCA_050299835.1 Silicimonas sp.
TGCCGCCCGAGAGCGACGAGACCGGGTCGGAAAGCGATCCGCATTTGAGGTTCAGCTTTCCGCCAAGGGCCCGCGCCTGTGCCATTTCCTTGCGTGCCTGGATCAGCCCCAGCCCGTCCGCCACCTGCTCCACCCGCAGGGCGGAGATATTGGCGGCAATCGGCATGTCCAGAAAGACACCATCGCCCTTCCGGTCTTCGCTCAGATAGACGATCCCCTGCGCCGCGCAGTCCTGATAAGTCCGCAGGTCCAGCTTGTTGCCGTTCAGAAAGACCTCGCCCGTCACCTTGCCTTCCAGCTGACAAATGCCACGGGCGATCTCGCTGCGCCCTGCGCCGATCAGACCCGCGATGCCCAGAACCTCGCCCTTGCGAAGCTGGAAGCTGACATCGTGGAACCGGGTTTCCTCGTTCAGGCCGCGCACTTCAAAGATGATCTCCTCCGAATGATCGGCTTGTTTCGCGGGATAGAGCTCGTCGATGACACGCCCGACCATCGCGTTGACCACATCCGACGGGCTGATCTCGGACACGTTGCGCGTGGTGATATACAGCCCGTCCCGCATCACGGTCACACGGTCACACTTCTCGAAAATCTCCACCATCCGGTGCGAAATATAGATGATGGACATTCCCCGGTCCGCCAGCCTGCGCATGATGCCGAACAGCACCTGCGACTCGGCCAGGGTCAGTGCGGCGGTGGGTTCGTCCAGGATCAGGATGCGGCAGTTCAGCGTCAGCGCCTTGGCGATCTCGACAAGCTGCTGGTTGGAAATCGACAGGTCCCGCACCATGACCGAAGGGTCAATCTTGCTAAGTTGCAGAAACACCTCCGCCGCGTCCTGTTCCAGCTTGCGATAATCCATCAGAAAGGACCGGCTGGCATTCGTCCGCGCCATGAAGATGTTCTCGGCCACCGAAACGTCCGGGCAGAGCGCGATTTCCTGATGGACGAACCCGATCCCGTATTGCTGCGCCACCGTGGGCGACGCGATGGTGACCGGCTTTCCGTCGAGGATGATCTCCCCGCTGTCGGGCTGAAGTATCCCGTCGATCACGTTCATCAGGGTGGATTTGCCCGCACCGTTCTCGCCTGCGACGGCGTGGATCTCGCCTTTGCGGAGTTCGAACTGAACGTCCCGCAGAGCCTTCACAGGTCCGAACGACTTGCTCAGGCCGGAGATCTGGAGAACCGTTTCGTCTGACATCGCTTGGTCTGTCCGGGCATCTGGGTTGGGATAGCTCCGCCCGCAATCGCGCGGACGGAGCGTTTCATTGGTCTGGTCGACGATCAGCTTGGATCGCGCCCTTCCATGTAGACGTTCAGGTCGAAGCTGTCCGCGTTGTCCTTGGTGATGACCGCAAAGCCATTGTCCATGAACGGGATCTGCATCGGGTTGAAGCCGGAGGTTTTCCAGTCGTTGAACGGATCGAAGGTTTCCGAGCGGTTCGCAAGATGGACCGCGATGAAGCCCATGTAACCCTGCACGCCCTGGTTGGGGTTCAGCGACATATGGATGTTGCCCGCGCGGATATGCTCCAGCGTGGTCGGCGTCACGTCGGCATGCATGATCAGCACGTCCGACCCGGCTTCCAGCTTCGCGGCCACCGCGCCTTCCGCCGATCCGGCTTCGGGGATCCACATCGCCGCAAGGTTCGGATTCGCCTGCAGGATCGAGGCTGTCGCCTTATAGGCCGCGTTGCTGTCCTGGTTCGTCGCCTGGCGGCCGACCAGCTTCATGCCCGGATAGTTGGCTTCGAAATAGTCGATAAGTGCCGTCACCCGCAGGTCGTGGTTCGACTGGCCGGGGTTTTCCAGAACCGCATATTCGGCACTGTCGCCCACCTGTGCCACGATCTCCTCGGCGGCGAACTTGGCTTCGGCAAGGTTGTCCGAAGTGATATAGGCCGTGCGGTTGGATTTCGGCGAGTCGGCAGCGAAGGTGACGATCTCGGTGCCGTTTTCGATCGCGGCGTTGATCGGCGCGATGAACGGGTCCGACTGCATCGGGTGCAGCAGGATGCCCGCAGGCTGCTTGATCAGGTCCTGTTCGAAGGACGCGATCTGTTTGGTGATGTCATAATCCGGGGTGCCGGAGAAGACCGTCTCGCAGCCGAAGGCCGCGGCGGCCTGCTTGAAGCCCTGGTAGACCGGCACCCAGTACGGATGGCCGGAGACCATCACGTTCATGATATAGGTCTCGCCTGGCTCGCACATGATACCTTCGGCCGAGACCGGAGCCGACACCAGCGCCGTTCCCGCGATGGTCGATACGGCCAGAATCTTCGTAAATTTCGATTTCATTCTTTCCTCCCAATGCTCCTTACGCCCCTCCCCGCGCCACCTTCCTCGGGGCAGCAGCAAGAAATTTCGTGGGGCGAATTTTGTTGCAAGACGATGGGTAGAAGAGATATCGGGCGCGCAAAACAAATTTTGCAACATTTCTCGAAAACTGAAATTTATTTCAGTTCTTTGCGAAATCTCAAAGCGATGATGTGTGATCTGCGCCAGCGGCGCGCGCGTCAGTTCCGCGCAGCGCCCACCTGTTCGCGGCCATAGACGAGCAGCATCACGATGATGACGGTCCCGTAGATGATCTGCCGATAAGCCTCCGGCATCTGCATGATGGACAGCACCGAATTCAGGAAGACGATCAGCACCACGCCCACCAGCGTGCCTAGATAACGCCCGCGCCCACCGAGGATATGCGTCCCGCCCAGCACGACGGCGGCGATGGAGGGCAGCAGGAACGCATTGCCCATCCCCTGATAGGCCTTGGCCGAATAGCCCGCCAACATGACCCCCGCGACCGAAGCGCAGAGCGCCGAACAGACGAAAGCCCCGATCACGACCCAGGGCGTGCGGATGCCGGAGAGGAACGCCGCGCGTTCGCGCGAGCCGGTGGCATAGATCGCCCGCCCGAACCCGGTGCGGGTCAGCATCACCGCGATGATGACCGAGACGAAGGCCCAGACGCCAAGTGCAACCGGGAACCCGAAGATCTTCTCGGCCGCAAGGAAGCGCATCAGTGGTGACGCCTCGGTCTGCGGCGCAAATCCGCCCGTATGGGCGACCATCAGCCCGCGCAGGACCGAATCGACGCCCAGCGTGAAGATCATCGACGGGATGCGCAGATAGGCCACCCCGACCCCGTTCAGAAGCCCGACCAGCAGGCCCACGGCCAGCCCCGTAGGGATCGCCCAGGCGCCGCCCACGGTCGTCGCCATCATCGCCGCCGCCGTCAGCGTCCAGGGAATCGACAGGTCGATATGGCCAAGCAGGATCACCAGCATCATGCCGGCGGCGCAGATGCCCAGGAACGACCCGATCTGAAGCTGTTGCAGCAGGTAGGACGGCGTCAGCATCGGCGCTGTGCCCTGCGTCGCCAGCGTGTAACCCGTGCCGACCAGCACAATGACCAGCAGAAAGACAAGTGCGATGGCAATCGGCTTGTCCTCGCTCGACAGGTTCAGAAGTCGGTTCATCGGAACAGCTCCAGCTTGTTCTTGACCCGGAATGTGCGAAGCGCGCCAAGGCTGACGGCCAGAAGCAACACCACCCCCTCGATCAGCGGCTGCAAAAGCGGGTCGATGGAGAGAATGCGGAAATAGAAGGAGATCGTGCGCAGGATCAATGCGCCGATGATGGAGGCGATCGCCCCGCCGATCCCGCCCAGCAGCGACGTGCCGCCCAGCACAACGGCGGCAATGGAGTTCAGCGTATAGGCCCCCGCCTGCGACACATCCGCGTTGCCGGAGGATGTCTGGATCGCCAGATAAAGCCCGCCGCAGGACGCGAAGAACCCCGCCAGCGTGAAAGCCGCGATCTTGGCCCGCGCCACCGGCAGGCCGGACATGTAGGCCGCACTCTCCGACGAGCCGACCGAATAGATCGTCCGCCCGGTCACGGTCCGCTTGAAAGGCACCCAGACGCAGACGCCCAGCAGGATCAGGATCAGCCAGGGCACCGGCACATTGACAAAGGGGGCGATCCACCATGTGTCCGGGTCGCCGCCGAACGTGTCCACCAGATCCCAGACCGAATTGGTCAGCGCCCAGTTCAGGTCGGCGTCAATGTCCCCACCGGGACTCGGCCGGATTACCAGCGCCATGCCAAGCGCAATCGCCCCGGTCGCCAGTGTGGCGATGATCGGCTGGATGCGGCCATAGACCACGATCAACCCGTTCATCAGCCCGAAGGCCGTCCCGCAGGCCAGCGTCAGGATCATGCCAAGGACGATCTGCGCCGGCGTGCCGGTGACCACGACGGAGGCGATGCAGTTCGCCAGCGTCATCACCGCGCCCACCGACAGATCCAGCCCACCCATCAGAACCGGGATCGTCTGCGCCATCGCCACAAAGGCAATGGCGACGCTTTCATTGGCGTTCTGGATCATCACCGCGGTCGAGAACCCGCGCGGATGCATGATCTGGTAGCCCAGGAACAGCGCGGCAAACAGCACCAGCGCCCCGGCGAAGCCGCGATTGCGTAGGATGATTGTGCGAAGTCCGGACATCACGCCGCGCTCCCCTGCCCGATATTGAGCGACGCCGACACGATGGCCTCTTCGGTCAGCGCATCGCCCGTCAGTTCGGACACGACCTGACCGTCATACAGGATCGACACCCGGTCGCAGAGGCCGATCAGCTCGGCATAGTCCGTCGAGTAAAGCAGGATGGCTTTGCCCTCCGCCGCAAGGCTGCGCATCAACCGGTAGATCTCCTGCTTGGTCCCCACGTCGATGCCGCGCGTCGGATCGTTCAGCAGGATCACGTCCGGGTCGATGGCCAGCCACTTGCCGATCACCACCTTTTGCTGGTTGCCGCCCGACAGCGTTTCCGCCTTGTCGTCCGGCGTATCGATCTTGATCTTCAGCTTCTCCACCGCGCTGTCGATGGTCGCCCGCGATTTTTGCCCGTCGATGAACGGTCCGTTCGACACCTGGCCATAGGACGAAGCAAGCAGGTTCTCCGCCACCGAAAGCCGCAGCATCAGACCGTCAGTTTTCCGGTCCTCCGGCACCAGTGCAAGGCGGGTCCGGTTCGATCTGGCACTTGCCGGGCTGCTGGGCCGGTAGGGCTGGCCGCCAAGGGTGATGTCGCCGCTCACCCCACGCAGAACGCCGAACAGCGCCAGCAAAAGCTCGGTATGCCCCTGCCCGTCCAGCCCGCCGAGCCCCACGATCTCCCCCGGCGCGACCGAAACATCGACGCCCTTCAGCCGGTTTTCCCACTTGAGGTTCCGCACGCTCAGGATCGGCTCCGCCGTTACCGGCTCGGGCTTCGGTGGGAACTGCGCCTCGATATCCCGACCGATCATCAGCCGCACGATCTCTCCGTCGCTGCGCGCGCCCTTGGCGAATGTGTCGATATGCTGGCCGTTGCGGAACACCGACAGCGTGTCGCAAAGCGCCTCAACCTCGTGCATCCGGTGGCTGATGAAAAGGCTCGCCACATTCTCCTCGCGCAGTTCGGCCAAAAGCCCGTAGACGGTTTCCACATCCTTTGACGTCAGCGCGGAAGTGGCCTCGTCCAGGATCAGCACGCTCGGCTTCTTTCCGATGGCCTTGGCGATCTCCACCATCTGGCGCCGCGACAGGCTCAGATCGCGCACCAGCGCATCGGGGTTCACATCCTCGCAATTGATCCGCGCCAGAAGCGCCTCCGCTTGCCGCCGCTGCGCCCTGCGGTCGATCAACCCGAACCGGCGCGGCGGCTTGTCGATGAAGATATTGTCGGCCACCGAAAGATCGGGCGTCAGCGACAATTCCTGGAAAATGCAGACGATCCCGGCATCCGTGGCCTCCGCCGGGGTGACGAAGGACACCGGCTTGCCCTCGACCAGAACCTCGCCATCGCTCGGCGGCAGAACCCCCGCCAGTATCTTGATAAGCGTGGACTTCCCGGCCCCGTTCTCACCAAGGATGGCATGGATCGAGCCGCGCTCGAATCCGATATCCACGTCCTTCAACGCGGTGATACCGCCAAAATAGCGCGACACGCCCTTGAGGGCGACATGTGGCGTCCGGTCTGTCATGTGATTTGCCCGTCCCCGATGGGATGTTGCGGCGCGTTCCTCCGCGCCGCAACGTTTTTCTTCTTCTTAGTTCGTGTCGCTCTCGTCCTGCGCCATGATGGCGGGACCGGAGATGTTCACGCCGCAGGGCGGGAACTCGTTCACGGTAAAGAAGTTGTCCGGCAGGTCGGACCAGAAGTTCTTGCCGTCTTCCAGATCCGTATATGTCGCCACCGGCAGCGGCACCGAGATGAGCTGCGGCATCACATTGCCTTCCAGCGCCGAGATCGCCGCCTTCATCGCAACCGCAACCAGACCCGGCGACTGACCGATGGAGATCCCCTTCAGCCCGTCATCCGAATATTCGGCGATGGCCTTGCGGAACCCGTTCTCGGACTCGCCCGCAACCGGAACCCACGGGTGACCGGCGTCTTTCAGCGCCTGGATCACGCCGTTGGAGCCACCCTGCCCCACGACCGCCTCGAACTGGCCGTGAACCGCAATGGCGTCGGCCACGACTTTCTGCGTCGTGCCGTCATCCCAGTTGCCGACAACCGAGACCATTTCCCAGTCGCCACCATCGGACGAGAACACCTCGTTGATGCCGATGGACCGGTCACGGTCAACCGAGTTGCCCGGCAACCCGCGCACTTCAAGGATCTTGCCCGAGGTCACACCCTTGGCTTTCAGCTCGTTCAGCGCGAACTCGCCCCACATCTTGCCCATGGTCAGCTGGTCTTCGTTGACCTGCATCACCGCATCGGTGTCGAGCACGTTGTCGAAGGGCACCAGCACCACATCGTTGCGGTCGGCCAGCCGGATCACCCGGTCAAAGCCGTCCGGGCTGACTGCGATGGTCACGATGGCGTCGTAACCCTGGTTGATGAAATCCTCGATCGCGCCAAGCTGCGCCGGGGCGTCGGTGCCGGTCGAGACGACCTTCAGCTCGCTGATCTTGTCGGCAATCGCCGGGTCTTCGGCATAGGCCTTG
>JBNKWP010000054.1:0-5350 GCA_050299835.1 Silicimonas sp.
GCACCATGCCGATGCTGTCGAGGAAGCATCCGAGAATGAGGTCTGTCAGCAAGATGATCAGCAACACCAGGAACGGCGATGCGTCGAGCGAGAGGATGTAGTCGGCAATCGCAATATTGGCGCGGGTCAGCACGAAGAAATTGATCAGCAGGAAGGCGCCGAAGATGATCAGGGCGATCATGCCCGTTGTCCGGATGGTCGAATAGACCGCCTCGATCATCTGTGAAACATTGATCGACCGCCGCAGCAGACCGATGGCCAGGGCGAAGATCACTCCGAAGCCTGCCGCCTCAGTGGGCGTGAAGATCCCAAGGTAGAGCCCGCCGATGATCAGTGCGAAGAGAAGAAACATGCTGGAGATCTGCGGAAGAGCGGCCAGCTTTTCCCGAATGCCTGTCGGGCGGCCCCGGCTTGCCGAAGCCGGCCAGATCTGCACGATCAGGGCAATCGTCGCGGCATAGATCACGATCTGCATCAGACCGGGGATGACTGCGGCGACAAAGAGATCGGTGATCGAGGTTTCGGTGAGAACGCCGTAGATCACCAGGATGATCGATGGCGGGATCAGCACGCCGATGGTGCCCCCAGCGGCCACGCAGCCGGTGGCGAGCGAGTCGCTATAGTTGTTGCGCTTCATCTCCGGCAGCGAAACCCGTCCAAGCGCCGTCGCCGTGGCAAGCGACGAACCCGATACCGCAGCAAAGCAGCCGCAGGCCAGGATCGTGGCCATGGCCAGCGCCCCCCGCACACCGCCAAAAAGGCGGGCGCAACCCTGGTAGAGATCGGCCGACATGCCCGCCTTGGTCGCCAGGTTACCCATCAGGATAAACAGCGGGATAATGCAAAGTTCGTAATTGAACCCGACCTCCATCGCGACCTCACCAACCATGAAAAAGGCCGTGCCCGATCCGTAAAGGATCATGATCCCGGTGAAGGCCGAGAGCGCCATGGCCGCGCCGATTGGCACGCTGAGCAGCATCATCGCCAGCAGCAGCCCGATTACCAGGCCAGTGACTTCAAGCTCGCTCATGGCAAGTAGTCTCCGTCTTGCCGGTCGTTGCCTGCACCACCGACCAGGACCTGTACGGCAACAATGCAGGCGACCAGCAAAGTCAGCAGCGCGAGTGCCGCCATCATGTAAAGGGGCAGGTCGAGAATGGGTGTCAGATCCCCGGAATCGTAAAGCGACAGGGTGCGCTCGAAAACGCCCCAGGTCGCGCCCAGCACAAGCAGAAGCACCGCCAGATCGCTCAGCATCTCCAGCACCTGTTTCACGCGCCCGCTCGACTTCACCAGCAGGAAATCAAGGCGAATATGCTCGCGGTGCCGGGTCGCCTCGGCCAGCGCGCCGAACATGACGATGGCCATGAAGCCCTCGATCAGTTCGACCGTTCCGGGCAGCGGCGCCGAAAAGACATATCTGCCGGTCACATCGACGAAGACGAGGCAAGCCAGCCCCGCCATGACCACCGCCGCGAAGGCGACGGTGATCTGGCGGAACCGTTCAATGAGCTTGAACAAGGCCGTCATGTCAGTGTCCCGAGGTCGGGAACTCGCTCAGGATCGCCTCGGCATCGACACCCTTGGCGGCAGCGATGTCCTTCCAGGCCTGGAAGACGTCGGCGGAGCGTGCCTTCAGCTCTTCCATCATCGCCGCATCCGCCGTGGCGACCTCATGGTCGGGGGCATCGGCCAGCGCCTTGCGGGTGACTGCGGCCGCCTCGTCCCAGTGCCGGCCGATGTTGGCAGCGAGGTCGGGGCCGGAATTGGCGTCGATCACCGCTTTCAGATCGTCGGGCAACGAGTCGTAGAAGCGCTTGTTCATCGCAAAGAAGAAGGTGATCGTGTAAAGCCCGTTCGGCACTTCCAGGTGATAGGGCAGGATCTCTTCCAGCCGGTAGGATTGAATGGCGTCAAAGGGAAACAGGATCCCGTCGGCCACGCCGCGTGCCAGGGCCTCATGCGCCTTGCTGGCGGGCATCACTACTGCAGTCGCCCCCAGGGCTTCGGCCCATTCCACCCCCGAGCCAAGCGTGCGGATCTTCTGACCTTTCAGGTCGTCGAGCGTGCCGATCTTGATCTTGGTGTGCAGGGCCCCGGGCGCATGGACATGCAGCGCCAGCAGCTTGGTATCGGTGAACTCCTGGTCAGAGAAGTTCTCCTGCCAGATTTCGGTGATCTTGCGGCTGCCCTCCTCGCCGTTGGGCGAAAGGAACGGCAGTTCGATGACCTGGCTCAGCTCGAAGCGGCCCGGCGTCCAGGCCAGAACGCCCCAACCGGCCTGCACCACGCCTTGACGGATCAGGTCATACTGCCCCGCCGGCTTGCCGATGATCGCCTTGTCGATGGAAACCTCGATCCGACCGTCCGATTCCTCGGCGATCTTAGCGGCCCATTCCTCCAGGGCCTTGACGACGGCATGGTTTGGGTTCGGGTTCCAGTTGCCGACCCGGATGGTGTAGTCGGCGGCATGGCCCAGAGTGGCGGCCAGTCCGAAGACGGCAAAGGCCGCCGCGCCCGCGAGCGTATTCATTTTCATGGTTTCTCCTCCCTATAAAAAAATGATGATGTCCTGACGTCTTGCAGGGCCCCTTTTTCGCCTAGAGCGTCTGCAGAAAGTCCTCCGACCGGGTCACCGTGCCGAACAGCGGCAGGATCTTGTCGCATTCGATCCGGTGCAGCTCCATGTCCGGCGAGGCGCAGCAATCCTCCAGCACCGTCACGAAGAGCCCGGAATCGTCTCCGTGGCGCGCGGTGCTGTCGACCACCATATGAGTGTAGACCCCGGCCAGAACGATGCGCTCGACCTTGTTGGCCGTCAGCCAGTTGAGCAGATTGGTGTTGTGAAACGGGTTGACCGCCCGCTTTGTCACCACCAAATCGCCCTCCTGCGGCGCAAGCTCCTCGGGAAACTCGGTGCCGAACTCGCCGATCACCAGGGCACCCGTCTCCTTCAGATGCGCCAGCCGCGACTGTTTGCTGATCGCATCGATGTATCCCTTTTCGAACCCGACATTGACGAAGATCACAGGCAGGTTCCGGTCCCGAAACGCCTGGGCGACCCGGGCCGTCTTCTCAACCAAGTGCAACTCTGCCGCGGTCTTGGCAAAGCCGTTTCGACCGACCTTTCCCTGCGGATGGATCAGCTCGTTCTGCATATCGAGGATAAGCAGCGCAGACTTCATGTTCCCCTCCCATAGGCAAAGGCCTTTGGCCAAACGGCCGCCCACCCCTGCTTTCGGCACTTCGACTTGCTCCAAATTGAAGCAATTTGTATGTGTTCTGACCCCACAATAGCTGCAGACAATTTCCCCACACAGAAACCATAAGTTATGACTGGGATAACTGTTGGTCGGCCGTGGCGGCCGGGGGTTCTGCGGCGGGGGCACGCAGCGGGAGCCGCCCCCGGTCGGCTCTGGCACAAGTTTTTGTTTCCGGAAGCAGACCACTGGTCAGTTAAGCGCGTTCGGAGGTTGCGCTAGGTTTGAAACCATCATGTAGGGAGGGTTCCGCCTGATGGACTTCAATCTGAACGAGGAACAGCAGCTGTTCCGTGACATGGTCAGCCGCTTTGCACAGGCCGAGCTGACCCCCGGCGCAGCCGAACGCGCCGCGTCAGAGGACTATCCCTGGGATGTCGCCGCCAGACTTGCGGAGATGGGTCTGCTGGGCATCCTCTTCGACGAAGCCGACGGCGGCAGCGGCGGCACGCTGGTAGATGCGATCATCGCCATCCAGGCCGTGGCCGAGGTCTGCCCGAAGTCGGGCGACGTGATTCAGGCGGCCAATTTCGGCCCGGTCAGGACCTTTGTCGAATACGCGACGCCAGAGCAGAAGGCGCGCTATCTGGCGGATATTCTCGCGGGCAAAGCCCTGATCTCGCTGGGGATGACCGAACCCGGCGCAGGCTCTGCCGCCACCGAACTGACGACAACGGCAACCCCGGACGGCGATGATTTCATCATCAACGGCACCAAAATCTTCGGCACCCACAGCAGTCTGGCCAATCTGTTTCTTGTCTATGTCCGCTTCGGTCCCGGCACCGGCGGGATCGGCTCGGTTTTGGTCGAGCGCGGCACGCCCGGCTTCGAGATCGGCAGGCCCTCCAGCTTCATGAACGGCGAGGACTGGTGCCAGCTCTATTTCGACGATGTGCGGATTCCGAAGGAAAACGTTCTTCTGGGCGAAGGCGGGTTCAAGAAGCAGATCGCAGGCTTCAACGTCGAACGGCTGGGCAATGCGGCGCGGGCGGTGGCTGTTGGGCGGCACGCTTTCAACCTTGCCCGCGAGCACGCTCTGACACGCAGGCAATTCGGGCGGCCTCTCTGCGAGTTTCAGGGCCTGCAATGGAAGTTCGCCGAGATGGAACTGAAGCTGGAAAGCGCGCAGCTCTTGCTGATGCGGGCGGCGGTGAACAGCGCCGACGGGCTGCCCTCGGCGCAAGACACCGCGCTGGCCAAGCTGGCCTGCAACGAGGCGGGCTATTTCGCTGCCAACGAAGCAGTGCAGATCCTTGGCGGCCTGGGCTTTTCCAACGAGAGCACCGCGCAATACTGCCTGCGGCGCACGCGTGGCTGGATGATCGCGGGCGGGTCCATCGAGATCCTGAAGAACCGCATTGCCGAAGGGGTGTTCGGTCGGCGCTTCGACCAGCGCCCACCCCGGGAGATGGGTGCCGGGTAGCGCCGCCCGGATCAGGGCGCTGGCGTCAGGCCATGCGCCACAAGCACCTGCTGGCCGCGTGGCGCGCGCATGTGCTCGACCAGGGTCGCCCCGGCCTCGACCGTATCGCTGCCCGCGCATCGGGCCAGCGCAATCCAGGTGTCGTTGCGCGCGATCCCGGCCAGATCGTCGATCACCGCGATCCCCTCTGCCTCCAAGAGTTCGGCCTTCTGCTGAAACCCGAGGGCGGCGATCCCCTCGGCCACGGCCTGCCCCACCGGGCGGTCGGTGATGGTCCGCAGCTTGTCCGCAAGCCCGGCCTCCTGCCCGGACCGGGGCAGCAGCACTTCGCGAAAAAACTTGCCGCTCCCTGCCGCCGACAGGCCGATGGAGGGGGCCTGTGTCAGCGCCTGCCAGAGCCCCGCCTCGGTCGACAGGTCGGGAACGTCCGCCCCCGTCGGCACGCAGAACGCGACGGTCGAGGCAAAGACCCGTTCGGGCGAGCCCAGGAGCCGCCCGTCCGACAACTCTGCCCGGGCCAGCGCCTCGGGCAACAGGACAAGGTCGAACCGATCCCCGGCCTGCAACCGGCTGGTGATGCTCTCCGGCGCGGGCCCGGTGGCGGGACCGTATTCGAACGACAGCAGCGCCGGTTCCATCCCCCCGGCCAGGGCCTCCAGCGCCGGGG
>JBNKWP010000055.1:0-4404 GCA_050299835.1 Silicimonas sp.
GTGCCGACCTTCGGGTTGGGCATGAGCCCGCGGGGACCGAGGATCCGGCCCAGCTTGCCCAGCTCGCCCATCATGTCGGGGGTGGCGATGATGACGTCCACGTCGGTCCAGCCGTCCTTGATCTTGGGCAGGTACTCGTCGGCGCCGACCATGTCGGCTCCGGCGTCGGCCGCCTCCTGCTCCTTGGGACCGCGCGTGATCACGAGGACGCGCACGGTCTTGCCGGTGCCGTTGGGCAGGGTCACGACACCGCGAACCATCTGGTCGGCGTGACGCGGGTCAACGCCCAGGTTCAGAGCGATTTCCAGGGTTTCGTCGAACTTGGCCGACGCGTTGGCCTTGACCAGCGCAACGGCGTCTTCAACCGAGATATCTTCCTTGCCGGCGAAGGCTTCGCGGGCGGCTTTGGTACGCTTTCCGAGCTTTGCCATCTTACTTCACCTCGATGCCCATGGACCGCGCCGAACCCAGAATGATCTGCATTGCGGCGTCGACGTCGTTTGCGTTCAGGTCTTTCATCTTGGCTTCGGCGATTTCACGCACCTGGGCCACGGTCACGTAGCCAGCGGTCTCACGACCCGGCTTTTCCGAACCCTTCGGACGGTTACGCTTGCCAACCGGCTTCAGGCCGGCCGCCTTCTTGAGGTAGAAGGACGCCGGCGGCGTCTTCGTCTCGAAGCTGAACGACTTGTCGGCATAGTAGGTGATCACGGTCGGAACCGGGGCGCCCTGCTCCATCTCCTGCGTCTTGGCGTTGAACGCCTTGCAGAATTCCATGATGTTGATGCCGCGCTGACCCAGAGCCGGGCCGACGGGCGGCGACGGGTTGGCTTTGCCGGCGGGGACCTGCAGCTTCATGGTCCCGGCTACTTTCTTGGCCATCGAGGGCCTCCTTTTCTCCTGCCGTCAGGGCGCGTCCCCTCGGGCGTCTTGTGGCGTGGTGCGGTCCGGACGACGCGTCGCCCTCGCCTCCCACGTTCAGTCACGTCAGGTCTGCTTGGCGACCTGGGTGAATTCCAGCTCGACCGGGGTGGCCCGGCCGAAAATCGAAACCGTCACCTTCAGACGGGCATTGTCCTGGTCGACATCCTCGACCATGCCCGCGAAGCCCTCGAAGGGCCCGTCGGTGACATTGACCTGCTCGCCCACGTCGAACGAGATCAGGCTGCGCGGGCGCTCCGCCCCTTCCTCGACCTGGTTGAGGATGCGGGCGACCTCTTCGTCGCGCATCGGGATCGGCTTGCCCTGCGGGCCCAGAAAGCCGGTGACCCGGTTGGTATTCTTGACGAGATGATAGGCGGGATCGGACATCTCCATCCGGACCAGCACATAACCGGGCATGAAGCGCTTTTCGGTCTGCACCTTCTTGCCGCGGCGGACCTCGATCACCTCTTCGGTGGGCACGAGCACCTGCTCGATATCGTCCATGAGATCGTTCTGCTCCGCAGCCTCACGGATCGATTCCGCCACTTTCTTTTCGAAATTCGAAAGCACGGCCACCGAATACCAGCGTTTCGCCATGATGCTCGTCTACCTCAGCCTGCGGATTTTCCGCTTTGAATTCAATCTCTTATGGGCCGCCAAACCCGCGATCCCGGAAACAATAACGAGCACGCAGGCGAATCGCTGCGTGCGGCGTTCTTGCAAGGGATGGGTGCAGGTAACCCCCGGGCGCACAAAATTCAAGTAAGAATTCGTTCACTTCCGCAGGTTTTCGGGACCGCCCCGACTGGGACGATCCCTCACTCCGAAGCCGCTTATAGCACAGAAACCAGCATCATGACTAGTCCAACCATCGAGACCGTCCAGGCTATTGAGCGCACGAAGGGGATGGCGGCGAGATAGATCCCGAAATAAGCCAGCCGCGCCCAGACCCAGATCATCGCGCCTTGCGCCGCCAGTACCACGTCCGCCCCCTCGACGATCAGCGCCATCAGCGCCAGCGCGATGAAGATCGGCAGGTTCTCCTTCATGTTCACCAGCGCCCGGTCGGCACGCCCCGCCAGCACGCCCTTTTCGGGCAGACTGTCGCGCCCCCCCATATGGGTCATCAGCCCCTCGGCAGGCAGATAGATCGCGGCGGCGGCATAGACCTGGACCAGATAGACGCCGAGACCGGCAAGCAGCCAGAATTCCATATTCTTCTCCTTTATATAGCTGGGCGAAGTGTTAAGTATCTGGCCGGATGCGATCAAATCCCTTGGAAGGAATGAGCTCTTGAACATCGCCGACCACGCCGCCTTCGGGTCCACGCTGAAATCCATCCGCCACGAGCTGCGACTGTCGCAACAGGACCTCGCCCTCACGATCGGCTCCACCCAGCGCCACATCTCCTTTCTCGAATCCGGCCGCTCGCAGCCCTCGCGCGAAATGATCGGCCGGCTCTGCGCCGAACTGGGCCTCGGCCCCGGCTGGCGCGCCTCGCTGTTCGAGGCGTCGGGCTACCACAACCCCTACCCCCGCCGCGATTTCTCCTCCGACGAGGTCCGCGAAACGCTCGACCTTCTCGACCGCCGGGTGCTGGCCCACTGGCCCTTCGCCGCCTTCATCATGGACCGCTCCTGGACCATGCTTCGCCTCAACGCCCCGGCCCGCCAGATGTTCGCGCCGCTCCTGACCGAGCCCAACGAGGCCCCGAACCTGCTCGCCGCCTTCACCTCCGATCCCTTCCTCGACATGATCGAGAACTGGGAAGATTGCCGTGTCGCCCTCTATATCCGCATGCAACAACACGCCCACGAAAACGAAACCGTGCGGCGGGGGCTGGCAGAGGCGACGGCCAAGGGGCTCTTCGACGGCATCGCCGCCCAGATCGCCGAACAGGACCTCGCCCCGATCTTCATCCCGATCCGGCTGAGACTGCCCACCGGCCAGTCAATCCGGCTGACCTCGCTGGCCGCCGAACTGATGTCGGTTCACGATGCGGTGGTAGAAGGGTTCACCATCGAGATGGTGGTGCCGATGGACGACGACACGGAAACCTGCCTGCTGGAGGCGTCCAGGTCTATCCCGCCGAGTTGAGAATGATCTCAAGTCCGAAGCGGATAATGCGGTCGACAAGGAAGAAGAAGGTGGCGAACAGCACGCTCATCACGAAGACCATCGCCGAGGTCAGCATCGTCTCGCGCCGCGAGGGCCAGACGATCTTGGCGGTCTCGGAGCGGACCTGCTGAATGAACTGCAACGGATTGGTCTTGGCCATCGTCTTGCCTGCTATGGGACTCGGAATGGGCGACAGATACGCATTCACGCCGGTCTGCGCAAGACCCTGAGACGCACCGTAGCCGTATAAGACGATTTCGGAAGGCCCCGGTGACATCGGTTCCGGTCAGGCGCACGCGATATCAGCGCCACGCGCACTCGCGGCCTGTCTGAATGCCCGCGCCTGCCCTCGTCAGGGCCTCCGGATCGACACCATGCTCACCTCGTCGAAGCAGGGCGTATCGATGAGCTCATTTCGTTGACGGGTTCTCCCAAGGGCAGGGCATCCTGAAGCGGAACCACGAAGGGCTGCGAACCTCAACTGGCCGACATGCCGGGATATTCGCGAGAGCGTCTGCTTAGACCAAAATCGTTTCAGACTGACTCAGCCTGAAAAAGAATTTTGGTCCAGAGACGTAGGCTTGAGCAAAATCCTGGGATCAGATTGGTTCAATCTGATCCGGTTTTGCTCTAGGCGGCGTCTGCATTTAGCCGATCCACGCCATTGCACATGCGAGATCGACGAAGGCTTTGAATGAGCTGACCGTTTTCTCGCAGCGGAGGGCGATGCGGCGGAAGCGTTTGATTTTGTTGAAGAAACACTCAACGAGGTGTCGTTCCTTGTAGAGCGCCCAGTCAATGAAACGGTCTTCGCGGCGAGTTGGATTTCGCTTGATATGCGCGGTTGCGCCCAGATCATCCGCGATGAACGCGCGCAGATGATCGGCGTCATAGGCCGCATCCATGATCACATGTTGGGCCTCCGTCAGACCTTCGATCAGAGCACGTGCCTGCGGACAATCCCCCCATTGGCCGGGCGTGATCGTGAACCGGATCGGCAAGCCAAGCGCATCCACGGCGGCGTGGATCTTGGTCGTTAAACCGCCTTTGGAGCGGCCAATACCGGCAGCTTCAAGCCCCCTTTTTGAGAGGTGGCGTCGGCATGTGTCTTGCAGATGGTCGCGTCCACGAGGACGTACTCGAAGTCAGGGTCTGTGCTTAACGCTTTGAAAAGTCTCTCCCAAACACCGGCAATCGTCCAGCGACGAAACCGCGAGTGAACTGTTCGCCAGTTGCCAAGTTCAGGCGGCAAGTCCCGCCAGGGAGACGCCCCCCGTGCCAACCAGAGGATCGCGTCGAGGAACAACCGGTTGTCTGTGCCGGTTCGTCCGCGATCCCCTTCTTTGCCTGGAACCAAAGGTT
>JBNKWP010000056.1:0-3777 GCA_050299835.1 Silicimonas sp.
ATCGCGTCGGCATGCTGCGGCAGGGCCTCCTCGGCGACCAGCGCCATGCCGATGGCGAGCCCGGCCTGCGGCAGCAGCGACGGCCCGTAAAGCAGGCCCTCGCGGTGCGGCACGTTGCAGAGCCGCGCCCCGGCAACGCCGCCGATCAGCCGTGAGGCGATCCGCAAGAGGAGGTATGCCGCGCCTATCCAGCCGACGGAAAGCAGCGCCTCGGGCTGCAGCGAGGCGCCGGCGAGCAGGAAGAACAGCAACAGGAACGGCCATTCGACATTCTCGATCTCGTGAAAGGCGCGTTCGTGATGCCGGGCGAAATTGACGATGATGCCCCCGGCCGTCATGCCCGCAATCAGGAAGGAGACCTCGAACCACAGCGCCAGCCCGGCGGTCAGGAAGACGATCCCGATCGCCTCGGCCTGCAGGGGCTCTCCGGCGCTGATCCGCCCGGTCAGGAAGGCGGCGGGAAGCCCGATTGAAGCGCCCAGCAGGATCGCGCCGCCGAGTTCGCTCCCCAGACCGAACGCCATTTCCGAGGCCCCGCCCATGGGGCCGACGGCGAGCAGGACAAAGCTGAAGATGATCAGTCCCCAGCCGTCATCGATGGCGACGATGCCGCTCAGCGTGTCGGTGAACCGGGTCTTCAGCCCCGACTGGCGGATGACGTCGGTCACGGCCGCGGGGTCGGTGGCGGTCGCGATCGCCCCGAGGATCATCGCCTGCGCCGGATCGACCCCGAAGGCGATCAGTCCGAGCGGCACCACCACCATGGTGGCGACGGTGACGGCCAAGGACAGGCTCAGGACCGCATTGCCGATACGGGCGATCACCCGTCCCGACAGGGCGCTGCCGAGAAGGAAGGCGACCATGGTGAGGGCGATGGTCGACAGGACATCGAACCAGCCATAGACCGCCTCGGGGATGAGGCCGAACCCTGCCTGGCCGGCGAAGAGACCGATGAGCAAAAGCATGGTGACGCGCGGCAGCCGGGTGATCCGCCCGAAATGATCGGCGGCCTGCCCGGCAAGGAACAGCACACCGAGCGAGACGAAGAACAGCGGCAGGTCGGTGGTCATCGTATGTCCTTGCCGAACCGGGAGCGTTTGGCGCGGTGACGGGCACATGTCCGGGGATTGTCATCCATATGGCTCAGTCCTCGATTACTTGTTGTCCCATCCCTGTGGTGCCCTCAAGATCGTCCGGTAGATAGAACACGCCGCCGTCGCCCTCGGCAAGGCCCGACAGGACCTCGGCGGGCTCTGTCAGAAGAACTCTGCTAGCGTCGGGCCAGGGCGGTGGATAGCTTTTGTGGATGACCAAGCCCGATCCTTTCAAGTGGTTCAAAACCCATCCCGAGATCATCCGCCTGGCGGTGATGCTGTATGTCAGGTTTCCGCTATCGCTTCGCAACGTGGAAGACTTGTTGCATGAGCGCGGTATCGAAGTCAGTCACGAAACAGTCCGTTACTGGTGGCATCGTTTCGGGCCGGTTTTTGCAGCTGAGATCCGCAAGCGCCGGATCGAAGGCATGAAATCGAGCCGCTGGCAGTGGCATCTTGACGAGATGTTCGTGAAGATCAAAGGCGAGCGACACTATCTGTGGAGGACGGTCGATCACGAGGGCGAGGTGCTGGAAAGCTTCGTTACCAAGACCCGCGACAAGAGGGCAGCACTGAAATTCCTGAGAAAGGCGCTGCGGAAACACGGTCAGCCTGAGGTGATCGTGACCGATCGGCTTCGGTCCTACGGCGCCGCCCTCAGCGAGATCGGCGCTGACGCAAGGCAGGAGACCGGCCGCTGGGCGAACAACAGGGCCGAGAACGCACACCTGCCGTTCCGACGACGGGAGCGCGCCATGCTTCGGTTCCGGCGCATGCGAAACCTGCAGAAATTCGCTTCCGTCCACGCCTCCGTCTCGAACCATTTCAACCAGGAACGCTGCCTTTCAAGCCGAGAGATCTTCAAGACGAACCGAACCGCCGCCCTTGCCGAGTGGCGCGGCCTTTTTGCGGCCTGACAGGACAGCACCCTGCCCTTGCAGAGACCGGTTCGCATTCGTCTGATGGTGTGGACGGCTCCACCCCGACGGCATCGCAATGTGCCATGCTGGTGCTGTTATGAACCAACAGTGGGAAGGAGCCATCCACGTGACTGTTTCAACACTCGGGATCGACATCGCCAAGTCAGTCTTTCAGCTTCACGGGGTGGATGCTGACGGTACTGTTGTTTTGCAGAAGAAGCTGCGACGAGGGGCCGTGCTCGACTGTCTCGGCAAATTGGAGCCCTGCCTGATCGGGATGGAGGCCTGTGCCACATCGCATCACTGGGCGCGTGAGATCGCAGCGCTCGGGCATGATGTGCGATTGATCCCACCAGCTTATGTCAAGCCGTATCTGAAGCAGCAAAAGAACGATGCCGCAGACGCCGAGGCGATCTGTGAAGCGGTGGCGCGACCGAACATGCGCTTCGTACCCGTGAAGACCGAGGAGCAGCAGGGTGTTCTTGTGCTGCACCGGTCTCGTGACCTGCTGATGCGACAGCGCACGATGATCCTGAATGCGATCCGGGCCCACTTCGCCGAGTTTGGTATCATCGCTGCCCAAGGGCCTCGAAAGGTGGCAGACTTGGTCGGCCGCTTCCGGGATGATGATACTCTCGGACTACCCGAGTTCGCCCGGTCCGCGCTCATGTCTTTGGCGGGTCAACTCGAGAGCCTGGCCGCCGAGGTCCGAAATATCGAACGGCAGCTGATGGCATGGCATCGGCAGAACGCTGCGAGCCAGCGGCTCGAAACGATCCCGGGCGTGGGCATCATCACCGCCACGGCGCTGGCTGCCAGTGTGCCCGACCCAACCGTCTTCAAGTCTGGCCGGCAATTTGCGGCCTACCTAGGCCTTGTGCCCAGACAAAACTCGTCGGGCGGCAAGGACCGTCTCGGGCATATATCGAAGATGGGCAATGGCTACCTGCGACGACTGTTGGTCGTCGGCGCCACCTCCGTCACACGACGGTCGCCAACTGACGACACCCGAACCGGGGCCTGGGTACGATCTCTGCTGGAGCACAAGCCGACACGGCTCGTGACCGTTGCCATCGCCAACAAGACGGCCCGAACTGCATGGGCTCTGCTCGTGACGGGTCAAACTTACAAGGCCGCACCGGCAATCTGAACGAAGAAGGCGTTCGCGGCGCTTTAAGTGCCGTGACAAGATGCAAGGGCAGACGTGAGTGATGAGGATCAAGCGGGACCGCAAAACCGGGACACCCCGAGGTGCTGTCAGGGCGTCACAGCTCGTTTATCTGATTGGGACCCGGCAAGCGGACTTCATCAGGGCCAGCGGTCAAACATGCCGCGCCAACAGGCCGGACAAATGACCGCAACCTGCGACGATCAACATAAGCTCGAATTAACCCTTGCAAAAAAGGAGCCGTCCACAAATGACAGAGCCTCCTTGAAAAGGTTCCCCGTTAGCAAGCATCACGCCAATCCGATCAAGGTGTCAGCCATAGATAGACAGCGCAGATCGACGCGTTCGCGTCGGAAAGCATCTGTCAATACAATTGGCTTACAAGGTGGCCGGACAAACAGCCTTTGCAAATAGACATGCGCAGACACCGGACCTTGCCACACCCTAAACTCCCGATCAAAACGGCTCGATTGAAAGAGCGATGAACCCAGATACGATTTCGCAGAAACTGCGCCGACTGCAGTACATCTACCCAGCGCAGAACTTGGCGCTTGCGGCGTCCTATATGCTGGCGGGCGGGCTTGGCCTGAGCATC
>JBNKWP010000057.1:0-3009 GCA_050299835.1 Silicimonas sp.
GCATGGCTGTAACTCGGTCATCGCGACGACGACGGCGCTGAAGCTGGCCGATTACGTGGTGACGGAAGCCGGGTTCGGTGCGGACCTTGGCGCGGAGAAGTTCCTCAACATCAAGTGCCGCAAGGCGGGACTGAAGCCCTCGGCCGTGGTCATCGTGGCCACCGTGCGCGCGATGAAGATGAATGGCGGCGTCGCGAAAGGCGATCTGGATGGCGAGAATGTCGAGGCCGTCAAGAAAGGCTGCGCGAACCTTGGTCGCCATATCGAGAACATCAAGCAGTTCGGCGTGCCGGCCGTCGTGGCGATCAACCATTTCGTCAAAGACACCGAGGCCGAGGTGCAGGCGGTGATCGACTATGTGCAGAGCCAGGGCAGCGAGGCGGTCGTCTCCAAGCACTGGGCGGACGGGTCCAAGGGCTCGGCCGCGCTGGCCGAGAAGGTGGTGAAGATCGTCGAGAGCGAGTCGAGCCAGTATGCGCCGCTCTATCCCGACGAGATGCCGCTCTTCGAGAAGATCGAAACCATCGCCAAGCGCATCTACCGCGCTGACGAGGTTCTGGCGGACAAGAAAATCCGCGATCAGCTCAAGTCCTGGGAAGAGCAGGGCTATGGCAATCTGCCGGTCTGCATGGCGAAGACGCAGTACAGCTTCACCACCGATCCGAACCGGCGCGGCGCACCCACCGGCCACAGCCTGCCGGTGCGCGAGGTTCGGCTTTCGGCGGGGGCCGGATTCATCGTGGTGGTCTGCGGCGAGATCATGACCATGCCCGGCCTGCCGCGCCATCCGGCGGCGGAGACGATCATGCTGAACGAGGGCGGACAGATCGAAGGGCTGTTCTGAGGGCGGGTTCTTCGTCTGAAAACTCGGAATTGTAGCGCGCCGGCTCAAGACATTGGGTCGGCGCGTTTGCTTCCGTTCACCAGCGTGTCGCTGGGTGATTGCGTGGCGGAAAGTTCAGGAACTCTCGCCCGTCAGTTGCGGATGCGGCCGAAGGTAGAGAGCCGATTGATCTCGTCCAGCCGTTCGAGGTTGACGACGGTGGAAAGCATGAGACGGTCGTGGCTCCAGTCGCCGGGTCTCTGGATTGCCAGCGTCGTCAAAGTCATGGTGCCGATCATCAGGACAGTAACCGCGCCGAAGACCAGCCGTTCGGACCGGGCGCGTTTGGCGTCCAGCACCGAAAGGATCCGGCGTTCCAGAAAGCTCATCTTGCCGTCACGAAGCGCCGAGCGGTCGGCGGTCACCAGCGTCACTTTCGGAACGGCGATGACGAAGGTGCGGTCGCGGCGGAGCGTCTTCTGACAGACCGACAATAGCGTATCGCAATAGGTGCGCACACCGATCCGGCCTCGGGATAGGACGGCGCGGTCGCAGTTGAGTTCGCGCAGATCCTCGACCCGGCGCTTCCAGGCATGAAACGCGGGGTTAAGGAAAAAGAGTGGTTTCAGGGCTTCGAGCAGGATTTCCCATTCCATGTCGCCCTGGCGGATGTGCTGGAATTCGTGCGCCAGCGAGACTTTCAGTTCCGGACCGGATTCGAGCATGTGCGACGGGATCACCACGTAGTAATTCCAGAGCCCGCGTGTGGAGAACGGCACCAGCGTACGGTCGCTGAGGCGAATGCGGATGCGACCGAAGCCGCGCCAGGCGTAACTGCGGGCGACGATGCGGAAGAGGCAGAAGATCGAATAGCCGAGGCGCATCAGGCCGAGCGCGAGGCCCACAAGGAAGGCAGCAATGGCGGCTTGGGCGAAGAAGCCTGCACCGGTCAGCACGTTTTGCATGAAGGTTTCTCGCGCGTGGACCAGTCCTTCGAACTCGGCTGCGTTCATGTGAAAGCCGCCGTTCAGATAATAGGCCACCACCATGTCCGAGAGATTGAGTGAAACGCCCTTGGCGACCCCGGCGCTTTGCAGCGTGGTGAAACCGAGAGCGATCAGGGGGGCCGCGATGACCACCAGAAAGATCATGTTCAGCAGGCGAAGCTGTGCGCCATGGGCGTGTCGCAGGGCTGTCTGACCGAGCGCCAGTCGCACGACGTACCAAAGCGCGAAGGCGACGCAGAACAGGATATTGGCATTGATGAACGTATCGAGCAGCAACTTACCCGGAATCATTTTTCAACCTCCGATCCACGAGTGCCCGGATTTGCCCCAATGCCTCTTCGTCCAGGTCTTCGTCATTGACCAGCGCCGCCACCAGCGTGGCGGGCGTGTCGTCGAAGAGCTTGGCGGAGAGGTCTTTCAGTGAGCGGGTGCGGTAGGCGTCTTTCGCGATGGTCGGGGTGTAGATGTGACTCTTTCCCGATTTGCGGCTGGTGGCGAATCCCTTGGCTTCCAGGATGCGCAGGATGGTCGCCGCCGACGTATAGGCCAGGTTCCGGTCGTCCGGCAGGCTTTGCAGCACGTCGCGCACGGTTCCCTCCCCCAAAGACCAGAGTTCGTTCATGAACTCCAATTCGACCTCGGTCAGCAGTTCGCTTTTCTTCTTCTTCATGTGCTGTCCCATCCGGCCAATCGCTCACTCTTTAAACATTTCGAGTAAAGCCTATGCGTTTCGTTTTCCAAAGCGGATTCTCAAACTTTCCTGAAGACGAATATGCCCCAGGCAATGGCGATCCCCAGCGGCCACCAGAGCGGCTGGCCCATAAGTCCAAGCCAGGCGAGGAAAATATAGGCAGTTCCAAGGAGCGTGATGAACAGGCGGTCGCCCAATGTGGTGGTGAGGCCGAGGATACCTTTTCGTTCCAGCCCGTCACGGTATTTGAAACCTTCGAGAAGGCCGATGCACGCGATGGCACCGAAAATTCCGCAGAAGAGGAGGAAAGTGGCAGGCGTCCAGGCCATCCAGAAGGACGGCCAGAGCGGTTGAGTGAAGGAGAAGCCGGTCTCTTCTTCCTTCTTGGCGACATTGCCCCAGCCCTGTGCGAAGGCCGGGGAGGCGGCGAGGCTGGCGAGCGTGAAAACGAACGCGCGCATCACACCCTCCCCAGGGCGAAGCCCTTG
>JBNKWP010000058.1:0-965 GCA_050299835.1 Silicimonas sp.
CGGGCGCGGGTTCGGGGCGGATGCGCATTCGGTCTATGAAGAAGGGCTTTACATCCCGATCATGAAATTCGCCGAGCGGGGCGAGGTGGACGACACGCTGGTGCGGATCATCCGGGGCAATGTGCGGGAGCCCGATCAGTTGATCGGGGATATCTATGCGCTGGCCAATTGCAACGAGATCGGGCATCGGCGGCTGATCGAGATGATGGACGAGTTCGGCCTCGACGATCTGGACGGGATCGCGGGGTTCATCCTGGAGAACTCGCGCCGGGCGACGCTGGAGAAGATCGCGGCTCTGCCCCGGAAGGAGGCGAGCGGCGAGATGACAGTGGACGGGTTCGACAGCCCGATCACGCTGAAGGTGACTGTCCGTGTGGAGGAAGACCGGATCGTGACCGATTTCACCGGGACCTCGGGGGTGGACAAGAAGGGGATCAACTGTCCGCTGGTCTATACCAAGGCCTATGCCTGCTACGCGCTGAAGGTGGCGATTGCGCCGGAGATTCCGAACAACGCGGCCTCGCTGGCGCCCTTCGAGGTGACGGCGCCGGAGAATACCATCGTCAACGCGGTGCATCCGGCGCCGGTGGCGTTGCGGCACATCGTGGGGCATTTCGTTCCGGATGCGGTGTTCGATGCCTTCGACAAGATCGTGCCGGGGCTGGTGCCTGCGGAAGGGGCCGGGTGCCTCTGCAATTTCCAGGTGAGTATGCGGCCGCGTTCGGATGCACCTGCGCCGGAGGGCGCGCGTCGGGCTGAGGTGCTGACGTTCAACTCAGGCGGATCGGGGGCGCGGCCCGATTTGGACGGGATGAATGCGACGGCCTTTCCCTCGGGCGTGATGACCATGCCGACTGAGGCGACGGAACATGCGGGGCCGGTGATTATCTGGCGGAAGGAGTTGCGGCCTGACAGCGGTGGGGCGGGCCGGATGCGCGGCGGGCTGGGGCAGTTCATGGAAGTGG
>JBNKWP010000058.1:975-2872 GCA_050299835.1 Silicimonas sp.
GGGCCATGGAGGGTTACGAGTTCGACGTGCAGGCGATGTTCGACCGCACGCAATTTCCGGCGCGGGGGCGGCGGGGCGGAATGGCGGGCGCGCCGACGGAGATTGCGCGGGACGATGGCGCAGAGATGCGCGGCAAGGGCAAGCAGTTCGTGCCGCATGGGCGGAAGGTGGTGATGGCGTTTCCGGGGGGCGCGGGTTACGGCGATCCGGCGGAGCGGTCGAAAGAGGCTGTCCGACGGGATCTGGCGCTGGGGTATATCTCGGCGGAGGTCGCGCAGGAGGTTTACGGGCTGACGGCGGAAGAGGTGGCCGAGGTCGAAGCGGCGGTGGCGCGGGGCGACACCGTTTAGAGCCCTATGAATTTGTTTGAAATTTCCGGGGAGAGGTCGGTCATACGTCCTTCCCAGACGGTTGCGCCGCGTTCAAGGATCACGGCGCGGTCGGCGATGCTGCGCAACTCGGCGAGGGATTTGTCGATCACGAGGATGGCGACGCCGGTCTCGGATTTGAGCCGTGAGATGGCGGCCCAGATTTCCTGACGGATGAGCGGCGCGAGGCCCTCGGTGGCCTCATCCAGGATCAGCAGGCGCGGGTTGGTCATCAGGGCGCGGCCGATGGCAAGCATCTGTTGTTCGCCGCCGGAGAGGGAGCCTGCGAGTTGGGTGGCGCGTTCCGTGAGGCGGGGGAAGAGAGCGCCGACGGTCTCCAGCGTCCACTCGCCGGGACGGGCGGCGGCGATGAGGTTTTCGCGGACGGTCAGGTCGCGGAAGCAGCGGCGGCCTTCCGGGACGAGGCCGACGCCGAGGCGGGCGACCTTGTGGCTGGGCAGATCGTGGAGGGTCTGGCCGTCGATTTCCAGCGTGCCTTCGGAAGGGATCATGCGGCAGATGGATTTGACAGTGGTGGTCTTGCCCATGCCGTTGCGGCCCATGAGCGCGACGACTTCGCCCGGAGCGACGGAGAGGGTCACACCGAAAAGGGCCTGTGCGCTGCCATAGGTGGCGGTGAGGTTCTCGGCGCGGAGCAGGGTCATGCCATGTCTCCGAGATAGGCTTCGCGAACCTCGGGGGACTGGCGGATTTCGTCGACGGTGCCGGTGGCGATGACGCGACCATAGACGACGACGCTGATGCGGTCGGCCAGTGCGAAGACGGCGTCCATGTCGTGTTCCACCAGCAGGATCGGGGCTTCTGAGCGGAGTGTGTCGAGGAAGACGGTCATGGTTTTGGAGCCGTCGGTGCCGAGGCCCGCCATCGGTTCATCCATGACGAAGGCCTTGGGGGTCAGCGTCAGGGCGACGGCGATTTCGAGCTGGCGGCGCTGGCCGTGGGAGAGATCGGCGCAGCGGGTCTGGGCGAGGTCGGTGAGGCCCACGCGGGCGAGCGCGGCTTGGGCCTTGTCGGTGAGGGCGCTGTCGCGCTGGGCATTGGAGAAAAGGCGCAGGGCGCGGCCGGAGGCACCGATCGCGCCGAGAAGGACGTTCTCGAAGACGGTGTCTTCCATGGCCAGCGCGGAGATCTGGAAGGTGCGGCCAAGACCGGCGCGGGCGCGGGCCTCCGTTCCCAGTGCGGTGACGTCGCGGCCCATGATTTCGACTTGGCCTGCATCAGGCGCGAGGCCGCCGCAGATTTGCTGGATCAGGGTGGATTTGCCCGCGCCATTGGGGCCGATTATGGCGTGGATTTCGCCCGCGTTCAGGTCGATGGAGACGTCTTCTGTGGCTTTCAGCGCGCCGAAGGATTTGTGCAGGCCGTGGGTGGCGAGGACGGGGTCAGACACGGGCGGCCTCCTTGCCCGTGAGCAGGCCGATGACGCCGCCGCGGGAGAAGAGGACGATGAGCAGGAGGATGACGCCCAGCCAGATCTGCCAGAACTCGGTGAGGCCGCCGAGCCAGTG
>JBNKWP010000059.1:0-2636 GCA_050299835.1 Silicimonas sp.
TGGCAGCACGGATCGGGCTGGAGCAATCGGCATCCGAGGTGGCTGCCTCGGACGTGTTCCGTGCCGACCTGTTTCGGGCCGCTCTTCACGACGAATCTCATTATCTGCCAGCTTCGGATCACAAGGATGAAGGCTCTCAGAGCGCAGAAAAGACCGTATTCCTGAACGACTCTCGACTGAAGGCCGAGCGTGACGTGTTCTTTGACGGCCACATTTTTAGCCCCATTCGAGGCAGTTGATTAAATATTAGACATCTACTTCGGAAAATGCTGCATGGCAGCATTTGAAATCAATCTAACCCTCCCAAGACCCGTCTGATTCCTGCAACCTCAGGACACACAGCAATGGCGCTGTAACAAGTTTTTTCCCAACGATTGGGATTTGAGCAAAGCCGCTCGACCGTCTGCGAACCTCCTCCCTCGCAGTCATGGTCGGCGGCTTTTTTCGTGTTTCTCCAACAGAGATCAACAAAGGGAACGACAGGGATATGAAACGGCTTACCGCAATACTGACGGCAACCACTCTACTGACCACCCCCGCATTCGCAGAGATGCTGGACCTTGAAAAAGACGAACTCACCTTTGGATTTATCAAGTTGACCGACATGGCTCCTCTCGCGGTGGCTTACGAACAGGGATACTTTTTCGACGAAGGCCTGTTTGTCACACTCGAAGCGCAGGCAAACTGGAAGGTTCTGCTGGATGGCGTGATCGACGGAACGCTGGACGGGGCGCATATGCTCGCTGGTCAGCCGCTCGCCGCGACGATCGGATATGGCACCGAGGCCCACATCATCACTCCGTTCTCCATGGACTTGAACGGGAACGGTATCACTGTATCGAACGAAGTTTGGGACATGATGAAACCGGGTTTGACGGTCGGGGAAGATGGCCTGATCGAGCATCCGATCTCTGCCTCTGCCTTGCTTCCGGTGATTGACCAGTTCAATGCAGAAGGTAAGCCGTTCAACATGGGAATGGTGTTCCCCGTTTCGACCCATAACTACGAACTGCGTTACTGGCTGGCGGCTGGCGGCATTAATCCGGGTTATTACTCGCCCGAAGACGTGACCGGCCAAGTCGGCGCTGATGTGTTCCTTTCGGTTACCCCTCCGCCGCAAATGCCTGCGACCCTCGAAGCGGGCACCATCAATGGCTATTGCGTAGGTGAGCCGTGGAACCAGCAGGCTGTTATCAAAGGTATCGGCGTTCCGGTCATCACCGACTACGAAATCTGGAAAAACAACCCCGAGAAAGTCTTCGGTATCACTGCCGAGTTCGCTGAAGAAAACCCCAACACCACACTGGCCATCACCAAAGCGCTGATCCGCGCCGCCATGTGGTTGGATGAAAACGACAACGCCAACCGTGGTGAAGCCGTCGAAATCCTGTCGCGTCCGGAATACGTGGGTGCGGATGCAGATGTGATCGACAATTCGATGACCGGCACCTTTGAATACGAACCGGGTGACGTGCGCGATGTGCCGGACTTCAACGTGTTCTTCCGGTACTATGCCAACTACCCCTACTACTCGGATGCGGTCTGGTATCTGACACAGATGCGCCGTTGGGGCCAAATCCCCGAAGCGCAATCCGACAGCTGGTATGATGAGGTCGCGCGTTCGGTCTACAAACCGGAAATCTACCTCGAAGCGGCTCGCCTGCTCGTCGAAGACGGTCTCGCTGCCGAAGCGGATTTCCCTTGGGATAGCGATGGCTACCGTGTTGTGACCCCGTCCGAGGACATCATCGACGGTGTTCCCTTCGATGGTCGCCAGCCCAATGCCTACATCGACAGCCTGTCCATCGGTCTCCACGGCGATCAGATCGTCGTCGGTAACGACGTCCAAGGCTAACGCTTGATCGGGGCGGTTATGGCCGCCCCACCACCCCTACAAACGAGGACCGCAGAGATGACCACCGTCGATCCCGAATTCGCCAAAGACGCAGATCGTGAAGCCCGCCGCGCACGTCTGTTCACCCGTATCAACAAGGCCGATGCCTGGTTTCAGGTGCTGGGGCTGGCGTGGATCACGCCGATCCTCAAAGCAGCAGCCGGAGACAACCCGCGCACCCAGATGAAAGAAATCTGGCGTCTGTTGGGCGTGCCGGTTCTGGCTATCTTTCTGTTCATCGCCGCTTGGGGTGTTCTCGCGCCCAAGGTCCAGACCTCTCTCGGGGCGATCCCCGGCCCTGCCGAGGTCTGGGCGAGCGCGGTAGACCTCCATCAGGACGCTATCGAAAAAGCGGAAAAAGAAGCGATTTTCTATGACCGCGTTGACCAGCGAAACCAGCGTCTGATCGATGCCGGACGTGCGGATGAGGTCAAGGACATGACCTACACTGGCGCGCCATCCTACTACGATCAGATCGGTACCTCGATCCGGACTGTGTTCTTTGGCTTCCTGATTGCTTCTGCCGTGGCGATCCCGTTGGGTATCATCGCCGGTCTGTCGCCGATTGCGAACGCCGCGATCAACCCGATTGTCCAGATTTTCAAACCGGTGTCGCCACTTGCTTGGTTGCCGAGCCTTCGAAGCCGGAAGGTTGGTAGGTCGCCACGGCCGCAGCAGTGGCAGCGGCAGCGACAGGCGGCGCCGGCTGTCGCCTAGGCAACAGCGGTTCTGCCGACAGATG
>JBNKWP010000060.1:0-2630 GCA_050299835.1 Silicimonas sp.
GTCACGCCGTTCCACTCCCGGATCAGGCGACCGCCGGGCTTCAGAGCGGGGCTGGTTGTGCCCCGGTCGTCGCGGACCGCCTTCTGCAGCTTGCCGACAAAGCCCTTGGGCAATCCGCCGCGCTGCTGGGCCTGTATCTCGAAGGCCAGGTACCGGCGCAGGAACGGGCTGCTGAGGCGCTTCGGGACGGGGCTGCCGAAGATCGCGTCCCAGGCGGCGCTCAGCGCCGCCCGGTCCATGGTTTCGATCTCGGCCAGGAAGAGCCTCATGTCGCGCTCTCCGGGCCGCTGTTAATGCGGTAGACCATGCCGCCGCCGGCTTTGGCGGGTTGTGTGCGCTCAATGCCATACCCGGCCTTCCTGAGCCCGCTCAGCGCCGCCCGGACGGAATGCGGCTGCCAGCCGGTGGCGGATTGCAGGGTGGCGAGATCGGCGCCAGCCTGGCGTCGGTTCTTTGTGCCGCGGCCGAAGTTCAAGTCCTATGCCGAACTGAACGCTTGGCTCGAAGATCGCTGTCTGGCCTACGCCCGGGCGAACACGCACCCAGATATGCGGGACAAGACGATCCGGGAGGTGTTGGAAGAAGAGCGCCCGAGCCTTGTTCCTTACGTCGGTCCCTTCGACGGCTTCCACGCCGTGCCAGCGTCGGTATCCAAGACCTGCCTCGTGCGGTTCGACAAGAACAGATACTCGGTCGATGCCCGTGCGGTCGGGCGGCCGGTCGAGAATGAGCCATTGGAACGCCATTGGTCCGAGAGACAATGGCGAATGCCTACGCTGATCGTCTCGAATGCTGGCAAGACGGCCAGATCGTCGGCAGTCATGAACGTGTCTTCGGGCGCGACAACACCGTCTACGACCCCCTGCATTACATACCCGTTCTGGCCCGCAAACCCGGGGCCTTGCGCAACGGCGCGCCGTTCAAGCAGTGGGACTTGCCGCTTGCAGTCCGGCGCGTCCAACGCAAACTGGAGCGCCAGCCCGGCGGTGACCGGCAGATGGTCGAGATCCTCGCCGCTGTGCTCAGCGATGGCCTGGACGCCGTCGAAGCGGCCTGTGTCGAAGCCCTGTCGCACAACGTCCACTCGGCGGGTGTTGTGCTGAACATTCTGGCGCGCCGTCGAGAACCGCCACCGCCCCTGACAATTGCGACGCCGGATGCCTTGCGGCTCTCCTGCGAGCCGGCCGCCAATTGTGATCGATACGACAGCCTGAGGAGAACAAGGAATGGAACGCTCAGAGGTACTGGATGCGTCACGCCGAAGGCGTGCCTTCAATTCATGGCTGGCGCGCCTCTGGCGCGACGGGCCAGCTAAAGCTCTACGGCATGAGGACAGCCTATGATGAGATCATCGGCACGGCGCTGAAGCGCCAGCACGAACCGCAACAGATCATCGGCGACCTGCTGACCGCCGAGATCAGCGAGGTGAGGCGTGAGCCGCCACCGGTTCGAGGCCACGCCGAACGGCGCGGTCGATCAAATACCAGATGACCATCGCCAAGTTGCCGCTGGCAAAGGAACTGGAAGAGTTCGACTTCAAAGCGACCGAGATTAACGAGACCCTGGTCCGCGACCTGGCCACCGGCGCTCGCCATTGTCCTCGGACCAATGGCGGAAAATGGCTCGCTCCTCGATCACCAGCGCAACCTCGTGCTGATCGGCGGCACCGGAACCGGCAAGACCCACCTTGCCGTCAGCATTGCCCGCGCCTGCATCCGGACCGGGCGAAGGGGTCGGTCCTTCAATGTCGTCGACCTGGTGAACAAGCTCGAGGCCGAAGCCCGTGCCGAACGGCAGGGCAGAACCGCCGAATTGATCTCCCGCCTCGACTTTCTGATCCTCGACGAACTCGGCTACTTGCCCTTCGCCCAGACCGGTGGACAGCTCCTGTTCCATCTGATTAGCAAGCTATACGAACGCACCTCGATCATCGTCACCACAAACCTGGCTTTTGGCGAATGGCCCAGCGTCTTCGGCGACGCCAAGATGACCACAGCGCTCCTCGACCGGCTCACCCGCCCTGCGGGCTGCGAAATCGTCGAAACCGGCAACGAAAGCTGGCGCTTCAAGAATCGAGCCTGACGCCCAGCACCACCCCGCTGGCCCGCCGCCGCTGCGTTACATGGGGACTACGCAGCGCCGGGCCAGCTCCGCTCCAAGGGGGTCAAATTTGGACGCCTATAAGGGGTCACGATTGGATGCCGATTGACAACTCGAGGTGCATGTCCTTGCGGTCGTCGCTTTGCCGCTCCTGTATGACAGAGTTCTGAATTGGGACCTCGAAAAGCCCGACATCGTGCAGTGCATGCTGCTGGACGGTCTCGCGGTCACCAGCCCCGGCGACGCCTTCGCATTGCATCCCCATCTGTTCGGGACTTTGGAGCAGGCTAAATCGGCACTTCGACGAAGTGTATTTAAGGGTCAAAACCCATCAAGAGACATATATAGGGATTTGACCCTTAAATCGGCATGCTACAAGCGTCCCGGGCGCGGGCGGTCCTGGGAATGGACATACTGGCTGGAGGGCAGTGCTGGGGACGTTCGGCAGAGGCTGGAAGCGGAGCTCAGCGTCTTCTTAGACTGGAGACCTAAAGGCGACACGATAGCAAATTGCCTTATTCCAGATGATT
>JBNKWP010000061.1:0-2214 GCA_050299835.1 Silicimonas sp.
CGGCCAGCGGTCGGTTTCGGTCATACGCCGCCGGGTTGCGGTGGCGATAACGCGGTCCACCATTTCAGCGCTGGCTCCGATATCGGCGCGCGCGAGCTCGGTAAGTTCGTCGGCGGTCGCGATGTGGGCGAGGGTATCCTGGACGCTTGCATCGGTGTCGCGCGCCTTGAGAAATGCGTCCTGCAGGGCCCCCTGCGCGACGTGCTTTCCGAGGCGGTCGGACATGCGGCTGAGTACACGTTCCGACCCGGCGGTGTCACCAAGGTTGCGTGCCATGGCGTCGGCATTGACTTCGAGCCCGGCGACCAATTGGCGAGACATTGAAGTGGCGGCCAGCGTGTAGTGGCAAAGCTCTGGGAACACCGCCCATTCGACTTTCCAACCCCGCGCGTCGCGTTCGTTTTCCTGCACCATCGTCTCGGTCAGGATAGCGGCGTTGGCACGGATCAGCCGAGCCAATGCGACGATCTGTTCGCTGGCTTCGGGGTTTCGCTTGTGGGGCATGGTGATGCTGCCAACCGTGTTGGGGTTGGTCTTTTCCGCAAGCTCGCCGATTTCGAGGCGCTGAAGCGTGAAGACTTCGTTGGACATGCGGGCGAGGGTTGCGCTGCTCATGGCCAGAAGATGCGCAAACTCCGCCAGCCGGTCGCGGGCGTTGATCCAGCTTATGTCGGGCTCGCCGAGGCCGAGTTCGGCGCAAAAGATTTTGCGCAAGTGCAGGGCCTGATCCCCGAAGAAGCCAAGACTGCCGACCGCGCCTGCCAGTTGCCCGACCAGCCAACGGTCGCGCCCTTCTTTCAGTCTGTGCAGGTGACGACCGATTTCATCCGCCCAAACCGCGGCTTTCAGTCCAAAGCTGATGGGCGAGCCGGGCTGACCGTGGGTGCGCCCGACCATGGGCGTTTCGCGGTGGGTTTCGGCAAGGGTCAGAAGGTCGGCCTCGATCTGCCAGAGATCGCGCCAGATCAGACGTGCGACCGCACGCAACTCCAGCACCTGCGCGGTATCGGTAATGTCTTGCACGGTGGTGCCGTAGTAGACGTATTCGCGACTTTCTTTCGGAAGGTGCTCGCGCAGAACCTGGATCATCCCCAAAGTTGAATGCGATGTCGCGCGGGTGCGTTCGGCAATTTCTTCCAACGGCAATTGCGTTCGGGCCAGCGCTTCAATGTCCGACAGGGCGCTTTTCGGGATGATCCCGCAATCGGCCTGAGCGCGGGCAAGTGCAATCAGCACCTCGACCCACCGCGCTACGCGGGCGGGTTCCCCAAAAATTGCGCGCGCTTCCGGCGTTGTCCATTGATGCCCAAAAATGCCGGAATCGATCATATGCGCGTCCATGGCACCCTCCGGCTTTTGATCAGGGTTGCGATGGCCTCGCGCACCTCATCCAGTGACGCGCCCCAGGGGACAAACAATGCCTCTTCGCGGGCTTCGATCCCCTCTTGCAGCAGGCAGCAACGCGTCAGAAGCGCGCCGTCGGTTGCGTCGAGTTCGGGGATGAAGCGTTTGGGGCAGATATCCACGGTGTCGGGCGATGTGCCGTAGAACCAGTTGTGGATCTGGTGCGAGCGTTCGCACCCAAGCAGCGTCCAGTTCTGTTCCTTGGGGCGTTCATCGAGATACGCAATTTCTGCGCCGGGAATGGCGAGGCCGGCCCCGCGGCAGGGCACCAGAATGGTCTCGGGCGTATCGCTCCGGTCCTTTGCAAGCTGTTCCTGACTGTCGATCAGGATTGGCACAAGCACCACGGGCGGCAGGTCTTCGGCCACGTCGAGGACGCGCGTCACCTGATCCAGAAGCTTGGACGGATGGGGCGGCACGATATCGAGGACATACAGCTTGAGCGGTGCCGGGTTCAGGATGAAGCTGACATGGGAATATCGCCCTTCGATGATGGTGCAGCGCGCGTGGGGATGGAGGGCGGCCACTTCGGCAAGATGCGACGGCACACCGGCATCGACCTTGTCGGAGTAGACGTAGACGCATTCCGCCGGTCCCGCGAGACAGCGCATGTCGGTGATTGGCGAGAAGAGGTCGGGGCCTTCTTCGTGCAGCACTTCGAGAAGCGCGTGGCGACCGCCGCCTTCGGCGACGATGAAACGGGTGCGAAAGTAGGCCTCTTTCCCGATGAAATGATCGCGAAGAAAGCCGCGATCGAGAGAGGGCAGGTCCTTCGCCAAAGCCACGTGACGATAGCGCGTTGGCATCACG
>JBNKWP010000062.1:0-2075 GCA_050299835.1 Silicimonas sp.
CTCGAACGCAATCGCGGAAACGACAAGCGCAGCGGGCGGCAGGCGACGTTTTCCTCCGACATCCTCTATGACACGCTGGTCAAGTACGACCCCGATCACCTGCTTCTGGACATCACGCGGGAGGAGGCGATGCGCGGCCTTGTCGATTTCGGACGGATCGAAGAGATGCTGACCCGCACCGGCGGGCGTGTCGATCACATGATCCTCGACCGGGTCACACCGCTGGCTGCACCTCTCTTCCTCGAACCGGGACGCATCCCCGTTCAGGGCGAAGGACGTGAGAGGATTCTGGCGGCAGAAGCCGACCGCCTGATGGCCGAAGCGGGGCTCGAGAAAATCTTTTGAAAAAAGTTTGGAATGTCGGGAATAAAGATCGGGTGCGATGCGTAACCTTTTCGAAGCAACCATTCAACTGAAGGAAAAGACCATGACCAACCGCCGCAACTTCCTGAAATTCAGCCTTGGCGTCGCCGCCCTCCCCGTTCTTGCCAGCGCCGCCCGTGCTGCCGCCCACGCCACCCATATGGTGGAAATCAAGGGCGGCAAGTTCTCCCCCGCCACGCTGGAGATGCAGGCGGGCGACAAGGTGACTTTCGTCAACCTCGACAGTGCCCCCCACACCGCCACCGCCGACAATGGCAGCTTCGACACCGGTCGCCTGAACAAAGGCGAAGAGGCCACAGTGACCATCGCGAACCCAGGCACCCATTCCTACATCTGCAAAATCCATCCCCGGATGAAAGGTCAGATCATCGCGTCGTGACACCGCGTGTTTCGGCCACTGGCGACCTCCCACGCCAGCAGTGAATGTGTGCAAGTGAGGACGGGATGGGCGAATGCCCGTCCCGTCCTTTCGCAGACCTCAACTGCATCACTCACTGGCAAAGACTGTCGACGACCTTCTCCATGAAGGCTTCGCCCGCCTTGAACTGCGCAACGGTCATGTATTCATCCGCCTGATGCGCCTGCTCGATATTGCCCGGCCCGCAGATCACAGCCGAGATGCCGGCCGCCTGAAAATGCCCCGCTTCTGTGCCGTAGCTCACCACGTGGTCGGCATTGTCGCCGGTGATGCCGCGCACCAGCGCCTCCGCCGCGCCATTGTCTTCCGGCACCAGCCCCGGCACGTCCTCACCCTCGCTCAGAACAATCTTGCAGGACGGCGCGATCTTCCGCATTTCCGCTTCGATTTCAGCGGCATAATCGCGCGCCTCCTGCAGCCGCGCGGGCCTGTCATCGTCGGGCACAAACCGCATCTCCATCACGAAATGGCAGTCTCCTGCAGTGATGTTATGGGCCGTCCCGCCCCGGATCTTCCCGACATGAACCGTCGTCCACGGAGGCTCGAAGATCGCCGCAATCGGCGTCGGTGTCTTCGCCCTGCTCTCCGCATTCTTCCGGTTCGCCCATTCGATCATACGGGCCGCTTCGTGAATGGCGCTGACGCCGGTGTGCATGAGCGAGGAGTGAACCTCGAACCCCTTGATATGAATGTTGAAACTGGCGCTTCCCTTATGCCCCGTGACGCAGGTCATCACCGACGGCTCGCCAATGATTGCAGCCCCCGCCTTGGGCAATCCGGCCTGAGCCATTGCCTTGATCAGCGGAGGCGCACCGGCACAGCCAATCTCCTCGTCAAAGGATAGCGCGACCTGCAAAGGACGCTTCAGATCCGACTTCAACGCGCGTTGCAACGCATGTAGCGCCAATGCGTCGAAGCCTTTCATGTCGCAACAACCGCGCCCGTAGAGCTTGCCGTCGCGCTCGTCGACGGTCCAGGGATCGGTCGTCCAGTCCTGACCTTCGACCGGAACCACATCGGTATGACCGGACAGGACAACGCCCCCCGGAACATCCGGACCAACCTGACAGAAGATCGCGTGTTTCGAAGGATCGCCTTCTTTCGGCATCCGGTGCGCTTTCACCCCGATACCGGTCAGATAGTCCTCGACCCAGTCGATCAGCGGCAGGTTCGTGTCATGGCTGACCGTGGGAAAGGACACCAGGCGGTCGAGAATTTCCCGCGCTGTCGGATCAGCCACGGTCAAACCCGCCCCAATCGCCCGTCAGGACCA
>JBNKWP010000063.1:0-2018 GCA_050299835.1 Silicimonas sp.
GCGGAGGCGTGGATTGAAACAGCTTATTACGTAGCTATCGAACGTGCGCTGGAGGGTCGCCTCCTTCGCGGAGGCGTGGATTGAAACAAGAACGGATTTGACTGCATTAATAGCGCGTTGGTCGCCTCCTTCGCGGAGGCGTGGATTGAAACAACAATTATTGAAAATTACGAACAAGGAGAAATGTCGCCTCCTTCGCGGAGGCGTGGATTGAAACCCTCGTAGTGATCAAAGAGGATCGCGAGGAAATCGTCGCCTCCTTCGCGGAGGCGTGGATTGAAACAGGATAAACAACGACATATAATGTACCATCAAGGTCGCCTCCTTCGCGGAGGCGTGGATTGAAACCCTCATAAGCGGTATATGTAGGCGTCACACGGCGGTCGCCTCCTTCGCGGAGGCGTGGATTGAAACCTGTCACAGTATCGAATGTTAATACCGGTCCCGAGTCGCCTCCTTCGCGGAGGCGTGGATTGAAACACTTCCTGGCCGATGGCATGGCCGATAGCCGTTTGTCGCCTCCTTCGCGGAGGCGTGGATTGAAACGGTTTGGCAACAGTCATGGTCCAGCACAACAACACGTCGCCTCCTTCGCGGAGGCGTGGATTGAAACTTCAAACAATGGGGCACATGGCAAACAGTCTATGACGTCGCCTCCTTCGCGGAGGCGTGGATTGAAACAACCATATGCCGGCGAGAGAAGGACGGCCTGGTCGGTCGCCTCCTTCGCGGAGGCGTGGATTGAAACCATATCCAGCGACCGATTCCCCCGCCAGCTAATGGTCGCCTCCTTCGCGGAGGCGTGGATTGAAACTGATCCGATGCAAGCGATCCTTGGCATGACCAATAGTCGCCTCCTTCGCGGAGGCGTGGATTGAAACGGCTTGACGCCCAGCACTGCGAGCGGAAAAAAGGGTCGCCTCCTTCGCGGAGGCGTGGATTGAAACCAAGGTCAACCCCTTGTTGCGCGATGGCAAAAATGGTCGCCTCCTTCGCGGAGGCGTGGATTGAAACGTCAAAGGTGGCTGACTGCGCTGGGTCCGGCAGGTCGCCTCCTTCGCGGAGGCGTGGATTGAAACACCATTGGGTGTGATGATAGATGCCACCGAAGACGTCGCCTCCTTCGCGGAGGCGTGGATTGAAACAAAATCTGATAGCCCGCTTTTGCCGCGCGATACGTCGCCTCCTTCGCGGAGGCGTGGATTGAAACAGCATCGTTCTGACGCCTGCCGTAGACACCATAGCGTCGCCTCCTTCGCGGAGGCGTGGATTGAAACCATTTGAGCCAAAATGACTTGTCGCGGAATTTCGGTCGCCTCCTTCGCGGAGGCGTGGATTGAAACCCAGCTTAACGGGTGCCATGCGACGGTGGCGGCCGTCGCCTCCTTCGCGGAGGCGTGGATTGAAACAACTTCGGCCATAAATCGTGTGCCGCGCTGTATGGTCGCCTCCTTCGCGGAGGCGTGGATTGAAACCGCGCCATGATCTCCTGCTGCGAGCTGTCCAAAGGTCGCCTCCTTCGCGGAGGCGTGGATTGAAACTGGGCAAACCACAACATCTGCAGCAGCTGCCTCACGGTCGCCTCCTTCGCGGAGGCGTGGATTGAAACCGACTTGTCGCGTTACGAACAGCAAATGCAAAAAGTCGCCTCCTTCGCGGAGGCGTGGATTGAAACTGCGCAAGGAATCGGGCGCGGTAATTAGCATGGGTCGCCTCCTTCGCGGAGGCGTGGATTGAAACATCAATAGCAAAGAACCGCAGCTTAAAGGACGTCGTCGCCTCCTTCGCGGAGGCGTGGATTGAAACATTGCCAGCAACTGGTGTAACGATTGAAAGCGATGTCGCCTCCTTCGCGGAGGCGTGGATTGAAACTTGATGGACTTAACCATTGATGAAGCGTATCCGGTTGTCGCCTCCTTCGCGGAGGCGTGGATTGAAACCCCACTTGTTGCGCTTGGTAATATGGTGGCAATTGTCGCCTCCTTCGCGGAGGCGTGGATTGAAACGTGCCTACGTCG
>JBNKWP010000064.1:0-1487 GCA_050299835.1 Silicimonas sp.
CAGAGCCGGACCGGGGCTGGCGCTCCGACAGGTCCGCTGCGGCGCTTTATGGTGCCACGTACATCTTCTCTCGAAGCCATGCGCAAACGGCCCCAAAGCGCCAGACCGTCGAACCTATGGTTCGCCTCCGGCGAAACGGGCCGGTCCGGCGCTGGCGCGGCGGCCTTCGGCCTTGTTCCGCGCTCGGGTGGCGCCGCACGCCCACGTCACCAAACCTCAACCCTTCCACCTTGTTCGAACGACAGCACCAAACCCATGTCCGACGGATCACACCGTCCAGACCGGCCATTTCGTTACAGGTCTTGCTCGACGTCTAATTCCCCTGGACGATAGGACAAAACGGGCGCTCAGCGGCAGCGCTGGTTTGCTGATTGGGCCAAGAAGCGGCAACACTCTGCCGTGAATTGGCTGTTTTGTTGCCCAGATTCAAAGCTATCCCGCTCCAAGACGCATTACTCTTGGAGACAATCATGTTGCGGAAACTCATTGCTTTTTCACTGACAGCCGGACTGCTGTCGGCCTGTGCCGTGTCCCCGGAAGACTATAAAATCGGAACCAAGAACGGCGAAGATTACTACGCCCTCGACATCCAGGGGATCGGCGGGCCCAACCAAACCCAATTGAAGCACTGGGCGAACCAGTTCTGCCCGCAGGGCTATCGCGTGCACAGCGTCAAGGTTGACCGGATGACGCCGGTCATGCTGGCCCCCGGCATGAACTGGTGGGACGTCACCATCGCCTGCCCGGCGCGGTGAGGGAACAGGCAAGGAAAATTTCGCCCCATCGTGTCTGGCCCTTTCCGGCGGGATACTTGCGCCGACCATCATCGGAAGTCCTGAGTTGTGACAACACTTGCCAAATCCCTTGTCTTTGCGGCCTTGATCACCGCCCTGCTGCTCGGCCTCGTCATACTTTCGATGACATCGGGCGACGCCTCTGCCGAGGACAAGGCGGGTGCATTGCTGATTTCTCTTGTCATTGGCATTCCCGCCGCCGGGTTCTGCATCGTCTTGCTGTTGGGTGCAGGACTGTCCAGTGCCGCGGGGAAACGCAATGCGGCACTGGATACGGATTTGCCGGAAACTCAGCCGCGTCCGGCCGCAACGCAAAACGCCCCGCCCGCCCCGGACCGACCCGCCCCCCCGCCCAGCAGTGGATTGAACTTTCTTGGGTTTCTCAGCCTGGCCGGCGCGGTGCTATGGACAATACCTAACGGCTTTCTGTCTTTCGTCACTTTGGTGACGGGCGATGAGAAGGCCTTGTCCTATTTTCTGTTCTGGTTTCTGCCCGCTGCCGCGATGTTTGCACTCGGCAAGGCCCTGCGCAGCGCCGCGCGTTCCAGGCCGCATCGCTGACGTCAGCAAAAGAAAAGACCCCACCGGATGGCGGGGCCTTTTGAAATCCTTAGGAAACGACGAGCCTTACAGACCCGTCGTCACGTCGATCGTGTTGCCTTCCTCAAGCGTCACATAGGCTTTCTTCACGTC
>JBNKWP010000065.1:0-833 GCA_050299835.1 Silicimonas sp.
ATTATCGAGCGCGGCGTGAAGGGCGTCGAGTTCCTGCTGCGCTTCATGTTGTTTTCGCTCGGGCCGTTGATCCTGGAGCTGGCGCTGATTTCGGCGATCCTGTTTGTCACCTTTGACATCTGGTATCTGACGGTCGTCGTGGTCACCATCTGGGCCTATGTGTGGTTCACCTTCCGCGTGACCGAATGGCGCGTGAAAATTCGCAAAGAGATGAACAAGCAGGACACGGATGCGAACCAAAAGGCCATCGACAGTCTGCTGAACTTTGAAACCGTGAAGTATTTTGGTGCCGAGCGGCGCGAGGCCGAACGCTATGATGAAGCGATGGCGGGCTATGCAGCGGCGGCGTTGAAGACGTCGTATACCTTGGCCTTTCTGAACTTTGGGCAAGCTGTGTTGATCACAGGTGGTTTGGTTGTGGTGATGGTTATGGCAGCGATCGGCGTGCAAAACGGCCAGTTGACCGTCGGTGATTTTGTCATGGTGAACGCCTATATGATCCAGATAACCATGCCACTGAACTTCCTTGGCACGGTCTATCGCGAAATTCGCCAAGCGCTGGTTGATATGTCTGACATGTTTGGCCTGTTGGAACAGCCCGCCGAGGTTCAGGATAAGCCCAACGCACCTGCTTTGAACGTCATGGGTGGCGCGCTGAGCTTTTCAAATGTGAAATTCGGCTATGATGCAGAACGTCCTATTTTGAAAGGTGTCTCGCTTGAGGTTGGTGCGGGTAAGACCGTGGCGATTGTCGGCCCGTCAGGTTCGGGCAAATCATCGCTTGCGTTCGATACGATCTATGCTGAGGGCCAGCGCCGGTATGTCGAAAGTCT
>JBNKWP010000065.1:843-1468 GCA_050299835.1 Silicimonas sp.
TGAGCATTGATGGGCAAGACGTGCGCGACATCACGCAGGAAAGCCTGCATCAGCGCATTGGCGTCGTGCCGCAAGACACGGTGCTGTTCAATGACTCGGTCTATTACAACATCGCCTATGGCCGCCCTGACGCGACACGCGAAGAGGTGATCGACGCCGCCAAGGCTGCGAAGATTTATGACTTCATCCTTAGCCTGCCGGACGGCTTTGACACTCAGGTGGGTGAACGCGGCCTGAAGCTGTCAGGTGGTGAAAAGCAACGTGTGGGCATTGCGCGCACGCTGTTGAAGAATCCGCCGATCCTGTTGCTGGACGAGGCGACCTCGGCGCTGGACACCCAGACCGAGCGCGACATTCAGGACAGTCTGCGCGAGATGGGCGAGGGGCGCACGGTGATCACCATCGCACACCGTCTGTCGACCATCGTGGATGCGGACGAAATCGTCGTGCTTGAGGCTGGAGAGATCGTTGAACGCGGCAGTCATGAAGAGCTGCTGGAACACGACGGGCGCTATGCCAAGATGTGGGCGCGTCAGGCCAGCGAACAGGAAGACGACGAACTGGCGGCCTGAGTGCGATAGCAAGGCGGGCAGAACGTCCCCACAGTATGACCAAAAGATAAGCG
>JBNKWP010000066.1:0-1369 GCA_050299835.1 Silicimonas sp.
ACGCAGGAGGCGGAAGAGCAGGTCTTCCTCATCCGACAGTGATTGGATCGTCTTTCCTGACATGCGGTGGCGACTCGCTAATCTGTTCACGGATGAACACATATAGAGGCGCAGCCGAAATGTAAGCCCGGATCGCAAGATTCCCGGCGATTTCCTGCCGCGTGCTTGATATGCAATAGAATGACGCGACGACTGCTTCGCAAATGGGGTTTGTCATGCCGAATCTGACGTTCAGGCCCGCCTCCGTGGTTGATCTGGACCATCTGGTCGAGTTCGTTCTGATGGCCGGAGAAGGATTGCCGGACCTTGCCTGGGCCGAAATGGCGGAACCGGGCGAGTCACTTCGCGATGTGGGTCTGCGGCGTGCCGGGCGCGATGAAGGCGCGTTTTCCTGGAAAAACGCAACGATATTTGAACGCAACGGGACCGTGCTCGGCGGCATGGTGGGCTTCCGGTTGCCGGACGAGCCTGTGGTGATCTCCGACGATTTTCCAAAAGCCTTTCGCCCGCTTCAAGAGCTGGAAAACCTGGCCTGCGGCAGTTGGTACGTGAACATCCTTGGCGTTTATGACACGGCGCGAGGACAAGGCGTGGGGTCAGCCATGCTTGGCCATGCCGATGCCATCGCAGCGCAAATCGGTGCGCGCGGCACCTCGATCATCGTATTTTCTGACAATGAAGGGGCCGAGCGCCTCTATCGGCGCTCAGGCTATGAGGAAGTCGCTCGCCGGAAGATGGATTACCCCGAATGGAAACACCACGGCTGCGACGCGATCCTGCTGGTGAAACGCTGACGCCTATTCCGCCGCAATATCTGTATCCGCCTCGACTTCGGCCAGAAAACGCTCCGCCTCCAGCGCTGCCATGCAGCCCATCCCGGCCGAGGTGACGGCTTGCCGATACACATGGTCGGTGATGTCGCCCGCCGCAAAGACGCCTGGGATCGAGGTTGCCGTGCTGTCAGGCCTGGTCACCACATAGCCGCCGTTATGGGTCTCCAGCACGTCCTTCACCAACTCGTTCGACGGCGCATGCCCGATGGCGATGAAGACGCCGCTGCAGGGGATTTCCTTCGTCTCGCCGGTTTCGGCATGTTTCACCCGAACTCCGGTGACTCCCTTGGGGTCGTCTTCGCCGATCACCTCGTCGAGCTGGTGATCCCAAAGCATCTCGACCTTGGGGTTATTGAACAGACGGTGCTGCAGGATTTTTTCCGCGCGCAACTCGTCGCGGCGGTGGATCAGGGTCACCTTGTTGGCGAAGTTGGTGAGGAAGAGCGCCTCTTCCACTGCGGTGTTCCCGCCGCCGATCACTACAACGTCCTTTCCGCGATAGAAAAACCCGTCGCAGGTCGCGCAGGCCGAAACGC
>JBNKWP010000067.1:0-1347 GCA_050299835.1 Silicimonas sp.
ATGGTGGGGGAAAAGGCCTCGGACCATATTCTGGGGCGTCGCTTGCCGGCTGCGAATGACGAACCGTGGGTGCATCCCGATTGGCAGAATTCGCAGCGATAGGGGATATGTTTGATCACGGTCAAAGCGCGTCGGTTTGATCTGCGCCAAACTCTGGCTGACTGAAAGCAGAGGAGAAACCGCGAATGTCAAACACCCCCCACGAATTGCACGAAGAATTCCCGGAATTGGCAGATAAATTGGCTGCGATGAAGCAAACGGATGCGCATTTCGCCAAATTGTCGGATGATTATCACGAAGTGAACCGCGCCATTCACCGCGCCGAAACCAATGTCGAGCCAACCGACCAGTTCAACGAAGAAGAAATGCGTAAGAAACGCGCAGCTCTGAAGGACGAAATTTATCGGATGCTAAGCGCCTAGAGCGGAAAGATGAAAAGGGGCACAAGCCGCGAATTGAATCGGTGGCTTGTGCCTGTTTCACCTCGGATGATTCACATCAAAGTTCGCGCAACCACGCGTGAAGTTTGATCAGAAGCTGAAGGTCCCAAATCTCGCCATGGCCCGCATTCGGCAGCGTGACCAGCTTCTTGTTCTTGCTTGGCGAAAGACGATAGAGCGTTTGACCCATTTTGAAGGGTACGGTTGTGTCTTTCTTTCCATGCAGGATGAACAACGGCGTCTTGATCCGCGTAATGAGTTTCTTCGAGGGCCAAAGATCAGTGCGTGTTGCAAACAGCGGCAGCATCAGCGGTCGTTTATAGGCCACCAGATCGATGAGCGACGTATAGGGGCTGTGTAAAACGATACCAACTGGAGGGTTGTTTCGCACGACGGGGCTTGCCGCAAGCTCGATCGCCACGCCGGTGCCCAGGCTTTCGCCCATCAAAACAATGGGGCTGTCACCAACAAATTTAGGCAGGTCCTTGTAAAGTGACGTCGCCAAGCTTTGGATGGAGCTATGGCTTGGCGAACCTTTGCTTCCGGAAGAGCCAGGATAGGCCATCGCCACGACACCGTAACCGCGCCGCATCATCCATCTGAACTTGAAACGTCGATCACCGAGGTTTCCGCCCGAGCCGTGGAAGTAAACAATGGTGGGTCTGTTAGGCCTAGGCTGCGCGACCCAAAGGACCAAACCTTTATAGATTACCTGCTTGATGCCTTCTTCACCGACGGCTTTTGGGTTCGCTGGGTTGGGGTCGAATTGGTAAAAAACGCGTTGCTCCAGCGTTTTTGCAAAGAGCGGCGTCGCGCCAGCGGCGAAAGCGATGACCAGGGCCAAGGCTATGGAAACAAATATACTTTTCATCGTTTGATCTCGTAAGGAAGGGTTCCACGTGAATAT
>JBNKWP010000068.1:0-1051 GCA_050299835.1 Silicimonas sp.
AGAGCGCGTTGTCGCGTTTGTGGACGAGGGAAACTCGCATCGGGAGGCGGCACGGCATTTCCGGGTCTCGCCCCGTTTCGTCAACGACATGGTCATCCTTCGGCGCGAGACCGGTGGGCTCGATCCGAAGAAGCAGGGCAATCCGGGGCGTGGCAAGCTGGCCGCCGTCGCGCCTTGGGTCCGGCAGCGGATCGCGGAACAGGGCGACTTGACGGCAGACGCCATCGCCCTCGAGCTGGCCGACATTCACGGCATCGAGGTGGGCCGCTCATCGGTCTGGCGGTTGCTGCGCCGCCTCGGGCTGACACACAAAAAAAGACCTGCGCGCGGCTGAGCAGGCGCGCCCGGATGTCGCCGAGGCGCGCCGCATCTGGACCCGTCGCCGTCAGCCGGAGATGGCCAACCACATGGAACGGCTGGTCTTTCTCGACGAGAATGAGCCATTGGAACGCCATTGGTCCGAGAGACAATGGCGAATGCTCAAGACCAACATGGTCAAAACCACTGAATGGGCACCGAAGGGCGAACGTCTGGTCGATCACGCGCCCTTCGGCCACTGGAACACGCAGACCTTCATCGCCGCCTTGCGCCACGACCGGCTGGACGCGCCGTGGGTCATCCCCGGTGCCATCAACGCCGAGTTGTTCGCAACCTATGTCGAGACCCAGCTCGCGCCCACTTTGTCGCCCGGAGATGTGGTAATCCTCGACAACCTGTCGAGCCACAAGACGCCGCGAGCGGCCGACGCGCTCCGCGAGGCAGGAGCATGGTTCCTGTTCCTGCCGCCCTACAGCCCGGACCTCAACCCAATCGAGATGGCGTTCTCAAAGCTCAAAGCGCTGACCCGCAAGGCCGCCGCACGGTCCTATGAGGAACTATGGCGTGCCGTCGGACAGGTCTGCGATCTCTTCACTCCAAACGAATGCGCGAACTTCTTCCACGCCGCAGGCTATGGCTCCAATTAAATGCAACACGCTCTAGGCGGCGTCTGCATTTAGCCGATCCACGCCATTGCACATGCGAGATCGACGAAGGCTTTGAATGAGCTGAC
>JBNKWP010000069.1:0-1003 GCA_050299835.1 Silicimonas sp.
GATCCGGCGGCGATCCGGGCTTTGCTGACGGACCTGCAGGCAGAGGCGACGGGGTTTGTGCGGACCTGCGATGCGGAAAGCCCGATCCTGTCGGAGTTCAAGGTCTACATGCGCTATTCCGGGCAGGGCTGGGAGATCCCGATTGCCCTGACAGAGCGCCAGGCGATGGAGCCGGAGGTGGGGACGTTCCAGGCGCGGTTCGAGGAGGAGTATCGGAAGCTCTTCGGGCGCTCTGTTGAAGGGATGGATGTGGAGATTACCGTCTGGTCGGTGAATGCGACGACGCCGCCGGAGGCGGTCGCGCGGATCGAGGCTCCCGGAGAGGCGGGCGTGGCGGATCGGTCGGGTGCGCGGTCGCTGTTCGATCCGGCGGTGGGCGAGGCCGCCGAGGCGGGCGTCTATGAGCGGGTGGCGCTGACGCCCGGTGCCAGTGCAGACGGTCCCGCCGCGATCACGGAAGTCGAGACGACGATCATCGTGCCGGTGAGCCGGGTTGCGACCGGGCAGCGGGATGGGTGTATTGAGTTGAGACGCAAGGGAGAGGCCCGATGAGCCAGTCCAGTGTTGCCCATCAGGTGATGTGGAACCGCCTGATATCAGTTGTCGAGGAGCAGGCACAAGCGCTTGTCCGGACGGCGTTTTCCACCTCTGTTAGGGAGGCGGGGGATCTTTCGGCGGGGGTCTATGACCCTCAGGGGCGGATGCTGGCGCAGGCGGTGACGGGGACGCCGGGACATGTGAATGCGATGGCCGATGCGGTGGCGCATTTCATCCGGCGGATCGGGCGGCAGGCGATGTTCGGGGGCGATGTCTATATCACCAACGATCCCTGGGAGGGGACGGGGCATCTGCATGACATCACCATGGTCACGCCATCCTTCCGGAATGGCGTGCTGGTCGGGTTCTTCGCCTGCACCGCGCATGTGGTGGACATTGGCGGGCGCGGGTTCGGGGCGGATGCGCATTCGGTCTATGAAGAAGGGCTTTACATCCCGATCATGAA
>JBNKWP010000070.1:0-698 GCA_050299835.1 Silicimonas sp.
CCTTTCCGCCCAGCCTGTCCGGGTCGATGGGGCAGGTGAAGGAGATGCTTGGCGGTATCCGGCACATTCATGTCGGTCACACGCCCCTTGGCGCGCTGATGATCTACAATCTCTTGCTCTCGATGCTGGTGATCGGCATCTCGGGCTGGCTGATGACCACCGACATGTTCTGGGGCGTCGAGTGGCCAGAGGAATTGCATGAAGCGGCTGTTCTTTGGGCAGAAATTTCGGTTGTGGCCCATATCGCGGCGGTTGTTTTTGAGAGCTGGCGGACCAGCGTGAATTTGCCGCGCGCCATGGTGACCGGTTGCAAGGACGTCCCGGCTCGCTAAGACCGTTGTATGAGCCTGCGCCTTGATTCCGTGAATATTCCAACCGGACTTTTGGGACTTATGGCGGTGCAGCTGGCCTGCGCCGTCTTCTTCGTGGTCGATGCCGTGCAGGACATGGCCGAGGAGGGCGGCTTCGGACTCGACTGGCACCTAGGCTTCGAGACGCTGGCCACAATCAGCCTCTTGATCGCTATCGCGCTTGAAGGTCGCTTTCTGTTGGGCCTTCTGCGCCGGAAGGAGCGGCTTGAGGAGAGCCTGCGCAACGCCAGCGAAGAGGTGCATCAGGTTATCAGCGCCCAATTTAAGGAATGGCGGCTGTCACCGGCGGAAAGCGACATTGCCATGTTCCTGGTCAAGGGGCTGGGC
>JBNKWP010000070.1:708-995 GCA_050299835.1 Silicimonas sp.
GGCGGGCGTGCACAGCCGGGCCGAGTTGCTGAGCGTGCTGATCGACCGGCTGCTCGGTGGACGTCTGGACGGCGGCGGCGAGGTTTCCGATTTTCTGAAATCGGGCTAGACCTGTTCCCGGATCAGGGAGGGTTTCATGGCAAATCAAGTTGCACTTGTCACCGCGGGCGGCAGCGGCATGGGCGCTGGCGCAGCGCGTCGCTTGGCGGCGGACGGTTTCCGCGTCGGTGTCTTGTCGTCCTCGGGTAGGGGCGAGGCTTTGGGCGAAGAACTGGGCGGGTTCGGCG
>JBNKWP010000071.1:0-969 GCA_050299835.1 Silicimonas sp.
ATAATTCGAATAACAAATTATTTTCCAACGGTTAATCCCGTGCACCGGGTCCACGTCTCCGTGGACCGGCCGGGTGTGCTCGGTCCACCGTGGACCGACGCCGGCGCGGACAGAGGGCACGACGGTGCGCTCACCGGAGCTTGGCCTCCGGCCGCTCCGGTGCGCCAAAGCTCACCGGCGGGGGCGCAAAATGGAGAGGGGAGCGAGGGGAACTCGGCTCGGGTCTCACCAGAGCTCGGGCGGCGCTGTGGAGGCCAGGCGACGGTGGTGCAGAACGGGGAGGCGGCGGCGCTCGGTGAGGAGTAGCTGTGGACTCGGAAGCGAGCGATTGAGAGCGAGGTGAGGTGTGGTGATGGCCGGGGGTGCTCCTCGTCCTTTTATAGGGGTCGGGGGAGCGCCGGGGAGGGGTGGCCGAGAGTTAATCGCCGACGTTAATGGCTTTAACGCCATTGAAGGCGGGCGAGGGTTTAAGAGGGGAATTAAGGGAGGGGAAATGAAGGCGAGGTGGTAACGGCTCGGTGGCACCCGAGGCGCGGAGCTGAGCGGCGCTCGATGGCCGGGAATCGGTGGCGGCGCGGGCGAGCTCGGACGGCTGGAGGTGGGGGACGGAGCTGACAGCTGGGGCCCAGTTGTCAGAGAAACGAGGGAGAGGCGGCTGACGTGGAAGGCGTGATCCAAAAGGGAAGACGTATTTCCCGCGAAGACGCGACCGACGGGCCGGCTGGATGGGCCGGCCGGGGCGATTTCGGCCTGTGGGGACGGCGTGGCCGGTGGGCTGGCTGGGCCAGAGGCCGAACGGACCGAAAGGTTGGCCGGGCCGAAAGTAAGGAAAAATGATTTCTGAATTAAAAATTGGATTTTTGAATTTATCAAGACTTTGGAAATTTGTAGAAGGAGATTTAGGAGGAATTTTGATATGAGGATTTTTCCTAAATTCTTCTAAGATTTTCAAGGATTTTAGAAAAAATA
>JBNKWP010000072.1:0-967 GCA_050299835.1 Silicimonas sp.
CCAGGTCTCCGGCGAATACGCGATGCTCAAGGGCGCCGCCGAGCGCGGCTGGCTCGACGGGCCGCGGGTCATGGAGGAGAGCCTCCTCGCCTTCAAGCGCGCCGGCTGCGACGGGATCCTGACCTATTTCGCGCCTGAAATGGCCCGGACCCTGCGGGCCAGAGCGGCCTAGGCCGTCAATCACGACAACGGGTAATGACTCCCGTCTGCCGACACGCTATACTTTGCGTCGAACGGCCAGATAAGGCCGTCTTGTGAGGCATACCGGCAAGATAAGGGGCATCCCCATGACCAATATTCCACGGCGCGCGGCGCTTATCGGCGGGCTTTCCGTCCTGACCCTCTCCGCCTGCGGCAACGGCGTTGGCTCGACCGGCGGCGACGTCATCGACAGCCGCGTCGACGCGGTGCTGGTGCAGGTCGAGCGTGACTTTCCCAGCACCCGCGACCTGCGCGAGAAGTCCGTCGGCATGCTCGTCATGCCGCTGATCACCGAGGCCGGTTTCGGCCTGGGCGGGTCCTACGGGCGCGGTGCGCTCCGGATCGGACAAAGCACGGTTGACTACTACTCGGCCGCATCGGCAAGCGCGGGCCTGCAGCTCGGTGGTCAGCAATTCAGCCACGTTCTGTTCTTCATGACAGACGAAGCCCTTCAGGACTTCCGCTCCGCATCAGGCTGGGCTGCGGGCGCCAACATGGCCTATGCGCTTAACGATCAGGGCGATATGGTTCGCGCTGCAACGACAACGTCGCTCTCTCCGGTGATTGCCGTGGTCTTTGCACAGGCCGGTTTCCGCGTCGGTGCCACGCTGGAAGGCACGAAATACACCCGCATCATTCCCTGATTGGCAGAGCCTGACCGGCCCTGTTAGCATAGATACATGGTAAATATCCTTATCCCCGCCGCCGGACTGTCTTCGCGTATGCGCGGCGCGGACAAGCTTCTCCAGATCGTCGATGGCATACC
>JBNKWP010000073.1:0-943 GCA_050299835.1 Silicimonas sp.
ACGCCATGTCCGAAGGACAGTCTCAGCGCTCGGTCGCCTCGAGCGCGCAGCACCGGCAGGAGGCCGAGGTTGCCGCGGCAGAGGAACGCGAGCGAGCGGCGGCAGAGACTGCAGCGACGGCGGCAAGGGCGGCAAGGCTGGCGATGGCGGAACTGGCAGCAGCAAGGGCAGAAGTAGAAGCAGCAGCGGCGGCGGATGCAGCGCGTGCGGCGGCGGCAGAGCTCAAGGCTCTGCGCGCCAGTAGCACCGACAGCTCTGTTTCTGCCGACGACGACAGAGACAACGAGCTCAAGCTGGCAAGGGAGGCAGCGCGGGAGCAGGCGGCGCAGTGGGCAGCCGCGCACCCCCAGGGGCGCCGTGGCGGCAGTCCTGACGAGCGTGGACGCGCCGGCGGCGCTCCAGGCGGAGGCGCGCGCGGCGGCCGTGTCCCCGATGGCGGCGGTAGCCCAGACAGGCGCGGACGTGCCGGCGGCTGGGTTGACGGAGATCGCGGCCTTTACAGGCGGCGCGGCTCTCCCTCCCCGGACAGGTACCATGGTCACCATGGGATCCAGGCCATTGTCAGGGATGTCGGTCCCGGCGGCGGGTGGCCTACCCTCACCAAAACCAACTACGTCGAGTGGGCCGCGGTGATGAGGGTACGGCTCCAGGTGCGGCACATGTGGGAGGCAGTTCGATACGGCGACGTCGATTACTACGAGGATCGACGGGCGCTGGATGCCCTCATTGCTGCAGTCCCGTCAGAGATGCAGTTCTCGCTTTCTAAGAAGCGGACTGCCAAGGAGGCTTGGGACGCCATCGCTGCGGCACGCATCGGCAGCGACCGCGCTCGCAAGACCACGCTACAGGCACTTCGCAAGGAGTGGGAGAACCTGGCCTTCAAGCCAGGTGAGGACGTTGATGACTTCGCTCTCCGTCTTAACACTCTGCAGCAGAAGATGGT
>JBNKWP010000074.1:0-264 GCA_050299835.1 Silicimonas sp.
CGAGATCGACACATGCACGCGGCGCCGATCCGGGTCGGGCAGGGGCACCCCTTCGACAAGGGCGCGCGTATAGGGGTGGACCGGCCGCGCAAAGACCTCCTCCGTCGGGCCTTGTTCGACGATGCGGCCCAGATACATGATCGCCAGCCGGTCAGCGATGTGGCGGACAACCGGCAGGTTGTGGGTGATGATCAGGTAGCCCAGCCCATGCGCGGCCTGAAGATCCGCCATCAGGTTGAGGATCTCTCCCTGCACCGACACATC
>JBNKWP010000074.1:274-930 GCA_050299835.1 Silicimonas sp.
GATGATGAGCTTGGGGTTCAGCGCCAGCGCGCGGGCAACGCCGACCCGGCGTGCCTGCCCGCCGGACAGCTCATGGGGATAGCGCGACAGGAAATGCTTGGGCAGCCGCACCATCTCCGCCAGCCGCTCGGCCTCGGCGTCCAGATCGACGTCGGTGATGCCGTGGATTTGGAACGGCTCGGTGATCAGGGCGCGCACGGATTTGCGCGGGGAAAGCGAGCCGACCGGGTCCTGGAACATCATCGCCATATCCCGGCGCAGGGGCTTGAACCGGGCTTCGGGCATGTTGCGGATTTCTTGGTCCTCAAAGCGCACGCTGCCGCCCTGCGACGGTACGAGGTTGAGGATGCAGCGACCCAGCGTCGTCTTGCCAGAACCGCTTTCGCCCACGAGACCCACCGTTTCGCCGGGGGCGACCGACAGGCTGACATCCAGAACCGCGTCTACATGCCGCTGGGTGATGCCCCTGAGGCGCGCCCGTAGTGGGCCGACAGTTTCGAACTGTACTTTCAGCTCAGACACGTCAAGCAGCGCGCTGTCGTGTTGGGTGCGCGCGGGAGTGTGAAGAGCCCAGGTGCCAGACATTGAGCCAGGCCCTGTCTTTCGTTGTTGTTGCGTTGATTCGTTCACTAATGGGCCTAGATTGTTCTAGTTAA
>JBNKWP010000075.1:0-902 GCA_050299835.1 Silicimonas sp.
GTGACGCCCTGGATTCGCTGGGACCGTGGCCCGAACCTGCCGGACCAGGCGGTTCTCGTCGATCTTGCCGGTCGCCGCTTCTACTTCTTCTGGATCGAAATCTGGCCGCATGAGTTCTACTTCGTCGCGGGCCTCCTCATCATGGCGGGGCTCGGCCTCTTCCTCTTCACCTCGGCGCTGGGGCGTGTCTGGTGCGGCTATACCTGCCCGCAGACCGTCTGGACCGACCTATTCGTTCTGGTCGAACGCTGGATCGAAGGCGACCGCAACGCCCGCATCCGCCTCCACAAGGCCAAATGGGATGTAAAAAAGGCGCGGCTCCGCCTCACCAAGTGGGTGGTGTGGCTTGCCATCGCGGTGGCGACGGGCGGGGCCTGGGTCTTCTATTTTGCCGATGCGCCAACGCTGCTCCGCGACCTCGTTACCTTCAATGCACCCGCAGTCGCCTATATGACGATCGCCTTACTCACCGCGACCACGTTTATCTTCGGCGGCTTCATGCGCGAACAGGTCTGCATCTATATGTGCCCCTGGCCGCGCATCCAGGGCGCGATGATGGACCCCGAGACGCTGACCGTCGGCTACCGGGGCTGGCGGGGAGAGCCACGGGCCAAGGGCAAGAGACGCCGCGAGATGTCGGCCGAGGCCGAACGCATCGCCGCCGAACAGGCGGAGCGGGGACGCGGCGCACCGGCCTATCGCTCAACGCCTTATCCCGGCTCGCTGCCTGCCGACACAATCGACCCCACCGCCGCCGAAGAAGGTCTGACGGCGCAGGATGCGATCCTCAACGCCGGCCCCGGCGACTGCATCGACTGCATGGCCTGCGTCAATGTCTGCCCGATGGGGATCGACATCCGCAACGGCCAGCAGATGGAATGCATTACCTGTGCGCTCTGCAT
>JBNKWP010000076.1:0-902 GCA_050299835.1 Silicimonas sp.
GTGACGCCCTGGATTCGCTGGGACCGTGGCCCGAACCTGCCGGACCAGGCGGTTCTCGTCGATCTTGCCGGTCGCCGTTTCTACTTCTTCTGGATCGAGATCTGGCCGCATGAGTTCTACTTCGTCGCGGGTCTGCTCATCATGGCGGGGCTCGGCCTCTTCCTCTTCACCTCCGCGCTGGGCCGGGTCTGGTGCGGCTATACCTGCCCGCAGACCGTCTGGACCGATCTATTCATCCTTGTGGAACGCTGGATCGAGGGCGACCGCAACGCACGCATCCGCCTCCACAAGGCTAAATGGGATGTGAAAAAGGCGCGGCTCCGTCTCACCAAATGGGCGGTGTGGCTTGCCATCGCGGTGGCGACGGGCGGGGCCTGGGTCTTCTATTTTGCCGATGCACCAACGCTGCTGAGCGACCTCGCCACCTTCAATGCGCCCGCTGTCGCCTATATGACGATCGCCTTGCTCACCGCGACCACCTTCATCTTCGGCGGCTTCATGCGCGAACAGGTCTGCATCTACATGTGCCCCTGGCCGCGCATCCAGGGCGCAATGATGGACCCAGAAACCCTGACTGTCGGCTACCGGGGCTGGCGGGGAGAGCCACGGGCCAAGGGCAAGCGACGGCGCGAAATGTCGGCCGAGGCCGAACGCATCGCCGCCGAACAGGCGGAACTAGGACGCGGCGCGCCGGCCTATCGCTCGACGCCCTATCCCGGATCGCTGCCCGCGGGCGCCATCGACCCGACCGCCGCCGAAGACGGTCCGACGGCGCAGGATGCAGTCCTCAACACCGGCCCCGGCGACTGCATCGACTGTATGGCTTGCGTCAATGTCTGCCCGATGGGGATCGACATCCGCAACGGCCAGCAGATGGAATGCATTACCTGTGCGCTCTGCAT
>JBNKWP010000077.1:0-862 GCA_050299835.1 Silicimonas sp.
GTTGCGGGCGCTGCGGGACGCGGCTGAAAAGCCGCGACGACCGTTCGCTGCAAAAGGTCTGGGCCTGGTGGCTTGCGGGTGCGATGGCCTATATCCCGGCCAACGTCTATCCGATGCTGGAGACGCGCACCCTGTTCTCGCGCTCCGACGACACGATCATCGCGGGCGCGATCAAGCTGGCCGAGCATGGCGCCTGGGGCGTGGCGATCATCATCCTTGTGGCTTCGGTCGGCATTCCCTTGGCCAAGTTCTTTGCGATCGCCTATCTGGCCCTGTCTGTGCGGCAAGGGGCACACACCTCGAACCACACGCGCCATGGGCTGTACGAGGTGGTCGAGTATATCGGGCGCTGGTCGATGATCGACGTGTTCGTCGTGGCGATCCTGTCATCCCTGGTGCAACTCAACGTTTTTGCGTCGATCAAGCCCGGCCCGGCCGCACTTACCTTCGCGCTTTCGGTGATCTTCACGATGCTTTCGGCGCAGGCCTTCGATTCCCGCTTGATCTGGGACCGGCAAGCGTCGAGTAAGCCGAAGGAACGGGGGGACGGGTGAGCGGCGAGATTCCCGATATCGACATCGAGCCTGCGCGGCGAAGTTTCTTCGAGCGCGCCTCGATCGTCTGGCTGGTGCCCGTCGCGGCGCTGTTGATCGCGGTGGGCATCGCGCTGAACACATGGCGCGACCGGGGACCGGTGATCGAAATTGCCTTTCCCGACGCGGGCGGGATCGTCGCCAACGAGACGCTTCTGAAATTCCGCAATGTCTCGGTGGGACTGGTCGAGAGACTTCGGTTTTCCGACTCGCTGGACAAGGTGATCGTCTCGGTCCGGGTCGACAAGGCGATTGCACCGTTCATCGAC
>JBNKWP010000078.1:0-828 GCA_050299835.1 Silicimonas sp.
GGGTCCTTGACCCGATCGACGGCACCCGCGCATTTATCAGCGGCATCCCGACCTGGGGGGTACTGATCGGGCTTGACGCCGGAAAAGGCCCGGTGCTCGGCATCATCGATCAACCGTATCTGAAGGAACGCTATATCGGCGCATTTGGCGCGGCCAGCCTTGTCAGTGACAGCGCATCGCCGCTTGCCACCAGCCGCACAAAATCCCTCGCCGACGCCACCCTCCTCACCACTTTTCCGGAGGTCGGCACGAAAGAGGACCGCGCCGGTTTCGACGCCGTCGCCGCGAAAACCCGCCTAACTCGCTACGGCCTTGACTGTTACGCCTATGCGCTGCTCGCCGCCGGTCATATCGACCTGGTGATCGAAGCCGGCCTCAACCCCTACGACATTCAGGGGCCCCAGGGTGTGATCGAGGCCGCAGGCGGCATCGTCACCGACTGGCAGGGCGGTCCCGCGCACAATGGCGGCCGCATCCTCGCCGCCGCCAACAAAACGCTCCATGCCGAGGCGCTGGCGATCCTCAGCACCCACTAATTTCCGATTTGTAGAATTATCCCCGTCGAAGGCGCGCCGTTTATGACCCCGAGGCCAGTGCGATCAACTCCAGCACTTTCGGCCCCAGATCCTCGACAATCATCCCGACCCCGTCCGCGTTCGGATGCGTCGCGTCGTCCTGCAGGAACTCCATCATCGCCACGGTATCATCGCCGACCCCAAGCCCTTCGAAGAAGAACGGATAGAACAGCACATCATATTCCGCCGCCAACTCCGGATAGGCCGCGTCAAACGCTTCCTTATATTCCGGCCCATAATTGCGCGGCGCATA
>JBNKWP010000079.1:0-816 GCA_050299835.1 Silicimonas sp.
GGGGCCGAGCGGGCCTCGGACGCGATCCGCGCGCGGTTCGGGCCGGATGCGATTCTGAAGGGGCGGGCGCTGCGGTGAGGCGATCTTCGATGCAGAAATCGCAGGGAAACTCACGGAGTTTCCCGATTATTCGGGTCTTCGCATCGAAAACCGTCCGAAGGCCGTGTCGGCCGTCGGTCAGTCGGTCAGAGGATCGGGCCGCGGACGGGGACGGGCGATCTCGCCTTTCAAAGCCTGCCGCCTGTGACCGGGTCTGCCGGTCAGCTCTGCCATGATGCCGATCGGCTCAACCGAGCCTGTAATGCGCGCCCTGTAGACCGGCAGACTCTCAGCCACCCGCATCACATAATTGCGCGTTTCGTCGAACGGGATATGTTCGATCCAGTCGACGATATCCATGGTACCGCGCCGAGGGTCACCGCGTTCTGTCATCCAGCGCATGGGGCGGCCCGGACCGGCGTTGTAACCTGCGGCGACCATCACCACGTTGCCATCGAATGTCTGCATCAGCTCGTCGAGATACGCTGTGCCCAGGCGGGCGTTGTAGCTGGGATCTGTGATCAGACGGTCCCGGCTGTAGGGCAAGTCCAGGTACCGGGCTACGTCGCTGGCCGTTCCGGGCATCAGTTGCATCAGCCCGCGCGCGCCAACGCCGGACATGACGCCGGGATCGAACTCGCTTTCCCGGCGCGCGATGGCGAGGGCCAGTTCGCTGGGCACAGGCATTGCGGGCACGCCCAGATCGACGACGGGGTAATAGGCCGAGGCGACGACAATGCCACGCCGGGCGGCTTCCTTGCCGATCATGACCGCAAG
>JBNKWP010000080.1:0-787 GCA_050299835.1 Silicimonas sp.
GCGCCAGCCCTGCGTCGTGACCCGCGTGCCCTTGACCGCATCCGCCGGGCAGGGCGGAAAGTTGACGTTGTAGAACACCCGGTAGGCGCGGTCGTCCCAGTGCCCGTGTCTGAGCAGCTTGCGCAGTACCTCCGCACCGTGAACGGCCGAGGCCTCGAACGGGTTGTCCAGATTGGCGTTCTCGGGCCCATAGAACTGGCTGAGCGCAATTGCCGGAAGGCCCTGCAACGCCGCTTCCATCGCGCCGCCCAGAGTGCCGGAATAGAGCACATTCTCGGCTGCGTTGTTGCCCCGATTCACACCCGAGAGCACCAGATCGGGCGGCTGGTCCTTCAGGACTTGGTGGATGCCCGCCAGGACGCAGTCGGCGGGAGAGCCCTGCGCGGCAAAGCGGTGTTCTCCGAACTGGCTGAGCATGGTCGGATGGGTGTAGCTGATGCAATGTCCGACGCCGGATTGCTCGAAGGCGGGTGCCACGACCCAGACCTCGCCATCCTCGCCCACAATCTCGGCCGCGATGTCCTCCAGGATACGCAATCCCGGCGCATTGATACCGTCGTCATTTGTAATGAGGATACGCATGTGCCACCCGCTCAGCCCTGTCGCTTCTGATTAGGCGAGGGGGGCGGGGGGAGCAAGGTGGGGGAGTGGATAATTGGACGGCGGAAGCGCAAGCCTCGCCGGTGACTGGCCTGAGGCCCTTGATTCCGCGCCGGGCGTGCGGTTACCGCTCAGATCTGTGCAAGCAGAGCCTCGGCTGCTTCGGCACAAGGCGTCAACGCATCCC
>JBNKWP010000081.1:0-780 GCA_050299835.1 Silicimonas sp.
GGCGTGAATCAACGGCCCCATGAACGGTTCCGGTTTGCCGTCCGGCGGACCGACGACCAGTTGCGGAATGGCGGCCGTCAGGCGCTCCAGAAACGCAGCGTTCCCAGCGGGGACAATCAGCCGCCGGGCGCAGGTACAGCGTTGTCCGGACGTGATGAAAGCGGACTGCATCGTAGCGTAGACCGCGGCGTCGACGTCGCTGACGTCATGCACGACGAGCGGATTGTTCCCTCCCAGTTCCAGCGCGACGATCATCCAGTCGGGTTCAGTGCCGGGATCGGTGGTGTCGGCAGCGATGCGCAGCGCGCCGGCCAACGCGCCGTTCACCTTGATCCGGTCGGGCCAGGCGAGGTGCACCGCCACTTCGGGCGGGGCCAGCGCGCCGATGGCGTCGTTCAGACCAAGGCTGATCGCCATCGAGGCGCGCACGGCGCGTTTCAGAGGCTCCTCCGGGGCCAGTACGATGGCCGCACGCATGGTGCTCTCGTCCACGCCGTAGAACACCGTGCCCGGCTCGACCTCGGCGCGGACCGAGGCCAGCGCGGCCTCTAGCGGATCGCCGGGCACGGCGAGGCCGGTCAGAAGCGGCGGGAACTCGATGGGTCGGTTCATAGGATGCCGACGGTCTCGATCAGCCGGTCGGCGATCTCCCAGAACGCGGCTGCCTCGTCGCTGTCGGGCTTGGCGGCCACGATGGGCGCGCCACCGTCGCCCGCCTCGCGGATTCCCAGGTGAAGCGGGATCTCGCCGAGGAATGGCACGCCCAGCCTGTCCGCCTCG
>JBNKWP010000082.1:0-766 GCA_050299835.1 Silicimonas sp.
CCATCGTCGCGCTGAACGCGGGCGCCCATGCCAATCCCTGCTTCTCGGGCGATACGGTGCGGGCTTGGTCGGAAGTGCTCGACAAGGCCGAGACGACGGCACCGGGCGTCGGCGCGATCCGGCTCAGGCTGGTCGCGGTGAAACACGGCGCCCCCGGTTTCGCGCTGAAGGGCGAGGACGGGAAATACCTGCCCGACGTGCTCTTGGACCTCGATTACTGGGCGCTGATGCCCATGTGATCTTTGGCCGATGGACCGACGGGCAGGGGCGCTGCTAAGCTGCCCGCATGACATGGTTTCGTCCCGCCCTGACCGGCCTTGCTTTGCTCGCCCCCTTGCCCGGCGCGGCCTGCGATCTGGCACTTTTGCTGGCCGTGGATGTCTCGGGCTCCGTCGATGCGCGGGAGTATCGGATGCAGCTCGATGGGCTGGCCACCGCGCTTGGCGATCCGGATGTCGAGGCAGCTCTGTTTGCCATGCCCGACGCGCCCGTCGCGCTGGCCGTCTACGAGTGGTCATCCTCGCGCTATCAGCGTGTGATCCGGGATTGGGTCATGATCGAAAGCCGTGCCAGCCTGGCTGCGGTCCGTCAGCGGCTGCAAACCTGGACACGGACCCCTGCGCCCGAATCGACCGGACTGGGTGCGGCGATGTCCTTCGGCAAATCGCTGCTGAACCGCGCGCCGCCCTGTTGGGCGCAGACGCTGGACATCTCGGGCGATGGCAAGAACAACGAATGGCCGTCACCGCAACAAGCCCGCGCCGGT
>JBNKWP010000083.1:0-734 GCA_050299835.1 Silicimonas sp.
GACCCGTCCAACGCAGGACGCGCAGGACATGGACTCGATGTTCAACGTGATCCTGGCGGTACGGGCCGGATATCCCAGGTCGCCCAAGGCCTGGGCCGCCTGGGAAATGCGGGCAGGGTCGTCAACGGAAAGGCGCGCCGACTCGGACGCGAGGTTCACGGCGACGTCGGAAATGCCGTCCAGAGCCGATAGGGTCTTTTCGACTCGTCCCACGCAGGATGCGCAGGACATGCCTTCGATACTGAGAGTTGCTTGCGTGCTTTGAGTCATAGCGATGGCCTCAAGGTTGTCTGACACCGATATAGGGCTTCCAGTCACTGGAAGCTCAAGGGGGCCATGAAGATTTTTTGGTTGGCCTAACCGATGACTCCACTTGACCTTCCGCCCACTGGAACCCTTGCATCACGTATCAAACCGGAAAGATCATTCACGAGGTTCCACGTCCCCGACATGAGCTGTGGTCAATGCACCGCTGCGATTGCCAAAGAAATAATGGCGCTCGACCCGCGGGCAAAGGTCAATGCCAACCTCGAAACCCACACGATAAATGTCGTGACACAGAAATCGGGCGTCGCCGTTGTCGAGGCGATTAAAATTGCCGGATACGTGGCTACTGTGGTCTGATATCCGACGAGACCGGAACAGCGGTCGCCCGGTTCATGCCACGTCGATCCAGGTCATCATTCCCGAGGCCGCATGCGAAAGCATATGGCAATGCAGCAGCCACTTTCCGG
>JBNKWP010000084.1:0-730 GCA_050299835.1 Silicimonas sp.
GTCGCGACTTCGAGCGGTAGCAGGATCACGACCGCCATGAGGTTGAAGAAATCGTGCATCGTGGCGGCGCTGAAGGCTCGCTTGAACTCGTCGGACTGCCGGAGGTGAGCGAGCGACACCAGCGTGTTGGTGACGGTGGTGCCGATGTTGGCGCCCATGATCATCGGCACCGCGGACTCCACGTCGATCACCCCGGCGGCGACGAGGCGTTCTTCCATCTCGATCCGCTCTGGAGCGATGCCAATATCGACTATATCGGCATCGACAATTACATGCCGCTCTCGGATTGGCGCGATGGGCCCGATCATGCCGATGCGGGCTGGGGGTCGATCTACAATCTCGACTATCTCAAAGCCAATATCCTCGGCGGCGAGGGCTATGACTGGTATTATCACGCGCCCGAAGCCCGCGCGGTGCAGCTGCGCACCGAGATCACCGATGGCGCCTCTGGCGAGCGGTGGGTCTGGCGCTACAAGGACATAAAATCGTGGTGGCAACAGGCGCATCACAACCGCCCCGGTGGGGTGCGAGAGACCCAGCCCACCGATTGGGTGCCGGGCTCGAAACCGATCCGCTTCACCGAATTTGGCTGCGCGGCCATCGACAAGGGCACCAACCAGCCGAACAAGTTCATCGACCCTAAAAGCTCGGAAAGTGCTGCGCCGCGCTATTCCTCGGGCGCGCGGGATGATTTCATCCAGATGCAATACCTGCGCGCCCATGCCGCCTT
>JBNKWP010000085.1:0-719 GCA_050299835.1 Silicimonas sp.
CAGAACCTTGTCCCCGGCATCGACGGCGGCCACTGAATCCTCGCAATCCATGATGGTGGAAATGGCGGCCTCGCAAAAGATATCGGCGATGCCCGCCGGATCGGCCCGGCCGACCGGGGTCTCGGGATCGACCATCAGCGCGACCTTGAGGCCGTTGATCTGCAAGAGCACGTGGAAGGGGACGCCGTCGCGGTCGAGAGAACCGGCAAAAAGCGACGGATCGGCGAGGCCGGTCTCACCCATCGGGCCATTGACGATCAGGGTGCCGTTCTGCACCGAAAGCGACGTCACCTCGGCCCAGGAACCGCCCGCGAGCGGTGCGGTACGGTCGAGATGCGCCTTCGCCCAGGCGATGACCCGCGCGCCCCGCTCGGGATCGTAGCCGCCGCCCACGGGCAGATTTCCGAGAGCGTCGGTGCCGTAGAGCGCGTCATAAAGCGAACCCCAGCGGGCATTGGCGGCGTTGAGCGCGTAGCGGGCGTTCATCACCGGGACCACCAGCTGGGGCCCGGGCAGGGTGGCGATCTCGGGATCGACATCTGGGGTCTCGATGGCGAATGGCCCGCCTTCGGGGACGATATAGCCCGTTTCGCGCAAGAAGGCTTCGTAAGCGGCTGCATTATGGGGCTGACCGCGCCGAGCCTTGTGCCAATCGTCGATGCGGGTCTGGAAGTCGTCGCGTTTGGCCAACAGGGCGCGATTTTTCGGGCCGAGATCGT
>JBNKWP010000086.1:0-715 GCA_050299835.1 Silicimonas sp.
GGCGACAAGCCCGGTCGTCGCCTCGATCCAGCCCTTCGCTGCGTTGAAGGCGCCACCGCCTGCCGGTCCGAGGAAGACGGTCGCGCCTTCGATGTCGTCGAGATACTGGATGTCGCTGTCGCCGCGGACCGCGTAGTGATACTGGCCATAGGGGAACCACATGATCAGCGAGAGTTTTTCCGCCAAAGCCGGTGCATCCGGCTCGTTGGCGTACATGGCCTTTCCGGCCTTTTGCAGCCCGTAAATCGTCGGCGACGTCATCCACAGATCGAGGTTCCCGCGCCCTGCTTCGAGTTGGTGCAGAGTGGCGGCGCCACCGCCTGCGACCTCGATCTCGACGAGGTCCTGGTTGCCGTTCACGACGTTGGCGAAGGTCGCCATCGTGATCGCCTGGCCGAGGCTGGGTTCGATGGTGGCCATTTTCAGTGTCTCCGCCGACGCGCCGCCGGCGGCGAAGGCAAATGCAGCGGTGGCTGCAATGGTCAGGTTTCGCATGTGATTTCCTCCCTAGGGTCCTAGCGAATGGTTGTTAAGGGCTGGCCGCGGCGGAAGGCCGAGCCAGCCGAGGGCTTGCAAAGATGAGGGCGATGCCCGCCAGCGCCGCCGGAACGGCGACGGTGTATTGCGGGGCAAGGGCGGCCAGGCCAAGTGCCACACGCGCGAGACGCTCGACCTTGCCCAGCCGATTGCGGTCAAAGCCGGCCAGCGCCGAGGC
>JBNKWP010000087.1:0-710 GCA_050299835.1 Silicimonas sp.
GAAGGGCGTATCGCTGTTCCGCCACCTCGGCAGCAGCACGATCATGCCGGTGCCGATGATGAACATCATCAACGGCGGCGCCCATGCCGATAACAGCGTGGACATCCAGGAGTTCATGATCCTGCCCGTCGGCGCCCCGAACTTCGCCGAGGCGCTGCGCTGCGGCGCGGAGATCTTCCACTCGCTCAAGAGCGTGCTCAAGGGCATGGGCATGAACACGGCCGTCGGCGACGAGGGCGGTTTCGCGCCGAACCTGCCGTCCAATCGTGCTGCACTAGACACGATCATGGAAGCCATCGACAAGGCCGGCTTCAAGGCGGGCGACGACATCCTGCTCGGTCTCGACGTCGCCAGCTCGGAGTTCTACAAGAACGGCGTCTACGACCTCGAATCGGAAGGCCGGCAGTTCGACGCCGCCGGTTTCACCGACTTTCTCGCCGAACTCGCCGACGCCTACCCGATCGTCACGATCGAGGACGGCATGGACGAGAGCGACTGGGACGGCTGGCGCCTGCTGACTGACAAGCTGGGCGCTCGCGTGCAGCTGGTCGGCGACGACCTGTTCGTGACCAACACCTCGATACTGCGGCGCGGCATCGACGAGAAAATCGCAAATTCGATCTTGATAAAACCCAACCAAATCGGTACCTTAAGCGAAACTCTTGATGCAATTACTATGGCAGACGAGGCGGGTTACTCCGCCGTGATCT
>JBNKWP010000088.1:0-703 GCA_050299835.1 Silicimonas sp.
GAAGCCCTGACCGTCATAGTAGTTCACGCCGGTGAATTCGAATTTCAGGTCAACGTCACGGCTGAACGTCCAGGTGGTGTTCCGGGCCAGCAGGTCGATCTCGCCCGAAGCAAGTGCAGTAAAGCGTGTCTTGCCGGTGGTCGGAACGAACTCGACCGCGGTCGGGTCGCCCAGAACGGCGGCGGCAACAGCGCGGCAGATGGCAACATCAAACCCCTGCCAGACACCGTTGGCGTCGGGCTCGGCAAAGCCGGGTACGCCGGTGGTCACGCCGCAGTTCATCTTTCCACGCGCCTTCACGTCGTCAAGTGTGGCAGCACCCGCTACACCACCGACAGTGACGGCGGCGGCCAGTGCGCCAAAGAATACGGATTTTTTCATTTTTACCTCTTCCTGAGTATCCATCGTCACCGATGGTCCCGCGGACTGTCTTCAGCCCATTTTATGGGTTGGCGGATTCCCGCCGAACGCGGGCAATCTTGGTCGCAACAGGCCGGATAGGTCAAGTAGCGGACCCAAAAAACCCGAGAATCCGGACGCAACGGAAACTATTGCAAAATTTGCCGTTCTCCCCAGCAAATGGCAGGTAAATCAGGCAAAACGGTAGAAGTTCATGGCGTGAAAAAAATCGCGCTTCTTGCGCGCGGCGACTTCTGCTGCCTCCTCGTCGATGCCCCACTGCTCGGCCTGCCAGTCTTCGTCG
>JBNKWP010000089.1:0-232 GCA_050299835.1 Silicimonas sp.
AACTGCCTTTCCGATCCGCCGCTCAACAGCGTCATATACGTAGCTCGCGGTCGTGGTCGGCGAGGTATACCCAATCAGCCGGTTCTGGCTGTCAAAAGTATATGTCTCTACGTCGCCAGTGGCCTTCGAGGTCCGCGACGTTCTGTTGCCCTTGGCGTCGTAGGCGTAGGTGTAGGTGTCGTCCTCGGTGAGCTGGTTGTGATCGTTGGAGGCGTAGAGCGCCGAGAGGTGC
>JBNKWP010000089.1:242-701 GCA_050299835.1 Silicimonas sp.
GTGCGGTTGCCTTCCTCGTCATAGGCGTAGTCCTCGACCGGGATCGGTGTGCCGCCCTGCGACGCCGGCGCACCTTCCGCCACCTGCACCAGCCGGTTGAGCAGGTCATAGGAAATCGCCTTCGACTTCGACGGGTCGAGGTTGTCGACGATCTCCGTCAGTTGCCCGTCCAGGCCGTATGTGTAGGCCAGATCGGTCAGGGTGACGCCGGACTGGACGTGGGTCAGCGTCGAGAGGAGGCCGTTGGTATAGGCGTAGGTCGTCGCGCGGCCCGAGGTCGAGGTGAGCGATGTCCGGCGGCCTTCGCCGTCGTAGCCGAAGGAGTAGACGGTGCCCCAGGGCGCGGTGAGGTCGGTCAACCGATCTTCCACGTCCCAGGCATAGCTCGTGGTGCCGCCGAGCGAGTCGGACATGGACGTGCGGCGGTCGAGCGCGTCATAGGTGTAGGTCAGCGTGACC
>JBNKWP010000090.1:0-696 GCA_050299835.1 Silicimonas sp.
GTCATCGGCGCTGTTCGGCATGCTCAGCGGTGCTGCGATTTCCAATGTGGTGTCCACCGGCGTCATGACCATTCCGGTGATCCGCAAGGCTGGCTTCAAGCCCGCCTTCGCGGGCGCCGTCGAGGCGGCGGCATCGACCGGAGGGCAAATCATGCCGCCGGTGATGGGGGTCGTCGCGTTCTTCGTCGCGGGGCAGATCGGGCTGGAATACCGCTATATCGTGGTCGCCGCGATCCTGCCTGCGATATTCTATTACCTCGGGACCTTCCTGGCGGTCTATTTCGAAGCTCGCAAACAGGGTGTCGGCGCCCTGCCCGCCTCGGTCCGGCCGAAACTGACGCGTGCGGAATGGGTGCAATGCCTTGTCTTCGTCGCGCCGCTTGGCACGCTCAGCTATTTTCTCTTCGCGCAACCCTCGGTGCCCAAGGCCGGGTTCTACGGGCTGGTCGTGGCGATCCTGTTCCGCGAGTTCCGGTCCGCCAGCCGCATCTGGCACGCCTTCGTCGATGCGGGCCGTATGGCGGGCTCGATCGTCGTGATCGTGACGGCCATCGGCCTGATCGTCGGGCTGATCCAGACCTCGGGCTTTGCCGGGCGGCTGTCGCTGCTTCGGGCCGAGGTCGCGAGCGGCCCCTTGCCCGTCGTGCTTCTGGTAGTGGCGTTCGGAGCCATCGTCCTGGGCATGGGCCTGCCTCC
>JBNKWP010000091.1:0-692 GCA_050299835.1 Silicimonas sp.
CTCCCTGCGAAACCACCCGTTTACCTTCACCGGCTAATCTGACCCTGACAGGAGGCCGGGCATGATTGATCGCACACGGGTTGGAGAGTTGCGGCAGGAGGTCGGCGAAGACGACCTTGCCGAGGTTGTTGTGCTGTTCTGTGAGGAAGTTGAGGAAACACTGGGTCGTATCCAGGCCCCTGCAGCCCGCATCGTTCCTGACGATCTGCACTTCCTGAAAGGCAGCGCGCTGAACATCGGCCTGATCGAAATGGCCGGACTTTGCCAGCTTGCCGAAAAGGCGCTGCGTTCAGATCCTGGCGCCACACCGGACATCCCCGAGATCGCTCAAGCGTTCGCCAAGGCTCGCCAGGCTCTGTTCCGCGAGATCGGGGCCTGATGCAATCCGCGGCACTGTTTCCGGCTTCAGATGATTCGCCTTGATTCGCTCCCTCAGTGCCAAGCCGGAAAACGTTTATCCCCTATCATTCACCACTCCAGGTTCTCATCACCACATTGGTGCCGTATTGCAGACAAAGCTGCCGCGGAGTGGCAAGGCGGGCCTGCGCACAGCAGCGAAGAATCGCGCGTTACGATGGTATCGGATTTCTGTCGACCGTCGGGAAGCAGGTCGCCTCCCGAGCGACGATAATTCCGCAAAGAACATCCAGATAAACGAAAAGAAATCAATCAGTTAAATCATAAATCGGCCG
>JBNKWP010000092.1:0-687 GCA_050299835.1 Silicimonas sp.
GAGCGATTCGCTCGCTCAATCCGTCGCCCTACATGTTCTTCTTCAATTTCGAGGACTTCCACGTCGTCGGCGCCTCGCCCGAGATCCTGGTGCGGCTCGAGGACGAGACCGTGACGGTGCGTCCGATCGCCGGCACCCGCAAGCGCGGCGCGACTCAGGGCGAGGACCTGGAACTCGAACGCGACCTGCTGGCCGACGAGAAGGAGCGGGCCGAGCACCTGCAACTGCTCGACCTCGGCCGCAACGACTGCGGCCGGGTGGCGCAGGTGGGCAGCGTCCACGTCACCGACCAGTTCATCGTCGAGCGCTATTCTCACGTCATGCACATCGTCTCCAACGTCGAGGGCCGGATCCGGCCCGAATTGTCGGCTTTCGACGTGCTGCGCGCGACCTTTCCGGCCGGCACCGTGTCGGGCGCGCCGAAGATACGCGCGATGGAAATCATCGACGAACTGGAACCGGTCAAGCGCGGTATCTACTCCGGCGCGGTCGGTTACATTTCCTGGAGCGGCAACATGGACACCGCGATCGCGATCCGCACCGCGGTGATCAAGGACGGAAAGCTGTATATTCAGGCCGGTGCCGGAATCGTTTATGATTCGGTTCCGGAAAACGAGTGGGCGGAGACCATGAACAAGGGGCGGGCGATTTTCCGCGCCGTGGCGCTGGCGCAGGCGGGATTGCCGT
>JBNKWP010000093.1:0-683 GCA_050299835.1 Silicimonas sp.
TCAAGCCCGATCTTCTGGGTCGGGATATTGGCGGCGTCATGGCCGCCATAGACAACGAAACGACCGGCCTCGACGGGGGTGAGCTCGCGGCGGACTTGCGCCACCCAGTCGCGGTCTTCGAGTCTGGAGACGGCGAAGGGGCGGGCGCCGAAGGCGGTGGTGAGCAGGAGAAGGGCGGTCTCGTCGGGGCGCTCGGTGAAGTAGCCGCCGATTTCCCAGAGGCCGGAGCCGTCCTCGATCTCGAAGACGCCGATGCCGGTGGGGGCGGGGTCGAGGCGCTCCATGGCTTCGCCGAGGGTGGCGGCTGGGGCCTCGCCCTTGAGGGTGGTGAGCGCGGTGTAGGTGGGCATGAGGGTCTCCTGCGGCTTTGAGGGCGGATAGGGCAGGTGTTGGGTGGGGTCAACTGTCTTGAAACCGTCGAGGGGCGGGCCTAACGAAGGGGGACGGATATTCGGGAGTAATGCGATGCCGGTTTATCAAGGGGCGTGTCATTGCGGGGCGGTGCGGTTCGAGATCGAGAGCGATCTGGCGGAATTCACCAAATGCGACTGTTCGCTGTGCCGGAAGAAGAATGCGCTGATGGTGCAGGTGCATGAGGACGATTTCCGGCTGCCGGCGGGGGAGGAGAAGCTGGGGCTTTATCAGTGGAACTTCCGGATTGCGCGGCATCATTTTTGTACGGT
>JBNKWP010000094.1:0-682 GCA_050299835.1 Silicimonas sp.
CGCCCTCGGCCAGCGCGCCGTAGATCGCGTCGGTCACCGCGTGCATGCCGACATCGGCGTCGGAGTGCCCTTCCAGCGCACGCTCGTGCGGCACGTGCACGCCGCAGAGCACCACGTGATCGCCGGACCCAAAGCGGTGCACGTCGAAGCCATTGCCAAGGCGGATGTCCATATCTGTTGGTCAGCCCATGATTTTCTCGCTGCCTCACCTCTAGGCCGTGATGGTCCTGCTGACAATGGCGACGGATTGCCGGTTGAATTGCACAATAATTAAGCATATGCCGTTCGAAGAGGCTTTTTCGAGGGCTCCGGTTTGTGGCCGCCGTCCGGGCTTCTTACTTCTGTGCCACGCGCCCAAGGTTTACGCATGATGATAACGGTATCCGACATTCCTCTCGATCCGCCCGTGTTTCTGGCCCCCATGGCCGGAATCACCGATCTGCCGTTCCGGCAGTTGGTGGCCTCGTTCGGAGCCGGGTTGGTGGTGTCGGAAATGGTGGCCAGCCAGGAGATGGTCCAGGCCAAACCCGGTGTTCGGGAGCGCACAGAGTTGGGGCTGGGCGCAAGATTTTTCGACGAAAAATCTTCGCCCGTGGAGACGGCGGTGCAACTGGCGGGCAGGGATGCCTATTGGATGGGCGAGGCGGCGCGCATGGTCGAAGACCAGGGGGCGCGGATCATC
>JBNKWP010000095.1:0-679 GCA_050299835.1 Silicimonas sp.
GACCCTTACCAAGACCTTCGCCGATCTGTCGATTGGTCTGGCGATCTTCGACCGGTCGCGCAGGCTGGTGCTGTTCAACCCGTCACTCAGCGATTTGACTGGCTTGCCGCCGGACTTTCTGTCCGGCCGGCCGGCGATGGTCGCCTTTCTGGACCGCCTGCGTGAAAACCGGATGATGCCGGAGCCGAAGGACTATCGTGCGTGGCGAAAGTCCATCGCCGATCTGGAGTCGGCGGCGCGCGACGGAACCTATACAGAAACCTGGGCGCTGCCGGACGGACGGACGTATCGCATCTCCGGGCGGCCGCATCCCGACGGCGCTGTCGCGCTTTTGTTCGAGGATATCAGCGCCGAAATGTCACTGACACGCCGTTTTCGGGCCCAGTTGGAGCAGTCGCACAACGTGCTCGACGCGCTGGACGAGGCCGTTGCAATCTTTTCCCGTACCGGTGAGATGACCTTCGCGAACGCGGCTTACAAAAGTCTCTGGAACGACAGCACGGCAGATTCGGTCCTTGGTTCGACGGTGATGGACGCGACACGGCTTTGGCACGAACGCACCGCGCCGACGCCAGCGTGGGGCGACTTTCGTGAGTTCGTCCTTCACGAGCGTGAACGATCCGAATGGTCGGCAACTGCAACGCTGGGCGATGGTCAACGGCTCGCTTGCCGTTTCGTG
>JBNKWP010000096.1:0-663 GCA_050299835.1 Silicimonas sp.
AGATCGCCGATGCGGGTCAACCCCAGCCGGGCCAGGGCAGTCACCGTGTCATCGGGCAGGCGCAGCCCGGCCACGGGCAGGGGGGAAATGGCCGCGCGGGTCTGGCCCGGTCCGGCAATGCGCTGGGCGGCGCGGCCGGGGGCGGCCAGTTTCGGCGGCGGGCCGCCGCGTTCCCAGTTGCGGCGCTTCACTGCGCGGGCGCGGGTGGCGCGGGCTTCCTGGTCGACCGCATCGCCGGTGCGTGCCATACCCGCCGGTTGCCCCGCGAACCGCGCCAGCGCCCAGGCCGCGCCGACCGTGTCGGCAATGCCAGCAAAGACGGTCAAGCCCAGTACCGCACAGTCATTTTCGATGACCTGCAACAACGGTTCTTCGCCGCCGTAAAGGTGCGCGCAACCGGTCAGGTCGATCAGCAGGCTGGCGGGTGGCGCGTCGCTGACCCAGGGGCTGAACTTGCCGGCCCAGCGGCGCAAGGCGATCAGGAATTGCTGTTCGGCCAGCGGGTTGATGGCCCGCGTGACCAGATCGGGGCACATCGCCAGCGCATCGCGCAACGGCTGACCGGGGCGCAGGCCATGGGCTTCGGCCTCGCCCGTCAGCGTGTCGATGACCTGCATGTTGTTCTGGTCGCGTACCACCGCAATCGGCCCCGGCGGCAGGCCT
>JBNKWP010000097.1:0-662 GCA_050299835.1 Silicimonas sp.
GGTTTCGGTCGGGAATTAACCGATCACGGCGGCCGCAGCTTTCATCTGGTCGGTCGTCTCGACATCAACAGTTGGCAAGGCCGCCAGAGCCCGCAATTGCGGCTCGAAGACGCCGCTCTATGCGCAGATTGAACGCGCACGAATTTCTGCGCCCAACGTCCAGAATCCCTCTTGCCCCCTTGGCAAGATTTTCATAAGAAGCGCGGCACGCTGGCTTTGGCCCGTTCGTCTATCGGTTAGGACGCCAGGTTTTCAACCTGGAAAGAGGGGTTCGATTCCCCTACGGGCTGCCATTTATTCCCATTAAGTTATTGATTTTAAACGAAAAAAACGGCTTCGCCATTGATCTGTCCCACCATAAATCCCATCAGTCGGATTCGGTGGTGAGGTGGGATTTGGTGGGACGGGACAAACCAGATTGGGACCCTCGGTTGTGTGCCGCCGGTGTGAGTGACTCGTCGCATGGACGATCTGAGACGCCTCGGTCCGGGTTCGATAGACCGGCCAAAGCGGCAAGATCCGCAACTACACCCGTACCCGGTTCACACTGAACTGACGTGATGCTTGCCGAGGTTCTGCTTCTTCGACCTTCGGCATCACGACCAGGCGCAACTCGCTGGCTGAAGGACCCGATCTGATACGTAGTTTCTTGACGAGAGGGT
>JBNKWP010000098.1:0-657 GCA_050299835.1 Silicimonas sp.
ATGACGTTTCCCCTGGAACGGATAAGGGACCTGGCACCGGTGGCGCGTGTCGTTGTGGCCGAGACCCGTGGTTCGGTGCCGCGCGAGACGGGTGCCGCGATGCTGGTGACCGCAGCGACGGTCGAGGGGACCATCGGCGGTGGTGCGCTGGAGTTCAAGGCCGTCGAACGCGCAAGGGCGGCGTTGACGGTCGGGGACCGGGTGGACCGGTTGCCGTTGGGGCCTGCTCTGGGTCAGTGCTGCGGCGGGGCGGTGACGCTTTTGACCGAGGTCTGGGACGCCGCAAGGCTGGCCGAGGTCTCGGGTGACGTGGTGGCGCGGCCTTTGCCGGGTGCGGGCGCCGCGATGCCGCTAGGGGTCGAGCGGGTTCTGGCGACGGCGCGGGCGAGGGGAGAGCTTCCTGAACCTGGCGTGGTCGAGGGCTGGATGATCGAGCCCGTCGCCGTGCCGGGACGCGAAATCTGGGTCTGGGGAGCCGGGCATGTTGGGCGAGCGATTGTCGGCGTGCTGGCCGGGTTTCCGGGGTTGCGCCTGCATTGGGCGGATAGCGACCGGGGGCGGTTTCCCGAGGCCGTGCCGGACGGGGTTGAGCCGATGATCGCGTCGAATCCGGCTGATTTAGTGACGTTATCGGGGCCGGACACCGAGCACCTGGTG
>JBNKWP010000099.1:0-656 GCA_050299835.1 Silicimonas sp.
CCCGTCCAGCCTTGACCGGCTGTCAAAGGAAAGAAGCGACCACAAGAGATAGGGATCGCCTTCCTCAGCCGACAGATGATGGTACAGTACCCCTTCCTGCAACGGCGCGAGTGGGTAGATGTCCTGCACATTGGTGGCACCGCCGCCCACCGACGCGACGATGCGGTCGATAGCATCTTGCGACAGCTCTACCAAAGGCAGCATCGACGGCTCGATCGCCTCGCCGCTATCGGGAATGCCGTTGGCCGGGACCGGGCGTTCCTCGACACCGGAAACGGCATCCGCCAGCGCCGCCAGGCTCGGCCGGGCGAACAGCACCCGGATATCCGCCCCTAAACCCGCCTGGCGCATCCGTTCCACAAGCCGCACGGCCAAAAGCGAATGCCCGCCAAGAACAAAGAAATTGTCATGCCGGCCGACGCGCTCAACGCCCAGAAGATCCTGCCAGATCCCGGCAATCGCCTCCTCGAGCGCACCGCGCGGCGCCTCATAGACCGCCCGCGCATAGGCCCCGCCTTCCGGCGCCGGCAAGGCCTTGCGGTCAAGCTTGCCGTTCGCCGTCAGGGGCAGAGCCTCAAGGCCCACATAGGCCGCCGGCACCATGTAGTCCGGCAGCGCCGCCTGCAGATGCGCCCGTAGCTCCCCGGCATCGGCCA
>JBNKWP010000100.1:0-656 GCA_050299835.1 Silicimonas sp.
TCATCTACACCGCGCTTTGGGCCGGTGTCGGGATCGCGCTGGTGGTGATGCTGTTCATCCGGCCCGAGATCGACCTGACCGTTGCCCCTATCCGCAATCCGCTGTTCGTGACGCTGTCGGATGGCTCGATCCGGAATGCCTATGATATTCGCCTGAGGAACAAGCACGGCGATTATCGCCCGTTCCGGATTGCGGCGACGGGGGATGCGTCGGTCAAGGTCGAGGTCGAGGGCGCGATATACGAGACGGTCGAGGTGCCCGCGAACGAGACGCTGTTGCAGCGGGTTTACCTGCTTGCGCCGGCCGGCTCGGGCCCGGCTGGTGCGGAACGGACCGATGTGCGGATATGGGTCGAGGACCTGGTGTCGGGCGAACGCGCCTATCAGGACACCGTCTTCAACGGAAAGGTTGAGTGATGGAACGCGAGATCAAGGGCTGGCACGTCGCGGTGGGAATGGTCACCGCCTTCGGGATCATTATCGGTGTGAACATCACGCTGGCGGTCAAAGCGGTGGGTACGTTTCCGGGTCTGGAGGTGAAGAACTCCTATGTCGCCAGCCAAAGCTTCGACGCCCGCCGCGAGGCGCAGAAGGCGCTGGGTTGGTCAGCGGACGCTCGGGTCGAGCGTGGTCTGTTGCACGTCGTTCTGACGGACG
>JBNKWP010000101.1:0-656 GCA_050299835.1 Silicimonas sp.
AAAGGAGGGCATATTCGTCGGCGTTTCGGCTGGCGCGACGCTGGCGGGCGCCATCGCCGTCGCGGAAAAGGCCGAACCCGGTGCCAATATTCTCTGCATGCTTCCCGACACCGGCGAGCGTTACCTGAGTACGCCGCTGTTCGAGGACATCCCGGCGGACATGACGCCGGAAGAGCATGAGATCTCCCGCTCGACGCCGAACTACCGCTTCGACATGCCGCCGCCATCACAGCCGGCGGGCGGCAAGGAGGAACCCGCAACGGGCGCGCTGCCCGACGCGCTGGCCTTCCTCGACGAGGCCACGCACGACCCGGACAACCCGGTCGTCCTGTTCGCGCTCGAGTGGTGCGAGTTCTGCTGGTCGGTGCGCAAGATGTTCGCGGAGTACGGGATTCCGTACCGCGCGATCGATCTCGATTCCGTCGAGTACCAGCAGGACAACAGGGGCGGCAAGATCCGCGCCGCGCTGCTCGAGCGAACGGGGCTCAAGACGATTCCGCAGATCTTCATCGGCGGCGAATCCGGCCTGGCACAACTGGACGAATGCAGCGTCATCACCGCGCCCTACGAAGTGGACGGCATGATCGTCGGCTCGGTCGGCGTCATCGGCCCCACACGCATGGCCTACGAACGCGTCATCCCCATTGTGGACATCA
>JBNKWP010000102.1:0-647 GCA_050299835.1 Silicimonas sp.
AGAAAACCAAAGCTTGTCGCGCGCGGTCGGTTAATGCAACAGTCCCGAGAGAACCGCCTTAAGGACCGCCGCCCGCAGCGTAAGCCGCTCCCGGAGCAAGGTCTGGGGCACGTCGTCCCGGCGCAGCACAAGATGCAGGTGGCCGAGCGCGGCGCCTGACAGAAACGCCACATCCTCAGGGGTTTCGGCCCGTACGCCGGTGACCCAGGACGGCATCCGGGGTAGGCTCTCGAAGTCGTCGCGGGCATATGTCTCACCGCAAGACTAGTCTCTCGCGGCGCTTTCGTCCACAATATGATGCGCAAACCGCCCCGCCTTGCCGCTCTCTATTATGTCCAATAATCTTGCATTATCGGACGCTACCGTTCAGCCAGGGAATTTGCCCTTTCGGCGTCCGGAGAACAGACCATCAGACCCCGTCAATCAGAATATCCAACGCGCGCTTCAGCACGTCGCGGTGCTCGGCCAGCGATCCGACATGCTTGCGTAATTTCGACCCGGGGACCGCCGCCAGCTCCTGCACACGCACGATCCACGACGCTCCCTCGAAAGTGACGACCGGCGTCAAACCGGGAAAGGAGGTGTAACGTCCCTGCTCGCGCAGAGGGGCCACGATCCGCGACGCGTCAATCCCGATCAGATCGGTC
>JBNKWP010000103.1:0-645 GCA_050299835.1 Silicimonas sp.
GATAACGCCAGTATCCTGGAATTGGGTATCGGCGGTCTTGGCCAACTCGGTGAAAATCACCACGTTTGTCCGGTTCACCCGGAATACGCCAAGCTTGAGCCACAAGAGGTAAGTGCAGAAAAAGGCGCAGCACTTGTGGCGGCAGCGGGTCATGCCGATACAGAGTTCGAACTTATCTCGCTTGACACGGACTGGCAGAAGAACACCTGTGATGCCGTTGCAGCACAGATGCGCGACGCTGGATTGAAGATCAAGCGTACTGTTTTGCCCGGGGCGACGTTCTGGAACGACTGGACGAAATACCCGTTCTCCGCAACCGAATGGGGCCCGCGCCCGTTGGGGATTCAGATCATGTCGCTCGCCTATAAATCCGGCGCGGCATGGAATGAAAGCGGGTTCTCCAATGCCGAGTTTGACAGCCTTTTGGAGCAGGGTTTGTCCATCGCCGATGCGGATGCCCGGCGCGAGATCATGGCGAAGATGGAAAAGATTATGCAGGACGAAGGCGTGTTGATCCAACCCTATTGGCGTTCAGTCTTCAATCACTCGAACGGCAAGTTCGCCAACGTGGACGCGCATCCGTTCTATCAGTTGGACCTGCACGACATTCATTTGGCGGGCTAAGGAAGCGACAAGAGACCAAGG
>JBNKWP010000104.1:0-622 GCA_050299835.1 Silicimonas sp.
ATCGTGGCAAGACCCGCAATCAGCGCCGAGACCCAGGGGCCAGGGGCTTCCAGCACGCTTTCCATGATCCGGGCACGGGTGTTAAGAAGCGCTTCGAACTGGACGGCGGGCATGGCGATGTCGCCCTGCAGATAGGTCGCGATGGCGATGTCGGTCACGGTCAGCGGCGTGTCGGGCACAAGGGTCTGGCTGGCCAGTCCGATCAGGTAGGCCAGAACCGGGCTGGCGATGGTAATGAACAGAACCGCCTTCAGCAGCACAAGCTGTCTGCCATAATCGTGGCGCAGTCCGCTTCGCGCGATCAGCGCCTGCGTCCCCCGCCACAGGCAAAAGGCCAGAACAAGGAGAACGTTTGCGTCAATCAGCAGATCAAGTATCGGCTTCATCACTGTCATCTCGGAGCCTCCTCTCCACGAGCGCCCGAATGTCCTCGAGATCCGACGCCGTCAGCCCCGCGTCGTCCACGAGACGCGCCACCAGCGTGGCGGGCGTGTCGTCGAACAGCGTGCGGGACAGGTTTTGCAGCGACCGGGTCTGGTATTTGTCTTTTTCGAGGAGCGGTTGGTAGATGAGCGTCTTGCCGTCCTTGCGGCTTTCGACAAAGCCTTTCTCGTCGAGGATC
>JBNKWP010000105.1:0-616 GCA_050299835.1 Silicimonas sp.
ATCAACCGGCAGATCCAGCGCATCGATGGCTGGCTGGCCAGCCACTATCGGTCCGGTGATCGAATCTTTCTGATTGGCTATTCGAGGGGCGCTTTCGCGGTTCGCTCGCTTGCCGGCGTCATTGCTCGGGTTGGTTTGCTGGAACGTGAGCATGCGACCGAGCGGATGGTGCGGGAGGCGTATCGTCATTACCAACTGGACACCGATCCCGCGACCGCAACCGAGTTCTCACAGGCTTATTGCCGCCAGGACGTGCCGATCGAGATGATCGGGGTGTTCGATACCGTGAAGTCATTGGGTTTCCGCGCGCCTTTCGTTTGGAAATGGGAAGAGGTTAAGCACTCGTTCCACGATCACGCGCTGGGAGCCAATGTGCGCCACGGATATCACGCGCTAGCGCTCGATGAGAATCGCGAGGCGTTCAGCCCGGTTTTATGGGAATGCCCACAAGGCCACACAGGTATGGTTGAACAGGTCTGGTTCCGGGGCAGCCACGGTGACGTGGGCGGTCAGTTGACTGGCTATGACGAGGCGCGGCCCTTGGCAAATATCCCGTTGGTCTGGATGTTGGACAAGCTGGAGCGCTGTGACCTTGATCTTCCTGACGGATGGCGCG
>JBNKWP010000106.1:0-607 GCA_050299835.1 Silicimonas sp.
TCACCGCCGGGTCCATATCCGCTTCCGACAGCGCCGCCGGGTTCACGGCAGCGATGTGCATGGCGATCTGGCGAGCAATGTCTTCATTGTCACCGGCATAAGCCACGAGGACGCCAATCTTTCCCATATCATCGGCGGTAGCGTTATGCACGTATTTGGCAATGCTCTCACCGGTCAGGCTCTCCATCCGGCGAACATTCATGTTTTCACCGATTTTCGCAACCATATCAGTCACATAGTCAGTGACTTTCTTGTCGCCGACCATTGCAGATTTCAGAGCATCGACATCTGAAACGCCAAGTGCAGCCTGGGTGATCCGCAGGACCATGTCTTGGAACTCGGAGTTCCGTGCGACAAAGTCAGTCTCGGAATTAACCTCGACTGCCACGCCAACACCACCAGCAACAGCGACGCCAACCAGACCTTCGGCCGCCGTGCGGCCCGCCTTCTTGTCGGCCTTTGCCAAACCCTTGGTGCGCAGCCAATCCATGGCGGCATCCATGTCGCCATCGGTCTCGGTCAACGCCTTCTTGGCGTCCATCATGCCCGCGCCGGTCGTGTCGCGGAGTTCCTTCACCTGTGCAGCGGTGATAGCCATTTTTCGGCT
>JBNKWP010000107.1:0-352 GCA_050299835.1 Silicimonas sp.
GTAGGTCGGCGTCATCTGGTGATTGGCGATATAGCCTTGCAGCTTGCCCGCATCGGGCTGGTGGTTGGTGCCGGTTTCCTCGCGCGCCAGGCCGCCGGTGATGAACAGGCTGTCCAGATCCTCGCCCACCGCGCCCATGATATCGGTGTGGATGCCGTCGCCGATGCACAGGATGCGGCTGTCGGGCACGTCCGCGCCCAGTTCCGTCAGGCGTTGCCGGGCCAGCGTGTAGACTGGCGGGTGCGGCTTGCCGAAATAGAGGCTCTCGCCCCCCATCTCGGCATAGAGCTTCGCCAGAGCACCGGCGCACCACTCGCGGCGCTCGCCGCGGTCGACGACAATGTCGGGGTTG
>JBNKWP010000107.1:362-605 GCA_050299835.1 Silicimonas sp.
ATAGAGGAATTCGGGCCGGTTCACGTCCGGATCGGCGTGGGGGTCGAAGGGGCCGAGACACGCGATACCCTCGGCCTCGCTCAACTCGACGCGCTCAATCGGTACCGGGGAATCGACGATATGCGGCGGCTCGAAAAAGGTCAGGTCGTAGTCCTGGCCCATGAACCAGACCTTGTTGCCGATGATACCGCGATACATTGCGACGCGGGCGGAATCTCCGCTGGTGGCGATGGTGTCCCAGCA
>JBNKWP010000108.1:0-605 GCA_050299835.1 Silicimonas sp.
GTTCCAAGGAACGATAATTCAATTCTAGTCAAACCCTAACATAGGTGCGCAAATAGACCTTCCTATCATGCAGTTCTAATTCTATAGAATAGATAGAGAAAAATAATTATCGGCGCAAAATGTTCAAGGTAACTTGCCTTGCTGATCCGTAAAGAAAAGCTAGGACTCCTCGAAGGCTTGGTCTTGGAAATCCTCAATGAACGGCTCCGGCACAACGTTTCCTACCGTGAAGTAAATACATACAATCAATTAATAAATGCAACAAACATGTGAAATATGAATGCATAGAAAGAAAGAGAAAGTGATTCTGAGAATTTTGGCACAAGAATCACTGAATTTGGAGTTGTGGTTGGAAAGATATGAATTTTTGGAATTTTGGAGCTATTTTTGGGGATTTTTCTGAGGCTAGGGACCTTTTTGTAAATATTTTTCAAACTCGGGGGTCTGGCTGAAAAATGATGGACTGCGGGTTAATTTTTGGAAAACCCGAGGGCTTAAGTGCAAAATGGTGGGGATTTTTCTGGTTTCGGAATTATTTTCAATACGAAAATAATGGTGGACTCGGTGCACGGCTCATGGACCGCGGGGGGGGGGGGGGGGGGGGG
>JBNKWP010000109.1:0-595 GCA_050299835.1 Silicimonas sp.
GACTGGGTCGAGGATGATCCCGCCGACTCGATTGCCCGCATGCTGGCCGCGCACAAGGCCTGACCGCCGCAGTCCACCGACGCGGTCGCGTTCGGGTTTGCCTCCGCGTATCGCGGCTGGCGGCAAAGCAGCCGCCAGCGTCCGTGGTGTGTGGAACCGTCTGACACGAGCGATCGCGAAGTTTCTGCGAAAACAGGTTGCGTGCTCGCGCGGCTTGACTTATCTGGCCGCACCAGACCCCCGCGGAGAGGTGCCGGAGTGGTCGAACGGGGCGGTCTCGAAAACCGTTGTGGGTGCAAGCCCACCCAGGGTTCGAATCCCTGTCTCTCCGCCACTACATTTTGATTTCACTACATTTTTCGGACCAGCACACCATTGGGGACACCAAAATTGCTGGTCCTTGCGACACATCTCATCCGCAGCGAACGTCCGCTTTAGAGCCCATCTGGTTCGATGCTGCAAGGTCGACCAATGGCATTCCCCCTCAGCCTGCTATCAACTCCAACACCCAACCATGGCTATCCAGACGCATCACGCCCCCCGGATCGCAGCGCAATTCCTTTCATGTGTCGCAATATCACTTGATGGCCATATT
>JBNKWP010000110.1:0-595 GCA_050299835.1 Silicimonas sp.
GAACAGTCCCACGAAAGGCGCGGTGGACCCGATGGTCGCCAATAACGGCAGCCCCCGCTCCAGCGTCTCGCTTTCCTTGGCAATCGCCACATCCATCGATCGGTCGATCCGCGCCGCCGCTCCCGCAATCAGTCCGCCGTCCTTCTTGTGGGACCGCCGCCATTCGGTCATGCCGGCGGAAAAGATACGCTGTGCGGGTCCGTCCGGCGACGGGCCGATCTGGTCGTACAGCGTGTCCAGAGGCTCTCCTGACCAAAATGCCTCTTCGAAATCCTCCGATTCCCGGCGTGCCCGCCGATAGAGTCGGTGCTTGTTGATGATGACCGCCCAGCCCCAGAACGAGGCCACGATCAGCAAAAGCATCACCAGCTTGACCCCGATGGTCGCGCGCGCGAACAGCGCCCACAGCGAGAAATCCGTCGCTTGCGCCAGCGCGAGTGTTTCCGTTTCCATATATCTGCTCTCTCAAACGGCCCGTTCTTTGGTCTTGCAGGCCTGCAATTGGGGGCAATTTACCCGACCGCAAGGCGATATGCCATAACAAGCGTGTGCAGGCGGCGGGGCGCTTTGCCTCAGCCCACCGCTCGGCGGACAT
>JBNKWP010000111.1:0-325 GCA_050299835.1 Silicimonas sp.
GGCCCGGTTCACCCAGGCGGTGAAGAACCCGTGGCCCGAGGCCGCCGCCGCGTCCCAGCCATTGGACGATACGAACAGCACCTCGCCAGCGGCACAGCCGAAATGGTTGCCGACCAGGTCATAGACAGCGCGGTGTGGCTTGAAGACGCCGACCTCCTCCACGCTCAGGACCGCATCGAGGTTTCCGCCGATCCCGGCGCTCGCCACCGCCCCGTCCAGCATCGCCGGTGACCCGTTCGACAGGATCGCGGTCCGGAATCCGCCTGCCTGCAGCGCCGCCAGCATTGCGGGCACCTCTGGATAGGCCTGCAATTCCCAATAGAGC
>JBNKWP010000111.1:335-594 GCA_050299835.1 Silicimonas sp.
AATTCCGCATCCCCGTCGAGTCCCGCCGCCTCCAACGCGTAGTCGAGCCCGTCGCCGGTCACCTCCCAGAAATCCGTATGCGCGTCGGCGACGGCCCTGAGCCAGGAATATTGCAGCTGCTTCAGCCGCCAGTCCCGCGCCACCTCGAGCCATTTGGCGGAAAAACCCTCTCGCCCCGGCTCGGCCGCCGCGATTCGCGCCGCCGCGGCAACGTCGAAGAGCGTGCCGTAGGCATCGAATACGCACGTGGTAATGCTCA
>JBNKWP010000112.1:0-375 GCA_050299835.1 Silicimonas sp.
GCTCGATCGAGATGGTGGTTGGCCTGCTCGGCATATTGAAGGCAGGCGGGGCCTATGTGCCGCTGGATCCGGCCTATCCGCCGGAGCGCTTGACGTTCATGCTGGAGGACAGCGCCCCGGTGGCCCTGCTGGTTCATGGCGAGGCCGTGCCGGATCTTGCCAGCGGCGATCTGCCGGTGGTGGATCTGGGTAAGGAGGGTTGCTGGACGTCCTGTCCCGGGACCGACCCCGAGCGCGGAGACCTGACACCGTCACACCTGGCCTATGCCATCTATACCTCCGGCTCCACCGGCACACCCAAAGGGGTCATGATCGAGCATGGCAATGTCGCCAGGCTATTCTCGTCAACGGCAGCATGGTTCGACTTCAACAGCC
>JBNKWP010000112.1:385-592 GCA_050299835.1 Silicimonas sp.
GCTCGATCGAGATGGTGGTTGGCCTGCTCGGCATATTGAAGGCAGGCGGGGCCTATGTGCCGCTGGATCCGGCCTATCCGCCGGAGCGCTTGATGTTCATGCTGGAGGACAGCGCCCCGGTGGCCCTGCTGGTTCATGGCGAGGCCGTGCCGGATCTTGCCAGCGGCGATCTGCCGGTGGTGGATCTGGGTAAGGAGGGTTGCTGGA
>JBNKWP010000113.1:0-590 GCA_050299835.1 Silicimonas sp.
GGCGCTTTTCGCCCCCCACGCCCGACAGGCTGTCGCCGCAATGGGCCAGCAGCGCATTGACCAGCGTGCCCGAAGGGCTGCCCGGGGCCGGATGCACCACCATCCCGGCAGGCTTGTTGATGACGATCAGGTCATCATCTTCATAGACAATATCAAGCGGGATATCTTCGGCGATGATATGGCTTTCCTCGGCTTCCGGCACGGTGATGGCGATCTCATCGCCCTCGGCCACCTTCGCGCGCGGATCGGTCAGCACCTCCCCTGCCCGCGTCACCGCCCCTTCGGCGATCAGCCGGGCCAGACGCGAGCGACTCAGCTCAGCTTCCGCTGGCACATCGCGCGCCAGCGCCTTATCAAGGCGCGCAGGCGGGTTTTCCGCGATGACCAGCTCGACAAGGCGTGATGACATGGGTGACACTCCGATTTCCGATACAGCACCGTCCGACACGGCACTGTCTGATAAGGACGCAGCCCTGCTGCGCTACCTGAAAGCTCTCGTCACCACACTGAGCGTGACGATGATTGCCGGTGTCATAGTGCTGATCGTGGTGATTGTCATGCGCTTCAATGCCACCCCGCGCGCCGCCCTG
>JBNKWP010000114.1:0-578 GCA_050299835.1 Silicimonas sp.
TCAAACCGCGCGCTCCTTGAAAGAAAGCTTTGAGGCCATCAGCACGTGTCACGGCGCACGCCATAGGAACCCGTCGCGGAAGCCGGACCTTGGCGTTGGTCCGGCGCCCGCGACATTGCCAACCCAGTTGTCGGTCACTTCGTCGACAGTGCCCATCGGCAGTTCGACGAACTGGTCGCCGGCTTTTTCACGCACAAGTTCGGCGACGCCCCATGTGCTCTCCCGAAAGGCGGCAAGCTCTTCCGGGGGCAGATCCACAATCGCCGTCTGCTAGAGCACATCGGGAACGTCCCGCCCGCCGAAGCAGAGGCAAACTTCCTTGCGGTTCTGGAAACATCAGAAATGGCCGCGTAGCAAAAAATCAATCAGCCTCCGGCGGACCCGGAGCGGTTCATGGTGCTGCCGATGATCTGCGCTTCGCTGAACCGTGATCTCTTCATCGTCTGTCTCCTTATTCAGAGAGACGGCTAACCTCAAACCGAGGACTTTTCAGGTGAGCAGGTCACGTTTCGCGATTGTGATGCGAGGGAGCGACCGCGCCCAATCTCCCCTGGTGCCACGTCGCATGATCCGAGCAT
>JBNKWP010000115.1:0-574 GCA_050299835.1 Silicimonas sp.
CTGGGTCGCTACACGCGACTGACCGGCGGCCTGATCGTGGGCGGCGAACCCTACCCGCCCCAGCTCGAGTTGCTGCAGAACGGCGTCGATTTCCTCGTCGGGACGCCCGGCCGCCTGATCGATCATCTCCGGAGCGGGAAACTCAAGCTGGGCGAGGTGGAAGTGCTCGTCCTCGACGAAGCCGACCGGATGCTCGACATGGGCTTTCTGCCGGATATCCGGCGCATCCTCGCGTATTCGATCGTCAACCAGGTCGGGTTCATGGTTTGCGCGGTCGGTATCGGCACGCAGATGGCGATCAACGGCGCGGCGGCGCATGCGTTCGCGCATATCATCTACAAGGCGCTGCTGTTCATGAGCGCCGGCGTGGTGGTTTACCGGACCGGCTTCAATCGCTGCACCGAGGTGGGCGGCCTGTTCCGGACGATGCCGCTGACGGCCATCTGCGGCATCATCGGCGCGCTCGCGATCTCCGGGTTCCCGCTGACGTCGGGCTTCACGACCAAGACGATGATCTCGCAGGCGGCGGCGGACGAAAGCCTGTTCTATGTCTACATGCTGCTCGCAGCGGCAT
>JBNKWP010000116.1:0-568 GCA_050299835.1 Silicimonas sp.
GTCGAGATGCTCTTCGGCAATCAGTTTGAAAGTCGTGCGCGCTAGGGTTTCAGCGGCGATCTTGTCGAGCTTCATTTGGACACCGGGGTCGCGATCTTCGGCCAGCATGGCATGCGCTTCGTCCCGCTTCTGGCGAGCTTGCGCGAGTGTCACCGCCGGATACTGCCCATGCGACAACAAACGCTCCTTGCCGAGAAACCGGTATTTCTGCTGCCAGAGCTTCCCGCCACCCGGCCTGACCAGCAAGAACAACCCGCCACCATCGCTCATCTTGTATGACTTCGGACGGGCTTTGGCCTTCCGGATTATTGCGTCGGTCAAGGGCATCTGGGGGTAACGCTTTCTCAGATCGGGGAATTACCCCCAACCGTTACCCCCAATTTGATGCGATTTGGGGGAAACGCATGTTTTCCTATTTTCACATGCCTTTCACGAAAACGCATCAAAATAAAAGGTCTTGAGCAGTGATGAGGAGCTATGAGAAGGTTGGATGGTGCCCGGGGGCTGTAGTTCCATTCCCGTTACAGGCACCCTCAACAGGTCTCCCTTCAACGAAACAAGGGGTATC
>JBNKWP010000117.1:0-240 GCA_050299835.1 Silicimonas sp.
GCAGCTGCCCCGACCGGGTGTCCAGAATAGGTATACCCAGAGCCGATGGCGCCTTTACCGCTCTTGTCGTGTTCGAACACCTCTGCCACGCCGTCGCAAATCATCACCACACCGAATGGGAAGTAGCCGTTGGTGATGGCCTTGGCGGTGCAAATCAGGTCGGGCTTTACACCCCAGAGCCGGGAGCCTGACCAGGACCCGGTGCGTCCGAAAGCAGTGATGACCTCGTCAGCGATCAGA
>JBNKWP010000117.1:250-566 GCA_050299835.1 Silicimonas sp.
CTCTCATGCGGCGGGATCACGCCCCCGGCCCCCAGCACCGGTTCCATGATGAAGGCGGCGATGGTCTCGGCCCCCTGGAACTTTAGCTCATCCTCGAGTGCAGCCAAGCAAAGCTGCGCCAACCGCTCGGGGTCAGTCTCGCTGAACGGATTGCGGTAAGGATAGGGCGACGGAATGTGGTAGCAGCCGGGCATCAGCGGTTCGTACTGGGTGCGGAAATTGGTGTTCCCGTTCACCGAGGCGCCCAGCGTATGCGTGCCGTGGTAACCCTTCTTGAGGCTGAGGTACTTCACGCGGCCACCCTCTCCGCGGATCT
>JBNKWP010000118.1:0-564 GCA_050299835.1 Silicimonas sp.
GCCACGAACAGGGTGAAGCCGAACCGGTCGACGGCGCCGGCCGTGGCGCCCGGATGCAGGGTCGAGCTCATCGCTGCGCCGCTCAGGCCTGGACCCGGGCCGCGATCGCGTCCATCAGTCGGGCGGCGATATCGAGGCCGAACTGGTCGTTGAGTTCGCGGATGCAGGTCGGGCTGGTGACGTTGATCTCGGTCAGGTAGTCGCCGATCACGTCGAGACCGACAAATAGCAGCCCCTTCTCGCGGATCACCGGCTTGACCTGCTCACAGATCCAGCGGTCGCGCTCGGTCAGCGGCCGGCCGACGCCGCTGCCACCGGCCGCGAGGTTGCCGCGCGTCTCACCCGCCAACGGGATCCGCGCCAGCGCATAGTCGATCGGCTCTCCGTCAATCAGCAGGATCCGCTTGTCGCCGTCGACGATCTCCGGGATATAGCGCTGCGCCATGATCTGTTGCTGGCCGTGGGCGGTCAGGGTTTCGAGGATCACGCTCAGGTTGGGGTCGTCGCTTTTGACGCGAAAGACCGACGCCCCGCCCATGCCGTCTAGCGGCTTGAAGATCACGT
>JBNKWP010000119.1:0-561 GCA_050299835.1 Silicimonas sp.
CGTCGCTGTCTTTCGCGGTGATCCGCTCCCCATTCAGCGTCGCGCCAGCACCTTTTGCGGCAACATAGGTTCGGTCCATCATCGGAAGATGGACAACGGCAGCGATAATTTCGCCCCGCTCGGCAATGGCAAGCGAGTGCGCAAAATGTTCGTGTCCGGCCATGAAGGCGCGGGTTCCGTCGATCGGGTCCACGATAAACACGCGGTCCCGGTTCAACCGGTCGAGGTCATCTTCGGTTTCCTCTGACAGCCAGCCATAGCCGGGACGGGCGCCGACCAGTTCGTTGCGCAGCATCCGGTCAATTTCCAGATCAGCCTCGGTCACCGGACCCAGATCGCCGCCCTTGTCCCAGACCTCCGGGTCCTCGCGGAAATGGCGTTTGGCGATCTCTCCGGCGGCCAGCGCCGCGTCCTGCAGAAGGTCCAGATCAGTTCCCGGCAAGTGTCAATCCTTCGACCAGAAGCGAGGGCACAACGCGCGACAGGTGAGTCTGCGCATCATTCGCAGGCGTCATCCGCAGCAGGAAATCACGCAGGTTCCCGGCGATGGTGCATTCATTG
>JBNKWP010000120.1:0-556 GCA_050299835.1 Silicimonas sp.
GGCCGCCACAGCCCTAGCCCTGGCCCCGACGGCGTTCGCCGCAGGCCACGAGGGCCCGCGCGGCCGCGACGGCGAAGTGAAGATCATCTACTGGCAGGCGCCGTCCCTCATGAACCCCTATCTGTCCGGGGGCACCAAGGACCTGGAGGCCGCGAGCCTCGTGATCGAACCGCTTGCCCGCTATGACCAGGACGGCAACATGGTTCCCTGGCTGGCCCAGGAAGTTCCGACCGTCGAAAACGGTGGCGTGAACGCTGATCTGACCCAGATCACCTGGAAACTGAAAGAGGGCCTGTTGTGGTCCGACGGCACGCCGGTCACTTCGGCCGACGCCAAGTTTACCTGGGAATACTGCACTGCCGAGGGCGGTGGCTGTGCCCAGTCCGAGAAATACCTCGACGTGACATCGGTTGACACGCCGGACGACCTGACCATCGTGGTCAACTTCGGCGTCTCCAAGCCCTTCCCCTATGGCCCCTTCGTCGGCGCACAGGCCCCGATCCTTCAGGCCGCACAGTTCGCCGACTGCATGGGCCCCAAGGCGCCTGAATGCACC
>JBNKWP010000121.1:0-555 GCA_050299835.1 Silicimonas sp.
GCATGTCGAGCCGCGGGAGTGGCGAAGGTGCAAGCACGGTATGCGGGCAAAGGTGGAGCGGTGCGGCACGGTCCGATGGGTGGTGCGTGGCCGTGAATATTCGCGCGACATCTTCTGGTGCCCGATCACATACACGCCTTCACCCAAGCAGATCGCCGATGCGCGGCGGCATTATCTCGATTGGTGGGGTGCTCTTTTGAGGCTGCGCATGGCGCTCGTTTGGGCGGGCATGAGCCACCATACCGTCACCGGTGCGATGCCACCGGGGCAGCCGTGGAGAGAAATCGCTTGACAAGATTCTCACTCCCTTGACATGTTGCCATCGAACCGAACTGCGCCCGGCGAGGACACACCGTCCTGCCGGGCGCAGTCGTTTCAGGTCATGCAGGCATCTTCATTCCGGCGCGCGGGCGAGCAGACATCCCCCCAGGTGGCGCGGCGCGTTCGGATGTTCCGGAGACGGGACGGATGGCGGGCCGGTCTTTGGCAGCAGGCCGGCCCGCCATCCACCATCACGGGTCCTTCCACCGGCTAACCGTATACGGTGCGGCAGAG
>JBNKWP010000122.1:0-553 GCA_050299835.1 Silicimonas sp.
AAATGTTGCGTGAAAGTACGATTGCTTCAAGCTTGGGCAATTGCGCCCGCCAGCAACAGCGGGAAAGCGAGGCGCTTTCGGGGAGGATTCTTTCGCGACTTATCGGTGCGCGTCAGGCCCTGATCCGGTAGCCGGTACGGAAGATCCACCAGACGATGAACAGGCAGGCCATGGTAAACCCGAATACCGCCACCAAGCTGGCTGCCAACGGCACATCCGCTTGTCCGTAAAAGGACCAGCGGAACCCGGAAACCAGATACAACACTGGGTTGAAATGGGATACCGTCTGCCAGATCTGCGGCAGCATCGAGATCGAGTAGAACGAGCCACCCAGAAATACCAGCGGCGTCACCACCAGAAGCGGCACCAGGTTCAGTTGCTCGAAACTTTTGGCCCAGATCCCAAGAATGAAGCCCAGCAGAGAAAAGCTGACGGACGTCAACAAAAGGAACAAAACCATCCAGACCGGGTGCAGAATGGTCACCTCCACGAAGAACGTCGAGGTGATCAGGATGATGACTCCGATCAGCAGCGACTTGACCGCCGCCGCGCC
>JBNKWP010000123.1:0-551 GCA_050299835.1 Silicimonas sp.
CCGTTGCCTTTTGCCACAATCAATTCCCCACCGCAACGCCACACTTGCCGCTTGCACCTGCTTTTTCTGCTGGTTATATGAGCGAACACTTTTCCCGGCGGCGAGTTGGCGGAGTGGCTACGCAGCGGATTGCAAATCCGTGTACACCGGTTCGATTCCGGTACTCGCCTCCAAATATAATCAAGGGCTTAGGTGGAATCGCCTGAACCTTTCTTGTTTTTTAGTCTCTTTTTAGTCTCACTGAAGGCCTTGTTCCGACAGGTTCCGCGATGTTCACCTGCTGCTCGTCTTAACCGCAAAAAACCCGACGAAAAGGGAGCCATACTGTGCCAGCTGGTGCAGCGGCATCTGCCTATCCAATTTCTGCAACAACTGAGGTCATTTGTTTTTCAGGTCTCGCAAGTGTTTTTCGTTAAGTATGAAAAGATCGCCGTTCGCGCGAGAGCAGGCAACGTAGAGCTTGTTTTTCGAAGGTTCCGCCATTTCGACGAGCTTGCCTTCTTCAAACAGTTTTTGTGATGTTGGATTCAGAACGACACAAACATCGCCAT
>JBNKWP010000124.1:0-548 GCA_050299835.1 Silicimonas sp.
CGCCGATCACCCTCAGCTCGGGATCGACCACCGCCATCGGACCGTCGGCCGCCCCCATCCGGGCGGTGCCGCAGGGGTGATAGGCGCTTTCGGCATGTTCGCGGATGAAAGAATCAAGCTCGTCATCGGTTTGCAGCGCCGCACCAGGCTGGATTTCGTGCTTCACATGCTGGGCCATGGCGGGCTGGCTGAAAATCTCGCGGGTCAGGCGCAGCACCTGACGGAAATCGGCCCAGTCCTGCTCGGCGCTCATATAGTTGAACACGATTTTCGGCGCCTCATCCGGGTTGGCGGATTTGAGCGTGACCGACCCGCGCGAGGCCGACCGCATCGGCCCGGTATGGACTTGGAAGCCGTGGCCTTCTGCCGCCGCCTTGCCATCGTAACGCACGGCGATGGGCAGGAAATGGTACTGGATGTCGGGATATTCGACCCCGGCGCGCGAACGGATGAAGCCGCAGCTTTCGAACTGGTTCGAGGCACCAAGGCCGCGGCGGGTGATCAGCCATTGCGCGCCAATCACACCTTTCCAGAACAGTTTCCAGTAT
>JBNKWP010000125.1:0-548 GCA_050299835.1 Silicimonas sp.
TTGTGTCTTCCCCTCGGCGCACTGCCAACCCAGCTATACGCACATGGTTCAGATTGTGTCTCGCGGCCGTCGTCTCAGAGCGAGCCGGCGGCGGAACAGCGCAGTATGATCCTGCTATACTCTCGCTCGCCCCGGTCCTCCGCCAAACGTATCTGGTGGAGGGGGTAGGATTCGAACCTACGTAGGCATAGCCAGCAGATTTACAGTCTGCCCTCGTTGACCGCTTGAGTACCCCTCCTCGAACCACTAAGACTCTAATAAATAGTGTCTCAAGGCAAATTCTTTGGCACATCTACACGAAAATTCGACTCAAGTTATGGAACTCGATGTCAAAATGGTGCTGAATGAGGGACTCGAACCCCCAACCTACTGATTACAAATCAGTTGCTCTACCAACTGAGCTATACCGGCATTGACGGTGATTTCGTCGCGGGACGCGGATTATTCCGGTTTCGTTCCCTCCTGACAAGGATTTCCGTCGCTTACGGGCAGGTGGCGGCGTCTCTCAGCAGCACCCGTTCCTGGCCGAATCGTTCGACGATATCGCC
>JBNKWP010000126.1:0-544 GCA_050299835.1 Silicimonas sp.
AATGATGTCCCGAGACGATAGCAGCGCCCCACCCAACCGGAAATCCTGCTCGATCAGCAGGGTCGTCGCGCCGGATTGCGCCGCCGTCAGCGCCGCAGACAACCCGGCTGCCCCGCTGCCGATGACCAGAATATCGCAATGCCGCCGCCTTTTGTCGTAAAGGCCGGGGTCGGGGGCGGGATCGGCCCGCCCCTGCCCGGCCATCCGGCGGATGAGGCGCGAATAGGTTCCGTGCCAGGCGTTCCGTGGCCACATGAAGGTCTTGTAGTAGAACCCCGCCGCAATCGCCGCGCCACCCGCCTGCAACAGCGCCCCGGCATCGCGGTCCAGCCGGGGCCAATTGTTCTGGCTGGTCACGGCCAGCCCCTCGGTCAGCGGCACTTCGGTCGCCTTCAGGTTCGGTGTCGCACCCGTGGCGTCAGTGACGGTTACCAGCGCCGACGGCTCCTCAAGCCCCGCCGACAGGATGCCGCGCGGACGGTGGTATTTCAGCGACCGCGCCACCAGATGCCGTCCGTTGGCCAGAAGCGCAGATGCGAGCGTG
>JBNKWP010000127.1:0-544 GCA_050299835.1 Silicimonas sp.
GCTGCTGCGCGGACTGTCAGTCACGTTGCGACAGTTCTTCAGGAAGAGCGTGACGCTCTCCTACCCCGAGGAGAAGACGCCTCAGTCGCACCGTTTCCGCGGCCTGCATGCCCTGCGGCGCTACCCGAACGGCGAGGAACGCTGCATCGCCTGCAAGCTCTGCGAAGCCGTTTGTCCGGCGCTCGCGATCACGATCGAGTCCGACGTCAGCGACGACGGCACGCGGCGCACGACATCGATCTCTTCAAGTGCATCTATTGCGGGTTCTGCGAGGAGGCCTGTCCGGTCGACGCCATCGTCGAGACGCGGATCCACGAGTACCACATGGAGGAGCCGGGGCAGAACATCATGACCAAGGACAAGCTCCTCGCGATCGGCGACAAGTACGACGCAATGATCTCGGCGGACAAAGCGGCAGACGCTCCGTACAGGTAGGACGAGCGATGATATTCGAGGCCATGCTGTTCTATCTTTTTGCCGCGGTCATGATCGGCGCGGCGCTGGGCGTCGTGTTCGCCAGGAACCCGGTGCACTCGGTGATGTT
>JBNKWP010000128.1:0-542 GCA_050299835.1 Silicimonas sp.
CAGCCGTTTTCCTCGGCTTCCAGAACATCCGCGCTGGCGCCCCAGACCGTATCGTTGCGCAGATCGGGCATATCGGCGTAGTCGATTTCCTCAAGCTCGCCGTCCGTGCGGCGGATCGCGCCTTCGTGGATGATGAAGAACCCGGCCAGGTTCTGCGGTTCACCCTGCCGGGCGACCAAGCCATAGGGGGCCAGGCGGACGGGCGCGTCGGTGGTGTTTTCGACCGATTGGGCAACGGTGAACATGAACTTGTCGTCCACGCTGATCTCGCGGCGGAAGATCAGGCCCGAGGGGCTGTCCCAACGCAGGGTGACCGGGCTGTCGGGGGACAGGGTACCGCCGCTTTCGGCGGCCCAGACGGTGTCGGGCGTCGGGACATCGGCAGCCTGAAGGGTGCCTCCGGGGGCCCAGCCGAACACGGCATAGTAGGGTTGCAAGCTGCCGACCGGGTTCAGGACCTCTACCTCGGGGGCATTGTCGTCCAGCGTGGTGCGGTAATTCTTCAGCGAGATCGTGTCGATCCGTCCGCCAGCCAGGGACAG
>JBNKWP010000129.1:0-541 GCA_050299835.1 Silicimonas sp.
GATCATGCAATCCTGCCGGAGGGCCTGGGCGAAATCCGGGACATCGACCGGACCGACGGCGTGCGCCTGACCTTTGAGACCGGCACCGTGGTGCATATCCGGCCCTCGGGCAATGCGCCCGAATTGCGCTGTTATGTCGAAGCCGAGAGCCGTGCCGAAGCGGCGGACCTGCTTGAACAGACCCTCACGAAGCTGCGGGCGAACGTCTGAGAGGCACGGAATCCGAACTTTTGATGTGAATCCGCACTGTGAGCGATACCTGAACCGCGACTCCTATTCCTTCTGAGGGTAGGGGTCGCGTAATGAGGATTATGTTTAGTTTTTAATGGCAGAGGTCCTTTTCGGAGCTGTCAGACGCGGGTCCCGGCAGACTCCGCCCAAGCGCCGTTTCACCGATAAAGGTTTACTATTTTCCTGAAAACCTTACCCTTGCGACCGCGTTTGTGTGTTTCGAGTCGTTTGTTACCAAGGGGTGGTTGGTATGTTCAGCGGTGAGCGCAGCAGGCAGATTCCTGCCCTGAGTGTCGGTTTTGCCTTCCTG
>JBNKWP010000130.1:0-540 GCA_050299835.1 Silicimonas sp.
ATTTCGGGGATGGCCGCGCCTTCGGGGTCGAGATCGACTATGTGCAGGAAGATCGGGCCATGGGCACCGCCGGCGCGCTTTCGTTGCTGGCCGAGCGGCCCGACGCGCCGTTCATCGTGATGAACGGCGATCTGCTGGTTTCGCTTCAGTTCAGCGAGCTTTTAGCGTTTCACGGCGAGACCGGCGCGATGGCCACGATGGTGGTCCGGGAGTACGAGCAGCAGGTGCCCTATGGCGTGGTCCGCGCCGAGGGTCACCGGATGACCGGGATCGAGGAAAAGCCAGTGGAGCGGTATTTCGTGAACGGCGGCATCTATGTCTTGTCGCCCGAGGCGCTGGATTTGATCCCGGCGGGCGAGCCGATGGACATGCCGACGCTTTTATCAAGGATTAACGAAAACGGGGGTAGGGTCTCGGTCTATCCGCTGAGGGATTACTGGCGCGACATCGGGCGTCTGGACGATCTTGAGGCGGCACGAACCGAGTTTGACAGCGTGTTCAAGAGCTGATGCCCGACGACTTTCCTCGGCTGACCGTCTG
>JBNKWP010000131.1:0-536 GCA_050299835.1 Silicimonas sp.
ACTTCTATTTCCACGACAAGAAGCTTCGCAACGACGCCGCAGACTTTCGCCCCGAGGCGGCAAGCGCGTGGAACCCCTATAACATGCTCTACCACCTCTATTCGAAGAACCAGCCGGAGAACCTGGTGTTCCTGCAACGGATGCGGGCGCTTATGGACGAGTACGACGCGCGCGCGCTGGTGGGGGAAGTAGGCGAGTCGCACCATCCGATCCGGATGATGGGGCAATATACGTCCGGCAACCGTCTGCACATGGCTTATTCGTTCAACATGCTGGGCGGCGAGTTCACGGCGGCGCACTTCCGCGACCAGATCAGGGAATTCCACGAAGGCGCGCCCCATGGCTGGCCCTGCTGGGCGTTTTCCAACCATGACGTTGTGCGCCATGTCAGCCGCTGGATGGACCACGGCGCGGATCAGGACAGCCTGGCGAAACTGGCCGCCGCGATGCTGCTGAGTTTCGAAGGCTCGGTCTGCCTGTATCAGGGCGAGGAACTGGGCCAGACCGAGACCGACCTGAACTATGACGAACTGACC
>JBNKWP010000132.1:0-535 GCA_050299835.1 Silicimonas sp.
CGGGCAGGAGAGCACCCGCGTTTCCTCGATCTCGGTCTCCGGCAGCCGCGCCTCCACGGCGGAGCGGAAATCGAGCTCGTGGATCCCGCCCCAGGGCGCCGCGCCAGCGATCTCGTGTTCGTTGCCGCAATGGTCGCAGACCAGCCGGTCGGCGCCCGGCGCATAGCGCAGGTCGGAGCCGCAGGCGTCGCAGGGGAAGCGGTGTTCTTCCGGTGCCGTCATCTCACCGGCCGGTCATGACGGGCGCAGCATCCGCATCATCGTGCCGTCCTTGCGGAAATAGTGGTGGCCGAGCGCGACCAGGGCATGGGCGCCCGCCAGATAGAACAGCGCGTCGCCGCCGAGGCTGTGGATCTCCGCCACGCTGCCGAGGCCCGGGAACCAGGCCGCCGCGCCGCCGATCGGCACCGCCGCCATCAGCACGTAGAGCGCCAGGTGCCCCCAATGCCGCAGCTTCGCCTCGGTCTCGCCGGTCCCGGGAACCGGACCGGGGGCGCCCGAGAGGGCCCGCACCGCGATCCGGACCGCCACGATG
>JBNKWP010000133.1:0-534 GCA_050299835.1 Silicimonas sp.
GGCCGCTGTAACCGATGGCGCAGGGGGTCTTCTCCACCAGGTCGACCACGTCCTTGGATCCGTGCATGTCGAGGGTGCCCATGCGGAAGCTGCCCTTGCTGATGACGCCCTTCTCGGCGGCGGCGCCGAGCACGGCCTTCCTGAAGTAGGCGTAGGTGCCGGAGTTGTTCTGGCGGCTGACGACCACGATCTCTTGGCCCTGGCAGCCGGGCACCTCGACGCCGAGCTGCGACCAGCTCTCGGTCTCGCCATCCTCGCCGTAGATCTCGGCGAGTTCGGCAAGCGACATCGATTCCACCGGATTGTCGGCGTGCAGGAACACCGCGAGCGCGTCGTAGCCGACCACGTGCTCCTTGGGGACGATCCCCTTGCCCTTGGCGGTCGCGATTTCTCTCTCCTTCATCGCCCGGCTGGCGTTGGCGATGTCCTCGGTGCCGTTGATGAGCGCCGAAATGCCCGTGCCAGAGCCGCCGCCAGTCACGGCAATCGCGACTTTGGGGTTGACCGTCTTGTAGGCCTCGGCCCAGGCCTGAG
>JBNKWP010000134.1:0-528 GCA_050299835.1 Silicimonas sp.
GTTGGTCGGTTCGTCAAGCAGCAGCAGGTTTCCGCCGCGTCGCAGCAGCTTGGCGAGGTGGACGCGGTTGCGTTCGCCGCCGGAGAGTACGCCTACTTTCTTTTGCTGTTCGGAACCTTTGAAATTGAAGCGCGCGCAGTAGGCGCGGCTGTTCATGTCGCGGCCGCCGACTTCAATGGTTTCTTCGCCGCCGGAGATTTCCTCATAGATGGTTTTGTCGGGATCGAGGTCATCACGTAGCTGGTCGACGTAGGAGATGTCGACGCTGTCCCCCAGTTCAATGGCGCCGGAGGTCGGCGTTTCCTGCCCGGTAATCATTTTGAAGAGCGTGGTCTTGCCGGCGCCGTTCGGACCGAAGATGGCCGTCAGCGTGCCCCGCTCAAAGCTGCAGGAGACATGGTCGACCGCCACATGGCCGCCGAAGCGGATGGTCAGGTCTCTTGTCTCAAGAATCGGGTGTTCCTTGGCCACGATATGTGTTCCCAGGTTGATCGATGAGGTTGTTGGGCAGAGCCCGGCCGATTTCAT
>JBNKWP010000135.1:0-528 GCA_050299835.1 Silicimonas sp.
GGTTTGGTGATTTGGATCTCAAAATCACCGCGACGTTTTTTAGTTTGTGTCTCAAAACCAAGTAGGTTTTGGTTTTTGGTTGCGCCATAAAATCGACGGAGTGAGGCCGGCGTGAGACACACATCGAGATCTATCGGGTTGCTTCACGTGGAAGCAATTCTGGCTAGGGTTTCCCAATCTGGCCTTAAGACTGGTGGAGGTGCGACGGAGAGTGGTGCACGTGACACCATCACGGAGGTTGCGTCGAAGGCAAGTTGAAGACGGACGGGTCGATGTGACGGACTACGTCAGACCCTGCTACCCTACCTTTACCATTTTTAATGTATTAGGCCGTAGGGGCATAATAGTCATTTACGCTTTCGCTTGGACCTATATATATGACCGTAGAGGGTTGGAGCTCCTTGCAACTTTCCAAATTTCATTTTGCATCTCTAGTTTGGGAGTGAGCAAATAACTAATTTTTATTTCCAATCAAATGAGGGAGTGAGGGTGGTGACCTCTGTGAATTGATTGTAATCGTGTTTGGCC
>JBNKWP010000136.1:0-527 GCA_050299835.1 Silicimonas sp.
CCTCGGCCTTTCCCCTTGGTATGACCGCGTTTTTTCGCGCCGTCGAGCCCGTTCAACGCAAGGTTGCGCCACTGGAAGGCGTTTCCCCGGAAAGGGAATGGCGCCGAATTTCTGACCGGCCGTGCGTGCGGCGCTCCCGGCTGGAACGAGGCCCGGCACCGGCCGCCGGGCCGGCGCCTGCCTAGGCCGCGGTCCAGCCCCCATCGACGCAAAGCGCCGATCCGGTGACCAGAGAAGAGGCATCCGACGCCAGGAACAGCACCGCGCCCATGACATCCTCGATCTGCCCGGCCCGCGGCAGCCGGATATTCGCCTCGATCCAGGCCCGTTTCGCGGGATCTTCGAAGGCGGCGGCGTTGAGGTCGGTCCGGATGAAGGTCGGGCAGATCGTGTTGACCCGGATATTCATCGGCCCCCACTCGATCGCCATCGTCTTGGTCATCCCCTCGACCGCGTGTTTCGACGCGGCATAGACCGCCCGGTCGGTCCCGCCCACCAGCCCCATCTGGCTGGAAATCTGGATGATC
>JBNKWP010000137.1:0-525 GCA_050299835.1 Silicimonas sp.
AATTCTCCAACATCGACGCGGTGCTGCAGCAGCAGGGCGCGCATCTGGCCTTCGCGATGAATGGCGGCATGTATCACGACGACCGCGCCCCTGTCGGGCACTATGTCGAGGATGGACGCCAGATCATGCGCGTGGTGCCCAATGCCGGGCCCGGCAATTTCGGCCTGCTGCCCAATGGCGTGCTTTGCATCGGCGCGGGCCGCGCCCGGGTGATCGAGACCCTGCGCTATATCGACGAGGCCCCCGATTGCCGCTATGCCACGCAATCCGGCCCGATGCTGGTGATCGACGGCGCACTGCACCCGGATTTCATGGAAAACAGCAGCTCGCGCTATATCCGAAACGGGGTCGGGGCCTCGGAGGATGGCACGCGGCTGGTCTTCGCGATCTCGAACAACGCGGTCACCTTCCACGAATTCGCCAGCCTGTTCCACGATGCCCTGAACCTGCCGCAGGCGCTGTTCATCGACGGCAATGTCTCGCGCCTCTACGCGCCCGAGCTGGGCCGCGCGGATCTGGGCCGCT
>JBNKWP010000138.1:0-520 GCA_050299835.1 Silicimonas sp.
TCACCGATGCGCAGACTTGCGGGAATATTCTGGCCGGTGTCGGGCCTTTTGCCATTGAACGCGGGTTGGTTGCGGGGTGCGAGGGCGAAACGCCGGTGACCATCTACATGCAAAACACCGGACAGGTGGCAGTGGCGCGTGTGGCAACGCCGAGCGGTGTGGTCAGCTATGACGGCGCGGCGCGGATTGACGGGGTGCCGGGCACATCCGCGCCGGTGCCGATCGAGTTCAAGGACACGGCCGGGTCATCCTGCGGTGCGTTATTGCCGACCGGCCATGCGGTGGATGTGGTCGAAGGCGTCGAGGTCACGATGATCGACAACGGCATGCCGTGCGTGGTCATGCGGGCATCCGACATGGGGATCACGGGCGATGAGACGCCCGAAGAGCTGGAAGCGAATGACACCCTGCGTGCCCGACTGGAATCGATCCGATTGGCTTGCGGGCCAATGATGAACCTTGGCGATGTGTCGTAAAAGTCTGTGCCGAAAATGACGATGGTCAGCCCGCCAAAAGCTGG
>JBNKWP010000139.1:0-519 GCA_050299835.1 Silicimonas sp.
TTCTTAATGCCATCATGCTCGGCTGGATGATCGAGACCTGGCGACGGCATCCGCGGTGATCCGAACACTTGCGAAATTCTGTGGAACCAGAACGCGAAAAACGCAAAGCCGATTGAGAAAATCAACAGAAAAAAGGCTATGCCATACCCCAGATTGTCCGGCGTTCGAAATCTCCGGGCAATATTCAGAGCGTGAAGGAAAACGGATGCCGTTTGGTAGAATGAGAATATCGCGAGGCCAAGCATCCCTAGCGAAAGTAGCCTGAACGACCATTTGAGCAGACGGCGAATCTTTCCACTTCGGATCATTGATTTCCCTCTTGCTAGGTGGCGTCACTTGCTGACTTCGTACATCTCGGCGGACGTCGCAGTCCGGATCGAAGCAGAAAATCAGCTTCCGGCGATCCATGATGCAGCGTCCGTTTCGTGGGCCCGAAACTGACCTGCCGAACCATTGAGAGCAAGGCTTGGCATCGGCGGGCCTGCGCGGTAAACGGGCCGCTGATCAATGGAGGTTCGC
>JBNKWP010000140.1:0-519 GCA_050299835.1 Silicimonas sp.
GTGCTCTTCTCCGGCGGGTATAGCGCGCATATACAGGTAGGTTTAGAGAACCTTGACCGAAACCCTAGACTCCTAGACCTAACCCTAACCGCTAGACACCTACACTAGAGCCTAGGGACTACGAGGGTGTACCTTGGGGCGATGAGGACGACGACATGGTGAAGGTCGCCGGTCGGAGACGGGGCGTCGGTGGTCGGTTGGTGTCGTAGGTCGTCGGTCGCAGAGGCGAGGTGGTGCCAATCCCCTCGCTTCAGCGCCTCTGTTGATCGGTCTTAGATTAGGGTTTGTGGCGGCGCTTCGGGCACGGTGAACGTTGGTTCCCGTGCCCCGGCTGGCCCCTCTTTTATATGGCGCTGCGCGAGGGGGGCCCACTGCCACGAACGGCAGGCGCCCCCGATCAGGGCGCGGGATCAAGCGGGCCAGAGACCGAGTCTCTGGCCGTTGGACGCCCGTTGGGGTCAATCCAACACAATGAAGCAAGCGTAACAAATAAATTTGTTGGGATTTTATTAGGATAAT
>JBNKWP010000141.1:0-517 GCA_050299835.1 Silicimonas sp.
CTGCCGGTCATCACATTGATTCGATGTGCAAATTCATCAGCGCGAGCCGAGAGATTTTCACCGATATAGTAAAGGATCTGGGCTCGCAGATGAGCGGTGGCTTTGGACCAGCCTGCCGCCCCGCGCGCCGCTTCAACCGCGTTGCGTACATCCTTGCGTCCCGCCAGCGCGGCATGGCCCAAGAGCTTGCCTTTCGCCGACCAGATCGGGCGCGAATAGCCCCCATCCGGGCGCGCCTGCTTGCCGCCGATATAGAGCTTGGCGGTGCGATCGAGCGCATCCACATCGGCCTGATCGGGCGCGGCTACGGCAGCGATTTGTTTCAGCGCCGGGGCTTTGCGTTTCACCTTGGTATAGGCGTTCAGCCCTTCCCAACCGCCTTCGCGCCCATAGCCGCTTTCGCGCACACCGCCAAAGCCAGCAGCGGCGTCAAAGGCATTGGTGGTGTTGATCCAGACCACACCAGCGGCCAGTTTCGGGGCGATATCCAGCGCCAGATTGAGGTTCTCGCTCCAGA
>JBNKWP010000142.1:0-513 GCA_050299835.1 Silicimonas sp.
TCGCCTCCTTCGCGGAGGCGTGGATTGAAACGTGACGGCAAGTTTGGGAGTGCGGCCCTGTCCGGGCTGTCGCCTCCTTCGCGGAGGCGTGGATTGAAACGAGTCCTGTCAGGATCACCGGAATAGCGCCCGGTCGTCGCCTCCTTCGCGGAGGCGTGGATTGAAACAAATTTTGTGACCTGTACGACACCCGGCGTCAAAGTCGCCTCCTTCGCGGAGGCGTGGATTGAAACATATGCGTCGCAGTAAGCCTCACCAAGGTGCGCAGGTCGCCTCCTTCGCGGAGGCGTGGATTGAAACCTGTAATTGCACCTCAAATTCCAAGCCGTTTTCGTCGCCTCCTTCGCGGAGGCGTGGATTGAAACTTTGACCTGCCGGTTTAGCAGCCCCTTACCCCTCGTCGCCTCCTTCGCGGAGGCGTGGATTGAAACGGGCCGTCATATTTTTTAGACAGCTTGTCATTGAGTCGCCTCCTTCGCGGAGGCGTGGATTGAAACTTAACACGGAAATGAT
>JBNKWP010000143.1:0-513 GCA_050299835.1 Silicimonas sp.
GAGGCGCTGGACTACGTCATGCGGGCGATCGAGGCGGCCGGCTACACCCCCGCCGAGGATGTCATGCTGGCGCTGGACTGCGCGTCCACCGAGTACTTCAAGGACGGCAAGTACGAGCTGGCGGGCGAGGGCAAGACCCTGGATTCCGAGGGGCACGTCAAATACCTCGCAGACATCGTCAACCGCTATCCCGTGCTGTCGATCGAGGATGGCATGGCCGAGGACGACTGGGAAGGCTGGGCGAAGCTCACGAAAGACATCGGGCACAAGGTGCAGATTGTCGGCGACGACCTGTTCGTGACCAACCGAAAACGGTTGCAACGGGGGATCGATTCCAACGTCGGCAACTCGATCCTGATCAAACTCAACCAGATCGGATCGTTGACGGAGACGCTGCAGACGATCGAAACGGCCAAAAAGGCCGGGTATACCAGCGTGATTTCGCACAGAAGCGGCGAGACCGAAGATACCACGATCTCCCACCTGGCCGTAGCGACCAACGTGGGGCAGATC
>JBNKWP010000144.1:0-511 GCA_050299835.1 Silicimonas sp.
CACAACGTGCTGACCATCCACGAGAAAACTCGTCAGGTAATGCGCCACATGATACCCGGCGGCGATTGGCAGGATGCTCGGCGCGAAGACGCGGAACGCATGTGGGAAGGGGACACCGCCCCCCACCAGTCGCAGCCCCAGAACAATCGACATGGCATAGGCCGCGACCAACGCGACGTTGACAATTGCCAGCCCCATCAGCGTCGGCCCGATGACGGCGCTGCGGCCGGGGAACTCCAGCGGATTGACGCCAAGGATGCCGAGCCACCAGAATGTCTCGTTCAGCCCGTCGAAGCTGCCGGAGCCCAGGAGCACCAGCATGAAGACCGCAAGCGGCAACACCGGTGCGCCACGCCTCAGGATGCGCCAGCCGTTGATCCCGGCGGATCGGCCTTTGGCGGCCGGCCCGACCAGCGCGGTCTGGCGGTAGAGGCGCATGAAAACAGTGAGAAACTCGCCGGTGACCAGCCAACGCCGCCCGAAAAGCATCAGCGCCCCGGCGGTCAGCGCA
>JBNKWP010000145.1:0-511 GCA_050299835.1 Silicimonas sp.
TATTTGATTTGAGCTAATTTCCTTCGGGGTAATTTTTAATTCGGAAATCGCTGACAAGCGGGTCCCGCTTGTCAGCCGTCGCGCGCCGCACCGGGCCCGCGCGGCAGCGCGCCGCTGCCACGTGGCCGCCACGCGCCGCGCCGACCACGCGGGATAAAGCGCTGTCGGGACGGCGCCGCGTCCCGACAGCGTCGTTCCGACCGCGCGTGCCGACCGCCGCTCCCGACCGCGCCTCGCGCCGCGCCCGCCGTTTCCGACCGCCGCCTCGCTCCACGCGCCGCCGCCCCGACAGCCTCGCCATCGCCGCTGTCCGAGCGTGCCGTCGCCGCGGTCCGAACGCGTGCCGCGGCTACCCCGCCGCCGGCGCTGCACCGCCGTCGCCGCGCCCGCCATCGCTCGTCGCCGCCGGTGAGTCGACGCCCCCACCCCCGCCGTCTCCGAGCGCCGGCGAGCCTCGCCGACGCCGTGCGCGTGGGCCGAGCCGACGCCCGGGCCGCGCACGCGCACTGTG
>JBNKWP010000146.1:0-510 GCA_050299835.1 Silicimonas sp.
CGGGAACGCGCTGACGTTTTCGTTCGCGGGCCTCGTGATCGCGTCCTGTGTCTACAGTCTGCCGTTTGCCGTGCAGCCCTTGCAAAACGCGTTCGAAGGGCTGTCCCGCCGACAGCTGGAACGGGCCTGGACGCTCGGCGCGACGCGACTCGACGCGTTCGTGACGATCGCTGCGCCACTGTCCAAACGTGGATTCGTCGGCGGTGCCGTGCTTGCGTTCGCGCATACCATCGGCGAGTTCGGCGTTGTCCTGATGGTCGGCGGCAACATTCCCGGAGAGACCCGGGTCGTGTCGATCGCCATTTACGATCACGTCGAGACCCTGAATTACCCGGCTGCCAATACCCTGTCGCTGCTCCTGCTCGGCTTTGCGTTCGCCGTTCTGCTGGGGATGTTCATCGTCAACAGGCGCTGGAGCGGGACATGATCGAACTCCGGCACCGCATCCGGAAAGACGCCTTCACGCTGGATGTCGACGTCGACATTCCGGATACGGGGGTGACGGGCGTT
>JBNKWP010000147.1:0-509 GCA_050299835.1 Silicimonas sp.
GAGGACCTGCCGCCGAAACTGGTGCTCGCCCTCTCCGAGGTGGGCGTCAGGTAGGGGCGCTGCCTCTCTTGGCCTGCGGCCAATTCACCCCGGGATATTTTCGGCCTTATGTATCAAGCGCACCAAGTGGCAAATCCTGTGGAGATGCAAAATGACTCCACAAGGGGCCGCGAGTGCGGCAGTTTCTATTCATGGCAAAATACTTCCGTCACGCTTTCGCCCATACGCTTTCAATGTTGGGAGGATACGGTGCAGCAATTCCTATTCTGGCCATTCCGGTTGTGGGTTTCGGCCTTCACTTATGGCAGTCCGGATGGGAAGCCATGCATGAGGAGTTTCAAGTTTGGTGGGTATATGGCTTGCAAGCGACAGGGGTGGTCGCGATTTCACTCTATTTTTGGAACCTAGCGTGCGCTCCTTATCGTATTGAGCGAGACAAACGGATTGCTCTAGAGGCTCAGATGCCAAAGCCTGCCCCGCAACCTGTCGCCAAGCCTAAGCGGCTGATT
>JBNKWP010000148.1:0-509 GCA_050299835.1 Silicimonas sp.
ATTGTAGCGAATACCCTCTTTAGAAAGAGATTCTCCCATCTAGTAACTTTTAGCAGCGGACAACATTGTAACCAAATCGATTTCATCCTCACGAGAAGAGAGGATAGATTGTAAGGTGATACCTGGAGAGTGTGTCGTACCTCAACATAAGCTTGTGGTAGTGGATTTTCACTTTCGGGTTCACCTTCAACGAAGTAAGCGCGTCCAAGCGCCAAGGATGAAGTGGTGAAAACTTAAAGAAGATGTCGCGAAGACGTTTAAGGACAGAGTTCTTAAGGAGGGCCATTGACATGAAGGAGGTGACGCAAATAGCATGTGGATGGGGATGGCCACTTGCATTAGAAAAGTGGCATCAGAAGAGTTCGGAGTGACCAAAGGAGAAAACATGAAACTAAAGAGACATGGTGGTGGAATGAGAAGGTGCAAAAAGCTATTAAGGAGAAGAAAAAGTGCTTTAGGCGTATGCACCTGGATAGGAGTGCGGATAATGAGAGTGGTTTAAAGTGGCA
>JBNKWP010000149.1:0-508 GCA_050299835.1 Silicimonas sp.
GCACCCTGTTCATGGTCGAACGGCAGTACAACTTCGGCGAGAGCTTGACCTTCGGCATTGGCAGCGGCTTCGGCTGGGCGGTCGCGCTGGTCGCACTGGCCGGCATCCGCGAGAAGCTCCGCTACAGTGACGTGCCTGACGGCCTGCAGGGCCTCGGCATCACGTTCATCATCGCCGGCCTGATGTCGCTCGGCTTCATGGGCCTGTCGGGGATTCAGCTTTGAACGCCACGATCGTAACCCAGGTCATCCTTGGCATGTCGCTGTTTACAGCGATCATCCTCGTGCTCGTGTTCATCATTCTCGCGGCACGGTCGAGGCTTGTTGCCAGCGGTAACGTGAAGGTGCTCGTCAACGACGAGCGTGAACTCGCCATTCCCGTGGGCGGCAAGCTGATGCAGGGCCTCGCGGAAGAAGGCATCCTGATCGCATCGGCCTGTGGCGGCGGCGGCACCTGCGGCCAGTGTCGTGTCCGCGTCCTGTCGGGTGGCGGCGCCATCCTGCCGACC
>JBNKWP010000150.1:0-508 GCA_050299835.1 Silicimonas sp.
CGTCCCGGACGACGTTGCGATCGCTCTCGAGATACGAGCCGTACGTGATCATCGCGCCCATGCCGAGCGAGAGCGTGAAGAACGCGTGCCCGAGCGCCTCCAGCATGCCCGCCGCCGTCAGCCGGTGGAAGTCGGGGCGGAACAGGAAGCGCAGGGAATCGCCCAGCCCGCCTTCGATGCCGACGTACACCTCGCCCTCGGGCACCTTGAAGCCCTCGGTGAAGATCTTGAAGTGGTGGATCAGCGCCTCCATCGACTCGTCGATGCGGGCCCGCGGTGGCGGCGTGACCTTCTTGTCCTGGATCCGGTAGTCGCCCTGCGGCATCCGGTCGAGGATCTGGCGGACGATCTTCATCGACTCACGGATCTCGTTGAGCCGGATCGCGTAGCGGTCGAACGCGTCACCGTACGACCCGACGATCACGTCGAACTCCATCTCGTCGTAGTGGAGGTACGGCATGTCGCGGCGAAGGTCCCAGGCCACCCCGGTCGAGCGCAGGATTGGGCC
>JBNKWP010000151.1:0-508 GCA_050299835.1 Silicimonas sp.
ATCAACCCATTCGCGCAGCCACGACTCTACGATCTTCATCGCGTCTACCTGAATTGCCGGAGGAAGCGCAGGTCGTTTTCAAAAAACGTGCGCAGGTCGGTGACGCCATAGCGCAGCATGGCGAGACGTTCGATGCCCATGCCGAAGGCATAACCCGTGAATTCTTCGGAGTCGACGCCGGCCGCTTCGAGGACGTTCGGATGCACCATGCCGCAGCCGAGGATCTCGAGCCACTTGCCCTCTTCCCACAGCACGTCCACTTCGGCGGACGGTTCCGTAAACGGAAAATAGGACGGGCGGAAGCGTAACTCGGCCTTGCGCTCGAAATAGGCCTCGACGAACTGGTGCAAGATTGCTTTCAGGTTTGCGAAACTGATGCCGCGGTCGACGACGAGGCCCTCGACCTGGTGGAACATCGGGGTATGCGTCTGATCGGAATCACAGCGGTAGACGCGGCCGGGCGCAATAATACGTATGGGTGCACCCTCTTCCACCATCGACCGTATCT
>JBNKWP010000152.1:0-507 GCA_050299835.1 Silicimonas sp.
GGCGTCGATCCTCGAACGCCATTTCACGGACACGCGCTATCGCGAAGGCCCCGACATCTCCTGCTCGATGGATCCCTCCGAGCTACGTCACCTCATCGACCGCTCGCGTGAAATCTGGACCGCGCTCCACAACGAGAAACAGCGCACCGGACCCGAAGAGGCGGTCTATCGCTTTGCCCGGACCTCGATCGTGGCCGACCGGGATCTGGCAGAGGGTCTGGTCATCACCGAGGCAGACATCTGGGGGCGCCGCCCCGGTTCGGGCGAAATCGCAGGCTATGATTTCGACAAAGTGGTGGGCAAGCGGTTGACGCGGGCGGTGACTCGGAACACGCAACTGAAGTGGAGCGATCTTTCGGACGCCTGACGGCGCCCGATCCGCCGGGGGCTCTGCCCCCGGACCCCCGGGATATTTTTGAACAGGCGAAGAGGGCACTGTGTTTTCATTGGTCGAGATCGAGGACGCTTCGCGGCTGGTTCACACCCACATGCCCCCGACCCCACAGT
>JBNKWP010000153.1:0-500 GCA_050299835.1 Silicimonas sp.
ATGGCGACGGTCTACCTGGCCCAGGACCTGAAGCACAACCGCCAGGTCGCCATCAAGGTCCTGAAGCCGGAGCTGGCGGCCATGGTGGGCGCCACGCGCTTCCTGGCGGAGATCGAGACCACCGCCAACCTCCACCACCCCCACATCCTGCCGCTCTTCGACTCGGGCGAGGCGGACGGCTTTCTCTTCTACGTAATGCCGTGGGTGGACGGCGAGTCGCTGCGGGAGCGCATCGATCGCGAGCACCAGCTCCCGCTCGACGAGGCGGTCGCGATCGTAACGAAGGTGGCGGGGGCGCTCCGGGCCGCGCACGAGCACGGCGTGATCCACCGGGACATCAAGCCGGAGAACATCCTGCTGCACGGCGGGCGGCCGCTGGTAGCGGATTTCGGGATCGCGCTGGCGGTTCAGGACGCGGGCGGCGACCGCTTCACGGAGACGGGACTGTCCCTGGGTACGCCGCACTACATGAGCCCCGAGCAAGCCTCGGGCGACCGAGC
>JBNKWP010000154.1:0-500 GCA_050299835.1 Silicimonas sp.
GATGCCGACGGCGACGGCTGGGTCGATCGCTGCGGCGACTGCAACGAGCTGGAGGGGAGTGCCTACCCCGGCGCCCGCGAGGTCTGCGACGGCGTGGACAACGACTGCGATGGGGTCGGCGATCCCGACGCGGACATCGACGGCGACGGCGCCCTCAACCCGGAGTGCGGCGGCGAGGACTGCGACGACGGCGACGCCGACGCCCACCCGGATGGCGTGGAGCTGGCCTGCAACGGGGTCGACGACGACTGCGATCCCTCCACCGTCGACGAGCGCGACGACGACGGGGACGGGGACGGAGACTGCAGCGACTGCAACGACCAGAACCCCGCCGTCGGGCCCTCGTCCATCGAGATCTGCGACGGGCTGGACAACGACTGCAACGGCAAGGTGGACGACGGGGTGACCCTGACCCAGAGCCTCTGCAAGCAGGTGGGGCCGTGCCAGGGGGCCAAGGCCACCTGCGCGGGCAAGGCGGGCTGGACCTGCGTCTACGCGGC